>JAJCZS010000047.1 GCA_029262275.1 Deltaproteobacteria bacterium | reverse complement strand
CGCCAACTTCTAATAAACTTCTCATGGTAATACCTCCTGATTTAGATTTACTAAAATCATATCAAGAGATAATTGCTGGAATATTTCCTGAAGGTTACAAGTAGGAAAGGATTTGTTGATAAATTAGCAACGATTAGGCTGGTAGATGAACAGAGAAAGCTGAGCCTGCTCCCGGGGTGCTTAGGACCTCAACATATCCCCTGTGAGCACCCACTATAGCTTTAACAAGACTAAGCCCAAGACCTAAGCCGCGTTCTGTACGACTCTTGTCACCTCGATAAAGGCGGTCCCATATATTATCTAGTTCATGTTCTGAAATTCCAACGCCTGTGTCTTTAAAAGTTATTTCTACTTCATTCTCTTTATGATCTGCTTCAATATCCACTTTGCCACCACGAGGTGTATATTTAATCGCATTATCAAGTAGATTGGCTAATACCTGACGTAGACGACTACTGTCCGCTGTAACATAAAGCTCTTCTGGAAAGCCAGTTTGTACAGCAATATCCTTCTCTTCAGCTACGTAGCTATATAGCTCAACAACTTCATCAATCATAGGAATAACATTAATTTTCTCAGTGTTAAGCTTCATTGCTCCGGTTTCGGCTTCTGATACATCCATCAAGGTGTTTAACATTATTTGTATACGTTCTGTTTCCTCGACACAATCAATCAAAGCTTCTTTAAGATCTTCATTCCTATCTGATTGCAAAGCAATTTCTGCAGTACCTCGTAGTCTTGTCATAGGAGTTCTAAGATCGTGAGCGACATTATCTAAAACATCCCGCATGCCGTTTATTAGAGTCTCGATTTTATCAAGCATTTTATTGAAGAGTAAAATAAGCTCGTCATGTAGCTTATCTGCATGCTGTTCAGGAACCCTTACATCAATCTTTGAGTTACTAACTATTGAATCAAGAGTGTTTATAAGCTGTCTGATTGGACTCAGTGCACGGTCGGCTATCAACAATCCGCCTAAATATCCAAGTAGCACTATAGGTATGATAGCAAATAAATATACTTTCCTTATTTTGCTAAGAAGCCCCTCTCTCTTTTCCATGGTCTGGCCTATTTGAAGAGCTGAACCTTCAGCTAAGTTTAGTGTCCTTATTTCGTATTCTTCCTCTTCTATAGAATCATAAATATTGGTCCAGCCGTCTTCTGAATGTAGGATGTTTTGTTTTACATATGACGGGTCAATGTTTTCCCAATTATCAGGAATTCTTAGAATGGGTGATATGCCCTCGCTTGTTACAAGCCTTACAAAGAATGGGTCGTTAGCATCTTCAAATACGTCAGCTGAGAGTGCTTCAATCCCGTTTTCTTCATAAATTTCCTTAAGCTCTAAAATATCTTCTTCAACTTCTGCCCTGCTTTGTTCATATATATAGGATGAGATTACAGTATATGCATAAATATTAATTGCGAGAGAGCTTAGAACAAAGAACACGGTATACCAAGTAATAAGCCTGAAACTATTTGATTTAAGTAATAGTTTAGGATTCTTTAAGAACATAGCCCACCCCTCTAATGGTGTGAATCATTTTTTTCTCAAAATCTTTGTCGACTTTGTTTCTTAATCTACAAACCAGAACATCAACAACATTGGTCTGAGGGTCGAAGTTGTAATCATATACGTGCTCCAGAATAAGTGTTTTGGAAAGAACTCTGTCTGCACTTCGCATAAGGTATTCCAGTAATGCAAATTCACGTGGTTGAAGATTAATTTTCTTCCCGTCTCTAATTACTTCTCTGTTAAGTAAATCCATCGATAAGCTTCCTGCCTTGAGTTTTGTGCTTTCAGCCGCTCCGGTTGATCTTCTCATAAGGGCATAGATACGGGCTAGAAGCTCAGAGAAGGAAAAAGGCTTGGTTAGATAATCGTCTCCTCCTATTTCTAATCCCTTGACCCGGTCATCAACACTCCGCTTTGCACTCAGGATAATTACTGGCGTATTAATATTATTAGACCTAAGCTCTTCAATAACGCTTAGACCATCTAAAATGGGGAGCATTATATCAACTACAGCTGCATCATAAGGCTCAGCTAAAGCTAGATTGAGTCCTTCCTCTCCATCATAAGCGACATCCACAGCAAATCCTGCTTGTTTCAATCCATTAGCTATAAATGATGCGATTTTTTTATCGTCTTCGATAACCAATATTCTCATTGCCTTACCTCCTAGAACTCATAAGCCATAACTAATTTTGTTATAAAACCATTCACAGCATCAGATGGGAACGCATTTCCTGGAAAGAAGACACCTAACGATAGAGCTATGGCTAATTTCTCTTCTTTTTGTTCGTAGCCAAGGATGAGATCAAGTTCGCTGCCTAGGCTTTTATTAATACCGTCAGGTTCCGCGTCTAAATTAGAATCTCTTAGTTCATCTGATGCTTTGGTTTGGAAATAATAGTGGTAAACAAGGTCGATCGATGATTCTTCGGTTGGATTAATACCTGTAGCTGCTGTAATAATTGACATGTTGCTAAGCTCTGGCTCAAAGAACTCACCGTAGTACAGGAAGTCTACAACACCGTTAAAATCCCCCTCATTTCCCTGAAGTTCCGTCTGTCTAAACTCCCTGGTGCCAAATGCATAACCTAAAGTTAAAGATGGCTCGAATCTCACATCAAATGCATATGTTGAGCCAACATCAAAACCAAATCCGCTAATGTTATTGTTCCCATCTTCACCTGTCACATAAGCGAGCTCAAGCCAGTAATCAAGATTACCACTAACCTCACCATCTGAATGGACACCCAGAAAAATAGGGCTGTTATTTTCTCCTGTTGTGTCATCACGTGCTAGAAAATATGCAGCGATATTTGTATCTTCATTGAAGTAATATGTACTGTAAACTGCATAATTATTGATCTTGTCTCCTGCATCTTTTCTTAAAAGGTCCCTATTAACAAATCCTCCGCGACTAAATGACAGCTGGGTCACAATTCCCCAATGAAGAATAAAGGCTCTTGCTCCGTCTAACTCAGCATCATATAACCACTGCCTTTCATCATCAAACTGCTGACGGCCTATTTGAAATGAGAATCTGTCTTCAAAAAGATCCTTAAAAAAAAGATATCCCTCTTCTAATTCAAAAATAGCTCTGTCTTTTTTGTTTCGGCCGTCTTCTATCTCAAATTCAGCACCAATTTTGAAACTAACAAAAGCCTGAAGGAAACTAAAGGGGTCAAATGAAAATGCCAAGACAACAGCTGGCTCTATAGTAGATAAATCCTCATCTGTAGAACCGTCTAAATCTTTATTTCTATCTAGCTTATACTCAAACTCAAGCTGTGAGCCAAAAGTAAGGTAGGGCAGTATCTCATACTTAGTCTCCGGCGGCTCATTAGGGTCAAATCCTTCGGATCTAGCTTTTCTGGCCTGCCCACTTGATTCGGATGCATACATGAACAAAGATAACAAAATAATAAGTGTAGGTAATAAGGTTCTATTTAAGCTCAACATAGTATTCTCAATTTCAGATTGGGTCGCAGTAACTACCTCCTATCTAATTAAGATTCTA
>JAJCZS010000046.1 GCA_029262275.1 Deltaproteobacteria bacterium | reverse complement strand
AAATATTGTCTCAAATTTTGTATGTCCCATTCCATCTATCCATTCGTTAATAAACGTAAGATGTTTTTTGGGAACAAGTCCTGTGACTAAAGAAGTATGTGAAGGGAGTGTCTTTGGAGGGTCAACAGTTTTTGCAGTGGGCGAGTAAGAGCCCAGCTTTATAAGTTCTAAAAGATTAGGGGAGTTTTGCTCAGTAATTGCGTCAGGTCTGAGTCCGTCAATTGTAATGATTAATGCATACTTGGAGTTCTCTTGTGCAAGAGCCTGATTTGAGAAAAGAACAATAACTGAACATAGAAGTAATAATGTTAATGCTATCTGTCGCACAACTTAATAATACCTTAAGAGTTGTAATTTAATCTATTTAGCCATTCCGCCATATGCTACTGGACGAGTGTCTCCGAACGTGTTTATGAGGGTCTCTAAAAATTCATTGATGTGATCTTCGCAAAAATGGTAAATAAGGGTCTCTCTACCACCTCTACTTGACACTGATACCTGCTCATAATGCCTGCTGCATAGGTCCTTATTGCACAGTGCACATGCTTTTATGCCTTGACGCTCCCCTTCACCCTCACAGCGCGTGCCGTTTTCGTGAACAAAATCACATTGGTACATTTCTACGGTTATAGTTTTAGTGGACATTGAATCTTCTCCTTTTGCATTAAAAAGTTCTAACCCCAATTACATCAAACTTTAATAATCTGATATATCCCTTTACCAATTAAACTAAATCCAAACCAATAAGTCAATATAGTTTTGTATAGAGAATGTTTTGCTATCAAACTTAATTTAAGTTAAGACCATATCCACTTTGTGGTATGGGTCTGGTATCCCCAAATTTGTCTACAAGAGTTTCTATAAATTGATCGTTATGATGGGGACAGAAATAATATGTAAAGTGGTCTCTAGTTCCTTGGACCGTCACAGTTGTTAGTTCATAGTGGGTAATGCAAAGATCCTTATGACACACACCGCAAACTTGTATAGCTTGGTTATCCCCTTCATTAATGCAGCGATTACCTTCTTCATCCACGTGGTCACATTGAAATACTTCTCTCTCGATCTCTCTTTTGGACATGTTTGTCTATTAAACTAAATTGAGGATGATAAGTCAACAATACTAGAAACTTTCATCAGATGATCTGCTAGGTTTGTTGAAAAAGATTGGTTTGGCATTTGGTGTGCCCGTTGCTCCTGGGAAGCCACCGTAATAACTTGGCGGGATTTCATAATTATTGCCAAACTTTTCTAAAATCAAATTCATTAAATTATCAACATGCTGGGCACATAAAGGATATACATGACGATGCTGGCCTGCGACAAGCATGTTGTTGTCTAGAACTCGTGATGTTACTATGCTTAAATCAGAATGGCTCTCGCATACATCAATTCCACATACACAGCAGATCCTTAATGACTCTCTGTTTCCTTCATTTGCACAACGATCACCATTTTCATCTACGTAATCGCATTGAACTACTTGCAACTCTATTGTTTTCTTACCCAATACTCACCTCTATTCTCTATTAAACTAAAAACACCCTCATAAGTCAACATGCTTTCTACCAGCAGGTTATATTTGTTAAATGTTACTTGATAAACTGTCCATAGTAATGTATAAAATAGCCTAATGATTACACCTCAAGAAAGCCTAAAAGGCGCAATTAAATTCTTTCAGAACAAAGCAACAGGAAGACCAAAACTCGTAAATTTAGAGATTACTAAGCTCTGTAATGCTAAATGCGACTTTTGTGATTACTGGCAGACCCGACATGAAGAGCGTATTTATGATTACCGCCCTGTTATCAAGAAGATTGATCCTCTTGTAGCAGTTATTACTGGTGGTGAGCCTATGCTTAGGAAAGATCTTCCAGATATTGTTAGGCAGATAAAAGAGTGCTCCTACTTTATTTTCACCTCTATGGTTACCAAAGGTGATTTGCTGACAGTAGATAAAGCCCAAGAGCTTTTTGATGCTGGAATAAATCAGATTGCGATCTCACTTGATTTTCCAAATGAGCAGCATGACGTCTATAGGGGTATTCCAGGGCTTTGGGATAAGCTATCTACATTAATGCCTGAGTTGGGTAAGAGGTTTCCTAATCAGAAGATAATAATGAACACAATTATAATGGAAGATAACCTAGACCAGGTTCCCGAGCTTGCCAGAAAGGCTCATGAATGGGGAGTGGGTATTTCATTTAGCTCCTATTGTGTTATGAAAACTAATAACGAAGAACACTCTGTTCATACTGAGCAATTAAAGAAAGTTCAAAATCTTGTAGACGAGCTCATTCGTATGAGAAGAGAGTATAAAGGAACAATACTTTCAACTGAGTATTACTTAAATGAGATTCCTAGGTTTTTTAAAACGGGTGGCATTCCAGGATGCACAGCTGGGATAAGTCACATTCAGGTTACTCCAAGCGGTCATTTAAAACGCTGCTCTGAGATGCCTGTTACCGCACATTACTCCGAATATCGTCCAGATCTCTATGAAAAGACTAACTGCACTGCATGTTGGTATAGCTGTAGAGGGGAAACTCAGACTCCTGCCAATATTAAGCGTGCACTTGAGTATATGGGTGTTTGGGTATAGCGAAGAGCTTGCGCTGGTGGACTAGTTCTCAGTAACTATTTGACTAAATTAAATCTCAGAGTTTTAATCCATCATCACAACTTTTAAGAACCTTGACGTCAGCAGGCCCTGTCTGCCTACTTTACCCGCCAGATGGTGCCGTCGGCTTTATCTTCAAGAAGGATTCCCTTTTCATCAAGCTCGTCTCTGATCTCATCTGCACGTGCCCAGTTCTTTTCTTTACGTGCTTCAATCCTCTCTTGAATAAGCGCCTCAATTTCTTCCTCTGTAATATCAGATGAAGCTTTCTCAAGCTTATGTCCTTGAAGGTATTCATCAGGATCATATTCTAGAATTCCAAGCGTGTCCCCAAAAAGATTTATCTCTTCAAGTGCAGTTTGAAGGGTAGGTGTAGAGCCTTTGGAGTCGAGCGATCTGTTGATAGCTCGTGTTAATTCAAACAAGCTGCCAAGAGCCTCTGCGGTATTAAAATCATCACACATCGATTTAACCCAGCGCTCTTTAAAGCTCTCTAAAGTTGCGGCTAGTTCTGTATCTTCATCTTTGCTACTTTCATTTTTGCTTGCATCTTTTGCACGCTTGAGTGTGATATATAGTCTTTCAAGTGCAGCTTCAGCTTCGTTCATTGTTGTATCTGAGAAGTCAGCCGGATTTAGATATTGATGGGAGAGGAAAAAGAGCCTAATTGCCTCTTTGCTCCACATAGAAACTGCTTCTCTTACGTTTAGTATGTTTCCGATTGATTTGGACATCTTCTCTCGGTTTATTTGAATGAGTCCGTTGTGTACCCAGTACTTGGCAAATGGCTTTCCAGTGGCTGCTTCTGACTGAGCTATCTCATTTTCGTGGTGAGGAAATATTAAATCCTTTCCGCCCCCATGAATATCAAAGCTGTCGCCTAGGTATTTTGTGCTCATAAGGGAGCACTCAATATGCCAACCAGGGCGTCCATTTCCCCATGGGCTTTCCCAGAAAGGCTCTCCGGGTTTGGCCGCTTTCCAGAGTGCAAAATCGAGTGGGTCCTCTTTCTTCTCATTCACATCAATTCTGGTTCCAGCTAGCATGTCATCAGGATCTCTTTTCGATAGCTTGCCATAGCCATTGAACTTTTTAACTGAGAAAAATACGTCACCATCAGATTGATACGCATGACCATTATCAATGATTCTCTGAATCATCTCGATAATCTCAGATACGTGCTCAGTGACCTTGGGTTGAATTGTAGGGGGTTTGACTCCAATTGAAGCCATGTCCTCAATGTATTCCTCAATGTATTTCTCAGAAATTTCATTTGCAGGCACGCCAGTTTCATTGGCCTTTGCAATTATTTTGTCATCGATGTCAGTGAAGTTTCTTACATATGTAACTTCGTAACCTAAATAAGTCAGAAACCGCTCTATTACATCAAACGTTACTGCTGCTCTTGCGTGGCCCAGATGGGCTGATGAATATACTGTAGGTCCGCAGACATACATTCTTATTTTATTTTCTTCGTATGGTACAAGCTCTTCCTTTTTCTGAGAGAGTGTATTGTATAAAGTTACTTTTTTACTCATGTGGTTTCCTAATTAGATTAGATCTTCGCCGCCGTCTATTTTAATTACATTTCCTGTTAGAAAATGTGTTCCTGGACCGCTTAGGGCTGCTATGGCCTCTGCGACATCTTGGGTAGTTGTGAGTCTATTTGCAGGGTTTACTGCTGTTGCGTGTTTTACTATTTCTTCGCTTCCTGGAATTTTTTCAAGAGCTGGTGTTAAAGTGACTCCTGCTTGAATTGCATTTGCGGTTATGCCTTTTGGTGAGAGTTCATACGCTAGTTGGCGTATATGAGACTCAAGTGCAGCTTTTGAAGCTGATACGGCTCCGTATGTTGGCCATATTCTGTGCCCGCCTGCGCTTGTCATAGCAAAAACTCTGCCGCCTTCTCCCATTAGTTTCCTAGCCACAACTTCCTGAGTCCAATAAACAAGACTGTGCGCCATGACGTCTAATGTCATATCAAAGTTCTTACTATTTAAGCGTGATTTTTCGTCATCTGCTATATAGGGTTTTAAAGTCCCAAAAGCAAGGGAGTGAATAAGTACTTTTAAACTTCCTGGGTTATTGTTCTGATCTAGTACTTGCTCCATCTCAACAAGAACTTCATTTCTCTTATCGGGATCTGATGCGTTAACATTAAAGAAGTAGGCCTGCCTACCTTTTGCTTTGATTTGCTCCTGTATTCCTTCCACATGAGGCATGGTGCCTTTTCTGTCCAAATGCACGCCAAAGATGTTCATGCCCTGATTAGCTAATTCAAGTGCTGCTGCTTCTCCGAAACCACTTGAAGCTCCAAGTATTAATGCCCAGCTGTTCTCGAGTGGGTTTGCCATGAGTAGTACTCCTATTAAATGGTTAATAAATGCAGTACAGATTCTACGTGTTGTGCATAGAATTTCAAGAATTATCAGATTTTGGGGAACTACTATTCCTTGACACCTTCGACCAAAGATGCAAACTCAATGTTTAAATGAACCTTAAAAAGTTTGTTGCGAATACCATCGCTACATTTTTCTATGTGGGATTAATTCCAGTTGGTCCAGGGACATTCGGCACACTAGCGGCAATTCCGCTTTTCTATGCACTAACGTTTACTCCACTATACTTATATTTGGCAATTACGGTCTTAATAATATTAATATCGGTCTGGGCATCG
This sequence comes from Deltaproteobacteria bacterium, assembly GCA_029262275.1. Lineage (GTDB taxonomy): Bacteria > Desulfobacterota_D > UBA1144 > Nemesobacterales > UBA2774 > CR02bin9. The sequence continues at coordinate 14,657 of JAJCZS010000046.1, read as the reverse complement.
ACTATTGCAGAGGAGATTTATGGCAAACACGACCCAGGACAGGTGGTAGCTGATGAAGTATGCGGATATCTAGTAACAATGATTTTAGTTCCACCAACAATTAGCAATATATTCCTTGGTTTTCTATTGTTTAGGTTGTTTGATATAACAAAACCCTATCCGGTTAGAAAATTTGAGAAGCTGCCAGGCGGGTGGGGGATAGTGATAGATGATGTAGCCGCTGGAGTGTATGCGTGCATTACTCTCCATATACTAGGACACTGGGTATTTTGGAGTTAAAAATTAAGAGTTAAATAATGAGAATAGAGATTCTTACAACAGGCGATGAGCTTATGAGTGGGCTCACAAGGGACGGCAACTTCCAGTGGGCTGGGCAGACGCTTACGGGGCTTGGGTTTGATGTCACTTATCATACAACCGTAGGTGATGATAAAGAAATTCTAGAAGCTGCTTTTGCTACTGCAAGAGATAGAGCAGATGCTGTGATAGTAACTGGTGGGCTTGGGCCCACACCTGATGATCTGACGATTGAAGTCGCCGCAGACTTTTTCAATGTAGAGCTTGAGCTTAACCAAGCTGCTCTGGATATGATGGTTCAGAGATTTGAGAGGATAGGCAGAAAAGTAAGCGAGACTAATATGAAGCAGGTATATCTGCCCGAGGGCTGCCATACTCTACTTAACAAATGGGGTACTGCTCCAGGGTTTAGCTTTGAGGCTGATAATACTGTTTTCTTCTTTCTCCCAGGGGTGCCAAAAGAATTTAGAGCCATGATGGAAGAGTATGTAATACCAGAGTTAAAGAATTTAAATCCTGATATGAAGAAATCCTGTATGAGGCTCGTTAAAACTTTTGGGTTTCCTGAATCTGAAGTTGCTCAAAAACTGGAGGGGATTGAGAGGGACGGTGTAAAGCTTGGCTACAGAGCCCATTTCAGGGAGATTCATTTGAGGGTATCCTCTTTTGGAGACACAACTTCTGAGGCTCAAGAATTAATGAATGAGTTCTTGGAAGATATCCACTCCAGACTCGGCCATCATGTTTTTACAACCACTGGGGAGATGCTAGAGGAAGTAGTAGGCAATATTCTTCAAGAAAAGAGTTTGACTCTTTCAACTGCAGAATCCTGTACAGGGGGGCTGCTATCACATAGAATCACTAATATTCCAGGGAGTTCAAAATATTTTCTAGAAGGTGTGATCTCATACAGTAATCAAGCAAAACACAACATACTTGGTGTTCCCATGGAACTGATCGAGGCTAATGGGGCAGTTAGCGCGCCAGTTGTAGAGGCAATGGCAAAGGGGGTCAGAAATCTAGCGGGATCTAGTATTGGTGTTGGAATCTCAGGCATTGCAGGACCAGGAGGAGGGACGACAGAGAAGCCTGTAGGCACTGTATTTGTTGGAGTAGATAGCTCTTTGTCTGGAACAATATCACGCGAATTTCACTTCCGTGGAAACCGTGAAGAGATTAAATTGATAACCGTTTTAAATACGCTTTATATGATTAGGCAAATTTTATTAAATAATGTATAATTGGGAGCCATTATGACTAAAGAAGCAACTACTAACAGTGAATTAGAAACAAAGAAATCTGGTGAAAAAGAAAAAACTATAGATCTTGCAATCTCATCTATTGAGAAGCAGTTTGGTAAAGGATCTATAATGAGACTTGGCTCGGATTCTCCGATACCTCAACTTGAAGTTATCTCTTCAGGCTCAATTGGGTTAGATACAGCTCTTGGAGTTGGGGGGTTTCCAAAAGGAAGAGTTATCGAGATTTATGGTCCAGAGTCTTCAGGAAAAACAACTCTTGCTCTTCATGTTATAGCAGAAGCTCACAAAAAAGGCGGTATTGCCGCGTTTGTTGATGCTGAGCATGCGCTTGACCCAAATTATGCCCAGAATCTTGGCGTAAAGGTGGACGACCTTTTAATCTCTCAGCCGGACTTTGGTGAGCAGGCACTTGAGATTGTCGATACATTGGTAAGATCAGGCGCAGTTGATGTAATCGTTTTGGACTCAGTAGCTGCACTTGTCCCTAGGGCGGAGATTGAAGGAGAAATGGGAGACACACATGTAGGTCTTCAGGCAAGACTCATGTCTCAGGCTTTGAGAAAATTAACGGCTACTGTAGGAAGATCTAACTCTCTTGTAATATTTGTAAACCAGATTAGGATGAAGATTGGGACTCTTCCCTATATGAACCCTGAAACAACCAGTGGTGGTAATGCGCTTAGGTTTTATTCATCTGTGAGGATAGATATTCGCAGGATCGGTTCAGTAAAAGAAGGTGACGAGGTTAAAGGTAACAGAGTAAGAGCAAAAGTGGTGAAAAATAAAGTCTCTCCCCCATTTAGAAATGCTGAGTTTGATATAATGTTTGGAGAGGGGATTTCTCAAACCGGTGAAATGATAGACATCGGTGCAAAGGCAAATATCGTTGAAAAAAGTGGTACATGGTATTCATATGATGGAGAAAGATTAGGACAGGGTAGGGAGAACTCACGTGCTTTCCTAAAGGATAACCCAGAGATTTCGGATAAGTTAAAAGAAGAGATCTTTGTACATAGTGGGTTGATTAAAGAAAAGTAAGTTGTAGTTCTTGGAAAAGTGGTTGGGTTGGCAAATCTCGCGAAATTATTAGACTAAATGTCGTAACCTATTTTTAATACAGATTCTGCTCTAGTTTTGTGATTCATGATTTAGAATCGTCGTAGTTCTTTGTGTTTGGTTTTTTTATTCCAATAAGATTAGAAAAAATATGAAAATACTAGCAATTGAGACATCAACATATGCAGGGAGTATCGCTATTGTAAGTGAAGATAGCATCTTAGGTGAGTACTATTTTAATATAGGACCTGTGCATACTGAAAAACTAGTGCCGTCTATAGACTGGCTTCTCTCTGAGCTAAATATGGAAAAGTCAGATTTGACCGGAGTTGCAGTTTCATTAGGGCCCGGGTCATTTACTTCTTTAAGGGTAGGAATATCAACTGCAAAAGGGATTTGCTACTCTTTGGGTATTCCCCTAATTGGTGTTTCTTCTTTAAAGGCACTAGCGATGAATTTGCCTTATGTTCCTTATAATATCTGTCCTGTGATAGATGCAAGGAAGGGAGAAGTTTTTACTGCTCTCTTTTGCTCTAATAATGGCGAGTTAGAGAGAATGACTGAAGATATGGTGATTTCTCCTCAAGGACTTGTAGAAATAATTAAAGATAATACTATTTTTGTTGGAGATGGAGCTTTACTTTACAAGGATTATCTGGAAGATAATTTGAGTCCTGGTATAATGTTTACCCCTCTCAATTTGAATTCTCCAAGAGCGTCAAATGTGGCTCTTGCGGAAGTTAGCAAATTTAAAGAGGGACTTGATAATAAATCTGTATTGGATGAAGTCATAAATATGGCTCCTCATTATTTGAGGAAATCCGAGGCAGAAATATTAAAACAAGGGAGATAAGATGAGCGAATCAGAGATAATAGAGAAATTGCTTGAGAAAGACGAAGAGTTTAAAACGATATATTTCGAACATAGAGAACTTGATGAGGTAGTTAACAATCTTGAGAAAAAAGAAAGTCTAACACTCGATGATGAGGTTGAAGTTCGTAGACTCAAGAAAATCAAGCTTTCACTTAAAGATAGAATGGAATCAAAAATAAACGATTTTAAAACAAATAACTAAAAGGTTTTGGGCAGTACAAACCGCACGGGGGTAAACTGAAATGGCTAGAATGATTGGCGCCGAAATGTTTTTTGAAACTCTTATTGAGGAAGGAATAGACGTAGTATTCGGACTTCCCGGCGGCTACGTACTCAAAGTGTATGATGTTCTGCCCAAATTTGAAGGTAAAATCAAACACGTCCTTACTAGACACGAACAGGGAGCAACCCACATGGCAGATGGCTATGCCAGAGCTTCAGGCAAGCCGGGCGTAGTTCTTTGTACATCAGGACCTGCTGCTACTAATACTGTTACCGGTATTGCAACAGCCCAAATGGATTCTTCTCCTATAGTAGTTTTCACCGGACAGGTTCCTCTGCCATATCTTGGAAGCGATGCTTTTCAGGAAGCAGATCACATTGGTATTACGCGTCCCTGTACAAAACATAACTATCTAGTTAGAAAAGCGATTGATCTTCCTAAAACTATGAAAGAAGCATTTTATATTGCTAGCTCGGGAAGACCGAGCCCAGTGCTTGTTGATATGCCAAAAGATGTAATATTAGAGGAAGACGAGCTTGTAATACCTGATAAAATTAGTTTAAGAGGTTATAAACCTCCAACTAAAGGCGATCCAAAGCAGATACAAAAAGCAGTTGATATGATTCTTAAATCAAAGCGTCCTATAATTTTTGGCGGCGGCGGGATAATTCATGCAGAAGCTAGTCCAGAACTTAAGGAGTTTGCTCACAAGCTGGAAATACCTGTTACTTCTACTCTAATGGGGCTTGGAGCTTATCCTAGCAATGATCCTTTGTTTGTTCATATGCTAGGTATGCACGGCTCATATGCTGCAAATATGGCTGTACATAATAGTGATCTTGTTATCTCAATAGGTGCAAGGTTTGACGATAGGGCAACTGGAGGTAACTTCGATGAGTTTTCCCCAGATGCCGAGATTATACATATAGACATAGACCCATCAACAATTGATAAAAATATTATAGTTCATTGTCCTATATTAGGGCATGCAAAATTAGTTCTACAGCAGCTTCTCGATGCGCTACCTGAAAAAATCGAAAAAGACCGCAAAGAGTGGCGTGCACAAATTGAAGAGTGGGATAAGAAACATCCTATGAGTTACAATCAAACAGGCGATAAAATTTTAACTACTTATGCTATTGATACACTTAGTAATATCACAAATGATGATGCAATAATTGTTTCTGACGTTGGTCAGCATCAAATGTGGGTAGCACAGTTCTACAAATTCAATCATCCTAGAACTCATATCACCTCAGGTGGTCTAGGCACTATGGGCTTTGGTTTTCCAGCAGCCATGGGCGCCAAGTTTGCTTGTCCTGACAGACAGGTAGTATGCGTAAGCGGAGACGGCAGCTTCCAGATGAATATGCAGGAGCTCGCCACCGCAGTTGAGCACAAAATGGATCTTACTATCATGCTCCTTAATAACGGTCATCATGGTATGGTAAGGCAGTGGCAAACAATGTTCTTTGATGGGAATTACTCAGCCTCTCGTTTTGGCGTACTTCCTGATTTTGTTATGCTTGCTGAATCCTTTGGGGCTAAGGGGCTTAGGGTTGATAGACCGGAAGATTTGGAATCGACTCTTAAAGAAGGTTTATCTACAAAAGGAGTTGTTCTCATAGAGGTTATGGTTGACTGTGAAGAGCTTGTTTATCCAATGATTGCTCCAGGCGGCGCTATGAATGATATGATAATGGCTACTACTCCTGATGTGGCTTAATTTGGAGTATTGAGTATAATATTTGCGTTTTTTAGTATTGGGATCTAGGTTTGAATTCCCCATATATGTTTTAGTTCTATATTATTGGATTAATTCCGGAGGTTCATAATCAGTGAGACACACAATTTCTCTATTTGTAGACAATGAATCAGGAGTGCTTTCCAGAGTAGCTGGTTTGTTTAGCGCTAGGGGTTTTAACATTGAAAGTTTAAATGTAGCTGAGACACTGGATCCGGATACATCCCGTATTACTCTAGTTACCACTGGTGATGATTTTATCATCGAGCAGGTCATAAAGAGATTCAATAACATGGTAAATGTTATATGGGTTGATGATCTAACTGATGAAACAAGGGTTGAGAGAGAGATGATCTTAATCAGGGTTGAGGCAAAGGAGAGTACGAGGGCTGAGATATTGAGGATGGCAGATATATTCAGGGCCAAGGTTGTAGATGTGGGTTCTGAATCTTACACACTTGAACTTACAGGTGATAAAGAAAAGGTTAACGCATTTATAGATCTACTAGAGCCTATGGGAATAAAAGAAATAGCGCGCACTGGTACTGTAGCTATGAAACGAGATGCTAAAAATTCTAATGCAGAAGAAGGAGATAAGTAATGAAGGTTTACTACGATAAGGATATAAATCAGAAAAAACTTAAAAAAAGAAAAGTTGCAATAGTAGGATATGGTAGCCAAGGGCATGCTCACGCACAAAACCTAAGAGACAGTGGTATGAGTGTTGCAATTGGACTTAGGAAAGGAAGTGGTAGCTGGGATAAGGCTAAAGGAGCCGGATTTGATGTAATGACAGTGGATAAAGCTACTAAATGGGCTGACATAATTATGATACTTGCTCCTGATACAAGTCAGGCTGATATATATGAACAAGGTATTGCAGAAAATCTAAGTGCTGGCGACGCAGTTGTGTTTAGCCATGGACTTAATATTCATTATGGTCAAATTGTTCCTCCACCAAACGTAGATGTCTTTATGGTAGCTCCTAAAGCACCAGGACATACAGTAAGGGGTCAGTTTGAGGATGGAGCCGGAGTTCCAATGCTTATTGCTGTTCATCAGGACGCTACTGGAGAGGCAAAGGATCTTGCTCTTGCATATGCAGGCGCAATAGGTGGTGGAAGAGCTGGAATAATTGAAACAACTTTCAAAAATGAAACAGAAACTGATCTGTTCGGTGAACAGGCAGTTCTTTGCGGTGGTGTTACAGCATTAATTCAGGCAGGGTTTGAAACATTAGTAGAAGCTGGCTACCCACCAGAGATGGCATATTTTGAATGCTGTCATGAGGTTAAGCTAATTGTTGATCTAATATATGAGGGCGGAATAACCAATATGCGTTATTCCATTAGTGACACTGCAGAGTATGGTGATCTCACAAGAGGACCAAGGGTTGTTACCGCAGAAACTAAGAAGGAAATGAAGAAGATTCTAACCGAAATTCAAAACGGTGAATTTGCAAGAGAGTGGATTCTCGAGAACAAAGCTGGACGCCCTGTATACAATGCTCTACTTAAGAAAGGTCAAGAGCATCCAATAGAAGATATAGGTGGGCAGCTTCGAGAGATGATGAGCTCTCTCTTTAAGACCAAGCTGGTCGATAAAACTAAGAACTAATGAGGATAAGACGGGCGCCAGTTGCGTCTGAGGGATTTGTCTATATCGGGGTATTGTCCATTCTTGCATGGGCAGCTGCGGTGCTTGGATTTACAGTTCTATCCTTCATACTTATTCTTCTAGCCATTTTAAATGTTTTTTTCTTTCGCGATCCTAAACGAAATATCCCAGATGATCCAGGTGCATATCTTTCTCCTGCAGATGGGGTAATTATATTTGTTGAGGATTCCTATGAGAGAGATTTTATAAATTCTGCAGCCCAAAAAATAAGCATATCTCTTGCTGTCTATGACTGCCATATAAACAGAATGCCTGTAGACTGTAAAGTTATAGCGAAGAAATATACTCCAGGTAGTTTTCACATTGCTAATATGCCTAGTTGGCTATACCCGGAGAATATGAAAAAAAAGTCAGATGATAATGAACGTCTATCTACACTCATACAAACCCCGGACGGGAAAGAGATAGTTGTGTCACAGATAGCCGGGTTTTTAGCACGCAGAATAGTTTCATATGCTGAGCCAGAGATGGAATTTAAAAGTGGTGAAAGATTTGGTATCATTAAATTTGGATCCAGGGTTGATTTGTATTTGCCCGAGGGCTCCACACTTGAGGTTGAAGTGGGGCAAAGAGTCTGGGCAGGTGAGAGTGTTTTGGCAAGGATGGAGAGTTAGATGAGAGATAAGAGAAAAAAATCAAAGAGACAAAGAGTAATGCCTGTACTGCCAAACTTGTTTACTACCGGCAATTTGTTTTGTGGGCTTTTGTCTATTATGACTACTATAGAAGTTATAGTAGCACTCTCTGCTGGTGGGGCTTCTGAAGAATGGGTTTTTAGAAGATTCTGGTGGGCTGGAGCATTTATTGTTATCTCCGCTTTTCTAGATATGATGGATGGTAAGCTTGCAAGATTTTTTAATCACGAAAGTAAATTTGGACTCTCTTATGATTCATTGTCAGACCTTGTATCTTTTGGCGTAGCCCCTGCGGTGCTTATATATTGCTGGGTGCTTATGGGATCGGGGAAAATCGGGCTAATGGCGGTATTGTTTTATGTTGTTTGCACAGCGCTAAGACTTGCCAGGTTTAACGTGCAGTCAGGAGCTGAGGAGAAATTCAGCTTCACAGGACTTCCAAGTCCAGCCGCTGCAGGACTAATGATTTCACCAGTTGTTTTGCTGACAGCACTAAATATTGTTCCGGATTCTAGAGTGGTATGGTTTTTTCTAGTAGCAGCTCCAGTCATAGGGTTATTGATGGTAAGCAATGTTCATTATAGTAAACGTCCCTATCCTAATCTTGGCGGACCCTTTAATGCTCTCGTAGTAGCTGCGATAATATTGGCAGCTGTTATAACTCATCCTGAGATTATGTTTATTTCCATTGTATATCTCTATGCTGTAGTTGGCCTTGTGCTATATGGAGTGAAACAACTGAAAGGTAAGCCCAAGTTATCTGATGAAACAGAAATACCTAAGAGCGGTTCATAAAAAAGTAGTGGTGTTCTGAAAACTCCCGGATATATTATTAGATATAATCATATTTGGTCTCGGTCAATTAAAACTTTATTAATAAACCCTTATTAATATACTAAAACTGAGTGCAGAGTTACTACGTATAGGTTATAAAAACATACTTTAAGGTAGGCATATGAATCTTCTAAAATTACCAAAAGCAGTATTTGGACTAGATACTAAAAACAACTTAAAAGCAATATTCCCAAGCCTCTCACTAATATTTTTTATCTTGGGTATACTGGTTGTTTCTTGCAGCCAAGAGGAGAAATCAATGGATAATCAGAATATAGAAACAACAACCACTGAAATTACAAAATACCAACTAGATAATGGTTTAACAGTGATCCTAGAGGAGAATCGTGCCTCACCTGTAGTGGCTGTAAATGTTTGGGTGAAAACCGGTAGTGCTTGCGAAGTGGAAGGCGAATACGGACTTGCCCATGTGCATGAACATATGTTGTTTAAAGGTACAGAGAAAAGGGATGTAGGTGAGATTGCAAAGGTTATAGAGGCTAGCGGAGGTAATATTAATGCCTTCACTTCATTTGATGAGACAGTCTATTATGTTGTTATAGCCAGCAGATTTCTAGATACTGCCCTTGATGTGCTCTCTGATGCAATGCAAAACTCTACCTTTGACCCTGATGAGCTCAGTAAAGAATTAGAAGTTGTGCTTGAGGAAATAAGAAGAGGTAAGGATTCACCATCCAGAAATCTAAGTGAGAAGATGTTCTCAACTACTTTTACTGAGCACCCATATGGACGTCCTGTGATAGGTTCTGAGGAAAGTGTAAAAAGTTTCACAAGAGAAGGGATTACAGATTTCTATAAGAAATGGTATGCGCCTAATAATATGGTGCTTGTTGTAGTAGGAGATTTTGATAGTGCCGAAGTAATGCCTAAAATTGAAGAGCTTTACGGAAAATTTCCATCAAGAGAGCTTCCCGAGTGTGTCATAGCCGATGAGCCCAAGCAGAAGGGGATGAAAACCTATGTTATAGACAAGACTCTTCAAGAGGGATATTTCTCACTTGCATATCATATTCCAAATGCAAAACATGAAGATACTCCAGTTCTAGATGTTCTCTCTAATATTCTTGGTGGCGGAGAGAGCTCAAGACTATATAGAACTATTAAAGAAGATAAGGGGCTAGTTAACGGTATTTATGCATATGCATTTACTCCTAAGTATGAGGGGTTATTTGCAGTCGGTGGAAGCATAGATCCCGCGAAGTCAAAAGAGGCCCTAACGGAAATAGTAAAAGAAACTTATAGACTAAAATATGAACCTGTTAGTGAAGAGGAGTTGCAAAGGGTCAAAGTGAATCTCGAGAGTGATGCTCTGTATACAAAAGAAACAATGCAGGGTCAGGCTCAAAAACTTGGATTTTATGAAGTTGAAACAGATGACTTTAGATATGAAGAAGAGTATTTGGATGGAGTATCTAAAGTTACTCCAGAGGACATTATGCTTGCAGCGCAAACATACTTTAGTGATGAGAATTTGACTGCTGGATTTTTGCTCCCGACAAATAGCATTACTATCAAAGAAGAAGAAATTAGGGCTATCATTGAGAAAACATCCAAAGAATTACAAAAGCAAAATGCTGGAAAGGGTGAAGTTCTTATAGAAAAAGACACAATGGCGGTTATTGAGGAAGAGGTTCAAGCGAATGATAGTGTCAATTTAGATCAAGCTGCGGCTCAAGATACCATGGCTGGAGAAGTTAGTAAGTATGTTCTACAAAACGGCATTACAGTTCTTATAAAGAGAAACGACTCAGTACCTCTTTTTGCTGCAAGAGCAGCATTCTTAGGTGGAGTTAGATATGAAGATGAGGCCTCAAACGGGGTTTCAAATTTCGTCTCCCGCATGCTCACAAGGGGAACTGAATCTAGAAGCGCACTCGAGATTGCTGAGCAAATAGAGTCTATTGCTGGAGAAGTTGATGGTTTCTCAGGTAGAAATAGCTTTGGTGTATCTGTTGAGTCACTAAGCAAGAATTTTGTGCCTGCTATGGAGATATTCTCAGATGTCATTTTAAATCCAAGCTTTGATGCTGAGGAAACAGAGCGTGCAAGAAGAGAAATACTTGCAGATATTAATCGTCAAGGTGATAACCTATTAAGGACAACCGTTAATCTGTTCCTCAATACTCTATACACCGAGCATCCATATAAGCTAAATCCTCTGGGCAGTGCAGAGAATGTAAGTGCTTTTGATCCCCAGAGCCTACGTAGATTCTATGCTAAATATGCCAGACCTGAAAATTTAGTTATTACAGTTGTAGGCAATGTGAATGAAGAAGAGGTGCTTGAGACTATTAAGAGGGATTTTGGTGGAATGGAAAAAGCCAATACTCCAGCTCCAGTTATAAATGCCGAGGCTCCTCCTACTGAAATTAGAGAAAAAGTTGATACCAAACAAGACAAAGCCCAGACCCATATACTTCTTGGATTCCAGGGGCCAACGCTGATGGAAGATGATCACTACTCTATAGAAGTACTTAATACCATAATGTCAGGAATGGGTGGAAGGTTGTTTTTAGAGCTCAGAGATAAAAAGAGTCTTGCCTACACGGTAACTTCATTCTATACACCTGGGCTCGAGCCAGGTTTCCTAGGGGTATATATTGGAACTGCGCCAGAGAAAGAGGAAGAGGCCATCCAAGGAATGAAAGATCAGCTAGAGCTTCTACTCAAAGAAGGCGTTAGTGCTGAGGAGCTTGAGCGTGCGCAAAGTTACCTTGTAGGTAGTTTTGAAATAGGTCTCCAGGAGAACTCCGCACAGGCGGCTAAGATCACATTTGACGAGCTCTACGGTATAGGTTGGGAAGAATACAACAAGTATTCTGAGAAGATTTACTCAGTTACAAAAGAAGATGTGTTGAATGCAGCGCGTAAGTATATAGACCTAGATAAATATACTCTTGTGATTGTAAAACCTGAGGAAACTACTTAGAAGCAAAGACTTTGTAAAAGAAAGATGCATAGGCTTAACCCATGCATCTTCCATTTTAAGTTTTTAAGTGTGGCTAACTATCTGTTTGTGGTGCCCTTTGTTGGGATACCCAAAATATTTCCAACGTATATTCTCTTGGAAGCAACTTCGATTGAAGGCTTCTCTGGAGTAGCAACTACAATTTGTACTGTTGAATCGTTACTATCTGAAGATTTTACTGATGCATTAGCTTCCTGGCTGATTGTGCCAAGACCAAGCAAGAATACAGCAACTAAAAAGACTACAAGTAATTTTCTCATCATCTTTCTCCCATTTTGTATGTTTTTAGGGATAGAGTCAAAAGGACTTTTGGAATCTTCCCTGCCATCTAATTTATTATAATAATTAATTTAAGTCAACTGTAATCTCTTAAAAGATTAAAAATGCATTCATGTATTTGGTTTAATTCGGGTTTCCGTAGTTAAGTTGATTGATTTTTGTTGAATTCAATCTTGATAATTAAAAATGGATTGGTGTATACTGGAATGCTAAGGAGCCCAGGGGGTCTAAATCTTGCCCATATAATCTCATTAAAGGAGGGTTTTCTTTTAGATGAGAGGGTTTGATTTAAGAGGTATGGAGAGACCCCCGGACTCAAAACATCTACCTATACACAAAGTATATCGAAGGATTTCTGAGTTTCAGGATTATTTTCATAACAGTGAATAAATATATGTAATTTATTGATTTTAGCTCAGAGGTTATTATAATAAGTGTTCTTTAGTTAAGAGGGCTGTTAGCTCAGCTAGGTAGAGCAGATGACTCTTAATCATCGGGCCGGGGGTTCGATTCCCTCACAGCCCACCAAACAGTGCGAGTGTGGCGGAACTGGCAGACGCGCTAGATTTAGGATCTAGTACCGCAAGGTGTGTGGGTTCGACTCCCTCCACTCGCACCACTTCTTTTCTGCCCAAGTTCCAAATAAATAATCCCAAAACTTAAAGAATCTATATATAATTAGTTTATGCCAAGCGTATCGGTTGAGAATTTGAATCACAGGTTTGCACTCCCGGATAATCTAACTTTTAGAGAACTGGATAATGGATTTATATTTGCTGATATTGAGAATAACTCTGCTTCAGCAACAGTATTTATTCACGGAGCTCATATTACTTCTTATGTCCCTAAGGGTGAGGAGCCCATAATTTTTCTAAGCTCTCAAAGCCTATTCGAGCCGGGCAAAGCTATCAGGGGTGGAATTCCTATAAGCTGGCCATGGTTTGCCGATCATCCGACGGACAAAACCAAACCCGCACATGGTTTTGCAAGAACCTCACAGTGGGAGGTTAGGGGGGCCAGGCACTTATCTGCAGACGAAACTCAGATCACTCTTGGGCTTGTGGATAACAAAGAAACGCGCAATCTATGGGATTACAGTTTTGATCTGGAAATTGCGATTAGTGTAGGGAAGGAATTAAACGCTGAGCTCACTATGACTAACACAGACAATGAAGAATATGAAATCACGAGTGCTTTTCATACCTACTATCATGTGTCTGACGTTAATAATGTTCGTATTCATGGTTTAGATAATACATCTTACATAGACAAGGTAGATCAATTTAGCAAAAAGATTCAAGACGGCCCCGTCATAATTGCAGGTGAAACCGATAGAATCTACTTGGATACCAAGAAAGACTGTGTGATTGATGATGCGAATTTAAATAGGAAGATACAAATTAGAAAGACAGGAAGTAATTCTACGGTTGTATGGAATCCCTGGAGAAGTAAGGCTCGGGAGATGAAAGATCTTGGAAATGAGGACTATACTAAATTTGTATGCGTAGAAGCCACTAATGCAGGGACGGATATAAGAACCTTAGCTCCTGGCGGTAAACATCTATTAGGGCTTAATATTTCAATCAAAAATCATGAAATTAAATGAATCTAAAACTTTTTGTACTGCGTATATTTGTGTGAATAGGAGATAATAACTATGAAAAAATATCTAATAATTACATTGGCCTTAGTTTTGTTTGTGGGATTCAAATTAGTTGGTGTAGGCGATTCAACTCAAAATGTTTCTATTGCTGCTGAAGAATCCACAAATCAGAAAGCGTCAAAAGAAGAACTAAAGGAAAAACTTACACCACTTCAATATAAAGTAACTCAGCAAAATGGCACCGAAAGGCCCTTTAGTAATGAGTATTGGGATAACAAAAAGCCTGGCATATATGTCGATATTGTCTCGGGAGAGCCACTTTTTAGCTCAACAGACAAGTTTAAGTCTGGCACAGGCTGGCCGAGTTTTACCAAACCCTTGGTAACAGAGAATATTGTAGAGGTAGAGGATAACTCCTTTCTGATGAGAAGGGTTGAGGTTAGAAGCAAGAATGCAGACTCTCACCTAGGCCATGTTTTTAATGACGGGCCTGACCCAACTGGACTTAGATATTGTATAAATTCTGCTTCGCTAAGGTTTGTACCCGCAGAAGATCTTCAGAAAGAGGGGCTTGAAGAATATGTAGTTCTTTTTCAATGAAATAGATTTTGCTGACGGTGTTAGGCTGCGTTAAATCTATCCATTAGAATCACTGATCATTGTATCCAACATTTCAAAGAACTCATCTTGTTCCTTGTGTCCGAATGAACTATGTATAATATTGAAATCACTATCAGATATAATCCATGACGGGGTTCCCATTAACCGGTTGATAGTGAATGTGTAAGAAGAATTCGAAAGTGCATTTAGATTCCGAAGTATCCGGTCTATTGATTCTCTTTGTTCACTCTCAGTCTGGTCGTTGAATAAATTGAAGTGCATGCATAGTTTCCTGGCATCATCTTCTGTGTACAGATCCTTGCCTTTGCCGCCCTGGTCAAATGCAATAGGGAAATCTATAGAGTAGGGGAGTTTCTCAATATTTTGGCTCTCAAAGAACCTCTTTGTCTCACCTACTAAAGTGCCTTCTTCGATAAGAAGCTTAGTGTTTTCCTGGTTATTGTATTCAAAATCCTCAAATGCCGTAGATAACCCTAGAACATTTAAACCCCTGCTCTGATACTTATCATAAACTTGGTTGGCCAAGGGGAATGCATGAGCAAAACATCCGGGACAATTTACCT
>JAJCZS010000045.1 GCA_029262275.1 Deltaproteobacteria bacterium | reverse complement strand
AATCGTCTCAATGACCTTTGTCCCAATGCTAGGATATTATCTGCTTCAACCTAGGAAAAAAGAACTCACTTTGGAGGAAAAGAGAAACCAGGGATTAACAGGGCACTACTACCGCATAGCAAAATGGTCTATAGAAAACAGGAAGAAAGCTTTTGCCTTCTCGTTGGTATTCTTTGTTATCGGAGGATTGATTGCATCCACGATGAAAACCTCCTTCTTCCCTCTAGATGTTCAGTATCTGTCTTATGTAGACGTCTGGATGCCTAATGAAGCTACGCTTTCCTCTACAAATGAAACAGTGATTAAAACGGGTCAGGTAATACGAGATGTAGCAGAACAATATGCAAAAGATAATAATGCGGACAACCCACTTGTATCCATAGCCTCATTTATTGGAGGAGGAAGCCCTAGGTTTTGGAGCACCGTTGCTCCAGAGCAACAACAAAGAAACTATGCTCAGCTCATTATAAGACTAAACGATAGGAAAGATACTCCGAAATTAGCTCCACTATTTCAACAAGCTATTTCAGAACAAATCCCTGGAGCCCATATTGAAGTTAGACAGATACAGCTAAATGCTGTCGACTACCCTATTCAGATACATCTTATAGGAAGAGCGGACATCAACTCTGACCTAGAAACTGAAGAGCAAGACATTGCAACACTCAGAGAACTTGGGGAGGAACTTAAAACTATTTTGAGAGAAATTCCTGAGACTCAAATAGTAAGAGATGACTGGTTTGAAGATAGCTTTGTGGTGAAGCTTGAAGTAGATCCTGATCGCGCAAGCCTATCAGGTGTTACAAATCAGGATGTAGCCACCTCTTCACTCACAGCTCTTAGCGGATATGAATTTACTACATATAAAGAGGGTGATAAGAACATACCTGTAATGGCAAGGCTTCGTATAAACGAGAGAGCTGAGCTTTCTGACTTGCAAAGCATGTATGTCTACGGAATTGCAAACGATGTAAAGATACCTATCGCTCAAGTGGCTGATATAAATTACGGAATAGAGACATCAAGGGTGATTAGACGAAATCATTTTCGAGCATTAACAGTAATTGCATTCCCTGGCCCAGACCAACTCCCATCTACAATATTAAAAAAAGCTGACAAAAAGATAAGTGCTTTTATTGAGAAACTTCCCCCTGGATATGAACTCGTTTGGGGTGGAGAGAAAGCCAAATCACAACAGGGAAACAAAAATCTTTCAATGGTGTTACTTATCTCATTAATTGGCATATTCTTATCACTATTAATCCAATTCAAAAACGCAATTAAACCACTTCTGGTATTTGCTGCTGTACCGTATGGTATCGTGGGTTCTCTAATAGCGCTGGCTATTATGGGTGAGCCTTTTGGTTTTATGGCATTTCTTGGAATGATAGCCCTTGTGGGGGTTATTGTAAGCCATGTAATTGTGCTATTTGATTATGTAGAGGAGATGCACAATAAAGGCGAGCCGTTTAAGGATTCACTACTTGATGCAGGGGTTCAGCGCCTGAGGCCAATTCTTATAACAGTCGGAGCTACCATCTTAGCCCTATTCCCTCTAGCAATTGATGGAGGTCCTCTTTGGCAGCCACTATGCTATGCACAGATAGGCGGGCTTGCTTTGGCAACAATAATTGAACTAATACTAGTCCCAGTATTCTACGCCTTCTTTGTTCTAGATCTTAAGATTGTGAAATGGGAAGGACGATTGGATTAACCAATCTCTTCTTTTAAGCACTTAACCATATCTTCCACTGCTTTCTTACCGTCTCCAAAGAACATAAGAGCATTATCGGCAGCAAATAGCGGATTAGGGATACCAGCGAACCCAGGGCTTAAACTTCTTTTGATCACAATAACCGTTTTAGAGTAATCCACATCTAGAATAGGCATTCCAGCTATTGGACTATCGGGATCGGTTCTTGCAACAGGGTTAACAACATCGTTGGCACCAATAATGATTGTCACATCAATCTGTTTAAAATTAGGATTAATCTCATCCATATCCTTAAGTCTTTCATAAGGGATATCAGCTTCTGCCAAAAGAACATTCATGTGTCCCGGCATACGTCCAGCAACTGGATGAACACCAAATTCAACGGTGGTTCCGTTGCCTTCTAGTAGATCAAAAAGCTCTCTTACTGCATGCTGAGCTTGAGCAACAGCCATACCGTATCCTGGTACTATGCAAACTCTTTTTGCTCCTTCAAGAAGCATGGCTACTTCTTCAGCTGAAGTAGATTTTACTTTTCCACCATATACTTCATCTGCCGAAGGGCCGCCTTCAGTAACTGTAAAGGTCCCGAACAGCACATTTGTAAGAGATCGGTTCATCGCCTTACACATAATGATTGTAAGAATTATTCCTGAAGCTCCAACCAGAGTCCCTGCTACAATAAGAACGCTGTTGAAAAGCACAAAGCCTGCAGCAGCTGCTGCTAGACCGGAGAATGAATTAAGAAGTGCAACCACAACCGGCATATCCGCGCCGCCAATTGGTATTACAAAAAGAATTCCTAGAACAGAAGCGAGTA
Organism: Deltaproteobacteria bacterium; assembly: GCA_029262275.1. Classification (GTDB taxonomy): domain Bacteria; phylum Desulfobacterota_D; class UBA1144; order Nemesobacterales; family UBA2774; genus CR02bin9. The sequence continues at coordinate 53,777 of JAJCZS010000045.1, read as the reverse complement.
CTATCATCACCCAATAAGGAATTGAGGAATCAGGATTGACTACCATGAGATAACCAAAGATCAGAATTATTATAGCAAGTATAATTTTAACGGCCTGATCAAACGGATATCTGACTGCGCCATCATTAACTTTTCCCTGAAGTTTTCCAAACGCTACTAAACTTCCCCAGAATGTTACTGCTCCAATTAAACCTGATGCAAAAGTTGAGATAGAAAACTGGGCATTAAGAGCGATTGCTCCTGCAGTGCCTTTAAGTACAGAAACTTCTAATAAAGCTGCACCAGCAACTAAAATAGATGCAAGTCCACCAAAACCGTTAAACAGTGCAACAAGCTCGGGCATTGCTGTCATTTGTATTCTTACTGCCAAGATGACACCAATAGCACCACCAATAACAACACCCGCAATAATTATTTCATAGCCGATAATGTTTTGATCTAGCAAAGTGATTACTATAGCCAAAAGCATACCAAGAGCACCTAACTGGTTTCCTCTCACAGCGGTCCTTGGATGTGATAAACCTTTAAGGCCAAATATAAATAAGCTTGCAGCTATTAGATATGCAATATTTACTAATCCAGAAGACATGTCTTAGTCTTTCCTCCTAAACATCGACAACATTCTATTTGTTACCATGAATCCACCTACAACATTAATTGTTGCAAGAACTACTGCAACGAAACCAAGGCCTGCGGTAAGCCAAGTGTGCTGTGCTCCTGCAGATAAGATCGCACCAATTAAGATAATTCCTGAAATTGCGTTTGAGCCTGACATTAAAGGAGTATGTAGAGTAGGAGGAACCTTAGCTATAACTTCAAAGCCTATAAAAGCGGCAAGAACAAAGATTGTAAAAACCATTGCAAAGCTATCCATTACAATAAACCTCCTTTATAAAATCTCTATAGACTCAAACTCTCTTTAACTCTATCATTTACAACACTTCCCCCGTCAGTGACGAGTGATTCTTTTAATATTTCATCTTCTAAATCTATGTTTATTTCTTCTTCCTTAACCATTAGAAGAAGGAGATTTGCTATATTTTTTGCATACATTTGACTTGCATGATAAGGCACGCTTGAAGGAACATTCACAGGACCAATCACCTTAACTCCTCCAACATCTACGGTCTCTCCAGCTTTCGTAGCTTCACAGTTTCCACCACTTTCAGCAGCCAGATCAACTATTACGGAGCCTGGTTTCATTCCCTCTACCATTTCTTGAGTAATCAGGATAGGAGCTTTTTTTCCTGGTATAGCAGCAGTTGAAATAACAGCGTCATTTTCTGCAACTACTTTTGCCATCAGTTCTCGCTGCTTCTTGTAGAACTCCTCATCCATAGCCTTGGCATAACCACCCTTGTCCTCGGCTTCCCCAGTTTCTAGCTCAAGCTCAACAAATTTAGCGCCCAAACTCTGCACCTGCTCTTTTACTGCAGGGCGAATATCATATGCGGAGACAATAGAACCTAGACGATTAGCCGTAGCAATCGCCTGAAGGCCAGCTACACCCGCTCCTATAACTAGAACACGCGCAGGAGTAATTGTCCCTGCTGCTGTCATCATCATAGGGAATATTCTAGGCATTGAGTCTGCAGCAATTAATACTGCTTTGTAGCCTGCCAGGTTGGCTTGGGAAGAAAGAACGTCCATAGCCTGCGCTCTTGTGATTCTTGGAACAAGCTCTAGTGCAAAAGATTTAACCTTGCTAGAAGCAAGGGACTTAACTGCTTCTAGGTTTGAGAGTGCGTCTATTAGCCCTATCACTATTTGACCCTCTCTAAGTGCTTTTAAATCTTCCGAATCAGTCTCTGGGTTTGTGCCAACGGCTCTGATTTGCAAAATCACATCAGCTTTAGCAAATATTTCAGAACGGTCAGAAATTACAGCTCCCTGGTCTTCAAAAAGCTTATCAGGAAAACCTGCTTCAAGCCCCGCTCCGGATTCTATGTGGACGATAAATCCCGCTTTTTGCAGCGATGGAACAGTACTGGGTACTATCGCTACGCGATTTTCTCCAAGATATGTCTCTTTAGGAATTCCAACTATCATGACCCGACTCTTATTCCTTATGATATGAAATTGTTAAAAATTAGAGAAGGAATTTATACCTGTAAATTTTAAAGAACACAATACCAGATCAAGAAAAAATTATTAGGCTGGCTACTAAAGCAACCTATCTATCGTCTTTTTTCTCTGAATTTTCAATTTGATTGCTACCTGGAGAATAAAGTCCTAAGGTAAGTATGGTAATGAGACTTTTAAATAGATCGGAGACACCGGGAGGTTGTTTATCATTAAATTCTGGAAACTCTGCATCCTCTACAACGCTTTTAATTATTTCTTTTGCATCCTCATAATAGTCTTCGGGAACCAGAATAGTTTTGGCATTAAAATAATTCATATAAGCACCTGAGTATAGAGAGCCAAAATTATCATTCTGCACATAGAAAGGAATTTCGTCCGCTTCAAATACACTCTTTATAAAAACTAGCTCTGATTCATTGGATGGTATGTAGAGTTTCTTCATAATAATATATCCGTGAAATAATTAAAAACAGATCTATTGTACCCAATCTATATTGACATCATATTACCAATTTGCTATAAGATATGATTAGGCGCCTGGTGGAGGCTCTATCTTGTAATACTTTGTTTCTAATTAAGCCTCTACTCATCTAAATCCAAGGAGGAAACACGATGTCTAGGGAAAAACTTTTAAATGTTTCAAGAGGAAACATATTTCAAATTGTAGGAGTATTCTTTTTAATAGGAGCAATTTCTTTTTGGAGTATGGGAGGTTGCAGCAACAGCAATAATAGGGACAGTTTTCCTCAACCGCCTGAAATAAAATCCCGAAACGGTATTCTTAGCACCACAATTGAGACAGTTATAGCAACGAACTTCGTAGAGAATTCTGACACAGGTGAGATGGATGAAATTAATACGCCCACGTATAACGGAGCTTTAATAGCTCCTACATTTCGTATTAACCCTGGAGACTCCATACAATTTGACTTAATAAACAATTTCCCTGAGAATCCTGAGAACCAAAGACTCGGAGCTTTTCCCAAAGATCCTTATACAACAAACTATCATACACATGGATTAACCGTAGATCCGAATGGTATTTCTGACAATGTGTTTCGCCGCATACAACCGGGCACTACAGGCCCAGTTCAAGTTGATGTTCACTCAGACCACCAGAGCGGAACATTTTGGTACCATCCGCACAAGCATGGCTCCGTAAGCTTTTCATTCTTCGGAGGGATGGCAGGTTTTATAATTATCGAAGGTGGTCCAGGAGATTTAAATGAAGTTCCTGAGATAGCTGCTGCCAAAGAGGTCCTTATGGCTTTTCAGGTCATCAGAACCGACGCAAACGGAGACGTTCCTTTTGTAGACCAAACGGCACAGCAGTTTTCCACGGATGCCGGAGGCCCCGGTCTCTGGTCTAAGTATCTAAACAGCAATTCTTATTATGTAATAAACGGAGTGACAAACCCAACGCTTAGGATGCGCCCAGGCGAAGTACAGCGTTGGAGGATGTTAGACGCTGCTTCCGGAGAGACACTCCCTATAGCACTTGAGGGACACAGCCTACATATACTTGCCAATGATGGCATAAATCAAGAAGAGATGATTTCTTTAGGTGTTGAAGAACCCTACGTTATGGGTGCTGGAAACCGTGTTGACGTTCTCGTTAAAGCAGGCGAGCCCGGCACATACCATCTTCAGGTGCTTGATCCCACAGGTTCTTATTCAATTACACCTCAAGGTATAGACCCTGGACCAAGAAGGGCACGAATCGGGCTTGATTTCCCTGCGCCAACTTTTCCTATCACACTAGCAACCGTAGTGGTTGAAGGAAATGAGAAGGACATGGATCTTCCCGATGGGCCTCTTCCTCAAACCTCCGGTATTCCCTCAAGACAAGAGATGCTAAGTGCCCCTCTTGACGCCGAGCGCAACATGGCGTTTGAGCTATGTGGTCAGGGTGGACAACAGACAATGCCTGAATTCCGTCTGCCTTCCTGTGGTTGGTACACCAATCTCTATAATGCTGATTACTGGGGAGGAGTACCTTTCGAGAATCTCCTTATGGCAAGAGATGCTGATGATATGGGTATACCAAATCCAGAGATTGACCCGTTACTACCTCGTATTGACTATCAAAAAGAAGGTCTCTTCACAAGTGCTGAGTCTCTTTATAACAATATGTTCGCAGGCAATTTCGAAGAATGGACACTTATAAACCGTTCGTTCTCTGATCATCCTTTTCATATACATGTAAATCCGTTTCTGGTTACCCATATAAATGGTCAGGCGCTTCCAGAACCCGAATGGCGAGACACAATCCTCGTACCCGCAGCAACAGGAGGTCAGGTTCCTGGCAGTAACTCTCGCAACATTAACCTCGCTGACTTTGGAACTGTAACTTTCAGAACCTTCCTTGATCCTATAGGAATTGGAAGCTTTGTTTTTCATTGTCATATTCTGACACATGAAGATGTTGGAATGATGCAGAAATTAGATGTTCTTCCATGATTGTGATCTAGGATATCTGTAAAGCAATATTCGAGTGTATATAGATTTTGAAAGTTATTATGTAGCGGAGCTCTACAATCGTGATATAATAATTATTAAAATATCCTGAGCACCGGAGAAAGCTATGCCAACACTCGAATCCATAATTAGTGAACACTACTGTTTCAAAGGATTAGACCAAAACTACTTGAGCATGATAATAGAAAAAGCTTCCGATGTAAGTTTTGACACGGGGGAGCTGATATTTGGTGAGAATCAAAAAGCAGACAAGTTCTATATAATTCAAGAGGGCATCGTGGCCCTGGAGACTACTCTTGCTCCAGATAGAGATCCAATCACTATACAGATGTTGGGTGAAGGAGATATATTGGGCTGGGGTTGGTTATTTCCACCATACAAAGCTCACTTTGACTCCAAGGCTGTAGCCCCTACAAAGGCAGTCTCATTGGACGGAAACTTCATCTTAGAGCAATGCGAAAAAGATCATGACCTAGGTTATGAGCTGCTAAAAAGATTTGCTTTTATTATGCAGCAAAGACTTCAAGCAGTCAGACTCCAAAACCCAAACATGTATGTGGTAAAATCCAAGTCTGAATAATTTTAGATATTAGCAAGTTGTTGGTTTTTTTGCCATTTCTTTACTGCTTTTTTAAGTGTGTTAAATCCCAGACGCGCACAGTCCGGACGAGTTGCAACCATTTTCTTGCCCAGCATTTCAACCACAATATCTGCAGGAATTTCATCTATTTCAGAAATACTCTTGCCTCTCATATTCTCAAGCACAATAGAAGCCCCAGACTGGCTTAGCATACAGCCCTCTCCTGAGAAACGAACCTCCTCAACAACACCCTGAGAATCTACCTCCAAATAAACCCTAAGAATATCACCGCAACCTGGATTACCGCCTTCTTGGACAACGTCAGCAGTTTCAATCTCTCCATAGTTGCGCGGATTTTCATAGTGGTCCAGAATCATTTCCATAAGCTGTTCTTGATTCATCATTTTGTGGTTTGTAAAGTATTGGTGGAATCTTTATTGAAGATCGCTTACTTCTTTCACTTCGCTTTTGATTCGGTTATATACCGCACTTAAGCCAAACATGCGCCTTGTGCCTAGTTTTTGATCAAGCCCTAGATTGTGGACTAGGTTTTGTGGAGCGGACTCAACCTCTTGAGGAGTCACACCATTGAATGAGTCTACAAGGAGACTTACAAAACCCCTTACAGTAGGAGATTCCTCGGGAACATCAGCATCTATATGAACTAGCCCGTCCTTTAATTCAATCCAGACAAAAACTGGTGTCTCACATTCAGGAACACGGTTAAAACCGGCGTCCCTTTGTTCTATATACTTCTCCGGCAACACAGGGAGACTCTCGGAGTAATCAAGCAGCATTGCCAAAGTCTCTTGATAATCTGCTTGCTGAAATGCCTCAATTATTTCTTCAATTTTTGTCATAGGATTCTAAAACCAAAAAGGGATGCTATGTTTTGCAAAGCATCCCTAAATTTAACATCGCAATTTTATATTAAGTTACTTTTCAATTGGCGCTTTTACTAGATTGCCCCACTCAGTCCATGAACCGTCATAATTCCTTACGCCTTCAAAACCGAGTAAATAAGTAAGGACAAACCATGTGTGGGATGATCTCTCACCTATTCTGCAGTATGCAATAATATCATCACCTTCTTTTAACCCCTTGCCTTCCATGTAGATAGACTGAAGCTCATCTGCAGATTTAAAAGTACCGTCTTCATTCGCAGCTGTAGCCCATGGAACATTATCTGCACCTGGGATATGACCGCCTCTGAGAGCACCTTCCTGAGGATATGCTTCCATATGAAGAAGCTCACCCGAGAATTCCTTAGGGGAGCGCACATCAATAAGTGGGTTGTTAGAACCAATATGAGCCACTACATCATCTCTAAAGGCCCTTATTGAGTCATTTGTGCCTGATACTTTGTAATCCGTCTTTGGAAAACCTGGAACATCTTTCGTAATTGGTCTTTCTTCTTCAATCCATTTTTGCCTGCCGCCGTTCATTATAAGGCAATTTTCATGGCCAAAGAGCTTAAACACCCACATAGCATAACATGCCCACCAGTTACTCTTATCACCGTAAAAAACTACTGTGGAATCATTAGAAATGCCTTTATCAGATAGAAGTTGTTCAAACTTCTCCTTATCAATGTAATCCCTTACTAGCTGGTCTTGCAGATCTGTCTGCCAGTCTATTTTAATAGCATTCTCAATATGTCCCACTTCATATAGAAGCACGTCCTCATCAGACTCGACAATCTTGACACTAGGGTCATCTACGTGATCTGCTACCCACTGGGTACTCACTAATACTTCTGGATGTACATATTCTGCCATCATGTTCCTCCTAATATTTAATTTCTTAAAATTTAGATGTAAAAAACACTAAATTGCTTCAAAACCCATAGCAAATATTTTATTTGTTAGCATTCGTGAATGCAAGTTCTTCACGGTTTTATATATCATCTTTATATTTAAGATTTGATAGGCTACAGATTATAGTATACATAGAACTTTTATAGAGATGTACACTACCTGCAAAAAGGCTCTTCATTCATAGATATTTTTATGATATTATTTTAGTTAGTTGGGGAATTTCGAAATATTGCAATTTCAGTTATATTTTTTGGGGATTTAAGAATTCTGAACAATAGGTGCTTTAGAATCTACAAATGGGAGGTATGCATCCATGTTAGAAGAATTAAAAGTTCGTGATTTAATTGGCGAAAGGGACAGAGTTTTCTTTGTGGATGCGAAAGATACCGCCAACGTAGCTGCTCTTAAACTGAGGAATTTCAAAGTCAGAACAACGGGTGTGATAAGTGATGGTAAGATTGTAGGCGTCGTAGGTCATACCGATTTCTCCACAAAGGTGGTAGCTCTCGGGAAAAAACCAACTGAAGTAAAAGTAGCAGAGATTATGAGTACCACACTTCATACTGTTAAATTAGACACTTCAATGCTTGCTTGTATGGACCTCATGAATAAACATGCGATTTCTCATCTATTCATATTGGATGAGGAAGATCAGTACTACGGCATGGTAGCTTGGAGCGATCTGCAGAGAAGATTAGTAGAAGAGTTGAAGTATCAACTCAAGATGGCTCAAGAATACGCTTTTGGCCCATATTAAAGCATCAGCCAAATCTGAAAGCACAAGAGGAAATGATGTCAGAGAAAGAAAGTTCAGAAACTACCGAAGAACAAATACAAGAAACTTCTGAAGAGCTACAAGAAGTAAAAACAGAAGAAGCATCACAAGAACTGGAAGCGGCAGAAGAAGAAGTCCAAGAACAAGCTGCTCCTCCAGCTCCTGCTGAAAAGAAAGGGCTCATGCAAAGAAGGCCAAGTTTCGCACAATCAAGCGTTCCAAATGCTCATAAAGGATACAGTACTACACCGCCTGTAATCATGCTTCTCATTATCTCTGTGTTTGTATTGCTAAGTATTATCTTTGCAACCGCAGCTGTAGGAAATTAACCAGAACACTGGCTAATCTTAAATAAAGCAGATTAATCCCCTTCATCTTTATCTACAAGAGAAATTAAATACTGACCTGGAAGTGGTTTGGGAGTATTGTCCCATGCAAGTACTACAAGATCCCCACTCTCTTTTATTATAAACATTGGAAGCGCTTTATCCCCGTACATTTCCTTAAAAGAATCGTAGTTAAACTCACCTGTAAGAGGAGTCCTTTTTAATGTTGCTCCCGAGGCAAATTTTTCATCTAGAAAGGCGAAAGTGGACTCAGGTCCAAACAACAATCTACCACGTAAATGCTGTGGGATACTCTCCTCACTCTTGGCGCTGAATTTAGAAATCTTAGCGAGTTGATACACTTGAGCGCGGCCGAAGTCCTCAATAAAATGAAGAGCTGCGAGAGAATTCACCTCATCGTTGCGAGTAATGGCAATAAGCTTCCCTATTCCATCAAGCTCAATATCTTCTGAGAGGTCTTCTATCAATATATTTTCATAATATGACCTCAACCCCTCTTGGCGTGCTGCAGAAACATTTGCCCAGTTAGAATCAACAAGAGACACCAGGAACCCGTTGTCATGAAGAATCTTTGCTATAGACCGTGCCCAGCTATGCGCACCTACCATCAAAATCCCTTGAGGATTAGGTTTGGCAATACCCAGGCGCTTTGCAACCGAAAATGCACTGAGTCCATATATAGCCACAGTACCCGTAATAACAAGAAATGTTATATCTATAATGCGCTCTGCCTGCTCGTAACCCGCATCTGCTAACCTAAGAGCAAACACAGAGGCCACAGCCGCAGCTACAATACCGCGAGGTGCCATCCAAGAGAGAAAAAGTTTCTCTTTTAAATTAAGATCACTAAAGTAAGTAGATATAAAAATACTAAGAGGTCTTACCACAACTATCATAAGAGCTAGGAATATTAAGCCTTTAAAATTTATCACGTTACTTAATTCTTGAGTCGTAAGCCGTGCAGCAAGAATAATAAAAAGACTCGAAATAAATAAGACCCTAAGGTTTTCCTTAAATTCAATTATATGCCTTATACTTGCCCACTTCTGATTGGCAAGAGCAATTCCCATTATTGTTACAGAAAGTAATCCTGACTCAATCTGCACTACATTTGAGCAAACAAAAACAAATACAACAATCATTAGAGACACAGGGTTTTGAAGAAAATCAGGCACCCAATGCCTCCTAAGTATGACAACAACTAAATAGGCACCAGCAAGTCCTAAAACCAGACCTATTACTATAGTTTTAAATATACTTATCAGAACCAGTGTTGTAGCTTGTTCCAATCCACCAGAGATAATCACCTCAAAAACTAGCACTGCTAGTACAGCTCCAATGGGATCGATAATAATCCCTTCCCATTTAATTATGGATCCAACTCTGCCAGAGGGCCTCACATGCCTGAGCAAAGGGCCAATTACAGTAGGTCCAGTTACTACGAGCACGGCACCCAGAAGAACTGAGATTTGCAAACCAAGCCCAAAAATAAAATATGAAATAAAGGAGGTCAGCACCCAGGACACCAGGACACCAACTGTAACCATGTTCCTTATAACCCCAGTAAGCTGCTTTACCTCAGAGAATTTAAGGCTTAGACCACCTTCAAATAGTATTATTGCAACCGATACGGAGACCAATGGAAGAAGGAGGTCTCCAAAAATTTCGTCAGGGTTAAGAAAACCAGTGGCCGGGCCTGCAATAAAACCAAAAATTAGCAAAAGTAAGATTGCAGGAAGGCTAACACGCCAAGCTAACCACTGAGCTCCTATACCTAAAACTATTATTGCTGCTAAACCAACTAATAAATGCTCAGACATATATATCCCTTAACAATCCCATTAAATCTTAATTTTAAATGTTTCACTAAGTTACCAGATGAAAATTAATTTCACAGGCTATCATAAAATCAATGGATATTTTCTATAAGAATATTTTGATATTAGCCAATGATATAGGATGTTTAGGTGTGGGACAATTCCCAATCTAAAATCTACAGGTAAATTCATTGCCTATGTCTAGTAGAGAAAACAACTCTGATACAGAAACAGGTAAGGAGAAACTGCACCATATCGTAATTTTGGGAGGTGGTTTTGGAGGTCTATATGCCGCTAAAATGCTCTCGAAGGGTAAAGTGAAAGTTACTATAGTGGACAAACGGAACTTTCACCTCTTTCAACCCCTTTTATACCAAGTAGCAGCTGGCTGGCTCTCTCCTGGAGAAATAGCCTCTCCTCTTAGAGTTGTTCTAAATGATTATAAAAACACATACGTAGTGAAAGCGGAAGTAACTGATATTGTTCCAGATCAGAAAAAAGTAATTTTCAGAGATGGAGAGATAACCTACGATACGCTTATAGTTGCAACGGGATCTAACCATCATTACTTTGGCCATGACGACTGGGCAAGCAAAGCTCCTGGATTAAAAACAGTAGAGGACGCGCTTGAGATGAGAAGAAAGATACTTCTGTCTTTTGAAGCTGCGGAGAGAGAAACGGACCCTGAGAAACAACAGGAATGGATGACTTTCTTAATAATTGGGGCTGGGCCAACTGGAGTTGAGCTTGCAGGTACCATTGGAGAGCTCACTCGTACCACATTAAAAGACGATTTCAGAAACATAAACACTGAGGATGCTAAGATTATCTTAGTTGAAGGTCTGGATCAGGTTCTGCCAACTTACCCTAAAGATCTATCTCAAAAAGCTCAAGGGTTTCTCAAAAAACTAGGGGTAACTATCAAAGTAAACACCATGGTAACCGATATTAGCGGGAGCAATGCTGTTATCAAAAGAAACGGCAGTAGTGAAACTATATATTCTAGAACTATTTTATGGACAGCTGGTGTTAAAGCCTCCATTTTAGGAAAAGCCTTGGCTCAAAACTCAGAGGCGGAACTTGACCGTACAGGTAGAGTTCTTGTAGATACCTTTCTTAACATTCCGGGTCATCAGGACATCTTCGTCATAGGGGATCTTGCACACTTTGGTCGAAATCCATTGCCGGGAGTAGCACCAGTGGCTATGCAGCAAGGAAAATATGTTGCCAAGCTTATTCTGAACAGATTAGCTGGTCGCGATACCGGGCCATTTATATACAAAGAAAAAGGCAATTTAGCTGTTATAGGAACAACCTCTGCTGTTGCAGATTTGGGGGGATCACTTAAATTCGCAGGTTTTTTTGCATGGCTAATATGGGCTTTTGTTCACATTAGATATTTAATTGAGTTTGACAGCAAAGTTTTAGTACTCTTCCGTTGGGGCTGGAACTATTTCACTAGACAAAGAGGCGTTAGGCTAATAACTGGTGAGGATCCATTTCCTCTCATAAACCCTAAGAAAAAGGAATAAATGATACGAGTTAAGTTGACTTTGGTAAGTCATATCGGTACTGTATATATATGATCGGTGGATTAGGCATTTGGGAATTACTAATAATTTTGGGCATTCTGCTTTTGATTTTTGGCCCTAGCAGACTAGGAGACCTTGGCTCTTCTTTGGGTAAAGGTATCAAAGGGTTTAGAAAATCAATTAAGGATGACGAAATTGATGTAACTCCCGAGAAAGACAGCTCTAAAAGAATTGAAGACACGGACCTCGATAAATCAGAGACTTCTGAGAAGAAAGAGAAAGTTCAATAACCACTTAGCATTCCATCACTATTCAAACTAAGACCAGTCACCCATATGCTTGTTTTCAAACGGGCATTTTCCAAGCCTTACATGTTCTTCGAATTCGTGACGGAATTTCTTTACAATTGACTCAACAGGCATAGCGCAGCCATCTGCCAGAGCGCAGATTGTGGTACCCCTCATTTGTGAGCAGGCATCAAGCAGCGTATCAATATATTCCATCTTTCCCCTGCCCTGCTCTATCATTGTTAACATCTTCTCAAGCCACCATGTTCCCTCCCTGCATTGGACACACTGGCCACAGGATTCATCTCTATAGAAATGTGCAAGGTTTTGGGCAACCCTAACCATGCATGCGTTATCATCCATAACAGTAACGCCAGCTGTACCCAGCATAGAACCCGCCTCAGCAAGCGAATCAAAGTCGAGCGTAATATCAAGCTCATCAGCTGTAAGCAGTGGTGCCGAGGATCCTCCAGGAGAAATGGCTTTTACTTTTCTACCGTTTGGTATTCCTCCCCCATACTCTTCAATTAGATCACGCGCAGTAATACCAAGCGGGATTTCATATAACCCAGGCTTGTTCACATCTCCACAAAGCCCATAAATTTTTGTACCGGTGTTTTTGGGAAGACCAATGGCTGAGAACCACTGGTGCCCTTTGTTTATAATATGAGGAACAAATGCAAGCGTCTCTACATTATTGATAATAGTGGGACATCCAAATAGACCAATCTGTGCTGGGAAAGGCGGCTTTGGTCTAGGCTCACCATTTTTCCCTTCAATTGATTCTAAAAGTCCTGTTTCTTCACCGCAGATATATGCCCCTGCCCCTCTAAACAAAACAATGTCCAAATCAAACCCTGAGTTAAGTATGTTCCTGCCAAGATATCCTTTATCGTATGCTTCTTTTATTGCCCCCTCAATAATGCTGGCGCCATAAGGCATCTCTCCCCTGATATATACATATGCTTTATGAGAGTTAATCGTGTAGCAGGCTATCATCATGCCCTCTAGCATCTGGTGAGGATCCTGCTCAAGTATTTCTCTATCTTTAAAACTACCAGGCTCACTCTCATCAGCATTACAGCATAGATAAATGGGCTTTTTAGAATCCCTTTGTATAAAACTCCACTTCACTCCGGTCGGGAATCCTGCTCCACCTCTACCCCTGAGCCCCGCTCTTTTAATTTCATCAATTATCTCATCTGGATCCATCTTAAGAGCTTTACCAAGTGCGGCATAGCCGCCTCTGGACATATAAGACTCTATGGTATGAGAATCTTTTATACCAACATAATTACGAATTATTCTCAGTTCTGGCATTTATTACCTCTAGCTGGATATTGTATGGACATAAAAGCGATTACAGGAATGTTATTTTATATGGCTTTTGCAAACATTGGCAAGTTATTCTCAAAAATAACCATAAAGCATTAATCACAATTCATTAACCACATGCTTGGCAAATGCCATAGAGCAAGTAAATGCAGGAGAAATAGCGTTTAAGATATGCAGAGAGTCTCCATCTTTCAATATAATAAAATCCATAACCAACTTTTTGTTTTTCCAATCGACAAGCTGTGGACGTATTCCAACTTTGGGAGTATCTTCAATATCCTCAATTTTAAGCTCAGGCACTAACTTCCTGGCCTCTGAATACATATATGTCTTAAAATATTTCTTGGTCTCACCCATTGCTGCAGTTCTGAATGCATCATTTGTAAAAAAGAGAAGAGCGTCTCGTCCGAGAATAGAAATTGTTTCCCACGAGAGATCGTCTAGAAGACCATATTCCTCACGTCCAAACGCTGGAATGGCAGTTGGGCCTATATAAACACACCCGTCATATCCTCTTGTGAAATGAACCCCCAGAAAAGGGTTTCTCAAATCCGGAACAGGGTAGATGTTTCCCCTCACCATATAGTCTCTGCTCTTAACCAGTTTTTTATATGTGCCCTTAAAAGGGAGAACCTTATACTCGTAGCCCACTCCAAAAGAATGGGCTACCTTATCAGCAAAGCTACCCGCAGCATTAATGAATTTCTCAAACTTAATATTTCCATCATTAGTTATTGCAAGACTGCTTCCTTTTAGTCTTTTATATACAGTGCCAAATATAAATTTCACTTTTCCAGAGTCTGCGAGCTCCTGTTTTATTGAAGCTAAGATTTGTTTTGGATTAAAAACTGCGGTGTTTGGTGAATAAAGAGCTTTTTCACTAGGCACTGCATAAGGCTCAAACTCCAATAGTTTGTTGCGGTCAATTATTGTAGATTCAGCGCCACTCTGATCAGCCCTTTTTTTGAGCTCATATAGAGAATCTACTCTGCTATCATCTGTTACAATAACTTTTCCTGTCTGATTTAAAGTAAGTTCATGATCCAAACAGTACTCTTTCATAAGGCGGTTGCCTTCTACGCAAAATTTAGCTTTGTATGTGCCGGGAGAATAATAAATCCCAGCATGAAGAACCCCGCTGTTTCTCCCGCTTGCATGAGCACCAAGAGAGTTTTCTTTCTCGATAATTACAATATCTTCAGTACCGCGCGCAAGGAGTTCTCTTGCTATGGTAAGACCTGTAATACCTGCACCTACAATTAGTGTATGGCAGCTAAGTTCCATATGATAAACCTATCACTCAGAATTAAAATGTGAAACTGGTCTTAGAATTTGGACAGCCAGTCTACTAAAACATCTACAGTATCGGTGGGATTTTCCATACAATCATGTCTTGCATCTGGAATAAACGTCAATTGCACATCCTTATTTCCAGCATTGTTTAATATTTCTACCAAACTCTCAGGTTCTTCAGCACCAACTATATAGTCTTTATCACCGTGTATAAATAGAATGGGGATTTTAACATCTTGGATTATTTCATTTGTTTTGGCATTATAGGCCTCAGGGCTTCTCATAAACCACCAGGTGCGATATGTGAAGAGCTCAACATCGTTTGGGTCAAAAGTGGGGCCCCAGGCTCTGTATACAATAAAGACCCTATCATTTTGAGTTGTCACAGGATCCGGTTTTAAGACTTTCTTAGCAATATCATAAATATGGTCATAAGAAGGAACACTGTTCCATTTCTTAAGCCTATTTTTGTTTGACTCTGGTAACGAAGAGGAGCAGCCCTCTAGAATAAGACCCTTCACATTTGGATGAGGTTCATTCACGGCATAGTAAACACTAATATTTGCCCCGAGACTCCAGCCAAGAACTATTATTTTACGAAATCCCTCTTTAACTAGCACATCTACAGCAGCCTCGATATCCATGATGGATTCATCAAAAATAGCGCTACCAAACATCTGCCCGGTAAAAGCCATTCTGGTATTAATTGAGAAGGAGCTGATGCCATTTTCTACAAATGCGTTGGGTAATTGCCTTGGTGTTCCTCTTGCAAGGAAATGTCCGAGAACCCCGTGAACTAGAAGGACTATGGGAGCATCGTATAGGTTCTCTTCCTTACTAAACTCACCTGAGACTAAAAGTGCGTTAATAAGAAAGCCGTCTTCAGCTGGAAAACTTAGTAGTCGTCTTTGTCTGGAAACCATCTCTATTAGTGTTTGTAAAAGTTAATCTTTAAATCTTCTATCTAGCCATCTCACAATAATGTCGCCCAGCTCTTCTTCTTTATCCTCAAATTTGTGCCCAGCATTAACATAAAATGCAGAGACATCTTTGTTCCCCGCATCAAGTGCAACTTGAGCAAGATCATGAGTTTCCTCTGGTTTCACAATCTGGTCATACCAACCCTGGATAAGAAGTATTGGAACTTTAATCTCTTTGATCTGTTTATATCCCATAGCGGTGTTGGCTTCAGGGCCTGCCAAATACCACCATGTTCTGTATGTATATATCTCAGTATGCTCAGGGCGGTAGGAATCCCCACGAGCTTTATAAATCAATATAGTACGGTCATGCCCTGTACCCTCTCTTCCAGGTTTAATTATCTCTTTAGCTTCTTCAAGCACTTCATCATAAGAAGGTTCGCTTCCCAAACTGTTCCATCTGCGGCGAATAGAGTCTGGCATTGAATAAGGCGCTGCAAGTGTGATTACGCCTTTTAGGCTAGGAAATATTTTAGCATCTTTTCTAAGTGCTGCGTATCTAAGAACAATACTAGTTCCGAGACTATATCCTGACAGTATGATGTTTTTGTAACCAAGCTCCTGCAAATATTCAACGACTCTATCAATTTGGGGAATTGTGTCATTTAGAATGCCGTAGCCAAAAAACAAACCGAAATTTGCCATACGGGTATTTATTGCAAGAGAGGAATACCCTCCCTCAGCCAAAATAGGTGGAAGAAAGCGCTGGCTTCCATCAAGAAAGTTCCCAAGAAAACCATGGACATGGATTATAGCAGTATCATTGTTTTTATTATCTTCTTCATGAATAGTGCTATTATAGTAGAGCCCGTCTATCTTACTTTTTCCAAAGGGGATAGAAACTAACTCTTGCTCCATATATTTTGTAGAATTAACATCTTTCATTTAGATATCCTACTACAGGTTAATCAAAAAATGATTCTGGATCACTCTTAACGTTATCCGCATAAACCTTGGCATCCATCCACTTTGGGGACTTACCTAACTCAACAACCTTCTTAGAGATTGCCCCCTGAGCTATTAAGAGCCCTGATTTAGGATCCCAGATAATCTGCCAATTATCATCTCTGAATTCTCTGACCCAACCAAATGGAAAAGTTCCGACGTCACCCAACTTAACAACTCCTCAAACTTTTAGTGCTATAGATTCTATTGGAAAAATAGAAAAGCTCAATATCTGGGTATTAAATTGTATTAATTCAAGGGGAGACCGGACGCCTCCCCTTTAGTTAAATCATACAGGTTGCAAGCCTAATATCACTGCTGATACTCAAGCGCTTTTGCCTTTTGTTTTTTAATCAACCCCTTCCCTTCGTCTGACATAGGAGAGGAAGAATACGTTTCCATATCTTGAATTGCTTCTCGGAGTTCTTCCTCTTGTCTTAGAGTTTGCTGATTTCTCTGTGGCGTTTGGTTAACGGTATTAATCTTTTGGTAGGCATTCTTCATATACGATAGTGCTTTTTCTGAATTTCCACTTTCATATTCATTAGTAGCTCTATCTAAATATAATGCAGCATCCACGGATACTCCCCTTGCTGAGACTTCTTTATTCTCATTTGCTCTAACCGTTTCGTCATCAGAAGTAACATTGTAGGAGAGCTCTCTCTTAAATCCCGCACTCTTGTTGTTGTTTAAGAGATCCTCATAGTTAAGAGAAGCTTTTATAAATCCCCTCTCACCTAACTTATTTGAGGGAACTCGCATCTTTATCAAGATATCCCTATGTTGGCCAGCATATATATCTCCAAGTTTAATTCTTATCTTACCGTCTTTGGTAGTTGAGTATGTGTAGCCGTACACATCTTGCAAACTAACACCCGGCTCTAAAGTAATTGTAAGAATAAGTGATTTTGCTATGGTTCTAGAAAGCTGACCGAACTCTCTTTGGAAAATTGCAGCAAGCTGGTTAGGTGATTCTATAAAATAGTAGTTACCCGCACCATACTGTGCCAGGCTCATCATAAGGTTTTCATCATAGTCTAAACCCAAGCCCATTGTAGTTATATGAATGTTCTTCTCAGATGCCCTACTGGACACCCGACTAAGCTCAGCTATATCGGTTATTCCAGTGTTGGCAAGCCCGTCAGAAAGGAGTATCACTCTATTTATAAAACCAGATCTTTCAACCGACTCTAGCTGGTTTATCCCTGCAATCAATCCTCCGGAGAGGTTAGTTGAATTACTTGGATAAAGAGAGTTAACAGCTGAGATTGCAAGCTCTTTATTTTTTAGAGTCTGCATTGGAAATAGTACTTGGACTTCTGTGGAATAAGCTACGATAGAAAGTCTGTCATTACTTGCTAATCTATTTACTATTTCCTTTGCAGCCTTTTTTGCATAGTCAATTTTCCCCCGATCACTCATAGAACCGCTTCTGTCTATTACTAAAACCAGATTAACTGGCGTTCTGGCAAATAACGGAACGGCGTCTCTTCCTGAAAGTTTGATGTTTATTAACTCGTCACTATAAGTTCCTTTTTGAACATAGGGATGGCTAATCTGCACGTCCCACCCAACTGTATTCAACGCCTTGGCATCAGCAGATGTAACCATGGACAATGATATTAAACTGCTTCCAACTGTAACAAAAAAGACTAGAGAGAAAACTCCCATATGTAATAACTTTGCAGAGAATTTCATAATGCAATCTCCTTTTATGATTTGATATGGATTATTACGAATGGGGTTTACAAAAGATTTAATAGGTGTGGAGTAATTTAATTTGCAGGAACTGGATCTGACAACTTTCTTTGCTGTTCATGATCTAACTCAACTCTATTTCTGATCTCTTCAATTCTGCTGTTGGCAAAAGCAGATTCTTCTGGAGCCACTTGTTCTAATTTTATGTAGTTTGAAATTGCATTATCAAAATCCCCTTTTTGCTCATAGCATTCTGCAAGCAATTTATAAGACTTTTTCTGAGCAGATTTGGAAGGCGGTGTAGTTGAGTTGACTATGGCTTCATTCGCTCTTATAGAAACATCACACCGATCCTCTTTTTGCTTTTGAGCAGCCATAGATAAAGGTTCTTTCTGTGATCTTAGATTTGCAGAGTCGGATTCTTCTGCAAATTGAGAACTTGATGAGATTTCGGAGTCTGCTGGGGATGCCGGCAATTCTTCATATGCAAAGGATTGAGGCTTTTCTGCAGGTTGACTCACAGGTCCTTCTTCGGGCGAATCTATTTGCTGCTCAAGTACAACAGCATGATCCATTACTGGGTTGTCATCCACAATAGCACCCATGCTTCTAGATTCAGGTTCTACAGACTCTGCCTGAGTTTGATAGGCCATCTCTCTCTTTTTAGAAGCAACTTCAGGGCTAATGTTAACCCCGTCATATCCGTAATAAAACCAGACAGATAGAGCAATGGCAGTAGTAAGGGCTGGAACCAAGATTGGAGAATATGACCATTTCTTCCAAAAAGGTCTCCTCTTGTTTTTAAGATCCTCATTAGCAGCCTCAGATATCTTTGCAAGTACTTCAGGAGAGACTTCAGGCAATACTTCCCCCTGAGCTGCCATTTGAATTTGAGAGTATTCCTCAAACTCACTTAAACACTTGCTACAGCTATCTAGATGCTCTTTAACCGCAGCTTTATCCTCTGAGCTGAGCTCACCATGCATATAATCAATTAAAAGCTCTGTGCAATCTTTGCATTTCATGATTACGATGATACTCCTTTAGCTTTTTGCCTTTCCTCAAAATACCCTGATTCACTAAAAACTTTCCTTAGATTCTGATATGCATATCTCAAACGGCTCTTTACAGTACCCAGAGGAGACCCTGTAATATCTGCAATCTCATTTAGGGAAAGCCCTTCTATTTCTTTTAGGATAAAAACCTCTTTAAACTCCTCTTTTAAAGAATTAACTCCCAAATCCAATAACTCCTTAAGCTCTCTATTATAGATCTTATCTTCCTGCCCTGGGTCTTCACTCTTTACTATCTCTAGAACAACGGCTCCCGCCTGGTCTGTGTCAGACAGTGGGGCATCAAGTGAGCTGTGCCTCCTGTAGCTCTCTGATCTGAGATAATCAATACAGTGATTGCGGGCAATGCTGTAGAGCCAAGTTGTAAACTTTTGCTTAGAATCATATCTATCTTTGCGCTCAATTATTTTAAGGAATATTTCCTGAAGCAAATCTTCAGCATGAATTTTATTACCAGCAGTCATCTTCATAATGAATCTGAGCAAACCTCCACTATGACGCTTAAGGAGAATATCAAAACTCTCGGCCTTGCCATTTTGAAACCCTCTCATAGCCTCTTCATCTGAAATCTCTTTTTTAGCAAATAGTCCGAGCACTTTAAATTTTGTCCAATCTCAATTAGTAGATTTGCCAGGCATCTTATCTAAATCAACAAGCGTTATAAATATTAATACGAATAATAAAGCTAAAAGTTTTAGCTTTTATTATCTATAGATAATAACCCAAATTTTTATCAAAGGATCATTCCAAGAGATAATCATTTATAATTAAAAACTGAAAACCATGTATAACGGAGACACTTGTGATGAAAAAAGTATTTTCTATTTTGACGTTAGCCTTAATTTTTGTAACTCAACTTTCTATATTATCAAATGCTCAGCTTGATGAGGCATATGATGCACATGGGGGGCTTGAGAACTTTAAGAATTACAGAACTCTGCAATATGATCAAGAGATGGAAATCACCGGCATAGTAAAAGTAGAAGATAATCAGCTTTTTGATCTAAACTCCCGAAAAGCTCTTATCACAAGCGACAACTATAAAGTAGGTTTTGATGGTACTGAAGCCTGGATTACTCCCAATGTTGAAGCTTTGGGATTGCCGCCCAGATTCTATGCTCTTACACCGTTTTATTTCTTTGGACTACCCTTCCTCTTTGCAGACCCAGGGGTAAATCTGGAGGCTCTTGGTACTAAAGAATTAAATGGCAAAGAGTACAATGTCGTAAAGGCTACATATGATCCGGGAGTTGGTGATACACCTGATGATGATTATGTTGCGTACATAGATAAAGACACCAATCAAATAAAGGTTCTGCACTACATAGTTACTTACCCACCTCTCATGAGGGGGAAGTCTATTGAAGAGCTTGAACGCCACGCTGCCGTATATGAAGAGTGGCAGGAAGCAGATGGTCTCATAGTTCCTAAAAAGATCAGTTTCTTCGAGTGGTCTGATGATAAATTAGGAGATACCGAAGTTGGCTCTATGACTTTTGAGAACGTTTCGTTTAAAAAAGAGAACCCCAATTCCGAAGTCTTTCAAAAACCTCAAGGTGCAATCGTAGACAACTCCCACAAGGCAAAATAGAAAAATTTCTTTCTTATGGCATAATTAACACTCCCAAGAACAAGGACGTCCAAGGAGGAGTGTAATTATGGCCAGAAAGGGTTATAGAATTGAAAGCGATTCAATGGGAGAGATGTCTGTCCCGTCAGATGCTTATTATGGAGCTCAGACCGCAAGAGCAATCGAGAATTTCCCAATAAGCGGAATAAAAAAACATAGTCTATTGGTTCAAGCAATGGGCATGATAAAACAGGCTGCAGCCGAGTCCAATATGGAGCTTGGACTTATAAGCAAAAAAAATGGACGAGCTATAGTTAAAGCCGCACAAGAAGTAATAGATGGAAAATTAGATGACCATTTTGTTCTAGATGTTTTCCAGACAGGCTCTGGGACATCAACAAACATGAATACAAACGAAGTAATAGCTAACCGTGCGAATGAAATACTAGGCATTAAAAAAGGAAGCAAAACAGGAGTACATCCAAATGACCACGTCAATTATGGTCAATCTAGTAATGATGTTTATCCGACAGCAGTTCATGTCTCAGCAATACTTGCTATAGACCAACTGTTAATTCCAGGACTAAAAAACTTACATAAAGCACTGGCATCTAAAGCGCGTCAGTTTGATAAAATAGTTAAGATAGGACGCACTCACTTACAAGACGCAACCCCTATTAGACTGGGGCAGGAATTTAGCGGCTATGCAAGTATGATTGAGCACGGTATCAAGAGAGTTGAGTATGCAAAACAAGAACTATCTGAGCTTGCAATTGGTGGTACAGCAGTGGGTACAGGGATAAACACACACCCAAAATTTGGTGGACTAGTTGCTAAAAAACTTAGTAAAGGTACAAAGAACAAATTAAGAGAAGCAGACAACCACTTTGAAGCTCAAGGATCAAAGGACGCAGTTGTAGAAGCTAGTGGCTCACTTAGAACACTGGCAGTAAGTCTAATGAAAATCGCAAACGATATCAGATGGCTTGGAAGTGGTCCTAGATGCGGTATCGGCGAGATACTTATTCCTCCAGTACAGCCCGGATCTTCGATTATGCCAGGCAAAGTAAATCCTGTTATTCCAGAGGCCGTGTGTCAGGTTGCAGCCCAGGTTATGGGTAATGACTTAACAATCTCAATTGGCGGACAATTCGGAAACTTTGAGCTAAACGTTATGATGCCGGTTAAGGGGCACAACCTTCTACAATCAATAGAGCTCATGGGAAGCGCATCAAATGTGTTTGCTGACAAATGCATAAAAGGAATTAAAGCAGATAAAGAACGTTGTGAAGAAATGATCGAAAAGAGCTTGGCTATGTGCACAAGCCTAGCGCCTGTAATAGGTTATGACAACGCTGCTAGTATTGCTAAAGAAGCATATGCTACAGGTAAAACTGTACGTGAAGTTGCACTAGAGAAGAAAGTACTTCCTGCAGCCAAATTAAACGAGTTACTTGATCCAATGTCAATGACAGAGCCAGGAACAAAAAAATAAACTATCAAAAAAATTATATAGGGAGCGTAGAGACTCTGCGTTCCCTATATAACACTAAGTGCTTTAGTAATTATTTCTTTGCCGCCAGAATTTATGATATCCCTGTGAGTACAACTCACACGATCAAAATCCCAAGAAAGTATTTTTTGTACTGATTCTCTCGCCTTTTCTCTATCCCGAACCATATATTTTATTAATCTTGAAAGATCAGGCCTGCCATATACCCCATCAATCCAAGCATACAATTTAACCCATAGACTCTCATTAGTAGAATAGTTAAAAATGAAATCAGTAAATATCACAGTTCTGCTCTGAGGATGATAAAAAACCACCTCGTTGAAAAGAGGCACACCGTCAAATAACACCCATTTAATTTCATCATCTGGGTCCAAACTAACATCCTCTCCAAACTCTGCAGTGAAGTTAATATCACTTCTCTTTTCTGAAAGTCCTGGAGCACCCCATACTTGAGCACTGGGATACCTGCTTATATAGTCAGTTAAATGTAAGTGATGGAATTTGTTTGGTGCAACCAGATACTTTACTTCTCCTAGAGCTTCTAACTCCAAAGATAGATCATCATTTAGCTTTACTGGAGAATGAAGGAAGAGATCGCCTGAACTCAAACGGATTACAGTCATCCTGCCGCCAAAATCCACTCCGAGCAATTTCTGTACTGATTGAGCAGTCCAAATATTTTTATCTAGAGGCTTTAGGTGATACTTCATATTAAATATTTAACATTCAGGAAATCCTATTATCAAGAAATTATTTGCTTTCGTCCTATAAATAATTGGTATAATAATGTATGCTAGCTTCATAAATTTCAGCTTACTACCTAGTTAGGAGAATAAAATGCATCGGCACTTAATTTTAGCAATATTAGTTATTGTTCTTCCTTTATTTGCTTGTAGTACTGTAAAGACTGGGAAAGACTACGCAATTGACTCACCTCTTAAAAATTCTCGCAATCACAAATCATTAAGTGAAGCCAGACAAGAAGTAGAAAAGTCTAGAAGAGAATTGGATGATTGTCTTGAGAGTTACTCAGGTGATGAATCAAAATGCAGAAATCAAAAAGAGGCTTACGACCAGGATGTAGAGGAATACGCTACACTCCAGATTAACTAAACTTTCTATGAGTTGTTGATACCGGGCAACTAAATCTAAGAACTTTAAGAGCATATAAAAATGGCAAAATACATAATGATGAGCGTTTTAACAGATGAAGGCCGAAAGACTATGAAGATGAGGCCTGAGCGAATTAAAGAAGTTAATAAGGAAATGGAGAAGATGGGGGTAAAGGTAATTACTCAATATGCAGTAATTGGTCCTTATGACTTCATTAACATTGTTGAAGCGCCTGATAACGAAACTATTACTAAAGTATCAACAGAGCTAGGCGCACGAGGCACTGTTCAAATAATGACTCTAGCAGCTATACCAATTAAGGACTTTGAGAAGCAATTGAATAAGAAGCCAAAGAAGAAGTCAAAGAAGAATTAGAACCTAATCTGAAAATCAAAAATAAAATTAGCCTCTGCAATATCACTCGTATGCCCTGCTACTGGGAATTGAACTGCAAAACCCGGGCTAATCCTTTTGCCAAATCTAACACCAGGAGTAATGAATAAATCTGTTTTTCTATCAATATTATCTGAAGTTAATGTGTAGCCATCTAACTCCATAAAGACAGTTGGTGTGATCAATTTTATAGGAACATTAACACCGCCTGCTACTCCATAATTAAGTCTGAATTCAAAACTGTTTCCTTCAAAGTTCTCAGCATTGAATATGTAATCCGTGCCTAGATTTGCCTGTAAACTAAACGCATCCTTCCAAATAGCTGCGGCAAGATATGGAGTGGCGGTAAAAGCTTGATATATATATGTTGGAAGATCTCTTCTATAATTTGTAACAACCGACAGCCTATCCTGCCCATCTGTAAAAGCGGTAGGAAGTGCAAACTCTAAGCCTGCCGACATAACAAAATTAGTCGATTTCAATAATACCTGTTTTGCGCCTATCGTAATGTTTGAGAACTCGTAGCCGTTTCTGGCTGGTTCCACATTATTTACGCCACCATAAGGAGCATCAATGTAGAGACCAAAAAAACCGCTTTCTGAGGGAAGATCCAATCTTATTGAATAGAAAAACATCTGATCGCCGAAATCTTTATCCAAAACTACAATTTCCAAATCAGCCATTACCCTTCCTAGCGGAAGAGGAGTTTCCATAAATAGCAGATAACCTAGATCTAAAGCCTTATCTTTAGCAGCACCAATGGTAAAAGGCCCGCTGAATTCAAAAGTTCCCGCAACTGGATTAATAATTCCAATTTGCCTGTCTTTAACAAAAAGCCTCATGGGATTTGTGAGATAAGCTCCAACCTTAGCAGCAGAGTTGTCCTGCTCTATGAGCCACTCGGAGAGCTCTTCCATGACCATTCCAAGGGGCACACCTATACCAGGAGTAACGATAAGATCTGTCGCAGAAGGCTGCACAGCAAGCCCCTCAATTGCATATTCGAAAAGGGTGCTTTGAATAACTGATCCAAGAGCAGACGACCACCTGTCATGTCCTCTAGCTCTGTAGAATTGGTACGATAACATACCAAAAAACGGATGCGCGACCCAGTTCACTACAAAAGCGTCTCCATCATTCCACTCTGGCTTCTCAGTTACGTTATCCCACCACTTTGAGAATGAAGTGTTGAAGATCTTGAGGCTCTTATCCCTGACCCAATAAAGCCTTGCACCCCACTGCACGCTGTACCAAATACCAGTATCGTACATATACTCTTTAAAACCGGCTTGTCTTAAATTAACTTGAGTAGGAACTATTTCTGGTTCAGGCTGAATTACTATTTCGCTATCTAAATTAGTTTCCTCAGATTGATCTGAAGCAAATAGGTCAATTGGTTCCTCATTGGATATAGCATCGCTAAGGGGAGCACCAACTAAAAAAAGAAAAGTGATTAAATAAACCCTTACTGCTCTCAACCTTCATCCTCTCTATAACTAAATTAGAAATACCACTCCACCTATAAATCCAATTCTAACAATTATTCGACTAAATTGAAAGGGAATTCAGTAAAATTATGGCTCTGAGCATAAAAACTAGTTGAGAGTATTAGAAACGGACCTGGAAATCACCGAAGAAACTAAGTTTAGAAACGTCGCTATCTGGTCCAGAAACGGGAACCTGGATGCCAAACCCTGGGCTGAACTTTCTACCTAGGCGCACACCTGAGGAAACAAAAGTGCTGGTTTTACCCTCTGTATCAGATGTTAAAAGTGAGTAACCATCAAATTCTACAAATATCACAGGAGATGCAATTACGGGGATATTAGCTCCAAACGCAGCGCCATAATTCACTCTAAATTCAAAATCATTTCCCTCAAGCTTGCTGGCATTAAAAACATAGTCTGTGGATACATTTGCCATTATATTGAAGATGTCTCCCCAAAGAGCTCCCGAGAGATATGGAGTTACAGTCCAAGCTGATTGCAGGTTTATAGGAAAATTCTTTCTATACTTCAAAACAGTTTGCAATCTATCTATATTATCTTTAAACGCTGTTGGAAGGACAAGACTTGTTCCCCCAGTTAGAGCGTAATTTGGCCCTTGGGTTATAACATGCTTCCCACCAACTAACACATTGGCAAACTCAAAACCGTCACTAATATTATCATCACCAACAGATACGGCATTGACTCCAGATTGTGCAATCTTGACATAAATTCCCCATCTATTATCAGCCGAGGGAACATCTGCCCTGAGAGAATAAAAAATAAATTCTCCACCCAAGTCTTCTTTTACATTAACAATCTGAATATCACCAATAAATCTTCCAGTCGGTATAGGTGATTCAAGGTTGAATGAATACGCTAGATCAATTGCTTCAGTCTTATTAGACGTGAAATTAATGGGGCCACTAACAGACATAAACTGTTTTGAGAATGGATTAATAACTCCTACTTGTCTGTCATGAATAAAATTTTTCATTGGATTTATTATATAGGCTAAGATTTTTGCCGGAACAAAACCCGTGTCTTCAAGCCAGTCGGATGTTTTCTCCATTCCATAACCAAGGGGAACGCCAAGAAGTGGAGTAAAAATGAGGTCAGACCCTGAAGGAGTTTCTACTAGACCCTCAATGGTGTATTCAAAAAGCGTGCTTTGCACCACAGAGCCTATAGCCGAGACCCAAAAGCTATGGCCCATCTCTCTATAGTATAAAAAGTTCAGAGAACCTATTATAGGATGTGTCACAAGATTAGTAAAAAAGTTATCCCCGTCATCAAACTCGGGCCACTGGCTGATATTATCCCACCACTTAGAAAAGGAGGTGTCGAATATACGGCTATTTTTGTTCCTTACATAGAACCATCTTCCAGCCCATTGGGCGGTATAGGCAATTGCGGTATCACGAAGAAATTCGTTTACACCTAATTCCTGCTCTCTAGGAACTGGACCTAAAACTCTATCTTGCTCTACGGGATCATTGAATCTGCCCCGAAGCAAGTTTTCTCTGTATTCGTTATAGTAGAGATCGCGAATTTCTATATCATCATCCGCAAAGGAAGGATTTACTAATCCTGACAAAATTAAAACAATTAATATTGAACTACATATTCTTATCATAGAAGTTCTGACCAAAAAAAGCTCTTAAGATGCAAATATAATTTGGGGACATAAGATACATAAGAGACTCTAAGATTTAAAGCCCTTGTTTATGTCGAGCAATTTTTTTACTCGTTCTTCCCAAGTATATTTTTTAACATCAGACCCCGCACGTACTGCAATTTTCTCAGCTAAATCTCTGTCTTCGAGTACTTTTTGAATACCTTTATAAAGCAAATCTGCGCTGTCGGGCTCAACAAGAACAGAATTTACTCCGTCCTCCAAGACTTCATTTACAGACGAGATAGAAGTCGCAACAATGGGGCGCGCAGCGGCCATATACTCAAACAACTTTATTGGGGACGTGAATTGCTCAGCTTGAGTCCCCCCTTTAATAGTCATTTTCCGGGTATAGGGCATTACCAAAATGTCTGAGGCCAGGAGATACAAAGAAACATCTTTATGGGGAACAAAACCAGTTAGTTCAAAGTTTTGAGCACCTTTCTTCTGAGCTATCCGCCTATATCTATCTACATCCTCATCTAAGCCGCCAACTATTAGAAATATGACATCTTTTAATTGAAGAGCAACGTCTATGAGTAATTCAATACCCCTACCCTCATAGATATTGCCTGAATAACAGACAATCTTTTTATCCAATGGAAGCCCAAAATTTTCGCGACACTTGGTCCTAGAAGGAGCGTCTTCGAATCTTCCAAGCTCAACCCCATTATGAGCTACAACCAATTTATCTTTAGGCAATCCCTGGCTTAGATAAATTTGAGCGAGCCCGTCTGAATTCGTAGAGAACCTAACTAGATACTCCGAGTCCTTAAAAGAGTTAAAAAGAGAAGCTCCACCCTTAACTAATGGATGATGAGCATCATACACGGTTGGGATTTTTAAATACTTGGTTGCAAAATATGCAAACACTATATTTCTCGTCACAACTATGTCATAGCGATTGGATCTGAAAAATCTAATGTACAAAGAGGCAAAAAAACCATGAACGATGTTTCTTAACGAAGTATTATTAAAATATGGGAACTGAGTTATCCTGAAATTTTGTTCTACACCATAATATTCGCATAATTCTGTGCGGCTTCGATTAGCAGGGATAATGAGCTCGACCTCTATTCCAAGCTTTGTCATGGCCTGGCACATCTTAAATATATGTATTGCGCTTGCTCCCTTAGAGAAGAGCGCCGGGCTTCCAACATATAGAACTCTCATTTCTTTATCTTTAGACACAATATTTTCACTTATTGCTATTTTGGTTTCAGGATTTATTTAGATTGCTTATATAATATTAGACAAACACAAAACAGTAAACTCTATTTTCTCTTCAGATACAAAATAGAAATAAGATCTAGTCTAAGATATAATAAGCGGGACTTAAAGAATTCTTACCACCTATCTGAGCATATTATCGGAAAGGTGTGGATTTAACCAATGAAAATAAAATCAATTAGAGGATTTCACGACATACTTCCAGAAAGCATACGGAGATGGCACTTCATTGAAGATGCAGCAAGACGGATCTTTGAGCTTTATGGTTTTTCTGAAATTAGAATTCCTGTGCTTGAGTTTACAGATGTGTTTGCAAGAAGCCTCGGCACCACAACTGATATAGTCGAGAAAGAAATGTATACGTTTGAAGACCGAGACGGTTCATCCTTAACTCTACGCCCTGAAGGCACAGCAGGTGTGGTAAGGGCATATATAGAAGATTCAATGCATGCCAAGTCTGGAATTTCCAAACTCTACTACACTGGAATGATGTTTAGACATGAGAGGCCTCAAAAAGGCCGTTTTAGAGGGTTTTATCAGATTGGAGCTGAGCTGATTGGACCACAGGAGCCAGCCTCTGATGCAGAACTTGTTACAATGCTCTGGAGATTTTTCGAAGAAACCGAACTTACTCAGTTCTTGGAGCTTGAAATTAGCTCATTAGGAGATCAGAACTGCAGACCACAGTATAAAGAGAAGCTGGTTGAATACTTTACTCCTCAAAAAAACGATCTCTGTGAGAACTGTCAGAGAAGGCTCCAAGCAAATCCGCTTAGGATACTCGACTGTAAAGAGAAAAAATGCAAAGAAATTGCAGCTGAAGCTCCTTCAATGCTAGACAACTTATGCCAAGAATGCGAGAACCACTTTAATGCAGTTAAAGAAAATTTAACAGCAGTTGGAGTCCCGTTTGTAATCAATCCAAAGATTGTGAGAGGCCTCGATTACTATACAAGAACCGTGTTTGAAGTAACAACCCAGGAGCTTGGATCACAGAATGCAGTGGCTGCGGGAGGGCGTTATGATGGGCTGGTAGAAGAACTTGGTGGTCCTGACATAGCAGCAGTCGGGTTTGCAATGGGAATTGAAAGAATCGTACTTCTTCAAGAGAAAGCTATCCCTAAAGGATTTCCAAAGAAAGTAGATGTATTTATTGCACACTTGGGAGATGAAGCCCGGAAAGCTGCTTTCCCACTAGCTATAGAGCTTAGACAAAAAGACGTGTCTGTTGAAATGGATTACGGCAACAAAAGTCTTAAAAGCCAAATGAAACGAGCAGATAAATTAGGAGCCGGTTTCACATTTATTTTGGGCGAAGAAGAATTGGAAAAAGGTGTCGTAAAAGTTAGAAACATGAATGAGAGCTCAGAGGAAGATATAAAGATCAATGAAGTTGTAGACGCTTACCAGAAGTTTAAATCCTAAAAACAGATCTATCCCACTTTTTTGGAGCACTGAGCACAATACTGCGCTCCCTCGAATATATCAGCTCCACACTCACACACTGATACGACTTTAGGTTTAACTAGTGCTTTTACACTCCCAAGAGCTTTGTCAGCATTTAAGTGAACAAACTCTAATTCCTGTTCACACTTCTCAATTTCCTTCTCGACATTTTCAATGTCCTTGCATTTAGTCTCTACAATCTCTTGATTTATTGTCCCTTTATACTTAAATGTTCTATAAAGGGCATTCCCCATCTCTAACACAGTGTCCTCTCTTCTTTTTCTAAGACTCCTAATGCGGTTTCTTATCAGAACTGTGTCGTAGGCTTCTTTTGATCTAACATTTAAAATCTTAAGCCCTCTGTTCACGCCCTCTTTGAATTTATTAAACAGATATTGGGCTTCAGACACTTCGGACATCTTATCTCTCCTTGACAAACTTCTTCTCTTAGTAGATAAATAAGATACTTGAATATGCCCCGCAGCAAAACTAAATATATCTTGAAATCGTCAAAAGTAATTGACTGAGCAGCGGGATTAATTATTCTTAATAAATAATATAGAGGTACAATTGCCACCCCTAGGGTAATATCTTATAAAATAATTTATTTTGATAGAAAATTTGGGACACGGAGAAAGAATGTACTATTTTAAGAGATTCATAAATCCTTCAAGATATAAGAGAACTAGATTAAAGTTCGTATTAGAATTATTCCTATTTGCAATTCTAGTAAATTTATCGATCCATACTCTTGATTCTTTCTCAGATGAGACTGTTAAAGAAGTTAATGCGTCTCAAGTGGATGGTCTTCTGTCTGCTCTTAATGATAGCGATCCTAAAGTGCAGGCAAATGCTATAAACAAGCTATCGGAAGCAAATTATGGCCCTGCCCTGCCTCAGATTCTTGAGTTCATAAAAGCTAAAAACATCTACACCAAAGCAGCGGCTACAAATGCTGTAGTCAATATGGACAAACTAACTCCCGAGAGCGCTCAGTTAATAATTGATAACCTAAGCAGTAAGAATGTAAAAGCAAGGTATTTCTCAGCCAAAGCACTATCTGAATACAAAAACCTAAATGAAAATCAAGGTTCTCAAATAATTGAACTCTTAAGTGATAAAGACAGCAGAGTTAGACAGAGCGCTATAGTTATAATTCAGAACAATCCAGAGGTTTCCACAAAAGAAATACCTCAAATCTTGCAATTATTAAAAAATGAAGATCCACAAGTTCGAGCCTCGTCAGTTACAGCTTTGGGCAAATTGGGAAAATCGGGCCAAAACAATATAAAGTCTATTCTTCCACTCCTTAGTGATAGTGACCATAGGGTAAGAGCTAACGCAGTAAGAGCAATAGGTGATCTCGGGCCTTCTGACAAATCTTATACTAACCAAGTAGCGCAATTAACCAACGACTCTGATCTGTTTGTTAAAATTGCCGCTATACAAGCACTAGGAAAAATGGGTGAAATAAATAATGAACAAATAGAACTGGTAATTGGTTTTCTAACAAATAAAAATATATCAATTAGAAAAATGGCATCAGAATCTCTAGGCAATATAGGAAAGACCAACAGCGAAGCTATAAATATGGTTGCCTTGGAATTGAGAAATCCTGAAATTAATGCAAAAGAAGGAGCATTGTTTGCACTTGGCAAAATTGGTGAAAAAGCTAAGGAGAAAGCCCCTGACGTTGCAATTCTACTAGAACATCCGGATCCTGATATTAAAGCACTATCAATAAACACACTATCTAAAATGGGAGATGCCGGGATAGCTCAAGCTCCGAATATAGCTAAATTATTTCAAGATCCTGATAAAAAAGTTGCACTAAATGCAATGAGTGCAATTAGAAAAATGGAAGACCCAATTGGAGATTATACTGATACACTTGTCGAACTGCTTAAGAACAATGATGACATAATTCGTGTAAGAGCTTCTCAGACGTTAGCAATAGCAGGTGAGAAAGCTACTCCACAAATACCTCTAATTGTCGAGCTATTATCAAATAACAATAGCAAATATCGCAGTATAGCCAGCTACACATTAGGAGAACTTGGAGAATATGCCAAGCCAGCACTGCCTAAATTAGAAGAATTACTAAAAAACAATAATCCTGTAATCCGTTCTTCAAGTCTTAGAGCTTTAAGAAATATGGGTCCTCACGCAACCGAGCAAGTTGAAAATATTGTAGTTCTTCTAAGTGACGATGACCGTGATGTTCGCGGTGATGCAGCGTATGCTTTGGCTAAGATAGGATCCCTAAATGATGATCAGATAGCACAGATTGCAGCTCTTTTGGATGATGAAGATAAAAAAGTTCGCTCTAGAACCGCTCAAGCTCTTGGACAAATCGGGCCTCCAGCCAGCATATATGCACCTCAAGTTGCAAGTCTTTTGAAGGATCCTGATGAGCTTGTAAACAGAAGCGCAGCAAAAGCATTGGGAGAATTAGGACCTGAAGCAACAGACCAATCAGCAGAGATAGGGACGTATATAAAGAATCTCAGCCAAGACCCAAGGACTAACAGAGTCAAAATAGTAGGGGGTCTAGAGACACTAGGCATAATGGGCAATGCAGCAAATGAACAAGGCCCAATTGTGGCTCAACTTCTATTGGGAACAAACGATAATGTCCGCTCAAATGCATTTTATACTTTAGAAAAGATGGCGCCTCTACATAACAATACAGTTCTATTGATTCTTGCTTCCACATATAAGTTTCCTTCAGATACAACAAAGCTGAGAGTTCTCGCTCACCAGGTTGCTGGTGGAGATGAAGAATCAGAAATCTTGATCTCTTGGTTGGGAAAAAGTGCCAAGAAAACTGTTTCAGAAGCAGATATTCAAAACAGTGAGCAGACCCTAAATATTCTCTTAGAAAGCTGGGATTTCACGGAATCAAGAAAAGAAATGAGAGATGAACTTGTGGCGGCCATATCTGAGGTATCTAGTAAGGGTAATTGGTCAAAGGACAATGTAGCAAATCTTAGAAAAGCGCAAGAAATCCTTGTAGCAAACGGTTTCAAGGATGAAGCGGAAACAATAAGCGTCAAAATTAATGAGGTTGGTGGATAAACCTAAGAACCTCATCACTCTGATAAAATAATTTTATATTTTCAGGTATCATTACCCAACTTTTAATACCCATACATAATAGAGCTCAGGCTTAATACTGGTTAATTGGCCTAGAGAGATTCAGGAAATTACATGTTCGGCAAAAAGATATATTACGGCTGGTACATAGTAGCAGCTTCACTGTTAATTATTATTCTCGATGGTCTCCTGCTCTATTCCTTCGGAGTTTTCTTACCCTACATTAATGATGAATTTGGTCTTACACGAACCGAAGGGTCTGCTCTATTTTCTTATAGGGCTTTAATTGCAGCTCCAGGGTTCATTATAGCTGGCAGATTGATAGATAAATACGACCCCAGATTTGTAATATTTGGTGGGGGAGCATTAGCCGCATTAGGGATGATACTCTCAGGCTTTGCTGAAAACACTTGGCAGTTAATATTGTTTTACAGCGTGTTTGTAGGACTAGGAGACACGGTCTTATATATTACTTGCGTTGCAGTTGTTAGCAGGTGGTTTACGAAAAAGAGGGCTTTGGCAATTGGAATTATCACAACAGGAGTTCCATTAAGTGGATTATTAACCAACCCCCTTACAGCAACTCTTGTTAACAAATTAGGCCTCAACAGCGCTTTTATTGCCTTAGGGGCAATCATGTTCATTGCTTTACTAGCCGCATTTGTCATGAGAGGATATCCAAAAGATATAGGCTTAAAACCCTATGGAGAAGAGGACCTTGATGACGAGAATACCTCAGCAAATGGTACAAATTCGAATGGCAAGAACCAAGACTGGACGGCTCTTGAGGCAATATCGACTCCATATTATTGGATTATGTATGTTATGTTCGCACTTGCATTTATCACATTCTTAATAATTGTTACTCAATTTTACAACTTTGAAATTGACTTGAATATCTCAGCACTAGCTGCTGCAGGTCCACCTGCGGCTATAGGTTTGGGCAGCATAATTGGAAGGACAGTTCTCACTTCTTTATTATCCGAGGTATTAGAATACAGAAAGGTTCTGTTTGTCTGTCTACTTGCTCAGGGAAGCTCGATCATACTGCTTCTCACATTTGATCAAATCTGGGCATTTTATCTATTCGGCTTATTATTCGGATTCTTCTACAGCGCTTGTATACCAATCTTCCCAACAGTGCTGGCAAAGTTTTTTGGATTAAAGGCAATGGGCACAATCTACGGAATATTCGGCACTTCCTATTCCATAGCAGCAATTAGTGCTCCAATTCTTGCAGGTTATGTTTTTGATTTAACAGGCAGCTATTACTATCCTTTCTTATTCGCCATAATATGTGCCTACATAGCTGCATTTGGAACATTCTTTTTAAAGAAACCAACAAAAAAACCAGTTCAAATTGATTCCTCAGTATAATATTACAAAGCATTTTTATGACAGACTAAAAAAATGAGCACAGAAACAATACGATTGGTCAGAGAAGAAGGTCAAGCGCTCTATCAAGCCCTCAAAAGCGAGCTATATTTAAACCACTCGGGACAAAAGAGCAAAACAGAAATCACAAAAATTCTTAAGTCCTTCCGGGATCTTTTAGAACCTGAGATCTTTGAGTCATTAAAAAGTATTACATCTAACACCCAGGAAGAGGGAAATGGCATAAGACTGATGCTGGAGTTCCTGGCCGAAACCATTCTTCTTAGCAAGTCTTCACAAATAGAAGATGGGATATTAGATCTTGAAGCCTCATCCATATTTACAGTAGGCAAAACCAAAGTCCCCTTTAGAGCATCGGGAAAAGCTCTGCTTAAAAAATCCAAGAAACAAGAGACCCAAGAGATTGAAGAGAAAAGGGACAACATATCATCAAAATTAAACCAGCTTTATTTAAGACAGTATGCCTATTTACAAAAGGATTCTCATGACCTTGGCTTTTCGAGTTATTTAGATTTACATGAGTTTACCAAGGACCATAGCTCTGTGGATCTAGTAGAAAAAGCAAAGGAATTCATAAGGGACACAGAATATATTTCACGAGATTTGCTTACATGGTTCGCCCTTAAGCGAATGGATCTCAAGCTTAAAGATGTAAGCACAACAGACCTGTTCTATCTTATTAATTCATTTGAGCTAAAGGAACTCTTTCCTAAATTAAAAACTCACTCTATGGCTCAAGCAATTTTAGATGGCATGAAAATTAATCTGCCTGCTACCATAAAATTCGACTCAGAGAAAAGAAAGGGACATATCATAGGAAGCTTTCCATACATTTCAAACCCGGGTGTTGAAATGTTAATCTCCACAAATCTTATTGGCAGTGTTTCAGATCATGAATCCTTCCTCGGGTCTTTTGGAGAGTGCCTTAGTTATGGATTCACCGACAGAGATGATTATTTTGAATTTGCTTATTTGAGAGAAAAGTCATTTTTGAAAATATTCGCCCAGTTATTTAAGAATCTAATATTTGAACCTAGTTGGCTCAATAAGCATTTAAAGATCGACGCTGACAACGACTTTCTCAAGTTTCTGTATTTAAGAAGACTTCTACAGATCAGAGTTCTCTCGGCCAAAGTGATATTTGAAGCTGGTCTATACCAAAGACAAGAAGATAAAGCTGAAATGTATAAAGAGATAATGGAGATTGCTACTCATTGTGAAATTGACGCCAAGGATTACTTGTTCAACATTCAGCCCCACCTAAGCTCACTGGATGAATTTAGAGCAACTATGAGTGAGACGGATCTTAGGGCTTTTTTGATAGATAATTACGATGAGCAGTGGTGGAGAAACAAAAAAGCCAGCGATCTTCTGTACAAGATCTGGGAAACTGGAGGAAGGACCTCCACAAAAGTCATATCTCAAGAATATGAACTTGGAGATCCAGACATAACCAATTTGCTCAAAACATTTGAAAAATTCCTAGGCTAAACAAACTTACGGATTTAAAATAACCTTTCCAAACTGACTTCTATCCTCAAGCATTTTTTGAGCCTGTGCTGCCTCAGATAAAGGAAATGTTTTATCTATTACAGGTTTTACCCCATTTTTGGAAACCAGATTGATTGCATTAATTAAACTTTGTCTTGGAGCATTAAAAACCGTAACGCCTAGAATTGATAAGTCTCTCATAATTACAGGGCCAAAATTAAATGTCGTCTGACCTCCGCCAACTACCCCAACAAGAAGAATTCTTCCCTTTGCTTTAACAGATTTCAGATTGTTGTCCCAAGCAGAAGCACCCACTTGATCAAAGATGAGATCTACGCCCTTTCCTTCAGTTATCTTTTTAACTTCTTCTGCGAAGTCTTGCGTATTATAATTTATTGTTGCATCAGCCCCTATCTCTTTCACCTTCTCAAGCTTCTCGTCACTTCCTGCTGTTGCTATAACAGTAGCCCCGCCTTCCTTTGCTACCTGCACAGCAGCGCTTCCTGTTCCGCTGCCTGCAGCGTGTACAAGAACAGTTTCACCTTTTTGGAGCCCGCCCCTGTCGTATAGTCCATACGCAGCGGTCACATAGCAGATTGGCAAAGTGCTCGCATCGTCATATG
This sequence comes from Deltaproteobacteria bacterium, assembly GCA_029262275.1. GTDB lineage: Bacteria > Desulfobacterota_D > UBA1144 > Nemesobacterales > UBA2774 > CR02bin9. Next base: position 17,703 of record JAJCZS010000045.1, on the reverse strand, counting down.
AGACCTCATCGGGGATAGGTACAACATTTGTAGCAGGAATCTTTAGATATTCGGCGAAACCTCCATAAAAATTCACTCCCATAACAGAAGGTCCTTTTGGTGTTTTTATGGTAGGATCTACAACAACTCGAGTACCAGGAGCTAAATCCGCTACATTCTTTCCTACTGCTTCAATATCCCCAGCAGCATCAACACCACCAATATGAGGCAATTCTACAGGTCGAGGGGATTTTCCAGCTCTCAGTCTTAAATCTAGATGATTAAGCGAGGCTGCCCTAACACGTACTAGAACTTCATCGTCTCCTATCTCAGGCATGTCCACTTCTTCATATTTAAGCACATCAACCTCTCCAACTTCATGGTAACGAATTGCTTTCATCTTGAGGCTCCTATGTAAAACAAATTTGTTTTCAGCTCGAATCATTTTACTACATTTAAATAAAAACTGAAGTGCAAATTATCAATTGGGGTTAAAACTATGATTGTTGAAGATATAAATTAATTGGGGTAGCCTTGAATTTAGATAGTTACTATTGAGGAGATTTAATGTTTGGAATCGGCACGACTGAAGTACTTATTGTTTTAGTAATCGCTTTGCTTCTTCTTGGACCCAAAGAAATCCCTAAAATTGCAAGAACAATTGGAAGAGGAATGAGAGAACTTGAGCGAGCAAAAGACGAATTAAAAGAAAGCATTGAGTTTGAAGCTGAGAAAGATGAAGCTGATTCTAAGAAAACCGTAGAAAAGGACACTTCAAAAAACGATAAAGATGATGACCCGGAGCCTCCTGATCTAGGGAATATACCATCATCACGCATATAAAATTATGAGCAAAGTAGCTGTATTTGAATACTATCCGGAAACATCCAATATTAAGTTGAATCTCCCAAACGGAGAGGAGACAGAAATAGAGATAAACCCTGGCTGGGCTTTTGGGAAAGGAGACCATCCTACAACTAAGCTCTGCATAGGGGCTCTTGAGAGATTATTTAAGACCGAGCAAATTAAGACTGTCCTTGATGTAGGCTGTGGGAGCGGGGTACTTTCCATAGCATCCGCCGCTCTAGGAGCCGAGTACATAGTTGGAGTAGATATAGATAATGTAATTACTATTGAGGCAAAATCTAACACTAAGACAAATGGGTTCTCGTCCAAAATACAGATTGTCCTGGGATCAGTTGAAGATGTACCCGGTGAGTTCGACTTAGTAGTAGCGAATATACTAATAGACTCAATAGTTGCTATTAGTGGCGAGCTTAAGGAAAAAGCAAAACCCTCAGGAACAATCCTTCTCTCTGGTATCAAAGACGAGCAAAAAATAAGGGCTATCGACAAGTTCAACGAGCTTGGCTATAAGTTAGATGAGGAATATCAAGAAAGAGAGTGGGTGGCTCTGGTCTTTAAGCGGTAACTATCCTTGTTAGATCTTCAAGAACTACCTAGAAAGCCTGACCAATACTTATAAAAAACTGTATTCTTCTAATACCGGGCTCTGGATTGAGCGCATAGCCCACATCAAACCTCACAGGACCAATAATGGTGTCATACCTAAGCCCCAAACCAGGAGCATATTTTAATCTCTCTAGAGGGAAACTCCACTCCTCGGTATAGACATTACCATAATCAAAGAAAGCAACTCCGCCGAAGTCTCCATATATCGGATATCTAACTTCGAAGCTACCTACCAATAGTGAGTTACCACCCAAGGGGTCATTGTTATCATCCAAAGGTCCAAGTTTCTGGAAAGGGAAACCTCTCATACTAGTGCTACCACCAGCAAAGAATCTTTTAAAGATTGGAACATCTAATGTCTGGGTCTCTCCAAATGGCTGAATTACACCAATTGTGAATTTTTTTGCAAAGACAATGCTCCGGTATTTCTTATATCCTCTGAGCTCTACTGTTCCTTTTAAATAATTAACATCAGATCCCAAGGCCCTAAATGAAGATTCTAAACCAGTTGAGATTACCGTTCCACGTGTGGGGTTCAAAACGTTATCTGTAGTATCCCTCTCAAAACCAAGATTAATATATGTAAGAAAGAAATTTTCCCGACTCCTCTCCTCAGGAGTTCTAGTGGCACTGTCTTCAACATTAGAGAACTGCAGGTTTAAAGAGCCGAAAACAGAATAATACTTCCAGAAGTCCTTTGTTAAAGCAGCAGTTGTAAGAAAGCTTCTACCCTTAAAAGAAGGCACATCATCTCTTTGGAAATTCAGCGTACCGGATAGTTCAGAGTTTTTTCCAAGTATAAAAGGCTGTATAACCGTAGTTTCAATTCTTTGAGTAATAAAGGATGCTTTTCCGGACACCTCAAGACGTCTCCCACCGCCAAAAAAGTTTCTCTGGGTCCAAATCAGCTGCCCTCTGAGCTTATCCTCCGTTCCGAATCCACCACCTACTTTAATCGAGCCTTGTTTACGTTCTTTAACCACTATAGCAACATCGGCTATCTGTTTGTCATCGTCATATACAGGATCTATTACTACTGATCGGAACAAGCCCAGCTGAAAGACGTTTGCCTGAGTTTCATTAATTTTGCTTAGAGAGAAAGTCTCACCTTCTTTGAACTCCGCCTCTCTTTCGATTATGTAGTTGGCTACATCTACAGTACCCTCAACTTTCATTACTCCGAATTTATATATCAACCCCGGCTTCACAACAAATTTGGCCCTAGCCCACTTCTCTCTTCTATTTACAAGAGCCTCACCTTCAATCTCTGATTTTGGGAACCCATTGTTAGCTAGAATCTCAGATATTACGCCTTTAGTTTGTTGATAACCGTTTGGGGAGAATGTTTTATCAACTTCAAGTGGTATTGCTTTTCGTATCTGCTCTTTAATATCATCACTCAGATCGCCTTCAAACCTAAGATCTATATCGGTAAGTATTACAGGCTCTCCCTCTTCAATGTTTATAGTAATCTCTACTCTGGTCTCATCCTTATTATATTTAGTTTCATAAGTTGCCTTGGTGTCATAGTAACCATTGTTGGCATATAATCTTTGAATTCTAACCATATCGTCCTTTAAAACCTCTTCATCAAATGGAGGCTTTTTTACCCAGAATCTAATTGATGGGAATTCTGTACCAATTACTTGCTCAATCTGGGTTTTGGTTACTACCTTGGCACCTTTTATCTTTACCTTAGAGATACGCACAATCGTCTCGTCAGTCGTACCTGTTTCGTCAGCAGCATCCGACTGCGAACTATCAGTTGATTCAGTACTCGAAGATGGATTCTCTTTTTGAGTCTCTTTGTTATCAAGAATCTCATCCAGTTGTGGGGGGGCATCATCCTGTTGTTGCTCTAAAGAAGTACTATCTTCCACTTGGGGTTGTTCATTCTCTGTTTCTTGAGAAAAAGTCATGAAAGAGAAACAAATAGAGAAGAGAAATGAGAGAAAAGTGAATAGAAATATTAGGAAAATTTTATTCATTTAAAATATATTTTAGATTGCTTTCCTGATTTTACTGATGAGAAACAAGTTTTATTATGCTGAGCTTAACTTAATATGCAACATAATACCACAATTTTAATTCTATTTATCCAACAATTTAAGAGAATTAGCTATTTATTTTAGCATGCTATTGACAATAACTGTTCAAAGTCTTTATACTCCAATCATGGATGGGTAGTTTCTTTTGATAAAGGCATGTGACAAAGACATTTAGAACAAAAACTCTACTATGGAAAATCTAGGTGGCCTTTTTAATCCAAGTTCTCCAGATATGGAGGCAATGACAGATTTAACTTACTATATACTTGCTATATCTATAGTAATATTAGCAATTATAGTAGTAGCTGTTACCTATATAATCATCCGTTATAGAAAAACTCCTGGCGATAAGACCGAACCCTACCAAAATTTTGGAGATACAAGACTAGAAATAGTCTGGACCGTAATCCCGATAGCAATAGTAGCAGTACTTTTTCAGCTTACATGTAGCACTATGAAGGTTATTGATCCTCCAATAGGAGATAGAGAGCCTGACATAGTTGTTATTGGACATCAATGGTGGTGGGAGTTCTACTACCCTGATTCCGGTGTTATTACTGCTAACGAGATGCATATACCGGCCGGCAAAAAGCTGCTGCTCCGAGTAGAATCGATAGATGTAATACACGACTTTTGGCTTCCAGAGCTTGGACCTAAAATAGACGCCGTCCCCGGGCACACAAATCATTTGTGGTTTGCTGCTGCTGAGCCTGGTGTTTATCTAGGCGCTTGCGCTGAGTTTTGCGGTACACAGCATGCTAATATGCGAATTAGAGTTGTAGCTCAAACTCAAGAGGATTTCGACAAATGGCAAGAAGAAGAACTCGTGGTGCCAAAAACTCCTAGATCTGGTATTGCAGCTGAAGGGGCTGAGTTATTTCAAACAAAGGCATGCATGAACTGTCATACTATTTTTGGCACTCCTGCTGCTGCACGCATTGGACCCAATCTAACCCACCTTAACAACAGACAAACAATCGGAGCTGGAGTACTTACCAATAGCCCTGAAAACCTAGCTAAATGGTTAATTGACCCACAAAAATACAAACAAGGCTCGCTTATGCCTAACATGAAACTCAGCGATTCAGAAGTAAAAGCCATTGTAGCATATTTGGAGGCTCTAAAATGAGCAAAATTCCACTAGTCCCAGAGAATACGAAACCACTTCCCGCCCTTGGAGAAAATCAGGGAATGTTAAGCTGGGTTGCATCAGTTGACCATAAACAAATAGGAATTATGTATCTAATCTCCACTATGGTGTTTTTTGTTATTGGAGGACTTGAAGCATTAGTAATCCGTATGCAGCTCGCCAAGCCCGAGTTCGACTTTGTTTCGCCTGAAGTATATAACCAAATGTTCACTATGCACGGGACTACGATGATATTTTTTGTTGTAATGCCGTTTTTAATCGGCCTTGGGGTTTATCTTGTGCCCCTTATGATCGGAGCTAGAGACATGGCTTTTCCAAGGCTCAACGCTCTAAGCTTCTGGCTAGTCGTATTCGGAGGAATTTTACTCTACTATAGCTTTCTAACTCAAAGTGGACCTTCTGAAGTTGGTTGGTTTGCATATGCTCCATTAAGTGAAAAACCTTTTTCATTAAATAAAGGTCCTACGTATTGGGCTCTCGGGCTACTTGCAACTGGAATTAGCTCAGTTGCCTCCGGGCTTAATAACATTGTAACGATATTAACTATGAGAACTAAAGGCATGACTATGAGGAGGCTTCCGCTTTTTGTCTGGATGATACTCGTAACCTCATTCTTGCTAATTTTCGTAATTCCTATCATTGCCTCCGCTTTTGCTATGATGCTTCTTGACCGTCTTCTAGACGCCACATTTTTCACACCAGCACACGGTGGCTCAGCAATACTATGGCAGCATTTTTTCTGGGGCTTTGGCCACCCTGAAGTCTACATACTGGTCCTTCCGGCATTTGGAATTATCTCAGAAGTTATTCCAGTGTTTTCAAGAAAGCCAATTTATGGTTACGAATTTGTAGCCGGTTCAACTGTGGCAATTGGACTTTTAAGCATGGGAGTATGGGCACACCATATGTTTGCTGTAGGATTAGGAAACGTAGCCAACCTATATTTTTCACTGGCGAGTATGCTCATTGCTATACCCACAGGCATTAAGGTCTTAAACTGGGTTGCTACGATGTGGGGCGGTAAAATCTGGTTTGCAACTCCGATGCTGTTTGCCACAGCATTTATTATAGAATTTGTTTTAGGTGGATTGACAGGTGTTGCTATAGCATCAGTCCCAATAGACTGGGTAGCAACAGACACTTATTTTATTGTGGCTCATTTCCACTATGTGCTCTTTGGGGGCTCTTTGTTTGCAATATTTGCAGGGGTCTACTACTGGTTCCCTAAATTTACAGGTCGAATGATGTCTGAGAGGCTAGGGAAATGGCACTTCTGGTTGACTGTAATAGGATTTAATATGACTTTCTTCATTCAGCATTTTCTTGGGCTCATGGGAATGCCCAGACGAACATATACATATCACGATTTCCCTTACTGGGGTTCAATGAACCTGCTTTCAACAATAGGGGCTTTTGTTCTAGCTATATCTGTTCTTATTTTTATTTGGAATATAAGACGCAGTTTAAAACACGGAGAAAAAGCACCGGATAATCCATGGAACGCTTGGACATTGGAATGGGCCACAAGCTCACCTCCAGCGGTGCATAATTTCGATTTAGTTCCGCCTGTAAGGGGAAGACGTCCACTATGGGATTTGGAGCACCCGGATAATCCGGATGAGCCTAATGCAAAGATAGTTCTTTAAGTGAGAAATTTTTAGGAGAATTATGAATGGCCAACAATAAAATGCTCATAGGTTTTTTTGTAGCATCAGAATCAATATTTTTTCTTATGCTGATTCTTGCCTATGTTAACTTTCATGGAACGATTACTGACGGGCCTACAGCAGCAAATAGCCTAGACCCTCTTAGAACGGGGATTTTTAGCCTGTTCTTATTAGCAAGCAGTTTTTCAGTATGGCTTGCAGGTAGAAGTATGGCATCGAAAAACCACTTCATGCTTAAGATATGGTTAGTGGTAACGATTTTACTAGGCGCTTTATTTATTTACGGTCAAGCTAGTGAATGGCTGGGTTTAATAGATCAGAATATAACAATAAGCAGAAACGTTTTTGGTACTACTTTTTTCACATTAACTGGATTCCATGGGTTCCACGTGTGCGTGGGATTGTTGATGTTAACAATCCTCTTGGGTCTAGCGATGTTTGGCGATTTCAAAGGGCCTAAATCAGACGGCGTGGAATGCGTCTCCATATACTGGCATTTTGTGGACGGGGTCTGGATAGTGGTTTATTCCGTTATTTATCTATGGGCATTTTTATAATCATTAGTAGAGGTTAAAGAGGAAAAATTATGAACATATGGCAAGTACTTAGTTCGACATGGAATATGGAGCCTTGGGTGCTTATATCTGCCCTATTTCTATTAATAGGCTACGGTATTGCTACAGGATTTAAGTTTACTAAGTTATCGGCACTGTTCGTATCAGGAATTGCTCTTTATGTATTTGCTCTTGTATCTCCTCTTGATTACCTGGGCAGAACCTATCTATTTAGTGCTCATATGATTCAGCACATTCTATTATTACTAATAGTGCCTCTTTTGCTTCTTCTGGCAATTCCAGAGAAACTCGCGAAAAAAGCTCTTAGTGTGGAACCTTTTGGTTCTATAATGAAAGTGCTTGGACACCCTCTAATTGCATGGTTCTTAGGAGTAGGCGCAATGTGGGTATGGCACTTACCTTCACTGCACGATATGGTGCTTGCTAATGATAACCTCTACATAGCCCAGCAAATAAGCTTTGTTCTAATTGGTATGATATTCTGGTGGCCTGTATTTGCCCCAGTTGAGTCCAGAAGACTCTCGCCACTTACATCCACGCTCTACTTATCCTCCGCATGTTTGGGATGCACTATTTTAGGAATGCTAATCACCTTTGCGGGCGCTGGTCTTTATGCAGCCTATATGACCCCAGTTGATACAATGGGAATATTGCCCTTACTTAGAGGCGAGCTATGTCTGACACCAGGAGTGGACCAGCAAATTGGCGGTCTTACAATGTGGGTACCCGGGTGTCTTATTTATCTGACAGCAAGCATGGTTACACTCGCAAGGTGGTACAGTACAGAAGAAAACTATGAAATATCAACTACTCATTACAAGGAGATAAAGAACTTTGAGTAACGGAAGTGAATTCAACGCTCCAGGCACTGGAAACCAGTCAGCGGTTAATCAACCGTCAACAGGTAATCAACCAGCCATAAGCGCAAGTAGTGAAAATATTCCACCAGGATGGCATAAACCGCTTCCTGAACACTTGCCAAAAGCTGCTTACTGGCCGGCTATTATGGCCCTAGGTATAACCTTTATGCTTTGGGGATTGGCTGTTGGGTTTAACGAAGTGGTTAGCACAATTGTTATCCTAGTTCTAATAGGACTAATTTTGTTTTCCTTAGCGTTGGCAGGATGGATAGGAGACTTAAGAGATGAACGAAAAGACCAAAACGAGTGAAGATTGCAGTAGAAGACAATTTTTCACCCATATAAGCTATACCTTGGGCGGATTGGCTGCTCTTATGGTTGGAATACCTATTGTAGGTTCAGTCCTAGCTCCTATAGTAAAGAAGCCTAAACCGATATGGAGACCCGTGGGAGAGGTTAAGAGTTTTACAGTTGGTGATACGGTTATCGTGTCTTTCATAGACTCCTCGCCCTTGCCTTGGGCTGGAGTTACTGCAGAGACTGCTGCTTGGCTAAGAAGAGAAGGGAATGAAGAATTTATTTGTTTCTCCGTTAACTGTGCTCACCTAGGTTGCCCAGTAAGATGGGTAGCTGGGGCAAGGCTATTTATGTGCCCTTGTCACGGTGGTGTTTATTATGAGGACGGCTCCGTTGCAGCAGGACCGCCGCCAAGAGGATTATATAATTACCCTGTAAGAGTTAATAACGGGCAGGTAGAGATACTTACGAGCCCAATACCAATTACAACGGTTTAACTAAGAGATGAAGAGAATGTCGATAAAAGACAATAGGGAGTTTGCTTGATGGAATCATTAAAACGTGCATGGCTATGGTTCGATGACCGTACTGGGCTTGGTAGTGCGCTCGGTCCTGTAATTAAGCACCCGGTGCCGCCAAACTCCGCTTCCTGGTTCTATGTTTTTGGAAGCGCAACGCTATTTGCATTCATGCTCCAAGTTGCAACAGGAGTAACTCTCGCATTTATGTACGTTCCCTCAGCAGGCGAGGCCTATCAGAGTCTTCAATTTATAACAGACCAAACTACATTTGGAAGAATCGTAAGAGGTATGCACAATTGGGGCGCCTCAGCCATGATACTCCTCATTGGCGTTCACATGGTACGCGTCTACCTAACCGCCTCCTATAAGTTCCCAAGAGAGATGCACTGGATTTCAGGAGTTGTGCTTTGGGCACTTACCGTAATAATGGCTTTCTCAGGCCAGGTAATCAGATGGGACCAGACCGCAGTATGGTCAACCATTGTGGCCTCCGAGCAGGCGGGTCGAATTCCATTTATAGGAACTTGGGTAGCACAATTCTTAATTGGTGGTGAAACAATAGGAGCCGCCACACTAAGCCGCATGTTCGCCTATCATGTATTCATAGTGCCTGCATTACTATTTTTATTCATTGGTCTGCATTTATATCTGGTAATTAAAAACGGGATATCTGAGTTTCCAAAAGCTGGAAAACCAGTGGATCCAAAAACCTATAGAAAAGAATATGAGGACTTAGTTAAGAAAAAGGGAATTCCTTTCTGGCCGGATGCTGCCTGGAGGGATATGGTTTTTGGATTTGTTGTAATCACTACAATACTTCTTATTGCTATAATAATAGGACCACCAGCTCTTGGTCCGCCCCCTAACCCGTCTAATATTGACGCACTTCCTGTGCCGGATTGGTATTTTGTCTTCTACTTTGCTTTTCTAGCGCTGATGCCGCCTCAGATGGAAACATACTTGATGGTATTTGGCCCACTCTTAGTAGGAGCGCTTTTATTCTTCCTCCCGTTTATTTCAAACAAGGGAGAGAGAAGTCCTCTGCGTCGTCCTTGGGCTGTCGCAATAGTAGCTCTTACAATAGCATCAATCTCAGGTCTCTGGGCTATTGGTATCAGCTCACCATGGTCACCGCATTTTCATGCGAAGCCACTGACTGTGGAGATAATAGGTGCTGATAGCGGCCCAATCTATAGAGGGGGTGAGCACTTCAATAATAAAGGATGTCTATATTGCCATACTATCTCGGGCCATGGTGGCTTAAGAGGACCAAATCTGACCTACATAGGAGATAGACTTTCCTCAGATGAGCTCACATGGCGTATCATGAACGGTGGGCTAAATATGCCGGGATTCGGTGGAACTCTGACAAATGAGGAGTTGGGTGATTTGGTTATCTTCTTGAAATCCCGCACCAAGCAAAATCAGGAAGCAGATTTATCATCGGGAGAAGACTGAGGAGCCTCACGGCCTTTCATTAAAAACTTAAGCTGAACCATATCCTTTGGAAGGAAGATATCTAAGAACCAGTCAATCGCGACCCTTATTTTTCTGTCCCAGCCCGGCAGTTTGCCAAGATAAATGGCTCTCCACATAAGCCAGGCAAAAAATCCTGAGAATTTAAAACCTTTTATATCCGCAACAGCTGATCTATGCCCAAGAGGCGCAAGCATCCCCTGAGTGTGAAATACGAAAGCTCTTCTATCATCATCCTTTTCCTTAATTACTGCAGCTACATTTTGAGCCGCTCTGGCACCCTCACGAATAGCATGCTGTGCTGTAGGAGGATATGGCTTACCCGTATGAGGGTCAGGAATGACAGCACAATCCCCAAGAGCCCATACTCCAGGGTAATCGGCTACCTCCATAAATTCGTTCACCTCAATTTTTCCTCTTTTATCAGCTATGGGTAGTGCAGCTATAACAGGTTGAGGAGCTGTTCCTGCGGCCCATATAGCCGTATGAGTTTCTATCTTACCGCTGTCCTGTATTTCTACTGAATCAGCTGTAACACCGGCGACTCTTGTTTGCAGACGAAACTCCATACCGCGTTTTTTGAGTAACTTAAGACCATACTCTGCAAGCCCTTCACTCATCTCATGCATAATCCTATCGCCAGGATCTATTACAACAACTTTAACTTCATCTGCTTTTACATGTTTATAAAACCGTTTGCTAGAGGATACAAAGTCATTAAGCTCAGCAGCCACTTCAATACCCGTATAACCTCCACCAACCACTGCAAATGTAAGCAAACGTTTTCTAACATCCGGATCCTGTTCTAAATCGGCCCTTTCAAACATATCAATCACGTGGCTTCTTAAAACCATAGCATCTGCAAGATTTTTTAGGGGGAAAGAGTATTGCTCAGCGCCGGGCACGTTGTGATAACCAGTTATGGAGCCCATGGCAATAATAAGGTAGTCATATTCAATATCAAAAGTTTCGCAGGTATGAAAATGGTAACCCACAACTACTTTCTTCTTTAGATCTATACTTTGTACTTCAAGCTCTTTAAAGGTAGTTCTATTAAGGCATTCTCTAAGAGGTATAACAACATGTTTAGCCTCAATGCTGCTAGAAACCACTTCAGCTAACATAGAGGTAAAGACTAAGTAGTTGTCTTTACTTATTAATGTTATTTCTACGTTATCTTTTTCTGAAAAGATTTTCTCAAGAGTTTCTGCAGCTTCTAATCCTGCAAAACCTCCGCCAAGTATTAGGATGCGCTTAGTACTTTGATCAGCCATCTGGCCCTTGCCCTCCTTAATAATCTTAAGCAAGACATGCTACATTACCGCTTATGCATGTACTACCATCCATTGTCTCACGAAATGTTATCTCTTGTCAATAAAGGCTTTGTTAAAGTCTACAAGATATGTTTTTTTAGAAGAATTATTCTTTCTGATCTTCTTTTTCGTCCTTGTTAACCCTTACAGCTGCATATATCGTATTGTTTCCTCTCTTTACAAGAAATAATGCCGTATCGCCAGGCTTGATATCTTTTAGCACATCTGAGTAGTTGGCTAATGTTTTTATAGGACTTTTATCTATTTCTAAGATTATGTCGCCTATTTTGAGTCCAGCATTTGAAGCCGCACTACCCTGCTGAAGATCTGATATTATTACACCTTCATCCTGAGCCAAATTGTATCTTTCTGCAACCTGTGGAGTAAGTTGTTTTACTCTAATGCCAAGATTCTCGCTAACTTCTGTTTCTGCTTTCGTTTTCTGGTCAGGAAACTCCCCAAGCGTAATTTTTATTGTCTTTGGTTTACCATCTTCAATCACTTTTACTTCTACTTCAGTCCCAGGAGCAGTCTCAGCTGAGTAACTTGTAATGTCGGAAATATCTTTAACCTTCTTGCCATCAAATTCTACTATTACATCCCCTCTTTTAATTCCCGCCTTCTCAGCCGGTCCATCGGGAGCAAGATCGCTAACTAAAGCTCCTTCATCTTCTTTGAGACCAAAACTGGATGCAATCTCTGGTGTTATCTTTTGCACATATATGCCCAACCATCCTCTGACAACCTTGCCGTCGGATTTAAGCTGATCAATAACAAATTCTGCCAAATCTATAGGTATTGCAAACCCTATGCCCTGACCTCTTGCAACTATTGCAGTATTAACACCTACAACCTCGCCTTTTAGATTAAACAGCGGTCCACCGCTGTTACCTGGGTTAAGTGATGCATCAGTCTGTATGAAATCATCATATGCTCCAAGCCCTAAAGAACGGCCTTTAGCGCTTACAATCCCTGCAGTTACGGTATAACCCAAGCCAAAGGGGTTACCTATAGCTATAACCCAATCACCAATTCTAAGATTCTCAGAATCACCGAATTGAACCGCCGGAACTTTACCATCAGGCTCAATCTTTAAAACTGCTAGGTCAGTCTTTGGATCTTTACCAACGACCTTGGCTTCATATTTATCACCATTTTGTAAAATGACATCAATATCTTCTGCTCTATCTATCACATGATTATTGGTAACTACATATCCGTCCTCAGTCATAATGAATCCTGATCCGAGACCTTGGCGTTTAAATTCCTTTCCAGGACCACCTTGTCCCCCAAAGAACTTCTCAAAGAATTCATTAAATGGATCATTCGGTGCCCCTGGGCCTCTTTGGAAAGGGCTTCTTTGCTTAACAACATTGGTTGTGCTGATGTTTACTACAGATGGTTGTAATTTTTCTACAAGATCTGCAAAAGAAGGAAATTGCTCTGTCCCTTGAAGATTTGATACTGCAGATTTGTGTTGTTTAGTTTCAGAGGCTTTCTCAGTTTTAGAATCTGTTGTTGCTTGTGTTTCTTTAGCAGGCGAAGTGTCTTTAGAAACACTGACTCCATCCGGTCTTTCACATGCGATTGATGCTGCCAATAAAAAGAGTACTGGGATATAAATAAATAATGCTAATGGGCGTTTCATAAAGCCTCCTTAGATTTTTGTTCTAGAAATAATATAGCTATGAAATATCCATAGGCAAGAAAAATAATTTTCGCACTTCATTACCTAGCAAATAATTATAGAGAACTAACTATAATATAAGGCCATTTAAAGCTTTATTTTAAAACTATATTGATGCTATATCAGTTGTAGATGAGACTTGTTTGACCTTTAAATTATTAACGGTAATAATCTGCTCAAGACCATGAGTAAAGCTGAACTTATCACTTTTGTTATCGCAATGCTCGCCATTACGAACCCTATTGGAAACCTGGCTATTTTTGCCAGTCTGACGGGCGACAAGACAGTTAAAGAAAAAAGGAAGACTGCTCTTGTTGCAGGTGTAGCGATTCTAATAATCCTTATCCTAGTCACATGGTCAGGGGATCTGATTCTTAGAGCATTTGGAATTGATATTGCATCTTTTGAAACAGCTGGGGGCCTCATAATTGCGCTTATGGGTATATCTATGCTCCATGCAAAGACAAGCCCCATACATCATGGAGAGAAAGATCAATCTGATGCAGAAGCTAAGACCAATGTAGCTGTTGTCCCTATTGCCATTCCTATAGTTGCAGGCCCGGGTGCTATAACAACAATAGTTGTTAACACTCATCATTACTCAACAATTGATGACAAGTTGATGATAACAGCAGTCTCAATAATTATTGCCTTAATCCTCTGGATTGCATTCTATTTCTCGGCACCAGTAAGTCGTATGTTGGGTCCATCGGGGATCAATATCGTAACCCGTATTATGGGAATAATCCTTGCTTCTATTGCCTTTGGTATGATGGCAAATGGGTTTAAGGCTCTCTTCCCGGGACTTGCCTAACTAAATCCTTCTCGACTAACCTTCTTAAATCACTCATCGTAATTCCATTTAGTTAAATGGAACCAAATATAGGCCCGCTTCGTATATTTAACTGTAAGCAGATTCATCATATTTGTCATACTACAAATAGGAGACGTTAAATATATGAAACAATCCAACACTGCACTTAAAATTACTGAAGATTCCTATCAACATAATCGTGAATATCACAGAGAAGTAGTTGCCGACGATAGTAAGGAAAAGAATTTACACTCTCTACCCTTTAATTATTGTGAGGCTTCAGATGAAGCCCTAGTAGCAATATATGTAGATAGTAAAAGTGAGGAGGCTTTTAATGAAATTGCCAGTCGATACAATGATATTATCATAGGTTTTGCAACGAAATTGTGTCGAAACAGTCATGATGCAGAGGAAATTAAACAAGATGTATTTTTAATACTGGTAACGAAGCTACATACCTTTAAAGGGAACTCTAAATTCTCAACTTGGCTCTATAAAGTAACATTAAATACATGCTATAAATATTTAAACGATTCAAACAAAAGAACTAAAAAAGAAGTAATTTTTGAGGATTATTATACAAACCAATTCCCTACCCTGCCCCTTTGGGCTAAAACACCTGATGAAATGATGCTTTCCCAGCAAACAAGGAACATAATAGGGCGCGCTGTAGGCGAATTAAATGAGAGCAATAAAAAGATATTTCAGCTAAAAGACATAAAAGGCTTCTCAAATGCCGAGGTTGGAGAATCTTTGGGTCTATCAATCTCAGCAGTTAAATCAAGGGTCTTAAGAACAAGGCTTGCACTTAAAGAAAAAATATCAGGTTATTTATAAAGAATCTAAGAGAAAGGAACATTTAGTTCAAAAATGCTAGCTAACCAGACAATTTTCAATATCTGTATTATTGAACGTAAGCCATATAACTCCAATTACCAAAACACGGGACTAACGATTGACAAAAATTATGATTTAACTACAATGGTTCAAAGGTTGGTTGGTATTCCGGTTATGCAACAAAAATCTAATCGAGAACTAGATCAAGAGTTAATTAGTCAAGTAAAAAATGGCGACAAGACTGCGTTTAAAGAAATTTACTCCCGTTTTTCTCAAGTAACTTACAACCTAGCACTTAGAATGCTAAGAGACAAGGAAGATGCTGAAGAAGTAGTGCAGGAGATCTTCTTACAAGTCTGGAATAAAGCATATACGTATGATCCTGATAGGGGAGCTGTATCCACTTGGGTTCTCAATATTGCTAGAAGCCGATCAATCGACAAACTAAGAACCTTAGGTTATAAAGCAAAGAATATTGAGATTGACGAAGAAAAAGTGAACTCAAATGAGGACTTATCTCGTACTATAGAAGATAGGGAAGAGAGCAGAAATGTAATAAGACAAGCTCTCGACTCATTGCCTGAAGATCAACGCAAAGCTATAGAACTGGTTTACTTTGAAGGATTTACCCATGTGGAAACCGCAGAGAAATTGGACACACCAGTTGGAACAATAAAAACCAGAATAAGATTGGGTGTAATGAAATTAAAAGATAAAATTATGCCGTATATAGAGGATTTGAATTAGATGAGCCACAATAAAGAAAAATACCAAGACGAACTAACATTATTCTCACTAGGTTTATTAAAAGGCTATGAGCTGAGAATGTTAGAAGAGCACTTGGGAACAGGTTGCGAGATTTGTCTGCAAGTATTAAGAGACAACGAACTTGTTTTATCCTCACTCGCTTATTCTTTGGATGACAGCCCTCTATCTCCTCAGATCGAGAGTCAAATATTTCAGAAAATAGATGAGCAAGAGCCTGCGCCTCTAAAAACCGAGACAAAGAGCTTCTGGAGCACAATTAAACCAATGTGGCTAAATCTAGGATCTGCTGTAGCAGTCGGATTATTGATAATTCTTTTTGTAAACAATATGTCTTTACGGAATGAACTTACAAATCAGAAACAGGGTCTAGAGAGTCTCCAAGCCAGTCTTCAAAAAGATACAGATATGATGGATTTTATGCTGGACCCGAATGTGGAAACAGTAAAACTTGCAGGGACCATGTCTGATTTAAACTCTTCAGGGAAACTTATGTGGGATAAAGACACTACAGGGGCATTGTTATTAGTATCTAACATACCTACTCTTGATGAAGGAATGGAATATCAAGTTTGGTGTATGGAAAACAACGAGCCTGTTAGTCTTGGAACTTTTGTTGTAAATAAAAAAGGCCAAAGTATGATGGAAATAGACTCTATGCCAAAACCATCAAAAGACATGCAAGTGCTTGTTACTCTTGAACCTGAAGGCGGTATGCCTCATCCTACAGGTGAGACCTATTTAGTAGGAGCACTATAGAGCACCTAAAGAAATATAGGGAGGATATAACGATGGGAAAAAGAACTAAAGAGCTAGACAAACTCAATGATCAATTGAATGAGCATATGGGAATCATCCTAAAATGCACTATTGAAAACAAGAAATACGGCAGACTTTTATTAGCCTCTCCTCCTACTTCCCGTTACCCCTACGTATATCCTAGAGATACCAACTGTGCCACTCAGTTATTGAGAAGGCTGGCTGGGTCTACAAATGATTATGACTGCCGGGAACAGGCTTTTGAAATACTGAAGTCCATGGCTTATTTCATGAAAGATTGTATCTCAGATAAAGGTAGCTGGGGACAGCGCTACAGCTTAGATGGAGAGGACAAGAGTATTTATAAGCAGGAAGACAACGTAGCTCACGGAATTGCAATAATATGTAACTACCTCCTTACTGCGCGCTTTTTAAAAAGAGAAGTAAAAGATATGGATGATTTCTTTGTCTGTATAAATAAAGCTCTTGATTATAGCTATACTTATCTATATGAGAAGGAACTCAACCTTTTCTATTCAACAACTTCCATTCACGAATCAGCAATGGAAGAGGGTTACACCTGCTGGGTCAATTTCTCATTCCTATATGCTTATTCTCTCGCTAATGAAGTAGCTGACAAAAAGGATAAAAAAAATATCATAAAACCAGGTTTTCTTAATTTCCGCCACCAGTTCTTATATTCAGTGAGTGAATTATTTATTGGAGACAATAGATATATTAGAAGAACAGCTCCTGACGGCACTAGGGATATGAGGCCAGACTTCACACTCCTTAGCCCTTTTTACTTTGGTTTTCTTCACTATAAAACTCAGATGGATAATGGTGTGCGTTATCTGGAGAAACAATTATGGGACCCTGAGTTGGGAATGATAATGCGTTATCTGCCTTTCTACAAAGATTTCTCAACACATGTTCACGCAGGCAATGGTCCGTGGCTTCAGTACACGGCTGTTTTAGCACAATACCATTTTTGGAACGGAAATAAATCCAGAGGTGATGAACTACTCGGGATGATTGATTCCTATAAGAACGAGAAGGGAGAGATCCCCGAGCACCTTTCAACTTGCCGGAGATTTGAAGAGTTTATGGAGAGAGAATGGAGTCCGGGCATAGACTTTCAAAAAGAGTTCTACAAGCCGATCCTACTAGACAACGTAGACTTTGATAAGATATTAGAAGAAGCAAACCACATGCAAAAATCTTATGAGGAAACAGGAAGCCACTGCATAATAAGAGATGACAAGCTTTCAGAAGGCGGCTATATACAGTTCGCTGCCCCTCTTATGTGGTCTCACGCAGAGTACGCAAGAGCACTTCTATTAAGAGCAGGTGACTGGTGGAAGGTCCAGAGAGGAGAATGAATCTATTAGACGGTAATCACCGTATAGGGTAATAAACACTATCGCTTTTAGTAGTAAACGGAGACAGGAATTATGAGACCCTATATTTATATATTTATTG
>JAJCZS010000044.1 GCA_029262275.1 Deltaproteobacteria bacterium | reverse complement strand
TTAGTTCAATTACTTAAATGGATTCAGTGTATTAAGCTCAGTAAGCGTCTCAACGAATTTAGGCTTTTCCACATATAGTCTGTACTGCATTAATTTAAAGACAGAGGAAAGATCCTTCCATTCTGACATAAAGGATTCAGGGCCAGTTACTAAGTCCTTTGCTTCTTCTATGCTCTCGTGCACATATTCTGAAAAAGTTTTTTCATTTATATCATGCTCAAGTGCCCCAATAATATTAGGCAGCTCGTCTTTCTCGAGCCACACACCTTGGCAGTTAGTACAGTAATCGACATAGACACCAGTATGTCCATACTCAATACCTACCGTTGAAATATCACAAGTTGGACATTTAATTGCACCCTCTTTTGAAGTGAATTTCTCGGGGTGTTTCCATATTTCAAAATCAAGCCAGTTGAGGTTAGGATCTATAAGGTCTTTAGCTTCGCGAAGTTCTCCTTTGTCGAGCCAGATTCCTTTACAGGATTCACACTCATCTACTTCTATAGATCCGATTAGCTTAATTTTTAGATCGGAGCTGCATTTGGGACAGTTCTTCATTCTACACACCTGCTATACTAGATTTTTAGTTCTCCGCAAATTCAAAATCCAACTCACCTTTCTTGATGAGAATCTTAACATCGCCGCCGCTAGATAGTTTGCCAAATAGGATTTCCTGAGACAGCTTCTGTGCAATTTCCTGGTCTATAAGCCTTTGGATAGGTCTTGCACCCAATTGTTTGTTGTAGCCTTGCTCGGCTATGTACGTTCTTGCTTTAGGCGTGAGCTCAAGGATAACTTTTTTGGCTTTTAATCTCTCCGCAAGCTGAGAGATCATCTTATCTACAATCCTCTCAACAATTTCTTTGCCAAGCGAGTTGAAATGAAGTGTGGCACTTAAGCGGTTTCTAAACTCAGGGCTAAAGTAGCGCTCAATTGCCTGGGCGCTTTTATCCTCATATTCCTCTTTTCCAAACCCAACGCTTCTCTGATTGCTTTCTCTCGATCCCGTATTGGTTGTTAGTATTAAGACAATCTGCCTGAAATCGACCTTCCTTCCGTTTGAATCAGTTAGGGTCGCATGATCCATAACCTGAAGAAGCACATTGTATATATCCTCATGAGCCTTTTCTATTTCATCGAGTAGTAAGACTGCATGGGGGTTTTGATGCACTGCTTCTGTTAGCTGACCACCTTCATCGTAACCTACATATCCAGGAGGGGAGCCAATTAAACGTGACACAGTGTGCTTTTCCATATATTCGCTCATGTCAAAACGGATAAATTCAATCCCCATTGCTTCAGCAAGCTGTTTTGCAAGCTCAGTTTTTCCTACACCAGTAGGGCCTGCAAACATAAAATTACCCACAGGTTTGTTAGGCTCGCTCAGTCCTGAGCGAGACATTTGGATTGCTGTAACAAGCTGATCTACAGCCTCATTTTGACCAAAAATTACTTTCTTAAGATCACCAGCCAGGGTCATGAGCCTGTTTCTATCATCAACCTTAACAGTGCGCGTAGGTATCTTGGCTATCTTAGCAACCAGTGCCTCAATATCCTTAACTGTTACTTGTTTGGTTTCCGAATCATATTTTCTGAGTTTAACGTCAGCACCTGCTTCATCAATCAGATCGATTGCCTTATCAGGAAGCCTGCGGTCGTTCATATATTTAGCAGAAAGATCCACCGCAGCTTTTAAGGATGGTGTGGAATACCTTACACCATGAAATTCCTCATAATATTTCTTTAAACCCTGAAGAATTTTAAGACACTCATCTTGGCTCGGCTCATAAACATCAACCTTTTGGAATCTTCTAGCGAGCGCGTGGTCTTTTTCAAACACACCCCTATATTCTTTCGAAGTAGTGGTGCCGATACAGCGAATTTCACCGCTTGCAAGTGCGGGTTTGAGCATATTTGATGCGTCTAGTGTGCCACCCGATACAGCTCCTGCACCTATTACAGTGTGGATTTCATCGATAAATAAAACTTTTTTCTGATCGCCTTTTACTGAGTCTATTATTGCTTTTAATCTTTCTTCAAAATCTCCTCTATAACGGGTACCTGCTGTGAGAGATCCCATATCTAGGGCATAAATATCAGTTTCTTCCAATGCTTCAGGTACTTTTTTCTCAGCGATTCTAAGCGCCAGACCTTCAGCAATAGCTGTTTTTCCTACCCCTGCATCACCTACAAATATAGGATTGTTTTTTCTTCTTCTGGCCAAAATGTGAATTGTACGGTCGATCTCTGATTCTCTTCCTATTAGTGGGTCTAGCTTGCCGTCACTCGCTTTTTGAACCAAGTTTGTACAGTATTCAGAAAGTGGATCTTTTTGCTCTGGTGCAGACTCACTATCAGTTTTGGCAATGCTTGTGGGCTTTTCTTGTCTCTCGAATTGTGATCCGCCGTGCGAAAAGTATCGTACAACGTCATAGCGGTTAACACCTTGTTGATTTAGAAGATAAACAGCGTGGGATTCCTCTACCCTAAACATTGAAACCAGTATATTTCCCCCGTTTATCTCTGGTTTATCAGCCGACTCAGCATGCATTGCAGCAAGTCTAAGGACAAATTGGCAGCCTGCTGTATATTGAGGATCCGGCAAATACTCTGATTCAATAGCGGGCATATTCTCATTCATAAAGTTATCAATTGACTCTCTTAGCCTGTCTAGGTCCACTCCACATCCTATTAACACATCAGATGCGTCGGGATCATAAGTTAATTCAAATAGTATGTGCTCCAAGGTAATAAATTCATGCCTTCTTACCTTTGCCTGCTCGAATGCTCTTTTTAGTGTCTCTTCCAGTTCTTTGGATAACATCATTCTTCCTCTCCGCCACTTTCTACCTCTAGAATGCAAGTAAGTGGGTGCTCATACTGCTTTGCAATTTTATCAACCTGTGCAATTTTGGTCGTAGCAACATCATAAGTATAAACGCCTACAGTGCTTTTTCCTGCAGTGTGAGCTTCTAGCATGATCTGGTTAGATTCTGCTTCACCTTTATAAAATACCCTCATAAGTATCCAAACTACGAAATCCCTTGGTGTGTAATCGTCGTTAAGCAAGATAACGCTGTACATGTCAGGTCTTTTTAAATTTATCTTTTCCTGAGTAAGCAGATCACCTTCGAGATCCCCTGGTTTTATTGTTTTTTCTTCCATTGTTTTTTTAGTCAGCTACTTGCCGTATAAATATTTTAGTGGTGATTGTTTGTTATATTGCGTTATTAAATGGTCCGTATATTCCCTTTCTCTGATCAAATAATCACCAATTGCATTTTGCGCTCCTTCGTTCAATATCATATGAGAGCTATAAGTTGGCACTGCGGCAAAACCTCTTAAGAACTTATGCTCCCCTTGAGCCCCGGCCTCAAAAATTTTGACCCCTTTCTTTATAGAATAATCTATTAATCCATAGAAACAACATTCAAAATGTAGATTCTTGTAATTGTAAAGTGTGCCCCAGTACCTGCCGAAGAGTCTGTTGTTCTTAACGACGTTGAATGTTCCGCCTACCCATTTATTACCGTCCTTTGCCATTATAAAGACTAGCCGGTGCTTAAAGTTCTGGAACATCAAATCAAAAAATTCTCGGTTTAAGTACGCACTGCCCCATTTACGGGAATGGGTATCGATATAGAAATCCCAAATCGCGTCGATATGCTCTTCTTTTATTTCATCTTTTTCTAGAGTTTGGATATCGAGGCCCATCTCCTCAAGAGATCTGCGCTCTTTTCTGATCTGCTTTTTTCTTCCAGATCTTAGATCGCAAAGAAAATCATCAAAACTATTGTAATCTCGGTTTTTCCAGTGGTACTGATGTGTTATTCTCGTCAAAAATCCCCTTTTACTGAGAAAATTCTGTTCATCTTCAGTCAAATATAGAAAATGTATTGAAGAGCAATTCTCCTCTATACATAATTCGACTAAACGTTTAACCATTTTGTCAGCACACTCTTCAAAAGAATAGTCTGGATGAACCAAAATACGTCTTCCTGTAGCTGGCGTAAATGGAATAGCCACTACCAACTTTGGGTAATACCTAAGCCCTGAGCTCTCATACGCTCTGGCCCATTCCCAATCAAATATATATTCCCCATAGGAGTCGAGTTTTATATATGAAGTAATTGCTCCAATAATCTTATTTTTATCGGTAAGTATTATATAGCGAGGGTTCCAAGGGGTATGCGGACCTACACACCCAGATTTCTCAAATGCTTCTAAGAACTCATATTCCAGAAATGGGTTCTCAGCATCTACAATGTTGTTGTAGAGATTCTTATCTATAGAAGATATAGAATTATAGACATTGACCTCAAGACAATCTTTTATTTGTGATTTAGCTCTAGACATTGCTCTTATTAACAAAAACTCTTTTAATGTGTAATCTACTTAGTATAGCACCATATTAGTCAAACAGATCTAGTATTGTAGGTGGAGCGCACACACATTTGAATAGCTACAAACTTATAATCACAATCTTATTTTTCATAACATTTTTAAGTTTTTCTCTCGCAAATAATCTCTGGGCACAGACTCGTGAAGTTGTCGTGGTGTATTTTGAGCCGGACATAGAGGGTATAGGTCCGGGGAATAAAGAAAAGGTAAAAGAAGGTGTTAAGAACCTAGGCAATGTAGATGAATATACAGTTACTTTAGAAGGCTACTCAGATATCACGGGAAGGGCTGATTATAATTTAAAGCTCTCAAGAGAACGGGCACAGCTTGTAAAAGATTATTTGCTTGAACTCGGGTTAGACTCTAACAAAATTGAAGTAATAGGTAAAGGCGGCACAGACAAATATGCTCAAGGAGAAACTGATGAAGCGCTTGCGCGGAACAGACGAGTGAATTTAATAGTTGAAATTCCTCCTGAGCCTGTTTTAAAAGAACAAAATCCAGAAACACAAGATATCTCTCAAGATGAACCATTAGAGAATATTCAAGAAGATCAAACTGAAGCAGCTGAAGAAGCTGAAGAAGCAGAGCCTCAAATATCTAACATAAAATTGGACGATATATCTGAAAAGATAGAAAGTGTTATAAGGCAAAGTGCTTCTAAGGGGATTTCTTTTAGCACACCTCAAGAACTGAAGGTTGGAGAGAGCTATACAGTTGAAGCAGAGGTTTCCTACACTTTTATAAAAGCATTATCCAAGGATTTGGAAGGGGTTAAACTTGGAGATCAAATTGGACTTGCACTTGTTGGTAGCGGTTTGGATATATTTGATGAAGGCCTGCATATAAAAACTGTAGAAAAGGATTCTCCGTCCAAATGGCAGTGGCAGGTAACTCCTAAAACCCAGGGCATTAAATCTCTTATTCTTTCAGTAGCTATATCATCTGAAGGTATAGTTTCCGATCATAACTATCTTACTTTCCGCAGGATTATAGATGTTAAACCCAATCTGATTTATTCTATTACAAGCAGTTATTGGGTTATGGGTGTCTTAATTGTTTTAATCATATTTCTAGTTGGGTGGATATTAATGAGAAAGGTCAAAGTAAACTAATATTGTTTGAGAGGAACTTATGGGGTGGCTTGATAAATTAGTTGGCAAAGATGAAATGATTAAAGATTTAAACCATGTCGCCATAGTAGTTAGCGATATGGACCGCTCAATTAAATTTTATACAGAAGTTCTGGGATTAGTCCTGATTTTGGACGGACGAGCGCAAGGAGCCGAAAAAAAGAGTTTTCTGGGTACCAAGTCTAAAGCAATTGTGGCTCTTAGTGAGGATAAAAATAGGACCATAAATAAAGGGGATTATTCAGAAGGTGTAAATCACGTGGCCTTTGGAGTTTCAGATGCGCAAAAGTCTAGTGAGGTCTTAAAAAATAAAGGGGTTGAATTCATTGAAGTGAAAATGGGAGATGACGGCAAGCCAAAGGCCTATCATTTCCTAGACCCAGATGGACTTGAGCTTGAAATCTATACGGACTCTCAAAAAGAAGTTCCTCAATATTAATTATTTATCCTTCCAACCATTACGGTATAATAATTAGACAATAAAACCTTTAAATTTCATCAATCGTTAATATATTAAAGGTAAGGTAGTCAAAAACACTTAGGAGTTTAAAGTGAATTCGGTAGATACAGATAAATATAGCTCACCTGTTAGATATGGTCCTGAGATGAGGGTGCTCGTAGTAGGTGGTGGAATTGCTGGCCTAACCTTTACAGCATTACTCCAGCAGAGAGGTTTTAAGCCTACTCTTGTTGAGCGAATCCCAGAGTACGGATCTGTAGGCTATGTGATAGTGCTTTGGCCTTCAGGTAGCCGGATCCTAAAAGGACTAGGGGTATACAGGGATATACTCGACGCTGGACTTCAGTTCACTACATACAATGTTTCTGATAAGCAGGGGCAAATGATTCACTCCTATTCAGTAAAGGATGTTACTGAGAAGTATGGCCCCATGTTGAGTACCTATAGACCCGATTTAATTGAGGTTCTTAAAAAGGCAGTTGATCCGGGTTCAATACGTATGAATACCACTGTTGATAAGATTGAGCAGACCAATGACGAAGTCTACGTAACTTTTAATGATGGCACTCAAGATACTTTTGATCTGGTTGTAGGTTGTGACGGTGTTCGCTCTAAAACGAGAGAGCTTGTATTTGGTGATGTCCCTCTTACTTATAGTGGAATGACTGGATGGAGTTTCTGGGTAGACCCTAAATTGGCAAAGATGAAGGAAATAGCAGAATACTGGGGAACCGGGAAATTTTTTGGAATATGGCCTACAAAGGGAAGACTGTCTGTATTTACAAGTATAAGACAAGGACTTCAGGGTTCAGATCCTGTTGAAACAAGAATAGATAGAATACAGGAAAACTTTAAGGATTTCGGTGGTTTAGTCCCCGAGATCTTAGAAGGCCTAGAGGATCCAAATGAGATTTTCCATGGTTACTATAACGACTTAAAAATGAAGAAATGGCACAAAGGTAGAGTAGTGCTGGTTGGTGATGCGGCACACGCTATACTACCAACCGCAGGAGGGGGAGTATCTATGGCTATGGAATCAGCAGCAGTGTTGGCAGATGAGCTTACAAGAGCTGATTCAAAGTACATAGAACAGGCTTTCGACATCTATATGTCGCGGAGAAGAGCTCGTGTGGACAAAATACAGGATCAATCAAGGATGATGGGTAAATTTGCTTTTGCCGACAACCGTTTTGTATCATCTGCAAGAGATTTTCTAATGCGTTTCTATTCCAACAAACTCCACGTTCGTTACTGGGACACCATGCTTAAAGAGCCACTCTAGAATTATTAACCAGAAACCTTCAAATCAGATTACTCTTAGTGATTTAACATTCGATACATCTTTGACTCAGCTATAATTTTGTTATGGAAATCCTGGGTTTACTTAGTATCCTTTTAAGAAATACATATTGAATTATTGGTCGTGTGTTTATTTATGCAACCTCAAATAATTTTCTTTGGAGGTATTAATTTAATGACTTCTATGACAAGAACTTTGATTATTCCAATATTAGTTTTAATGGTTTTTGTTGGTTTAGGGCTGAATGTTAATGCGCAAACAAACGAGTTTAAATCCCTCTCCCCTCTAGTTAAACAACTAAGCCCTTCGGTAGTAAATATCAGTACTACAAGCGTTACTAAAAGAGGTGGAAAATCACCTGAATCTCCTTTCAGTGGAAGAGAGGGAGATCCTTTTGATGATTTTTTTGAAAAGTTCTTTGGCGATAGTCCTGATAGGGAGTTTAAAAGACAGGGTCTTGGCTCCGGATTCATTTTTAGTGAAGACGGATACATAATTACAAACAATCATGTAGTTGAGCGCGCAACTGATATAAAGGTGATACTTCAAAATGGAGATAGCTATGTTGCCAAAATAATAGGCACTGATCCGAAGTCTGACCTAGCACTTCTTAAGATAGAGCCTAAAACAAAACTACCTGCAGTTAAATTTGGGAATTCAGACAATCTGGAGATTGGTGACTGGGTACTAGCCATAGGAAACCCCTTTGGTTTAGGTCATACGGTTACCTCTGGGATAATAAGCGCAAAAGGCAGATCTTTGGGGTTTGGATCTTATGACGATTTTGTACAGACCGATGCCGCAATTAACCCAGGTAATAGCGGTGGGCCTCTTTTTAACTTTCAAGGAGAGGTTGTCGGGGTTAACACGGCAATAATTGCTAGGGGGCAGGGGATAGGTTTTGCAATCCCTATTAATATGACCAAAAACGTTGTCTCACAGCTACGAGCCGGCGGTAAGGTTGTTAGAGGCTGGATAGGAGTTTACGTACAGCAGGTAAGCCCAGAGATAGCCCAAAGCCTTAACTTAGAAGATGATAGTGGAGCACTGGTTGCAGATATCACTGCCGGGGGGCCTGCGGAGAAGGCCGGTATTAAGAGAGGGGATATAATAATAGAGCTAAACGGGAATAAAATTGATGAAATGCCCGAGCTGCCCAAGCTGGTGGCCGGCTATGCTCCAGGAACTAAAACTAAATTAAAAGTAATTAGAGATGGCAAAGAGAAGGTCTTAAGCATTAAACTAGGTGAGTTACCGGAACAAGGCACTCAAGTATCTAGTCGTAAGCCAAATAATGATATTGAGAACAACTTAGGTCTTATTGTTCAGGAGATAACTCCACAAATCAAGAGCAAGTTAGGGATTGAATATTCAGATGGAGTTGTTATAACTAATGTTAAAGCAAATACAGTCGCATCTGAATCCGGTTTGCTTAGGGGTGATATTATTTTAGAGATAAATAAAAAACAGATAGAGAATTTAGATGATTATAGAAATCAAGTAGACTCAGTAAAGCAGGGGCAAAATTTGCTTTTCTTAGTAAAACGCGGATCAAATACTATTTATGTTGCACTCAAACAAGAGGTAGATGATGACAGAAGTTAACAAGCGCTTACAAGAGTTGGGGGTAAAGCTCCCTGATCCACCTGATCCACTAGGTGCTTATGTGCCTGCTATAGTTTCCGGGAATTTGTTATTTGTTTCAGGACAGCTTCCTCTCAAAGATGGCAATTTAATATTTAAGGGCAAAGTTGGGGCTGATGTTACTCCGGAAGAGGCCTACCAAGCAGCCACAGTATCTTCTATTAATGCATTAGCTGTTATTGGAAAAGAGACCGGTGATTTTAGTAAGTTTAAAAGGATAGTAAAGATTACGGGATACGTCTCCAGCGCTCAAGGGTTCACTGCTCAAGCCGGGGTAGTTAATGGCGCGTCGGACTTTTTCTTTGAGGTATTTGGAGAAGCGGGGAGGCACGCTAGGGTTGCAGTCGGTGTTGCAGAGCTTCCTGCCGATTCACCTGTTGAGATTGAAGTAATAGCTGAAGTCGAACTCTGACTTTATTAGAATTCGTTTTTTTTCTCAAATAATTCTTTGCCACTTTTCCAAATGAGAAATGACATACGACTTTATATTTATTCAGATTATCCTTCCACCTCCCTCGACACTACTTATATTGTAGAGAATTTAAAGCAATACGGACTGCATATTGAGGACAGAGGCAATCTCCTAGATTTTCTATCCCCAACCCAAGAACATATTTATAAACTAGCAAGAGATTTATCTTCGATTCAAATACCCGATATAGAGATTCCCCATGATGATCCTAATTTCACAGGCCGCTCAGAGATTGAGAATGAAGTTAATAAGCTTTTAGGTGATGAAAGTGTCCTAGGAAAATTTTATGATGGATTCTGGATGCAGAGAATTCTATACCGCCTGTTTTCAGAAAAAGTTAGTGAAGAGATAAATAACAATAACATCCATTTAATACTTACTGGCAGACTATTTGGAACGTTTGAAGACAGAAGATATCATGCCAGGGTTGTCTTGATGGGCACACCTGCTCTAATTTCAACCTCAGGATTGATAGAAGCCCCCGCTAAACCAAGAGAATACTATTATGTTAAGGGTAGGCTCGCTCAAAATGGTATGGATACTAGTGAACTTGATTCAATGTATAAGGGAAGATTTGTAGAATATGATGATCCTAAGATATCGTCTATTCTTCTCTCATACGTTCTTCAGGTTATTGCATATGAAAAAACCGGAGAGGCTTTTTGTGACAATCCAGAGTGTTGTCTTTCTAATTCCCACTGGCAGGAAGAGGTCCTAAAAGTCCAGTATGAAGGAGTTCTTTGTGACAAATGTGCAGAATCTATGGGCAGTAAATAAAAAGAAAGGGGAACAAACTTAATTAGCTTATTCCCCTTATTTGTTTTAAATTTGTTTAAAATCTAAGCTCAGGATTGTGCGTCGCCGTTTTTAAGTATATCTATTGCAACTTTAGCAGCTTTTTTTCCTGAAAGTAGCATTCCGCCAAATGTAGGACCCATTCTTGGTAGACCGTATGTTGTATTAACAGACATACCACATGCAATCAAACCTGGATGAACTAGCCCAGTGTATTCAACGAGAGCCTCTTCTGATTTCTCAACCCACATGGAGCCGTGTCCAGGAAGCTTTTTGTAAAGTCCCTGTTGAGAAAGCCTATTTACACAATAAGCATCATGCCCTGTAGCATCAATAACGAGTTTAGATTCTATTGCAATTGGATCTAAGCAGGTTATTTCCTTCGGCATGTTAGCAATTGGAGTCCAGTTAATAACAATTCCAGCAACACGGCCATTCTCTCTGTATACAAGATCATCAAACATGGTCATGTTTCGAATTTTAGCTCCAGCTTCACAAGTCATAGCAATTAATTTAGAGCACGCATAAGGACCATCTGCAACGCATAGCCCTGGCTCTACTTCTTCGTATGGCACCTCTATTTCATCAAGCACTTCATTCCCAGGTGTCCTTACAGTAACTTTATTCATTAAATAGCCGCCAATCCAAAATCCGCCGCCTAGGTAATTCATTCTTTCCACTAGAAGCACTTTGTATTTTGCTTTTGCAATATCTTTGGCAGCAACAAGACCGCTTGGTCCTGCTCCAACAACAATAACATCACTATCAATATACTCTATAAATTCGTTTGAAAACCCCTCAACAATCGCTTTAGTTACTTCTTTTTCACCGATCGGGGCAAACTTGGTAGTTTCAGCCATAAAGTAATTACCTCCGTTAAATCTCTTAAATTAGTCCGTTTTAATCTATCACAGATTAAGGGTGCGTCAATAGAGATAAACTCCTAATAGCCGATTGTTAGAGAAGAATCTTAAATCTGGCACAATATCTGTTTATAAGTTATTTTATTACTCGTCCCATATTAAGCCTAATATTCCCTATATTAGACACGGAGGTCTAAATGTCAGGTTATCTCAGATCACTTTTTATTGTTTTTATATTTCTATTTATTTGCGTATATCAATCCATGGCTGGCCTTGTTGTGGAGAGGGAGAAATATGAGAAAGGGGGTGGTGAGCGGGTAAGGGGAACTATCTATATTCAAGAAAATAAGTTCAAATTCTTTGATGAAGAAGGCCAATTTTTTGCTATATTCGATCTGAACACAGGAGAAATGATACAAGTTGATAATTTGTCTAGAACCTATTCGAATACACAGGCTGATGATTACTTCTCATATTACAGACAGTATGCTCTGAAGATGGAAGCTGAGATGAGAAAGCAACTCTCAGAGCTTCCTCCAAACAAGAGAGAACAAGCAGAGGAAATGATGAAGAGGCAAGGCATCGCTCTGCCTGGAGGAAAAGGTATGCCCTCGAATATTACTTATAAAAAAACCGGTGACAGCAAACAAATTGCAGGATATGAGTCAGTAAAATACGAAATTTACTCTGATGGCAGGCTAGATGAAGAGATTTGGATAACCAGTGATGTGCGATTTCAGCAAGAAGTAGATATGAAGAAGATGACCAAATATCTTAGTGAGCTTAGATCAATTGAACATAGTCTTGGGGGGAACGGTGCTACGGATGCTAAAGCATATGTCGAAGTTTTTAGCTCGGGGTTTCCGATGAAAGCAGTTGATTATCCAGTGTATGGAAGTGAAATTGTTGAGCAGACCACCAAAGTATCTAAAAAGAATATAGATAGTAGTGAGTTTACAGCTCCATCGGGTTATAGAAAAGTACAGCTTAAGGAAATGTTACACCTATCACAGTAATTCTTTGTAAAAAATAATTATTAATGCCAAAGAATTTATTCCTTTGGCTCTTCCTCTGCTTCTTCGCTTGCCTCTTCTTGTTCTGGTTCGGATGCAGCAGCTTCTACTTCTGGGGCTTCTGTTTCTTCCTCAGTTTGTGCTTCTACTTCAACTTCAGCAACAGGCTCTGGTTCAGGGATTATCTCTACTTTATTTCCGTTTGCATCTATCCCTTCAACTTCTACCGTTATGTTTGCTACTACTTCCTGGTAGAGTTTCACTTTTATATCATGAGTTCCTATTTCTTTAATAGGGCTATCGAGGTCTATACTCTTTCTTGAAACCTCATGGCCTATTTCTTTTAAAGAGTCTGATATGTTTTGAGATGTAACAGATCCAAACATCTTGTTTTCTTCTCCAACCTTAACTGTAATAGTAACGCTTGCTCCATCAAGATTAGATGCAAAACCTTGAGCCTGAGTTCTTAATTCATCTTCACGCTTTTGAATTATGTTGCTTTTTTGCTCCCAAACTTTGATGTTTCCAGGAGTTGCTCTTATAGCTAGTTTTTGTGGAATCAGAAAATTTCTGGCCATTCCATCTTTAACTTCCGTTATTTCGCCCATCTTACCAACTGAGTCAACATCTGCGGTTAGTATAACCCTCATTTTGTAAAGACCTCCGAGTATTTCTAGTTAATTCCGTATTCTAAATCTTTTTTCCTACACAGAGTTTAATGAAGCACTGTATATGGAAGAAGAGCCATGAACCTTGATCTTTTAATTGTAGTGGAAAGCTGTCTTTGATGATATGCACAAAGCCCTGAATTTCTTCTTGGTACTATCTTTTTCCTGTCAGTTATAAATCTTGATAGTAAATCTACATTTTTATAATCCATTTCTATTGATTCTGTACAGAATCTGCAAACCTTCTTTTTAGAAAAAAATCTTCTATCTCTACGTGAGTCCATTAGTTCGTTCCTCCTTCCTCTTGAGTGTCAGTATTTTCTGTTTTAGCTTCTTCGGTACTAGCAGGAGCCTCAGTTGGCGGTGTAGCCGCTGGTTCCGGAGCAGCTGTTGGTGGTTCAGGGGCCGCAGGTGGTGGTTCCGGAGCAGCTGTTGGTGGTTCAGGGGCTGCAGGTGGAGGTGTCGGAGCTGCTGTTGTTGTAGGAGGTGCAGCAGGTGGTGGTGTAGGTGTTGTAGGCTCCGTCTTTTCCTTCTTTTCCTCAGAAGCTTTGTTTTTGTTTACAGCCTCTTCGGTTGTTTTTAGTGTTATGAATCTGAGAATATCAGTTCTGTAGAATTGCAGATGCTTTTCTACCTCTTTACTTGCATTGGGTAAGGCTTTAAATACAAGTATGTAATAGGTGCCTTTTTTATGATCTTGAATCTCATATGCCAAATTCCTCTCGGCCCACTTATCGGCCTTAATAATCTCACCTTCGTTTGAGGAAATTGAATCTTGGAGTTTCTGCTGGATTTTGGCCAAATCTTCTTCTTGAATATCAGGCCTTGTTATATAAAGCGTTTCGTAATAGTTTGGCGTAATTGCCATGTGTACTACCTCCTGTCTCGGTCATTTGGGCCCCGATCGTAGTATGACGATATTATCAGAGCGACAGATTGTTTTAATTACCGAATATATTACCCGGAAATACCGGGTTGTTAAGAGTATTTAAGGGATGCGGCTTTTATACCACATCCCTATTGTTTCTTTTCGTCAAATTAATAGTGGTGCAATCACTAGGGATACAATTGACATAAGCTTAATAAGAATGTTCATTGCAGGCCCTGAGGTATCTTTAAATGGATCACCAATTGTGTCTCCCACAACTGCTGCATGATGAGCATCTGATCCTTTTCCACCTAGATTGCCTTCCTCAATATATTTCTTAGCGTTGTCCCAGGCTCCACCGGCGTTTGCCATCATAAGTGCCAACATCACACCTGATACAATAGCTCCTGCGAGGAATCCGCCCAAGCCTTCAGCGCCAAGAATAAGTCCGATTACGATTGGTGCTATAACAGCAATTACTCCAGGAACTATCATTTCTCTTAGTGAAGCATCAGTGCTGATTGCTACGCATCTGGCATAATCAGGTTTTGCCTCTCCTTCGAGAAGTCCTGGGATCTCCCTAAACTGTCTTCTAACCTCTTCTACCATCTTCTGTGCAGATCTTCCCACAGCACCCATTGTAAGGGCACCAAGTAAGAACGGTAGTGTGCCGCCAAGCAGCAAGCCGGTAACAACATTGCTGTGTGTTAGGTCGATTGATTCTAGTCCGACTGCTTTCGTGAAGGCTGCAAAAAGAGCAAGAGCTGCAAGAGCAGCAGAGCCGATTGCAAATCCTTTTCCGATAGCCGCTGTTGTGTTTCCAAGTGAGTCTAGTTTGTCTGTGATTTTTCTTACATCTTCTCCAAGCTCAGCCATCTCAGCAATACCACCAGCATTATCTGCTACAGGTCCGTAAGCGTCTACAGACATGGTGATTCCGATGGTTGCAAGCATACTCACAGCTGCGATTCCTATTCCGTAAAGTCCTGCAAAACCGTAGGAAACTCCTATGGCAATAGCAATTACAATTACGGGTGCCGTGGTGCTCATCATACCAACTGAAAGTCCTTCAATAATGTTGGTAGCAACACCGGTTTGGGATGCCTCTGCGATTTTTCTAACAGGAGAGCCCGAGGTGTAGTATTCGGTTAATAGTCCGATTGCGATACCAGCTAAAAGCCCTAATACAGCCGATAGCCAAATCCAGATTATATAGCCGCCTATTCCATCTACTAGTCCTACAACTAAGAGTACGATTAGAGAAAGTGCTAGGTAAATTCCACCAGCATAGAATGTTGCTCGTCTTAGTACGAGTTGAGGCTCAAGGTCCTTCATCCACTCAACACTTTTAGATCCTATTATGGAGGAGAAGCTTCCGACAGCAATAAGTACTATTGGAATAGACATAAGCGCTATTTCGTTTGCGCCCATTCCAGCTGCGATAACCATTGTTGCGATAACAGCACCGACATATGATTCAAAGAGGTCAGCACCCATACCTGCAACGTCTCCTACGTTGTCTCCAACATTATCAGCAATTGTAGCGGGGTTTCTGGGGTCGTCTTCAGGAATACCGGCTTCTACCTTACCAACCAAGTCAGCTCCAACATCTGCGGCCTTGGTAAAGATACCGCCTCCGATTCTTGCGAATAGAGCAACAGTACTTGCGCCCATAGCAAATCCACCTATAATCTCAGCGAAATTCTGAGCGAACAATGCAAGTGCGGTTGGGTCGCTTGGATTAGTTGGAAGCCCGATACCTAATGTAAAGGCTACTGAAAGTCCAAGAAGTCCTAGTCCTGCAACGGATAGACCCATTACGTTTCCACCTTTAAAAGCTACTGCAAGCGCTCTTCCTTGACCTTCTGTGGCTGCGGCTTGAGCAGTTCTAACGTTTGCCTTGGTTGCAGATTTCATGCCGAAGAATCCTGCAAGTATTGAGCAACCAGCACCACCTAAGTATGCGATCGCCGCTTTCCAGCCAATAAAGATGCCTAGAAGTATAAAGACGATAACAACAAAAATCCCTATTATCCTGTATTCTCTATTTAAGAAGACCATCGCTCCCTCATGAATTGAGGCAGAGATTTCCTTCATTGTGTCGTTGCCCTCAGGAAGAGCTTTTATCTCGCGGTATACGAGATAAGCATATCCTAAAACAATTACACCTAAGATGAGCCCAAATAGGGCTGCTATTACTTCTCCCATTTTATCAAACCTCCTTTAATTAATGAGAACTTCTTTGTTCTGTGTTTTCGTTATTTTTAGATTTTTGATTGTACTTGTTCATAGCGCTTTGAAGTCCATTGTTAACAATTTCTAATACCGCATCTGACGCTGTTTGAATCGAATCTTCTACCATTGTACTCTCGCTTTTGCTAAAACCTGAAAGTACATGGTTTGCACCATCTGTTCTCTCGCCCGGTTTTCCGATCCCGATTCTTACCCTTATAAAATCTTTAGTGCCTAAATTAGAGATCACTGATTTAATCCCATTGTTTCCAGCACTTCCTCCGCCAGGTCTTATCATTATCCTGCCAAGAGATATGTCCATTTCATCATGAACAACAATAATATTTTCTGGGGCAATTTTATAAAAATTTGAAGCACTTAAAACCGCATCCCCGCTGCGGTTCATGTAAGTTTGCGGTTTGATAAGTAATAATTTGTTGTCTTGTAAAAACCCCTCACCGCATAAACTTTGAAATTTATCCTTACTTATATCTATTCCAACCCTTTTTCCTAGTTCATCTACAACTAAAAACCCAACGTTGTGTTTGGTCTGTGTGTATTGTTTTCCAGGATTTCCAAGTCCCACAACTAATATCATTAGGGTTAACTGCCCTCTTCGCTACCTTCTTCTTTAGCTTCTTCAGATGCAGCATCCTCTGTACCTTCTGCACCTTCTTCTCCTTCAAGCTCTTCATCACTAACAGGCTTTTCCTCAACCTTAGGTGCAAGGACTGTAGCTATTGTATCTTCAGGTTCGTGGAGAATAGTAACGCCTTCTTCAATTTCCAAAGTATTAACATGTATTGAATGCCCTACTTCAAGCTCGGTTACATCTATAGTAAAGGAGTTTGGAATATTTGTAGGCAAACACTCAACACTGATTTCTCTTAATATTTCCTCTAGGATTCCGCCTTCTTTAACTCCCTTAGCTTTACCCTCTATGTGGACAGGTACAGCAACTGTAATTTTCTCTTTCATATCAAGAGCCTGGAAATCAAAGTGAATTGGTTTATCTGTTAGGTAATCATATTGAATTTCCCTAAGTAGAGATAGTTTCGGAATATCGGCTTCACCTTCTTTGAGTTTTATTTCGAGAAGGGTGTTCTCACCAGCGTCTGTAGAGAGTGCTGTTTTTAACTCAGAGGGATCAATTACAAGGGAAATTGGTTCTGTTCCTTTTCCATATAGGACTGCAGGAACATTGCCTTCCTTTCTAATTTCTCGGGCCCCACTTTTACCCATTCTCTTTCTCTTTAAAACATTTAATGTGCTCTGTGCCATTTTTCAAGCTCCTTCCATGTACTATTTTTCATAGTCAAAAAGACTACTTATGGATACTCCTGTAGTTATTCTCTTTATTGATTCCCCAAGAAGATCCGCAATTGTGAGGATTCTAAATTTCTCGCAATCTATTACCTCTTGGGTTGGGGGTATAGTATCTGTAATTATAACTTCCTCAAGGTCTGAATCTTTTATCCTCTCAACAGCACTTCCTGAAAGAACTCCATGTGTGCAGCATAAAGATGCGCTCTTTGCGCCTTGTTTAAGTAAGGCCTTTGCTGCTTGTATGGCTGTGCCAGCTGTATCAACCAAATCGTCAAAAAGGATTACAGATTTACCTTCTACATCTCCTATCACATTCATAATTTCAGCTTGGTTAGGATTAGGTCGCCTCTTATCGGTCATTGCAAGACCCGCATCCAGAGTTTTTGCAAAACTCCTGGCCCTCTCCATTCCTCCAGCATCTGGAGAAACTATAACCAGATCATCGTGATTTCTATTTTCTTTGATATATTTTAGTAACACCGGTGCACCAAATACATGGTCAACTGGAATATTAAAAAATCCCTGTATTTGTCCAGCATGAAGGTCAACAGTGACAATACGACTGATGCCGGAAACCGTTATTAGATCCGCAACTAGCTTTGCAGATATAGGAGCTCTCGGTTTTACCTTTCTATCTTGCCGGGCATATCCATAATAAGGTATAACTGCAGTTACCGATCCAGCAGAAGCTCTTTTTAAAGCATCTGTTAGGATTAGAAGCTCCATGATATGTTCATTCGTTGGAGGACATGTGGACTGTATTACAAAAACGTGACACCCACGTACACTCTCAGAAATCTCAGTTGAAAGTTCCCCATCGCTGAACCTTCTTATTTCAGCTTTGCCCAGCGGGATTTCTAAATATTTACATATGGCCTCAGCGAGAGGCGCATTAGAAGTCCCACAAAAAATCTTAGTGTTATCCATTTTATCTCGTAAAATTTAAAATACTAAATCACCCCTAAATAAAAACAAGGTATTATAAAAGACATAAATCATAATTCAAGATATATTAAGGAGTTATTAAAAAATTAGCTCTGCGTCACAAAAACAAATAGACACAATTAATTCTTGTAGAATTGCTAGATTGGCAACTGTGGATGAATCAGCAAGTCCCCTTGTTGTTCCGGTTTGCTTTGCTTATGATGGAAAATTTGTTTATTCTCCGATTGATAAAAAACCTAAAAGTGTTTCCATAAACGAGCTCAAGAGGGTAAGAAACATTATTCATAATCCAAATGTTTCTTTAGTTATCGATGAGTACTTTGAGAATTGGAACAAGCTTTACTATATTATTATAAGAGGAAGAGCCGAATTGATATATAAGGGAGATGAGTACATTAATGCGCTCAGAGTTCTTTCTAAAAAGTATGACCAATATGCTCAAATGGGTTTAGAGCACTTAGGTTATCCAGTTATTAAAATTACCCCTGAAAAAATAATACCTTGGGGTGATCTCTAGGCATGCAGGTATGACAATAAAACCATAATCTGGAGAACAAGAAGTATGATAGAAGCAGGTAGTGGATATTCTGACCACGAAAATAGCATAGAAGCAGCAAACGCAGCGGCAAAGCAAGCAATGCATGATGCCGGTATTGGCAAAGCTGACTGGGTAATGGTTTTTTGTACTTTCCCACATAGAGCTAACTATCAAGAGATATTAAGGATTGTTTGCAAAATTACCAAGACGAAGAATGTTACAGGGTGCAGTGCAATAGGAGTGCTTTCCAATCACGGCGAAATAGAAGCTCGTCCTGGTGTGGTGGTCTTAGCAGTCTCTTCTTCAAATATACGCTCAAAGCCTTTTGCTATATATCAGTTAGGTGCAGGGGGTATGAAAGCAGGAGAAGAGATAGGTGATCTTCTAAAATCCTCCAAAAGTCCAAATTCTCTTCTTGCGTTATTACCCGATCCTTTTCATATTCATCCAGAGCTTCTTTTTAAGGGTATAGAATCTAGGCTAGGTGAGATTCCAATTGTTGGAGCTACTGCTTCAGAAGATCCGCGGATTAATGACACTTTTGAATTTCACGGTGATACCGTTGCTTCAGGTGCTGTATCGGGATTGCTTTTGGATGGGAAGTTCTCTTATAAAATTGATATTACCCAAGGATGTCAATTAATTGGCCCCCCTTGCGTTATTACAAAGGCTAATAAAAACATTATTTCCGAATTGGATGGGGAGCCCGCTTTTGAGGTTTTGAAAAAGCGAATACCCAAGGGAATTCTTCAGGATCCAATGGACATATTGCGTTTGTTCTTTATAGCTTTTCCCCCTAATCCGGACCAATCTGATATAACTGGAGGGGATTATCTAGTTAGAAATCTTATAGGTGTTGATCAGAGCACCGGATATGTTGCAGTTCCTCAGAATGTAGAGGAAGGTCAGATAGTAGGATTTGCACTTAGAAATCCAGAGATGGCCCGGAATGACCTTAAGCAAATGCTAGATAGGATTTCCTCCGACCAAAATCCAGAGAATTCTTTCAAGTTTGGACTGTATTTCAATTGTTGCGCCAGAGGATCTTCACTTTATGGGCATCAGGGCATAGATACGGCTTATATAAGCAGTGCTCTTGGCGGTGTTCCGATAGTAGGCTTCTTCGGCAATTCAGAGTTTGCACCAATTCAAGATAAGAACCATCTCTTCACATACACGGGTGTTCTAGTTTTATTCTCAGATAAATAACTCTTTAGTTTAACCATCAAAAACACAAAACTGTCATTGATTAATATATGTTAGGGCTATGTCGGGCTTAAAATATCTGTTATAATATCCAAGGGAGTCTGGGTATTAATTAACAAATATACCAAATATGCCGAAGTGGCGGAATTTGGTAGACGCGCTGGACTCAGAATCCAGCGAGCATTGCGCTCGTGGGGGTTCAAGTCCCCCCTTCGGCACCACTATGTAGAATGGGTTGAGCGAGCTGGGTTTAGAGTAGTAGATCGGGGTCTATATTAAAGGGGGTGTTCTTATGACTAAGTTAAAGCCACAACTTATAGTTTCGGGACCGGGCAAGAAAAAAGGCGGCTTCGCAAGTGGTATTGGTTCCTTTTTTATTTTAATTATAGTATTTGCCCTGGGAGTGTATGTTGGGATGAGGGTAGATAAATCTGATTTTGGTGAAGAGCCATTAATTAGTACGACTGAAATTAGTACGACTGAGAATAATGCTCCGCTATATCAAAACAGTTCTAATAAATCACAAGAAGTAGTTGTAGAAATTTCTCAAGAAGAAACGGCTGGCGGCCGTCCTATTTCACCTGAACCGGCTTCTTTAAAAGATGCGGATAAAACTATAGATCAGACTGAAGACTCAAATTCTGAAATAGTTTCTTTAAATGAAAGTGACGGGATAGGGGACCAAGAAGAGATTAATGATAGTATGAATATAGATTCAGACGAATCTGCAACAAGCTTAAATAATCAACCAGCAGTATTGCAACCTGAGTTGGCAGCTAACAATTTAATTGAAGAAGATACGTACAGGCTTCAGGTTGCGGCTTTTGGAAACCTGGATCAAGCAAATGAAGTTATGAATGAGCTTAAATTGAAAGGTTATGATTCCTATATTGTTACTATGTCTAATTCAAGGGGAGAGGTTTGGAACCTCATTAAGGTTGGCAAATTCAATACCGCTCAAGAGGCCTGGAACTTTTCAACAATATTTCAAAGCAAAGAGGGTGGAGAGGTTTTTGTTGAGAGTTTAAACAAGGGCAGAGTTTATAACGAGTCTTTGGAAGAGAAAAATGATACATTGTAGAATTTGAGGTGTATCATAGCAAATTTCTGTTAGCCGATGCGTAGAGAGTTCGTGTAACCCCCTATGATTATTGCGCAATTAATCCACTAAAACTTTTTTTGCAAATGCGAAGAAAATGCTTGACATAAATATCCAAAAGTCGTATAGTTGTACCGTTGAATAGCTCGTATCCGGGGTGTTTATCGGGGAAGGGTTAAATATACAAGCAACACTTATTTACACGGTTAAGGGTGCAATTATGAAATCAGCAAAATTCAGAGAAGTTGAGCAGCAGGTTCCAAATCAGGTTGAGGGACTTGAAGAATTTAATCAACAAGAAGAGGATCAGACATATCCTTCTGTCGTCATAGCAGATAGCGGAATGACTGAAGATCAACCTGAATTTACCGTTGAAGTTGAAGAGAGTCCTGTTGCAGAGACTCAGACAGAAGATAAATGGACTCCTGATGAGCAGTTTAGACTTCTTTATGTTTATTTTAAGGATATGGCTGTTGAATCTCTATTGACAGCAAAGGAAGAAGTTGAAGTTTCAGCTCAAATTAAAAAGTGCGAAGCTAAAGCAATCGAACTTACTATAAACGCAGATAAACTGATAAAGAAAAGAGATAGTCTTATTAAAAGACAGACTGCAACATCTAAAAGCCGAATAAGCGAAAAAGACTTAACTAAAAGAATACAGTGCTTAAAAGCCTTCGTTACAGTTTTTTCAGAACGCGCATGCGATATGAAAGAGAGATTCGTTAAGGCTAATCTTAGGCTCGTTGTAAGTATATCAAAAAGATATATGGGAAGAGGATTACCGCTTACCGACTTAATCCAGGAAGGTAATGTTGGATTAATGAGGGCTGTGGAAAGATTTGACCATACCAAAGGTTATAAATTCTCCACCTATGCGTCGTGGTGGATACACCAAGCAATTTCAAGAGCACTTTTGGATCAGACAAGAACCATCAGAGTTCCTGTGTATGTATTAGAGCAAGCAAGCAAGGTATACAGAATAAGCTCTATGCTGCATAAGGAGATGGGGAGAAAGCCGCTTCCAGAAGAGGTTGCAGAAATAGCTGGCATTTCAGTGGAAGGTGTAAAAAGGATTTTAGAATCAACCAATGACGCTGCCCGCCTAGATACACCTATTATGGACGGGGAAAAAACCACTCTGCTAGACTTCATTTCAGATGACAAGGCGCCTGCGCCAGATACTGTTATGGCAACTACAGCTCTTACCCAGGAAATAAGAGAAGCTTTGAATATTCTTACTCCTAGGGAAGAAGAGATAATAAGGCTCCGCTTTGGGATAGATCAGGATGGAACCTATACACTCGATGAGATAGGCAGAAGATTCGACCTGACTAGAGAGCGTATCAGGCAGATTGAAAAGAGAGCGCTTGAAAAACTAGCCGAGGCTGATACTGGCGATGTTCTAAGAAGCTTTCTTGCTATCTAGTAAACACTTTTGCTAGATGTATATCTCTATCTACAAAGCATTGTCATAGCTCTGCATATAGTGTAATTTCACTTACAGAATGTCTCCTATAATAATAATTGGAATGAGTCGTTCAGGGACCAGTATGCTTACCAGAATGCTGGATAATCTTGGACTATTTACGGGTAAAAAGAAAACCCGAAACCATGAGGCTGTATTTTTCCGCGAGATTAACGATTGGCTATTAACTCAGTCGAGTGCTGGTTTAGAGGATCCGAAATCTATAAAGTATCTACTTCAAGATAAAGAAGCCAGAGATCTATTTGGAGAATTTGTTCAGTTCTCCATGACAACACCCCACGTGATTTCCTTTCTAGGTCTTAGTAATTATTTGAAATACAGAACGCCAAAGAGTCTGGATGTACCCTGGGGTTGGAAAGACCCTCGTAATACTTTTACATTACCCTTTTGGTTGGATTTGTTTCCCGATGCTAAAGTGATACACATATATCGCCATCCTCTAGATATTGCAAATAGTTTAATTACACGAAGGAAAAGAGGACTTACCAGACTAAAAGATAAACATAGTAAATTTAGGCCATTTTATTGGTATTACTTGATGCACAAGTTCATTTTGCAAAATAGGATTTTTGTCGATATAAGAGGTGGCACTTTGGAAGAAGGGTTTGCTATATGGGAGGAGTATCTTGCAGAAGCAAGATCTCATGTTGAGAGTCTTTCTGATAGAGCGATTGAGATAAAGTATGAAGATTTTTTAGAGCGTCCAAGTGAAATTTTGAAATCTGTATCCGAATTTTGCGAGTTGGAAGTTAAAGACAGCGATATTGAAAGAACTGCATCTGAGGCTAATAAAAGCCGGGCCTATGCATACTTAAAGGATCCCGATTTAAAAGCTTTTTCTGATAAAATATCAGATCGCTTAAAAGACTACGGGTATTGATGCCTATTAACATGACCCAAAAACTAATTCTTTGACCTCATCTGATTCAATTGACAGATCAACCCTAATATCAGAATCAAACTCCCTAATCCATGAGATCATGCTCTTATATATATGGACCCTATGAAATTTTAGATACTTATATTTTCCATCAGTTGAAGGAAAGATTTCTCCAAGTATTGTAGGGCTATCTGGAAATCTCTTTTTTATAGTCTCAAGGAGAACTTTATTATGTTTGGGTGTTCCAAGAGAGATATAATCTATTTGTCTGCAATCAAGCGTTGTGAAAATCTCGTTTATCATTTCCTTATAAGGCTCTTCCCATCCAGGGACTCTTATTATTGGATCTAGCCTTACTCCAACTGTGTAGCCCGTTTCCTGGCATCTTTTGGCTGCAGACAGTCTCTCTTTAAAAGAAGGGGTTTTATGCTCAATCATATCAATAATATTCTGAGGACTAAAAGTCCAGGAAGGTATTACATTATCAGGCGGATCGTCTATGGATAACAGGTTTTGGACGCTGGTACTTTTTGTTCTAAACTCGATAGTTCCGTTTGGGTATTTTTTGAAAAGACGGGCAATATCAATTGAAAATTCGGTTATATCATCAAAAGCGAGTGCATCACAAACTTCACCTACATGAAAATATGGTTTGTCGAAGCCATTTAATAGCTTCT
The DNA here is from genome assembly GCA_029262275.1 of Deltaproteobacteria bacterium. GTDB lineage: Bacteria > Desulfobacterota_D > UBA1144 > Nemesobacterales > UBA2774 > CR02bin9. Next base: position 11,318 of record JAJCZS010000044.1, on the reverse strand, counting down.
CTATATTCTCTAGTACTTCGTCTCTGTTAACAAATATAACGGGCACTTTTGTTTGAAAGTAATACTGTAAGTAACAGTACTCACAGTCATATTTGCAATCTATTTCATGGAATAAGTAAAACTGACCATGATCCATCCGGCCTATACTTTTTACAAGCTCCCCCTTTTTGCTTGCTAGAGCAAGAGAATTTTTATCTTCCGAGGCCCTTTGATCAAATGGCTTTAGCTGGCCTATTTTTTTATAGTCATCAATATAAGTAATAGGGATCGAATCTATTTTTGAAAGTATTTTTTTTGTATAAGGGTGGTCTTGGATAGCTTCTTCAATATATATTTTGTCGGGAATTTGAATCAATAGTAAGTGTCCCTATTTTTTTAAAAGTTGGCCGAGTTTCATAGCAAGCCCGATATCTCCCGACATTTTAATTTTTCCTGTCAGAAGTGCTCTCTCAGGTTTGAGTTTGCCAGTGAATAGATCAATAAAGTTCGAGTCACTGCCCTTAAAAGTGCACTGAGCTTCTTCATCGGTTTCTCTCACACCTAAAGATTCCTCTCTAAGATCTACTATCCATGTTCCGCCGTCTGGGCCTTTGAGCTCAAATTTATATACTGCCCTTAGGTCAGATAATTCACCTGACTTCTCAGATATTTTTTTCTCTACCTTTTCAAATATTTCTCTTGTTGTCATATAGGCTGTCCTCTAAGTAGTGGAAAAGCATTTTACCATTGATATGTAGTTTTATCCAAGAAGAGGTCTTTGAAGAATTGACGCTAAGCGTTTAAGGATTTACAATTGCAGTGTTTTTATAACGTGGAAGATATACTATGAGTATAAATTATCCAAAAAGTCATCAGGTGATAGTCATCGGAGCAGGACATGCGGGCTGTGAAGCCGCTCTTGCTGCAGCTCGTATGGGTTGCCGTACGCTAGTTCTGACAGCAAACATCGATACAATCGGTCTGATGTCATGTAACCCCTCAATAGGCGGAGTAGGCAAGGGCCACTTAGTGAAAGAGATTGATGCTCTGGGTGGAGAGATGGGTAAAGCTGCAGACCATGCGGCGATTCAATTTAGAAGACTCAACACCAGAAAGGGTGCAGCGGTGCAGGCCACGAGAATTCAAGCTGACCGCCAGTCATATAGGTCATATATGAAAAAGGCTCTTGAGTCCGAGACAAATATGGATATCAAACAAAGAATGGTGGAAGGCTTTCTTGTAGAAGGGGATAGAATTGCAGGGGTAAAAACTAATCTAGGAGAGCATTTTTATGCTGATGCAGTAGTAGTTACTCCAGGAACTTTTCCTAACGGGCTTATTCATATTGGGGCTACAAAAATTTCTTCGGGTAGAGCAGGTGAAGCTGCAGCTACAGGAATCTCGGAATCATTTGGAAGCATAGGCTTTAAAGTAGGACGACTGAAAACCGGTACTCCTCCAAGACTTGATGGAAGGACAATCAAATGGGATATGCTTGAAGAGCAGCCAGGCGATAAAAACCCTAAGCCATTTTCATTTACAAATTCAATAATAGATAGAGACCAGCTGCCCTGCCACATTACATATACCAACAAGAAAACTCATGAAGTAATAAATAATAACCTTCATAAATCTCCTCTTTATTCTGGAGAAATAAAAGGCGTAGGGCCAAGATACTGTCCATCGATTGAAGACAAGATTGTGAAATTCCCTGACAAAGACCGTCATCAGGTGTTCTTAGAGCCGGATGGTTTAAACACTTATGAAATATATCCAAACGGCATCTCAACCAGTCTACCTCTTGAGGTTCAGTATGAGTTAGTAAGAACAATTGACGGTTTAGATCAAGTTGAAATTATGAGGCCTGGATATGCAGTTGAATATGATTATGTAGATCCGACACAACTAAAACCAACGCTTGAGACCAAACTAATAGACAACCTATACTTTGCAGGCCAAATAAATGGCACCACGGGTTATGAAGAAGCTGGGAGCCAGGGACTCGTTGCAGGAATAAATGCAGCACTTCGAGTTAAGGGTGAGGATCCATTTATTCTGGACCGCTCACAAGCGTACATTGGAATTATGGTTGATGACCTGGTTACAAAAGGAGTCGATGAGCCCTACAGGATGTTTACTTCTCGTGCTGAGTATCGGTTGGTTTTAAGAGAAGATAATGCTGATATGAGGCTTGGTGAGCTTGGTTATAAGATCGGATTATTAAAAGAAGAGGATTATCTTAAATTTGAGGTAAGAAAGAAAGCTGTTAGACAAGAGTTCGAAAGATTAGAGAATACAAAAGTTGTTCCTAACTCCAAAATTAATGAGATACTCATTAGTCTAGGCGCGTCCCCTATTAAAAAACCTCATAGTCTCAAAGAACTACTTAGGCGCCCTGAAATAACATACCAAGATCTGAAGTTCTTTGAATTAAACACTGATCTGAACCCTATTACTGATGACGTCATTTCTCAGATTGAAATGGATGTTAAATACGAGGGCTATATAAAAAGGCAGGCGGAGCAGATCGATAAATTTAAGAGACTAGAGGATTTTATTATTCCTGAGAGCTTTTCATATAACGATATTCCAGGACTATCAAATGAGATAGTCCAAAGACTTTCAGACATTCGCCCTGGTTCATTAGGTCAAGCGACCAGAATCTCTGGGGTTACTCCTGCTGCGATTTCTGTTCTAATGGTTTATTTAAAACGGGATGGTGGTCATAAGCAAGCTCAGGGTCATTCCATTTCTTCATGATCTTCAAGATCGTCCATTTCGGTCAATTCTTCTTCCATAAGCTCCATCATGTCTTCGTAGTCACCGCCGATGTATCCTGAATTGTCGGGATCTTCGAGCATTTCTACCAAGTCTTTTATTTTTCTCTTGGCTTTTCTGGGCATGTTCCTAGCCTCCGTTGCTTTGTTTTAAATCTAACTAAACTTCACTTTCACCATATTATAAAATCAACATACTTAAAATCAATACACAATATTATATCGGAACTTTTTTTAATTTGTTCTATTACATAAATATATTCAGATATATGTTTTATGGTTTCTTAGGTGTTAATAGTTCAATCATTTTATTGATATCGGTAGTTGGCAGGTTGCATACATGATTTAAGCATACATATGCTGTTGCTTTTTCTTCTATGCTCAATTGAGCTTGGGTGAACTCAGCAATTTCTATAATTTCAGCATCATCTTCCTTTTCTCGAAATAACACAACTTTATTTGGACTATAAGTTTTTCTTAGCGCCTCTATCATAGCTTTTGTATCTTCATCTTCAGGGTTTCCTACTATTACTACTTCATATGAGGGGCCTAAACCGAAATCAAGCCCAGTCATAAATAGAGTGTAAGCCATAGGACCACTCTCAATAGTTTCAGAAAAGGCCTTACCAAGTTTGGAAGCTTTCTGCTCATACTCTACATTTCCAGTGATTCTTGAGAATTTAAGCAGATTCACACCACCTACAGAGTTGCCTGAGGGGATAGCACCGTCATATATCTCTTTTTGTCTTGAAATTAATTCTTCAGCATCATCTGATGTGAAGAAGTAGCCTCCGTTTTTATCATCCCAAAACCCTTTGTCCATATCGTTTTGAAGTGACAAAGCTACTTTTAGATATTGAATGTCAAAAGTGCTTTCATATAACTCAAGAAGCCCCCAGATCAAAAACGCATAATCATCAACATTGGCCATAATTCCAGACTCTCCTTGCCTATACCTGTGAAGGAGTTTGCCTTTACTGTCTCTCATATCTTTGAGGATAAAGTTAGCTGCCTTTTCTGCAGCTTGTGTATACTGGGGCTCATTAAAAGCTCTGCCTGCCATTGAAAAAGCTGCAATCATAAGCCCATTCCAATCTGTTAAAATCTTGTCGTCTTTATAAGGGTGAATTCTTTTTTCACGCTCATTGAAAAGTGTGGTACGAGCTTTTTCGATTTTCGTTGAGAATTCTTCTTCACTAATTTCATATGAAATAGCGATCTCACTTAAGGGTTTTTGAAGATGCAATATGTTAGCGCCGGTTTGGTGGCCACCTGCTTCTTCAGTAAAATTGCCAGGCTTGCTTGTATTAAATGTTCTAATTATTAACTCTGCATTCTCTTTACCTAAGGTTTCTTGTAGTTCTTCTTCAGTCCAGACATAAAATTTTCCCTCTTCGCCCTCGCTATCCGCATCTTCTGCTGAATAGAATCCACCCTCTGCGGATGTCATATCTCTTAACACATAGGTTAGGATTTCTCGAGCGGTGTTTTCATATTCTTTTTTTCCTGTAGCTTGGTAGAGCTCAGTGTATGCCATTGCCAACATTGCTTGGTCATAGAGCATCTTTTCAAAATGAGGTAGAAGCCAGTTTTGATCAGTAGAGTATCTATGAAAACCAAATCCTACGTGATCATAAATTCCACCAAGCCTCATTTCCTGGAGAGTTTTTTCCACCATTTGAAGTGCCAGCGGGTCTCCTGTACGTTTCCAATAGCGCAGAAGGAACAGATGGTTATGAGGGGTAGGAAACTTTGGACGTGTACCAAAGCCTCCGTTGTCTTCATCAAAATTTCTTAGAAGCTGATTATAAGCCGTATCAAGGGTTTTAGTAGAAAGGTCTTTACCTTCTGTATTCTGTGAAACATCGGTTGCTTTTTGAACTGCAGCTGTAACGGCGTCAGCAGAATTGAGTATATTCTCTTTGTCCTTTTCCCAAGCCTCTTTTATTTTGGGGACAAATTCCATCATTCCCATTCTTCCGTAGCGGCTCTCTTTTGGAATATACGTTCCTGCGAAGAAGGGTTTTTTGTCTGGGGTCATAATTACATTGAGTGGCCAGCCACATCCCCCTTTGGACATTAACTGACACACGGTCATATAAATATTATCAATATCAGGTCTTTCTTCTCGGTCAACCTTAATTGATACAAAAGTTTCATTCATCAGTTTTGCTACTTCTTCATCTTCAAAAGACTCATGCTCCATAACATGACACCAATGGCATGTTGAATATCCAATTGATAGGAGTATGGGCTTATTTTCCTTGCGCGCCTTCTCAAAGGCCTCTTCTCCCCAGGGATACCAATCCACAGGGTTATCGGCGTGTTGTAGTAAATAAGGGCTTTTTTCATTTTTTAGACGGTTTGAATGTTTCATTTGTTTTGATCCTGAGTCCTGCGCACTATAGGTGTTATTAGTAGTAAGTAAGCAAAAGAGTACCAGATAAGTTATAAGTCCTATAAAGAGGGTTTTGTTCATAAGCCCTGAGGCTAATTTCTCCATTGTGATCTTTTCCATATGGCACTTACTGAGTTTACTGCACCTTTCCTCATTTACAAGGATGATTATATTAATAAGTAGACTCATTGTTACACATGATACTCATTGTACAATTACTTGGTTATAATTGATGTAATACGAAGAGCTTATGCAAATACTTGATGATAAATACACAAAGGTTATTCTCGAAGAAAAGCTCCTGCTTACGAATCTTTTAGCTGAGATTGAGATACTTGCAGATGAAGATCTAAAAGATAAGCTGGTCTCAGTTATAGAGAACTTAGAGAACTTATTTTCAATTGTTTTCATAGGTGAGTTTAGCACTGGAAAGTCTTCCATAATCAATACGCTTCTTGGGCAAGAAGTTCTGCCCGAAGGGATTACCCCCACGACAGATCAGATAACTGTCATAAAGTACGGCGATCAAAAACTCGAATCCATAGAAGATGGCAATCGGGTGGTTTCTATTTCTGAAGATAAACTTAAAGGGATCTTATTAGTCGATACCCCTGGAACTAATGTAACAATTGAGCAGCATCAAAATATTACGGAAAAGTTTATACCTAAAGCAGATATCGTTTTTTTCACTATAGGAGCAGAGCGTGCCGTCACTGGTAGTGAGGCAAAGCTTATAGAATTTATTAAGGAAGAATGGCTTAAAAATATAGTTTTTGTTTTAAACAAGATTGATATAGCTAAGGATGAAGAGGAAATAAGTCAGCTTATAACACATACCTCCCATGAGCTTGAACGTAGATTCAATTTCAAGCCCCACATTATTCCCTTATCCGCTAAACTGGCAAAATTGGGGAAATCAAACTCGGATACGGTTATGTATTCAAAGAGCGGGTTTGAAAAATTAGAGGGGTATATATTCAAGACTTTAGGCGAAGAAGAGCGTATAAGGTTAAAGATAGACAGCTCCTCAGAGCTTGCGCTTAGTCTTTGCTCTGAAACCGAGAAGGCTATAGATGCTAATCTCGAGAAAATATCTCAAGACACTGAGAAATTAGAGGAATTTCAAAGAAAGCTAGATGGTATGAAAGATGAAATAATTGGCAACTCTTCACAATTCACAGAGAGAATTAGGAGCAGACTTCTAGAGTTTAAGACAAGAGGGGTTGAGTTCATAGATGAGCTCATCAGGTTTCAGAATATTTTTAAATTAATTAGCAAAGATAAAGTTGCCAAGGAGTTTGAATATAAAGTATCCCGACAAACCGTAGCAGAGCTTGAGAAAGATCTTGACTCTATGGTTAACTGGACAGAGAAATCAGCTAGAACCCTACTTGATGACACTATTAACTTTTATAACAGCTCATTAAAACCCGATGCACCAACCGTGGGTTCTGGGTTTACATATGATCGAACTAGACTCATTGACACAGTACGTTCTGAGCTCGAATCTAAAAGAAAGAGTATAGATCCAGCCTTACTAGGCGGAAACCTCGTTGATTCGGCAAGAGGGGCAGTAGCCTCTGTGCTGGGAGTTCAGGTAGGTACGTTAGCAATTGGCGCGGCTGTTGTATCAGCTTTTTCTTCTTTCATAGTTGATATAACTGGAATTGTTGCAACAATTGCCGTTATGGCAACAGCTTTTGCAATTCTTCCAAAAAAGAGAAGAGACGCAATGAAAGAGTTTAATCAAAAAGTGGATGCGCTTATAGAGGAACTTACCTCTAGTGTAGGCTCCCAGCTAAAACGCGACTTTGATGGAATAAGTATGCAAGTTACAGACTCATTGACCCCTCTTAAAAATTTCTACAAGATAGAATCAGAAAAGCTGGAAGAATCTAAAAATAGAGTCGGGGATATTAAAGAGAAGGTAGAATTGCTTAGAAGTGGTGGTTCGATTAATAACTGAGCATGGTTTAAAACACCTTCCAGCAAACTTCCTACTAGTAAAATTATTAAATTTGGTTTGCTTTTCTATCAAGAGTCTGGATCATTAGGGTAGTTTTTACAGGGTATTGGCGTCTGGGATAGTAAGTTCATTTCTATTTATTCTAAAGCAGTTTCCTACTAGATCCACGAAGCTTAAATGATTTATTAACGAGAGGAATATATTCGTATGAGAAAAGATAATATTAGAAATATTGCAATTATAGCTCATGTCGATCATGGCAAGACCACACTTGTTGATGCTATGTTACAGCAGAGCAATGTCTTCCATGAACATCAGCAGGTTGAAGATAGAGTCATGGACTCGATGGATCTGGAGAAAGAGCGTGGTATAACCATCACTGCTAAAAACACCGCAGTCCTCTACAAAGATATTAAGATTAACATTGTAGATACACCGGGGCACGCAGATTTTGGAGGAGAAGTTGAGAGAAGCTTAAATATGGTTGATGGGGCTTTACTTTTAGTTGACGCAAGTGAAGGACCACTTCCTCAAACACGCTTTGTTGTTCAGAAAGCGCTTGAAAAAAAGCTTCCAATCATACTTGTTATTAATAAGATAGACAGACCCGACGCTAGGCCCGATGAAGTAATTGACGAGGTCTATGATCTCTTTATTGAGCTTGATGCAAATGAGGATCAAATAGAGTTCTCGATCATCTATACAAACGCAAAAATCGGTGCTGCTCACAAAGAAATCGATGATTCATCAGATAATCTGGTCCCTCTTTTCGATCAAATCATAACTTCAATTCCTGGTCCAGAAGTTGGAGACGGCTCCGTGACACAGTTTCTCATAACTAATTTAGATTATGATAACTATGTGGGAAGGCTCGCTATTGGAAGAATGATGAGTGGAGAGCTTGAAGCTAACAAGAGTTATTCTCTCTGTGGTGAAGGCGACTCTGTGTCTACAATAAAAATTTCAGTTTTGTATACCTACGCAGGACTTAAGAAAACACAGGTAGATAAGGTTGAGGCAGGGGATATTATAGCAATAGCAGGGGAAGAGAAGGTGCAGATAGGAGATACAGTTTCTGCTGTTGATAATCCTGTACCTCTTGAGCGTATAAAGGTAGATGAGCCTACTATCTCTATGATTTTCTATGTTAACAGTGGCCCGTTTGCCGGAAGGGAGGGCAAATTTCTAACCTCCAGGCAAATAAGGGAAAGGCTTGATAGAGAAAAACTGAGAAATGTTGCAATACAAATTAATGACACCGAAAGAGCGGATGCTTTTGAAGTAGCTGGGCGCGGAGAGTTACAGATGGCCGTGCTGATTGAAACCATGAGGCGTGAGGGTTATGAATTTATGGTTTCTAAACCTACTGTAATTACAAAAAATGATAACGGCACTGTTACAGAGCCTGTAGAGCGGATTTTTATAGATGTACCTGAAGAATTTGTTGGAGTTATTACAGAGAATATTGCCCAAAGGAAAGGGCGCATGGTTAATCTGCACAACAATGGCAATGGTCGTGTTGATATTGAGTTTATCGTAACCTCTAGGGGACTGATAGGATTTAGAAGCCAGTTTCTAATTGATACAAAGGGCTCTGGAGTTATGAACACTCTATTTGAAGGATATGAGCCTTGGTACGGTCCAATCCCACAAAGATCAACCGGAGCGCTTGTGTCAGACCGAGCGGGAAAAATTACGACATATGCAAGCCTTGCAATGGTAGACAGGGGTGAGCTATTCGTTGAGGTAACTACCCAGGTATATGCAGGAATGATAATTGGAGAGAGGAACAGAAACGGCGATCTTACCGTCAATATTACAAAAGAGAAGAAGCTTACAAACATGAGAAGCTCCACTTCTGAGGCTACAGTTGTACTAAGACCACCCAGACCACTGTCACTTGATCAAGCAATCGAATTTATTGCTGAAGATGAGCTTGTCGAGATTACACCCGAGAGTATGAGACTCCGGAAGATGGAGCTTGATGCTTCTAAAAGGGCAGTTCTAGAAAAGCGTAACAAACTAGAAGTTTAGCAGTATAATCGTCAGAGCTACTTATCCCTTCTTCCAAATACGCCTAACTGCAACAAAAGCTATTGGAATAAGAAGAATAAGTGCAATATCCATAACACGACTAACAGCTATACTTCCCTGAGCAAGAGCACAGGAACTGCTACCGCCCGTACTTCTAACAGTGATAAGCCCATTTGTGAAATTTGAATTATCAATTGTTACGGGTATTCCCTTTTGACTGGCAAAACTAGTTGGATTAAAGGATACAAAACTGAAATTTAGACCAGTGAAATCACCTGGTTCCGCATCATCACTTATCGTAAAAATAATTGTAGCAATATCTCCATTCGGAATGAGTGGAGCAGGAAGTTCCCCAGGGAATATTCCAATAAACAAACCTTTGGTATTTACTTCTTCTCCACCCCTAATTTTAACTCCGGGAACTATAAAAAAGCTTGTGTCATCTAAAGCAGTACCTGGTGAGACGTCAATACTTACATCTTCAATATCGGCAACATTAGGATTGAATAAAAGGTTTATCCCACCTTGTGCAGCGGTTGTGTTGTTAGTAAGAGCTAGGTTAACAACTACCTGCTTGCCCAGCCTTCCTTCTACCTCTGATAGCGATGCTCCTAGGTTTTGGGCATAAGCGTTAACTCCTAAACAAAACATCATAATCATTACTAGATTTATTATGCTGGCTTTTCTATACATTTTAGTTCTCCACTATTTACGGTTCAATTATATCAATCCTCTGCATCATACCTACATCTTCATGTGTCAGAATATGGCAATGCATAACCGCGCTGCCTGCAAATGAAGCATCAAACTCTGTACGGAAAGTAATGGAACCAAAAATAGCTTCATTAATATTTAAATCATTTGGCGGATCCGCCATTTTAGCAGCCGGTACAATAATCGTATCTCGGTATTCGGGCTGTGGAAGAGGTACTCCGTTGATATGCGTTACGAGGAAGGGATTAATATGAATATGAAACGGGTGATCTGAAAACGTACGGTTATAGATTGTCCATTCCTCAAAGTTTCCAGCATACATATCATCAAATAGTGGTTCATCGCCGGCAAACAACCCTTCTTTCATATAATCAATTCTAGGCATGAACGGATCGTTCACTGGATTTAGTACTCCCATATCATCAGCGTCTCTCATCATAAGTAGACTTGTAAAAGGAATTCCTCCCCAGTAATCCTCGTCATATAAATCAAAATACCAACCACAAGATGGCAGCCTGGAAGTAGTGGGTTCCATACCAAATCTAGTCCCACAAATTTCAAACGCAACATTTCTTACAGCATCTGGAGGTGTGCTGAGCTGTTCCTCTATGCTTGGTATAGCATTAGGTACGGGCAGTGGGTCTTGTGGTAATCCCATATTCATTTCTTCATCTGAGACGATAATAGTTGCAAGCGTATAAGGGAATGTTGTTCCTTGAACCTCTAATTCCCCGGCTACGGTAGGAAAATCAAAACCTATCCTAGCGTCTCTTGGAGCCGGGTCTATACCAGATTGTGTAATGATAGAATAGCCTTCGCCATCGGGACCATTTGTGTCCAGAGCCTGAAGCAAATAGGTTCCCGGCTCACCCGCTTTTATAAGCACATCTACTCTGTTGCCGGCGCCTATAACATAGGGTTGATTTGTCTCAAAGCTCACCATCTCTGGCACCGTAATTCCGTCGTTTGCTATGACATTTAGTGCGTGGTCTTCAAGTGCTACGATAAGTGTTACTCCAGAGGCGGCATTTAAAAGTCTCCAACGTTGAACTTCTCCAGATTTCATATGTAGTACTGGGTTAGTAACTCCATTTGTAGTCAAATAAAAAAAGCTATTCTGATAAGTGCTCCATAGACCAATGCTATTTGTCGGTATTGAACTGAACTGTGGTGCTATCAAATTTACAAAAGGTGTATTTCCAGTCTGATCAGTCCTGATGACCTGAAAAGCCATGAGTACCTCTTTGGCAGCTTTTACTTCTGGCACTTCATCGAGGGTGCCCTCACCACCTTCGATAATAAGAAATCCTGACATCCCGCCAAAGAATTGAAATGACACTGACCCGTGTTTATGAGGATGATACCAAAATGTCCCACTTTGATGATTGGCAGGGATCTGTATATCTACAAGGCTAGTTGTGCCTGGCTGCATTCTCCTAAATACATTGTC
>JAJCZS010000043.1 GCA_029262275.1 Deltaproteobacteria bacterium | reverse complement strand
TTGATTGTAGAGATTAAATGAGTCTTGAGAGCATGATTTATATGGATTATAGTGGTATGAATTATGGCTAAATGGTGGAGTAGTTATAAATCATATAAAAGTCAATATTGTAGAAAAGTACGGTGTTATTGAAAAGAAAGTGCCTCAAGCTTCAAGTATTCTTCTCGAGAAGTAAATTCCAACTTACATTACCAATAAAAAAGCCCTCATCTCCCAATCTTAGGAGACGAGGGCATATTAATATTTAAGTTTTATTGTGCCTGTTACGGTGCAGCTGTTGGTGGTGGAGGAGTAGGCGGCACAGGGAAATTAAGCGGCCAGGCATCTGATTGTGTAAATTTTAGGTCTGGACCCACTAAAAAAAGACAGCTAACTGGATAATAAGTAACACCTAAGTTTAAAGTAAACTGCGTGCAATAGTCCTCGCCTCCTACACTGCATTTCAGCTTTTTGCGTAAGTCGGAATTTGCTTCCCAGTACCATTGCTCTACCGGCTGGAATGTTGCTGTTGCAGCGTTAGCTTTAAAGACATCAAAATTCCAGGCAGCATTGTTTGCTCCAGGGCCATCAAGACTAAGATTTGATGTTGTGATTGCAGGGGATGTGTAGGAGCGGGAATTTGAATAAGTAGCGCTCTCGGAAAAATTAATCCCCAGTCCGTCTTCTTCGTTGAATGATACGCCCCCGCTTACGGTAGTGCTTATGCTACTGGAAGTGGTAACTTCCCCTTCTGTTGTCAGCGGGCTTGATTCAATTAGTTTGACATCAGTGGATGTAAGGTTATCAAAGACAACATTATTTGAGGCGTAATTGTCAGCACCCTTAAGTTGCGGGTCTCTTTCAAAAGGTATTAGTCCTTGGATACAAGGCCACTCGGCTTGTGTCGGAGAGGATCTGAGCGAAGTGTTTGGCGCAAGCTCAAATAGCGTTTGTAAGAAATAGAAGTCAGAGTTGTTCTCTACAGAGTGAAGGCTCCACCCACGAGCTGTGGCTTGAAAATGTCCTTCAAAATCCTGATTATGTCCAAGATCGGTACTTGCTCCGGATTTGATTGAAAATAATTCGCTATAGCTAATTGAATCTGCAAGATCCATTAGGTTATTCATCATTCCTGTTTCCCTAGTAGACAAGGTAGCGGTTGATGCAATATTTTCCCAAGCGATTAACCTCTGCACACGCTGTTTTTGAAAGCTTTTCTTTGTTGGGATGCCGTCAGGTGGAATTGAGTGGATCCTGAAATATCTAACGCCGCTAACATCAAGCTCGCGGGAAACTGCAAATATGTCCAGCTCTCCAGTATCTACAATTACCCGCCGCAAGCCAAGTACATCGTGTAGCTCGTTTATGTCTTGTAGGATTGGATCGATTAGTCCTATGAAAAAACCTGACTGATATGCATTGTTCAGCGCATCTTCTTGCGCTTGAGTAAGAGTGCTCACAGTGCTGCCGTTTAAAAAGAAGTTAGTGTCCGGGTCACCCTCACGCCACATGCTTAAAGCAAACTCGGCTTTAACCGCTGGTACTATCTCACCGCTTATCTCGCCAATTCTTAGAGCATCGGATGACTTATTCGAGCTCGAGTTGCTGCTGCATCCGCCTGCTGATAAGAATGAAATCAGCACCAACAACATTACTGCAGACAATGCTGATCTAAAATTAATCCAAACCGCTTTAGTTTTGCTCCTGCCTTTCATATAACCTCCAATTAGTTAAGTGTTTCTATTGATAATAATATAGCTAGACTTTTTTTTAAAGTCATTTTATCACAACAAGTTGAGTGAAGGAAAGATATGGATTATAGTGGTGAGTAGGAATTAATTTCTCTGGAGGAGAGTCGTGAAACGTGTTAGTGATCTAAGGGAATACTTAGAAATCCTAAATGATCTAGGCGAGCTTCAAGAGGTCAATGTAGAAGTCGACTGGAATTTAGAGATTGGCGCAATAATTAGACGCGCATACGACCTACGTGCTCCAGCACCGCTTTTTAATAAAATCAAAGATATCGAGGAAGGATTCAGGGTTTTGGGTGGATCCGCGGGACTTAGTTCTAAGCCCGAGATTAAATTTGGCCGCATTGCAGCGTCTCTTGGTTTTGCTCCAAGCACAGATATAAATGAAATAGTAAAAGCTATAACTGACTCCATAGAAAAAGAGGGGATACCTCCGCAATTAGTAGATAGTGGAGCATGTCAGGAAAATGTGATGCTAGGGGATGAAGTAGATCTCTTTCGTTTGCCTACTCCACATATACACTCAGGTGACGGGGGGCGATACATTAACACCTGGGGCACTATAATAGTTCAGGCCCCTGATAAATCATGGACCAACTGGTCCATAAACCGCATTATGCTCTTGGACAAAAACCGTATGACAGGGCTTATCCCGCCTCAGCAGCACTTGGGGATAATTCATCAACAGTGGGCTGACAAAGGAGAGCCGACTCCGTTTGCTCTAGCGCTTGGAGCACCTCCGGCAGTACCGTTTTTCTCAGGTATGCCGCTTCGTAAGAACGTGAGCGAGCAAGATGTTTACGGCGCTCTATACGGCGAGGGAATTCCAGTGGTTAAGTGTAAAACGGTTGATCTGCAGGTGCCTGCCAATTCAGAAATTATAATTGAAGGAACTATCTCAAATGATGAAAGGGTGCCAGAGGGGCCAATGGGCGAGTTTGCAGGATACATGGGAGGACATGACACACCTCAACCCGTGTACAACGTAACAGCAATTACGTATAGAGACAGCCCAATACTCCCTGTTGTGTGGGCAGGGGTTCCAGTTGAGGACACGCAAACATGCTGCGGCACAATGTACTCAGCCGCAATTCTTCACGAGCTTAGGGCAAATGATTTTCCGGTTACATCTTGCTTCCTGCTCTTTGAGAGTGCAGCGCACTTGCTTGTCGTCACTGTACCAAGACCGTGCCAGTCAATGGAAGACACGCATGAACTAACGCATAGAGCAAAGGACATTATTTTTAAGAGCAAGCCAGGGGTAGATATTCCAAAGGTGCTTTTGGTCGATGATGACATAGACCCAAGCAATGTGGACCAAGTGATGTGGGCCATGGCAACCCGTGTGCACCCACAAAAAGACGCTCACTATTATTATCATCAGAAAACTATCCCTCTTCTTCATTACTTAAATGTTGGAGAAAAAAAGGATATGAGCAGCACAAAGTTAATCTTAAATGGACTGATCCCGGGCTTTGACAGGTGTGATGTATCAGGGTTTGAATACAACGTCCCCAAGGAGCTTCAGGAGAAGGTACTAAAGAATTGGAATAAATACGGGTTTAAATCCTAGCGCAGATCGGCTGGGTTTTTGGGAAGAGTAAAAAGTTCATCATCCAAGTCTTTGTTGAGCTCGATTGTTGAGATGTTTAGAGTCTCAGGCGAAGGGTTTCCATCTACAATAAATTCATAGGAGAAGGGTATTACGATGTCACCTGTCTCTATATATTCGCTTACATTTACAGTGGTGTTAACAGTTTGGTCCTGTATGGTGCTGCTGCCTTTTACAATAAAGGGCAGATATGTTTTGGTATCAAGATAGTACGTATCAATGTTTCCGGTTTTTAAACTAACTTGCAGCACATATGCGGAGCGTCCGTCTATTTCTTCCTGACCTAAATATTTGATTTTATGACCTTTCTTTTTGTAATCAACCAGCGGGCCCTCAAAATCGCATGTGTCTACCATTTCTTTTGCTCTTTTTCCCTTCATTATCTCAGTTCTTCCTAACCCTGGGTTTAATTGCCATGGGGTAGTGCCGTCGTACGCTTCTATGAAGTATAGGCGTCCTGATTGAAAATCGAGTCTGCACATATCAGGGCGTTTGTAGATTGCAGCTGCCCTATACGTGGTTTCTTTTGTGATCATATTGCCAGTAAACTTAAGTGTATTTACTTTGTCCCATGCTTCTTTTCCACCTCTGGCCTCAAAGTGTCTCTCTAGTATTTCCTCTAGGGTTATTTTAGAGCCGGCAGCTTCTTTTTGAGCTATCTCAATACGGTCAGTGCTGATTGTACTGTTGTCTAGTACTTCTGCGTTGGAGTGTTGAAAGCAAATTAGAACAAGCAGGGCGGGGACTAAAACACTAAACATCTGTCTCATTGATTGGCTCCGGTATGAATCCGTTTTCGATTAATAGATTAAAACATACATGCCTAAATACAAAATGCCGATTATTTTGATAGACAATTTTATTTCTTCGGTTTTTTAATATCTTGTTTATTTTGCATCTTCATAATTTTATCCTTGGGGAAATCAAACATTGTTGAGTCTATCTTAGGATTAAAAGCGAATTTGTCGATATTTAAGTTTTCTGAAGAAGGCGCGCCGTGGATTTTTATAATAAGTTTATAAGGCACTACATAGCCATCGGTATCTTTATAGTCATAGAAATTTGTAGTAGTTCTAATCTCGTTTCCATCCATATTATATATACCGAGAGTCCTTGTTATTAAAAAAGTCTTGGTATCTATATAGTAAGTTTCAATGTTGCGTGAAGGGTATTTTAAATTGATTTTATATGCTTCTTTGCCGTCTATCTTTTCTTTGCCGAGCAGCTTAACTTGGTAGCCTTTCTTCTTATAATCAATCAGGGAGCTCTCAATCCCGCAGGTGTCTCTTAAATATCTTGTTCTGCCCTGCGACATAGGTGATGGGTCGGGATTTCCGGACAGTGGATTTAACTGCCAGCCGAAATGACCTCCGTACACCTGTGCCATCATCGTGTCCTTTATATTAAATTCTATTCTGCATTTAGCAGGTCTTTCATAGGAAGCGGTTATAGGCATTGTTTGTTCTGCGGACTTCATTGTTCCCGTCATAACCATTGTGTTTAGGCCCTGCCATTTCTCAAGACCTCCTATGGCCTCATAGTACTTTGCAAGCACTTGATCCAAATCAAGCGGCTTCTCAGATATGGCTGTTAGCGGTAAGAATATTGAAAAAATTATTAGTAATATAAAAGACTTCAATTTCATGATATTTCGCTCCGTATTATTTTTGCTCCGAGGGGATTAAATATTTGATAATAGAGTATAGTAGAATATCGGAAATTCAAAGAACATCTTTAACATAAGACTAAGAGCTTATTCCTGCTCAGAGTCTATCCTCTCATAAGCCCGGTCTAGATGAATTCTCCAGGGCTCAAGCTCAGGATGGCTATTTACAAGATCTTCAATCTCTTTGATCTTCTCCACGTTCCCCTGGTAGCTCCAGAGTTTGGCGCCTAGCTCAATCGCAGGAAGGGTGGTTATATCAAACTCTCCGACGCTCTTTTTGTTTTGCTCTATAAGAATAGGTATAAGTGGCAGACTTAGGTCGCAGTATTTGAGCACCATGTAGTTGTAGCCGTTCCTAACATTCTCAGTGATCATGTTGAGATAGTAATAATAGCGGTCAATGTCTGACTGCATAGTCTCTTGAGTCGTCTGGGGATCGGTCATTTTGTAGCTCCTGGCTAGATATAATACCTAATAAGTAGTGCTAAGAAATTGTGGCTTTACCTCTTGTGGCATTTAATATCTCACTCTTTAACTCAGTACACACGGACTCTGGGATATCCGAGATGATGGCAACTTCTTCGGTGTAGTGTACATCTTTTATTTTTAACTCCATCTTCTCAATGACGTTTCTAATTGCACTCTCAAATTCATAACCAACCGTAATTTTTATTTCTTTGAGACTGACATGTTCTTTTAACTTGAGCTCGTCTAGAGCCATGGTGATTGTGCCTGAATAAGCTCTTACTAACCCACCAGTGCCAAGCCTTGTTCCTCCAAAGTAGCGTGTTACTACTGCCACCACATCTCCAATCCCCCGCATCTGCAGAACACTTAAGATAGGCTTGCCGGCGGTGCCTCCTATCTCCCCGTCATCATTAAACCCCACAATGGCTCCCCCATCCGGGTTGCCCACCACATAGGCGTATGTGTTATGAGATGCCGAATCATGTTTCTTCGAGGTATCTTCAATAAATTTGAGCGCACTCTCTTTGTCCGTCGCATGAGTAACGGCGGCTATGAAACGGCTCTTTTTTATTTCCTGCTCCATCTCAACGCTATTAGCCGGAACAAGATATGAAGAAGTCTCAGACATAGTATTATTTTTACGGATTTGCGGAGCTAAAGCCAGGGGTGGCGGGGAGTCCCCGCTGACATTTAATATTGCACATATGAACAAATATAATCGATTGTATGCAGAACACCTAAATTTAAGCCAGGGGTGGTATCTTGGTAGTAATTCATTACTATTAGCTAAATAAGAAGAAATTATGTTAAGGAGTTAAAGATGGCGCACATAGATACTAGTGGATACAAGGTTATAGACTTGGAGTTTGAGCGCGCTGTCGGGATGCCCGATATGCCTACTCACTTTCCTAAGTTCTCGTACGAAGTTGTTCATATGCACGAAGAGTCTGATCCAAAAATACAAGGTGTTCGCACTAGTGCATGGGGCAGTATGAGTGGGAATGAGCACACAGCTACTCATGTTGACGCGCTGTGCCATCAGGCAGAGAGTGGCTTCATGCATGGCGGGGTTGCTATAAATAAAGAAACAGAAACTAAAGCTGGGTTCACGGTGTATGGGGCGGAGACACTACCTATATTTTTTAATCGCGGGATTTTGCTAGATGTTGCAGCGGTGAAAGGGGTCGAATCACTTCAGCCAAAGTACGAGGTAACGGATCATGATTTGCTTGAGTGTTGCCAGGCGCAAGGAACGGAAATTACTGCTGGATCAGTCGTGCTTGTGAATTTGGGTAATGCCCGTTTTTGGGGCGACCCTGAGCGTTACTTAAATTGCCCGGGAGTGAGTGCGGCGGCGTCTCAGATGCTGGCAGATAAAAAAGTTAAAGCGGTTGGGGCTGACAATTTTGCATGGGATGAGCCTAGCCACTATGAGACAGACATGAACTGCAATGGTCCGGGGCATTTAATTCTAATAGTCAGATCGGGAATTAATATATTTGAAAATCTAAACTTGGCCCCGCTTGTTGAATCGGGTCATAAGGAATTTATTTTTGTAGCCTCGCCTATTAAAATCAAAGGTGCAACAGCCTCACCGGTTAGGCCTTTTGCACTGATACCGTGAATAAAAATCATGCATTATTTGGTACCAATTATGTATAATGTTTGTATATACACATTAGGAGGCTATCAGAGAATGATGAGATTATTTCAGGTTTTAGGGATTTTTCTTTTTGTCATATCAATCGGGTGTGCGGGACAGCAAGCTGCTGATGATGGAGGATTTGACGCGAGCATTTGCAATAATATCCCTGTTGGAGTTGAAGGGGCATTAGCTATGGATCCTGACAGTAAAGAATTTAAGATTAGCTGTGCTGATTTAGAGCAGTGCACATCTATTATGGGCTGGAGCGCTCCCCCTGACGTTCCATGCACAGGGCCGTAACAAAGGGTTAAGAGATTTTTAAAAATTAATTCAGACCGAAGTCAGCAGTTTGATGCTGCGGCTTCGGTCTTGATATTCTAAAAGTTCAATCTACATAACACTGAGGAGCTAATTTGATGAAAAGATTACTTTATACTGCACTATTCGTTTTGTTGTTTACACCACTTACATTTGCCGAGTCTGAAGATAAGGTAAGTCCAGAGTGTGAGAAGGCTATAGCGGAGTTGAACGAAGCTCAGGCCCAGCATAAGGCAGATTACGATGCAAAAGGGAAGGCCTATTTCAAGTGGAGGAAGTATTCTAATGAGCTCCGCGCTGATAGTTATTTAAATACGGATCAGCCTCTTATGGACAGCGTCAAAAAATGTGAGAGTGGTGATGGCCTTGGCAAGGATTTCTGCAAAGGGGTCGCTAAAGAATATGATGAGATTTCTCCAAAAGAAAAGTCAGCTAAAGAAGCTCTTGATAAGGCCCAGGAAAAATCTATCGAGTCTAGAAAGAACTATAATGCCAAGCTCAGAGCAGCAGCTGACATGAACTGCATTTTGGTAAAAAAATAGTATCTGGGATTTAACCACAGTATCAACAGTGTAGCTAAATAACTGCAGCTTTCCTTTAAATAAGGCTTTTTATGCAGCTTTGACGTATAATCATAAAAATATGAATAATCAATCGCATAGCCGCACCATGGGTTTGTGGGGTGCAACAGGGCTTGGTGTAGCTGCCATTGTGGGTGGGGGAATCCTTGTTCTTGCGGGCGTTGCTTTTCAAGCAACCGGGCCTAGTGCTGTGCTTGCCTTTGGTCTAAACGGTCTTTTGGCATTACTCACAGCGTTTAGTTTTGCCGAGATGTCTGCAGCATTTCCCGAGTCAGGCGGTACATATACTTTCTCTAAAAAAGTGCTTTCTATCAGAGCGGCTTTTGGAGTAGGGTGGATCATATGGTTTGCATCCATCCTGGCAGCAGTGCTCTATGCTCTAGGTGCAGGCTTTTTTGTCTCCATTGCCATAAACAGCTTATGGGAACTCTACACCGGATCTCGTATTGATTGGATCAACACTGGATCCGCCACAACATTCATAGCCATTATCGCAACTCTTGTTTACACAAGAATTCTTTTTAATAAGCAGTCCTCGGGCGGCAACTGGATCAACACTGGAAAGGTGCTCGTATTTATAGTGCTTATAATTGGAGGCGGTTGGTATATAGCCAATGAGTCCGTAATGGACATTGTGGACGATTTTACTCCTCTATTCTCTGAGGGCAGTTTTGGTCTTCTTCAGGCAATGGGATACACCTTTATTGCATATCATGGTTTTGATCTCATCTCGGCAGTAGGAGGGGAGGTAAAGGATCCTGAGAAAAACATACCCCGGGCGATGTTCATATCGCTCATCGTTGCAATTGTAATATATGTACTGTTCATGTTTGTTGTAACTATAGCCGCGGTTGGACCAGGGGAGTCTATCGTTGAGGCAAGCTCTGCAAGGCCTGAGGAGATAGTGATGTATGCGGCCGAGATTTACATGGGCAAGTTCGGCTACTGGCTTGTAATTGTAGCGGGCATTCTCTCAATGCTCTCAGCTCTCTATGCGAATTTGCTTGGCGCATCTCACATTGCTTTTAGTATGGCAACTGACAGAACCCTACCAAGAGAGCTTGGTCACTTAGACAAGAGTTTGGGCACGCCGGTAAAAGCAGTTATTGCAACTGCTGCTGTGCTAGTGATAACCATAATTATTGTTCCAGACATTGCAGTTGCGGGTGCTGCGTCTAGTTTGATCTTCCTTATTTCTTTCGCCATTGCCCACTGGATTAGCATATTGTCACGAAAAAGGAGCAGACCAGAAGACCTGCCGTTTAAGGCTCCGTTTTTCCCATTAATTCCTGTGGTTGGTATTTTGAGCTGTGTTGGAATTGCAGTTTTTGAGGGAATAAAGGTTCCGATTGCGGGTGTAATAACTCTTGTCTGGCTGGTAATTGGCGGAGTTCTTTATTTTATTCTTTTTGGAAGGCGCGCGCGTGTAGTGGACGCTTCTGCCGAAGGATATGACCCCAAGCTTGTTAGTCTTAGAGGCAAGAGCCCTCTTGTGTTAGTTCCAATAGTAAACCCTTCTCATGCCCCTCCAATGGTGGCTGTTGCAAGTGCGCTTGCTCCCCCTAGAACGGGCAGGGTTTTACTGCTCTCTGTTGTGAGAACCCCAGTGGACTGGGACCCTGAGACGCATCCTGAGAAATTAAACAACTCGCAGCGTGTTTTAAAAGAATCCCTGTCGGCATCATTTGGAATCGGGCTTAAACCCGAGATGCTTACCACTGTTGCTCATGAGCCGTGGGATGAAATAATCAGAGTGTCCCGCTCTTATGAATGTGAGAGTTTGCTTCTTGGACTTACAAACTTAAATGAAAAATCTGAGGTTAAGATAGAGTACGTTATGAGCCATGTCGACTCAGATGTGGTGGTGCTTAGAACAACTGATTTCTGGCGCCTATCTGAGGTGAAAAGCATACTTGTTCCCGTAAGGGGCTCTGGTGCTCAGGATGAGCTTTTGGCAAGGCTTCTTGGAAGCATTTACAGAACAGCAAGTCCGGAGGTTACTTTCCTTAAAGTTCTCCCCGAGGATGCCTCATGGCAGAAGACTGATAAAGCTAGAAAAGCTCTTTTTCAAATCGCAGAAGACCAGGTTCCCCATGGACAGTTCAAAGTTGTGGTTGTTAAGAACGACAATGTGTCTGAGGAAATAATTGCGCACGCCAATGAAAGTGATCTTCTAATTGTTGGGCTTCAGCGTTTTAGTAGAAGAAGAAAAGAGTTCGGCAAGCTTCCTCTATATATTGCTCAGCAGACCAAATGCCCAATGCTCATGATAAGTCGAGCGAGATAAACTCAATTGACATAAATCTCAAATTATTATATTTTGGAAATATGGGAGGA
This sequence comes from Deltaproteobacteria bacterium, assembly GCA_029262275.1. Lineage (GTDB taxonomy): Bacteria > Desulfobacterota_D > UBA1144 > Nemesobacterales > UBA2774 > CR02bin9. The sequence goes on along the minus strand of JAJCZS010000043.1, from coordinate 20,235 downwards.
TTACTATTATGACTACACCACCAGTGGGTACACAAACCCTAAACGATCAGAACAGACCTCTTACAGTAGGGGACTGGGTAATAACGCTTATTGTTTTATCCATACCAGTTGTGAATCTGATCTTCCTTCTGTACTGGGCATTGTCTAGCAACTCTAATGTAAACAGAAAAAACTTATGTATAGCCTATCTTATTCTTATGGCTATCTTTATTGGTATTGCTATAGTCTTTGGGGTCCTAGCTTTGGTTTTGGGATTGTTTGCAGAGCATGCGGATAGTTTGCATGGGGTTGTGTATGGATTGTCTAATTTTTATGGCTAGAGCGAAAAGTTTTGAAGAATACTATGGGAATGGACGCTGTCCACCTTTTAAATGAGCAAAGGATTTACTTCCTACTTTTGAATCATCAAAAGTAGCAAAAATGACCCTCCTGCACAAAAATGACTATAAATTGATCATTCAGGCTAAATCTTATAATTCCGCCCACAGCCCGTATAAGATTTTTAACGCCTTCACTCACAATTTCCTTAACATCATTTTTGTAATGTCGGGGAAATTTAAGACAAAGCAAATACAAGATAAGGTTTCGGAGGAATAGTTCGGTAGCGGACATTGTCCGCTTTAGGTACGCTCATAATCTATGTCGAGCACTAATGAGTCGAGTTTTCTTAGAATACTCCCTCTCTACATTGTAATTTTCATTGGTTTTGTGGGCTACAGTCTCACCATCACCATCTTAACCCCCATGATTCTTGAAGGCGGGGAGATGTTGTTAGATACCGTTCCTTTTAGGGCCAGCCCCACAATAATTTTAGGCACAGTTCTCGCCATCTACCCAATTGGACAGTTCTTCGGAGCACCAGTGTTGGGCGCATTGTCTGACCGTTTTGGCAGAAAGCCCATCTTGGTAATATCTCTGATCGTAACTACGCTGTGTTTTGGGGGTCTTGGCTATTCAATACATATAAATAATTTGAGCCTGTTTATGGTGATCTCTTTTGTAATGGGTCTTGCTGAGGCCAACATAGCAACCGCGCAGAGCGCTGTTGCCGATGTGACTACGGAGGAGAATAGAACAAGAATGTTTGCCTACATCAATTTGAGCGCAAGCGGAGCGTTTGTAATAGGACCTCTTCTTGGCGGTATCCTTTCCGATCCTCGTATTGTCCCATGGTTTAATAATGCCACTCCATATTGGGCCGTATTTGTGCTTTTGATCTTCGCAGTTCTATTTACAAAGTTTGCTTTCGTGGAAACCAGACCCAAAGAGAAAAGAACCACCGTCAGCTACACAGCAGCGTTTACAAATCTGCTTAGAATATTTAAGCCCGGGAAGCTAAGGATTATATATCTTGCAAACTTTCTGATTTACCTTGCGATATTTGGGTTTTTCAGAGCATTCCCTATGTATCTTGTTGAGCACTACGATATGGATGTAGCTGAGCTCTCAACTTACATTGCGTGGAACGCTGTTCCTGTGGTGATAGGTAGCCTTTGGCTAACAGGCTGGCTTGCCAAAATGCACACAGCTAAAACGATTGCTATGTACTCCTCTGCGCTCCTAGGTGTGTTTAGCTTGATTATGATTATTCCTCAGGCAGCCCACATGCAATATCTATCTCTATTTTTGCCGGGGCTTGCTCTTGCAGTGGCGCTTCCTGCATCAGCCACAATGATATCTCTGGCGGCAGGTGAGACAAGGCAGGGAAGGGCGCTTGGCAATAACCTCTCACTAGAGGTTGGAGCTGAGGTGCTCTCAGGGTTAGCTGCTGGTTTTCTTGCTGCCTATTTTATTCAGCTTCCGATGTATGCCATATGCGGATCAGCGGTTCTTGCTGCTGTGATTCTGCTTATTTCTCGTGGCGGGAAATCAAAAACTTCTTAAAGAAACGAAAGTAGTTTTATTCGTTTTAGTCTGAACCAGGCTCAAAGCTCTCGACCCTTAGTGCAGGGGGAAGGTCTTCTGAGTGCTGATGGATCTTGCCTGTGATTGTGATATCCCCATCATTTTTGGACGCTGTTTCTGAGAGTTCCTTAATCTTCCCAGGGTCAATATATTCCTCCTGGCCATGGTGATCAGAATCAGTTAGAAGAAAGATTTGAGCAGAGCCCGAGACTCTAAGAGCGGAATATTCTTTATCTGCCAGTTTGTACTGCTCTAATATTCCAGAGGCTGTAATCTCTATTTCCCCAGGCGTAAAACCGCTGTCATCGACTGCTTTGTCTAGATCCTTAATGTTTATAACGGCGTTTTCTTTAAATGTTAAATCAACCGTTGCCGATCTAAGATTAGCCTCAGCATTTTTAATTACATCTACGGATTTCAACTTTTTCTCTATGCCATATATACAGAAAGGGCAGGTCATGCCGTCAACAATCATGGTTGCACTATCTATCTGGGCTGATGCCAGTGTGAGGGGGGTTAAAGACAGCAAACAAACTGTAATGATAGTGGCTAGTTTTTTTCTCACTAAATAGTTCTCCTAAATTTATTAAATGATGTTTATTCTAAATCCTAGTGTCCATACAAAATCCGTCTCTACCTGATTTCCGTTTAGGTCTTGTACTACTGGGAGCTGTACTGAGGATTCAATTATAAAACGCCTTGCAGAGTATTGAAGTCCTGGGGAGAGGAAGATTGTGTTGCCACCCGAGGCGCCAATAGTGGTACTGTCTAGTTCATTCTTCTTTGAGAAAAAACCGTTTGCCTCGGCCACTAGATATACAAAATTTGGAAGTCCCCTCTCTGGGAGAGTCCAGGGGAATACGCGAAGCTGATAGGAGAGATCATAGGTAAGGCTGTCTCCTTTGTCGAAGTTGTCAGCCTCTGTGTTTAGTTTATAAACTGCGTCTGCGTCTATTTCGTGTCTGCCAAAATCCCATGTGACTGTGGACACAAGTCCAAACTGAACGTCAAAAGAGTCTGTGGTTATTGGTCTTAGGTCGTTGTCGCCAGTAGGGAGTTTTACGCCAAAGAGTGGCGCTAGTCTAAAAGTGCCCGAGCGGTAGTCATTGGCATAGACAGTGTAGCGGGCAATTAGGCTCAAATCCCCTATGCCGTTGTCCTTCTGGTTGACCCTGCGCCCAGTCTCTGAATCGGGGAACTTAAGTGTTCTAAATATGTATGGGAAAATTGCAAACAAGGCAAGATCACGCGTTGCACCATATAGAAGTACATTTGGTATTGCAATGACATCACGCTCACGGTTTAGATTCGTGGGATCGTCGGACGCCTTTAGCCACCTCATCTGCGAGCGGAATATGAGCCCTCCTTTTCTAACCGGCAGAGCCACGTTTGAGTTAATCGGGGCTGCAAATACTGGTTGAACACTAAAAGCCGGAGCCATCATTGTGAGTGCGAGTAAGAGATAGACTACACGCTTCATTATTTAATCTCCTGCGGGTTAATTTTTATTTTTTGAACCCTATCGTTGCCCCAGTCTACAACATAGACATTCCCTTTGTTGTCTACTGCTATATCAGTGGGCCTTTCAAATTCAATCTCTCCTGTGCCCTGAGTTCCAAAGGACATTATGAAATTGCCGCCGTCATCAAATGTCTGAATCCTATGATTATAAAAGTCAGCTACATATACTCTTCCGTTTTTATCAGTGTCGATTCCGGCTGCAACATTAAACGAACCTTGGGCTGCTTTGTCGCCAAGCTTGGGCGTGTCGCCCCATTTTCTGATAAACTCGCCCTCGGGGTTAAATACCTGAACGCGGTTGTTATATGCATCAGCCACATAGACATTGCCGTCCGCCCCGATGGCTACATCAGTTGGGTAGTTAAGCGCTCCGTCCTCTTCTTTACCGGGTGATCCGATCTGAAGCAGGAACTCACCCGTAGGGGAATATTTCTTTACGGTGCGGCTGTAGAAACTAGCTATATATACGTTCCCGTTTTGATCAACCGCTGCGCCTGAGGGAGCGTCCAGACTGCCCTTTTCATCTGATTTCCCAAATGTTGATATAGATTTGTTCTCTGGTGAGAACTTCTGCACCCTGTCGGTCTCATATTCGGTAACATAGACATTTTTGCCGTCGGTTGTGATGTGCATTGGGGTTTTAAGCGCTGTATCTTCTGTGCCCCCGTCGCTCCACAGGGAGTAGAGCTCGCCAAACTCGGAGAATTTCTGAATCCGGTTGTTCTTTGAATCTGATACATATACAAAACCCTCATCGTCAATTGCTATGCCTATTGGTTGGTTGAACTCGCCGTCTCTCTCTCCGCCACTGCCCCATTCAAGAAGGAATTCTACTTGCGGCGAGGGGGTAACTACCTCTTCTTTATTACAGGAGGCTAGCAAGCAGATTGCTATGATAAAAATTATAGGAAATAATTTAATTGTTTGATTCATATTGAGGGTCTGCGGCAAATTCTGATGCATTATTTTTTTGTTTCCAAAACCTCTAGTATTGGGCAATCGCTCAGGGGGCCTTCTCCGGGGCAAATTTCTACAACCCTTACCAAAGCCTTCTTCATCTCACGAAGTGTACGGATTTTATTGTCTATCTCCGAGATCTTAGATTCTGCCACGCTCTTAATGTCTCCGCAGTCAGTAGTATCCTCAAATTTTAATGATATTAGCTCTATAACTTCCTTAAGAGAAAAGCCAAGTTCCTGGCTTCGTTTTATAAACTTCACACGCGCTATGTCATCGCTACAGTACTGCCGGTAGCCTGAATCAGTTCGGGGCGGCTCGGGGATAAGACCTCTGCGTTCATAATAGCGGATTGTCTCAACTCCAACTCCCGCTCCTTTGGCTAATTTAGAAATCGTGATTATCTTCATTTCTCTGACCTATTGAGTATTATAAACTATAACCTAGGTACGGGGTCAAGTCGTTGATTTTGGTTTTGGATTGAGCTTAATTTATGTGTGGATACAAACAATTGTTTTTCATTGTTCTATATGCAGAGCATCCATATTCTTAGTCAGATAGAAGTCAAAATAGGAAACGGTTTACTATAAAAAAGGAGCCGCAAGGAGGCATTGCCTCCTGAGCTCCTTTTCTTTAATTACTCTACATTTTTAGTATTAATATCAATTTAAGCAACAGCTTGTCTTCTTCTAATAACCATAAACCCAAATATTCCAAGAAGAGCGGCCATAGATATTAGCCCCCATTCTGATAGAGTTGGGATATCTTTAATACTAGATTGAAAGGTGAGAATTACCAATCCATCTCCCTGTCTTAATCCAGAGGTTGTGGATCCATTCTCTAGACCGTCAATGTATGATGAACCTCCACCAGCACCGCATCCACCACCACCCCCGTACCAGCCACCACCACCGCCTGCACATAAGGAAGTTGTAACACTACCACCTAGACCAAATTCTCCTCCTGGACATCCAGGTGGGCTAGCCCCTATTCCTCCGGCTGTTTGTGTTCCAGCAAATGGACCACCACCACCAGTAAGTCCTCCTCCTGCACCGCCAGATGCAGGTACAGAAGGACAGGCACCACCACCACCGGCTGCAACTATCACTCTGTCATTAAAAGTAGTTCCGCCTGTTCTAACATCGGATGCTCCCCCACCGCCTCCGCGCTCGTTTCCCCCGACATTTCCATCTGCATTTCCACCACCATTAAAACCTCCGCCCCCAACCATTGAATTATCTACGGCTGTGCCCTGACCTCCGACAAATATCTCAAGTGCTTGTCCGGGAGTCACTCTTAGTACTCCCTCAGCAAAGCCTCCTAATCCTCCGAGGCCTGTCTCCATAAACGTAGCATTTGATCCCTATGCTCCCCAGGCTTGTATATGAATGCTTATGACACCCTCAGGAACGACAAAAGTTTGTTGTCCTCCAGTGAAGTTAAATGTTTCTTCCACTGGTTGTGCCCATCCGGCCTCTATACTCAATAAGACCATAAACAGCACTAGGGGTATAATTAGGAATTTGTATATTGTTCTCATCTTGTAACATCCTCCTCTAAATAGATTGTAGCCATTATACTATATGTTAAAAGATAAATTCAACTATATAACTCTGTTCACATCATCGCAGCTTGATTCTACAAGGTTCTTAATGTCCAGTATTTTAGAAATGTTGACCCAATGGCTGCTACTGATCTTGACATGCACGGTGGGAATAATGATACTAAATATTAGAACACTTAGAAGAAGGGAATACTCAAAAAATCAAAGCATTTAGTAGCAAATATTTCAATGCTTGAGGGTGGTTATGCCGTGAGTAACAGTATTAGATTATATACTTCTGAGTTCCTAGGTACGTTCTTTCTTGTGTTTGCCGCAACTGGGGTTGTGATTGTAAATGATATGGCAGGTGGCGTCATAACTCACACTGGAATTGCTATCACAACAGGACTTGTAGTGATGGCAATTGTGTATTCGGTGGGGGACGTCTCGGGCTCACATATAAACCCCGCGGTGACTGTAGGTTTCTGGCTTGCTGGAAGATTCCCAGGGTACCGAGTGGTGCAGTACATTGCTAGTCAGTGTCTTGGCGCTCTTGCTGCAAGTCTTCTTCTGGCATTTTTATTTCCTAGCTTGATCTCTCTTACCGTGACTGCTCCTGCAGGTCCAATCATGCAGTCATTTATTCTGGAAATAGTGATTACCATGTTTCTCATGTTTGTAATACTTAGTGTTTCGACAGGGAGCATGGAGAAGGGAATTATGGCTGGAAGCGCAATTGGGGGAGTCGTGGGGCTTTCAGTGCTTTGGGCGGGTCCTATAACTGGCGCATCAATGAACCCGGCACGCTCTATTGCGCCTGCTATTGTCTCGATGGATTTTGCTCATCTATGGATATATGTTGCAGGCCCAATTATTGGAGCAGCAATCTCTGTTATAGCCTTTCGCATCATACATAGACCACTTACGACAGGGCTTGAGGGGAAAGACTTCTAGTGGGCGGCGGCGTTTGCTTATTGAAACTTTTTGCCTTGTTTTTAGCTCTAATGATTTAAGATAAGTTTTTGAAATTTTATTTGCCGGAGCCGGTGTTAATTGGTTCTATAATATAGTAGTATATTGCTAGCTAAGAAGGGTCATGTAAGATGTAGTACAGTTCCTGTTTTATCATTGTCAGATCGAGGTTGCCAAGACCTAAAGGTTTTTATGGAAAATTCTAATACTGAAGCAAAAAGCTCACTGTTCGCTTGGTTTGGAGTAGTTGCATTGGTCTATCTTCTGATGGTCGGTGTAGGCATTATTGGTGCCGGATTCAAATGGCTATCAGGCGGACCAGAAGGGGCTGAGATGCTCTTTAGCTTCGCTACAAATCCCATTGTCGGAGTTGTGCTTGGCACACTTGCAACTGCACTTGTACAGTCCTCAAGCACTGTGACTGCAGTGATTGTAGCGCTTGTCGCAGGGGGTATGCCTGTTGAGATTGCGGTTCCTATGGTTATGGGTGCCAATATGGGTACAACCATTACCAACACGATAGTAAGCCTAGGGAACATAGGAGAAACAAAGGCTTTTCACCGCTCTTTTAGTGCTGCCACAGTTCATGACTTTTTTAACCTCTATGCAATCATAATATTCTTACCAATTGAGATTATGTTTCATCCGCTCCAAAGTGCGGCTGGTGTGATGTCCCACTGGTTCCTAGACGAGGGCTCGGCATCTATTAGCAGCCTAAATGTTCTTGCCATGGTCATAAAGCCCGTAGTTGTATTCTCGCAGAGCCTTTTTGAGAGTATGCCAGGCACAATAGACGCCATTGTTTTCACCGTATTTGGAATAGGGCTTGTGTTCTTCTCTGTACTTTATATGAGCAAGATTTTGAAAGTTGTTATGACCGGCAAAGCCAAATCTCTACTAGATAAGGCCCTAGGCAAAGGGATTTTCATAGGAATTGTAGCAGGCACTGTGATAACCCTGATCGTTCAGTCTTCATCTACTACTACGAGCCTTCTAGTTCCGCTTGCTGGAGCAGGTGTTCTTAGCTTGAGACAGATTTTCCCATTTACCCTAGGGGCTAATATAGGCACCACTGTTACAGCGCTTCTTGCGGCTACTGCTGTGATTGGGGGGAATAAAATATTTGCCTTGCAGATAGCACTAGTACATTTTCTCTTTAATTTCTCTGGGGTATTGCTCTTTGTTCTTGTCCCACGGCTCTATGATTTACCTATACGCTCTGCCGAGTGGCTGGGCGCTCTTACAGAGAAAAATAGAGGCTATGCTTTTGGTTATATCTTCGGTGTGTTTTTTGTTATTCCGGGCTCCATCTTCGGAGGGCAGTCGATCCTAAACGATACGAGTGCTGATATACTAAAAGCTGAAGAAAATGCTAAGCAAGTAGAAATTATTGAAAAAGAGCCTGAGTAGTTGTGGCTCTTACCTTCTTTTCAACGATAAAAAGTAGCAAGAATCATCCGAAAGATTTATACCTTCTTTTGAACGATCAAAAGAAGCAAAAATCGCCCTCCTGTACAGAAATAACTAAAATTAATTTCACTACGGCTAAATGATTTATTTCTCCCCACCCCACAAATCATTTTTAACGCCTAGGTTCATTAATTTATTAACGTGATTTCTGTAATGTCGGGATAGGAAAGGCAAAAGAAAAGATAAAGGCAAAGAGTTACTGAGATATAGTCTGGGAGCGGACACTGTCCGCCTGTAATGTCGGGAAGATAAAAGAAAAATCAAAAACTAATAACAGATATAATGCCAGAAGAGTTACTGAGAAATAGTTTGGAAGCAGGTTCTACCTGCCGCTATTCATTTATGTCGGGAAGGAAAGGCTAAAGCAAAACTAAAAGCAAAAGAGTTACAAAGGAATTTTATGCCAGCGGGGGCTCCCCGCTATTGTTTTATAAAGTATTTGATATTGTCATCAAGGAACTCATCAAAGGTGTGTGGCTGGCGTCCGGTTTCTTTGTAGATATCATCAGTTACCTGGTTGTAAACTCCGTCTCTAACCACTTTGAATAATTCTGCGTAAGCCTCTGCTAAAGGTTCTTTCATGCCAGAGTCCATCATGTCCTTTTTGAATTCTTTGGCTTTAATATCTACATACTTCACTTTCTTTCCCATAGCATCAGAGAACAGCTCGGCTATCTCAAAACTGCTTAAAGACTCTGGTCCCGTAACATCGTGAGACCTATTCTTACTTCCATTTGTAGTCAGCACTTTGGTTATTATTCTGACCGTATCTCTGATATCTACGTAGCCGCATTTAGCATTTTTGAGTGGAAGCTTAAGCTGCTTCTTCTTTTTTATATCCTGACCGTAGAAATCTACAAAATTCTGCATGAATATGTTGGGTCTGATTATTGTATATCTGAGGCCGGATTTTTTTAGGTACTTCTCGCTCTGTCCGTGGTTTCTAAGGATTAACGATGGGGAGTCCGGGTCTGCTCCGATTGCGGAGAATTTTACCAAATGTTTCACACCCGCTTTCTTGGCTGAGTCTATGAAGTTTTTCTCAATCTTGTACTGGTTCTCGGAGACTGGAGAAATCAAGAGAGCATTTTCTATCCCTTCCATAGCTTTTTGCAAGCTCTCAGAATTATCTAGGCTACCTTTTACTAGATTTACTTTTTTGGATTTTAAATCGGCGCTCTTTGCAGTATCTTTTACCAAAGCGTTAAAGCTGTGTCCAGACTTAAGTAGTTTTTTCGCTACCCGAAGCCCGGTACTACTACTTAATCCGGTCAACAATATCATCTCTCTCTGTCTCCGCTCTATAGACCCGTGGAATGGAAGGTGAAACTAATTCTAGTGTAGCAGAAATATATTGTTTGGAAAGACTCTGTGGATATAAAGATAACAAGTCTCTTTTGTTCACAAAATTAACCATCCTTGGTTATAGTTTTATCAATATCTGTAAAGGGGGAGTTGTATGAAGAACAAAACATTATTGTCATTGATTGGTTTATTGTTTTTAGCCTCAGGGCTTATTATTGGTTGCGACAACAACGCAACGGGGCAGGACGAGTCAGATAGAGTGGACTTTATCCAAAATGTTATCTCCGGATCTGTGGTTGCTAGCACACAGGAGGGGGATTTTATTCTGCAGCTTGAGCTCTCCCCAATAACAACGTACTTTACAGAAAACCCAGGGTTTGAGGCTGGCATAATCTCAACAGAAAATTTCTTTAATATGTTCTCAGATATTTTCAGCGGTCAATCCCCTAATTCTGTACTGGCGCTAAGAAATAACGGCTCAGCCCAATCTGTGCCCATATCGCTTAGCAACCCAAGCTATAATTCTCAGACCGGTGTTGTCGTATTTACTGCAGCTTCACTTGAATTCACACCAGTTTCCATGAGCTCAGATCAATCGCTATTAGCCGTATCTATTGATGATCTTGAATCACCATTTGGAGAGGCTTTTCTCTTTATTGATTCAGGCTCCATAGGCTATGACGGAGGCGTGTGTGGGGATGGAGCAGGAATGATTTGCCCTCTTGGAGGACCAGGTGCAGGTTCGCCATGTTTAAACACTAACCCTAGTCCCGAGTGCTGTAATCTTGGAGGCAGTGTTAGTTGTTCGGATTGCGGATGCTAGTCTAGTCTTAAATAAAATCTTCGTGATTACTTAAATATCGTGTGTTTGCTGCAACGATTTACATGCTAGATTAACGAATTGTCATGCAGAATCAATTATGATAATATAGCCATATATCTAATATCTATTTAGGGAGGATGTATGATGAAAAGTATATCATTTCTTGCAGTTTCGATTCTTGTATTCGGATTCTTCTTTCTCGCGTTGCCTCAAAATAGTTATTCAGGATTTGCCATGGGAACTCTTGGCTGCTGAGTAGATAATAATAACGTCTGCATAGGTTGTGGGGAGTTAGAAAGTTGTTCTACTCAAGAAATATTATGTGACGAGATAAATGGAAATTTTACTCAAGAGCAAACGTGTTTTGACGGTTCTCCAGACGGATGTGCTGGGCCTGACAGTCTTCCAGGATGTTGTGTGTTTGTACGTGAGGGTTGTGCAGACGGAATTGAGATTGGGGAATGCATCAATGAAGAAGGCATTCTTTGGGCTCTAGAAACGAGTTGTAGTGACGTGCCACAATGTCAACAAGCCACTACAGGAGTTCCAAGTCTATCACAATGGGGTTTAATCGCAGCTGCTGCAGCGCTTGGAATCGTTGGACTATTTGGAGTGCTCAGACGAAGAGCTTCTGCTTAAAATAAAACAAAAAGTATAAAGACTTTAAGGGAGCTTGGTGCAAATAGTGCTGGCTCTCTTTTTTTTGGGAATTTATGACTGAAAAATAGATTTTCTTCTAAGGGCAATAACCCCAAATACAGCAAAGAGCCCAAATAAAGTAAGAATTCCCCACTTAGACAAAGAAGGCACGGCACGTGGTACACAGGCGCCTGGGGTGACAAATCTCCCAAGCGGGAAGGGTGACTCGCCTACCTCTGTGGTCCGGATAACGGTGTTATCATCAGTAGCTATCAGGCTTACGGTGTTTGAATCGGAGTTGGCTACATAAAGAAATTCTCCGTCGGAGGTGATGTCTATACCTCCTGGACCGGATTGTACAGATATTGTGTCGATTATGGTTCTATCTGCTGTTCTGATTACAGACACGTTATTACTAAAGAAGTTTGTAACATAAGCAAGCTCACCATTTGGGTGGAAAACAGGTACCTGGGGACCAACGCCCACACCTATGAGATCAATTACGGCATTTGTTGAAGTGCTTATGACTGATACATTGTTATCACCCTGATTTGCTACGTAGAGAACACTCGAGTCAGGAGATGATGCAATGCCCAGTGGTGCGCGTCCTACTGGAATAGTCGCAATAATAGAGTTATCAGAAATTCTTATAGCTGTTACTGTGTCGGCAAGTGCATCTCCTACATAAGCTGTGCTTCCGTCAGGTGTTATCCCAACAATGCTAGGGAGAGTTCCAAAGAAAATTGTATCTACTATCTCATTTGTCGAAGTATCTATAACTGATACTGATTTGCTCAGACTATTTACTACGTATAAGAAGCTCCCGTCAGGCGTCACTGCTGCTGAGTTTGGAAAGGTTCCGACAACTATCGTTTCTAAAATCTGATGGGTATTCGTATTTATTACAGATACATTGCCGCTGCCAGCATTTGTTATATAGATAATGTCTTCGGTTGGAGATACAGCAGTGCCAGAGGGTATGCTTCCTAAAGCAATTGTGTCTATTACCTGACCACCTGGGCAGCTCAACACCGAAACATCATCGCTTATAAAGTTGACTATGTAAGCTTTGGGTTGAGCATGAGCTGATGCTGTATACAGCAGGGTGATTAAAAGAATAAATAGAGGGACTCTACCCATCATTAGTTCTCCTTAAAACCATGAACTATAGCATCTTGATTCTACTACACTTTAGGTTTCATGGTCAAGCGTATAGCAAACAAGGCTTAGTTTTGGTGGGTGAGTTTAGATTTAATATAATAAAAGTTGAATGAAGGGTTGGTTTGAGTAAAAAAAACAGGGACAGCCTTTTGAGACTATCCCTGTTTCACCGCCATCTTGATTCCAAAACTTTTACTATATGCCTACTCCGTGGAGGAGAGTATGGTAAATTGCCAATGCTACGCTACATTTTGTTTTCTTCTTGCTAAATCTTGCCTTTTGATTCTCTTATTACAATTAATAATATTGCAATTGACGTGCCAAAAAATACAAAAAAGCGTCTTTGTCTCATAAGTATCTGCAATAATTGATTATTCGAGTTGTGTGATATTCTACAAATGTTGACCGAACGGTACCTATAGGCCCGATATATAGTGGGAACTACGATATATCGGAGTTCCTAATGGCCGCGTTTGATGCCGAGTCTTTTGATTCTGGACTCTAAAGTGGTGGGTTTAAGACCAAGAATCTCAGCCGCTCCAGTTTTCCCGCGGATACGCCAGTTGGTCATATTTAAAATGTAGGCGATGTGGTCTCTCTCTACTTCCTCTATTGGCTTCATTTCTACTGGAGACTCTTTGCTTATTCCAGGAAGGTCTATCACAAGATCGGGGCCTGAGGATATAATCATTGCGCGCTCAATTACGTTTCTTAACTGCCTAACGTTGCCTGGCCATGGATAGTTTATAAGATTCTCCATGTCCTTTCTGGATATGTTTTTTATGGTTTTATCCATTTTTTCTTCAAACTCAGAGATGAAGAACCAGAGCAAGTCCGGTATGTCTTCTTTTCTCTCTCTTAGTGCTGGAATACTAACTGGGAAAACATTTAGTCTATAAAATAGGTCCTCACGGAAGTTGCCTGAGTTAACTGCCTCTAGCAGCTCTTTGTTTGAAGCTGTGATCACTCTTACATCTACTTTTACGGTTTTTGAGCTTCCTAGGCGCTGAAACTCACCTTCTTGAAGCACTCTAAGTAGTTTTGATTGAAGCTCTAGGGGAAGCTCTCCCACTTCATCAAGAAATATTGTTGAGTCGTCTGCAACCTCAAAACGTCCGATGCTTTTGGTGACAGCTCCAGTGAATGCTCCTTTCTCATGGCCAAAGAGCTCACTCTCAATTAAATGAGGGGGCAGGGCCGCGCAGTTCACTTTAACCATAGCTCTGTCCTTGCGGTCACTTAGGCTGTGTATTCTATTTGCAAAAAGCTCCTTACCGGTTCCAGTTTCACCTGTGAGCATCACAGATGCGTCTGTTTTAGCTACCTGTTCTATTTTGGCCAAAGCGGATTTAATTGCTTTGCTCTGTCCTAATATATCACTGTGGCTGAATGTTAGCTCAAGCTCTTTTTGTAGATATATATTTTCTTTCTCAAGTTTGTCTTTGAGCACTTCAATTTCGGTAAATGCGCTCTGCAGCTTTTTCTCTGATTCCATACGCTGGGTAATATCTCTACTTGAGATAACTGTTCTAGTCTCTCCAGATGCGGTACGGAAAGGACTTCCTACACTCTCTAACCACCGCCAGTCACCGTCCTTGTGCTTAATCCTATAAGTTGCTGACCCTTTCTCGAATTTGTTAATTGCCGTTGAAAACTGCTCAATCGTCTCGGGAACATCCTCTTTATGTATATTCTCAAATATGCTTCTGCCGAGCAGCTCTTTCTGATCATATCCTAATACTTCAGAGAAAGTTGGATTGATATAGAGGAAAGTTCCATTGACATTGGTCTCTGCTATGATGTCGTAGGAGTGCTCGATAAGAGTTTTGTATCTTTCTTCAGCTTCTTGTTTATCAAATTCTGTTTTTCTGCGCTCAGTCACGTCAATCATGAAACCTCTAAGCGCCTTCGGCTTTCTGTCTTCTGAAATAACAGACACCATTTCATAAATCCAGACAACCTCTCCGCTTTTAGAAAGCATTCTGTACTCGAGCTCATGATCTTCAAGAGCTTGAGTTGCTGTGAGGCAAGATTCCAGAATCTGTGCTCGATCATCGTTATGAATAATTGAGGCCCAGAAATTCTCCTCATACCACTCATCTATTGTATAGCCGAGTAACTTCTCTACCTGTGGCCCTACGTAAGTAAATTTGTTTGCTTCCGGATCAAATTCCCATGGGATGACATTGGTTGTCTCAACTAATAGTCGGAAATGCTCTCTGCTTTCACTTAGCTCCTCCCTCGAAGCTTTAAGAGCCTCAGCCTGGTTTGCATTGTTAACCGCAGTTTGTATTTGAGTTGCCACGATCTCAAGCAGTTTGATCTCATCCTCATCAAATGCATGGAGTATGCGGGAGCTGATATTTATAGAGCCTATTGTTTTGTCGTTATGCTTAATTGGCATAGCGGCATAGCTTTTTGTTCCTACTTTTCTGCCAGCAGGGCCGATGGATTTATCTTTGGTTATGTCAGGTACAAAGAGTGGTTGTCCTTCTAGTAATGTCTTCCAGGTAAACCCCTTTGGCTTAGGAATGCTTGCTACAATATCAATAAACCACTTGGGATAACCCGTATGACTTCTTAGGACTGCATTGTCACCTTCGATTAAGTAGATTGCTACGTGATCAGAATGATCTACATTTTTACTAAGTGCATCTGCTGCGTTCTCTAGTACCTCATTTAAGTCGATCGATCCATGGACGCTTCTACCGACAGTGTTTATGATTTCCTCATACCTATTCTTTTTGGAGAGCTGATCTAAATTCTCTTTTAGAGTTTCTTCAGATCTCTTTAGCTCCTCTGCTTTGCTTGCATTGTTTATAGCAGTCTCAAGTTGTCTTGTTACGATCTCAAGCAATTTAATCTCGTCTTCACTAAACCCGTATTTTATAGATGAGTGTATGTGTATGCAGCCCACTGTTTTGTTCTCAAAATTAAGCGGCATAGAGAGATAGCTCTGAGTTCCAAATTCTTTTCCCGCGGGGCCTATGGATTTATCCTTGTCCGTGTTAGGAACGTACCTCTTTTTCCCATCCAAAATTACTTTCCACGTGGCACCTTTGGGATAGGGAATTCTTTTTACTTTATCTATATAGTCTTTGCTATGTCCACGGTTAGCTTTCATTACTGCAAACGCCGGGTTCTCTTTATCGTCTATATCCCCTTCAACCATAAAGATCACCACATTCTTGGCCTCTTCAATCTCTTTGCTTATTGCTTCAATTGCATTATTAAAGACCTCATTGAGATCAAGTGACTGATGAACACTTCTGCTAACTGCATTTATAACTTCTTCATACTTGGTTTTTCTAGAAAGCCTCTCCAAATTTTCTTTCAAAGTCTCTTCAGACCCTTTAAGCTCTTGCGCCTGTTGTGCATTTCTTATTGCTATTGCTATTTGTTTAGAAACAGTCTCCAAGAGCCTACGTTCTTCTTCGTCGAAAGCATTTTTTTCACTAGATACAATGGTTAGGGTTCCTACAACTTTGTTCTCAATAAAGAGAGGTACAACTAAATAGCACTTAATACCCATATCCCGTCCAGCTTGACCTATCGCTTCATCATTCTCCGTATCCGCGCAGTATCTAGACTTGGCGTCAATGATGGTTCTCCAAATGCCACCCTTTGGGTAGGCAATTCTGGATGCTCTTTTTAGATAATCACTAGTAAATCCATGATGGGCTTTTAGTACTGCATGATCGTCTTCGACCAAGTATATTGAGACATTGTCCATTTTATTAATATTTTTGACCATTGCCTCAATAGAGTTATCCAGCACCGTTTGTAGATCAATCGATTGGTGTACGCTTCTTGTAACTGTGCTTATGATTTCTTCGTATCTACTTTTTTTAGAAAGCGTGTCTAGGTTTTTTTCTTTTATCTCTTCGAATCTTTTCCGCTCTATTGCTATTCGTGCAAGGTATGTGGCTCTCTCGATAATGTCTAATTCTTTCTCACTAGGACTACTTGGCTGGGGATAGTACATAGCAAATGTTCCCAGTAGGTCTTTGTTGTTTGATAAAATAGGAGTTGACCAGCAGGCGTGCAAATTATGATTAAGAGCCAAATCACGATAATCATCCCAGAGCGGGTCTGTTCCTATATCAGATACTATGACTTGTTTTTTTAAATAAGAAGCTGTACCGCATGAACCTACTCCCGGGCCTATGGGGGCCCCATTTATTGCCTCTACGTAATCTGGTGGCAAATTAGGAGCAGCGCCGGATACTAGAGCTTTGCCACTATGATCCACAAGCAGAAAAGAACACAGCATTTTATCCGTTTGTTCTTCTACAGTTATGCAAATGTGTTCCAGGATTTCTGTTAATTTCTTCCCCTGGGATATCATCTCAAGTATGTTTTTCTCTGCAACCAAAAGCGCATGGGCTTTTTCACGCTCTGTTGTATCCTCACAGGCAATGATGGCCACTTTATTTCCTTCGGCATCAATAACACAACGTGCAAGCTCGCTCACCCAAATAATGCTGCCGTCCTTACACACCTTCTGAGTATCCCATTTGAAAATCCGCTGGGGATTTGTAAAACAGTTAAGCATTTGGTCTTTTATCTTAGGTATGTGTTCTTTGCGGAATACTGAAAATACGGAGTTCCCTATAATCTCTTCTTCAGAATAACCTAGCTTCTCTATTGCATTATGGTTAGCAGAGAGTACCACCCCGTTTTCATCTACGGTGAAATACATAGAAGGGCCTTCTTGGTAAAGCGTTCGGTAGCGCTCCTCACTATTGCTTAGAGCTTCAGCCTGTTTTGCATTCCTAATTGCTATACTGATTTGTTTGGAAACAATCTCTAGGAGTTTTAACTCTTCTTCATCAAAGACATTTTTTTTATCACGCGATACTATGATAATTACACCGACTACTTTTTCTTCATCAAATAGTGGAACAATCAAGTAGCAACTTATTCCCATATCCCGGCCGGCCTGTCCGATGTCTTTATCTTTCTCCGCATCAGCCACATAGCGCGACTTTCCTTCTATAATTGTTTTCCAGGTTACGCCCTTGGGGTATGGGATTTTGCCAGCTCTTTTTAAATAATCTTTTGTATATCCGTGATGCGCCTTAATAACCGCTACATCATCTTCGACAAGATAGATCGATACATTGTTCATATTATCAATATTCTTTCTCATTGCCTCAATGGAGTTGTCGAGCACAGTTTGTAGGTCTATGGATTGATGTACGCTTTGGGTTACTACGCTTATAATTTCCTGGTAGCGGTCTTTTCTGGATAGGGCATCCAGTTCCCTCTGGCTTATTTCTTTGCCTTTTTTGATTCGAGCTTCCATCCTATTTTCCTTTAAGAAGAATCAAATCTCCACCATCTAGATAATATCCATTATAGAACTTCTGCGGCGATTTGTAAATCATATAGAGAAAGAATTCGAACGGGTGTTTCAAATCATGCTGGGAATCTAGCTTATAGGACCTCTTGAACTACTCATGTTAGCTCGTGTACGCAGCTCTTTTTCTGATCACTATGAGTGCCGAGATTCCAAGAGTTAGAACAAGCGCAACCATGCCCCACTCGCCCAATGTTGGTACTGCTTGTGCAGGCCCATTTGAGATAAAGCGTCCTTGAGAAAAAGGCACCGTGCCTGCGGGAACTGTTGCAATTACACTTTGCAAAGACGTATCTATAACAGAGACGTTGTTACTAAGAGCATTGGCAACGTATACAGAACTGCCGTCAGGCGTAACATCTACACCAAAAGGTAGTTCTCCTACTGGTACTGTGTTTACTTCAGTATTTGTAGATGTGTCCACTATTGATAGAAGATCTCCGTCAACTATCGTTATGTAGACAAATCTTCCGTCCGGTGAGACAACAATCGAATTAGCAGTTAAACCGGTAAGTGGGACTGTTGCAATTACACTTTGCAAAGATGTGCTAATTACTGAGACTGTGTTATCAAATGAATCGGCTACATAAACATAGGCGCCGTCTGTAGAGGTCGCGACTCCCGATGGCCCGTCGCCAACGGGTATGGTTGCAGCTACTGTATTATCTGAGGTCCTTATCACTGACACAGTGTCACCAAAGAAATTACACACATACATGAAATTCCCGTCTGGTGTAGCTGCAATGCTTATTGGGTTAATTGGACCAACCCCTAAATCAATAGTGTCTATTACACTATAATCAGATGTTCTCATAACAGAGATAATATTTTGCTGGGCTCCTGTGATATAGAGAAACTCCCCGTTGGGTGTTATTGCAATTCTGGCGGGAGAAGTGCTGCCTGTAACCGGAAATGTACCCACTACTGAGTTACTGGCTGTGCTTATGACAGATACAGTATCGTCCGCACCATTTACCGTATATACAAATTTGCCGTCTAGTGAGACTGTAACCCCAAATGGGTTCTCGCCTACAGGGATTGTTGTGACAACTTGGTTGTCCTGAGTATTGATCACTGTTACCGTTTCTGTTCCTGTGCTGGTTACATAAGCAAACGGCTGTGCCGCTGCAATTGATGCAGAAAATAGTATTAAAAGTAGGGTGGTTACAAATGCTTTCATCATTTCCTCCTTTAGTAATGCTTTAATTCACATATTACACAACTATGCATAAGAGGGTCAAGTGCTTCTATATAGATTAGGGGGGGCTTGAACTGCTAGATAAATGGGTTGAATATTGAAACATTAGCTATTCTTGTTCTCGCACATTTATTCTAAATCTCTAAATAATTGTTCTAAATCTTCATATGTGATATTATTGATTCATCGAAATTTAGGAGGATGTATGATGAAAAGTATAATAAGAAATGGCGGCTTTTATCTTTTAGTCTTAGTTGTTCTTGCTTTTGCTTCGTATTCTGCTGCAATAGCGCAAGTTAACTTCACAAATGATCAAGGGCAATTTATTGGACAAAATCCAGGTCTTGCTTTCCAAGACTTTAGTGCAGCAAATGCTGCCCCTGGTACCTTGACAACCTGTGCGCCAGCCCCAGTGGATGAAAATTCCAATAACTTATGTTTTCAACCAGGAGATATACTGCCGGGAATAGCTTTTCTTGAAAATCCAGGAATCCCAGTTAATGATGTGCTCGTTTTAGGTCAAAATGTTTTCGGTGCTGGCAATCCACCCAATGTACTAAGTAACAACACATTAACAAATAGTTTAGATATCTTATTTACTTTGGATCCTACTGCTATTGGATTGGTATTAGGCTGTGTAAGCACTTCAGGTTCATGCAATAGAACAATAGTAGTAGAGGTGTTCGGTCTAGGTGACGTTTTGTTGGATTCAGAAACCGTCCCGGTTACTGGTCTAACAGACAGTTTTATAGGTATAGAGTCACAAGTTCCTATAACTAGAGTTAGTTTGGATTTCTTAAATCTTCCTGCAGCTCCAGAGGTTAAAACTATCTTGAATGTCAGGTTTGGTGAGCAGGTAGACCCCGCAGTTGTACCAACCCTATCTGAATGGGGATTAATCACTATGGCAGGGCTTCTTGGAATCGTAGGTTTTATGGTTATCAGAAGAAGGCAAGTTACTGCTTAAATCAAACTAAAACAATTCAATTTAAAATTTAAAGGGGGTTTTGCACAAGTAGTGCGGAACCCCTTTTTTTAATTGTACATAATTCCAGCTTAGAACCTGATTGACTCTCTCTGATGTGGGCTAATAGGGATGAGACTTTGCTTGAGTGATTTAAAGTACATTCTAGAGCCGGGGTTTGTTTGTGAATTTTTTATCTCAACTTAGCTATATTCTATATTAACTTAGATAAAGTTTGTCTAGAATATGCGAGCTAAGCACCTGTAATTATTGTATAACACATTAAAAGTAAATTCTTAGATAAAGTCCATTAATAATATCCTTTTTACTTTAACCCCAGTTCCCAGCATAGTAATAATCAACTTTAAGTTCTAAATCTACAAATTTTAAAGTTAAAGCAGCACTTGAAGCACTA
>JAJCZS010000042.1 GCA_029262275.1 Deltaproteobacteria bacterium | reverse complement strand
AACTGGAGCTCCGTATGCCTTCTCTATAAGTACGTTTCTGCCTCTTGGTCCCAGTGTTGCTTTTACTGCATTGGCTAGCGCGTTTACGCCGCTTAGCACTGCATCCTGGGCTTCTCTGTCAAATTTGATTTCCTTTGCCATGCTTTATTGCCTCCTGAATAATTTCTATATTTAAAATTACTGTTAACTAACTATAGCTAAAATCGCGTCCTCTCCAACGATAAGGAATTCTTCACCTTCTACTGTAATTGGTGTTACACCATATTTACCGAAAAGGATCTTGTCACCTTTCTTAACATCAAGTGGTTTAATATTGCCGTCAGGAAGTATAATTCCTGTTCCTACTGCAATTACTTTACCTTCTTGTGGTGTTTCTTTGGCAGTCTCGGGGATAATAATTCCACCTTTAGTTTTTTCGTCAACATCAATTAGCTTTATTAAAACCTTGTCGTGCAGTGGCCTTACCTTCATTACAAACTTCCTCCTTAGTAGTGTTAATTACTCTTAAACTAAGCACGAATATTGTCGTGTCAAGATTAAATTTTTTTGAATGATTTATATCTGGCAGGAGTTCGACCCTTCCGGAGTATTTGCCCCATATAAATTATCAAAGTAAGATAACTATATGTAATAATTTGTCAAGCTTACGTTAACGGAGAACGAGTAAAGAAATTATTGTTGAAATACATATATACCATGCCTAAAACAGAAGTAATTTCACAAAATGATCCACAATGTGCGAATAAAGCAGCCTCAGTCCTAAAAAGTGGCGGTGTAATCGTATATCCCACAGAGACTCTTTACGGAATAGGGGCTATAGGTACAAATAGTAATGCAGTAGAGAGAATATTTGAAATAAAAGGAAGGCCACACGGGAAACCTATCCCTCTTCTCATTAAAAATATAGAAATGCTCTCTAAAATAGCTATTGATAACCCAATTGCTGCCTCGCTTTCAGAAGAATACTGGCCTGGCAAGCTTACTATGATACTTGAACAAAAGGCTGAACTGCCGGAGTTAATTACATGTGGAACAGGGAAAATAGCGCTTAGAATATCCTCTCATCCTTTTCTACAGAATCTGTTTAAATTCATTGAAGAGCCGCTAACATCGACAAGTGCTAACCTTAGTGGAGGCGAGAATTTACAGGACCCACAGGAGCTATTTGAGACTTTCAACGGGAAGGTTGACCTTATAGTCGACTCTGGTAAGATTCCCGCATCTAAAGGGTCTACTATTGTAGATTTGACGCTTAACCCACCCCAAATTCTTCGTGATGGGGATGTTGATTCAAAAACACTTAAGGAGTTTATAGATGGCCACAGTTAAAGGATTTAAAGGAATTAGATACAATCCAGAGAAAATCGAAGATTTTGGCAATGTACTTGCCCCACCCTACGATGTAATAAACTCTAAAGAGCAGGATGATCTATATAATAAGGACCCTCATAATGTTATAAGATTAATACTATCCAAAGGTGACGACGACACTAAATACGAAGAGGCAGCCAAAACCTTTAGAGGCTGGATCGAAGAAGATATCTTAACCAATGACAATGAGCCCAGCATTTACCCCTACTATCAGGAATTTGAAGAAGGCGGCAAGAAACTAACCAGAAAAGGGTTTCTAGCAGCGGTAAAGATTGAGGACTTCTCTACAAAGAAGATACTCCCTCATGAAAGAACATTTCCTAAACATAAAAGAGATAGGCTTAAGCTTAACACCGCCTGCAAAGCGAACATGAGCCCCGTTTTCTCCGTATATTCAGACCCTGAAATAGTTATAGAAAAGCTTCTAGATGAAAAACTTACAGGTGAGCCAATTTTTGATATTACTAATGAAGACGGCGTTAGGAACCAAATGTGGAAGATATCAGACCCTGAAACTATATCATTTATAGCAAACCATCTTGAAGATAAGAGTTTTTTGATCGCCGATGGCCACCATCGTTATGAAACAGCACTTGAATACAGAAACATCCAACGTGAGGCAAATGGAAGTACCTCTGATGATAATCCATACGAATATGTAATGATGTTTCTCTCTAATGCTGAAGACGAGGGTCTAATAATCAACCCTACACACAGAGCTGTAAAAAGCTTAGAAATGGACTTAGAGACCTTCCTTAACAAACTAAGCGAAGAGTTTAATATCGTAGAGATGCCTTTTGATGAAGGCGTTAAAAATATTGGATATAAAGAATTCACTATACTCACCAAAAACCCAGAGAATGTTTACAGGGTATCTCCAAAAAATGACAGCACCGAGGGACTTGCAGTAACTATTCTTCATACTAAAGTATTCGGTGAAATTATTGATGAAGACTTTTTATTTACAAAGTTTCTAGAAGAAGCTGTTCAATTGGTTCAAGAAGGAGACTACGAAGTAGCATTCATTCTTCCTGAGCTAAGAGCAAGTGACATCTTTGATGTTGTATTGACTGGCGACAGGATGCCTCAGAAAACCACTTATTTCTATCCAAAGATCCTCTCGGGTCTAGTGTTCAACCCTCTAGCATAAAGTCTAAGGGGTAATTTAGTAGCACTTAGAAAAAGACTAGATCCAAAGATTTAATTGATTTATACACCTTTTTGGATTAATAATAATCATTATTACTTTCAATCTGAAAACCTGATTATAGGAGATAGGTATGACTCTAATTATTTTAGCAATCATCGTAGCTGTAGCCCTGGCAGGAGTTGCTATATATAACAGCCTTGTGAAGCTCAGAAACACCTCAGAGCAAGCATGGTCTGATGTAGATGTACAGCTTAAGAGAAGATACGATCTTATCCCAAATCTGGTAGAAACTGTAAAAGGATATGCTTCTCATGAACAGGAGACATTTGAAAAAGTGGTTCAGGCAAGAAACCAAGCAATGGGAGCAGCAACACCCGGAGAGCAAGGACAAGCTGAGAATTTTCTGACGTCCGCGCTAAAAAGTCTTTTTGCTCTAGCTGAGGCGTACCCAGATTTAAAAGCCAACCAAAATTTTCTGGACCTGCAAGATGAGCTCTCGAATATAGAAGAGCAGATTCAGTTAGCCCGCCGTTATTACAACGCAGTGGTAAGGGATCTCAATACTAAAATTGAGTCAGTACCAAGTAACTTTGTGGCAAATATGTTCAATTTCGAAAAGAGAGAGTACTTTGAGCTCGACTCTGACGAAGAAAGAGAAACTCCTAAAGTAGATTTCGGCTAGACACGAATATGCCATGCGGATAATACGTACTTTAATCCTGTTTTTAATATTCCTTTTCTCTACATTCTATTTCAGCCTAGTAGTCAATGCGGAAGAAATACGGAATTTCCACTCCAATATATATATCAAAAAAGATGGAACAATAAACGTCCAAGAGAATATAGAATACGACTTTGGAAATGCTCTCAGACATGGCATATATAGAGACATTCCCTACAGATACAGCTCCGGATTAACAAAATACAGTGTCAGATTAAACGTAGAAGATGTAACAAACTTTAAAGACGATTCCTATATTTACAAAGTCAGCAAATCCGGTGGGTGGGCGAATATAAGGATTGGTGACCCGGACAGAAAAATAACTGGCACAC
The DNA here is from genome assembly GCA_029262275.1 of Deltaproteobacteria bacterium. GTDB lineage: Bacteria > Desulfobacterota_D > UBA1144 > Nemesobacterales > UBA2774 > CR02bin9. The sequence goes on along the minus strand of JAJCZS010000042.1, from coordinate 81,682 downwards.
ATAACTATAGGATTGAATATACAGTAAGTGGTGCCATCGGATTTTTTGAAGACCATGATGAGCTTTATTGGAATGTAACAGGCGATGAGTGGAGAGTTCCAATACTGAGCTCAGGAGCCAATGTCTATTTCGATCAAGACATTGCAGATGGAGTTATAGCTGCCTGCTTTACAGGGGCATATGGATCTACTAGTAAAGATTGCACTAATCAAGTAGGAGAATCAGGAGTAAAATTCAAGACAATAGGCTCACTTAATGGTGGTGAGGGATTAACTATAGTTGTTGGAATTCCTAAAGGAATAATAGAAGAGCCCTCATCTCTATCTAAGCTCTGGTGGTTCATCTTCGACAACTGGGCATTTGCTCTGCCATTTGCAACTTTCTTCACTCTCCTCTACTTTTGGAAAAATAGGGGAAAAGATCCTGAAGGTAGAGGTGTTATTGCAGTAAAATACGAGCCTCCAGAAGATCTTTCGCCAGCTGAAGCAGGAACATTGATAGATGAGAGAGCAAATATTCTAGATATAACTTCAACCGTGATTGATCTAGCTGTAAGAGGATTTTTAGAGATAGAGGAGCTCTCTAGTACAAAATTCTTTTTCTTCACCGATAGAGACTATAAGCTGCTCAGAACTCAAAAGACTGATGAGTCTCTTAAATCTTATGAAGAGAAAGTCCTATCTGGAATATTCAAAGGGAAAGAGACCATAATGGTTTCAGATCTTAGGAACAAATTCTATACTGAGCTTCCTGGTATAAGGAATGCACTCTATAAGCAACTTGTAGACAAGAGATATTTTCCTACAAACCCTGAGAACGTTAGAAGTATTTATAAATGGATAGGGATTGGTACAATGATATTAGGGTTTTTCCTTCTAGCCATTTTCCCCCTTGGACTATGCGTAGCTCTATCAGGATTAATAATACTAATATTCTCAAGATACATGCCTAGGAAAACCAAAAAAGGTTCTCTTAAAAATAAAGAACTCCTTGGATTTAGAGAATTTATAGATAGAGCTGAAAAAGATAGGATCGAAAGACTCGCTAAAGAAGACCCTACTCTCTTTGACAGGATTCTCCCCTACGCACTCGTTTTTGGATTAGAAGACAAATGGGCAAATGCATTTAAAGATATCTACAATAAGCCGCCCAATTGGTATCACTCCTCGACATATGGCAATACATTCACCCCCAATATCTTTGTCTCTGACATCGGCAGAAGCCTTGGAGTTATGAATAGCACTTTGTCATCGACACCAAGGAGATCGGGCGGAAGCGGATTCAGCGGTGGAGGTGGCTCTAGTGGAGGCGGATTTGGTGGAGGGGGCGGCGGCTCCTGGTAGTTTCAATTTGAATATAACCCCCTATCCTTTATACTAGGTCATCTTTAAACTATTAACTTCAGAAATATAAACATATATGGAACCCAAATACATACGAAATTTTTCTATAATTGCCCATGTGGACCATGGGAAATCCACTCTTGCAGATAGAATCCTAGAGTTTACTGGAACACTCAGCGAACGTGAGAAGGAAGATCAGTTTCTAGACCAAATGGAAATTGAAAGAGAGAGAGGAATAACCATTAAAGCCCAAGCCGTCAGGCTAAATTATAAGGCGGAAGACGGCATTACATATGGATTCAACCTCATAGACACACCAGGTCATGTGGATTTTAGCTATGAGGTTTCAAGAAGTCTTATGGCCTGTGAAGGTGCTGTACTAATTGTAGATGCCTCTCAAGGGGTTGAAGCTCAGACTGTAGCAAATGCCTATATGGCTACGGATTCTGGCCTTGAACTGGTGCCTGTAATAAACAAAATAGACCTTCCCGCTGCCGATGTTGAAAGGGTTCGGGGAGAAATTGAGGATGTTATTGGTATAAGTGCAGAAGAAGCCATACCCGCAAGCGCTAAACAGGGAATAGGAACCAAAGAGATACTAGAGGCAATAGTAAAACACGTACCCGCTCCTGCTGACAAATCTGCGGAGCCGCTTAAAGCTCTTATATTCGACAGCTGGTTTGATTCTTATCAGGGTGTAGTGATGCTAATAAGGGTGGTTGAAGGAAAAATTAAGACCGGTGAAGAAATTAAATTTATGTCTACAGGAAGATCCTATGATGTAAGAACGCTCGGCATTTTCTCACCAAGGGCAATAGAGGTGGATGAGCTAGGCACCGGTGAGGTAGGATTTGTAACAGCATCTATAAAAGAAATAAACGAGGCCAAGGTCGGTGATACCATGACGACCGTAGAGAATCCTACAAAGAAACCACTTCCAGGATTTAGAGAGATGAAGCCAATGGTTTTTAGTGGTTTGTACCCAATTGATTCCGTTGACTACGATAGGCTAAAAGAAGCTCTCGAGAAGCTTGCTTTAAATGATTCATCTTTAGTATACGAACCTGAAACATCTATTGCATTGGGATTTGGATTTAGATGTGGTTTTCTTGGCCTACTTCATATGGAGATAGTAAAAGAGAGGCTTGAGCGTGAGTTTGAACTTGAACTGATTTCAACCGCACCTACAGTAATATACAAAACCACTGATAGCAGTGGGAAAGTATCCTATGTAGACAATCCTAGTGATCTACCCTCGCCAGACAAAATGGAATTAATTGAGGAGCCATATGTATTGGTTTCAGTTCATACACCAGGCACATATCTTGGTGCGATTTTTGATCTATGCATAAAAAAACGTGGAACTCAGAGGGACATTAGATACGTTACTGAAGATAGAGTCATTGTAGTGTATGAAATCCCACTCTCAGAAATAGTTTATGATTTCTATGACAGGCTAAAGTCTATCTCACGTGGATATGCATCCATGGAATATGAACCAACTGGGTATAAAGGTTCAGATCTCATTAGGCTAGATGTACTTGTAAACGGAGAACCAGTTGATGCGCTTTCTATAATTGTCCACAAAGAAAGATCTTATGAAAGGGGAAGAGATCTTATACAGAAGCTCAGATCCCTCATTCCAAGACAGCTTTATGAAGTCATCATACAAGCCTCCATTGGAAGTAGAATCATCGCCCGCGAATCAGTTAAGGCTGTCAGAAAAGATGTTACAGCCAAATGCTATGGTGGAGACATAACAAGAAAAAGAAAACTCCTTGAGAAACAGAAGGCAGGAAAAAAGCGTCTTAAACAGGTAGGCAACATTGAGATCCCTCAAGAAGCCTTTCTTGCAGTTCTTAAAACCAGCGAATAACCACACCTTAAATTCAAAAAAAGTTAGAATCTAACTAGCTACTAAGTTAATCTTAATATATACATAATCATTTTAACGGAGGCTTATAATGAGTTTGCAAGTTGAACTACAAGATCTATACAATGGATTTACTAAGAAGGTCCCGCCTGAGGTATTAAACTTGATGCTGGACACGACCCGAAGATTAGTCGATAGCGGGATAGCAGAGAAATCCCTAAAAGTTGGAGAAAAAGCGCCTGACTTTAATCTTCCAAATCCTAAAGGGGAGTCTGTTAATCTGCACTCACTACTAGAAAAGGGCCCTGTAGTATTGAACTTTTATAGAGGCGGATGGTGCCCATACTGTAATCTTGAATTAAATGCGTATCAAAAGCATCTTCAAGATATTGAAGGCCTTGGAGCTTCTCTCGTAGCCATATCTCCTGAAACCCCTGATAATTCATTATCCACATCAGAGAAGAATGATTTAAAATTTGCGGTATTAAGCGATCAGGGAAATCAGACTGCAAATAAATTTGGGCTGGTTTTTCAGCTACCATCTGAACTACATGAACTGTATTTGAAGTTCGGGATTAACATTCCAAAGTCTAATGGTGATGATTCCTGGGAGATACCAATGCCCGGAACCTATGTGATTGATAAAGATGGAACAGTTCAATACGCATATGCAAATGCTGACTACACAAAACGCGCTGAGCCTGAAGAAGTTATAGCTAAATTACAGGAAATTAGTTAATAAAAAGTAGTTGATGTCAGCTACTTTTTATTAGCTGACATCATCATCTCTGTGATTGCATATGTAGCACCGCTTACAGCATTGGGATCGGTAGCTACATTGATAAGAGAAGGAACTCCCGAGGAGACAGCACGCTCAATCGCACTGTTAAGATCCTTTGGGTCATCTACAAACTCCCCGTAGCCTCCGAGAACTTCTACAATTTTATGAAATGGAGTGAGCTCTAGATCCACACCCACCTTTGGGCGTTTTTTGCCATATGTGATCTCAAGTTGATGCTTGGTCATTCCCCAGGCTTGATCATTACAAACAATTGCAACAAAAGGAATCTTGTGACGAATTGCAGTTTCAAACTCCATAAAATTCATACCTACTGCCCCATCACCCGTAATTAAAGCAACTTGCTTCTCTGGACGAGCTACTTTTGTCCCAATTGCAAAAGGAACACCTACTCCCATACAGCCAAGCGGTCCTCCTTTTACATAATGTCCCGGGTTTTTGACGGAGTAGTGCCCATCAGTCCAGGCCTGTGTGTCGCCGCCATCGATGACAACCATTGCTTCTCCACCTAAAACCTCTTGAACTGCCTGCCCCACCCTGACTGGATGTATAGGAGCTTTATTAGAACTTCTGAGCTTATCACCCTTAACTCTTTCTCTATCACGCCATGAATTTATTTTTTTTAACCATGGATTGAAATTAAACTTGATAGAGTTTTCTTTTATATATTCGTTTGTTTTATGAAGTACACTTTTCAAATCTCCAACAATACCTAAATCGGCAGGTCTATTTCTTCCTATTTCCCCCGAATCTATATCAACTTGCACTACTTTGGCCTTTGGGTTAAACGTTCTTCCAAACCCAATGTATAAGCTCAATCTTATGCCGAGTAGGATAATGAGGTCTGCTTCTGATGTTATTTTTCTAAATCCGTTTGGAGCTGATGCACTTGCAGGACCAAAACAAAGCGGATTATCGTCAGAGACAATCCCTCTTCCAAAGTTCAAAGTAAAAATAGGAATATTCGCCCCTTCTATAAAATCTAGAATCTCCTTATCTGAGCTTGAGTACCATGAGCCGCTTCCCGCAATTACTACTGGCTTTTTAGCTTTCTTAAGAAGTGAGATAAAATCTTCTATAACCCCATCCGCCGGTTCGGACTTAGATGAAGGAATTTTAACGTTATAAGCTGATACTTTCTTTTTATCACACTTTGGATACAGAACTTCATATGACATGCCTAAATACACAGGTCCTGGTCTTCCTGATATAGCTCTCTTGTATGCATTGCTTACATATTCCGGAATTCGAAGAGGATCAAAAACAGTGCGTGCCCATTTTGTAATGGGGGCAGCCATCGCCTGCTGATCTATCTCTTGTAGGGACAGCTTGTCGTTTTCCTCCACACCGGATCTGCCTGAGAGAATAATAAACGGAGCGTTTGACATATGTGCCCCTGCAACACCGGTCAGTGCATTAGTAAAACCTGGCCCTGCTGTAACAAGACATACTCCTGGGGTTTTTGATACTCTGCCGTAAGCATCCGCAGCCATAGCCGCACCTTGTTCATGATGGGTATCTATTAATCTGATTCCCAATTTCTGACAGGCATCATAAATAGGATTTATATGACCACCGGCTAGAGAAAAAACTTCTCTCACACCAAGGTCATAGAGGGTTTTTGCAACTAAGTAGCCCCCTTGCACTTTTGCCATACCATATCCTCCTATGTTTTAATGACCTTATTACTTTGACACTTTTAACATTTCAAATCAAATTGATCTCCTATGATCTACAGTTTATCTAGACGTAGTTATAGCTTATTGTGTCGGCATAATTTAGATAATGTGTTAGACTAAAACTTTAAAAATAAGGAGGTAATTACATGTCTGAACAAGATCAACCACAAGGCCAGGGGGGAATGGATACACTTGCAAATACTATACTTATGGCTTTTAATCTCGGAGTCCAATTTAATCAGCAAACACAGGGTACAAAAAGTGTAACAGAAGTAACAGGTGAAGTTGGGCAGACGATTTATGCTACGCTTAAAGAATCATATGGAGAGCAAATGGAGGATGATTTTCTACGAGCCAATACAGAATATTTACTTCAAATAGCCATGATGGGCTATATCATTCCATCCATATGTGCATATGATGAGGAGTTTAAAAATAGACTTCTTCAGCTAATCGAAATGAGAGCCAAAAAAACAGAGGGTCAACAGCCTGAAGGAAGCAGAATTATTACTACTTAGGTTATCTATATGGGAAAACAAGTTTTAGGTGGAAGAGAAAAGGTAAAAGTAGCAGTCATTCAAGCCTCTCCTGTGTTTATGGATAAGGAGAGGACCATTGAGAAGGCTTGCGGGTTAATAGAGGATGCAGGGAAAAATGGTGCGGAGCTTATAACCTTCTCTGAATCCTATATACCGGGCTACCCAGCTTACTATACTGTCGGATACGAAACCCCTCCTCATGAATGGACTGATTTCATGATCGGTCTTCAAGACAACTCACTGCAAATACCGAGCGAAGATACCAAAGCCCTTGGGGAAGCTGCGAAAAAAGCCGGAGCATATGTAGTAATAGGCTGCAACGAGCTTGATGATAGACCTGGAAGCCGGACAGTCTACAACAGCTTGCTGTTTATAGATAAATACGGGGAAGTAATGGGTAAGCATAGAAAAATCATGCCAACCTACACAGAGAGAATCTATTGGGGCCAGGGAGACGCAAGCGATATAAAAGTATTTGATACGGAGATAGGACGCATTGGGGGTCTAATTTGTTGGGAAAACCATATGACCCTTGTCAGAGCTGCGATGATACACAGAGGGGAAGAATTCCATATTGCAGTATGGCCGGGTAACTGGAAAAGAGGGGAGGAGAAACTGCTTGTTGCAGATACGAGTGAGGGAGCAATAAACTGCAACATTCAGGCTTTGATAAAAGTGCACGCTTTTGAAGCGGGGGCTTTTGTTCTAAGCGGATGTGGGTATTTAGACTCAGAGGACTTTCCCGAGAAATGGCACGGAATAAGAGACGGTGATCACATAAATTATGACTGGGCTAAAGGCGGAAGCTCAATAGTGAATCCTGCAGGAAGGTATTTGGCAGAACCCAATTTTGAAAAAGACGCTATTATCTATGCCGAGTGCTATGCAAATCAGATAAAAGCTGTAAAAGCTATCTTCGACTCCCTAGGACACTACTCAAGATGGGACGTGGCTCAACTAGCTATTAGACAAGAAGGATGGGAACCCGAGTTTGAAGTAAGTGATAGCATCAGACCACAAATTGATATTGCGGAGTCTGATCTTAAAAGAATTTCAGAACAGTATGAAATAAGTTTAGAGAATTTAGAATCTTTGATTGAAGACCTAAGCAACTCAGATCAAAATTAAGCCCACCATCAAGAAGTAAGCTCAGTCATTTGGGAATTTAATTCTCCCTCTATTATTGATTTAATCTCCTGAAGCTTCTCGTCATCATCTGCCTCAAAGCGTAAAACAAGAGCAGGCTGAGTATTAGATGCTCTTATAAGACCCCATCCATATGGGAACTCAATTCTAACTCCATCTATATCAATAACCTGGTGATCCTGGCTTAGTTTATTTTTCACTTTCTCCACAAGCTCAAATTTAATTTCCTCTGGACAGTCCAATCTTATCTCAGGTGTGGATACAGAATGCGGAATACCCTCTAGCAGCTCAGATACTTTTTTGCCAGTTGTAGAGATAATCTCAAGTAAACGAAGTGCAGCGTATAGAGCATCATCATAGCCAAAGAACTTGTCGGCAAAAAATATGTGCCCGCTCATCTCCCCTGCCATAGCGGCGTTCTCTACTTTCATTTTACTTTTGATAAGAGAGTGCCCCGTCTTCCACATAATAGCCTCTCCTCCAGCGTCTTCAATTCCTCTAAATAAGCTTGTAGAGCATTTAACATCGCCTATGAACTTTGATCCCGGCTCTCTAGTTAAAATATCCCTGGCAAATATTAGGACAAGCATGTCTCCCCATATAATCTCGCCGTTTTCATCAATTACCCCTATCCTGTCTCCGTCTCCGTCAAATCCCAGCCCAACTTCCAGATTGTTCTTCTTAACACTATCTATTAGCTCCGCTAAGTTCTCTTCAACCGTTGGGTCTGGATGGTGGTTGGGAAAAGTTCCATCAGGAGTTTCATAAAGCTCGGTAATTTCACAGCCAAACTCTCTAAATACCTCAGGACCAATAATCCCTATCATCCCGTTTCCATAATCAGCTGCAATTCGCAAACCCGGTTTGATATCAAGATTATCTTTTAGAAATTTAATATAATCAGCTCTTATATCAGCTTCTTGTACATTTCCGGAACCCGAAGCAAATTCACCACTCTCCGCAAGAATTCTTATTTCTTGTATGTGCTCTCCAAATAGTGAATTTTTCCCGGCAGACAGTTTGATACCATTGTACTCCCCCGGGTTGTGGCTAGCTGTAATCATGACTCCGCCATCTACTTCTAGATTGTATAAAGAAAAATAAAGCATTGGAGTTGAGACCATTCCAATGTCAAAAACATTTAGACCTGTTGAATTAAGACCTCTTGCAAAAGCCGCAGAGAGCTCAGGCGAAGTAAGCCTACAGTCCCTACCCATTGAAATATTGGAGGCACCAAGTTTTTTCATATAAGTGCCGTAAGCTTTGCCAATTGTTTCAAAAACTTCCTCGTCTATATCCTTCCCTGTAACGCCTCTTATATCATATTCTCTAAATATTGCAGGATTTATACTCACGTCTGACAATGCCTCCATATCGATTTGGGTAGAAGTATTCGATGGAAAATAATACAGTATAGAGATAACTTTTAAACCCCCTGCTTGACTTTAAATTTACCCCTTTTATCCTTTCTCCACATGATTTCCCCTTCATTTAGCGAATTTAAGAAGAAACTCAAAAAAGGAAATTTAATACCGGTCTGGCAGGAAGTGCTTGCCGATTTTGATACTCCTGTATCAGCTTTTAAGAAAATCGAGTCAGGAAAGTACTCTTTTTTACTCGAAAGCGTTGAGGGGGGAGAGAAATGGGGACGTTACAGCTTCCTTGGATCAGAACCAACTGTTATTTTCAAATCCAAAAATGGAAACATTGAAATAACTGAGGGCGGCAAGACCAAAAAGAGCAAAGGCGATCCAATCTCCGCTTTAAGAGATCTGTTGTCTAGGTATAAACCTGTTAGCACTCCTGAACTTCCTAGGTTCCACGGAGGAGCTGTAGGGTATTTCAGCTACGACATAGTCAGACATGTTGAGGATTTACCTGAGATAGGAATAGACGACTTAGGCCTTTGGGATGCTCTTTTTATGATCACTGATACAGTGCTTGTTTTTGACAATGTGAATCATAAAATAAAGATAATCTATAATGCTTATGTACCGGATGCTAAAAATGCAAAAAAGGCATATGACCAGGCTACAAACAAAATCGAAGATATTGTAAAAAAACTTAGAAAACCTGTCAGTCTATATAAGAGTAATAAAGATCAAAAGAAAAAGGGAGCCCCTAAGCTCAAATCGAATTTTAAACCAGAAGATTATAAAAAAGCTGTTAGGAAAACTAAGGAATATATAAAAGCTGGAGATATAATCCAGGCAGTAATCGCTCAAAGGTGGAAAACCAAACTTGACGTCGATCCCTTTGACTTATATAGATCACTTAGGGTATTAAACCCCTCTCCCTACATGTTCTATTTGAACACGAAGACTGAGACTCTTGTAGGATCATCTCCAGAAGTAATGGTAAGGGTTGAAGACGGGCGAGTTGAGAGCCGTCCGATTGCAGGCACAAGACCCAGAGGGAAAACTGAAAAAGAAGATTTAAAACTTGAAAAAGAGCTCCTCGCCGACCCTAAAGAAAGAGCAGAGCACATAATGCTTGTGGATCTGGCAAGAAATGATCTAGGACGTATTTCAGATACTGGTACCGTAAAGGTCGATGAGCTTATGATAATAGAGCGGTATTCACACGTAATGCATATAGTATCAAACGTAATTTCAATACTGAGCAAGAAAAAAGATGCTTTTGATGTCTTAAAAGCAACATTCCCCGCAGGCACTCTGTCGGGAGCACCAAAAGTAAGGGCAATGGAAATAATAGAGGAAATGGAGCACGGCAGACGCGGAGCCTACGGTGGGGCTGTCGGCTACTTTAGTTTCTCAGGTAACATGGACACTTGCATTACTATAAGAACTTTTGTTATAAAAGATGGTGAAATATATATTCAGGCAGGTGCTGGTATAGTTGCCGATTCAAAACCGGAGAAAGAATACGAAGAGTCTGTAAATAAAGTAAAAGCTCTGGTCAGGGCTATTGAAGTGACAAAATCAGGTTTATAGCAGAGATAAAATGATATTAATGATAGACAACTACGATTCTTTTACTTATAACTTGGTTCATTATTTGGCTGAGCTGGGTGAGGAAGTTGTAGTACACAGAAATGACAAAATAGAGCTAGAAGACATAGGGGAACTTAATCCTGACATGATGGTAGTATCTCCTGGCCCCTGTACGCCTAAAGAAGCTGGAATTTCGGTTGACGCTATAAAGGAATTTGCAGGACGGATGCCTATTCTTGGAGTATGTCTGGGCCATCAATCCCTAGCATATGCATACGGGGCTAAGATTGTCAGAGCCGATAGACTGCTTCACGGTAAAACCTCGGAGATTCATCATGATGGCAAAGGAATCTACAAGAACATTCCTGACCCTTTTGAGGCCACGCGCTATCATTCACTTCTTATAAACAAAAAATCACTGCCCGATGTGTTTGAAATTACTGCCTGGACTGATGAGGGAGAGATAATGGGAATTAGGCACAAAGAACACTTAATCGAAGGGGTACAATTCCATCCCGAATCTATTCTAACTAAACACGGAAAAGAGCTACTCAATAATTTTATTACTATTGCTAAGAAGAAAAACCGAAGATAGTAATCAACATTGATCCCGAGCATGCGCTCGGTTAAATTATGTATTCTTCTGTGAATCAATTATAGACTAAGGAGTACTACTATGGAGTTACTATTCAAGCCACGCGATCCTAAATACATTGGAGAAGGCAATCTCCCATTTGGCGGTTTCAATGATACTGCAAAGTGGGAGCCGATTACAAAATACCTTGAAAAAGGTGCCGAGATGTTCCCTGAGAAAACTATGTTTAGGGTAGCGGATTCAGAAGGAAAAATAACCGGAGATTATAGCTACGAAGAAACAAATAATTGGGCCAATAGAATAGCAAACAGTTTGATTAAGGACTTCGGAATTAATAAAGGTGACAAAGTTGCCATATACATGCTTAACCGCGCCGAATATGTTGTGTCCATTATTGCTACTCATAAAACTGGTGCCGTACAAGTACCGGTTAACAAGGACGAAAAAGGCGAAAGACTCGCATATGTCATAAACTACTCTGAAACAAAGGCCCTTGTTGTAGACCAGGAAAGCCTTCCTTTTATAGAAGAGATTGCTAAGGATTTAACAAATCTTAAAGTTATTTTTACTGTTGGGAACTCTGAAGACATTCCCTCAGATATAGCTGGCATTAAAACGCTTCCTTTTACTACTTTTGAAAACTACTCAAGTGACAATCCGGGTGTGGAAGTAACTACCCAAGATGTAGAGAGGTGTATGTTTACCTCAGGAACTACTGGAATGCCAAAGGGAGTTTCCAGGAACCACGGCGGTGTCGTGCTCACAGTTAGAGGGTATATTCAGCAATCAGGAGTTCGTAGTGAAGACATACTTATGAGTGTGCTCACTTTAGGACATGCCAACGCTCAGGTAATGGCACTTTTCACAGCCATAGGAGCTGGGGCAACAGCTGTCTTTTATCCCCGTTTCTCAGCTTCAAGTTTCTGGAGATGGGCAGCTGAGTGCGGAGCTACTCATGTAAACATGCTGGGAGCAGTTGCAGAGTATGTATGGGCAGCTGAGCCAAGCGAGTGGGACGATAAGCATAATGTCAGAATGGTGCTTTCAGGACCTGCTCCTCGTAACTTAGAAGAATTCCAGAGAAGATTTAACACCCGCGTGATTGATGGATACGGCTCTACAGAGATGGGAATGGTGCTTTGGAAAGATGCAGAAGACCACCGTCCTGGCTCGTCCGGGTATACAATGGAAGGCTATTATGTTGAGCTTAGAGACCCTGAGAACACAAGTGAGGTAATGCGTCCGTTTTGGGATCCCTCTGAAAACCCCACTCCTCCTGATGAGGCAAAGGGGCTCTTATTTATAAAACCTCTTATACCGCACACGACGTTGAATGAGTATTTCAAAGATGAAAGACGCACAAGAGAAGCATTTGATGATGACGGTTTTTTCAACTCTGATGATCTATTTGCAGCGGGTATTGATGGTAGGTTTTACTTCCAAGGTCGTTATAGTAGAATCCGTGTTTCAGGAGAAAACGTGGACCCCATAGCTGTACAAGATGTGGCAATGCAATACGGTGCAATACAAGAAGCTATAACAGTTGGTATAAGGCTGCCAAATGTATCAGATGACGAGATAAAGCTTAATCTAACCATAAAAAAAGGTGAAAACTTTGATCCAGTTGAGTTCTCTAAATGGATGGCGGAAATATCCCCAGTTTTTATGATCCCTAGGTTTATAGAAGTTTATCCAGAGGGTTTCCCTGTAACATCTACACAGAAAATAAGGGTTGCAGAGATTAAAGAGATATCTGATAACACTTGGGATAGGAATACAACTGATCTCAAATTCCGATCAAGGTAGATCCACTAAAAACCATATAGACAAAAACTGCGTAGAGAACTAACAATGAAATCCCCTCAACTCTGCTAATTCTTTTTCCTGTCATCATAATTGGCAGGATTAGGACTGAGAAAAAGAGCATCACCGGAAATTCAAACTTTAGAAGTTCACTATCTACTTTGATGGGATGAATAATAGAAACAAGACCTAGTATTCCAATATTAAAAATATTGCTTCCAATTATATTTCCAACAATTATATCGTGTTCCCTTTTAAGAGCAGCAACAATGGTGGTGGCAAGCTCTGGCAAAGAGGTGCCGATAGCAACAGCGGTGATACTAATAACAAGCTCACTTATCCCAAATATTCTCGCAATAAATATGGCTGAATCAACAACAAGACGGGCTCCTACGACAAGTGCAACAAGTCCAAGAACTATAAAAAGAAACTGCTTCCAGATCGAACCATTTGAACCTATGAACTCTTTATATTCCTCTTCAATAAGTTTAGGTTCTTTTTTAGATGCAAAGTAACTATAAAGAGTAAAGGCGATTAAAGATCCAAACAAAAATGCACTAGGAAGCAATCCTAAATTAAATTTCCAGGAGATTGCAAAGAGTATGATTGATAAAACAATCATAAATGGAACTTCTACTTTGATTAATTTACCGTGGATAATAAGTGGGCTAATTACTGCCCCTATTCCAAGTATTAAGCCTATGTTTGATATGTTACTTCCAATAATATTCCCAAGTACCACATCATTTGCTCCTTGAAGCGCAGCGATCAAACCTACAACAAACTCTGGAGCCGAAGTGCCAAATGCAACGACAGTCAGACCTATCACAACTGGGCTTATACCAAGTATGCGAGCTAGGCGAGACGCGCCCTTTACAAGACCCTCTCCACCCAAAAAGAGCATTATTATGCCCACCACAAATAAAATTATAGATAGAGCGACACTCATAGGGAACCTCAAATCCTTAAATCAATACTCTATGGATTTATGAAAATTAACACCAATAGTAACTGACTATTGATTAATCATACACTCTTATATCCAATTAAACGAAAGCTCTATTATTTGCTGGCATTAGAGACAGTTTGACAAGTGTATCTATATAGAATTATATTATTCGCTGGTCTGGAACATAGAAATTAAGTAAGGAGGAGTATAATGCGTTTATTATTTAGACCCCGAGATGTACAATATCTAGGAGAAGGAACACTTCCGTTCGGGAATTTTGAAGACTCGACTGAATGGCAGCCGATCACAAAATGTCTCGAGATGGGAGCAGAACAATTCCCAGATAAAGCAATGTTTAAAATTGCTAATAACGATGGAGAGGTTTCTGAAAGTTATACATATAAGGAAACAAATGAGTGGGCTAATAGAGTTGCTAATGGCCTAATAAATGACTTTGGAGTAAAAAAGGGCGACAAAGTTGGAATGTATATGCTCAACTGCTCTGAGTATGTAGCTTCAATTATTGCGATTCACAAACTAGGCGGCATTCAAGTACCTATCAATAAAGATGAAAAGGGTGAAAGGCTTGCTTATGTAATTAATTACTCTGAAATGGAGTCACTTATCGTTGACCCTGGAAGCTTAGCTTTACTAGAAGAGATTGCAGGTGATATAGAGAACCTTAAAGTAATCTTTATGACAGGTGACCCTGGTGAGGTTCCTTCTGACATTGGTGGAATAAAAACACTACCTTTTGCTACAGCGTTTGATAATGCTTCAAGCGATAATACAGGTGTTGAAGTAACAACTCACGATATGGAAAGATGTATGTTCACATCAGGTACTACAGGAATGCCAAAAGGTGTTGCTAGAGACCAAGGTGGTATTCTGATGACAGTAAGAGCATATCTACAGCAGCAGGGTGTTAGAAGTGAAGACACACTTATGAGCATACTCTCACTTGGACATGCAAATGCACAGGTTATGTGTCTGTTCAGCGCTATGGGAGCAGGAGCAACCGCAGTATTCTTCACAAGGTTCTCAGCATCCAGTTTCTGGAAATGGGCAGCCGGTTGTGGAGCTACATGTGTTAATATGCTTGGAGCTGTTGCAGAATATCTATGGGCTGCAGAGCCATCAGAGTGGGATAAGAAACATAAAATTAGAATAATGCTTGGTTCCCCTGCGCCAAGAAACTTGGCTGAGTTTCAGGAGAGATTTGGAGTTAGGGTAATCGATGGTTATGGTTCAACTGAGATGGGAATGGTACTTTGGAAAGACCCAGAAGACCACAGACCAGGTTCATCAGGATTTCCAATGGATGGATACTATACAGAGCTCAGAGACCCAGAAGACATTACAAAGGTTATAAGACCTTTCTGGGATCCCTATGAAGATCCTACACCTCCAGATGAGGCCAAAGGGCTATTATATATTAAACCCCTCGTTCCACACACAACACTAAACGAATACTTCAAAGATGAAAGAAGAACCAGAGAAGCATTTGATGACGATGGTTTCTTTAATTCAGATGACCTATTCGCTGGAGGTATTGACGGAAGGTATTACTTCGCCGGAAGATTCAGCAGAATCAGGGTATCTGGAGAAAACGTTGATCCGATAGCTGTTCAAGATGTTGCTATACAATATGAGGCTCTACAAGAAGCTATTGCTGTCGGCATTAGACTCCCGAATGTGTCTGATGATGAAATTAAGCTAAATGTGACTTTAAAGGCAGGGGCAGAATTTGACCCTGTAGAATTTAGCCACTGGATGGCCGAGAGAGTTATGGTTGCTATGGTTCCAAGGTTTATCGAAATATATGAAGATGGTTTCCCTGTTACAGCAACCCAGAAAATCAAAGTTGCTGAGATTAAAGAAATCACAGATAAAACCTGGGATAGAAACAAGGCTGGAATTAAGTTCAGCGCAAGAAAGTAATCAGTATCATAAAAAACATGTCATATCATTTCACCGAGTTATGACAGCTAATGATAAAAAGTTTATGCTCCTGGCTATTGAGCAAGCTCAATTAGCCGGGGGTATCGGTGAAGTTCCTATTGGTGCAGTCATTGTAGGTAAAGACAATATACTCCTTGCATCAGGACATAACCTCCGCGAGACAAACCAAGATCCCACCGCACATGCAGAAATCATAGCTATAAGAGAGGCTTCAGAGAAACTAGGAAGCTGGAGAATGGAAGAGACTACTCTATATGTAACACTTGAGCCTTGCGCTATGTGCATAGGCGCTATAGTGCTCTCAAGAATAAGTCGTTTAGTATTCGGTGCCAGAGACCCCAAGGCTGGAGCAGTATTTTCTGTTTACAATATAGGAGTCGACAACAGATTGAATCATAGTGTAGAGGTTATAGAAGGAGTGTTCGAGACAGAGTGTTCGAATCTGCTTAAAGAATTTTTTCAAACTCTACGGAAATAGAAACGTTAAACCTTGCCGGTAATTATCTCTATTATGTTTCCTATAGTACTATCGTCCTCAGTTCCGGCTAGCTTTTCAAGCTCTCCATCATCAAGCCATACACCATCACAGTTTAGACAGCGATCTATTTTTATTCCCCTAAAGGTAACTTCATTCAAATCAGCCCCGCACTTAGGACATTTCATATAGCACACAGCTTTAGTCTGCTCTCTTTGTTCTTGGGACTGCTGTTCTTTTAACTGCTCTTTTAAGCGCTTGGTTATCTCGGCTTCTTCTCTAGCAATATATTCATCTTCTGCTTTTTTTGTTTTATTTGGAGCCATCGTTATTCTCCTGTTCAAATTTTCAATATATTATAACTTAACCCCTTGATTGATGGGGGGTTATTATGATTCTTTTTTTATCCTGCTCTTCTTTTGTTTCATAACCGACACCACCTTCTCTTTTAAGAGCGATATACGCCATTCTTCTCTCTGAAGCTGACATAGGATCAAGTGATATTGGTTTTTTAATCTTTCTTACTTTCCTAGCCGTATCTTTAATAAGCCTTGATATCTTGTCTTCTCTACGTCCCTTATAGCCGTCAATATCAATGTTTATTCTTTTCTCTCTACCGTCTTCACATGCACGTGCAGAAATTTTTCCGACTATATATTCCAGAGATTTAATCATCTCCCCACGTTTGCCGATTAAAAGACCCTTGTCGTTCGTATCTTTGATATCCAATCTTATTCTATCATTAGTTTCTCTGATACCAACAGAGTACGTGGGAACTAGATGTTCCAAAATAGATTCCAATGCTTTTTTGGATTCAAGACCTTTCTCGCTTAATTTTTCATTCTTTACAGTAACTCTTACCTTAGCATTTCTACTGCCGATGCCAAAAACTCCTCTTGAGCTCTCCTGCAGAATTTCAACGTCTACCTCGCTCCTTGATACTCCCAATTCTTCACAGGCACTAATGGTGGCTTCGGATACTGTTTTTGCTTCCTTTTCTAATATTATTCCCATGACTATCCTCCCTGAAGGGACATTACTTTACGGTTTACATATACTTGCTGAGCAATAGATAACATATTACTTACAGTCCAATAGAGCACTAACCCTGAAGGTAAATTCCAGAAGAGAAATACAAAGAAGATAGGCATATATTGCATTAGCTTCATCTGCAGCTTCATATTTTCTCCACCCATTGCAGTACTCATAGGAGTCATTTTCTGAGAAACGAACCATGCAGCACCCATTATTATCGGAAGTAACCTAAAAGGTATATCTATCACTGGTATCATAAAAAGCATATCCGGCTCTGAGAGATCTTGAATCCAAAGAAATGGACTGTGTCTTAAATCAATAGAGTGGCGCAAGATATCGTAAATTGCTATAAATACCGGAAATTGAATCAATAGCGGTAAACAGCCTCCCAATTGACTAAGAGGGTTGATTCCATGTTTAGAGTAAAGCGCCATTAACTCTGTGTTTTGTTTAGATTTGTCGTCTTTATACTTTTCTTTCAGTGCATCCATCTCAGGCTTGATCTTTTCGGTCTTGAGCTGCACCTTCTTCATCGAGATCATCGACTTAACTGTGAGCGGGAAGAAAAGTGCCCTGATTATTATAGTGATAACAATGATGGATATACCATAATTATGGAAGTAGCTGTTTAGCCATTCTAGGAACTGAAGCATAGGTCTTGCTAGAAAGCCAAACCAGCCATAATTAATTGTTCTATCTAAATCGTAACCAATTGGTTTTAGTAACTTAGACTCCAAGGGGCCCATATAAACTTCCCAAGTTCTTAAAGAACTCTTCCCACTTGGTATAGCACTTGCTGGGTACGAGAACTGAGCTCTTATAACACCTTCATTTGAAGTTGGTCCCAATTTAATTTCTGTTTCCGCACCTGTTTCTGGGAGAAAAGCGGATATAAAATACTTTTCAGAAAATCCAAACCAGTTTACAACTCCCTTATAAGTCTCCTCTTTGTCAGGACTACTATTAATTCTTTCAACTTCATCTGATACCAAGGCTACAAACGTATTGGTATCAACTCCACTAGTCATCCCACCGCCCTTAATAGGGCCTAACCAATTAACAAATAGCTTTTCCTGTATTGAATTGCCAGTTGAGTTGGTGATTTCAAATTTTTGTTTCACCAGATATGTTGCAGAATCAATTTCAAAAATGTTTTTTATTGTAATACCTTCAGGAGAGGTCCAGCTAAAAGTTAGCTCTTTTGTACCTTCTGAAAGAGAGATGTTGCTTGATCCATTATACTGATAAGGTATGAATTCGGGTATTTTAAGATCCTTCACAAGGAACATCGTATTAAACCCAGGGTGTGAACCATTGAACAGATTTACAAGCTCAGTGCCTTCACCATTTGCACTGGCGTTATAATCCTTTAGCTCCCAGGAGACAAATCTTGCCCCTGCGGTATCAATAGCACCTTTGTATAAAGGAGTATCAATTGTAATTAAGTTGCCCTTTGGTGCTGAATCAGCTTCTTCAAAAGGCTCTTGATCGCTAAAAGTATCAAATTGACCAGAGGTACCGGTGTCAGAGGAAGGAAAAACATCCTCAACTGTATTCTGAGTTGTTTCTTGTTGGTTTTGTACTTCTTCTGGTGGATCACTAAAGAAATAGGCCTGGCCTATCATTATTACAAAAGCTAGAACTAAAAAAATAATCCAATTTAATCTGTTTTCCATCCCTTATCCCTTACTTGACCGGATCATATCCTCCGTCACACAATGGGTGACATCTTCCAATCCTTTTTAAAGTAAGGTAGAGACCCTTAATAAATCCATATTTATTAAAGGCTTCTAAAGCATACTCTGAACAACTAGGATAGAACCTGCAAGAAGAAGGCAGGATAGGAGAAATCAAATATTTATATGTTTTGATTAGTAAAGTAACTACGTAAACCGAATAACTTGTCTTCATGACAATTGTAACCTTATAATTTCCTCAAACTCTGTCTTTGCACTTGAATAGTTAAGAGTATCGCATCCTCTTTTAGCTAAAAAAACCACGTCTAGTGAATCAAAGAGAGATTTATTATTTCGAAAAACTTCTCTAACAACCCTTTTAACTCTGTTCCTCTTAACAGCGGAGCGTACGTTCTTCTTACTTACAACCATTCCTGCTCTAGAGTAACCAAGTGAGTTTTGAACATAGAGGATGTCGAAATGCTTAGACCTGAGCCTTTTGTTGGATCCAAAAATCTCCTCATATTCTGAAGTTTTCCGGATTTTCAATTCTTTTGGAAATCTATAATTCAAAAGAAAGCTCATTTCTTCCAGCGCTGAACTGTAAGACTATGCCTACCCTTTGATATTCGTCTTTTAAGAGTCCTTCTTCCACCTGTCGTGCTATTGCGTTCACGAAAGCCGTGTGTCCGTAGTCTCTTCTTAACATGAGGTTGATATGTTCTCTTCATTTTATTTTACGACCTGATTTATTTGACGACCTGTAATTCATTAACCCATATAATTTTGAGAACCTAAAATTAACACGAAACTATATGATGGTCAAGCAATCTAGAAAGCTATATAAAATATAGTATAGGAGTTATAAAGTAGCTTCAATTACAAATATTATATGTGAAGTCATCTTTATATTCAAAAGTTTATAGAGTTCAAGCAACCAGATTGTTCCACCTAATATACACAAATTGAAATAATCGCAAAATCCGGCTTACAAACTTCTTTTCGCACTTGCGAAGAAACCACCTTGACAACCATGTCTTCATACATATAGTATTATCACGAAAATAACGATAGGAAGATGATGTTCTTCATGTAATACTTTAGTCATCCTTGAATGTCGGATGTTAGTTTATAATCTTCAAGGTGACATAATCAAAGACCTCAACAAAGATAAAATCCAAGAAGTTTTCAGTAATATCTTAATCTGGTTAAAGGGTCTAGGAGTAAATTAGATGTTTAATGCTATTTATAATAATATTAAGTTTTCTTTTTTAGGAATCATAAAGATTTCAGTATTTGTAATATTTTTTGGTCTTGCAATTGTTCTTGTTCTCAAAGCAAATAATGTGTCGGGGTTAAATACCGCAAGCATAACTAACTTTTTCAATGGCTCATACAAAATAAGTCTGTTAAATACTCATTTGGCTGAAAGCAAATGGTCCACAGATTTAGAGGAGCTTGCAATAGAGGACATTACACCTGAAGAAGCTGAGATCTTCTTATTCATACTAAAATTGTCTGACACTATAACACCAACTGACGCTCGCAAGCTTGCAAAGCTCATAGTTGATGAGTGCAGTAACAATGATTTGGATCCATACCTAATACTGGCGGTTATACAGATTGAGAGTGACTTCACTCCAAGAGCCGTTTCATCAAAGGGCGCTATAGGGTTAATGCAAGTAATGCCTAGAACAGGGGAATATGTTGCAAAAGATCTTGGAATTTCATATAAAGGAAAACACTCATTATATGATCCATATGTAAATGTTAAGCTAGGTATCAGCTATCTCTCATTCCTCGAAGAGAGATTCGACGGAATGGAAAACGCTTTGGCCGCATATAACTATGGCCCTACAAAGTTTGCAAATAGTAAGACACTGGCTAAAAATCTGCCGTCATATGTAAAAAAGGTTCTTAATTTTAAAACTTTTCTAGAAGAAGAAAGCATACTTCTGGCTAAAAGAAGCTAGGGGATGTTGCCTTATCTCGGTAACAGTCCATAAGATGAACTTTGGCATTACCCTTCCAAACTTCGGCAAATACGCCGATAAAAATGAAATTCTCAAATTGGCTCTGACAGCACAAGAGCTTGGATTTGATTCCCTCTGGTTTAGTGATCATGTGATCATACCAAACTCTCATCAAGGATTTGGAGACGTCTTTTACGATCCACTCATTACGCTTAGCTATGTAGCAGCTAAAACCCATAGTATACGCCTTGGCACAAGCGTAATAATACTCCCTTATAGAAACCCGGTTGTGCTAGCCAAAATGATCTCGACCCTGGACCAGCTATCAGCAGGAAGGGTCATACTCGGAGTTGGTGCTGGATGGATGGAGAAAGAATTTGAGGCCCTTGGGGTGCCATTTAATGAAAGAGGTGCAATTACTAACGAGTATATAGAAGTACTAAAAATCCTTTGGACCGAAGATGAACCAAAGTTTAAGGGTAAATACTATAAGTTCTCTGACTTAAAGTTCCTGCCCAAACCCTATCAAAAACCTCACCCCCCAATATTTGTCGGGGGCGGAAGCAAAAAATCTATTGAGCGAGCTGTTAGTCTATCAGATGGGTGGCACCCAGTTGGGTTAACACCAAAGGAGCTAAGAGAAAAACTCATATATGTAGAAGAACTCTTAGAGAAAAATGATAAAGACAATTTTTCTATATCACTTAGAAGAAATCTTGAAATTAACAATGACAAAAATATTAATGAAGAAGACACTCTAAGAGGGCCTATTGAAAAAATAATAGAGGGTATCAGAGAATATAAACGATTAGGAGTCAATCATCTGATATTGCATTTTCTAAGCGGTACTTCCGAAGGTGTGCTGAGTGCTATGAGTACATTTTCAAAAGAAATAAAGCCCAATATATAAAAAGTCTCATTCCCTAGTATGAAACCCCTACAATTAATCATAGACAAACTTTCGCTTTATAATCGAAAATAATTCTGTTACGATAAGATTTAGATACTTTCAAATCTAAGATGGCTCTAGGAGGATAAATCATGAGTAAATATGCTGTGGAATTGATAGGCACATTTTTTCTAGTTCTAACGATAGGTTTAGTTGTTATAGAACCCGGTGCAGGAGCATTCGCACCAGTAGCAATTGGATCGATTTTAATGGTTATGATATACGCAGGCGGACATATCTCGGGTGCTCACTATAATCCGGCTGTAACTCTCGCTGTATGGATGAGAGGACGATGTTCTGGCAGCGATGTTCCAGGATATATGATCTCACAATTTGCGGGCGGAATTATTGCAGCATTCGCAGTTTTTCTAATTAAAGGCGATGTTCCTGTAGAAGTTGGCACTATAAGCCCAATTCCTTCCTTGCTTGCTGAATTTCTTTTCACTTTTGCCCTTTGCTATGTGGTTTTAAATGTAGCTACATCTAAGAACACTGCTGGAAACTCATACTTTGGTTTCGCAATTGGTTTTACGGTATTAGTGGGTGCCTATGCTGTGGGAAGTGTATCAGGCGGCGCATTCAACCCTGCAGTAGCAGTGGGAATAATCATTATGGGACTGATTGATATCTCAAGCATATGGGTATTTCTTGTAGCTAACTTCCTTGGTGGAATAGCTGCTGCGGTTGCATTTAATGCTCTTAATCCTGATGATAAGTAGTAGTTAAACTAAGTTTGAAATCACGGGCGGTCTTAGCTTTCTTAGTTAAGACCGCCTTATTATTTTTGAGTACTTACGTCTTGAACCACACCTCTAAGAATTCTCTAGACCGATAAGATTGACACCAGCTAATCATTCGTGAGATAATTAAGATATGGATACAGAAAGCAACAAATTTACAGCTGCTGCCGTTCAGATGGCCCCTGTTTTCTTAAACAAAGATGAGACCATTGGAAAAGTGGTAAGTTTGATTGAAGAAGCAGCTTCAAACGGAGCCAATCTGATAGTATTTCCTGAGGCAACTATTCCCTGTTATCCATACTGGCCTAAAGATTTAGGTACTATCGAAGGCAGAAAACAGGTAATAGACGCTTTTACTGAACTCCACAAAAACTCAATTGAAATCCCAAGCAAGGATACTGACAAGCTAGCCGAGGCTGCAAAAAAAGCTGGCGCATATGTAGTTATAGGAGTAAATGAGAAAGAGGGCGGAACGCTTTATAACACTATTTTATATCTAGGCAAAAATGGGGAAGTCCTTGGCAAACATAGGAAACTTATGTCCATAGACTCAGAAAAATGTATATGGGGTATGGGTGGAGCTGAGGATATTAAAGTTTTAGATACTGAACTGGGTAAATTGGGTGGATTCTTCTGCTATGAACACCACCTCACACTTGCAAGATATGCCATGTTCACAAAAGGTGAGCAGATACACGCTGGGCTTTGGGCAGGGCACGGATTTGTTAAGCCCACTATGGACTTCGCAAGCCGCCAATATGCTTTTGAAGGTCAGCTCTTCGTGGTTGTATCGTCTGGATATATAAATGAAGACATGATCCCTGATAGCTTCGCACTTAAGAAACAAACCCTATGGGATTTCCCGGGGGGGAGTGGCATTATTAACCCGAGAGGTGAATACATTGCAGGGCCAGTCTACGGAAAAGAGGATGTTCTCTATGCCGACATTGAGATGGATATGATCTTGCGTGCTAAAGCGGTCATAGATGCAGCCGGGCATTTCTCTAGACCTGACATTTTGGAGCTTAAAATTAAGGAAGAGAATTCTTCTTCCTCCCTCCATAACCTACAAAATTCAGTTGAACAGATTGCTCAAAGACAAGTAGAGCTTGAAAACAAGATTGAGAATCTAATAGATAAACTTTCCAACAAGAATTAACGAGAGGGAAAGCTAACCAGCTGAGTTAGTAAGCTGTTTTTTTAGGCCCCAAAGCTCGTCAGATAATGAAACATGGTAGATATGAGGATTAACTATCCGCTTGATTCCTGAGTCAAGATGGTCCATATCCATTTTACGTCTGGAGCGGATTTCTTCTATCGATGGAAATTTGTAGACTAGCTTGCCTTTATTTAGAATTTTTTCTAGGAGCGGTTCAACTTTACTAATTTCTGCACTTTTTAAAACCCTATATTTTGTGTGGTCTAAGGGATGATGCAAAGTGATTTCATCCATATCTCCGGGATTAGTCTCCCCAATAGTTAAAAGATCCGCTGTGGCCATTCCCCTTTTGTCGTAAATCCGCCACACTTTCTTACTTCCTGGATTATGAGTTTTCTCAGGTGAATCTGACAACTTTATAGAAGGCGTCCAGTCCTCTCCGTTAGACAAAGCAACCATTTTGTAGACCCCATCTAAAGCAGGCGCTCCCTTGGATGTGATCAAATTAGTTCCAACACCGTAAACCAGACGTTTTATGAGTCTACTTGGATCTACCCCGAATTTTGAGGCTTCCTGTTCTATTTGGGTTATGATTTGCCAAACCACAAGTTCATCAATTTGGTTGGAAAGCACTATTTTAGTATTAGGAAACCCTGCCTTATCCAACATTGCTGCTGCCTGGATGCTGAGATATGCGAGGTCACCTGAGTCGAGCCTTATTCCAACAGGTTCATGCCCATTTCGTTTTAGCTCTTCAAATACAGTAATTGCATTTGGGATTCCACTTTCAAGAGTATCAATAGTATCTACCAAAAGTAGACAATCATCAGGATATAGATCAGCGTAAGCTCTGAAAGCCCCCAACTCACCCTCCCCCATAGCAATAAAGACCTGTACCATGCTGTGTCCATGAGTACCCTTGGGCTGGTAACCAAGAGAGTGAGAAATACCAACATTAGATGAGAAATCAGCCCCTCCTATTAGCGCGGCCCGCACCCCGGCATTAACGCCTTTGTCTTGTCCGCGTCTAAGTCCAAATTCTAAAAGCGGCTGTCCACGTGCGGTGTCTTTAATTCGTGCAGCTTTAGTTGCAATTAAAGTTTGATAGTTGAGCTTATTAAGAAGTCCTGACTCCAGAATTTGGGCCATAGCTAGAGGACCTTGTATTACTGTCAAAGGAACATTCGGATGAACGACCCTGCCCTCAGGAACAGCAAACATGGTAATACTTCCATAGTTCCCGCTCTCCCTTAACCAACTCAGAAAATCCTCTTTAAAGAGGGCCTCTCCCGCTTGGCTTTTCTGCCCTCTAAGATGGTCTATATCTTCATCACTAAATTCAGAGTTCGTCATCCAATCTACTGCCCACTCAAGTCCCGCATTTATACAGTAACCTGCCTGATGAGAGCCATAGTCCGGGTAGTTTCTAAAGAAATGATCGAACTGCGCATCTTTTTCATGAATCCCCAACGTAAAATACAACTGCGCCATGGTCAACTGATATTGGTCAGTAAATAATATCCCTTCTGATGTTTGAGATCTCTTGTGCTTCATGAACATTAGTTTAGCACTAATAATTTGGGTTACATAAATTCAAGAATGAATTATAAGAGTAGAAATAGTTTGGTTAGTATAAAATCGCCAACAATAATTAGAAGTAGAGCCACAACAACAGTCTCTGTAGTAGCTCTTCCCACACCCTGGGTACCGCCGCTTGCCCTCATTCCTATATAACACCCAGTAATTGCTACAATAATTCCAAAAAAGAATGTCTTGGCAATACCGCTTATGACATCTTCTTTTGTTACCCATTCTAGCATCGTAGAAATAAATAACTGTGGCTTAACATCCAGATCGACATTTGACATAATCATAGCACCCAATATGCCGGAGAAATCTGCAATCATAGCTAAGATTGGAAACGATATAATAGCAGCTAGCAGCCTAGGTGCTACTAATTTCTTCATAGGATCAGCGCCCATGGTTCTAATAGCATCTATCTGCTCAGTAACTTTCATCGAGCCTATTTCAGCCGTAATACCAGCACCAACTCTACCTCCGACAAGAAGTGAAGCTACGACTGGTCCTAGCTCCCTCACAAAAGACAGTGAAACCAGGGGCCCCACTAAGCCCTTTGCTCCAAAGTTTACAAATCCCCAGGCTAACTGAACCACCATTACCATTCCTATGGCCATAGCTGAGGCTATAACAATTGGTATCGATTTGAATCCGATTTCATCAATCTGCTCAAGTACTAGTTTAAAGTTAAAAGGAGGGGTAAAAGTAGCTACAATCGCTTTGTATAGGAAAAGAAGTATCTCCCCCAAACTTGCGATAAGGTTTAATATATAGGATCCAACTTTTTCGATATAGTTTGCAAACATATCTACAAGGCCTTAAACTGGGATAAAAAATTATTAAAATCTACTATTCCTATATCAAAATGCTCTGGAGATGAGGCATAAGTAAAATCATATATGCATATATTTTTCCTAAGCACTACAGTTGCAATTTTAATTGGGACATTATCAAGGCTACCTATATATATTGTTTTGAGTGCAGGTTGTCCGTCTACCGTTATTTCTTCGCGCCCTAGAGCTTCTTTACCATGAATACCAATAAGAAGTGATTCTGAGAGAGCTTTTAGGCTATAATTTTTCTTTTTCTCATTGCACGTTGAATCCACTGTCATTGTGCCGTCAAACTGAGTATTCCTAAAAGCTAAATCACCACCATCAATGTCTTGTATTACCCATGAAGAGGGCAAAGCACCTATTGTGTAGGAAGTATCATCGGTTTGAAACACCTGTCCGTTTAACTCGCCCTGGTCTTCATCGCCCGCTGAGGCATAGTAACCGACGAATTTCGTTACACCACAGGAGCTCAAAACTGTTATAAAAATTAATAAAGTGAGGGATGTTAGAAGTTTTCTCATATAATCTTTTATAAATTGCTTGATTTACAGACCCTTGATATTATGTAAAGAACGCGATGGGTTCTCAATAATACTTGAATCTATTGAAAAAACCAAGCATCCTAAACCCTAAACAGCTATACGAGAGAAGGGATGGTAAGAGTTTGACTAAAATAGAGATATATACAAGCACATATTGCGCATATTGCCACGCGGCCAAAGGACTTCTTACTAAAAAGGGGGTCGAGTATACTGAGATCGACCTTACATCAAACCATGAGCTCAGAATTGAACTTGTAGATAAGCATAAATGGAGAACTGTGCCAATCATCTTAGTAAATGACGAGCTTGTTGGCGGATATGATGAGCTCGTAGAATTAGAAAGAAAAGGTGAGCTCAATCAACTGCTCGAAATAGAAATAGAGGAATAATATATGTCCTCTGTTGACTCCACCCGTGTTGACTCCAAGAGAACTCTAAATTAAGATAACACCCCCATGACAGTTAGAACCAGATTCGCTCCAAGCCCAACAGGCTCTTTGCATGTAGGAGGAGCTAGAACCGCAATTTTCAACTGGCTTTTCGCAAGACATGCCGGCGGTCAATTTATACTTCGTGTAGAAGACACGGACCGGGAAAGATCCACCGAAGAATCCATACTCGAGATAACAGATGCAATGGAGTGGCTGGGACTAGATTGGGACGAGGGGCCGTTTAGACAGTCAGAGAGGCTGGAGATATATCAAAAACATGCAAACCTGCTCCTAGACTCAGGTCACGCGTATAAATGCTATGTGACGCCCGAAGAACTTGATGAGAAAAGGAAAGAAGCTCAATCCAGAGGGGACGTATTACACTACAAAAGAGAGTGGGCTAAATTAAACGAGGGTCCCGATGTGCCCTATGTTATTCGCTTGCAAACACCTGATGAGGGGACTATAGAGGTACAAGATAAACTAAGAGGTACAGTTACGTTTGATGCGACAGAGGTAGATGATTTTATAATATTAAAAAGAGATGGTTTCCCAACATATAACTTTGCAGTAGTGGTTGATGATGCCACAATGAACATTACACACGTGATAAGAGGCGATGACCACTTAATAAATACCCCAAGACAGGTGCTAATATATAAATCCCTTAACTACGAGGTGCCCACCTTGGCCCATGTATCTATGATACTTGGCTCAGATAACAAAAGACTCAGTAAACGACACGGGGCAACCTCAGTTGTGGCTTATAAAGATAGAGGGTATTTGCCTGAAGCCATTATCAATTTCCTATCACGTCTGGGATGGTCTTACGGAGATCAGGAGATTTTCTCGAAAGAAGAATTAATAGAAAAGTTCACCCTAGATAATGTAGGAAAGTCTGCAGCGGTATTTAACGAAGAGAAGTTAGAGTGGCTAAACAGCCATTATATAAAAAACGATCCGCCTGAGAAAATTGCCGAACTTGTAATACCTCTTCTTAAGGAAAACGGGCTTGAAGTCGAGCTTGACGAGAAGTTGATTAAGATAATAAAAGAGTTAAGCCAAAGAGCTAAGACACTTCTAGACATTAGAGACTCTATTAATTACTTCTACGCTTCTGAGATCGAATTTGAAGAAAAAGCTAAAAACAAATTCCTAAAATCAGAAATTAAACCTGTACTTCAAGACATTGTAGATAAGCTTTCCAATCTCTCCGACTTCAACATGGATGAAATGCACAAAGTGTTTGATCAAGTAATGGAAGAAAGGGAGCTTAAGCTAGGTAAAATCGCACAGCCTGTGAGAGTAGCTCTTACCGGGGGTACTGTAAGCCCGGGAATATTTGAAGTAATGGATATTTTAGGAAAAGACGAGGTAATAGCGCGTCTTAACAATGCTATATCAGTGATTCCTAACGAATAAACCCAGAGCTTATTTATCGTAGTTAAAAAATCCTTTGCCTGATTTTCTCCCCAATTGTCCCGCCCGCACCATCTGGCGAAGAAGTGGAGCCGCTCTAAACTTCGAGTCTTGAAACTCTCTGTAGAAGGTGTCCATAACATCCAAAGTCACATCAAGTCCAATCAAATCTACTAATGCCAGAGGACCTATAGGTTGATTAGTTCCGAGTACCATTGCTTTATCTATATCCTCAGCCGATCCTACTCCGTCTTGATAAGCAAAAACAGCTTCATTTAGCATTGGAACTAAAATTCTATTAACAATAAACCCCGGGCTATCCTTTGTCATAACAGGCTCTTTCCCCAGAGCTAAGGCAAAGTCATATGCGAACTGCGCAGTTTCATCAGACGTAACAAGTGTTTTTATTATTT
The DNA here is from genome assembly GCA_029262275.1 of Deltaproteobacteria bacterium. Taxonomy (GTDB): domain Bacteria; phylum Desulfobacterota_D; class UBA1144; order Nemesobacterales; family UBA2774; genus CR02bin9. Next base: position 52,814 of record JAJCZS010000042.1, on the reverse strand, counting down.
CTACAAGTTTCATCAAAGGGGCAGGATTAAAAAAGTGCATTCCCACTATTTTGTCGGCTTTACCAGTGCCGACAGCAATCTCTACTATTGGAAGAGACGATGTATTGGTAGCAAGAACAACATCTTTGCCAGTTATATTGTCGAGCTTGTTATATATCTCCTTTTTAACATCCACATCTTCAAAAGCAGCCTCGATAACCAAGTCAACATCGCCCAAATCCTCAAAATTGGTTGTTTTTAAAATCCGCCCTAGTATTGAGCTGCTAACTTCCTGAGTTATAGACTCTTTTTTTACAAGCCTACCAAGGCTCTTCTCTATAAGCTGTATACCTCTATCAAGAGCCGCATCAGAGACATCCACCAATAAAACTTCTCTATCGTTTGAAGCTATAACCTGAGCAATTCCAGAGCCCATAGTTCCAGCACCAACCACAGCAACTTTTTTTATTTCATCGACCTTCTTAGACATATAAAGCTCCGTTCTTAAAAATCTATATAAAGCTCCTCTAGTATACCAAACTGTAGATTTAAACTATATAAGAGATATAAATATTTGAAACCCTGGGTTTCCCAAATTACAATACCCCAATGAAGGTTTTAGGTCTCACAGGAAATATAGCTTCTGGAAAAAGTGTTGTGGCACTGATGCTTGAGAACCTCGGTGCTAAAGTCATCGATGTCGATGATATAGCAAAAAAGATTGTTGAGCCTAATCAGCCCACATGGAAGAAAATAGTGGACGCTTTTGGCAAGGACATTTTAAATCCGGATCTTACTATAAATAGAAAAACTCTTGGAGACATTATTTTCAATGATGATAACAAGAGAAAAGTATTAAACGATATAACTCATCCAGTAATCATACAAACAGCAAGAAAGAAAGTAGATCAATATAAAAGAGAGAATGCTAAGGTCGTTATTATTGAGGCAGCTCTTATTGTTGAAAAAGGTGGACTTAAAGATCTAATAGAGAAGCTGATTGTGGTAACTTCGGATGAGGAATCACAAATAGAGAGGCTAAAAAAGAGGAATGAGCTTTCCATAGATGAGGCATTATCGAGAATTAATTCACAAATGCCCACCTCAGAAAAAACACAGCATGCAGACTATATAATTGACAACACTGGAACCTTAGAAGAGAGCGAAAACCAGGTTAATAAACTCTGGCAAAAAATCATGGAATTAAAATAGCTCTAGCCTCTTTAAACATCCTAATAAAATTCAAAATTTGCCGCACACTATTAGAGCTTCGCTGCACTTGCCAACTATAAAATTTCTGAGTACAGTTTTGGTCTCTTAAAGACCTTCAAAGGAGCTGATAATGAAGGAAAAAATTGAAATACTAGAACAAAAAGAAAAAGAAGCCGAGTCAGGGGGCGGAGAATCCCGCATAAAAAAACAGCATGACAACGGCAAGCTTACAGCAAGAGAAAGAATAGACCTACTTCTTGATAAGAATACCTTTGTAGAACTCGATAAATTTGTTGTACATAGATGCAATGACTTTGGAATGGGAGATAAGAAATTCCTAGGTGATGGTGTTGTAACCGGATACGGAAAGGTTGAGGGTCGAAAGGTGTTTGTTTATGCTCAGGACTTTACGGTTTTTGGCGGCTCGCTTGGAATGGAGCACGGCAGAAAGATATGCAAGATAATGGACCTAGCCATGCAAGTAGGAGCACCTGTAGTAGGTCTTAGCGACTCAGGTGGAGCAAGAATCCAAGAAGGTGTCGAGAGCCTTGCAGGATATGCTGAAATATTCTCAAGAAATGTATTGGCATCTGGAGTGGTGCCTCAAATCTCATCAATTATGGGCCCATGTGCTGGTGGAGCCGTTTACTCTCCAGCAATAACCGACTTTACAATAATGGTTAAAGATACGAGTTACATGTTTATAACTGGCCCCGATGTTATCAAGGCAGTAACTCACGAAGAAGTAAACTCCGAGGATTTAGGCGGAGCAATAGTTCACAACTCCAGAAGCGGTGTTGCTCATTTTGCCGCCGAAGATGATAAAGAATCTATACTATTAATAAAAGAACTACTAAGTTTCTTGCCTTCAAACAATATGGAAGACCCTCCCAGGGTTGCCACAGAAGACCCTTCGGACCGAAGGGATATGGGGCTTAGATCAATCGTCCCTGAAAATCCTAATAAACCCTACGATATGAAGGATGTGGTTACCTCTGTTGTTGATGAAGGTTATTTCTTTGAAGTACAGGAACATTACGCAAAAAATATTATTGTAGGATTTGCCAGATTAGCAGGACGGGTTATAGGAATAGTAGGAAACCAGCCCAACATGCTTGCAGGTTGTCTTGACATCGATGCCTCTATTAAAGGCGCCAGGTTTGTCAGATTTTGTGATTGTTTTAATATTCCACTTTTAACTTTTGAAGATGTTCCTGGATTCCTACCTGGAACCTCTCAGGAGTGGGGCGGAATTATTAAGCATGGTGCAAAGCTCCTCTACGCCTATAGTGAGGCTACCGTCCCTAGGGTTACGGTTATCACCAGGAAAGCATATGGAGGCGCATATGATGTTATGTCATCAAGACACATTAGAGGTGATATGACATTGGCTTATCCAACTGCTGAAATTGCTGTTATGGGCTCTGACGGAGCAGTAAACATTATCTCCCGCGGCCAGATTGCACAGGCTGATGACCCTGAAGGTGAAAGAGCTAAGCTAATTGAAGAGTATAAAGAAAATTTTGCAAATCCTTACAAAGCTGCCGAGCTTGGCTTTGTAGACGAAGTTATAAGACCTGAAGATACAAGACCTCGCGTGATTGCGGCATTTGATATGCTTGATGGGAAAAGACAAACTCTTCCTCCTAAAAAGCATGGGAACATTCCGCTTTAAAAGCAAAGGAAATACTAAATGTTTAAAAAGATACTTATAGCAAATAGAGGGGAAATCGCGGTAAGGATAATCAGAGCCTGTAAAGAGCTAGGCGCTGTTACTATTGCAGTTTATTCAGATGCTGACCGCAGATCACTGCACGTAGCCTTGGCTGATGAAGCATATCACATAGGCCCCCCAGCTCCCGCAGAGAGTTATTTGGTTATAGATAAAATAATTGATGTTGCCAAGAAATCAGGTGCTGAGGCCATTCACCCGGGTTTTGGCTTCCTTTCTGAGAATGAAGAGTTTGCAAAGAGATGTGAGAAAGAAGGGATAGTTTTTATTGGCCCTTCTGCAGAAGCTATACGGCTTATGGGTGACAAAATAACGGCCAGAAAAATTGCACAGAAATCAAAAGTACCCCTTGTGCCCGGATCAGACGGTGCGGTAACTGATGTAGAAGCCTCAGGAGTTGCAGATAAAATTGGCTACCCCGTGATGATCAAAGCCTCCGCAGGTGGAGGTGGTAAGGGAATGAGGTTGGTCAGAGATAAAGAAGAATTTGAAAGCTCGCTACGTATGGCTAAAAGTGAAGCACGTTCCTCTTTTGGAGACGACTCAGTATTTGTGGAGAGATTCGTTGAGCAACCAAGACACGTTGAAATACAAATAATCGCGGACACTCATGGAAACACACTTCATTTATTTGAACGTGAGTGCTCTATTCAAAGAAGACATCAAAAGGTAATTGAAGAAGCACCCTCAAGTGCTATTAGTGCAAAAACTAGAAAAAAAATGGGTGAAGTAGCGGTTAGAATTGCAAAAGCAGTTAACTACAGCGGCGCCGGAACAGTAGAATTTATCATGGATCAAAAAGAAAATTTTTATTTTCTTGAGATGAACACCCGTGTCCAAGTTGAGCACCCAGTAACTGAAATGATCACTGGGTTTGACATCGTGAAATGGATGGTGCGTATAGCAGATGGAGAAAAACTACCTTTCAAGCAAAAAGATTTAGAGATTAACGGTTGGGCAGTTGAATGTAGGGTATATGCAGAAGATCCTGAAACTAATTTTATGCCCTCTCCGGGATTGCTTCAATATGTTAAAGCACCCAGCGGGCCCGGAATAAGAGATGACTCATCTATATACAGTGGTTGTGAAATTACTTCATACTATGACCCTATGTTATCAAAATTAGTTGTATGGGCGGACTCAAGAGAGGCAGCTATTGATAAAATGGCATCAGCTCTTAGAGAATATGTAGTTCTTGGTGTAAAAACAAATATAGGGTTCCTTATACGTGTAATGAATAACGAAGAATTCAGACAAGGAAAATTAGATACTGGTTTCATTGAGCGACACCCCGAACTGTTAACACCGGGAGAGGTTGATATTGAGCCTGCATTGATTGCTGCAGCACTCGCAGTTGATGATGTAGAAGAAACTACTGAGACCGAAAAGGCTCCTCAATCAAACTGGAAGCTCCTTGCAAGAAAAGCTTCACTATCAGGGGGCTCACTGATATGACATACACATTGAAGATCAAAGATAAGGTTTTTAGTATAGAAGTAGATCGAGAAAAAGAGCAAACTTTCGTTAAAATTAATGATAAAGAAATCCCTGTTGAGTTTGAAAAAATTGATGACAACCTCTATTCCATTATATTAGAGGGCAAATCACTTACTATCGGGGTTTTAAAAGACGGCAAAAAATTACAGGTATTCATGGATGGTGATTTATTTATAATTGAAGCCATATCTGAGAGAGATCAGAGAAAATCCTCTCAAGTTCTTTCAGGCGTGCAAGAAATAAAATCACCAATGCCAAGCCGTGTCGTAAAAATTCTTAAAGATGTCGGAGATGAAGTTACGGCGGATGAAGGTGTAGCCGTTGTGGAAGCTATGAAAATGGAAAGCGAGCTTAAATCTCCTATAGAAGGAAAAGTGACTGAAGTCTTGGTTAACGAAGGGGATGCGGTTGAAGCAGAAACCACCCTTTTAATTGTGTCTTCTGAGGATTAATAGAACTAATTTATTCTTTACCCTCCAACAAATTATTGTTATTCCATCTACCTCATAAATCTTTATGAGACTAAGAACATACCGAAATATTTTCGGTGAGCTTAGCAAATTCTTCAACAGAGAGTGTCTCCGCACGTCTTTTGGAATCTATCCCGGACTGATTTAGAGCCTCAACCACCAACTCTTTGGAAAAACCTGACTGAAGTGAATTCCCCAGCATCTTTCTTCTAGAAGAAAAGGCAGCTCTTACAACTTTTTCAAAAAGTCTATCATCTGAAATTTCAGCTCTGGGAGTTTCAAGAGGGACAAATTTCAATACTACCGAGTCGACCTTGGGTTTAGGCCAGAATGACTCAGGTGATACACGAAACTCTGATGTGATATCACAGTAAGCTTGCAGCAAAACGGATATAGACCCATATGTTTTCCCTCCAGGAGGTGCGGTTATTCTCTCGCCAACTTCGTGTTGCAGCATCAATACCATGGATGAGAAATACTGACGGGCTTCAAGTAGCTTAAACAAAACTGGAGACGAAACACTATAAGGAAGATTTGCAATTGCCTTTAGTTTACTGCCCCTGTAGAAATTACCGTAATCCGTCTTCAATGCGTCCTGATTTATAAACTCTACATTCGTATAGTCATTAAATAGCTCTCTTAAATGTTCAAAGAGCTTGCTATCCTTTTCAATGGCCACTACCCGTTGGGCCTTATTTGCTAAAGCAAATGTAAGGGCTCCTAACCCAGGGCCTATCTCTAGAACTTCGTCCTCCTCCGAGAGCTCGGCCGCTTGAGCGATATGGTCAATAATTCTAAAATCTTTAATAAAATTTTGTCCTAGCTTCTTATTTGGATAGGATTTAATTTTAGAGAAAAACTCTTTAGGATTAGCTGTGGTTTTTGTGAGGGGCATAAATATAGAGTTTACATGCTATTGATTAAGTCCCAAGCTCTTCAAGAGATATATCCGCGCAGTGAACTACCTTATCTTTGCCCTGATTCTTAGATTCGTATAAAGCCTTGTCCGCTTTTTCTATTAGAGCTTCATTATCAGGAGCATTCTCTGGATAAGTAGCTATTCCTACACTAAGAGTGATATAGACCTCATCGCCATTAAATTTAAAAGGCATATTCTTGATATTGTTTTTAATTTTTTGGGCAACCACTAGGGACCCTCTTTTGTTTGTATTAGGAAGAACTATAGCAAACTCATCCCCACCATATCTTGCTGATACATCGATTTTTCTAAGAGACTCAGTCAACACTTTACCGACAAATGACAAGACGCTATCCCCAGCTCTATGCCCATAAGTATCATTAATACTCTTCAAATCATCCACGTCCATTAATATTAGAGATGAACGTTCATCATATCTATCTGAGTGTGCAATGGTATAGGAAAGCATTTCCTGAAAATGCCTATAATTGTATAAGCCTGTAAGACCGTCCCTTATAGCAAGCTCTTTGGTCTTTTGATAATTTACAGAAGTCTTTATAAATTTTGCTGATTCACCACAAATTATTTTAGCAAGACTGATTTCACTCTCATTAAATAACAACTTTTCCTTGCGGGCAATCACCACGGAGCCTAGTATATTTGTTTCTCTATCATGCTCCTCGGGAATCTTTTCAATAAGCGGATAGATTAAAACTGATTTAACATTCTTTACACCCAAAGCAAAATCAATTTCCTTACCAAATATGCTTCTGTACTTAGTCCTTGTTGAGAGATCTTCTGTGTTAAAATAGTTTTTACCCTCATTTACTAGCCATGTAAGATTATCCGAGTAGGGAATTTCGTTACCTTCCAGATGGCTTTTATCCTTATCGCTAATCCTCTTTAATGTACAGCCCTCATCATCATCTAAAAGCGTAACCCCAACAAAATCAGCCTCCAAGCCCCGCTCCAGAGTATCTATGACATGATCCATTACTGCATCGATACTATCTGTGGAATTGAGTTTCTGTGTAAAATCATAAAAAGAGTTAAGTTCTTGGGAGCTGAGTTTAACTTTTTCAGAAAGCTGGAACCTATCTATAATCTCGCTAATCCTATCTGAGATAAGAGAGACTATAAGCTTCTCATTTTCTCCAAATACATTTTTATTCATGCTATCAATGATGAGAATTCCTACAACATCTCTTTTGCTCTCAGGAACATTTGCCTCAGCCTTCATGAGAAGTGGAGTGGCGAACAATGATTTAACCGGAATGTCTTTTGTATAGTAAATCAGATTTTGTCTAACATTTTTGATGCTAGTAATCAGAACAGGAGTTTTAGTCTTTAAGACCCATCCAAGATAGCCGCTGCGGAAACTAACTCGCTGTCCGCTATCAATGATTTCTTCATTGTTAGATATATAATCTGCAATTGTAAACAGTCCGTCATCCATCTTCATATAAAATAATATGCTGTGGCTCTGAACCAACTTGCCTAACATCACAAGAGCTTTGTTAATATCGGCTCTCAGTTCTTTAACATTATTAGATTCATCATAGGCAGCATCTTCAGAACTACCCATTTTTAAATTTGTTACAGGAGCATTCTTAGCACCATCTTTATTGAATATACTTGATGCCAATTTAATTTTATTGCCTTTGAGGGAGTATCCTAAAACCACTGAGGATAAAATAAGCAGAGTTGCCAATACGAAATAGAAATTAATACTCTGAAAACTATTACTAAGAATAAGGGCCAATATTAGAATTGAAACTACACCTACGAGTACTTTGCCCAATGTATAGTTTGAAGATTTAATTTTACTCTTGAAATCTATAAACTTTTTCACCTTTTTTGATCATCCCTAGTTCTTTTCTTATGACTTTTTCTTTATATGTTTCATCTACTTGGATCAATTCTATTTTCCTTGTTAGTTTGTTGTTTGCTTCTTCTAATTTTTTGGATTCCAGTTTCACTTTCTCGTTCTCTTGGTGAAGAGCATATACTTGAGTAATTTCTCTGGTGAAAAGATATACGAATAGAGAGATGATTAAGACTGCCAGTACAACTCTGATTATTGTTCTTTCCATATTATAAAATAGCCAAATCACCTGTAATAAAGGGATTTGATCTTCGTTCTATTCCTATGGTTGTAAAAGGACCATGACCTGGATAAACATTGTAAGAATCGGGCAGCGACATAAGCTTTGACTTAATAGATCCCACGAGCTCTCTCATTGATGTACCGCCTGTAAGATCTACCCTGCCAACACTGCCGGCAAATAAAGTATCGCCTGAGATAATATGATCATCAATCACAAAACAAACGCTTCCCCATGAATGCCCAGGGGTATGCAGTACCTTAGCTTTTAGACTGCCAATCTCTACCTCATCTCCTTCTTCTATATAAACATCTATCTCGGGAATCCTGACATTGCCGAACTGGGGAAATCTAGCAGCCGCCTCAGGCAACACCTGCAAAACAGGCTCGTCTTCAGGATGCAAATAAAATGGTACCCCAAGTTCTTCTTTAGCTTGCTGAACTCCGGCGACATGATCAATATGAGTATGTGTATTTACAATCTTTGTAATCTTTAGCCCAGAATTCTTAACTTCAGCCATAATTTCATCCATTTGTTCTCCGGGGTCGATTAAAATTCCTTCATTCGTCTCTTCATCCCCGAGAATGTAACAGTTAGTTAAAAAGATACCTCCCGGTATACACTTTATGATCATAAGATTTACTTAACTCCCTTTTTATTAACGAATATTGAATGCTTCAAATTCTGCTATGTAAGTCTGCCAGTCTGAGTGAACTTCATTCACAATTGAACGTTCAGGCCCTATGTGGCACCAATCTACAAGTTTTGTAAGCTGTTCTTGACTCCCCTCAGCAACAATTTCCACAGTTCCGTCGGGCATATTCCTTACAAATCCGCTCAGTTCTAGCTCGGTAGCTTTGTCTTTAGTAGATGCTCTAAAAAATACTCCCTGAACTTTGCCTTGGACTATAATATGTACTCTTTTTTTATCCATCCAATAAGCTCAGATTACCAAAACGCACAATTTCTGTCAATAACAGTCTTAAATTATTATTGTCCGATTTCGATAACTTAGGACGCAATCATTAAGAATATCTTTAAAGATAATACACCAAATACAGTATTTAATACAAGCTGTAACTCGGTCAAATGAAACACCTGCTACAGAATAATCTTCTCAGAATATTCAAGATATAAGCTCAAATGTTTGACAGTCAAAATACCAAGATGTATTTTGTTTAGTTATGAGCGAATATAAAGCCTGGTTTAGTTGTATAAATGAAGAGTGCGGTGAAACATATCCATTAGATGAAATAATCTACCGATGCAAGAAATGCAATAACTTACTCGAAGTCACACACGACCTCGATAAACTCAAAGAAACTTCTGCTGATGAGTGGAAAGCTATATTTGATGACCGTTACCGAAGGCAATCATGGCCCTACGGAAGCTCCGTATGGGGAAAGAAAGAATGGGTCTGCCCATATGTAGAAGACGAAAACATTGTCTCAATGTATGAGGGAGCTACAAACCTGTTTTGGGCTGAGCGGTTTGGAAAGCAGGTTGGAATGGAAGACCTTTGGCTTAAAATGTGTGGTAATAGCCACACAGGCTCATTTAAAGATTTAGGTATGACAGTTCTAGTATCTGTAGTGCAGCAAATGAAAGCTAATGGCAAGGATGTACCAGCCGTGGCCTGCGCATCTACAGGTGATACTTCAGCAGCCCTTGCTGCCTACTGCGCCTCAGCAGACATACCCGCAATTGTTTTTCTACCAAAAGATAAAGTCTCAGTTGCACAGCTAGTGCAGCCGATTTCAAATGGGGCGATGGTTCTATCCTTAGATACTGATTTCGATGGATGCATGGAAATGGTGCAAAAAGTTTGTAGCCAAAATAATATCTATCTAGCAAATTCTATTAACTCACTTCGCATAGAGGGGCAGAAAACTATTAGTGTAGAGCTGTGTCAGCAATTTGATTGGGAAGTGCCTGACTGGATTATAATTCCAGGTGGAAACTTAGGAAACATATCTGCTCTTGGAAAAGGATTTTTAATGATGAAGGATCTTGGTCTAATTGATAAATTACCAAGGCTAGTATGTGCCCAGGCTGAACATGCGAATCCTCTGTATTTAAGCTATCTTAAGGATTTTGAAGAGTTCCATCCAGTGAAAGCCAAGAAAACTCTAGCTAATGCCATTCAAATTGGAAATCCAGTAAGTGTTAACAAAGCCATCAGAACGCTGAGGGAATTCGACGGCATAGTTGAGCAGGCAAGTGAGGAAGAACTAGCAAATGCTGCAGCACAGGTAGATAAAACGGGAACATTTAACTGCCCACACACAGGTGTTGCTCTTGGAGTGTTTCTTAAATTAAAGGAAAAGAAAGTTTTCAAACCTACTGATAGAATTGTAGTTATATCAACTGCACACGGGCTCAAATTTGTTGAATTTAAAATTGGATACCATAAAAAGGAACTCGAGGGAGTATTTTCAAAGTATGCCAACGCCCCTATTGAGCTACCGGCCGATTATGACGCAGTAACAGATGCAATCTTCTCCAAAATTGAAGGTTAGTTGACCTACCGCATTCTAAAATTATGAAAACTAGCTTAAACGGACTATATGTTATCACCGATAAAAATCTGATTGAACGGGATAGGTTTGTTGAGATAGTCGAGAAATCTATCAAAGGTGGAGCGAAAATTGTTCAATTAAGAGAGAAAAACACTCCAGAGAATGAAATAATAAAATTAGGCCAAGAACTTCTTGAGGTAACCAGAAAATATGGAGTGCCTCTTATAATCAATGACTCACCAGAGCTTACAAAGAAAATCGGAGCAGAGGGTGTTCATCTGGGCGGAGATGATACATCTGTAACCAATGCAAGAGCCATATTGGGTAGTGAGGCTATAATTGGAGTAACATGTTATAACCAGATCGAAAGAGGGCTAACTGCTGTAGAAAGTGGTGCTGATTATGTAGCGTTTGGCACCCCATATTACACGCCTACAAAACCTGAGAGAGAACCTACTTCTATCGAGATTCTAGAAGAAGCTGTGAAATTGATTACCCAGATTCCAATATTCGCAATAGGCGGCATTACCAAAGATAATGCTACGCCAATATTAGAGACTGGGGTAAATGGGATAGCTGTAATTACAAGCATATTTGGATCTTCAGACCCTCAGTCAGCAGCCAGAGAACTGGCTACCATGTCCAATCACAACTAGAGGATTCCTGAAAAATCTGTGCCCTTTCTTTTAGTACCAATTCTTTCTGCAAGAGCGTGCGAAACTAGAGGTAATGCAATCGTTGCATCACAGTAGCACTGAACCAAACTTCCCTCTGGATCTTCCTTACCCCAGGACACGGCCTCATCAAATGTACAGCCTGAGAGCCCTCCCCACTGAGGTGAATCTGTTGTTATCTGAATCGCATATTTGTGAGGATAATAAGTTTCAGCCTCACCAGTTCCTTTTCTATTTAAGCCAGATTGCCTATTAGGAACGTGTCTATCTTCGTAAAGCAAATCCCCAGTTACTGCAAAGAGCTGGATAAAATCTTTGGGAACTCCACCACCTATATAAATAACCGCTGTATCCTTAACTGTTTCCCCAAGCGTCATGAATTCAACATAGTCTTTAATTGCGTCTATTGTTAGATTAAACCCCTTACTTTTAGCAATAAGAGCAGCATCACCATATGGGCTGTCTGCAATAGCGGGGCAAAACACTGGAACTCCGTGCTCCGCAGCCTTGGCTACTATGCTTGGGATATTTTTATCTGATAGCCATTTTCCGCAGTGATAGAGCAGCTCTCTTGATGAGTAATTATAAGATTCATCTAGAGTCAAGATAAATTCACCTAAGAGCTCTGTCATAACCAGATAATCGGTTTCTTTCCCGTAAACATCGTAATAACGGTTAAGCCCTTCTCTAAAAAGCACTTCATTATCAGCCGTATGAGAGCCCTGCCAGTAATCAAAACCCATTGCATCTATTATGTCCTCAGAAATATTGGCACCAGTTGGAACAAGTATATCAACATAACGGTTTTCAATCAGCCAATTTATTATCTTCCACTGACCTGTGGTTGAAAGTGAGCCTGTGTAGCCAAGAAGAATAGTAACGTCATCATCTTTTATCATTTGTTCAAATACATCTACAACTCGTGCAAGACTTTTTCCCTGAAACCCCGTCTCCGCCATTTCTGAGAGTAACTGGGAAACAGTTTTTGGAGCATCAACTTCTATTGCTTTCACCTTTTTATTAAGAAAATCGTCTATAGTATTTTTGTTTTTATCTGCCATTGGATACGGCTCCTCCATTTATTTGCTATTTCAAAATCGAAGCGATTCAAGATACCACAGGGGCAATAAATATCAAAGCTAATAATTAGATAACAATATTCACTAGCTTCTTAGGGACTACTATTACTTTCTTTGGTTCTTTGCCGGCAATAAAGCTTTGAATTTTTTCATCTGCAAATGCGGCCTCTTTCATCTGGTCCTGGTCGGAGTCAGGATCCATGGTAATCTGGCTTCTGACTTTACCGTTTATCTGAACTACAATGTTTATTGCAGCACTCTCAACAAGGTCCTTGTTCCAGGAAATCCATTCCATATCAACAAGCGTATCCTCGTATCCAAGCTCATGCCAAAGCTCTTCTGAGATATGTGGGGCCATTGGATAAAGGAGTCTGACCATAGCTTCAACAGCCTCTCTTAAAACAGGTAGATCATTTTCTCCATTGGGCTTAAATCTTGACGTATCGTTTAGTAGTTCCATAACAGCCGCAATTGCAGTATTAAAAGAAAATCTATCCAGATCCTCCGTTACCTTTTTTATTGTTTTATGTGTTTTTGTAAGAAGTTCTTTTGCAGATTTTGAAATTTTATCGGTTTTTGCATGAACACCCTTAACACTATCTATATCTCCAAGGACATCGGATATTAAACGCCACATACGGTTTAAAAATCTAAACGACCCTTCAACAGCTTCATCGCTCCAATCTAAATCTCTGTTAACTGGAGCTGCAAACATGATAAATAACCTGACTGTGTCTGCCCCATATTTCGCGATCATATCATCGGGGTCCACTATGTTCCCCACAGACTTGGACATCTTGGTGCCGTCTTTAATTACCATGCCTTGTGTGAGCAAGTTTTTAAACGGCTCATCCAAATCACACATCCCAAGGTCTCTTAGTGCCTTAGTAAAAAACCTTGCATATAGAAGATGAAGTATGGCATGCTCGATACCGCCTATGTATTGGTCAACAGAGAGCCAGTATGAAACTTCGTCCTTATCAAATATGCCTTCAGTATAATTAGGGGAGGCGTATCTAAGAAAGTACCAAGAAGATTCAACAAACGTATCCATGGTATCCGTCTCTCTTTTTGCAGAACCCCCGCACTCAGGGCAATCCGTATTTACAAAGCTCTCTATCTTAGAAAGCGGTGATCCGCCTTTACCTGTAAATTCTATGTCTAGGGGAAGCTCCACAGGAAGATCTTGATCGGGAACTGGAACTGCACCACATTTATCGCAATATATAATAGGAATAGGTGTGCCCCAGTATCTTTGTCTGGAGATTCCCCAATCGCGGAGTCTATAATTAATCTGTCTCTCACCAATACCTTCTTTCTCTATATAATCCATTATCTCTTCTTTACCCTCTTGTGAAGGAAGATCTGTAAAATCCATTGAATTAATCATTACCCCAGGCTCTACATAGGCCTCAGTCATAGTTTGTGGATCCAACTCTGTTCCCTCAGGCTGGATCACTACCTTAATTGGAAGGTTATATTCTTTAGCAAATTCGAAATCCCTTTGATCGTGAGCTGGGACACACATAATAATTCCTGTCCCATATTCAATAAGAACAAAGTTGGCTACATAAATAGGAATACTTGTATGAGTGAGTGGGTTTATAGCATAAGCCCCAGTAAAAACCCCTTCTTTTTTTGTCCCTTCTGCCACTCTCTCTAAACTGCTTTGTTTATTTACTCTTTCTATGAACGCCTTAACTTCTTCTTCCTCAGGTTTCCCCTTTATTAGCTCCTGCAAAAGTGGATGCTCGGGGGCAATGCTCATGTACGTTACACCAAACACTGTGTCAGGACGCGTAGTGAAAACCTTTAAGTTTTCTCCCCCACCAACTGGCTCCTGTAGAGGAAATTCTATCTGTGCCCCTGTGCTTTTGCCTATCCAGTTCTTCTGCATAGAGAGCACTCTCTCAGGCCAGCCATCTTTTAACTTATCAGCCCACTCAAGTAGCTCTTCTGTATACTCTGTTGTTTTAAAAAACCAGCCTGCCATCTCTTTTAATTCCACTTCCGAGGCGCAACGCCAGCAAAGCCCATCCTCAACCTGCTCATTAGCCAGCACAGTCTCACAGGAAGGGCACCAATTTACAGTGGTCGACTTTTGATAAGCAAGGCCTTTCTTTAACATGTGGGAAAAAACCATCTGCTCCCACTTGTAATAGGAAGGATCGCAAGTTGCTATCTCTCTTGTCCAGTCGTAGCTGAAGCCAAGCTGCTTAAGCTGTGCCTTCATTTGCTCAATGTTCTCGTAGGTCCATTTAGCAGGATGCACCCCTCGCTCAATTGCTGCATTTTCTGCTGGCAATCCAAAAGCGTCCCAGCCAATAGGATGAAGCACATTAAATCCTCTGGTTCTTTTGTAACGGGCTGTGACATCGCCAATTGTATAGTTCCTCACATGGCCCATGTGTATGCGACCAGAAGGATAGGGAAACATCTCAAGAACATAGTATTTCTCTTTATCATCTTCTACTTGAACCTGGTATAAGTTCTTCTTATCCCAGTCGTCTCTCCACTTCTTCTCAATCTCTTTTGGGTTATAACTGTCTTTCATATTCCGCTTTTTTCACTCCGAAAAGTTTTATTTAGAATAGAATGGTTTACCAGAAACACAAGAAGAGTTCAAAGTGTGTTTATTATTAGTAGATGTGCTTTTACAATTTAGTTATGTTGTATTATATTAGGGATCAGAGAAATGAGCGATGAAAACGACCTAAAAACAATTACCCAAGAACTTAAGAATTATCTTGAATTCAGGCAATCTATGGGTGTAAAAACAGTACCCAAACCAAAAGCTACTTCTGAAGACAGCCCTGGAGTTATATCTGAGAATAAAAAACCAAGGACGGAATCAATGGCTAAAAAGACAAACCCGCTTGATGAAGACATAATCACAATACAAGAACCCGAAGGCCTGTTTGAATCTGACGTCATGACACTAGATGAGATCAGAGAGGAAATTGGAGACTGCACAAGATGCCAATTGCATGAAGGGAGGACAAATCTTGTATTCGGCGGCGGGAATCCAAAAGCAAGGCTGATGTTTGTAGGAGAGGGCCCAGGGCGTGATGAGGATATGCAAGGAATGCCTTTTGTAGGTAGATCAGGAAAACTCCTTACTAAAATTATTGAAGCCATGGGACTTACGAGGGAAGAAGTTTATATAGGAAATGTAGTAAAATGCCGCCCACCTAATAACAGAACACCTGAACAGAGTGAAATGGACACATGTGAGCAGTTCCTATTTAAACAGATCAGATTTATTAAACCTGAAGTTATAGTTTGTTTAGGAGCTACTGCTGCAAAATCTATTCTCAAAACAAAAGCTAGCCTTGGCAGCCTGAGAGGGAAGTTCCACAGTTACAGTGGATCAAAGCTCATGGTGACTTACCACCCGGCGGCACTACTAAGAAACCCCAATTTCAAGAAACCTGCCTGGGAAGACATGCAGGTCGTAATGAAAGAATTAGGACTACCTTTGCCAAAGAAATAAATACCTAGGGCGATTAGCTCAGTGGATTAGAGCGCAGGCCTCCGAAGCCTGAGGTCGGGGGTTCGAATCCCCCATCGCCCGCCATTGTTTATAATGAATGAAGTTGAATATGATATTTTTTGCAATTCATTAAAATATATACACCCTTATCACCTATTATTTCTATGTAGTAGACCAACTTGCTCTGGAAACCACTTATATAGTGCTGGTAGTACAAGTAAAGTTAAGATTGTGGATGAAATGATTCCTCCAATCACTACAGTTGCCAGTGGGCGTTGAACTTCCGATCCTGCGCCAACATTCAGCGCCATAGGGACAAAGCCAAGACTTGCTACTAAGGCTGTCATTAGTACAGGACGAAGACGTGTCAATGCTCCTTCAATAATAGCTTCTTCACGTGGCTTTCCTTGCTCTTCCAGATCGCGGATAAAAGACAGCAATACAACACCATTTAGAACTGCCACTCCTGATAGAGCAATAAAACCAACTCCTGCGGAAATTGAGAAAGGGATATTACGCAACAACAATGCAGCAATACCACCGGTAAGTGCCAGCGGTACACCAGTAAATATTATAAAAGCCAAACGAGCTGAACCAAAAGCCATAAGTAACAAGCCAAATATCAATAATAACGCCAAAGGAACCACGACGAATAAACGCTGTTTGGCGGAGATAAGCTGTTCAAAGGTTCCGCCATATTCCATCCAGTAACCGGCAGGAATATTGATTCGCTGATCTACACGTTCTCTCGCTTCATCTACAAAACTACCTAAATCTCTCTCACGCACATTGGTAGTGATCACTACACGTCGTTTACCATTCTCACGGCTAATCTGGTTAGGACCATATGCCACTTCAAGTTGCGCTACTTCCTTTAGAGGCACATAACCAATGGAGTTGATGTCCTCATCATCCATTGATAGCGGAATTGGCAAATCTTCCAGCACATCGATATTGGTACGAAGGTGCTCCGGCAAGCGAACAACAATGTCAAAACGGCGATCTCCTTCGAAAAGTTTCCCAGCTTCACGGCCACCCATGGCTACTTGTATTATATCCTGGACATCAGACATATTTAGACCATAACGGTCCATAGCAGCGCGGTCAGGCAGGATTGAGAGAACAGGTAACCCAGTAGCTTGTTCAATTTTCACATCTGAACCTCCGGGAATGCTTTTGAGCTCTTTCTCCACCTGTTCAGCAACATCGAGCATAATATCCAGATCATCACCAAAAATCTTAACGGCCAGATCACTCCTTACACCTGAAATCAGTTCATTAAAACGCATTTGTATAGGCTGGGTAAATTCGTAGTTATTGCCTGGAACTGTTTTGGCAACTTCTTCCATTTCCTTCACTAGTTCCTTCTTGGTCTTAGATGGATTGGGCCATTCCTTACGTGGTTTTAACATCACGAAAGTATCAGCAACACTTGGTGGCATTGGATCAGTGGCAACTTCTGCCGTGCCAATCTTTCCAAAAACTTCTCGAATTTCAGGGAAATCTTCCTTCAACCGTTTTTCTAGTGTTTCCTGCATTGTTACTGCTTGAGAGAGACTTGTGCCTGGTAACCGCATTGCATGGAGGGCGATATCTCCTTCATCAAGATTTGGTATAAACTCAGCGCCCATACGTGATGCTGCAAACAAGCTTGCCACCACAAGCACTATAGCCACTGTAATCACAGTAAGTGGATAACGAAGGCTCCAACGCAAAGCAGGTTCATACCCTCTCTTTGCACCTCGTATCACTCTGTTTTCTTTCTCTTTCACCTTGCCTGTAATAAACAGTGCTACCGCAGCTGGAACAAAAGTTAGTGATAAGATCAATGCGGAGAGTAAAGCCAATACTACAGTAAATGCCATTGGGTGAAACATCTTGCCTTCCACACCTGTCAGCGAGAAGATTGGCAAATACACTACAGTAATTATTATCACTCCGAAAATACTAGGCTTAATCACCTCAGTCGTTGCTTCAGCAGTAAGTTTGAAACGTTCTTCCCGAGTCAAGAATCTTCCAAGATGATTCTGTGCTATTCCAAATCTCCGAATACAGTTTTCAATTATAATGACCGCACCATCAACAATCAGCCCGAAATCTAATGCACCAAGGCTCATCAAATTTCCAGAAACTCTGTTTTCAACCATGCCTGTTATTGTCATCAACATGGAAATGGGAATGACCATTGCAGTAATCAGTGCGGCACGAAAATTACCCAGGAGAAGAAATAGAATTACAACAACGAATAGCGCACCTTCCAAGAGATTTTTTTTAACTGTAGATATAGTGCGATTAACAAGGTCCGTCCTATCATAGACTGGCTTGGCAACAACCCCAGGGGGAAGACTTTTGTTCACTTCTATTAGTTTTTTAGCCACACGCTGTGATACTTCACGGCTGTTTTCACCAATAAGCATCATAGCTGTACCGAGTACCACTTCATTGCCATTTTGAGTCGCTGCACCCGTACGGAGTGGTGAACCAAGCTCTACATCTGCAACTTGGTCTATACGAATAGTAAGTTCATCTTTTTTGGTGACGATGATGTTGCGTATATCATCGAGGTTTTTAACCTGTCCAGGCAGACGAATTAGATATTGTTCACCACTTCGTTCAATATAGCCGGCGCCGACATTTTCGTTGTTACTTTCAAGAGCACTAGTCACGTCATGAATAGTAAGACCATATGCTAATAAGCGATCTGGATAGGGTTTCACATGAAATTGTTTTTCATATCCCCCAATGGAGTTGACTTCAATCACTCCTTTGAGGTTACGAAGTTGAGGCAAGATCACCCATTGCTGCAATGTCTGCAGATCCATGGGTGTATAGGATGTTCCGTCCTCCTTCTTTGCGTTTGGATCAGCTTCTACTAAGTACATAAAGACTTCGCCAAGGCCTGTTGCGATTGGACCCATTTCCGGCTCAACCCCTTGAGGCAGTCCACTTTTAATATTTTGTAATCTCTCTCCTATTAGCTGGCGGGCAAAATAGATATCTGTGCCTTCTTCAAAGACCACAGTCACCTGACTAAGACCATATCGTGACAATGAGCGCGTGTAATCTAGCTTTGGAAGTCCTGCCATAGCAGTTTCGACTGGAAATGTAATACGCTGCTCAATTTCTAATGGTGTATAGCCTGCTGCCTCAGTATTGATCTGTACCTGAACATTGGTAATATCCGGAACCGCATCAATGGATAGTCTGCTGAAATTATAAATGCCCAGAACCATTAGGCCTATAACCAAGATTATGACTAACCAGCGGTGGCGAATTGAGAAGTGAATAACACTTTCAAGAAAGGACAGATCTTTATTATTTGTTTTATCAGTGGTCATGGCTGGCTCCTGATTTCTCAATATCTGCCTTAATTAGAAAGCTATTCTCAGTAACGTATTCAGTATCAGGCTTTAAGCCGCTTAAGACTTCAACCTTTTCACCATCACTCAGCCCAAGCTCCAGCATACGGACTTCATAGGTATTACCCACTTTTGCGAATACTACAGTAAAATCACGATATCTTTGCAACGCAGAGGTTTTAACCGCAAGCGGTACCTGCTTTTTACTAACTAACACATTACCTTTAACCGTCATACCTGGGCGCCAGAGTCCTTCTTTATTATCTAAGGGCACTATGGCAAGAACTGTCTGGCTATTTGCATCAGCTGTGGGCAATAACATTTTAATAGGAGCTTCTGTCATATGTTGCTTCTCATCTTGATTATTATTAAGCGAATAAACTTGGACCACCTGACCTTGCTGAATCCTAGATAAATCACTTGGGAATACATGAAATTCCGCCCATACTTCGGACATATCAGTTATCGTAAATAGAGGCTCACCTCCAACCACATCACCAACATTTGTATTTCGGGCCATGATAATTCCATCAATGGGCGAAACCACATTGAAAGTTTTTAGACTTTTATTACTTTCTACTCTAGCCAGAACATCTCCCCTTTTGACGTTCTTTCCCCAAAGAGCATTTACACTTTTAACAATGCCAGGAAAACGGGCATGAACCTGAGCCGTGGTATTACGATTGAGAGTAATACGACCAGTTAGACGTATTTGTTCACGTATACTAGAAGGACCTGCTAACTCAGTTTTAATACCTGCTTCTTCGGCGGCTTTGTCACCTATTTCTGTGCGGCCTTCATAAGACTCAAACTCCCAACCGTGGGTCTGACCTTTATAATCTGCTTTTATCTTCACATCAAAAGAATGCGGCTCGGCAACTACACCATCTCCAATCAAAACATCATTATCAGGTTTGAAAGTAAATCGATTGATCTCACCATCCAGACGGTGAAGCTCAACAGAGAGATTTACTATAGACGGATCCATTGGCTTATTGTTTTTATAGACATAAACGCGAAATTGCGGTGGTGCTCCCTGCTCAAAGATAGTAAGTTCAATTGAGAAATCGCCGTCACGAAAAAGCTTTCCACCTTTTGGTCCCCTTTCTTGCTCCGCGGTCTCAGTATCCGATTGGCTGCCCGCATAAGATGTCGATAAGCTTATTGTTAGTAGTAATCCCACAATGTATATAGAACTTAAAAACACTATGTAAATTAGTCTCCTATTCATTCTTCTTATCCTCCACTGTGTTTTGTGAGACCTCTTGAATGAGGGGTTTGTATGTTCCAGCCAAATAGTCGATTTGTACTTTAGCCTCATAAAGCTCGAGTATATTGTCTAAGTACTCGGACTGCACTCTATTGAGTGTGCGCTGTGCATCGAGCAAATCTAAGAACTCGAATGCCCCGAGGTTGTATCCTTTATCTGCTTGATCATAAGCCTTTTTTGCAATTGGAATTATTTCATCCATATAGTGGCGTGTTATATCCAATTCTGCATAGAATAATTCCCATGCCTGTTTGGCAGACTGATAAATAGATAATTCTGTAGCACGTGCTTGTGCGTCTACACGGACCACATTGGCTTGGGCACTTTTAATAGCACCTTGATTGCGGTCAAACAAAGGCAAGGGAAATGATAATGTAGCAACCAAAGCAGTATCATCATTATCAAAAAACTGTCTAACCCCAACACCCACGGTAGGATCAGGCACACCAGTTGCTTTTGCAAGATCTAGAGCAGATCGCGCCTTCATTTTTGCAAATTCCTGGCTACGCAATTGTGGAGCTGAGTTCAAGGCAATTAGTACGGCTTGATAATCTGCAAGCTTTGGTAAAGCAGATAAATCAATTTTGATATCAAGATCATTACCATCATCTAGACCTAGTAGGCGAGCCAAGTCATTGCGAGCTATATTATATTCTTCCTCAACGTGATGTTTTTCTATTTCTGCCTCGATCTTCTCAATGTCAGACTTGGCAAGCTCCATATCGGGGGAGGCTGCTGCATTAACTCGTTTTTTTACAATGTTGTAGGTTTGGGTAGCAAGTTGCAAGCGCTTGTCTGCAAGCTCAATGCGCTCTTTAGCAACAGCCATCCGGATAATGGCATATTCAGTTTCTGATAGAAGCTTTAAAGCTTCAACAATAGCTTCTTCCCGGATGATTTTATAACCAAAATCTGCAACCTCAGTTCGGATCCGACGTTTTCCTGCAAGCTCTATCTTTTGCTCAATTCCTAGTGTTATTTCAGTTCGTTCAAATCCTTCACGCTCTCCACTACCACCTATATTTTCAACTTCAAACACTGTATTTGGATTAGGACGGAGCGAGGCTTGAGACCGCTGTCCCGAAGCAGCTTGAATTTCTGATAATGCTGCCTTATATGAAGGGTTATTTTGTAATGCTTGTTTTAACGCGGCTTGCTTATCTAAAGTCTGAGCTAAGCAAGGTATTGTACTACTTAAAAGCAATACAAATATCGAAATAAAAAGAGTTTTTTTTATCATAATATTATCCTTTAAAATTTATGATCTAGCCCGCAAAACTGGACTATACTTAGATATAGAGATATCTACACACGTAGAAATCCTATGTGTAGGTAATGTGACAAGAACACGGTGGACTTAAAATCTAAATCCGTATTCGAAGTGTGGTGAGATATAAAGATGATGAGTTGGGTTTATAAACATGACCAACTGGGGGGCCACGTCTCATATGAGATGTTGTTTTATAAAGTCTAGTTTTTGCTATATCTACTGTGAGATCATAACCAATATCCTGAACCGAAATCAATTTTGATATCAAGTTCGCTTGATCCGTATTTTTCAAATCTATATGTAGAAAGTCTTTATAATAAGATGCGAAATCAGTAGGAACATGATGATCAATATCCTCATGTTCGGTATAAAGATCATTCTCTGTTCCATGAGAGTGATCAATTTCGATTCCGTTATGAGGAGACGAGTCTAGATGGCGTACAATGTGAGCATCATACATTGCATGCACAGCAACATGTGGTGCAAATGGTAAAAAAGTTGGAAGCAGAAGCCCTAAAATCAAAAAGGCTATTACATAATTCCTCATACTTACAAAGTAACTGTAAAGTAAAGCAATCTCAATACTAGCAGTGTCCAAATAGGTGTCCATACTGACTATAAATATTCTAAACAATCTACATAATCTAACTCTATAAACTTTCTTAAGAGCTTTTCTTTAATGCAAATTGCAAGAATGAAGTGAGTTTGCAAATTCAAGTGGAAAAGCCCTCCGAAGCCTGAGGTCGGGGGTTTGAATTCCCCATCGCCCGCCACCCCTATTCAAATTCTAAAGTGCCCATTATATCTCCAGTAGACCCGCCTGAGGCAAACCCGTCTACAGCGGTTGTGTTCTGAAATATGGAGCTTGTTCTGATAACAACAGTGCCTGCAACACCGGCAAATTGACCTGTGCCTTCTGTTATCACACCTTCTTCAGTAATTTCGGACCTTCTTGTAATAGGGTCAAAGCAGCTAAATCCGGATTCAACCGTTCCCAGCAAGAGGTCTCCATTACCGACTCTGATTATGAAACTACCTTTTACAAGGTCAAATTCGAGATTATCCAAAGGACAGTTCACAGGAGGAATAGGCTGGGCAAATTCGTCAAGTATAGTTATGATCGAACTCCCAAAGGACCCCTCACCTGCGTATGTTCTTAGACTCCCAGGCCTACCGTCATCATTGGTATCAGTTTTTTCAGGAGCAGGAAAAAAACTCCCTGAGTAAATAATATTCAATTCATTACTTATTTGTTGGGCATTGCCATCATTGTCACAACTAAACTGAAAAGCTAGTAACATAAATAAAAACACAAATTTAAGAATAATTTTAACCTTCATATCACAATCCCTCCTTTTAAAAGATGCTTATAAAATCTATTTTAAATCATTTTCTAAGTCATTGGAATTATTTAAAAACATTTTGTGGGATGAATACACTGGTTTTGTAGTTCAGGCTATTCAAATATATATTCGATGCATATGTTCGGGGTTCGAATCCCCATCGACCGCCATTATTCCCTTAGTTAAAACACTACAACATCCTATTTGTCAGATCTCTTAACTGTCAGACTTTCGTACATCTGACATTCCTCCAGTTAAAAACTCCTAGTATTCATTGCAAATCAGCTTGGCATGATAATTGCCATTATTTGTAGTGTAATCATACATTTACAATTATGAATAAAACCACAGCAACACCTTATGGAATCTCAAGAGGTTTATCTGAAACCACACACTGTCAGCATTGTGGAGAGGAGCTTAGTCTATCCAATACTGTGGAATCCAATGACAACTATTTCTGCTGTACCGGATGTAGTTCTGTATATGAACTGCTTAATAACCTTGGGCTCGAGAACTTCTACAGAATCAAAGAAGAGCAGGATATAGAGAAGATTGGGCGCCCTATTGATCCAGACTCTAAAGAAGATTATGGATACATTAATCAGGACAATTTCATCAAACAGTACTCTGATCCTAAATATCCTCTTAGAATGAATTTTTATATTGAGGGAATACACTGCGGAGCATGTCTTTGGCTTATTGAAAAGATTTCCGATTACTCAACACATATAGAGTCAGTTTCTCTAAATATGTCGACTAATGTCGCGACAGTTTACTTTACACCAGACAAACTGTTCTCGAGTTTTCCAGAAATAGTAAAAAGATTCGGATATCAAGCGCACCCTATAAAACTTGATGAAGAAGCACAAAATCTAAAGCACAAAGAGAATAGAAAGTCTCTTATTAGAATATCTATAGCAGCTGTATGTGCCGGGAATATTATGCTACTTTCTGCAGCGATTTACTCAGGAGCTCAGGGGGTATTTGAGAAACATTTCACTCTATTAAACCTGTTATTGTCCTTACCAGTAGTTGCATATTGTGCTGCACCATTTTATAAGAGTGTGGTTAGTTCAATTAGAGCTAAACGCGTAACCGTAGATATACCAATAGTGTTTGTTATTGTTGTGGGATTTTTACTCAGCACATATAACTATGCAAAAGGGTCTGATCAGATTTACTTTGATTCAGTTGCGGCTTTCATATTTTTGCTACTGGCAAGCAGATATTTCCTTAAATCCATACAAGATAGAATTTCAAAAAAAGAACCGACTAGTAGGTTACTGTTCAATCAGAACAAAATACTTATCTGGGATAACGATAACAAACAGTTTTTTTTAGAGCCCACCGAAGAACTTAAAGTGGGTCAAAGAGTTAAAATTAAGCATGGTGATCGTATTCCAATTGACGGGAGTCTTTTATCAAAAAGAGCTGAGTTGAACTTATCTGTACTTACAGGGGAGAATATCCCTCAAACTATATTCAAAAAAGATATTGTCTTTGCTGGCTCCATACTGAACTCAGATGAAGCAGTTATAGAAGTAACAAGTGTTGGTAGCTCAACACGCATGGGAAAACTCCTTAATGAAGTCGAGAAAAGCTATCAGAGTAAAATTAGTTTCTCCACATACAGTGATAAATTTGCAACAGTCTTCACAATACTTGTTGGCATAATTGCAATTGGATCTTTTGTTACAATTTCTGAGCTCCTCAATCCATCAGCTGCACTAAATAGGGTAATGGCATTTGTGCTAATAGCCTGCCCATGTGCTTTTGTGTTTGCGCTTCCACTATCTTTAGGGCTTTCTCTTCGTAGCGCCGTTGAAAAAGGAATCGTTTTAAAAAGTGCCAATATTTTTGAGAAACTTCCTAATATTAAAAATGTTTTCTTCGATAAAACAGGAACCCTCACTAAAGGTGTATATAGAATTCTCAAGTGGGATGTAAATAAACTCTCTGATTATGACCGCAAAGCAATTCTAGCAATTGAAAGAAAATCCGACCACCCAATAGCACGAGCTATTGTGACTTACTTAGACAACGATGAGATACTTCCGGATGTAAAAGAATTTAAACACATATATACAAAAGGTATTGAAGCCCAGGTTGATGACCATATTTACGAATTTATATCAGAAAATGTTCCTAATTCAAATGACATTAACGAAATCATAACTACAAAAATAGTTATCAATAAAAATGGGGAGACTATCTCTGAGCTATTTCTTGGAGACTCATTAAAAGAAGACGCAAAATATGTAGTTACTCAATTAAAAGCGAAGGGATATAAAATCCACATCCTCTCAGGCGACAATGAGAACAATGTGAGACAGACTGCCATTAAGCTCGGCATAGCTGACAAGAATATTTTTTGGAGTCAGAGCCCGGAAGAGAAATCTCAAATTCTAAAAAACAATGAACATTCCATGATGATTGGCGATGGTTTAAACGACACTGCTGCTTTCTCATCCGCGGATGTAGGACTTTCAGTCCAAGGCAGTGTTGAAGAAAGTCTCAAAGTTTCAGATGCCTACATTCTAAATAACGACCTATCAAGCATAATTGAAATTCTGCAACAAGCAGAGATAACAAAAAGCACGATGAGAAGAAATACAATCTTTTCGATCGCATATAACACTGTAGCCGGCACTTTTGCACTCCTGGGCTATATAAATCCACTTGCTGCAGCTGTACTAATGCCTCTTAGTTCCCTACTGCTTATTGGCTCAAGTATTTACGGACAGACAAGTCTAAATATATGGAGGAAGAGCAGAGCCTTATGAACATAATATTTTTAACTTTAGGAATATCTATAACAATGGCCCTGCTATTTCTATTTGCATTCATATGGGCAACTAAGAAGGGGCAGTATGACGACCTCACTACCCCTAGCGAGAGAATGTTAATTGATGATTACGAGATAAAGGAAACAAAGAAGGAAGATAAGGAGGATGTTGATACATGAGTTCATTAACTGCACCTAACCAAGGGATTATGGATAGAATCGTCTATGACGACGATATAGTAAAATTGTTTATCTACGCCACGATATTCTGGGGAGCTGCGGCCTTTGCTGTAGGTTTGTTAGCAGCTCTACAGTTAGCATTTTGGCCTGCGAATCTGGAGCTTGAATGGCTTACTTTCGGCAGAATAAGACCGCTTCATACCAATGCAGCGATATTTGCGTTTGGCGGTAATATTATTTTTGCCGGAATATACCATTCAACTCAAAGACTGCTTAAGACTCGTAACTACTCGGATTTTCTAAGCAAATTTCACTTCTGGGGCTGGCAGCTCATTATTGTGGGAGCCCTCATAACCCTCCCACTCGGCTACACAATGAGTAAAGAGTATGCCGAGCTGGAATGGCCTCTCGATATAGCAATCGCTGTTATTTGGGTTGTTTTTGCCGTTAACTTCTTTGGCACAATTGCAATAAGAAGAGTCAGGCACTTATATGTAGCTATATGGTTCTATATAGCAACGATAGTTACAGTTGCCCTACTCCATATAGTGAACTCAATTGAAATTCCGGTAGCCCTCTTTAAAAGCTATCCCGTATACGCCGGGGTGCAAGACGCCCTTGTTCAATGGTGGTACGGACACAATGCGGTTGCATTTTTTCTGACAACTCCTTTCTTAGGTCTCATGTACTACTATATTCCTAAAGCAGCTAACAGACCAATATACAGTTACAAACTCTCCATTATCCATTTTTGGTCTCTTGTATTTATCTACATATGGGCAGGGCCTCATCACCTTTTAAACACCGCTCTTCCAGACTGGGCACAAACGGTAGGCATGGTATTCAGCATCATGCTCTGGGCACCAAGCTGGGGTGGAATGATCAACGGTCTTCTTACATTAAGAGGGGCATGGCACAAGGTCCGTACTGATCCAATCATAAAGTTCCTTGCTGTAGCTGTCACGTTCTACGGAATGTCCACATTTGAGGGCCCTTTACTCTCAATTAAATCCGTAAGCTCTCTGGCTCATTATACAGACTGGATTATTGGACACGTACATGGGGGCACACTCGGCTGGAATGGGTTCCTTACGTTTGGAATTATCTATTATCTGGTACCTAAGCTCTGGAACACAAAGATGCACAGTGTGAAACTTATGAACTGGCATTTTTGGATAGGTTTCTTAGGAATACTCCTTTACTACATATCCATGGGAGCCAGTGGTATTACCCAAGGACTCATGTGGCAAGCAATAGGTGAGAACGGGCAGCTTGTGTATCCAGACTTTGTTGAAACAGTTATGAGAATTGTGCCTCTTTACTGGGTCAGATTCATAGGTGGATCACTCTTTTTAGCGGGCTTTCTGCTACTGATATACAACGTTTGGGTAACAATAAAACATGCACCTAAAAAAGAGACAATATCTTATGTAGAAGTTCCTCCTTTAAAATCTGATGTTACAGCTATAGGTTCTGGACACAGAAAACTCGAGGCATTAAGTCTTGTCTTCACCATTATTCTTTTTATCTCGATACTAGTAGGCTCTGTGATTGAGATATTACCAACACTCTCAATTTATAAATACCTACCTTCAAGTGAGAAAACAGAGCCCTATACACCTTTAGAACTCGCCGGAAGAGACATCTACATAAAGGAGGGTTGCTACGTATGCCACTCTCAGATGATAAGAAAGCTTCCATTTGATGTGCTGAGATATGGTGAGGCATCGACCATTGCAGAGTCAATGTACGACAGACCGTTTCAGTGGGGGTCCAAGAGAACCGGGCCAGATCTTGCCAGAGTAGGAGGCAAATATCCCGATATGTGGCACGTACGGCACATGATTAATCCAAGGGAGATCACAACTAATTCTATTATGCCGTCTTACCCTTGGCTTGCAGCAAAGAAAACTGACTATCACATTCTCAGAAAGAAATTCAGCGTGATGAAGATGCTTGGAGTTCCTTATAATGATGAACAAGTTGCAAACGCTGATGTTATAGCTGAGAAAGAGGCTGCAAAAATTTATGAAGAGCTAATTAGTCAGGACAAATCACTTGAATCAATCAAGGATACGGAGCTTATAGCTTTAATTGCGTACCTTCAATGCCTTGGCCAAAAAACTCCGAGTGAGGGGGTGCCACAATTAAGCAAATAGCACTTTCATATTTTGATAATATAGAGCTTACAAACCTGGCGCTTATTCTTTTTCTCACAGCATTTTTTATTGTTGTGATTACGGTGTTTAGCAAAAAGAATAAGAAGATATATGAAAAAATGGAACAGCTACCTCTTGAAGAGGAAAAGCATGAGATGAAGGAGGATGATAAATGAGTGACAAGGACCAGTTAATAAAAGATCACGACTATGACGGGATCCAGGAACTTGATAATCCACTTCCCGGATGGTGGTTAATGACATTCTATATAACAATTGTGTTCGCTGTTGTCTATTATTCTTATTACACTTTCTTTGGGGGACTCACCTCAGATGAGGAGCTTGCTCAAAAAATGAGTGCAATAAGATCTGAACAGCAGCAAGCGCAAGTAGCTACGTCTGATAAATCTGAAGAGTATTATCTTTCACTTCTTGATAAGCCCGAAGTGGTTGAGGCTGGCAAGAATGAATATATGCTAAAGTGTATGCCTTGCCATGGCAATCTGGGACAGGGGCTAATAGGGCCCAATTTTACCGATGACTATTGGATTCACGGTGATGGGAGTGTTGCTGCAATCCTTGAAGTTGCAAACAATGGTGTTCCTGATAAGGGCATGGTCCCGTGGAGGGGAGTGATACCCGAGGAGACCCTTGAGGCTGTTTCAGTCTATATTTACACTCTATATGGAACTAACCCTCCAGGAGCTAAACCACCACAGGGAGAAAAGGTAGAGCGTAAGTGAGGGTACTCGATCAAAGAAACCTGCCGGATGAACGCCCTGCATCTATGGATGAGTCCGGCAGGAGAGTTTTTATTTTCCCAGCTCCTGTAAGTGGTTTCTGGAGACGGGCTCGGAATATAGTTGAGATATTCCTAATTATATTCTTTTTAGCACTTCCATGGATAAAAATAGGTGGTCATCAAGCACTATTGCTCAATATAGGCGATAGACAGTTCTCAATCTTCGGCCTTACCTTTTGGGCTCATGATGCACCCCTTATCTTTTTTATTGTTGCGTTCCTATCAATAGGGCTCGCATTCATTACCGCCGTATGGGGAAGGATATGGTGTGGCTGGGGATGCCCTCAAACGGTATTTATAGACGGTGTATTCAGAAGGCTTGAATACTGGATCATTGGAAGCCACATTCAACAACGCAACCTAGCAAAAGCTCCCTGGAATATAAAGAAGTTTTTCAAATTAAGCGTACTTTGGACTTTATTTTTGGTAGCAAGTCTTATTATTGCACACAGTTTTCTAGCCTACTTCGTAGGTGCAGACAACCTAGTTGAGATGACCCAGCACAATCCCTATGAAAACTGGACAATTTTTCTTATTATGGGGTTCATTACTGCTGTAATACTTTTTGATTTTGGCTGGTTCAGGGAGCAATTCTGCATAATTATGTGCCCTTATGGAAGGTTTCAGTCGGTGCTTATGGACGACGATTCTCTTACGGTTTCTTATGACCCGGCAAGGGGAGAGCCACGAAAAGGCATCGTGCCTGAAGGACAAAAACAAGGTGACTGCATAGACTGCTATAAATGCGTTGCTGTTTGCCCAACTGGAATAGATATACGGGAAGGGCTTCAGCTTGAATGTATAGGATGCACAGCATGTATTGATGCTTGTGATGAGGTGATGGAAAAGATAGAAAAACCCAAGGGACTTATACGATATGCAACTGGAAGCAGTCTTAAAGGAATCAAATCAAAATTCTTCAAACCAAGGGTAGCAATTTATACAGTTTTATTGGTTGCAGTACTCTCAGCATTGATTTTTTCAATCTCCAATAGAGAAGACATAGTTATAACAGTGCTTAGGGGAAAAGATAGTCCATACCAAGTTGTGGAAAACGGTGAGGAGATAATTAACCATTTCAAACTTCACTTAAAAAACCAGACTTTTGAAGATCTAAACCTAAAAATGGCAGTGCCTGATATCTGGAAAGAAAAGAAGGTAACACTGGTATCTCAGAGCGAAACTATAAACCTTGATGGGGGAATGAACTCAACTCTGCATATATTTATCAAATTTCCACTTTCTATTACAGGAGATGAGGGATCTAGAAATATAAAATTGGATTTCATAGATACAGATGATAACAAGATAAAAATACAGGAGAATGTAAAACTTGTCGGACCTAAGTCAATTTGAAGAAATCATAAGGCAATGGTCTTTCCTATCAATACCGCTTGCTGTATTTATTGCAAGCATTCTGGGTAGCACGCACTGTGTCACAATGTGTGGGCCTATAGCAATAACCGTAAACAATTCAGCCGGTTATATGAGCTTATACCATATTGGCAGACTTATGAGCTACTTAACACTTGGAATAGTGGCGGGGCTTTTGGGTGAAACATTCTTATCAAATAACTTCCCTGCAATTTCGACTATTTCTATAATCTTAATATCGATCTTCTTTATCTATACGGGATATAAGCTTATTATGGGAAAACCGCTTGAATTCTTGCCCAGTAAAACGATCTCACAACTGATTTCAAAACCTGCCAAATGGTCCCTCGCACAAAGCAGACCAGTAAAATCACTTACACTAGGAATAGTAAACGGTTTTCTACCTTGTGGATGGGTATACATTTTTGTGATCGGAGCGGTTACTACTAAAAGTCCTCTATATAGTGCGGCAATCCTTTTTATCTTTTGGCTAGGTACAGTGCCTGCCTTATCCGCATTCCCTTATATATACAAAAAGACCTTAAAGAGAGCCCCAAAGAGGCTTGCGATTGCTGCGGGAGTATTATTAATTGTTGTGGGGTTAACGAATATTACACTTCATCTTGTCCCCAGCGAAAGACATCATAATCATCAATCACATACGATAAAGCAGTAATAATCTTTTCAATAAATTCACTTTGTTATTAAAGGTATATTATCTTCATCCGTTTGATCCAGAAAGCACTTGATAATATCAGTTGTGGAGATTATTCCTTTTAATTTGCCAGTTGCTTCAATAACCGGGATAGCATTAAATTTTCCTATACCTAGAATTTTACTTGCATCGCTCATTTTACAATCCTCTGTAATAGTTACAGGATCCTTGGTCATAACGAAACCTACAGTTAGTTTGTTTATTTTTAGATTTTGAACCATTGCCATTCGCAAATCACGATCAGACACAATTCCTACAAGTTCTCCTTTATCAACAACAGGTGCCTGACGAACCCTCTTCTCTAACAAAAAATTAAATGCCTTTGTAACATCTTCATCTGGGTTTAAAATAATTGGGTTAGATGTCATATATTCTTTTACTAACATATATAAGACCCCCTTTTCAATACTTTATATTGATATTGAGGTGCAATAAGAGTGCCATTTCTTAAGCTAAAAAATATTGATTGTGAAGTTAAGAGAAGATGTCTAATGTCAGAAAGTAATACACTATTTGAATTGCTTAATATCAAAAAGCTTCAGCTTTCTATAGAGTGTATCTCTTGAAATTCCAAGCAAGGCAGCTGCTTTTGATTTATTTCCTTTCGATTCACGGAGAGCCTCTTCAAGGGCGAATTTTTCAAGTTTGTCTAAAGCAAGAACTTGATGTCCTGAAGTTTTTTGCTCTTGCCATATGAGATGTCCCTTCAGATCTTTATGCGTAATTGTTTTCTTTTGAGCTGGACTTACAGCCAGTATTCCTTCAATCAAATTTTCTAATTCCCTAATGTTGCCAGGAAATTCATAACTATATAGATGTGATAAGGCTTCTTCGGTAAGGCCTTCTATATTTTTGGAATATTTCTGATTGAATGTATTGATAAAGTTATCTATTAGAAGCGGAATATCTGATTTTCTATCTCTTAGAGGAGGTAGTTCAACTACTATCACAGCAAGTCTGAAAAATAAATCCTCTCTTAAATACTTATTCTTTAGGTTCTCAATGGAATGGTTACTTGCTGCAATAACTCTTACATCAAGAGAGACTTCAGTTGTATGTCCTATTGGCCTTACTTTGTAGTCCTCAAGAACTCTTAAGAGTCTAACCTGTAGGTCCTTTGGCATTTCACCAATCTCATCTAATAAAATGGTTCCGCCATTTGCCGCTATAAAAAGTCCCTCGTGGTCTCTAACTGCACCCGTAAATGCTCCCTTTTTATAACCAAAAAGCTCGGACTCAAGAAGCTCTTTCGGAATTGCTCCGCAGTTAACTGCAATAAAGGGTTTACTAGATCTGTCACTAGCTAAATGAATTGCTTTAGAAACAAGTTCTTTTCCTGTCCCCGTTTCACCCACAATAAAAACTGGGGCATTACTTCTCGCTGCTGCTAAGGCCTTTTCAAAAACCCCTTTCATAATTTTTGAGCTGCTAATGATATTTTCAAACCCATACTTTTGAGAAACCAGCTGACTTAATTCATCTAATCTATTTTCCAGCTCAAATGACTTTCTTACAACCTCGAGTTTGTTAAGAAGCACATCCTTATCAAATGGTTTCGTAATAAAATCAGAAGCACCGTGCTTTATTGCATCTACGGCAGTCTGCACAGTACCCTGTCCGGTTACAATAATTACAGTTAATTCGGGAATTATATCTTTAATTTTTTCAAGCAAAGTGAAGCCATCCATCATAGGCATCACAAGATCAACGAGAGCAACCTTTATCTGGGGGAACTCAGTTATTTTCTTTAGAGCCTCTTGCCCAGAGTAAGCAGTTACTACTTGATAATTATTTCTCTCTAGTAGCTCTTTAACTACACTTACGTAGTCCTCGTCATCATCTACAACCAGAACTGTGAAATTACTTAGACTCAATTAGTTTTCTCCTTGTCCGGAATTGGAAGGCTTATAGAAACAACTGTTCCTCTACCTTGTTTGCTTTTAATATGTATATCCCCACCATGATCATGGACAACTCTCTTAGCTACTGAAAGTCCTAATCCTGTACCCTTGCCTGCAGGCTTAGTTGTAAAAAAGGGTTCAAAAACAAAAGGTATCGTATCTTCAGAGATCCCTATCCCCGTATCTTTTATATCTACATTTACAGTCTGTGTATCTTTGTTTAAATTAGAAATTACAGTTAGTTCTCCACCCCCGGGCATAGCATCAACCGCATTCATCATGGTATCTGAGAAAACAAGGTTAATGAGATTCGTATCAGCATCTATAATCAGATCATCTGCTATATCAGTTGCCAAAGTAATGCCCTTTTTCTTAAGTAGTGGTCTCATCATTTCTATTGATTCTTCTAATAGGTTTGAGATATTCTCAGGAGTTTTTTCATTTCCCGGCCTTCCTACAAATTTAAGAAGTCTTTGAAGCACCTTTTGTCCATAGAGAATCTGCTTCTCTATTGAATCCAATTTCTCATCTACACCCTCACACTCTGGAACATCGGGGATATCGTCTTTAAGCATTTGAACCCTCAATAACATTGACGCTAAGGGCGTTCCCATGTGATGGGCAAAACCTTCTGCCATCTTACCAATCATTTGAGCCTTTTCTAATTCAATGATTTTGCTTCTAATTGCTATTCTTTCGCCTATATCTCTTATTGTCTCAATAAATCTTCCGTTCCCCTGGTTAAAGTGTACTAAACTTATGCTTACTGATATCCTCTTACCGTCCTTACTTACTCTCTCTGTTTCATAATCTGTTACTCTTTTTCCTTCACTAACTCTTATTAATTTCTCAGTAAATTGCTGTTTGTTTTCAGGTGTAACAATCTCCCAAATCTCATTTATCTTCCCGCCATCTCTCCCACAGAACAATAGACTTGCTTCTCTATTGATAGTTTCAACTATTCCCCCTTTATCAAAAACAATTATGGCATCTGTAGTGTTATCCATAATTTCCCTGAGTCTCTGTTCCCTATCGTTCAACAGTTCTTCAGCTTCCATGCGTTCTGTGATATCAATTACAGTGCTAATAATTACAGGACCTGAATCCAAGTTCATAAAATTCAAACCTATTTCAACTGGGAATTGGCTGCCGTCTGAGCGCAGAGCAAAGAGGTTCCGCCCTTCACCCATAGGTCTTGTGCTAGGATCTTTAATATATTGAGATCTATGTTCTATATGACTCTTCCTAAATGCATTGGGCATTAAAACTTCAACAGATTTACCAATCAATTCGTCTCTTTTGTAATTAAACATTTGCTCAGCTTGAGAGTTAAGAAAAATTATTTCTCCCCTACTATCCGTCATAACGATCCCGTTAGGAACAGATTCCACAATCAATCGATAAGTCGCATCTGGTATCTCTTTATGAATTTTCCTATTATCTCCCATTTCTGACAATGCCTGCACAATGTGAAAGTTCTAATTTTGGAACTAGCATCTACGAAAAGTCTACAATATTTTCCTTATGCAGGCACATCTACCTTCTATAAAGAGAGCTGTAAAATTCAAATCTCCTTGACCAGTTCTCAAAACTAAAAGACGCAATTACAATATCTTTTATAACATTTGAAGACTCATTTTTTACATAACTACTAAGAACTGTTTCTGGATTAAAACCATAATGGTTCAGTATTTTTATAAAACTATTGTTGTCAGTTACATACCTAACGATTATCTTCTCGAAATGGTGTTTCAATCCCTCATGTAACAAAATGCTGAAAAATTGTGATCCCAACCCCTTTCCCCGATACTCAGGATCCACTAACAGCTTTAACTCAGCCGCATGAGACCAAAAAAGTCCTTCTGAATGAAGTGTTCCCTTTGCAACAATCCTATCATTTATCAAACCAACTAATTGAAATACTTTTTTATAGTTATTGCTTGTAAACCAATTCTCTATATTCTCCACTTTTGTAACATCATCTTTATATATGAGAAGATCAGATTCAGGTATTCTCGAAAACAATTTACATAAAGCCTCTTTATCACTGGGCTCAAGAGGTCTTGCAGTTACCTTAGTATTATCTGCAAGATATAATTCTCTAGGATATTCATTCATATATACAAAATAATTATTGCAATGTTTATACCAAGTAGGTGTTTATTAACAGTTGATGGTCAAATTCCTAATAGGAGGATATACAAAGGTGTCTCAATATCTGACATCTGACATCCCACTGTCTGAAAAACAGCTATTTATATCTGGACTAGGTGTCCAAAAAGGTGTCCATACTGATCAGGCATATTCTAAATAGCCTACATAATCTAATAGTAGAACTTCCGTTAAAATCCATTCTTCATTGTAAATTGCAAGAATGAATCACTAATTATTTGGTGGCTGAGTTGGTGGAGGCTGGGTAGGCGGAGGCGGTTGCATAGTTGGAGGTGTGGGGCTAAATGATGGAGGAAATGGTCTCGGGGTTGGACGCATAGTTGGTGGAGGCATCATTGTTGGTGGTGGTAGTGTTGGAGGCATCATTGTTGGCGGTGGTTGCATAGTAGGCGGAGGAGGCATCATTGTTGGTGGTGGTAGTGTTGGAGGCATCATAGTTGGCGGAGTCATCGTAGGTGGAACCATAGTTGGTGGCATGTTTGTGGGTCTTCTAAAGTCCTGTTGTGCATCTGGGGGTTCTTGATTATAAGGCGGTTCACCATCTTTAAGCTCACTTATTGGAACTCTAAGCAGTGTCTCCATAACAAAAATCAAATCTGGGATACTATTTACCGAGTCAAGAGCTTCAATAGCTCCAAGAGTAAGATCAATTTGTTCATTCTCTTCTATACTTGATTGGGCATAAATATCATGAATGTATACAAAACCTGTAGGTATAATCATAATAATAAGAGAGATCACTATTCCTAGGATATTCATTAGTCTTTTTTTATTAATAACCATAATATTTCCTCAATAACTAAGAAAAATAGACCAAGTTATTATATGTCTGTCGAATTCAAGAACACTATAATTGGAGTTTTCATTTGTATAACTATATGAAAACGCACCGTAAATAGGGCCCTTAATGTTTCGCGTAATCCTTCCAAAAAAGTTTCCTCTATTAGTTTCTCTGTCCCTAGGTCCTTGGAAATCCGGATAATCATCTCTACCAAATTCTCCGCTCAAGTCAGTTCTTATACCCCAATATATTGGAACAGATACTCCTGCTGTGACTCTATGTCCATTGTAGTTAAAATTAAGCCCATCCGCATCATTCTTCTGAAATTCATATCCAACCCAGACATTTACTGCTCTCTGCATAAAGAAGAAATATTGAAGCAGCCCAACCGCATTGTTGGTCGCGTCTCGAGAGGATATAGAGGAATCAAAACCCTCATCGTTAAACTCATCAAACCTAAGTCTGTAGAATGGGACAGTCAGAGTATTTTCAGTAAAGGCTGTATTTAGAGTTGCCGATATTGAGTGTGAGTTGCTATAGCTGTCATAATCTAGTAGAGCATAGTTGAAATTATATCTCAGTATTGGAGAGAAAGGTTTTCCAAACACTGTAGTGGTGTAGTTTATATAAGGAGAAATATCAAAAGTGGAGAGATTGAACTCCCTTAGCTCCTCCTTTGTATTTTGGCTCTGATATGTAGAGAAATCCGCCCCGAGAAACCAATTGCCAAGCTGTTTTGTCCGTATACCTAGAGATGCGTATTCTGTGAATCTAAATGATTCATCATCACTAAATGAGCTGCTGTTATCAGGAGATTCGGGAACATTAAAATCAAGTTGAGGAGCTATCTGGAGAAAGACTTGATATAGTCTTGGTCCCCCTGGTCTCTCGTATACCGTTTCCTGTTGCTCAACTGCCTGAATATATCTCTCCGCCCAGCCTGAATAAAGAGATTCTGGCGCAAGGGTGATAACGTTTTGGAATAACTCTTTTGCTTTTATTGTATTGCTTGTTTTAAAATAAGTAGATGCTAAATAGAAAGTAACCGGGGTGTTCTGAGGATCTATTTCTAGTGCTTTTTCATATGAGTCTATTGCTTTATCATACTGTTCTAGTCTGTGATATGATAATCCAATATAGCGTAATATTAATACTGAGTTCTCTGGATATTCTTCTAACAGTATCTCAAATTCTTTGAGTGCCTTTTCATAGTCACCTGCTTTAAATGCCTCCCCCGCTTGTGTTTCGGTAAGTTGAACCTGTGCATAAGCTTCAGGATTAAACAGTAGTACTAGTAGGACCAGTAACAAGCGCTTTGAGACCAGTGTGCCATCCTCCTCATAAATCTGTTTAACTATTTTAGAATATTTCATCATCGTATACAACAATTTTATATTTATTTTATTTATATTACTTTGTTGCAATCATGGATTTAGATTTTATATCTGAATCACATTTGCCCTTTACATCTATTTGTAGTGCAAAAGGCATGTTGTTTAACTCATCAGATTCTTCAATTTGATCATTGTTGTCGAGTTTTATAACCACTTTTTGCTTCCCAGATCTAAGTTCTATCTCTCCAATAGCGGTTATTTCTTCATTTGCCTCAACACCTGGATGTGTTTGTGTTTTTGCAAGCCCGCCTGAATTAATTCTGTATCCAAATTCCCCAGTCGGAGCGCTACCCTGATTTACAAGACCAAGGTCATAGCGAAATACACACCTACCGTTTTTGCTGTAATCAGCATCTTCTGCATTAATTTCAACTTTCCCGCCCCACTGAGCTCTTATTCCAGCAATTTCAATTCCTGGATCCCCTGCCAAATCGGGCAGTTCATTAGATACAGCCCCCGCTGCTATAAATAGGCTTGAGAATATTAGTAGTGCTATTACTTGAATTGATTGTAAGGTTAAATTTTTCATCTTTTATCTCCCTTAATCTGTATTTGTTAGATTAGTAACGCCAAGCTCAGAAAAGGTTCAAAAAAGATTAAGATAGAAAAAGCCCCGGTCTTTCAGATTAATAGAAGGACCGGGGCTTTAAAGAGATAAGGAGATGAGTAAAGAATGAAATTTATTTAAATTTGCTTAGAAACTTTCCCTTTTTTGAGCTATTACTCTTAAAATTTGGCTTTATTGAAAAGCAGTTCCCTTTTAACTTTACTACTACGGCTTTAGGAATATTGTTGTTCTCATTTGACTCAGCTATCTGGTTCATATTATCAAGCCCTACTATCACTTCCTGCTTCCCGGGCTTAAGACCGATATGTCCCTGAGCTTGAGTGAATCCACCGGCTGGTAGACCAGGGTGTCCTTCGAGTATTGACCAAGGACCTGATTTTAGTCTGTATTGAAATGCTCCGGTATGAGCTGTACCCAAATTCCATATATCAACTTTATAAGGGAATACACACATACCTTCATGCGTTCCGGTAGCAGAACTTGCATCTAAAATAATAGTTTCGCCCCAGTTTGCCTTTAAACCGCTTATTTCAATACCGGGGTGTGTGCTTAAGTCAGGTAGTGCTATATTGGCGGACTTAATATTTTCAGCTTTAGTTACTACTACAGTTGTTGGCTTCTTATTAACTGTATATTTAGCCAGCGAAGGTTTTATCCCAGCAACACATATACATAACACTAATCCAAAAACCATTAATTGCTTTGCGAATGAGAAAAAGTCGTTATTCATTTTATGCCTCCAAAGAATTGATTTTGAATAGTAAGTAACGCGGACAAAGAAAAAGGTTCAGATATATGACAAAATCTTTTCAAGTAAAAAAATCCCCCGGCTCTCTTAATGTTTTCAAGAAAACCAGGGGGATGGTATGGGGTATGGCTTTAGGCCTTATTTACTAATTATCGTTTTCAAGATCAAAAGTGTGACTTGGACTTGTATTTACAATATTCTTTATCCTATAGCCGCTAGACTTTCCATCGACCCATAGAAGAGATGGGACAGGAAATGAGTCATCCGGCATTTTATCAGCAATATTTACAGGGCATGCAACTGGAGAATGATCCAAGAGTTGATTGTCTCCA
Organism: Deltaproteobacteria bacterium; assembly: GCA_029262275.1. Taxonomy (GTDB): domain Bacteria; phylum Desulfobacterota_D; class UBA1144; order Nemesobacterales; family UBA2774; genus CR02bin9. Next base: position 13,983 of record JAJCZS010000042.1, on the reverse strand, counting down.
TTGCCAAACATAGTGTTACTAAATCCGGTAAAGTCATCGCCTGAAGGGAATGCGCCATCATCCCACAAATGAACCATGTCTGGCTGTATCAACCTCACACCAACTCTAGTAAAGTTGCTTGCATGTTTGTGAAACCATATGCTATCAGGAACACACATTGGAGCTTTAAGAGGTTTACAGCTGGAATCGGTTGCTCCAAGTGGTGATTTGCAACCTTCATCTGGCTCAATTACGTGATATACAGATATTCCACTATCAATAATGGCATAATCATATAAGGTTGCCATGTCATCATTTGAGTTATACCTAGTTTCTAGTAGGACATATTCAAGCCCTGTATCAAACCTTCTTGGAAGAATAAACACATGCTCTGCCAACTTAACATCGTAGAGCTCATACTGGTCCTCTTCCTCAAGAATTTTAGGTGTTACCCATCCCAAATGAAGCTTATGAAAGCCCATTAGATGGGTAGTTGCAACATCCTGTCCGGTTTTATATGTCATAAGTGATATCTTATGAGGTGCCGTATTTACATATCGGTTTTGACAATCCTCACCCGGTCCTAGTTCGTCAGGGCAATCATTCTCAAAAGGCAGAAGTGGATTGAAATTTACTCCGTCATGAACACCTTTATATCTTCCATATATATCGTCAAGACCTAGTATATGGTGTGAGAGCTCATGAGCCGCAACCATCATATTGTCAATTTTTTCATCAACACTAAGTCCGAAAGGATTGAAATGTGTATTAAGATGTACTGTTTCTTTAATCTTGATTCCATCAACTTCAAAATCGGTATCGTCACAATATGGATTGAAGCTTGTCTTAATTGAAGATCCGCCGTTAGTGTCTCTTGGTAACACAACAACTATCGCAAGCTCACTTGGAACTAGTTTCCCATCATTGTTCTTATCGTATGCTGCAAAGTCGAAATCATCTTCTGCTTGAAGTAGAGCCTCTGCATGTAGGGCATCAGAGCCTCCTTTATATTCGGCACCACTTTCGCAGTCGAAATTCTCTGAATCTAGATAATAATTATCGTCATTTGTTATTTCACCTGCGTGTTCCGCTTCGTAGATCCCAAGAGTGGCAGCTTTATTAAGGGTTAGCCTACCTCCTGAATTTACTCGGAAGTAATCCTTAGCACTCATATAATTTCCGTTTAGAGCATCGTCTATTTCAACATAGAACAGAGTTCCGGCTGGGTCCTCCATTATCAGAGGATCTATTATGATAGTCAGCACATCTCTGTCTCCATATATAGGCTCAAGAATTGATTCGTATTTCTTTGCAGCTCTTCCCATATTAGGACCTACTGCAAGATCGGGGCCTACTCTTAGTTTTTTATCTACTGTAAGAGTTGCATCCGTTACATAACCAGCAGGATCTGTGCTAACACCTGATTGTACTACTCGGAAAGCTACCCCAATGTCGTAGCCGGCTTTTTTAGGCCATAGTTCTTTTAAAGCAAATGTGTAGCTGGCTATTCCTGTATTATTAGATATAGGGTTTTTAAAATCATCATTTTCAAATGTTATATATGGATGATGAAGAACAACCTCTTGGTCAGTTTCAACATAACCATCTATCATTGGAGCAACAATAATTACGCCTGGTCCATATAGAACACCGCTAAAAGTTACAGCTATGTCAGATATTTCATCAACTTCTACATGGCTAGCGAGATTTGGTATTTCCTGAAAATAACTTTCAATTGTGCCTGCTATATCATTCTGAGATACAACATCAAAAAATGTATCCTTTGAGTCATTTACCCTGGTCTGAACAATAATTGACCATGCTGTCATCTCAGCAATGGCGATCTCATCAGTTAAGCTTGATCTCCATTCAAATTTAACGGTATGAGCACCTGGAGGAAGCTCCTCAGCATTAAAAGTAACGCTGTTTGCTTCAGTATGGTATTTACGTCCGGCAAGGGTTACCTCTTTTGGCTCGAGCACAAAAGCGCCGTTATCAACAACAGCTCTAAGCATTATAAAATCACCCTGTTCCATCTTGAGAGATGAAGAAAAGGTTATTGCTGCTTCAGCATCAGGCGGCATAACGAAATCGAACTCAGCACCTGTAATCTGAGTCCAGACAGCAGCATCTGTTATAAATAATTTTTTAGAACCTATTCCATCTGCATCAGTGCTGACTTTAACTGAAGCGTTTCGAAGATATGAGCTGTTTAAGGCTATGTTCTCGGTTGAATACTGAACTTGTACAGTATGTATTCCTTTATCAACTGTTGTATAGAATGTGAATGACTGGCTAGGTGAAGTTAATACAGGGCTTGCTCCGCCTACAAATTCTATCTCGCCTGGCTCAGCAACTACTCCATCTACCAATACCCTGATTTCAAGCGCCTCGTCCTCATCAGTGGATGATGTAAAGGACATAGCTGAGAAAGTAACTGCAACAAATGTGTCATCTTCGTCAGCAACAAACTTGCTTGCAGCCCTTGGGATATCTACAAACCCTTTACTATCTGCTGGCATTTTAACAAACTGATTCAGCATTACTTGATACTCAGGTGAAGGGCCGTCATTGATACATTTTTTTGTTTTCTCGGATGCATAAGAAGAATTTTTAATCCTGCATCCGATATGAGTTTCAGACCTAACTTCCATTTTGTCTGCAGCTCTTCCGTATTCTTTCTCCGGATTACCAACAAGAGGTGGATCAAATCTATCCGGGGGACGATGTGTCGGTCTAGGATTAGGGTCTTTTAATGGGAAACTTTGTGCAAAAGCACTATCTCCAAATTGAGAAAAAAGCACTACAAATAATATTAAAAAAGATACTACTAAAAATCTTGGTTGAGAAATTCGATTTAAATGAGTCATCTTATCTCCTCCTAAAGTGTTATTTACACAGTAAGTAACTAGGAAGAGATAAAAGGTTCATAAAAAGATGAAATATTTTGTATTGGGTGTTTTAGAGACCGCTATTTAATTGATGTAGAGCACTTAGAGCATCAATTCTTCCCTCACCAAACTCTTTGTCTTTGCCTTTCTCTCCCAGGTCTAAAGATGTAGATCCTAGTAAGGCTTTAATTTGGAAAGGAGATAGTTCCGGGTTCTCTTGAAGTATTAACGCTATTGTTCCTGTTACGTGAGCAGCGGCCATAGATGTTCCTGAAACAACCTGCCAGGAGTTGCCAGGAGCAGGACTTAAGATCTCTACTCCAGGGGCAGCCATGTCAATATAGGCACCTCTAGTTGAGGATTCATAAAGCTTATCATTAGAGTCAGTTGCAGATACTGCTATTACTTCGGTTAATGCTGCTGGGTATACCGGTTCCCCACTAGGCCCCCCGTTTCCGGCTGCTGCCACTATGACTATCCCTGCATTGTCAGCTTTTCTTATTAATAAAGAGAGGATATTGTCCTTTGGACCGCCCAGGCTCAAGTTGATAATCTGCGCTTTATTTAAAATGGCATAGTCTATTGCCTTAGCAAGAGTATCTGATGAACATAGAGTTTTTGCTTTATTGCTTAAATCTTTCCAACATGCTCTTGCAGCAATTATCTTCACATCGGGCGCTACTCCTGTTATACCATTTTCTATTGATGATGAAGCGATAATGCCCGCAATAGATGTTCCATGTACATCAAACTCAGCGGAATCAGTATCAACAAAATCTGATTTTATTAATATTTTATTTTCCATAGCTTTATGATTGTGATCTATACCAGTATCTATTACTGCTACTCTTATACCCTTCCCAGTTGAAATACCATGGGCCGAGTCAGCCTTTATTTTGCTAACACCGTATTGAACACTCTCTTCACTTAGACCTTCAAAATAAAAATTAGGTTGAGCAGCTAGAGTCCTTGAATCGGCGGCTAGTACTCTTGAGACATCTATAACTCCTCTGTTGTCTGGTATCTCAAAAAGTACCATTGTAGCGTTTATTGAACTAAGAAGGGTGCTGTCAATATTACTCACGTTGTAGCTCTGAGACAGAGAATCAATGTCCTGCTGTTTTCCTGTTGTTCCCGACATCAGCACAAGTACTTGCTTGGGAACATAGTTATTTAAATCGCTCACTAATACTTCTGGTGTTTCATCCTTAAATACAGGAGCTGTTAGAAATTCTGTGTCCATATCCGGTTGTATTAATGATGGATCTTTTGGGAGATCAGGAATAGTGGGAATTTGCTCGTCAGGTCTAGGAATATTGGGATCATCATGATCTACAACTGGATTTCTAGGAATATCAGGTTTGGGTTCCGGCACCTCAGGCACGGTTGGAATCTCCGGCTTTGGATCAGGTCTTGGCTGTGGCAGTATAGGGACAATGGGGTCAGCCACAGGGTTTAAGGGTACGGTAGGATCTACTCTATCTGGAGTACTGGGACCTCTGCCGGGATTATTAGGGTTATTGGGAACATTGGGTGGTTGATTATCGGGAAAAGTTGGATCATTAACCGGCTGTCTGTCCGGTCTTGGAATTACAATTTCATTTTTTGGCGGAGGAATAATAGTCTGGGGTCCCTTAATAGGATCTCTAGGATAGTTTGGATCATTTGGGTTAGTTGGGATATTAGGGTTACTAGAAGGATTTCTATCCTGTGCATTGCCTACATGTCCTAAACCAAAGACAAATATTGTGATTAATAATATTATGATAGAGCCGTTAACTTTCATCATTGTTTAGAACCTTAGTATTAAAATACCTTATTTAGTACCTTTAAAGACATTTTTTACCACGCTTTTATTCAACTTTAGCTTTGCGATTTCCTCATCCATAGTACTTTCGGAATTAAACCCCGCTGGCAGCTCTACAATATATAAACCACCAGCTTTTGGTCCATCTATTATTTTGCCACCAACGCTAGTCAATAATTCCCTTATTTCTTTTTCAGTTGCGCTATTTTGAAAGGAAATCATTATTGATGGTCCTAAATCCTCAGCTACCTGATTACCCGTACTCAGCACTTCATATTCTGGTTCATTAAAGAAAAGTGTTCCAGCAAGTCCTAGAATAATTGCAAATTGGATAACAAATAGTGCAGCCATACCAACTGGCGACAGTGAAGGCATAGTTATTGCTCCCAAGAATCCCTGTACTTTGGACCAAATCGGCTCCGAATCAGCCACTGGCACTCTTTGTGTTTTTTGCTCATTGGACTCCTCAAAAGAGTCAATTCTATCTAGGATATTCATTTCCATCCTCTCAACTGGGACACTTAGCATTGCATCGTGGGCCTCGTTAGCTTCCAGTATCGAGCCTCTAAGCAATTTAAGCTCTTCTATCTCCATATGACATAGTGAGCAGTCAGAGAGATGTTTTGTTACTACCTCTTTTTCCTCTGACTGAAGTGTGCCGTTTAAGTACCATGGAAGCAGAAGATTGATTTCTTCATGTGATATATTATTGCTGCTCATAATTTATAACTCCTCTTGATTTATTCCGTATCTACCAAGACTTTCTTTAAGCTTCTCTTTTGCATAATACATTCTTGTTTTTACAGTATTTACAGGACATTCCATGATTTCCGCAATTTCCTGATATGATAATCCATTATAAAAAGTAAGCTCTAAGACTGTTCTGTGTTCTGGTGAAAGCTCGCTAAGAGCTTCGTTCATTCTCTCTGATCTATCTTTCTTCACTACTATTTCCTCCGCAGTTTCATCCGAACTTGCAAATCTTGAAAATTCTTCAGGATCTAGGGCTTCAGGTCTCTTCTTTCTAAGCTCATTCATTGTTTTGTTATGTGCAATTCCAAAAATCCATGTCAAAACTGCTGAATTTCCCTTAAAATTCCCTGCCCCTCTCCAAATTTCAAACATTGTATCGTTTACAACCTCTTCAGTAAGTTTGCTATCCTTCGAAATCTTATAAACGAAAGAGAAAACCTGCCTGATATACTTTTCATAGAGCTCTTTAAAGGCCTCTTTGTTGCCATTTGATATTTCCTCTATGAGTTTCAGATCTGCCTGATTTTTATTTTCAGGTTCTTTATTCATTTTCCTATCCATTTGAACTGTTAGTAGCACCATGTGCCAGAAAGGTTCAATACCATATTATATATTTTTCTTATTGTATTTAATATACAAATTTTGAGAATAATAGATCAGAGTAAATAGGGTGTCAGATTACACGACTTCCGTCATACAACGGCCACTAAATTAGTAGAGTTTAAGGGGAGCAAAATAAGTGCATACATTATAAAGACTTCTAGTTCTATTGAGAATCAATGAGTATCAGCTAACTATAGAAATGCCCTCCGAGGCCCGAGGGCAGGGATTCAAATCCCCCATCGCCCGCCACGTCTTGTGATAATCTTAGTTGAGATCATCATTCTTCATATACTTGGTTCCTTTTACCGTAAGCTCAAGAGCAAGTCCATCTTCAGTCAGCTGGTATATCCATACTCCTGGTGATACTGTTGCAGCCCCCGTAAAAGCCCCTCCATCATCATCGTACTTTACAGCAGCTGTAGACTGACCTCCAAATTCCCATCCAGAATTCACAAATTCATTGAATACCTTTTGGTTTTCAAATACAAACACTACTTGAAACCTCTTTATACCAAAGCCGAGCCCTGCTTGCAGCTCCAGCATTTTCATAAACGTTTCTTTTCCGGTCTTATTATTTATAGCCTCTCCCTTTCCCCTACCTCCGCCAGCAACTAGTATCTTCATACCAAAGTTGCTAAATACAGCATATCCGTAGCTATTGTTTATAGCTTTCTTAGCTTCAGGTTGTAATTTGTATAAACGCTTTAGAGTTTCAGAAGTCTTTTCCCTTATTTCCTTTCGTTCTTTTGCCACATCATCTGCCAATACTGGTGAAGCCACCAGCATTAATAAAAGAACTGGTATAAATCCTATCCTAATAAAATTAAACATTATGATCTCCTATTTATTATAGTGGTCCAGAATATACTTTTTAGCGTAACTATACAAATATCATTTGTTCAATTAAATCTAATTAACTACCTTGCCTAATCCCTACATTACTATTGTGGAATACTTATTTCCACTCTCTCAACTGTGCCTGTAAAATGAGAGTCGTTCATGTCCTTGAACACAGAGTTTGCAACCTGTGTGGCGTCATCTTTTGCAACATCCGCAGTTTCATCAGCTGAGAAAACTGCTGGTATTGTTTTTTCAACCCTACCTTCTGCTACTTTTTCCCCATCTACATATAAAGTTGCAACTCCGCCCTGACCTGGTTTCTCACCGCCATCATAAGCAAATTCGAGCTTCACTTCGGCGCTTCCTTTTGGTAGAGCTTTATCTGATGAAATTGTATAGGTATCAAGCCCGAACCAGTTATAGGTATAAGCTGGCTTACCATTGTCCATATATAAAGCCCATCCGCCGAACTTGCCTCCCTGAGCCAGAATAATTCCACGGTCATTACCCTTAAGTTCAAGATTGGCAGTTATATTTTTCGAATTGTTCTTGATATTGAGAAAGGCATTTTCCATAATTCCATCCATGCCTTGTGCAAGCGTTAAACTCTTTCTATCACCCATTAAATCAGGGCGACCTGCAATAGCAGGATCAAAACGCTCATATACACGGTCATCCAAAGGATATACATTGTTCTTAATAGCTTCTTCTTCAAATAATGCCTTTAACTCTTTTAGTTTCTCTGGGTTTGATGCTGCAAGATCGTTGGTAAGACTAAAATCCTCCTCAGTATTGTAGAGCTCCCATTGATCTTCCTGAAGCGTATTAAGTGGTTGCCCTTGCCATGGCACACGGTGTACTACCCTGGCAAGCCATCCATCATTATAGATGGCGCGGTTTCCGAACATCTCAAAATACTGAGTGGTATGCTGGTCTGGAGCCTCAGCATTGTCCACGGCATAAAGCATGCTTACACCATCCATTGGACGCTGAGTGACCCCATTTATCATTTTAGGCTCTGGCAGTTTTGCGGCCTCTAAAATGGTAGGGCCAACATCATTGACGTGGTGCCATTGTGTACGGATTTCACCTTTTGAATTAATACCGTTTGGCCAATGCATTACCATTCCATTTCGTGTACCACCGTAATCTGAAGCCATTTGCTTAGTCCATGTGAAAGGTACATCAGTGGCCACTGCCCAAGCAGCGGACATGTGGGGGAATGATTCGGGTCCTCCCCAATCATCTGCTCTACTTAACATTCCATCTACTGTCTCGGCATCAAATATTCCGTTTAGATGAATTAGCTCATTATAAGTGCCGGTTATTCCTCCTTCAGCACTCGAGCCATTATCTCCCATAATGTAAATAAACAATGTGTTGTCCAAAACTCCCATCTCATCTATTGCAGCGACAAGACGCCCAACTTCGTTATCAGTGTGTCCTGTAAACCCTGCAAAAGCTTCCATTTGAATAGCAAAGAGCTTTTTCTCGTTATCCGTTAGGTCATCCCAATTGGGTATATCTTCAGGTTTTGGAGCAAGTTTCGTATTTTCAGGAACAAGACCCATTTCCTTTTGACGTGCCAAAGTTTTATCACGCAGGCTGTCCCAGCCATCATCAAACTGGCCTTTGTATTTTTCTATCCATTCTTTAGGAGCGTGGTGAGGTGCATGAACAGCACCGGTTGCAAAATAAATCATAAAAGGCTTGTCAGGAGTCATTGCATGCTGGAATTCAACCCACTTAATAGCCTCGTCAGTCATGTCAGTTGTAAAGTGATAATCTTCATTATCTTTCTTCTCAATTTTTGTCACGCCGTCGAATATTACAGGATCCCATTGGTTTGTCTCTCCACCTATGAAGCCATAAAATTTATCAAATCCTGAATTTGTAGGCCAACGGAAGAATGGTCCTGAAACCGACACTTCCCATGCTGCTGTTTCGTGCCATTTTCCAAAAGCTGCCGTACTGTATCCATTTTGGCGAAGTGTTTCAGCTACATATTTAGCATCATCCGGCCTTTGACCAAGGTTGCCGGGAAAACCTGTGGCAACTTCCATAACCGATCCTACATTCACAGCGTGGTGGTTTCTGCCGGAAAGTAAAGCAGCTCTTGTTGGTGAACAGAGGGCAGTGGTATGAAAACGGTTAAATCTCAGACCGCTATCTGCTAGTTTATCAAAAGTAGGTGTTGAAATCGGACCACCAAAAGTACTTGTTGCACCAAATCCTATGTCATCAATTAACACTATTACGACATTAGGAGCGCCCTCAGGGGCTTTGAGCTCAAAGCGCTCAGGCGTCGCCACATTTCGAGCATCCATTTCTGTAATAGGATCACCCTTTGGTGGTTGAATTGGTAAGATCTCGCGATTGATACCGTCATTCGACGATGAAGTAGTCTCTGATGAAACAGTTTCTTGTGAAGTAGAAGCTGCCTTTTCTTCCGGCTCTTGCGAAGTGCAGCTATAAATTAAGCCAACCAATAAAAATATTACTAGAATTTTTGATTTCATTATACTCCCTCCGTATAACTATAGTTTATACCTACCTATTGTTGCTTTATTCAGTTTTTGATTCAAATGGAAATACAACTTTCCAGTCTTCTTTAATATCCACAACGGTCCAGCCATTTTTGTTAGCCTCTACAAGAGCCTTATCTAAACGGCCAATATGAGAGTCCTTGTCATATGCCCATTCTCTCTTGGCATCTGTGTGATGCACAAGCACCATCAAACTTGGGCCTTCCCCTGCATCGGTCCACTGAAGCATTTGCAGATCGCCATCAGAATTACCAAATGCTGCAATGGGTCTTCGGCCTATGTGGCTGTTTATTCCAACCGGTTTGCCTTCTTTATCGTCAATAAAATCTATCTCCGACTTTCTAACCAAAACGGGTTTGCTATTACGTATTTCTAACTCTGTTTTAATACTGCTTCCTACCACTTGCTCTGGAGGGATGCCGTATACCTTTTGTGTCCAAGGACGCATGAACTCTATCCCGCCACCGGAGACTATGTATGTCTTAAAGCCGTTTGCACGTAAGTATGTGAGCAGCTCCAGCATCGGCTGATAAACAAGTTCTGTATAGGGACGGTTAAATCTTGGATGCTTTGCTGTAGCAAGCCACTGCGTAACGATTTCTTTAAATTCGGCCTGGGTCATTCCGGAATGAGTTGTCATCAGTAGTTCAAGTAAGCCGTCATAACCACTAGCGGCGAGCGCTTCTTTATCATTCTCAAGCACTGCCTTATATGGCTGCTGGCCTTTCCACTCAGGGTGGGAAGGGGCAAGCTCCTTTATGCGGTCTGCTACAAAAGCAAGCTGGAAATAAATTGGCTGCTCGGCCCAAAGCGTGCCGTCATTGTCAAATACCGCAATCCTCTCCTCTGGTTTTACGTATGATTCACTCTTTGGATCTGTTACTTGTTCTACAAAAGTAACAATTGACTGCTTCGTTGGGCCATCATTCCAGGAAGGTAAAGGGTTTTCAGCACGAGAATTACAAGCTAAAACGAAGGTTAATAGTAAGAAGATATATATAAACTTTTTCATAATTTTACTCCTAATACCTATTTAACGATAATGCATGACTGCTCAGAGTTTCCTAAACAGCCATGCATATGGTTTTATAAAGTTTTATGGTGAACCTTGAGCTTTGTTTAAGGTTTCTATTACCTGATCAATCGAGAAGCTTGCGGCTTTTTGTCTTGGAGGAAACTCCTTTAAAGTTGCTAGGAATTTTCCAACATACTGTTGTGCCGGTATCAGTAGGAAAACATGATCTAAATACCAGTCATAGTAAGTATTAGATGTCAGGTTCGCACGCTCAAAAGGATCACGTCTTAAATTAAACAGCAGTGGAATACGAAGAGGGACAAATGGGTCAGCCCATATTTTTAATGTTCCTTCCGTTCTCTGCTCAGAAAAAATGAGTTTCCAGTCCTCATAACGCAAAGCTGTTAAGTCTCCGTCATCAGAGAAATAAAAAACTTCTTTTCTGGGACTATCTTCAGTTTTTCCAGTTAAAAGAGGAAGTGAATTGTATCCATCTAAATGAACTTTATAGCTACGTGCACCGATTTTTTTGCCTTTTAATAGCTGTTCCTTAACATCTGGATTCCCTGCAACTGCGGCAAAAGTAGGCAACCAGTCCATATGATGCATGATGCCGTTTGAAACTGAGCCGGCAGGGATATTTCCTGGCCATCTTACTGCTGCAGGAACACGCCAACCACCTTCCCAGTTAGTGTTTTTCTCTCCACGGAAAGGAGTCATCGCTGCATCGGGCCATGTATTTAGATGAGGGCCGTTATCAGTGCTATAGAACACAATAGTATTGTCAGCAATTTCGAGCTCATCTAGTAATTTCAAGAACTGACCTACATGCATGTCATGCTCTACCATGCCGTCTGAATACTCATCTTGACCTGAAATACCACGAAGTTCTGATTTAACATGGGTGCGGAAGTGCATTCTGGTGCCGTTCCACCATACAAAAAACGGCTCTCCAGCCTCATGTGCATCTTTAATAAACCTGAGTGCTTCGGCTAGAGTCTCATCATCTACCGTTTCCATTCTTTTTTTAGTTAATGGGCCTGTATCCTCAATCTTACCTCCAGCATAGCTATGAATCACGCCACGAGGACCATATTTTTCTCTAAACCCAGGATAGTCCTCTTCGCTTGGATAATCAGGTAGCTCCGGTTCTTCCTCAGCATTTAGGTGATAGAGGTTTCCGTAGAATTCATCAAATCCATGGTTTGTAGGAAGATGCTCGTCTTTATCTCCTAGGTGGTTTTTCCCGAATTGACCTGTTACATACCCGCTTGCTTTAAGAACGGTTGCAATTGTCGGATCTTCTTCCTGCATACCAAGCTCTGCTCCAGGCAGCCCAACCTTGCTAAGCCCTGTACGTATAACACTCTGACCTGTAATAAAACTTGCTCGCCCAGCAGTACAGCTTTGCTCAGCATAATAATCTGTAAAAATCATTCCTTCATGAGCAATACGATCAATGTTGGGTGTTTTGTAACCCATAAGACCTCTTGAGTTATAGCTTACATTTGTCATGCCAATATCGTCACCCCAAATTACCAAGATGTTGGGTTTTTTATTCTTACTATCAGCTTTTTTATCCTGCGCGCTGACTTCAGGCAAAAAACCACCTGAAACAAAAAGTAAACACAAAACCATAAAGAATATTCTCTTCATTGCCTTAGCCTCCATATATTTTTTACCGCTATCAAAAAACTTTTATTTTTTATTTTTCACACACCTAAATCCCGAATGAGAAAGCCCAGTGTCTGGACTTGATTTCTGCCTAAAAGCTACTCTGTAGCCAGAACAATAAGAATCATTACACAAGAAGGAACCGCCTCTTTGTACTCTCTTCTCTGCAAATGGTTCAACGGGATCATAACTGTCCTCAGGACCCTGAGGGTTCTTAATTCCCTCTGCCTTGTTGCTCATTTCATAGTAATCATTTCTATACCAGTCAGCTGTCCATTCCCATACGTTGCCAGCCATATCGTAGAGCCCATATTCATTGGACGGGAACGATTTCACAGGCGCAGTTACTTTAAAACCGTCTTTATGAGTATTTAAATTTGGGAACTTTCCATCCCAAGTATTGGCTTTAGGTTTGCCTTTATCTATCTGCTCACTTCCCCAGGAGTATGGTTCATCTTTAAGACCCCCTCTAGCAGCCCATTCCCACTCTGCCTCTGTTGGCAAACGCTTACCTGCCCATTTGCAGTATTCGTTTGCATCAAACCACGAGACATGGATAACAGGGTGGTCATGTAGACCCTCGATAGAACTTCCGGGTCCGATGGGTTTCATCCAGCTTGCACCAGGAACCCATAACCACCACTGATAGAAATTGTCTAATTCAACATCCTCTCTTGGGGAATTAAATACAAGAGATCCGGGAACAAGTAGGCTATCGTCAGGTTTGGGAGCACCTTCTGGAAGCTGCTTTTTCAGCTCTTCCCAATCAGGTTTTTTCTCAGCTGTAGTAGTGTATTTTGCTTCTTTTACAAATTTAGCAAATTGGGCATTCGTGACCTCTGTTTCATCCATCCAAAATGGGTCAAGTAAAACTCTGTGCCTAGGGAGTTCATCTGGACGAGACAGCTCATCGTCACCACCCATCATAAAATCAGCCTTGGGTATGAGTACCATATCCTGATTTGTTTGAGTGACTGTTTCCTTATCGGAATTATTGCAAGAGACAAATGATATAACAAATGATACTATGCATCCTAAGAACACAAGTTTAAGAATATTGTTTGCCACCTGGTTTACAGACCCTTTACTGTAAGTAAAAATTTTGTTGACCGCCAATACAACAATTATTTATAATCCATTCTACCCTATTTCTAGATAAAATGTATAAACATCTATTAAGGTAGCATAGATTTATATAACGATAGAAGGAATTTGAAACACTTGATTATAAATTTCGGTCGTTCTATAATCTGAGTGCAATCCTGATGGGACGGGTTGCATAACACTAAACAACAAAATTGTGGAGGATGTATCATGGCAATTGTTGAGCGCAATTGGCACAAATTAATAGTATTAATAGCCATTTTAGTAGTTGGAATTGTTGCTTATACGGTAACAAATGTTGTCTCGCAAACAGAGACTTCAGAATTTCCTCAGCCAAAAGAAATAGTATCGGCAGGTGGCGTATTAGATACTAGCCTCGAGGTTGCAATTACACCCAATACAATAACTGATCCAGTCTCTGGAGAGGTTCGAGAGATTAATACTCCCAATTATGAAGGGACTCTTACAGGTCCAACCATACGTGTAAAACCTGGCGACAGGATGCTCATTGATATAATAAACAATTTGCCCGAGAATCCTCATAACCAAAGGATGGGATCTTTTCCGCATAACCCGTTTACAACCAATCTACATACTCATGGACTGACAGTGTCCCCAAATGGCCTTGCTGACAATGTATTTAGGAGAATGCAGCCAGGCACAACTAGCCTTGTAGATATACAGATCCCTGCCAATCATCAAAGTGGGACATTTTGGTATCATCCTCATAAACACGGGTCAGTGTCATTTCAATTCTTTGGCGGGATGTCA
>JAJCZS010000041.1 GCA_029262275.1 Deltaproteobacteria bacterium | reverse complement strand
GGATAAACCTTTTAGATGGGATATTGCAAAAAAAAAGGGAGCCTGCACAATCTGCACGAGGCTCCCTTTAAGAATTTTGTTGTTAACTACTGTTTTTAAATTTTAAGCAGCAACTTGTCTTCTACGGATAACCATAAAACCTACTATTCCAAGAATAGAAGCCATTGCAATTAGTCCCCACTCGCTTAGAGTTGGAACATCCTTTGCAGCAAATATCCACTGTTTCTCAACAGCATTTGAAATGTTGTCGACACCCTGTGCGGAATATGTTGCAACAATTGTATCTGTTCCAACCCCAGCTTCTAAAGTTCCAACGTAGATCCATGATACCTCGCCGTTTGCATCTGTTGCACAAATAGGATTAGAACATCTACCGTCTGTGTTGCTGTTCAATCCCGCATTAGGTCCTTCAGTTACTTCGAAGTCTACTTCCGCACCCACTACTGGAAGTCCGTTGGTTGTAACCGTTGCTGTAACCGTGTGGTCCGTATCTAGCTCGTTGATCTCGAAGAGAGGGCTTAATGTTACAATGGTTATTGTGCCATTAATGTTGGATTGTAATATCTCGCAATTTATCCATGAGTATGTAATGCCGTTTATCATGATGCTGTCCCCGGCTGGGTTTGCAGCTGCTATTGCAGCTTCTACAGCTGGAACTAGAGCAAGAGGCACACCCATTGAAAACCTGATTTCGTCATTAATGCCCGGTCCGCAATCTATCTGTCCTAGCTGAACGTCAGTAGCAAGACTAACGATATCTCCATTGGCGTTGTTATCTCCCATGTTAATGGAGTTGTTAAGAAATGTACCGCCAGCTATTAAGAGAATATCTGCGCCTGTTCCCATACCAATTCCGCCATCAATGGTTCCGCCAAATATTCTGAGTGTATCTTGGGCGGATATTGTCTGAATTGCTAAGGTAGCTCCGGTGATGGTTCCACCAAAAATCTCAACAAGGTCAGATCCTTGACGAGTTGTAATTCCAAAAGTTCCACCCATTATGTCTCCACCGTTAACTCTCACTATGTCAGGGCCGGGTCCTGTAAATACCCCAGCTAAAGCACCTTCTACTCTTCCATCATTAATTGTTACTGTATCAGAATCATCAGGAATGCTGTTGTCAGGGCCAGTGCGAAGACCATGATCTGTAGAGCTTATAATGTTTCCAGAGCTGGTAACAACATCTCCACCGGCTAAAGTGTGTATTGCTGGAAACCCTGGATTAATCACACTTACTCCGCCATTTACCGGGATAATTATTTCATCACCATTTATAGTGGTTCCAGGCACCGATGCAAAGCCAATTGGGAAGGGTGTAATAGGTACCGGGCAGTCTATAATATTACCGCCTGTTCCGGTATTCCCAATATCCATACATGTAGCATAAGAACTATGACTTAAACCTAAAGAGAAAACCACAGCAATTAATCCAAATAATAGTAAATTTCTCATCACATTCTCCCTATTCACTAATTTTTTTATATTGTGGTAGTTTCAACTAAAGCCATGTATACCACCATGCATATTATAACAAACTCTTTACATAAAAAGCAAGTAGGATCGTTAATTCTTTAAACAGTTATTTTTTTGGGTTGTTAGGTATTTAGTTTTTTCTTTTTGATTTATACCGGAGTTTAATTAAGGCGCAACTATCCCCTTAAAAACAAATACTAGGATTAAATTCAAGACACTTCTTGCCTTAGCCTAAGGGGTAGACCACTGTCCGTTTGAATAATTAAGTGTCGCAGACTGCTCATTTGCAAGATCTACAGTAGTAAAGTTAGTTACCAAGTCTTGTTCGAATATGTCCCCAGTTTTAAATCCCTCATCGCTAAACCACACCATCACTTCCTGAGTGGGTGTAAGCACCTCTCCTTGCGCGCTCAGCAATTGGGTACCGGTGTAGATTGGCGTAATTGCTTGTGTGAACCCTGTGAGTGTAAGCTGTTGTGCCAAACCCGGACTTATTGTATTGGCTGAATCATTAATAAATGTTATCCCAGTTGAAGCGTTTCCAGTAGCCGGTGTTCCTAAGAGGTTATTTATACCCAGAACCACAGCTTGTCCAAGCGCAATGTCTACAACATTGGTTCCAATAGTAACAATATCTCCTGGCTCAGAGCTATTAGTTCCAAACATATGGAATATAGGGGACCATTGGAATTGGTTATTACTAATATAGTCGGAGGTAGATCGCCAGACCACGTTAAATATACCGTTTACTTTAATTGCGATGTTAAGGTTGAACGATCCATTATTTAAAAAGCTTAAGTCCTCCTGGGCGATCTGGATATTGAGTGTTTTAACATTATTATTAGAATTGATGGCTGCTGTTGCGTCAACTATAGTGTCTTGATAAGAACCCAGCCCGCCATGAGACGGGCATTCTGCGCCTCGATCCGCGGCTTGTGCCTCAGCCCGCGTGTAGCGTTCCTCAAACCTTTCGTGACAATCGGCAACATCTTCATCAGAAGTCTCGACCATATTTCGGTTAGAGACCCTCTCTGCTCTAAGCAGACAGTTTACGTATTTGGCTGATGCCTTAAGCTTTTTATTGTAGCACTGTGTCTCAGGCGATATGTCCTGAGCACTTACGATCGTAGAATGTAGCAGAAAAGCAGCAATAAAGGATAAAAAGATTAAAGCAGTATAATGCAAATAGGTTTTGTTTCTCATTATGTCCCCCTCTAAATATAAAAACTATAACTCAATTTTATCAGTTTTGTGAGCGGATCGTAAGGGTGAT
>JAJCZS010000040.1 GCA_029262275.1 Deltaproteobacteria bacterium | reverse complement strand
TTTACTTTGTTTGGGTCGGAGCTATAGGAAACTCCAAAAGGAATCCTCACCCTTATAGTATAATTAGAGAGCGAGTAATTCACCATTTGCTGATCAAGGAACTGGGAATTTGGCACAACTACTTCAATCCCATCTGTAGTTGAAACGACGCTTGAGAATGTATCTATGGTGACCACATTTCCATAAATAGTCTCAAGTGTATTGCCTATAGCTCTTCCTGCATTTCCGTCAATTTCTATAATGTCACCGACTTTAAGTCTGTTGCTGAATAGAAGTATTATTCCACTTATATAGTTCTTCATGATATTCTGAAGACCAATACCTATACCTAGTCCAAGAGCACCTGCAACGGGAAGAAGAGCGGCCCAAGTGAGCCCAAACTCAGATAGGGCAACCATAATAACTATAAGTAATCCAAGGTTGCCGACTAGTGACCTGAGTGATCCTGCCTGAAGCTCATTACCTTTTCTTGTATTATATAAATATATTGCATGCTTGAATATGCCGACTATCGATAACAAGAATAAGAAGATAAACACACCCGAGAAAATAGAAAACACAGAAACTTTTATAACCCCTGTGTTCATTATGAACATTTCTTTTAAGTAGTTTGCTAGATGATTCAGATTATAATATTCTAAGAAAATTAAATAAAGCAGGTAAATTAGAAGAAGATTGAGAAAGCTTTCTGCACTTTTCTTCATACCATTATAAGTTTGAGGATCGTTTTCTGCTCTTGATAATAAATACCCACGCACATATGTCTTAAGAGCGACGTATGCGATGATAGTAATAAATATCACAACTCCGCCGACAAAAACTGAGGAAGCAAAACCGATTATTTTAAATAGCCAGAGAGCAGCTACGATAAGGTATAGCACGGAGATAAAACCCACAAGATTGGACACAATAGACTTAGCGAATTCTCTGCTCTCGGGTATCAATCCCGAAAGCACTCTGACTCCGCTAAGAAGGAATATATACACAACTAAAATTAGACAAATTTTGTAAATTAAGGAAAAGGCTTCATCTATTTCCGGGCTTTTTAGGACAAGGCCATTTAAATTTATAAGCATCACAAACCCGGTGGCTATTAATAGAAATATATAAGAAAACAAATTCCAAGGTACATATCCTATCCTCAGAGGCTCCAAAAGGTTTTTGATAAAGTAATATCCTAGGTAAAAGTACGCAACGGAAATAAAGAGTATTTGTGATACTGCCCCTTTCAGAAATCCTGAAGAATATCTTACCAGTAGAAAATAGATGAGTGGGAATACAAGACCTATTAGAAAACTAGAGTACTTTTTATGCTTCCATTCTGATTTTGATACCCAAACAGAGGACTTACCGTGCAGTGTAACAATTAGCAAAAGAATGACCAGAAGTACTGACGCAGTAACGAGCTCATCTCTCAAATGGGCTAACAGGTAGTGGTAAATAGCTAGAAAAAGATCATCAAGTTGTGAGGTAAAATTGAATATAATTTGCTCTCCTTACATACAGGATGATGAATTTATGTAATAATATCAAGAAATTGTTTATGAAAAAGAAACTAGATACTAAGAAACTTATTGGTAGAAAAGATAAAGTAGACTTTCCTAAGATGAGGCTCTATGATGTAGATGCTAAAATCGATACTGGAGCTTATACATCAGCAATTCATTGCCACAACATCAAGATATCAGAAAAGGATAATGTGAAATACGTTACTTTTAATCTTCTTGATCCTTCCCATCCTGATTTTAATGAAAAGAGATTCAGAGTTCCTCTTCATGCCAAGAGGAGAATAAAAAGCTCAATCGGCAAATCGGAAGAAAGATGCATTATAAAAACTTTAATAACATTATTTGGAGAGAAGTTTGAGATTGAGCTCTCTTTAAGCGACCGCTCTAAAATGGAATACCCCGTATTAATAGGAAGAAAGTTGTTGAAAAAGGGATTTATAGTAGATGTGTCTAAATCTAATCTTTCGTACAAACAAAAAGCAAATAGGAGAAAGAAATGAAGATTGCCATACTATCTAGGAACAAGAATTTATATTCGACAAAAAGACTCCTTGAAGCTGGTTTAGAAAGAGAGCACGATGTAGAAGTCATAGATTTTCTCAAATGCTCTATGGTTATAGAAAAAAAGAATCCTGAAATTTACTACGACGGCAAGAAGCTTGAAGGAATCGATGCAATAATTCCTAGAATCGGAGCTTCAAGGACGTTTTACGGAACTGCTGTTGTAAGACAGTTTGAAATGATGCATGTGTTCCCAGTAAACGAGTCCCAAGCTATTACAAGGTCACGAGATAAACTTCGTAGCATGCAGATTATGTCTCGAGCAGGAGTAGGAATGCCGGTCACCGCATTTGCATCTGATCCTGATGATATAAATCATTTGATTGATGAAGTGGGAGGTGCTCCTCTTGTAATAAAACTGCTCCAGGGAACTCAAGGTATTGGTGTTGTTCTGGCAGAGACTAAGAAAGCTGCAAAATCGGTTATGGAAGCATTTTACGGTATTCAGGCCAACATGATGATACAAGAGTTTGTTAAAGAATCGAAGGGTGCCGACATAAGGGCTTTTGTAGTTGGCGGCAAGGTTGTTGGAGCCATGAAAAGACAGGGTGCTGAGGGCGAGTTTCGCTCTAATATTCATAGAGGCGGGAGTGCTAATGAAATTAAACTTAGTAGAAGCGAACGCTCTACAGCTATTAAGGCAGCAAAACTATTAGGTCTCAATGTTGCAGGAGTAGATATGCTACAATCAAGCACAGGGCCTAAAATTATGGAGGTAAATTCCTCCCCTGGGCTTGAGGGAATTGAAAAAGCAAGCGGCGTTGATGTGGCAGCAACAATTTATGAATTTATTGAAGAAAACGCACACCGGAAAAGACTTATAAAAGATAGAGTAAAATCATAAATGTCAGACAAAGTAATAATAAACGGTCAAGAAATACTTCCTGGGCAAAATGTACAGATCAATCTGAACGTTGCGAAACTGCCTACTCACACAATGATAGACCTTCCTGTTTTTGTTTTCAGGGGCAAAAAGAAAGGACCTAGACTTCTAATTATGGCCGGTATTCATGGAGATGAACTTAACGGTGTTGAGACAATTAGACGACTAATTGTCAATAAATCGATCATCCCAAATAGGGGAATGGTAGTTGCAGTGCCGATAGTTAATGTTTACGGCTTTTTAAATAATTCACGATACCTTCCAGATGGCAGAGATCTTAACAGGAGTTTTCCAGGATCTAAAACCGGATCACTCGCATCAAGGGTAGCTCACACAATGATGAGCGAAATACTACCTGTAATTGATTACGGGGTAGATCTACATACAGGCGGGGCAAATGATAATTATCCACAACTTAGATGCACGTTTGATGTGCCTGACAATTTAAATCTTGCTCGTGCTTTCGCACCTCCTTTCATAATTAACTCTAAACTTAGAGACGATTCACTTAGAAAAGCGGTACATGAAATGGGGAAAACCATGCTTGTTTTCGAAGGCGGGGAAGCACTACGTTTTGATGAGCTTGCAATTAAAGAAGGTATGAACGGAATAAGGCGGCTCATGAAGTATTTGAAAATGACTACATCAAATCCACGAAAATTAAAGAAGCCCGTAGAGATTCAAAGTACTGCGTGGATTCGTGCACGAAATTCAGGAATTTACAGAGCATTTGTGGAATATGGAGATAAAGTCAAAAAAAACCAGATAATCGCAAGTATTACAGATCCTTTTGGGGAGACTGAATATAAGATTAAATCAGGTGCTGAAGGCTATATTATCGGACTTAGAAGCCTGCCTATAGTAAACAGAGGGGACGCCTTAATTAATATAGGTGTCGGGAGCATAGACGCAGAAGTTTAAGATTCCTGAGGAGATAATATAATAAATGTATGCAATAGTGATAATAACCGCGATTAGTTTGATCGGCTCATTCTTATGTTCACTTATGGAGGCCGCAATTTACTCTATTTCACGTAGTAGGATTGAGTCACTAAGACGCGAGGGAGATCCTGGAGGAATTAGACTTGCCCGTCTAAGGGATAAAATTGATGAACCCATCGCCGCAATACTTACACTTAATACGGCTGTAAACGTTTTGGGAGCATCAATTGCAGGATCTCTAGTCGCCCGGCATTACGGAGACACTTGGCTAGGAGTATTTTCCGGTGTATTTACAGGCGGAGTTTTAATTTTCAGTGAAATCATTCCAAAGTCACTAGGAGTAACCTACGCAAACACACTTGCTCCGCGTCTGTCTATAGTTATTGAATTTCTTATCAAAATACTATGGCCATTTGTAAAGATGAGCGTCTTAATAACTAAGCTATGGGGCAAAAACTCACATCTCAATTTTCCGACTGAGGACGATCTAAAGAGCCTCACAGACCTTACTCACCAAGGAGGCAGTATACTCCCCGAAGAGGCTGAGATAGTTACAAATGCCCTAAGATTAGATGATATGAGTGTAGGAGAGATTATGACTCCTAAATCTGTTGTACTGGAGATGCCTGATACAACGATTCTTAGCGATATCGACCTAGATTCAGAATACTGGCACTATAGCAGAGTACCAGTTTATGCTGAAGGAGATCCAGACAATATAGTGGGTGTAGCACTAAGGAGTGATGTCTCAATGGCTTTACTCAGCGGCGAGCGGGATAAAACTCTACGAAACGTAATGGTTGCACCTGATAATGTATCAGAAGATATGTACCTCAACGAGCTACTTAAGCGGTTCATCATTACTCGAAGACACCTTTTTTGTGTAAGGAACGATAAAGACGAATATATGGGCATTGTAACCCTAGAAGACATTATAGAATCTCTAATTGGCGAAGAGATAGTGGACGAGCTTGATATTCACGAAGATATGCAGGAATTAGCAAAGAGAAAGAATCCAATTAATTAACGTTAATACTCTACTTGCTAGTGCTCGCAATAAATATAAGAATCTAAATCAAGTAATTCTGGAAAATCATTGCAAATCCTAAAAAGGAAAAGAACCCTATTATATCCGTAACTGTCGTTAGAACTATTGCAGAAGATTGAGCAGGATCTATTCCAAAAGACTTGAGTGCCAGCGGTATGAAAGCTCCTGAAAGTCCCGCAGCAACAAGGTTTACTATCATTGCGAGCCCAATTACCAAACCCAGATAAGGATTCCCCTTCCATAACCAGGCTATAATAGCGGTTACAAATCCTATGACAATACCATTTACCAATCCAATTTTACCTTCTTTAATTATTAATTTTCCTGTCTCTCTAGGTGAAATCTCCCGCATTACAAGCCCCCTCATTACTACTGCAAGAGATTGAGAGCCAGCGTTTCCTCCCTGACCGGCTATAATAGGTAGAAAAATTGCTAAAACAGTAATTTTAGCAATTAACCCCTCAAATAGAGCGATGACGGAACCGGCCATAAAAGCAGTAACTAGATTAATATGAAGCCATGGCAACCTTTTCTTTAAGGAAAAGAATGTAGAAGAAAATGCATGTTCATCAGCACTAACACCAAACATCTTTTGTAGATCCGCAGAGGCTTCTTCCTGGGCATCACTGATCAATTGATCAGCTTTAATAATCCCTAGTAAATGATTCTCATTATCCACGACCGGAGCAGCAAAGTATTTACGCTTTGAGATCTCATTCGCTGCATCTTCTCTATCTGTAAAAACATTAAAACTAAAAAAGTCTCTCGTCATAACATTATCAAGTGTGCTTTCGTCATCGGCTATCAACAGGTCTCGCATGTTTAATACACCTACCAAGTGATTGGAATCATCCACAACATATACATAACTTGCCGGAGGAGCTTTTGAATGTGCTCTTTGACGTATTTTATTGGTAGCATCCTTTATTTTTAATTCTTGATTAAATGAGACATATTTGGTAGTCATTATACTTCCCAAGCTTCCCTTGGGATAAGTTAAGATTTCCTGTATTTCTTTCTTATTTTTTTCAGGAAGAGTAGTGATTAATTTATCTCGTATTTCTTCAGACAAATGCATGAATATCGATGCACCTTGTTGAGGTTCCATATTCTCAACTATTTCCTTAAAAGTTTCCTCTGGAACTCTGGTCAATAGACTTGCGGCATGGTCAAGCTGCAACTTATTGAAGATTTTCGCTGACACCGATGCTGGAAGAGCTGTAAGTATCTGAATTGCTTCTTCCTCATCCATTGTCTCGAGTGCATGTGTTGCAGTTAACGGATCATATTCAAAAAATTTTTGTACATAAGGAATTAAGGCTGAGTTAGCTTCCATTTAGGGCCTCCCCCATAAAGTGTTTTATTTTAGTTAGAATCTACAGAGTCTTTATCTTTCACAGTTTCTTCTATACGCACTTTAATTACTTCAGTGTCTATGTTCTCTAAAGATATATCATCTGGAAATGAAATATTAGTTTTCGAGATAGCAACATTCTGCTCACCTGGTGTGGCATCTGGGATTTTTATTAATAGATCAACCTCATTACCACTCATAAAATAGAAATCTCTTTTAGGACCCAAGAAAGTTAACTTCACTTTTTCAGGTTTAATCTCACCAACTTTCATCCCTTTGGGAAGTGATGTGTGTGCAACTGGAACTTCAAAACTCCTGTATACAAGCTTTGATTCATGTACAAAAACAAACCAGAGAATTATAGCAAGTAATAACGAGATGATTTTCTCTTTGTAATTACTCGTGATGCTTATATGAGTAAATTTTTTAATTGGAGGGTTAATTTCGTTATAAAAATTCTGAAGTGTAGTCTTAAGTTCTTCTATACTTAACTGTTTTAACACACCGTTTCGTGCAATAGATATTGCTCCTCTCTCTTCAGAAACCACTAGACAAAGAGCATCGGATACCTCGGCCAGACCTAATGCCGCTGCATGCCTTGTTCCTCTATTTTTAAGCATAGAGAAGTTCTTTGAAAGCGGCAAATGAGTACCAAACATTCTGACCTTGCCCTTATCTATGATTACTGCACCATCATGGCCTGTAGAATGTGGGTCAAATAAACTTTTCAATAATCCCTCACTGAGTATTCCATCCAGATATTCCCCTCCTTCTGAATATTCCAGAACATTAGTTTTACCTGGCAGAACTATGAGAGCACCAATTTTGTTTATTGCAAAATCACCAAGCACATCTACTAAAATTTGGGTTTCCCAATCATTAGAGTTAGATAGTTTGTTTTTCCTAAGTTTGGGATTTAAGCTCCAAACTGCAATGTGCTCAAAGAACCTTCTAATTTCTTCCTGAAAAATTACAATTATGGCAATTATT
>JAJCZS010000039.1 GCA_029262275.1 Deltaproteobacteria bacterium | reverse complement strand
GGGATCAAGAAGATAAAAAGAAACGTATTTTTGGCCGTCTTTTTCTGATACTTTTATATTATGACAATCTATTGCAGAGGTGAAAGCTCCTGTATCGATTTTAGCATCAATATCGGAGAGCCTCATTTTTGGAAAGTCTACTTTATCCTTTCTGCCTATAATTCTCTTTGTTTCTTGCTTCTTTTTCATTAATAGTTGCTTGATATTATTACATAAATTCATCATCCTGTATGTAACAAGAGCAACAAAATGTTCAATTTTATCTCACAACTAGATGATCTGTTTCTGACGATATATGTCCACATTATGACCCATCTTATGGACGAGGTTGTCACCTCAGCCATATATTTAGTAATACTGATTTTGATTGTAGTAATGCAGCAAAGATTTTCTAGATGGGTGTCAGGTGAAGATTGGAAATATCAAAAATATATATGTTTTCTTATGGGTTTGGTATTTCCACTGATTTACTTACTAATAGTTAATGTTTCATCCGGATATCTAAAAGGCTCAGTATCACAAATTGTATTCACTGCAGCAGCCTATTTTTACCTTTCATATTATTTTGTTAAAAACCTATTACAGGCTTTAAGAATTGCTTATGTCCCCTGGAATATATTCTCTTATATTTTGTTAGTCGTATCAGCCTTATGTTTGACTCTGATCGATTTAAACAATTTCAGTTTCAAAAACAGTGAAATTGATGAGGCCTTTTATCTTGCTTATAAGATATCTGTAATTTTACTTGTTTATATTATTTTGCTGGGAGTACTTAGGTTTTTAGCACTCGTAATCCCAGACAATAGGAAATATCTGAAATCTATTTTTTCAAATTTTCTTGGATTTTTTTCTGTTTTATATCTTATACTGGCTGCATTATGGATATTTAAAATTATTGGGTTTGCCTCATCTGTCTTTGTAGGCGGGGTTATGATTTTCATTTCAGTAATCTTGTATGTGTTTGTCAAAACCTATCTTAGAAGTCATCTACAAGCCAAAGCCCTAACCGACCCTCAAAATTATGAAGGAGTTTCGAAAAGTGCTGAAACCTTTCTGAACCTGCTTCTAATCTATATTCTTTACTTAATATTTCTAGAATTTTACAATTTAAACCATTTGATCGGATACTTCAAAGAGCTATATGTAATAAACACCAGCGTTATTAAAGTTTCCCTATATTCTATTTTTGCAGGAGTATTTAGTTTCTTATTTCTGCTGTCAATCGTAGGAGTTATAAAGCACTCAGTCTATTTCTTTAATATAAAAAAAGGAAATGAATTACAAGCCGGCTCCTATAGGTCTCTAATTGGCAATCTTGGTCTATTAATCGCAGTTATGGTTTCTCTTTCAGAGTTTGGATTAACGTGGGCAGCACTTCTTCCAATTGCAGGGGCTATAGGAATTGGTATAGGGATTGGTCTTCAGAATGTAATGAAAAACTATATAAGTGGAATAATTCTACTATTTACAAATAGACTGAAAATCGGGGATATCATAGAAATTGATGGTAACGCGGGAAGGGCGATAGGAAATACACTCGCAACTATCTATGGAAATGTTGTAAGTATCGATACCTTTTCCTCGGTAGTTTCTACTACAGACGGAATTGAAGTTGTTGTTCCTAATTCTCAGTTTATTGATCAGCAGATGGTTAATTACTCTTTATCTCATTCAAATATAAGAATAAGAATACCCTTTGGTGTATCATACGGTTCTGATCCTAATCAGGTTAGAGAAATATTATTAAAAGTTGCAGAAGAAAATACGCAAATTCTAACTAGTCCGCCCCCAAATGTATGGTTTACAGAGTATGCGGACAGTGCAATAATATTTAATCTTCTGTGCTGGGTTAATATTAGGCATCTCTGGAAGATAAAGCCTGTGATAAGTGATATTTATTTTAAAGCTTGGTATCAGTTTCAAGAGGCTGGGGTCGTCATACCATTTCCACAACAAGATGTATGGTTTAAAAATAATCTAAAGGTCGAAATAGATAAAGAAAACGATCTAATAACAAAAAACAATTCAGAATAATTAAGTCAGTGTATATGTCAGTCAATTGATTTCACTTGTACACAATTAGAAAATTATAAACATTGTAGGCTCTTTAATATTTTCTTACGGTTACATAAGTAACCATATTTTAGATTTTGAGTCTCATTTTAGGAAGATCTACTTTGTCTTTTCTACCAATAATTTTCTTTAAATTTAGTTATTTGTTCATAAATGTTATTGATGTTATTACATAAATTCATAATCCTGAAAGTGATAAGAGAAAGAAAATATTTAACTTTATCGTACAACTATATATTGCGTTTCTGAATATATAAAGGCCCTCTGAATTTATAGTACTAAGTAGTATTTATATCATACAAGAAATATCATACTAAAATACACCCAAAGACTCATTGATAGCCGCTATAGATATGAATAATTTATCCTTGAGCTAGTTTGAGAATTTAACCTAACAGCTGGCTCTAGGAGGTAGTTAACAGTGAGGACTTTACTCTTAATTGCGATATTATTCGCAACAACAATTACATTAGCTGGTGTTCAATCATTCACTCCTTCTTTTATCGCCAGTGCTTCAGCACAGAATGAAGAAGTAGTCGAAGTTGAAGAAGGTGAAGTTGAAGAAACTGATGAAGGGGAAGAGCAACCAGATGAAGAATCAGAGTATGAGTCAGAATATGACACTGGATATTAAATAAGGCTGAATGGCCTTTCTAAGAGCTAAGGCTAACGGTAGCCTCCATTCCATACCTGTATACCTAGCCTTAGATATGGGATAAGCCCATACTCCCATCCTCTGCCAGTGGGGGGCAGTACCAGCTCCCCACTGGCAATAATGATGAATAGATTAGTTATACAATTTCAATAAATAGAGGAAATGTAATGCACTATGAAGTTATTTTTATTGCCGTTCTTGTTTTTGCCGCTCGTACACTGGACGTTTCAGTTGGTACTCTCAGGATTATTATGGTATCAAAAGGAAAAAGTGTACTTGCAGCAATACTAGGTTTCTTTGAGAGCTTAATATGGATTTTTGCTATTGCACAACTAATATCTAACTTAACAAACCCCTTATATTACATAGCATTCGCTTCAGGTTTTGCTTTTGGAACATATGTTGGAGTTATCGTTGAGCAAAAAATTGCTTTGGGAACTTTATTAGTACGGATTATTTCCGATAAAGACTGTTCAGAATTAATCAATACTTTGAGAGCTAAAGGATATGGGGTCACAAACTTAGAAGCTCAAGGCAAGAATGGATTTGTTAACATCTTCTACACAGTAATACATAGAAGTGCAAATGATGATGTGCTTAGGACAATCAAAGATTTTAACCCCGATATCTTTTTTACAGTTGAAGAGGTTAAATTCGCAAGCATTCCTCTAGCACAGGTAAGAAAGTTATTTTTTCTAAACAACCATTTTGGACTTCGTAAAGCTAAGTGAAAATATTACATTCTATTAAACGTTGGAAGGGAATTAAGATCAGAGAATATTATTCATAGATATGCTTACTCATTTGATTCAGTAGGGAATATTTCTCCACCCAAATAGTTAGCTGCTAGTTCGTATCTACTTTTTATGCCCAATTTTTTAAATATATGTGCAATATGTGTTTTCACTGTTTTTTCGCTGATAAACAATGCCTTAGCTATTTCCTTGTTACTGAAGCCTTTCAATATTAGTTGTGCAATTTTCTCTTCTTGTTTTGTAAGCTTATTTTTCAAGTCTTGTAAGTCATTTAAATCGTTTTTCTTGGAGTTTAATATCTTATTAAGAGCTTTAGCGACAAGAACGGTATCAGCCCAAATTTCTTCATTGTGCACTGCCCTTATTGCTTGAATAAATTGTTCCTTAGTTGAATTTATATCTAGACATCCCTTTACACCGAAGCAAAGGGCATTAATAATTTTTTCATTCTCTGTAGAGTTCATCATAAGAAGCACTTTGAGATTTGTCTTTTTGCTTCTTATGAGATTCAGATACTCAACAATTTTTAGACCTTGAAGATTGAGATCTAAAAATAAGACATAGCCTTCATTGTTATTTAGAAGGGGTATCAGATCACTGTAATTTGAAATTTCCTGAACAATTATTATCCCTTGTTCAGATCTTATCAAATCTTTAAGGCTTTCCCTGTAAAGATTAGATGAAACAGCTAATACAACTTTAATCATTCACATTCTCTGTGGTTTTAATAATTCTAATTTTAAACTAAATTATACTAAAACATAGGAGATTTGAATAGTAGCACGCTTTTATAACATCAGGATAACTAGCGGGGTTATATATTTATATTAATAGGTATAAAATCTTACCCCAACCAGAAAGACAAAATTATTGAAATACGCTTTTTTAACGATTAATTGCTAATAGTAAGTTAGGTTTCTAGGAGTATTAACTAACACGAGCCAGTGTTTACAATGCCTTTCGTAAAATATATAACTCATCTTTATAAATTGTCAGTAGATCTGTCAGTAAACTGCACTCTCTTTACCTCAACTTATTTCAATTTTGCACAACTATAAAAACCGTTGATATTACATATTGTTCAATATTCATATAGAGTTACACAAGTAAATACACTTTTACGCTATAAGCCTCAAAAAGGTAAAATCAGTATGGCATTCATGAGGTCGTCGGTTCGATCCCGATCGGCTCCACCATCCTTGCTATCAATTCAAATTTAATAAATCTATTATATTCTTCAAGTGGTTTATTGCTCGAAATGAGACACTGCGCACAGTGTTTAATCCCACTATTTAGATTAATGGAAGTTTTTCGCAGTATGTAACCCTTTGACATTGTTCAAAATATCGAACTCTGAACAATTGGCATTAGTCTTGCTCTTGATATAGGTGCAGTTTTTGTAGCATTCAAATTCAACGAGAGAGGGGACCTTTCCATGATATTACGTAGCGGCTTTTTATCTATATCTATATTTGTACTTTCCAGTTTGTTTGTTTTTTTACCTTTATCTACATCACACGCCCAGTTGACTGATGAAGTACAAACATTTCCAAATGTTCCCGGAGGGTCAATCGGGAAATCGCTAGAAGAGCAAGTTGGTAGTGGTACAGGGGATGAATTTACACCGGGGTCATCCAAGTATTTAATTTTAAGAGACCCAGCGCGCTCTATTAGAAGAGGTAGGCAACTGTTCCAACGCAAGTTTACCCAAGACCAAGGACAGGGACCTAGAGTAAGCAACGATTCAACTGGGAATATTCAGGAGAATAGGGCCTTAGGCGCAGGATTAACAGACAGCTGTGCTGCGTGTCATGGCCGACCCAGAGGAGCCGCTGGATTCGGAGGTGATGTAGCCACTCGTCCTGACAGCAGGGATGCGCCCCATTTATTCGGATTAGGTCTGATTGAGATGCTTGCAGATGAAATTACCAAAGATTTAAGGAGCATTAGAGGTGAGGCAATTGCGATGGCAGAAGGGAGAGGCACACCTGTGACATCAAAGCTTGAGAGCAAGGGAATTGGCTATGGATCTATAACCGCGAATCCAGACGGAACCGTGGACACCTCCGAAGTAAAAGGCGTTAACGAGGATCTTAGAGTTAGGCCCTTTTTTCACCAAGGAGGTACGATTTCAATTAGGGAATTTATTATAGGAGCTTTTAAAGATGAGATGGGTTTACAAACCCCTGATCCAATTCTTTGCCTTGCAACTGATCCTGATAATCCTGAAGTTGTTATTACCCCTGCCGGCATGGAATTTGACCCGGAGCTTGATGAAATAGAAAGACCGCCCGTTTGTGATGCCACGGAAGATGGGGATGGGGACGGGGTTGTTAATGAGATCGATCCAGCGCTCGTTGATCATATGGAATTTTATTTGCTCAATTATTTTAAGCCCGGTACTGGAAAGATGACAAGGCATGCTGAGCGTGGAGTTAAGATAATGGAAGATATAGGTTGTACAGGCTGCCATATACAAAACCTCAGAATTGAAAATGATAGAAGAGTAGCAGATGTGGAAACTGAATTTGATCCTGACAGAGGGATTTTTAACCGTCTATATGCTACAGCTAAGGAGCTGTTTGATGTGATAGATGATGGAGAGGAACATCCTCAGTTACAACCTAAAGGCGAGAGTTTTGTAGTAGAGAATGTTTTTACAGATTTAAAGCGTCATGATTTAGGCCCTGCTTTTCACGAAAGAGAATATGACGGGACAATGGTTACTGAATTTGTAACTGAACCTCTATGGGGAGTTGGTAGCTCTGCACCATACGGTCATGACGGAAGGAGTATCAATCTTGAAGAAGTAATACTAAGGCACGGCGGTGAGGCTGAGAAATCAAAGAGAGCGTTTGCCAGGTTGAACCCTCGACAGCAAGAAATGGTAATTAAGTATCTTCAAGCATTAATACTGTTTCCACCAGATGATACAGCTTCAAATCTGAATCCTGGAAACCCTGGCACAAATAATCCACAGGATCCAAGTGAGCATGGGAGTATAAATTTAGGTGCACTTTTCCAAATTGAGTCAGAAGGTGGTGAATAGTTTATGTTTGGGGATTATTTATAAAGCAGCTTTGCGGCGGCGTGCTACAAAAAGTCCGATCAGTCCAAATCCGGCTACCATAGCTATCAGGCCCCATTTAGATAGCGCGGGCACAGTTCTTGGTTCTATCAAAAATGAAAACTGAGTTATGTTCCAAGCGACGGGATTTCCCTCAGTTGCATTGGAATTAGTTGCAAGAATTGACTCTAAATCAAAGGTTGAATCAACTGGGAGAAATGGGGGAACCATTCCATTCATACAAGAAGGGACTATTAAATCTAACAAAAGGTTGCCATTAGATGGATTGTAATCAAAAGGTGTTTGAAGTGTAATAGGAATATCAAAAGGACATGGGCTAGTATTACAAGCAGGTATGCCCCCAATATTCAGTTCGCCCGAGAACACGGTTTGTGCATCAGGACCTGTATTCTCTGCAAATATATTGCTTAATTCTCCAGGTCCTATATCAGTAGTGGACATTGTCACAGTTATGTTTGGGATGACAAAAGGGCCAACACCAGGGAAACCGTCTATTGTCCTTATGCTAAATTCACCAATAGTTCCTGCTACTAGATCATCGCCAGGATATAACGCCTGTATGCGCAGGCCATCTTGCAAAATAGCACAGAGAAAAAAACTTTCCGCTGGAGAACCTGCTTGGTCTTCAAATTCGGGTGGAACCACAATAGTTTGTGTATATGCAGGTGGGGCTAAAAATGGAATTGATAACAAAACTAAAACGGCAACCGTCAAAAATGTTTTTCTTAACATAACAACCCCCATTTACAAAACAACTCGTATTCTAATTTCCTATATTTAATTAAATTAGTCAATGCTTACATGACAGGTGTATTAGTAATGAGCTCGCAAATTTTGTTTTGTGGGCAATTGACAACATTATTTGGGTGAGGTTAGATTGTCGCTATGGCAGATATTCACAGAAATAGACTAAAGGAAATTTTACAAGAGAAGTCAATCTTGCGGGGTGATTTCACTCTTGCCTCGGGTAAGAAAAGTACTTACTACATAGACGGCAGACTTACTACT
>JAJCZS010000038.1 GCA_029262275.1 Deltaproteobacteria bacterium | reverse complement strand
GTAGCTTTCCCAATCCCCGTGCCGCCTCCAGTGATAATGGCTGTTTTATTAGCAAGTTTCATGTGTTGAATCTCCTTGTGGACAGTGTCTGCTTACATATATGTTCTGCGTAACTTTTCAGTCGTGAGAGATGACTGAGGTCTCAAACTATCTCTTAAATTAAGAGGGGAATTTATTCCAGGGGTTGCCTGTTCCAGCTGCCGCTCAGTGCATTAGCTCTGGTCTCACAGCTATCACTGATAAGCTCAAAAGTTAGCTGATTATTCTCTAGTTTATATGTATATGTGCCGGGGTTGTAGCAGGTGTCATCCTCAAATGTGATGTGGTTCTCAGTAAGACTATATCTCCCGTTTGAGTCAGAGTGGTCTTTACTTGAGGCGGTAAAATAGAAATAAGAGTTTTTCTTAAATTCCAAGGTTCCGAGCGTTTGGCCTTGCGTTGAGATTTTCTCCCATATACCCACTGGCTCTTGAGACTCAACTGTGCTCTTGCAAGCCAACGCAGACATAACTAAAAATATAGAGAGATATAAAAGCCCCTTTGTCATATTCATAGAAATATTCTAAGGGATTAACCCTAAGAGCTCAAGTTCTATATTTAGTGTGCTATATTATTAAGCCAGTTTTTCGCCGTGCAGACATTTGCCAAAGCTGTCTCCCGGCAGGAGTCCAATCTGATCCCACATACCCATAAAATCCCAGTGCTCATAGCCGCCTCTAAGCTTTCCACCCGTAATCTTAGCCATCACAGTCCCAGTTATGGTCACGTCCTCACCAGTGGCTGCATTTTTTGCATAGCAAGAACATCCAGCAGCTATCCAATCGCCTTGTTCTATGACAAGGTCGATTTTGATATCTATATTGGTTAGCTGATGACAAATCAGTTTGTGAAACCCTTTAAACTCCTCAAGGTTGATAGGCTTGAGCATACCTCTTTGCTTAATCTCCGGGTCAGGAACGAACATCTCGTCAATTGCGTTTGCGTCCTCATTCTCCCAAACTCTTTTGTACCAAGTCTCTAGCACTTGAGTAAGCTCTGACATAATCTAGCCTCCTTACTTATGTTGAAAATCTATTATAATTCATATTAAAATAAAAAAAGGGAACTAAAAAGAAAATATCTCATTAGCTCCCTTGCTGTTTCTCAATATAAGGTTAGAAAAAAATTATGCGCCAGCAGCAGCTCGCCTGCGAATGGCAATAAATCCTACTACTCCAAGAAGTGCGATCATTGCAATTAGACCCCACTCAGAGAGTGTTGGCACAGATGTGTCAGGCAAGTTAATAATAAACATACCATTTGCATTAGGGAACGTAATTACTGGAATTGTATCTACAATAGTGTTGTCCGAAGTCCTTATTACTGTGACGTTATTATCAGAAGTGGTAGTTGTATAAACAAATTCACCATCAGCAGTTCTATCTATTCCACTTGGGCCCACTCCAGTTGGTATTGTATCAATCACCGTATTAGTTGCGGTGTCTATAACAGAGACAGTCTCTAAAGTTTCATTAGAAACATATGCTCTAGAGCCGTCAGGTAAAATTGTAATATTTCGTAAACCAGGAGCTAAAGGAATTGTAGCGGTAATCACATTGTCCGAAGTTCTGATGACAAATAGACTATTTACAGCTAATACATAAAGTGTGCTGCCATCAGGGCTTACTTTGGCATCTACTTGGTTTATTCCAACATCTATATCCCCTATAAAAGTATTATCTGTAGTCCTGAAGATATTCACAAGGTTATTACCATCGTTCGTTATGTAGAAGAGTGTGCCATCAGGAGTAATTGCGCCATTGAAAGAATCAAATCCATTTGTTATATCAAGAGTTTGAATTAAGGAATTGTTAACTAGGTTTACAATAGATAGGGTGCCGGGACCATTGTTTACAACATATCCTCTGCTACTATCTGGGCTTACTCCAATTGAACTAGGGGCTCCTTCGACGGTTATCATTGCAATTATTGTGTCGCTAAAAGTCTCTATTACGGCCATATCAGACCCACCTGACTCAAATATATACACGCGCTCACCATCAGGGCTAACACCGATACGAAATGCCATATATGGGAGTGGTATGCTTCCTATAACTGTATTGGTTCCAGTATCTATGACTGAAACAGTCATATCGTTATTGATTACATAAGCCTTTTCGATAGCTAAAGCACTTTGGGAAAAAATAAACGCAAAGCTACAAGCTAAGAATAAGTATTTGAATCGTGACATGCCATCCTCCTGGATTACCTAAGTGATAAGTTAGAGCTAGTATATCATGGATTTGTTTAATAATTAAAGTGTTTTTTTGGTTACTAAAGTTTAAGGGGTTCTCTAGATGTTGGTGTGCATGTGATTCATGAGCACTCTAGATAAAAAAAGGAGC
The DNA here is from genome assembly GCA_029262275.1 of Deltaproteobacteria bacterium. Taxonomy (GTDB): domain Bacteria; phylum Desulfobacterota_D; class UBA1144; order Nemesobacterales; family UBA2774; genus CR02bin9. The sequence continues at coordinate 7,606 of JAJCZS010000038.1, read as the reverse complement.
CAAGAAGAAATATCTCCTAAGCTCCCTTGTTATTTTTTTTAGAATAGGCTGTGAAAAATTATGCGCCAGCTGACGCTGTCCGCCTGCGAATAGCAATAAATCCTATTACTCCTAGAAGCGCAACCATTGCAATTAGACCCCACTCAGAGAGTGTAGGAACTACTTTTGCAATAGGGCCTGGGTTTGCAACACAGAAAAACCCGTCAACGCCGCCCATAACCTCTTCTTGAATAATGTTTTGCCCAATTTGAGTTGGCTGGCCAGTTTGTGTGTTAAATACATATAAAATTCCAGTGTCTCTATCGTGCCCATAAACATTACCGGAATCATCAGAGAACATGGACGCAAAACCTGTATCATCCGCTAAATTTGTTGGGCCTACTATTTCCAATACACCCGTATCTCTGTCAATGGCAATAAGGTTATTATCAGGAACCTCAGCCCCCCCACCGGCCACTGCATAGAAACGGTTATCTATAGGATTAAATGTTAAGTCTGGGGTAGTAAACGTAGGACCTGGCACATTTAATACATTTACAACCGATACTGCATCTATGTCAATCACAAATATCATATTAAAAACAGGGTCGGTGCCGCGGTACACATATAAAAATCCGTCGTCTGATATTGCTCCTGCAGGGTAGTTAATGAGGGGCAATCCAGTTACAACCCCTAAATTGTTCACAGTTCCATCCGAGCCTAGCTGAGCAAGCTCGTTGGTCCCAGTGAAAATACCGTAGGCCAGATTATCCTGTACTCGATAGCCAAAGGCATTCATACTGGTTCCTGCATTGTTTGGTGCAACTGTAGATATATCAGTTTCAACATTATATGCAAGAGACATTCCATTTATACCAAATACTTGGTAAAAACTGCCGTCACATGGGAAAGGCTCTTGTGCATATGCATTAACTGAAAAACAAAATAGAAAGGCTAACACAATTAGTTTTTTCATTTGTTAAAATCCTCCGCTTTTAAGTATTAAAGAACGTCAAATATTATATAATATAAATCTTGGTTTAGAAAGAGTTTGTTCTTTAGATATATTTAGTTTTATTAAATAAGATCATTTTATGCAAAAATATTATAGATAACTTTGAGAGCCCTAGGGTCTTCCATGGAGTGCAAGGTATTTATTCTTATATCTCTCGTCATGTGTGATTTCGGTGCCAAACCACTGGGGAGGTATAAATTTGGAGCTTTCTTCCTCACTCTCAAATTCCACCTCTGCAACTATTAGTCCCTCCAGATGCCCTGAGAAAATATCAAGCTCAATTAAAACGCCCTCATATTCAATGTCATATCTGGTTTTAAGAACTCTTTTGTCTCTGGTCTTGGGCCAGAGTTCCATAAAATCCTTTTCTGTGATCTTTTTCTCGGATTCTTCTCTGATGAGACCCTTTCCTGATTTTACTGTATAAAAGTAGTGAGGGCCCTTTTTGCGTACTCTCTCCTCAGTGCCGTCATCCAAAATTCTGAGATAGCCTTGCATGATCTCATTGTTAGGATAGCTCTCTATGTTGGGTGGCAGTACACTAACTAAGAATTTTCTCTCTATTTCCTGGGCCATGGGGTTATAAAATTGCTTTTATCTCTCCCCAGAGATCTTTGTATGCCTGGGTTGAGTCTGAATGCGGGTTTGAGACGGGCACGGGTTCTCGATATATACCCATTTTCTCAACATCTGAGCGGTAAGGGATAAGGCTCTTTAGTATATTCCCGCCTTCATCTATTACCTTGCTCATCGTATCTTGATGTAGGGTTTTTCTACTCTCAACCATTGAGAAGAAAGTATATATCTTTTTTGGGTTAATATCGTTTTTTTGGAAGAACTTAAGAAGCTTCTCGTAGGTCAGCTCTGATAGTGTTGTTGGAATAAGGGGTACAACAATAATATCTGCAGCATTAAAAACGTTTTCAGAAATTAGCGATATCCCTGGTGGACAGTCCATAAATAGATAGTCATAGTCATCCTCAACCTCTTTAAATATCGCCTTTAAGCGCTTCTTCGAGTGCTTAAGCGCATCAAGTGCTAGATCCAGGTTACGGTATGAGAGTTTGGAGGGCAGCAAGTCTAAGTTTGGAAAATCGGTGCCCTTAATGTTTTTGTCTATGTGTTTTCCGCCCTTAATGAACTTGTTGGTGTTGAAGTTCTTAGATGCACGGATACGGAAATAGTAAGTCGACGCTCCCTGTGGGTCTAGATCGCAGAGTAGGGTGTTAAACCCGCCCGCCGCTGCTAGATAGGAGAGATTAACCGCAGCAGCAGTTTTCCCAACGCCTCCTTTCATACTGTAGATTGCAATTTTTTTCATAATATTTTTATAGTAGAATCAGGCAAAGAGTTTTTCAAATAGCTGTGTTGTTTCTTTGTCACTGAATCCCTCGAAATTCTTTTTAAATCTTTTTCTGACCCCCATCTGCTGTTGATAAAGCACCGAGACAAGCCCTCCGGCTGCAGTTAGGGTTTTCTGCTTGGATTGATCATACCCTATATCCACTCCCCGTAAAAACTCTTTGAGGCTCTCCTGCTGAACATAGAGGTCGTTGAAGTCACCCAAGTTATCCTGGAGCACTTTTAAGTGTTTAACAATAATTTTCATTTCTTCTGACGGGAAAAGAGAGGCAAAAAATTCTAAGAGATATCTAAGTTTTTTACACTCAATCCTAAGAGCGTGAACCTCAGGGTCGGGAGTGCGGCTTCCTATCTTCCTCCCTAGTTTTATTACCCTAGCATACTTCTTCCATATATGCTCTTTTGCAAGCTCCATTATAGGCCTATCGCAATTAGCAGCCTGTTCCGGATTACTTTCAACATTATCTAAGAACTCTTCCCATAATTTAATAGACTCTTTGTATGTCTCAGACTCAAGAAATTCTCTGCAATCTTTTATAGCCCCCTCTCTTTGTTTGCCAAGTTTATCAAAGAGTGGGTCCAGCCCGTCTCTTATATCCTCAGGGAGCATCTTCTTGTAGGACTCTTCAGTTAAAAGATATACATCTAAGTCTCTGAGCAAGTTGGTAGCTTTCCCAATCTGGGAGAATTCAGCTTTATATTTGTCCGTATCCTTAGGTGTAAAAACTGACTTTATCTGGCTAAGTGCTGAGCGGGTTCTTCTAACCGCTACTCTAAAATCATGTAGGAACTCTGTGTCTATATCCTCTTTAATCCCAAATTCATTTAGCTTCATTGTCTCTAGCAAATTTGTGAAGATAAGCTTTGCAGCCTCAAGTGCTTTCATGTTGGGTTTTAGATGAACATTAATCTTGGATGAGTAGTTAAGCGGATATTTTCCCTGGTAGGATACTGCAGCCGAGAGCAGATCCCCACTTGAGCTCTTTAGTCCAAGCGTATCAAAATATTTCTTAAACTCTAAGGCGTTCTCTTCATATCCCCTTAGGTGTTTAATTTGTACAACCACTGCAGGGTTATCATTATCACCGTTTAATACACGCAAAGCCTTCACATAAACAAACAGCACAGTTTTTTTATCCTTGTTTAAAAGCCTAAGTGTAGCCACGGATCTCTCTATATTGGCTAGAGAGAGTAGGGCTCTTATGCCGGAGTGCGGCTTAATCCCAGCTCTAAGTGCGCATTTGGGAAAATCCCACCAGAACTTGGGATTTATATTGTTTTTATCCTCAAGCGCTTCAACCGTTCTTCCGTCGCTCAAACTTTTGAGATAATAGGAGGCTCGCTCTTTGATCAAGATGAGATTTGCTGATCTTAGACGCCCATCAAATGTGTCAAAAAATTCTTCTTTCTTTTTCTGAGGAGGGTCAAGGACAAAGTTGTGATCTGTAGTGAGCTTGCGCAGGAACTGGGCCCTATCAAGGCTAGGAGGCAGACTGTAATATTCGCTCTTGTCCGACGGTGATGTCATAGTTTTAATATAAGTGAAATATTCCTATTATAAAGAGGCAAGAGTTCCTGGAACTTAATCATGCCTCGAGCTTTAGTCTCTTATGTTTCTCGTACAATACATGAATTATGCCGTCCGCAAGCCCAATGCTGGGTACGTAAAGCTCATTTATGTCTGCCCATTTTATTGCTTTAAGGAAAATTTTTGTTGCAGGCACAATAACATCCGCTCTGTCGGGTCTTAGGTTAAGCTTAGATATTCTGTCCTCAAAGCTGAACGAATTTACAAGATCCGATACTTTCTTAATGTTTTTATAGGACAAAAACTCACCATCTTCCTTCATAGACATCTTCAATATCTTATTGATATTTCCACCGGTACCGATTCCTTTAATAGAAGGATAATCTGATGTGCTTTCCTTTATCCATGTTTTCATTCTCTGCCATTCTGTTTTGGGCACTTGTTCTTCCAGCAAGCGCACGGTGCCTAGCTTAAATGAGCATGAATCCACTATCACAGAGCCCGAGATCAGAGTAAGCTCTGTGCTTCCGCCACCTACGTCTATATATAGATAGTTCCCTTTGTTATCAAGCTCTTCAGCTACGTGGTTTGAGTAGATAATCTCAGCCTCTCTTTGACCATCTATGATCTCAAGATCAATCCCGGTTTCCTTATGTATAGCCCTTACTATCTCATGTGAGTTCTCAGCCTCCCTCATTGCGGCGGTGGCAGTAGCCATATAGTCCACAGGGTTATAGGCTTCAATTAGATATTTAAATGCCATCATGGTTTTTATGAGGCTCTGTGCTTTTTCATCACTAATCTTTCGTTTGACGAATGCATCCTCACCAAGTCTGATGGGGACCCTAAATAGCGAGTCTTTTTTAAAGTAAGTTTCGTTCTTATTTTCAAAAACTTGAGTAAACAGGAGCCTAACGGCGTTTGATCCGACATCTATGGCTGCAAATTTCACTTATCTATCCAGTTTTTTAGAAGTAAAATCATGGTTTGAGTTATCTTTGGAACAAAATTAACTTAGAATTCTATTCTACCTTACTCAAGTAAAAAAACACCATCATACGTGTGAATTTTTCATCACAGAGCATGAGGTTGTCATTTGAAAGGTTGCTCTTTATCAGCTCTAGCGCCTCGTCTCTACTAACGGTGCTTACCTCATCCTTATTTTTGACCAGTTTCAGTTCTTCTTCTGAAAAGAGCGACCGGAGCCTTATGGACGCTTGTTGGTATTGCAGATCCGAGCCGTCACCCTCAAGGGACCACTCCATATTATCTTTCATCCATATCTCTATTCTAAGAGTGCGGGGCTTATTGTTTTCTGTGCTCATATGTTTGGGGATAAATTACTCCTTCTCGTGTAGTACAAATGCTATAGTGTGAACTTCAATCTTGCCTTCATCATCAAAAACAAAGGTGTCTGATGCAAAGGGCACCTTGTACCCGTCGGACTCAGCGTGCCACACTAGATAGCCAACATTCTCTTCAACCACCTTTCCGTGCAAGTGAAAATCACACCCAGGCGGAAGCACTTCTGTTGTAAGGTTTGTGAAAAAATCTCTTATCTCATCAAGCCCTCTAATTATTGCATTGGGAACTATTATTATGGATTCCTCAGTGTAATCCTCTAAAAGGCTCTGTATATCACCTTCTCCAAATGAGTGCAAATGGTGGTCAAGTGTGATTTCTGACATGTCTACCTCCTTATTAGATTATGTGGAATAAATATATCCTCATTATAAGTCTAGTAATAAATTATGATTTGTAAATTGAATAATTAGCCAGATGAGGGTTGTTGGTAGTGGGTTAGTTAGAAAATTAAGAGATAGGTTATTAGTGCATATTTCTACTCTATGTTAAATTTCTTGTAATCTATGTATTCATAAAACGAAATGGAGGGTTCATGTTTAAAAATAAGATTCCAGTATTTATTGGTGCTTTTCTTATTGTTAGCTGCTTGTTCTTAGCTATGCCAGAAAAAGGCTATTCAGGAGTTATGCCTCTTGGATGTTGTCAGCTTTTTGAGCCAGTCGAATGTAGTGATGTATTCACCACTGGGGGCATTGATGAATGTACAATATCTCTTAATGGAGACTATTTCGAGGACAACTTCTGTGACGAGGAATCACAAGAATGCAGAAGACCAACACTACCTCCGCCAACTCTTGCACCTCTTGCTACAGAAATTCCTACGATAGGTGGATTAGGTCTCATAGCAATGGCTGTTGTTCTAGGAATTTTGGGTTATATAGCTATTAGAAGAAAGAAGGCATCTGCATAAACTTTAACAACTAATACGAACTAAGGGGAGCTTCGGCTCCCTTTTTTATTTATAACATTTTCAACTTAAATCCTTCTTGATAAAACAGTTGAAACTCCCTCTTATATATTCTACAATTGACATATAATTTGAGCCTGGGTGACGGGCTGTAAGATTGGCGGTATTCAATAGCAGCAATATAGGTTTTAGCTACTTCCTCATATCCTTTTTCAACTCACACAGATACGGATTCAAATTTTTCAATCAGCAAAACAAGATTTTAAAATTATGAACCTTTTTGTTATGAGATGTTACTCACTGTTTAAAATCTAGCTTTAAAGGAGATTTAATGATGAATATTCAAAACATGCTCAAGTCATTAGTCCTTTTCTTACTATTAGCTGTTCCTATAACTTCACAATCTGCTTATTCTCAAGATTTTGACTGTGATTTTAAACAGATCACAAACACTCTTGATGGTGAAACAAGAGGTGTTAACACAAACGCTGATGGAACAATTGTGGTATTCCAGTCGGATCGTGATTTAATAGGATTCAATGCTGATGGAAATAATGAGATTTATTTATACGATGTAGTCACAGACATGTTTATTCAGGCAACAGATACCATAGGTGATGACAATTTCACCCCAACAATGAGTTCTGATGGATTATTTGTTGTATTTAGTTCAGGAAATGATATTACAGGTAATAACGCAGATGGTAATCAAGAGTTATTTTTACTAGATACAAAAACAACTATAATCACGCAGTTAACTGACACAACCGGGGGGGGATCAATTTCTGCTCATATATCTCCAATGATTAGTTCCGACGGTAATCACATTGTTTTCGTTTCTAACCGAGATCACACAGGGGCTAATCCGGATAATAATATTGAGGTTTTTCTTCTTGATATTAACTCTTTGATGTTTACTCAGATTACTGACACGACAGTTATTAACCTTACTAATACTGCAAGTACTAGTCGTGACAGCTCTATTACTTCTTTTCCCTCAGAGGGCGATCTAACGGGTGAGAATGCTGATGGGAACCGGGAACTGTTTGTTTACAATGCCAATACCGATACAATTACACAAGTAACTGACAGCACGGGCGGCACCAATTTTAGCAACAGATTTCCATCGGTTAGTCCGGATGGTTCGCTTGTAGTATTTGTGTCTGACCTCGGTCTTGTCGGTAGTAATCCTGATGGAAATGTTGAGATATTTTTGTTTGACCGTGCCACAGATACTATTACGCAGATAACCAATACAGATTCTGTTAATAGAAATCCCCAATTTACTCCGGATGGAAACACAATTCGTTTTAATAGTAATGGGGATTTTACCGGAGATAATCCGGACGGTAATCTGGAACTTTTCCTCTATGATCTTGGCGATGATAGATTTCTTCAAGTAACTGACTCAATAGGCGGTTTCGGATTTGGGGCTTCATTTAATTCTGAC
>JAJCZS010000037.1 GCA_029262275.1 Deltaproteobacteria bacterium | reverse complement strand
CACCAGATTTCTCTAACACCTTTGTTATTGCCGCTGTTAATGTCGTCTTACCATGGTCCACATGGCCCACGGTGCCTATGTTTAAGTGCGGCTTACCTCTCTCAAATTTCTCCTTAGACATTTCTACTTTTCCTCCTTAATCTTTTAAAAACTCGCAAATTTTATAAGAAAACGAGCCCACGAGCGGACTTGAACCGCTGACCTCATCCTTACCAAGGATGTGCTCTACCGGCTGAGCTACGTGGGCTATGCAGCCTTTTGAGCGGGAGACGGGATTCGAACCCGCGACCCTCAGCTTGGAAGGCTGATGCTCTAGCCAACTGAGCTACTCCCGCTATTTAGAGCTTGTAAAATTTCGGTCAAACTATTATTTAAATTATTCAAAATCATATGTCCAATCACTCACAAAAACCGACCAAAAAACTATGGGGAGGGCAGGATTCGAACCTACGTAGGCTTGCACCGGCAGATTTACAGTCTGCTGCTTTTGACCACTCAGCCACCTCCCCCCTTAAAAACAAAACTCCCAAATTTTTTAGTCTAAGCATGTTGTAAATGGAGCTGGCGAAGGGATTTGAACCCCCGGCCTGCTGATTACAAATCAGCTGCTCTACCACTGAGCTACGCCAGCTGACCTATACCCAATATATATTATTTCTAGAGAAATATGTCAGGTTCTCCATCAAAATCGAATTAGGTAGAACTCGCCCGCGATTATAAAACCAGATACTTTAACATGGATTATTCACTATTGTCAACATTATCACATGAATATATGATAATTAATAGAATGTAGCCATGAATTCGGCCTCTGCAACTTTTGATTCACCTACATAGGCGCTTGCCTTAAAGGTAACAATCTTTGACCTAAGTTTAACTACTTCGGCATGAAGTTGAATCTGATCCTCGGGATTAACAATTTTTCTAAATTTGACCTTATCAAGACCCATTAGATAACACCCTTCCATATTTTCGGCATCTTCATCTTTGACAAAAGACGCGGACATTAACACACCTGCAGCTTGCGCCATTGATTCTGCCAATATAACACCCGGAACAACGGGGTGTCCAGGGAAATGACCTTTAAAGAACTCTTGCTCTTTAGGAAAGGTTTTAACAGCCAATATTCTTTTATACGGCTCAAACTCGAGCACTTTATCAACAAAAAGAAAAGGTTCTCTGTGAGGAATATAGGTCTTTATTTCTTCTTTATCCATCAAAATATGGCTAACTCCTTAGAAAAAACATGCTTAATATAATATTATTTAGCGTCGTAAGCTTTAATAACCTGGTCCGTTATATCCGCCGCAGGGCTTCCATAAACAAGTGCACTACTCTCTAAAATAACGGTAAAGCCTCCAGATTGTCCGATAGACTTGAGTATGCCCTCAATATCTTCCAAAATACTCTGAGAGAGTTCGAAATCTTTCTTCTTGAGCTCATACTGAAAATCCTCTAGTGATCTGGAAAAGTCCTTCTTCATTCTGTCTATTTGCTCGGCTTTTTGCTTTCTTGAAGCTTCATTCATAACAGCAGCATTCTTAATAAAGTCCTGCTCCATAGCTTCAAGAGACTTTCTTTTATTTTCTAAAGTCTTTCCTCTTGGGCCAAACTGAGATTCAACAGCTGAAAATGCTGCTTTACCTTTTCTTGAGTCTGTTACAACTCTTCTAAGATCAACATACCCAACTTTTGCTTGGGCATACGCGATACTAGACATCATGCTAGACATCAAAATCAATGAACTAAGTGCTACTAAAAATAATCTCATTTCTTATACCTCCTTGATTTTTAAAATAATGTTCCTACTGTAAATTGTATCTCGTAGGAGTTTTCACCAGGCAACCTTTCCCCTAATGGGAAACCTACCTCAAGTCTTAAAGGTCCCAATGGAGATATCCACCTAAACCCTAAACCGACATCTGTTCTAAGATCAGCAGGATTTACTGTTAATTTCTCACCATCATTAAACGCATTTCCCATATCAAAGAAGACTACCCCTCTAAGTCCAGCAGATGGAATAAGTGGAAACACATAATCAGCTGAGAATAGAAGTTCTTGCACACCACCTATAAGTACAAAGTTTCCATCTTCTGTCGGAACACGGGGACTTACTCTCCTAAAACCAAAACCTCTTAAGGAATTTGGGCCTCCGAGATAAAACCTTTCCCCTACAACCAAATCATTACCATTGTTGCGGAAATCTATTATTCCGTATCTTCCCCTAACTGTAAAGACCGTATTAAACCACAGCGAGAACCAGTGTCTTGATGATAAAGTATATTTAATATAATCAGTATTTCCACCAAAAGGTCCACCTGCAAAAGCAACACCCGTACGAGTTAGGTTTCCTTTACTTGGATCTAAAAGATTGTTCCTGGAATCCCAGAGCAAACCAGCACCAAGAGCACTAATAGTCCTTTTTTCAGAAGTGATAATTAGTCTGGCGCTATCATCAATGTCACTAATCCGTTGACTTTCAAGCCTGTATGTTACATCCGCTATTAACCATTTCCAGATCCTGCGACCAAATGACACACTTCCACCCCAAGAGCTGCGGTCAAAATCTCTAAAGGTTCTATCTGTTCTAAAAAGGTTAATATCAAATGTATAATCGCTATCCCAGAAATTAGGATCTGTATAATTTATGAAAAATAGTTGAGTAACACCACCTACCTGTGCATTTAAAGAAAGCCTTTTACCATAACCAAAGAGGTTAGATTCTTGAATTTGTCCTGCAAAAATAAAAGTTTCAACTGAGCTGAAACCTCCGGCAACACTAAAGAACCCGGTAGATTTTTCTTCTACCCTAACTTTAAGATCAAGTTTGTCTTCTTCACCTGGAACACGCTCAGAGACAACTTCTACATTTTCTTCGAAGAAACCAAGTCTTGTAACCCTAGGCTTTATAGCTTGAACTGCACTTGCATTATACAAACGCTGTTCCTGTATCGGAATCTCTCTTCTGATGACCTTGTCTCTAGTTCTATGGTTACCTACAATATCAATTTCTCTTATATACACCTCTGGACCTTTTTCGATATTAAACTTTATATCAACCCAAAGCTGTTGGCGATTTAGAGCAAAAGTAGGTTCAGCATTAGCAAAAGCATATCCCTTGTTACCATAAAAAGTCGTCAATGCTGCGATATCCTGACCCAAGAGACTGCCTCTGAAAATTTCCCCACTTTTAAGTTTTAGTATTTCGTTAAGTTCCTCATCCGGAACAATTAAATCCCCAGAGAATGAAAGTTCGTTAACTGTGAATTGATCACCTTCACTAATCTTAAAGGTGACTATATAACCCTTTTTCTCATCGCTATACTCTACTTCAGCTTTACTTACCTTTGCATCAAGAAAACCGTTATCAATATAAGTAACTCTTATCCTCTCAGAGTCGTTCTGTACTTCTCTTAGATTGTACAAACCTTTTTTGGAGAGAAAAGAAAACATTCCCTTGGGTTTTGAATATAGACCCTTTTTAACTTGATCAGTCTTCAACTTATCATTACCAATAATATCAACTTGCTTAATGTAGGCTTTTTTGCCCTCTTTGATATCAAAGGTAACACTTACTGTACCATCACCTTCAGGCTCAATCTCGTAATCAACTACAGAACCAACTAAACCTCCCTCTGTATATAAAAATCCAATAATTTCCTGACTTTTTTTAACACTATTTAAATCAATTATTTTCCCTTCTTTAACGGTTATTGCCTCAAGAATATTTTCAGTCTTTAGGTCCTTATTTCCTCTGATTCTTAGATCTGCAACTATTGGTTTTTCTTTAACTTTGTATACTAAAACAACCCCATCTGGCGTTCTATCAATCTCTGCAGTAACGTCTTCAAAAGAACCCAGGCCATATATCTTTTTAACATCTTCTCTTATTACTGTAGTTGAGAGCGTCTCTCCTACCTTAGAGGAAATGTTGAGTTTTATTAGTTCAGTTTCAACCCTTCTGTTACCCTCAACATTAACTTGAAGAATTTTATTATTCTTGGAAGCAAGATCTCCTTCTTGCTCTATTTGAGTATTCTCTGAAGAGCCGTCTTCTTGGGCAACTTCCCAGCTTAAAGCATCTTTGGCCGTTATCTTTTCAATTCCGGTTGCTTGACCCAAATTTGGGTAAACATAAAAGGTAATTAAAAAGATTAAAGCCGTTAACGATAGGACAGCCGTAATATTGCGTTTATTAATTTGCATCAACAATTTTTCCATCAGAAAGCCTGATTCTCCTATTAAGACGGTTAGCTATCTCCATATTATGTGTGACTAAAACCGAAGTTATCCCATATTCGTCTTTTAACATTAAAAACAAATCTAGAATTGATTCGCCCGTTTCCTTATCTAAATTGCCAGTAGGTTCATCGGCCAATATAACCTTAGGTTTTAATACAACCGCTCTCGCTATAGCAACTCTCTGTTGCTCTCCTCCAGACAACTCCCCTGGACGGTGCTCGAGTCTTTTCTCTAAACCTACTTTACCTAGAATTTCCTCTGCCCTTTCCCTGGCCTGCTCTGAATCTATGCCATTTATCAAACAAGGCATCATAACATTTTCAAGTGCACTGAATTCAGGAAGAAGATAATGGAACTGGAAAACAAAACCAATTTCACTGTTTCTGAATGCAGCAATGTCTCTATCATTTTTGCTAAAAATATTTTTACCACTGAAAGAAACTTCTCCTTCTGAAGGATGCTCCAAAGTTCCCAATATATGTAAAAGAGTACTTTTACCGGATCCTGAAACTCCTACAACAGCTAGCGTCTCTGATTCAGATATATTCAAATCAATTCCCTTCAAGGCCTCTACTCTTCCACCAACCGTTTCAAAGACCTTCCATAAACCCTCTGCTTGAATTAACATTGCTACTCGTACCTCAGCGCTTCTATAGGATCTTTGCGAGACGCATGAAACGATGGATATAAAGTTGCAATAAAACATATCAGTATGCTAAATACCGCAACAATAATAAAATAAAACGGTTCAATTTTAACTGGAAAGTCGGAAATAGGATAGACATTATTATCAAACGGAATTAATTGTCGTATTGTTTCGCTGGTTTTTAGCATATAACAAATGCCATACCCCAGTGCTGTACCAAGTAATGTTCCTATAGTTCCGATTATCATTCCTTCTGTAATAAATATTCTAAGAATGCTGTTCTTTGTTGCCCCCATAGCTCGTAAGATGGCTATGTCCCTTCCCTTTTCCATAACAACCATAATAAGAGTACTGACAATATTCAGCGCTGCTACAAGTATTATTAATCCTAGGATAATAGCAACACCTATCCTTTCTAAACGTAGTGCTTTGAACAATCTTATATTAACTTCTTCCCAATTTCTCGCATAGTAAGGAAAGCCAAGAACTGAGGTGAGCTCATTGCCCATCTTTTTGGCATTATAAATATCCTTCACCTTTACCTCTACACCTGAGACCTGCTCTTCCATATCGAAAAAATCCATTGCATCAGGGAGGTTGATATAGGATATAGATGAATCATATTCGATCATACCATAATCAAAAATTCCTATTACTTCATATTTCTTCACCTTTGCAGTCTGCCCAAAAGGCCCCAACTTCCCAAAAGGTGAGACGAGACTGACTTCGTCTCCTTCGATGACACCAAGATTAGCAGCAAGCTCTTTTCCAATTAAAACAGGGGGTCTACCAGACTCGGTTTCAGCGCTTAACTTTACTAAAACCTCTCTACCAAGTTCACTCAATTCTTCATCTGATAATTTTTTGGCTCCCTTACCTCTTATAACCCCATTGCCGATGGCCTGCTCAATACTTGTTACTTCACCAGCAGTGAGGGGATCAACACCTCTTATGACTGAGCCCGACACATTTCTATCACTCGAGATCATTCCCTGGCCATATATGAACGGACTTGCACCAATGACTCCCGGGAAGTTTAGCGCTTCATCTTTTACCTTGCTATAATCTTCCATGGGACCGTCATAACTAAGCACTACTACATGAGAGCTGACACCTAATATCTTCTCTCTAAGCTCTTCCTCAAACCCACCCATTACAGCCAAAACAACATTTAGAGCCATTACTCCAATAATTACACCTAGAACCGATATAATTCCTATAATCGAAGTAAACTTCTGTTTTCTTCGTGAGCTTAGGTATCTGAGTCCTATAAAAAATTCATATTTCATTAGGGTCTTAGATGTGGAAAGAAAATGACTTCCCTTATGGAAGGAGAATTTGTAAATAACATGACTAAACGATCGATCCCAATGCCCTCACCTGCCGTAGGCGGCATGCCGTGCTCAAGGGCTGTGACATAATCCTGATCCATTTCATGTGCTTCTTCTTCGCCTTTATTTTTTAACTCTATCTGCTTCTCAAATCTTTCCTTTTGGTCTATCGGGTCATTTAATTCCGAAAAAGCGTTAGCTATTTCACGTCCGACAATGTAGAGCTCGAATCTGTCAGTCAAATCTGGATTTTCTTCATTTTTCCTTGCCAAAGGAGATACATCGAGAGGAAATCCGTATACGAATGTAGGGTTAATTAACTGCTCTTCGAATATAGCTTCAAATATCTCAGTTATGGCTTTTCCCCTAATCCCATGGTGGTCAATACCCATTGAATCACCTTTATCAAAAAGTTTTTTATCGTCAGATAGGATCTCGTCCCCTAATTCCTGTCGGAGTGAATCAGTAATTTGGAGCCTCTTCCAAGGACGTGTGAGGTCAATCTCAATATCACCATATTCAAATTTCAGTGAACCCTTGATCTCCATTGCTATATGACAAACAAGCTCCTCTGTTAAATCCATTAGATCTTCATAAGTGGCATAGGCTTGATAGAGCTCCATCATCGTGAACTCAGGGTTATGCTGAGTGGATACTCCTTCATTTCTAAAAGTTCTTCCAATCTCAAATACCCTATCTATTCCACCTACAACAAGCCTTTTTAGATAAAGCTCAGGGGCGATTCTCAAAACAAGATCCATATCAAGGGCATTATGATGAGTATTAAAAGGACGAGCTGTTGCACCACCAGCAATAGGGTGCAAAATAGGGGTTTCTACCTCTACAAAATCCCTCTCCTCTAAGTACTTTCTGATGAGTTTGATAATTTTGCTTCTGGTTAGAAAGATTTCTTTTATTTCTGGATTAGAGACCAGGTCTAGGTAACGCTGACGATACCTGACTTCAACATCCTTAAGACCATGCCATTTCTCAGGTAAAGGATGTAGTGATTTGGTAAGGAATTTATACTCAGCGACTTGAATTGTTAACTCACCGGTCTTTGTTTTAAACAAGGTGCCCTTTATTCCAATAAAGTCTCCAAGATCTACAAACTTTTTAAATGCTTTCTGCTGATCTTCACCAACTACATCTCTCTTTAAGTAGCCTTGGATTCTTCCTGATCTATCGGCAATATGAAAAAATGCACTTTTTCCAAAGTCTCTTATGGCCATTACACGACCAGCAAATGAGAACTCATCTTTCACTTCTGCAAGTTCTTCTCCTGGAAGCTCAGCATATTTTGAAACAATGTCTGAAGCCAAGTGATCAGGCTTAAAATCGTTAGAGAATGGGTTAATTCCCGAGTCTTTTAATTCCTCAAGCTTCTCTTTTCTTTGTTCAAACTGTTCGTTTTCCATAATTAAAAGTTTAAGGTTCTACATCAAATCAACACATAAGTTAGGTATTTTTCCGTATTAGCTCTGAAATTGACTTAAGGGGTTTGATGTCTTATCTACAACTACCTTTTTTCATCCACAATAATATACGTTGCTATGGCCTTCGCCACAAGTTTATTTTCATTGTATACATCTACTTCTCCAGGCACTATTCGCCCTTTCCTTAAAACCTTTGCCCGAGCCTCAACAATTCCAGTGGTTACAGGCTCTAAATAGTTAACTTTCATCTCGATTGTAAAAAACTGTTTTCCTTTCTCTGACACGGTTGAAATTGCTACAGCCACAGCTGAATCTGCAAGAGCATATACCCCGCTGCCATGCAGCATTCCATAGGGGTTAGTCATTTTTTCTTCAACAGGCATTGTGAGAGTAGCTGTTCCTTCTCCCATCTCAACCACTTTTATACCCATCAAATCCCAGACAGGAACTTTGGGAAACTGATCATTTAAATTTATCTCTTTAGACATACAAACTCCGTTCTCGCGACTATAGATTACTTGGAAATATCGGTTTGAAAACTGTTACTTATTTTGAGAAATATGCTTCTTAGAATCAGTTCCAAATATTGAAAAGACCAAAAACCCTATTACTGACACAATGCCAAGGATCTCAAACATATAAGAAAAACCCCAATTCTCAGCGATTACACCATAAATAAAGACACCCAACATTCCACCAAAGGTAAATGAAACGCTACATATAGAAATAGCTTTTCCTCTATCAATCTCTGATGTTAAATCAATCACAAGAGCATATATTGCGGGATAGAAAAGTCCGTGCCCTAACCCAAATAAAATTCCTGCCACGAGTAATTCTATCCACTCGTTTGCCATTCCCAGCATAACAATACTAGCCGCATATACAAAGAATGCTGGTATCGCAGCCCTCTTCTTACCATACTTATCGGGAATCCAACCTCCAAAAACTCTTACAATAATTACAGAAAACGTATATGCGATAAAAAATATCTCGTACTGTTCTACGTTAATTCGGCCTGCAAAAACCGGGACAAAGGTTATTACCGTTACAAACCCCATTCCCGCAACAAAAAGAGCAGAGGAAGCTAAAATAACTCCTTTTCGGAATAAAACAGAAAAATAATTTTCTCTAGGCTCCCTATTTCCTTCTCTCTTAGGCTCCGTAATAAGAAGAGCTATGAGAAAAGACATTAATCCAAAAAAGAAATCAAAGATAAAGAATTCTCTGAACCCGAAGTATTCAACGAAAAATTTCCCCACAGAAGGAGCCAAAGCAAAATTAATAATACTAAATATTCCAAATAACCCTATTGCTTGGCTTCTTTTGGATGCCGAGGAAACATCTGCAATCAGTGTTCCAGCGGAAACAAAACATAGTGATAGAGCTGCACCATGCAAGACTCTTAGAATTGGGAAGAGATAGCTTAGAGTATCCATATAAGCAAAGGGCAAAGTAGTTAGGGACATTAGAATTGCGCCTGCGGCTAGAAACCATTTCTTACCAAATCGGTCAATCGTAATCCCGACTGCAGGAGTTGATATTATCGTTGCCATAGCGGCCATTCCCATAATAAAACCTATGGTGGATTCACTACCGCCAAGCTCTTCAATCCTTACTGGGAGCAATATGAAAGAGTGAAAATTAAAAAAGAATAAAAACGAAGAGAGTGTAATTAGAATAAAATCTCTATTAAAAAGAGGTCTTGATAGATTATCTGAATTATTTACTTGTGTATTCAAATTTTTAGCTCATTGCTTCTTGAAATAGAGATACTAACTTACACCACAAAATAAATAAGAAAAATGAACCCCGGTCAGTATACTTCTATTTATGAGCTCGGATTTATAGCAAAAAATAGTCTGGGAGATAAAAATGATTCGATATATATTGATACTAATACTTGCTATTTTGCTTGGAATTTCCTCCTACCTACTCTACGAAGGCAGATACGTCGTAATTAATATAGAAACAGGCTCTCAAAAGGGAAATCTCACGATGGTACAGGGCGGAGATGGACTACCACAAGATTACACCATAACAACAAGACAGACACCCACCCCCAAAGTCACAATCGCACCTGATATAAAAGACGAGATAGAAAATTTTGAAGATGAATCGGGAACCCAGATTCATCTAGAACCCACTGTGGGGTTAGATATAAACCCTGAGCAGCGCATTGCATCAACCTATAAGGCTATAGGACCTAAACAGTTTGTACTTCTAACTGACGATGATGACACTATGGTTGAAATAAATCTTGATACCGGTCAAGTGACTATAGGTTCTGAATATGAGCTTGATGAGGTCACTACAGAGTTCTGGAACTCAATTGGGAAGAAATATCCTGAAGTTTGCTTTGTAGGGGAAAATTAGACAGCACTTAAGCTGAGTAAACCACTTTACCATCAACAATTGTATGCTCGACCAAGCCTTTGAGACTCCAACCATGAAACGGACTGTTTTTAGATTTAGAATGAAATTTGTTTCTCTCAATGGTTATCTCTTTCTCAGGATCGAAAATTACAACATCAGCGGCACATCCGATCTCAAGCGTCCCTTTTCCTAGATTCAATATCTTTGAAGGAGAATCAGTAAGCTTGCTAATCATTTGACTGAGGGTCAGCACACCATCCTCTACAAGCTTAAGGGATAGTGGTAATGCAGTTTCAAGCCCGACAATGCCAAATGGCGCCAAATCAAATTCGACTTTCTTTTCATCTTCACTGTGAGGGGCATGGTCTGTTGCAATCGCATCAAGAGTACCGTCTTTAAGTCCCTCTATAACTGCTTTTCTATCTTTTTTGCCTCTCAAAGGCGGATTCATTTTAGCATTCGTGTCGTACTCATTTACGGCCTCATCTGTCAATATAAAATGATGGGGAGTTACCTCAGCAGTTACCTTCACACCTCTTTTCTTAGCCGCCTTAATGAGTCTTACAGAGCCCGCGGTTGAAACGTGGCAGATATGAAGTCGCGCTCCGGTGAGCTCTGCAACCATTATATCTCTAGAGACCATTACATCTTCTGAAGCACATGGAATCCCCACCAAACCTAGCTGGGTAGAAACTTCTCCCTCATTCATAACACCCGTTCCTGAGAGATTCTTATCCTCTGCATGAGAGATAACAGGTATATCAAAAGCCTGCACATATTCCATTGCATGCCTCATGACTTTAGAATCCATCACAGGCATACCGTCATCCGAGACACCCACACATCCGGCCTCATACATTTCCCCAATCTGAGCAAGGGTTTCCCCCATCTCGCCTTTTGTAATAGCACCTATAGGGTAAACGTTAACTATTCCTTCAGTACGTGCTTTTAAGAGGATATATTCTGTAACTGAAGCATTATCGTTTACAGGATTTGTATTGGGCATGCATACGATTGAAGTGAACCCACCTGCAGCTGCAGACTTGCAGCCTGAGCTTATGGTTTCTTTATGTTCAAAACCCGGTTCTCTAAGATGAACATGAATATCTACAAGTCCAGGAGATACCACTTTTCCTTTGGCATCTATGACCTTTACTTTAGAATCTTTTTCAAACTTTTTAGCTGTTTTAGGAAAGGATTTAATTTTTCCATTTTCAATTAGAATGTTTCCTTTTTCATCAATTCCTTGAGAGGGATCAATAATCCTCCCACCTTTAATAAGTATGCTCACTGGTTCCTCCCTGCGGATGCTACGAGATAAAACATTGCCATCCTTACTGCGATTCCATTTGATACCTGGTCTAAAATTACGGAGCTTGCATCATCTGCAATATCCGAGGAAAGCTCTATACCTCTATTAATAGGGCCTGGGTGCATAACGGTTACATCCTTATGGGCTCCTATTAGTTTCTCGCGCGTAAGCCCATAGAATCTGGAGTACTCCCTTAATGAGGGGAAGTATACAGATTCCTGCCGTTCCATTTGGATACGGAGCATTATTATTACATCAGCCCCTTCTATAGCCTCTTCCAAATTATAGAATGTCTTAGCTTTAGCACTTTCAATATATTGTGGAATTAAAGTAGGTGGTCCTACCACTCTCACTTCAGCGCCAAGTTTTGATAGTCCCCAGATATTAGATCTGGCGACACGGCTGTGGAGAATATCTCCAACAATAACAACT
The DNA here is from genome assembly GCA_029262275.1 of Deltaproteobacteria bacterium. Classification (GTDB taxonomy): domain Bacteria; phylum Desulfobacterota_D; class UBA1144; order Nemesobacterales; family UBA2774; genus CR02bin9. Next base: position 130,044 of record JAJCZS010000037.1, on the reverse strand, counting down.
TTTAATCCTTTAATTTTTCCTTTTATTTCTCTGATTGTGAATAAATCGAGAAGCGCCTGGCTGGGATGTTCATGTGATCCGTCCCCAGCATTTATTATTGATGAGTCAAGCTCTCTAGCCAAGAGCCAAGGAGATCCTGACATTGGGTGCCTGATCACAATCACACTAGCTCCCATCGCCTCAAGATTTCTTGCAGTATCAAGCAGGGTCTCCCCCTTACTTACACTGCTATGTGATAGAGTAAAATTTAAAACATCAGCACTTAATCTTTTCTCGGCTATTTCAAAGGATGATCTAGTTCTAGTGCTTGGTTCATAGAACAAGTTGCAAACAGTAACACCTCTTAGAGCGGGAACCTTTTTCACATCCCTGGTAGAGACTTCTTTCATGGACTCGGCAGTGTCCAGAATAAGCGTTATTTCTTCAGCCGACAACTCCTCAAGCCCCAAAATGTGTTTACGTTCAAATGTCATTTTATCCTTGTAGTACTATGACCTCATCTTTTCCGTCAGTTTCTTCTAAATGTACTCTAATCTTCTCCGAGCTTAGAGTGTCTACTTTTATACCAACATAATCCGGTTGGATAGGGAGTTCTCTATGTCCTCTGTCTACTATAGTTGCCAACTGTATTGACGAAGGTCTTCCAAAATCCATTATTTCTTCAAGCGCTGCTCTAGTAGTTCTTCCAGTATAGATAACATCATCAACTAATATCACTTCTTTATCTTCTACTGAAAACGGTATTTCGGTCTTCTCCACTTTAGGCCACTCAGTTTTTCGTCTAAGATCATCTCTATATAGAGTAATATCGAGTGTGCCCATGGGAGGCTCTATCTTCTCTAGCTTATTTATTCTGTTTGCTATTCTTTCAGCTACATGAACCCCTCTTGTTCTTATGCCAATTATAACAAGGTCTTTGGCTCCCTTATTCTTTTCTAATATTTCAGAGGTAATACGCACGATTGTGCGATCAATAGTTTCAGAATCCATCAGTACATTTTTAGCCATAATTTCACAAACCTATAAAATATTTTGATTGCATATTATAACCTTATCAATCAATACCTGAAAGTATCCTATCCCATCTTACTTTATTCAAGACATCAGGATTTGAAAAGTCCCAGGACCAATGGATTACAAAAGCCTTACCCGCAATGTTTTCCTTAGGGACAAAACCCCAGAACCTGCTATCCTGACTGTTGTCTCTGTTATCACCCATTACAAAGACATATCCTTCAGGAACCCTACTAACTGGTATCTTACTGCCTTTGGTAGTATTTTCCTTTCCTTTTCTGAATATTACCTTGTGTTCTTCTCCAAATATATCCTCACGGTATTCATCAAACTGCTGGCTATTCCTCTCATCTGAGTAAGTTCCTATGTAGTCTAGCGGAATTTCCTCTCGGTTAATGTAAAGATTTCTGCCATCGATATCTATATCGTCTCCGGGCAATCCGATGACTCGTTTAATATAGTAAAGCCCATTTTTTGTAGGGTCATTTTCATTGTTAGGATAGGTAAATACAATAACGTCCCCACGTTTTATCTTCTCCAGCGGTAGGACTTCGATGTTTGTAAAAGGGATTTTCGTGCCGTATACAAACTTATTTACCAGCAAGTGATCTCCTACCAGCAAATTCGGGATCATTGAGCCTGAGGGAATCTTAAAAGGCTGAAAAACAAAAGTTCTAATAATAAGCGCAAGTATAATAGCAAAAGCCAGGGCTTCGATATTTTGTCTTAGCTTAGATTTTGTGTATTTAGAGAGATAATCAGAAGATGCTATCTCAAGATCATCAGTTGTTCTTAGTACATCTTCATAATTTTGGGATTCAAGTGCTCTCTCGAGACTACCTACCTTTTGTTCAATAATACTTACAACGTCAGGTGAAATCTTTGAGCGGTTTTTCTCGAGAACTGGTCTAACTTGTTTTAATAGTAGAGTGGCTTTTTTTCTAGCTTTATGTTCTTTGGAAAATATATTTAGCATAATTGGGACTGGAGTATATATGGCTTATCAAACTGTTTCAATATATTTATACAGTTGGTTTGAATTACGTTCTTTTACTATAAAGCTTCAATTTCCTGCATTCTCTCAACGGACTTAACACCTTTTACTTTTTTAATTGATTTCATTACATCTTCAAGCTGAGATAGATCTGAGACAACAACATCAAATGTGCCGATAGCGTCTTCTACGTCGGTAGAGTGTATTTCCGCTTTGGATATATTAACCTCCGAGGATGAGAAGGTATTGGTTATGCTTGAAAGAATGCCGGGTTTATCTGTGCAAGTAACCAAAATCCTGGCCGGTCTTGGTCCCTTAAATTTACTATCCCACTCAACATCAATTCTTCTATCAATATCCACCTCTAGAAGTCTCTGACAATCATTCCTATGTATAGTTATCCCCTTGCCGCGTGTTATATATCCAACAATATCTTCTCCCGGCAGCGGAGAGCAGCAATTTGCAAACCTTATCATTACATCATCATAACCTCGAACTAGCACACCCCCATCGCTTGAACTAGTGATAGTCTTAATTATTTTATCAATTCTCTCTCTGTCACCCTTAGAGTCTAAGGTGTCTGAAGGAACCGCTTTTTTAAGAAGATCATTGGCAGAAATCTTTCCAAATCCAACTGCAAGATAAAGGTCTTTAACATCTTTAATCTTAAGCTCTGACAAAGCTTTTTTTAGATTTCCTTTTTTCAACATTGCCTGAAAATCAAGTCCGTTTTGTTTAAACTTTCTCTCACAAATTGATTTCCCTACAATCTCGGACTGTTTTCTCTCTTCGGCTCTGAGCCAATTACGTATTTTTGTCTTAGCACCTGATGTAACAACAAACTTGAGCCAATCCCTATTAGGATTTTGGTCTTTTGAAGTTACTATCTCTACAGTATCTCCAGTTTTGAGCTGATGATTTAGAGGAACCAATTTTCCATTCACATTAGCTCTGGTGCATCTATTACCAACTTCGGTATGAATAGAGTATGCAAAATCTATGGGTGTGGCTCCGGTAGGAAGTTCTTTTAAATCCCCATTAGGAGTGAAGATATAAACTACATTGGCTATCAACTCACCCTTAATTGCATCCATATATTCAGTAGGATCTTGAATGTCCTTCCATTCAAGAAGCTGTCTTAAGGTTGCATATATTTCATATGTGCTTCCCTTATCGAGTTTGCCCTCTTTATATTCCCAGTGTGAAGCGACACCGGACTCTGCAATCTCATGCATTGCCCTAGTTCTTATCTGTATCTCCATTCTTTCATTAAAGGGACCTATAACTGTTGTATGAAGAGACTGATATCCGTTTCCTTTTGGCAGCGCAATATAGTCCTTAAAACGTCCCGGCACAGGTTTCCAAGATGCGTGAACTGCTCCCAGAGTCTCATAACACTCTTTCTGAGAATTTGTAATGAGCCTAAAAGCCATAACATCATATACATTCTCAAACTCTAAATTCTGCTCTTGCATCTTTCTATATATACCGTAAATGTGCTTAAACCTGCCTGTAATCTCAGGAGTTAAATCAAAATCAGAGAGCTTCTCAATCAGTATGACTTTTGCTTCCTTCACATGGGCTTCCCAGGCCTTGCGTTGCTTGGTTATCTGCTTGGAAAGTTGTTTATATTCATCAGGGTTCAGGAATTTAAATGACAGGTCTTCAAGCTCATTTGTAACCCAATTGATTCCTAGTCTATGTGAAAGCGGGGCATAGATATCAAATGTCTCACTAGCGATCCTCTTTTGTTTGTCCTCTCTTAAGTGCTCCAAAGTTCTCATGTTATGGAGTCTGTCGGCAAGCTTTATGAGCACAACTCTTATATCCTTGGCAGTTGCAAGAATAAGTTTTCTAAACCCCTCAGCCTGACGCTCGATCTTAGAGGTATAGGGCAGCTGTCCAATCTTAGTTACACCTTCGACTAGAACTGCTATTTCCTTACCAAACATCGACTCAATTTCTTCAGATGTTGCGAGTGTGTCTTCTACGGTATCATGGAGAAGTCCTGTAATAATGGAAGACACGTCAAGCTTCATCTGGGCAAGAATACCGCTTACCTCAAGCGGGTGGCTTAGATAGGGCTCTCCCGAGCTCCGCTTTTGTCCTGAGTGAACCTTTGCAGAGTATACGTATGCTTTTTTAATCATCTCCACATCTTTTTCACTTAGGTGGAGATACTTATTAACATCCTCAATTATGTCGTTGAGCCTAATCATTTTATTCTGCTAGAAAACTTGCTTTGATCTTATCTATAATTCTACTACTTTGACACCTGGTAGAAACTATTATCGAAAACATAGCCTCAAGTGCCTTATCTAACTCATCATTAATAATGATATAATCATATTCTTCTAGAATTGAGGGAGCCACTTCTTCCCTTGCGCGGTCGAGTCTTCTTTGGATATCAACCTCTCCATTACTGTTTCTCTCAACTAGCCTCTCTTCTAGAATCTCAATTGAAGGAGGTAGAACAAAACAAAAAACTGCATTTGGATAATTCCTTCTTATCTGACTTGCTCCTTGTACATCGATGTCAAGAAGAAGATCTACTCCACTTGTTCCGGCATCTTCAAATTCAGACAGGGGCGTGCCGTAATAGTTCCCATGCACAAGCGCATGCTCAACAAATTGCCCTTTATCAACCATTTGCTCAAACTCTGCGTGAGAGATAAATTTATAATCCTTACCGTCAATCTCTCCTTCTCTAGGAGTTCTGGTTGTGCAGGACACAGAAAACCTAAGGTTTTCGAGTTTATCCAACATGGTCTTTGCAAGCGTGGTTTTTCCACCCCCTGAGGGGCCGGAAACTATAAATTGAATACCTTTTCTCATAATAAATTCTCTTGATCCTTTGCTATTGAAAATACAAAATTTTGCAGCTTATTATTAATTTTAGGTTATTTATTGATATTTTTCAATAAATATGGGAGGTTGGAGATTATTTTTTGGATTTGTTGATCTCTTCAACCACTTTTTTAACATCTTGGGCTCTTTGTTTATTTAGGACTAATATCGAATCTTCTGACTCTACAACAACAAGATCCTCTACACCAACCAATGCAACGAGTTTGCCTGAGCCAAAAACCATACAACCAGTGGAATCAACAGATATCGCTTCCCCTTTAATCAAGTTCTGATTTCCTTCGTTTCTTAAATAATCATCAAGTGCAAACCAGCTACCTATATCACTCCAAGGGAAGTTTATTGGAATAACAGCAGTATTTTTAGAATGCTCAAGTATTACTTTATCTATCGAGCCAAACGATACACTATCATAAAATTTAGCAATAGCCTCTCTCTCAGATAAGCTCCCTATATTACTTGAAACTTCATCAAAATAGCTATACCACTTAGGCATTATTTCAGCAAAAGCAGAAATGATAGATGAGGTTTTCCACACAAATATTCCGCTATTCCAGTAATAACCGCCTTGATCTATAAAGCTTACAGCAGTTTTCAAATCTGGTTTTTCAGTAAATTGTTCAACTTTATAAGCTTTGTACTCTTCGGATGTGCCGATCTCTTTATTAGTTGCCTTAATATACCCATATCCAGTCTCGGGCATTGTGGGAGTAACGCCAAGCGTAATAAGAGGGTATTCATTATTGTCTAGTGGTTTATAGGACACCTCTGCTGCAAAACTAAGAGCATTCTTAAACTGCTCGTCGTCTCCGATAACATGATCCGCCGGAAGCACCACTGTTACACAATCCTCATGAATTTTATTTATTTTGAGAGATCCATAAGCAATACAAGGAGCAGTATTCATCCCAACTGGCTCTAGAATCAAGTTTTCTTTGGGAAGCTCGGGTATATGCTCGAGGGTTTGTTCCCCATACACCTCACCCGTTACAACATATATATTTTCAATAGGTATCAAAGGTAGGATTCTATCTACGGTTTGTCTAATCAGAGACTTCTCGCCTACTAGAGAGAGAAACTGTTTAGGGTTTGATTTTGTACTCAGGGGCCAAAACCTCTTTCCCTCACCCCCAGCCATTATTAGTGCAGTAAGTTCCATTGTTAAAAGTAATTATACTCCTTTTATTCTGCAAACTGTCCGCTCAGCTTAAAAACAAGTCCTCTAACTGTTTTATCGAAACTTTTTTTAAAGAATTGACCACCAATTCCGCATCTGACAATTTTTCTTCAGAATAAGAATTCGTGACCGCCAAACATTTCATACCAGCAGAGTGTGCAGCTTTAATTCCAGAGGTAGAATCCTCTATTACTAAACATTCGCTAGCTAATATCTCGCCCGGCACTGCTTTATCATTTAAATCTTTAAGCACTTTCAGATAAACCTCGGGATCTGGCTTGCAGTCTACAACATCATCTGCGCTTACAATTATATCAAAATGATCCCTTAATCCTGCGTATTTAAGTATTTCAACAATCTCGGCTCTCAATGCACCCGATCCAATAGACAGTGGATATTTATCACTAATCTGAGAGATAAATTCAGGCACTCCTTCTAAAATAAGAATGTTTCCCTTAAGGACATTTTCAAAATGTTTTGATTTTTGATTCATAAAATCAGAGATAACAGATTCATCATGCTCGAAGTTCCTGTCTTTGAATAGCTCTTTAAAAAAAGTTTTATCGTCATAGGCTAGATAATTTGCAAAATACTCTTGATCTGAAAGCTCAATACCATTATCTGCTAGAGTCAGTTGAAAAGCCTTTAGATGCAGTGGCTCTGTATCTGCTATAACGCCGTCAAAATCAAAGATAATTGCTTTTAACATTATGTCTAAGTTTCCTTACAAACAATTGGTATGTAGTAATCTACATTAAGATGATTAAATGAAAACAGGCACCATAAAAAACTTATTTGATTAGTACGAATTTTTGTGCATCTTTTAAACCGATGCTACATCTAATCGTTAATAGGGAATGTAATATTTTTTAAATGAATACATTAGGTATTATTTTATAAATTAGAGAATTATCGAGGGAGGCTTTATTAATGCAGAAAACAGATGAAACAAGGGATTTTGTACAGGGGTACTACGGCAAAGCTGCCGTTGAACCTAGAGAAGATCTCTGTTGTCCGACGAGCTATCCAACAGAGGATATTGGGCATATACCACAAGAAGTTATAGATAGATTCTATGGATGCGGAAGCCCTATGAGCACAGCTGGCATAAAAGAAGGTGAGACTGTTGTGGATTTGGGATCAGGTGCAGGAATAGATTGTTTCATAGCAGCCAAAAAAACAGGTGCCAAGGGGAGCGTGATAGGCGTCGACATGACCGATGACATGCTCAAGGTCGCAAACGAAAGCAAAGACCAAGTTTCATCTAACCTAGGATATGACGTTGTTGAATTCAGAAAAGGTTTTTTAGAAGAAATCCCGGTATCCGACAAATCTGTAGATCTTATTACATCAAACTGTGTTATTAATCTCTCTCCCGACAAAAGAAAAGTGTTTAGTGAGATGATAAGAGTATTAAAAGACCATGGAAGAATTGTTGTTTCTGATATCATCTCATCACAAAAAATCCCTGAAAGCATAAGAGATAATGAAGAGCTTCTAGGGGAGTGTATTGCAGGGGCTTTGACCGAGGATCAATTTTTATCTTACCTAGAACAAGTTGGTTTCTATGGAATTGAGGTACTTAGCAAAACTTATTGGAAGAGTATAGAAAATATCGACTTTTGCTCTATTACCGTTAGAGCATATAGATTTGAGAAAACTGCCGGGTGTGTATTTGTTGGCCAACACGCTGTCTACAATGGTCCTTTTAAAATTATTATAGATGAAGAAGGTCATGTGTTTCCTAGAAATCAGGCAATTGAAGTATGCACGGACACAGCCCAGAAGTTATCTGAGGTTCCTTACAAAGGCATGTTCACAATCCTAGAGCCTGATCAGGATTCACAAGAGGTTTCTTGTTGCTCTCCAAGTGCGACTAATGGCAACAGCACAACATGCTGTTAAAATAGATATTATAAAAAGCACTAACGGAGGCAAGACATGGGATACTACGATTCAAAGGATTTAAAACGCTTTGGTGAGGTTGGAAAGTTTAGCAAAGAATTAATGGAGAAGTTCTTTGATTACTATAATTCTGCGATAGGAGAGGACGGCGCTCTTACCAAAAGAGAAAAAGCACTTATAGCACTTGCTGTATCACATGTAAAACAGTGCCCATATTGCATCGATTCATATACAACCCAGTGTTTAGAGACTGGAGCAGATCCCGAGCAAATGACAGAGGCTATTCATGTAGCAGCTTCACTTGAGGCTGGGATCACCTTAATACACGGGATTCAGATGCATAATGCGTTAGAAAAAAATGGAGCGCTCTGAAATATGAGAATTTATTAGGAGTTATGATGTCACAAGTTACAGTCCTTAGACAAAGAGACATTTCACAAGATAAAACAGATGATGTTAAATACAGCTTCTACAAAAAGTTGTCAGAGGCAAAAACTGATCTGCCTCCTACAACAATAGAGACTCTTCAGATCAATATCACCAAGCTCTGTAATCAAACCTGCCTTCATTGTCACGTAGATGCATCTCCTAAAAGAAAAGAACAGATGGACTTGGAATCAGTGAACAGATGTCTTGAGATCTTAGCTACTAACGAGAGCATTAAGAATCTGGATATAACGGGTGGAGCCCCTGAGTTAAACCCACACTTTGATTTTTTAGTAACTGAAGCAAGAAAGTTGAACAAGCATGTAATGGTAAGACACAACCTCACTGTAACTTTGGATGGAAACCCAGTGACTGGCGAGAGCAAGGAATACTTGCCTGAATTCTATGCCGAAAACCAGGTAGAAGTTATCTCATCCCTACCCTACTATCAGGAATACTTCACAGACAAGCAGAGAGGAAAAGGGGTATTTGAAAAGAGTATTGAGTCTATCCTAATGCTTAACGAGAAAGGATTTGGAATAGAGGGTAGCGAACTAATCCTGAATTTTGTATATAACCCTGTCGGTGCTTTTTTGCCGGCTTCTCAACAAAGCTTGGAAACAGATTTTAAGCGTGAACTAGATAAAAAATATGGAATTAAATTCAACAACCTTTTTGTAATCACGAATATGCCAATTAATAGGTTCAAGCAGCAATTAAAGAGATTGGGAGCTTACGATGAGTATATGGTCAAGCTAGTAAATGCCTTTAATCCCACTGCCGCTAAGAGTGTAATGTGTCGCTCCTTAATAAGTGTTAGTCATGATGGAAAAGTATACGACTGCGATTTTAATCAAATGCTTGATATGGATGTAGTAGCAGGCGGTGAGCCTATGACTATCTTTAACTTTGACTATAATAAGCTCGTAAACCGGGAAATAATGTTTGGATCCCACTGCTTTGGATGCACCGCTGGCTCTGGTAGTAGCTGTGGTGGTACTACAACTTAAGTTCATCTCATTTTGTCTACACATAATTCCAAATGAATACTCTTATAATATTTATTAAATATCCGCAGGCTGGAAAAGTAAAGACGAGACTGGCAAAAGACATTGGAGATAACGAAGCTGCAAAAATATATTCTCAGATGACAAAAACAATCATTGAAAAAACTATAGATACAGCGAACTACAATACTTTTATTTTCTACGATCCTCCCGAGAAAGAACAAGATATAAAAAAGTGGATTAACAAAAAAGAGCTTAATTATCTACCGCAGTTAGGTAATACTTTAGGTGAGAGGATATCAAGTGCCTTTAAAGAAGTTTATTCTTCAGGAACTAATAAAGCTCTAATTATAGGAAGCGACTGTATTGATGTTGATAAAGTCACAATAAACGAAGCTATAGACTTGCTTGATACCACAGACGTTATTTTGGGGCCTGCACAAGACGGGGGTTATTATCTTCTGGGAACAAATGAATATTCCCCTCAGATTTTTCAAGACATAGAGTGGAGCACAGATAAAGTATTGCAACAAACTATTCAGCAAGTTAATAAAATGGGGCTAAAATATAAGCTACTTAAAACCTTAAAGGACATTGATACCGTAGATGATTTAGAGGGTTTTAATATAGATATAGCTAACATTTGAGATACATAGTTGTGAATTAATGCTTATTATTGAGAGGAATCACAGTTAATATATAACCGGAGCGAAAATGAGAAAAACCTTTATATTATCAAGTTTTCTATGTGCATTACTATTTCTATCATCCTGTAACCAAGGTACGGAAGAATCTACCGCTGGAACCGACGCAGGAACTGCAATAAACTTTACCCTAGACTCATTAACTGAAGAGACAGAAATGTCCCTCGAAGATTTTAGAGGCAAAGGTGTGGTATTAAATTTTTGGGCCACTTGGTGTGGACCATGCAGAGAAGAGATGCCTCTCTTTGAAGAAACTTGGAGGAAATATAAGGATAAGGACGTAGTCTTTCTTGGCATAGATGTTATGGATGACAAAGATAACGCCACAAAGTTTCTAGAGGCAATCGGAATAACATATCCCAATCTTTATGATCCTTCTGGTAAGGTATCAGGCAAATATAACGTTATTGCTTTGCCCGCTACATTTTTTATAGATAAGGAAGGAAAAGTAGTTGCAAAAAACTACGGTTCTTTTGCTGGAAAGAATGGAAAGAAAAAACTTAACCTCTATATGGAGGAGATTTCTAAGTGAATCCCTCTGAAGTTGTTCATGTAAGCTGGCTATTTGCATTTCTGGCAGGCGTTATATCCTTTCTTTCACCATGCGTGCTTCCACTAATTCCTGGATACGTATCAATGGTCTCAAAGATGTCTTTTGAAGAACTGACGGACGGAAGCATGGAAGGAAAAGCCTCTAAGATTTTCTTGCCGAGCTTGTTTTTTGTACTAGGGTTTTCATTCGTCTTTGTCTCACTAGGGGCTGGGGCCTCATTTGTAGGAACCTTCATACAGGAAAACAAGGTTTTATTGCTACGCGTCTCTGGTGTGATAATAATACTTTTCGGCCTCTTCACGATGGACATATTAAAAATCTCATATTTATATAGAGAAAGAAGGTTGAACTTACCAGCGGGCAACATAGGGCTTGTAGGAACATTCTTCTTAGGCATAGCTTTTGGTTTTGGTTGGACGCCATGCGTTGGACCAATATTAGCATCTATCTTACTCTATGCCAGCACAGCAGAGGGAGCAGGAAAAGGAGCAGCTCTATTATTTGTATATTCAATCGGCTTGGGTTTGCCGTTCATACTCACCGGACTCGCACTCTCAAAAGCACTCACAGCATTTGGTTGGATAAAACGGCATTATAATTTATACAAGATCATAGTAGGTGGTACTTTAATAGCAGTGGGAGTGCTTATGCTCACAAATAATCTGTTCTACCTCAATATTTATGGGCAAAGAGCTCTGGACTTTATAGGGCTGGACTTCTGGAAAACTTTTTAAAATATTAACCCTTCTATTTAATTTACCCTGAGAGATATAGTATTATCTAAGAAACGATCATGGCTGAGAAAACAAATTTATTGAATCATTCTAAAAAGATGCTGGAACAGAACCAGGTCCACATTTGGAGGGTTAATATAGATAATCCTACATTGAATTTAGACGATCTTTTCTCGGATGTTTTGTCAGACGATGAAAGGAAAAGAGTGGATAGGTTAAAATCAGAAAAAGATAAAAGGCGGTTTATAGTCTCGAGGGGACTTCTCAGGGAAAACCTTGGAAACTACATAGGTACAGAGCCCTCTGATATCACATTTACTTATAATAAATACGGGAAACCCGATTTAAAACCAGAACATAATCAAGGAAATATCAAGTTTAATGTATCTCATTCAGCCAATCTGGCTATTTATGCTATCAGCCAAAATAGAGAGGTTGGAATTGACTTGGAATATATTAGAGAAGTAAGAACTGCGGATAAGATTATTAAGAGGTTTTTTACTCAGCAAGAAACAGACTTCTACTATTCCCAACCTGAGGATAAGAAAAAATTGGCTTTTTTCACACTATGGACAAGGAAAGAAGCTTATTCAAAAGCAAGGGGAATGGGAATTGGCCTCCCATCAAAGGAATTTGACCTCAATCTTGCACCAACTACAGTAATTAGCACAACTGACATGAAAACAGAATCCAAATGGTCTCTGGTTGATATTGAAATAGATGAAGATTATCTAGCAGCCCTTGCCACAGAAGGAAAGGATATAGAAATTTGCCGCTTTGAATTTAAGACTCTATAAAATCCGCTTAACACAATAAAGTCTTCCAGTTATAATTACTGACTCTTAAAATTTAATTTTATGTATCTAAGTGACTGTAAATATTTACATTGACTACTTGTCATATGATTTTATACTAGTTGCTTATATTTTTTTGAAAGCGCGTTCTGCTGGATTATCCAACAGCGGCTGCATATGCAGCATGAGAAACTAATAAAAAAATATAAAAGATATATTCGAATCCAATTTGGATTATATAACTACGGAGGATTGTAGGTAAAATGTCAAACCCGTCTGATAAAGACAAAGATATGAAACAAGCCGCTCTGGATTACCACAGGATTGGTCAGAAAGGGAAGATTGAGGTGGTCCCGACAAAGCCTTGTTTAACCCAGTGGGATCTATCACTAGCATATTCCCCTGGCGTCGCAGAGCCATGCCTTGAGATACATAAGGATCCAAATGATGTATATGAATATACTAACAAGGGAAACCTAGTAGGAGTGGTCTCCAATGGAACAGCCGTACTAGGCTTAGGGAATATTGGAGCCTTGGCGGGGAAACCTGTCATGGAAGGGAAAAGTGTGCTTTTTAAAAGGTTTGCTGGAATAGATGCATTTGATATAGAAATAAGCGCAACTGATCCTGACGAAATTATAAAAACTGTTAAATACTTAGAGCCTACTTTTGGCGGTATAAACCTTGAAGACATTAAAGCACCTGAATGTTTCTACATTGAAGAAGAGCTAAAAAAACAAACAGACATCCCTATTTTTCATGATGATCAGCACGGAACTGCAATAATCTCGGGTGCAGGACTTCTAAACGCTTGTGAGATAGTAAGTAAAGACATGAGTGAGCTTATTATTGTCTTCAATGGCGCGGGTGCATCTGCTATTGCTTGCGCAGAATTCTTTATCACTCTGGGAGCTAAAAGAGAAAATATTATAATGTGTGACAGCAGGGGAGTTATTTACAAAGGGCGAGAAGAAAACATGAACGCTCAAAAAGAACGCTTTGCTGTGGACACCAGCGCTAGAACGCTTGAAGATGCTATGAAGGGATCTGATGTATTTGCTGGTTTATCGTCCGGTGGTGCAGTTAACCAAGATATGGTCAAATCAATGTCTGATAAGCCAATTATTTTTGCTATGGCTAACCCTGATCCGGAAATTTCATACCCTGATGCAGTAGCTGCTAGAAATGATGTAATTATGGCAACTGGAAGATCTGACTACCCAAATCAGGTTAATAATGTTCTTGGATTTCCTTTTATATTTAGGGGAGCACTTGATGTAAGGGCTAAAGCTATTAACGAAGAGATGAAAGTTGCTGCTGCTTATTCTTTGGCTAATTTAGCCAAACAGGGTGCCGACGAGAACGTTGCGAAAGCATATGGTGAGAAAAGTTTTGAATTCGGACCTGAATACATAGTTCCTAAACCCTTTGATCCACGAGTTTTAGTTTGGGAATCGGTTGCGGTTGCTGAGGCTGCAATGAAGTCAGGTGTTTCTAGAATTCAAATCGATATAGATGAGTATAGAGATGATCTTGAGAAAAAAGTTCAAGAGAAATTAAAAAGATGGAGCATCAAGTAGCTTTTCTTTATCAAACAAAGTCCTTTGACACTAACCAACCCTGAGCAAAAAAAACAAAAAAAACTCCAAACGGCCTTAATCTCTATTAGTGTATCCATAGCATTAATAGTTATTAAGTTAGTTTTTGGAGTTATAACTAACTCCGTCAGTATACTTGCATCAGCTGTAGATTCTTTCTTAGACCTTTCCGCATCATCCGTAAATTATTTCTCAATAAGAAAATCTGAAAAGCCCGCAGACCACGATCACAAGTTTGGACACGGTAAGGCAGAAGGTCTGGCAGGATTATTTCAATGTTTTGTTATAGGTGTTTCCTCTTTATATTTAATAAATTTATCTGTTGGGCGACTCTTAAATGGGGGCAATCTACAAGCTCTTGATTTAGGTATTGTGGTTATTGCATTCTCAATTATTGTTAGCCTGCTTCTAGCTAGATATATAAGAAATGTTGCAAGGCAGACAGATAGTATAGCCCTCTCTGCCGATAGTCTGCACTACCAGTTTGATGTCTACACAAATATTGGGATTGTAGTAGCTCTGATAATAATAAAATTTACGGATCTCAACGTTATTGACCCGATTATTTCAATAGTGATTGCAGTCTTAATCATGTGGTCCGCAAAGGATATAGTAATGCAGTCTCTAAATATACTTATGGACAAAGAGTTGCCACAAGAAGTCGTGGCTCAAATAGAAAAAGCAATCGTAATGCACAGTCCAGAGGTCAGGAGTTTTCATAAGCTCAGAACGAGAAACGCAGGATCAGTGAAATTTATTGAATTTCATGTAGTCATGAACCACGAGCTTACATTTGTAAAATCCCACGAGCTTGCAGAGGATATAATTAAAGAGATTGAAGCTCTGATACCCAACTCAGAAGTAACAGTTCATGTAGATCCCGATAAACATCCCGATTACTCATAGCCTCCTACTCTTAAAAAATATTCTTATTGAATTAAGCATACACATACTCTGCAATATAAATGTCAGATTAATTGAAACCATTATGTAGAAGTATGGGTTTATATATACAAAAGCTGTTCAGGGGGAAATTGACATGAAGAAATTAATTATTCCAGCTTTTGTAATACTAGCCTTTGTACTGGCAGCGCCTATAAGTAGCTTTGCGAAGAAATACCAAGGCGGAGGTCATGGGTACAAAGGTCACAGTAAAAGCTACGGAGGTCATGGGTACAAAGGTCAGAGTAAAGGTCATGGCTATAAATATAGTGGACACAAGAAACACTACGGTGGTCATGGCTACAAGAATAAAGGCTATGGTTATAACCGAGGTCATGGATACAAACACGGTCACAAACATGGCCGGCATTATTATAAAAACAGAGGCTATGCTTATGGTGGATACTACAGACCTTACTATAGGCCATACTACAGACCCTACGCTTACTATCCAAGACCCTATCCAGTTTATCCCTATGTACCTTTTTCGGTTAACTTAGGAATAGTATTCGATTAAGAATTAGAACAGTTTCAACAAAAAAAAGGGATTTACATGCGGAGAATTAAGTTTCCTGTATGTAAATCCTTTTTTTATCTCTCTTTTTCTTTGTATAGAAATATTTAGGTATATTTTTATGGTTAGTAAGGTTTTACTAATCAAGAAGTACTAGCCACTGCTAAAAGGAGGGCTAATTCAATATGAAAAGCAAATCAGATCAGAAAAAAGATAAGTTGAAAAGTAATAATTCCTTATCACGTAGAAATTTTTTGGAGCTTAGCGGGTTGGGTTTAGGCGCTGCTGCTGGTGTAAGTTTGCTCGGATTGCCTAAGATTGTCCAAGCCGAAAATACACTCCCAGCTCTACCCGGAACTGGTTCTATACCGGTTGAAATACCGTATAAAGAATATCAACTTGAAGTGGCTGAACAAGAGGTGACACCTGATGGAACCACGGTCAAGGCACTTACAGTAAATGGACAAATACCTGGCCCTGAGATAAGGGTTAGAGAAGGAGATCTTCTGCGTATTGTGACAACAAACAAGATTGCAGATCAAAACCTTACAATTCACAGCCACGGCATGATTTTACCTAGTAATATGGACGGGGTGCCTGAAGTTACTCAACGCCCTATAGCACCTTATGAGCAATATGTATATCAATATATTATTCGACAAAGAGGCACCTACTGGTATCACTCTCACGTAAATCTGCAAGAGCAGCAAGGCGTGTTTGGTCCAATCATTGTTGAACCCAAAAGAGAAGATATGTCATATGATCAAGAATATGTCATTACTATAAATGACTGGCTGCATACCGATCCTTATAAAATAGTCCCTAATTTGAGGAAACAGGCAGAGCAGAATAAAAATGTAAAAGAGACGACCCCTGATTTAGCTGATGTTGATTATCCAAGTTTTCTATTAAACGGCCAAGGAATTAACAATCCTATGGAATTTATTGCAAAACCTGGTGACCTTGTAAGGCTAAGAGTAATAAATAGCTGCGCATCATCTTATTTCTACTTTATGGTAGACGACCATAAACTAACGGTTACTCATACGGCTAGCGGGCAAAGGGTTAAACCTGTTGAGGTGGACAACATATTAATGGGCGTAGCAGAACGTTATGATTTAGTTCTACGAGTAAAAGAATCTGGGACATTTGCTATAAGAGGTGTAGCCCAAGATGGATCAGTTCAAGCAATAGGAATACTAAGAACACCAGACTCTAAGGGGCAGGTATCTAAGAAAATACCTAAAGTAAAAGGAAGGGGGTTTGTATATGATGACCTTGTTTCTATTGAGCCCAGCACGCCACCTGATAGTCCAGTAAAAACTTTTGATTTAAGTCTAGATGGAAACATGGCTAAGTACATTTGGGAGATGGGCAATCAGATATATCCAAATGCAGATCCTTTGATAGTACAATCTGGGGAACGTGTTGTAGTCAACATGACTAACACTACTCCTATGTATCATCCAATGCACCTTCACGGTCATTTCTTCCGTGTATTAGGATTAAAATCCGGCTATGACCATGCGCCTCTACTAGATACAATAAGTGTTCCTCCATTCAAAAAAGTATCTTTTGAATTCTACACAGACAATCCTGGCAGGTGGTTTTTCCATTGCCACAATCTCTATCATTTAGAAACTGGTATGGCGAGAGAAATTCATTATAAGTCTCCAAGCTAAATATTAGTCAAATCCATAAGTTGCAACAAAGAGGAATGAGCTTGAGGTCTCTTCACGCTCAGTTACTGGGAATTTAGCCGCAACACCTAAATTTACAGCATTTAACTGGCTTGTATCTGAAAACGGGCTTAGCCAAAAACCAAAACCTAGCTCCACTATTGTTCCTTCATCTTCAGATTGCATTGCATCCACAGTTGAGGTGCCTAAAACTTCAAAAACAGGGGATAGCCTGCCGTTGAAGTATTCTTGTGTATAGGCACCATTCCAGATTATATCTTTATTATGTGTCTTATTTATATTGAGCATGTTTGCTAGACTTCTCTGTTCATCTGAGAATTTGAGTTGCTGAGCGTATGCAAGCTGCAATTGAATGCCCCAAAGACTTATGTCACCAACTCCAAAAAAGTAAGCTGCATTCAATGAAAAGCCCCACTCACCACTTCCTTCTATTCCTTTATCTTCATCACCAGTCGGCAAAGCTAACTCTCCTCTGAGCGACAAATAATAAGAAGTAGTTGGGCTGGTACAGCATAATAGCACTTGTGTAGATAAACCTATATCAGAGAATGCAGAGGTCGAATCTTGACCGTCTGGAAACAGAAAAACGTAAGGAACTTCAACCCCCAACTGAATGCGCTCAAAAAACACCCAATCAAATTCTAGACCCAACTCTAACGAATGATCTTCTTTGCTATTATCATTTCCTACACTAAACTCTAGCTCTTTTTCAAGAAAGGCTTTTACTGTAAAAAAAGGCTCTGCTTTTTCCAGTCTACCCAAGTGGTCTGCATTTGATTGCAATGTAAAAACACTAAAACTTAGAGCAATCAGGCAAATCATCTTTAATTTGTTATGCAACATTGCAAGTATATTTACCTAATTAAGCTATGAAAACCAAGGTTCTTATCATTATGCATTAAGAAAAGGATAATTGATCTCAAATTATTCTCCTCTTTATTTGAGTTCCCAAAATCGCCTGGTAATATTTCAAACTCTTAATCCTAAGAAGGACAAACTCTATGATAAAAGCAGTAATATTCGATATGGACGGTGTGATGATAGACAGTGAGCCTCTTTGGGAGAAAACTGAACACATTTTACTTGGTAGAAGAGATATAACATATACTGCTGACTTAAGAGACCAAATAGTTGGTCTAAATCAAAATGATTCAGGCAAATTACTAGTTGATACATTTGGTCTAAACGAAGAAGTTGAAGACATAATAAATGAGAGAGTAGAAATATTAACAGAAATTTATGAGCAAGAATTAGAAGTCGTAGCCGAGCTTATACCTTTACTAAATCAACTTCAGGAACACAATTTTGACCTTGCTGTTGCTTCAAGCTCACCAATGAGATTAATTAACTTTGTTTTAGATATGTTTTCACTACACAAGTATTTCCCGATAGTAGTATCAGGAGAGTGCACTGAAAACGGCAAACCCCACCCTGCAATTTATCTACATACAGCAGAGAAACTAAAAGTGAATCCATCTGAATGTGTAGCTATTGAAGACTCTATAAATGGACTCAAGTCCGCGAAGGCTGCAGGTATGTACTGTATTGCAGTGCCTGATAAGAGATTAAGCCAGGAAGAATTTCACAATGCGGACCTCATCGTACCAAGCCTAAATAGAATCAGTCCAGAGTTAATAAATTTCTTTAAGTAGGTCTCTATTACCCTCAATCTGAGAAAGCTAGATACCCTACAACTATGAGCCCAACAGGAGGTATTATCCAGAGAATCCCAAGCCAGCTTGGTTTACCCAATTTCTCGGCTATTCTCATCCACACAATTATAGATATAACTATGTTTACAAGTGGTATAAGGAACAGAATTAACCACCAGCCGGGTTTATCAGCTATTTTGCATAACAGATAAAGGTTAAGAATCGGGACCCAAGCATACCATGCATTCTCGGTATTGGTTTTATTGGCTATCACCATGATGCAATAAGCTACATATACGTATATAGCTATATAAAATAGAACACCAATAGTTTCTTCCATGACTGTACCCTCCTATATAGATACTCAGTGATATTAAAATATTATCTCATCTTCATAACATCGCTGTCAAGATAAATCTATAATCGACCTTTCACTGGAGGAGCCATAAACTCGGGACCTACAGGGTCTTTAATTGTTTCAGACAGTATATTATCTATCTCTTTAAATGCTGCGTCATCCAACGACCAACCAAAAATCTCTTTTAAAGGCTCAAGCTGAGAAGGCCTTCTTGCTCCCCAGAGGGCTATATCTGAGTCCGCTTTATCCAACACCCACCTTAGAGCCAAATGTATTACCCGTTTATTGTAGTTTTCTTGAGCAAACTCATCTAACTTTTGAACTGCTGCTAAATACTGCTCGAACCTAGGTTGCTTAAACTTAGGATCCACCTTTCTTATATCATCACCTTCAAAAGTTGTTTGAGAGTTCATTCTCCCGCTCAAGAGTCCTCTGCAAATAGCACCGTAAAGAAGCATTGTAATTCCATGTTCTTTGCAATATGGAACAATATCTTCTTCGATGTCACGCTCAAACAAATTATATGGCGGCTGAGAAGTATGGATTGTTGCAACCCCACGAAATATGTCCTTTTGCTCTGTCGTGTAATTGCTAACTCCGATGGCTCTAATCTTACCGCTATCATGAAGCTCTTTCATTGCCTCTGCTGCTTCTTCAAATGGGCTCTCGAAGTCAGGCCAATGGATCTGATAAATGTCTATATAATCTGTCTGAAGACGTTGCAGCGAATCATCAACTTCTTTAAAAATGCGCTCTTTTGTTGAATTTCTATAGACTTTGCCAGAAGTCCAATCAAGGCCTGCTTTTGTAGCAATGACTATCTTATCTCTACCGCCGTATTCAGATACAGCCTTACCAACAATTTCTTCTGATCTGCCAAAGCCGTAAATAGCAGCCGTATCTATTAACGTAATCCCATTATCAAGTGCAGCATGTATTGTCTCAATAGATTCTCTCTCCTCACTCCCACCCCATAGCCATCCCCCAATAGCCCATGCACCTAGGCCTATTCTAGATGATTCAATATCAGTCCCATTTATTTTAACAAATTCCATAATACTCTCCTTAGCTTTTAAACTTCTAAGTCTTTGTTTCTATTATGTCTTTTAAAAGTTTTCTTACTTCACGGAAGGATGGCAAATTGAACCTTGCTTTAGTCGGGCCAAAACCTACTTTAATAGAATAGCCCCACTCAGGAAGGACTTCGTATACATCTTCATCTGTCCAATCATCACCAATAGATATTATAAAATCCCATTTTTCCCTGGACATTAAATGCATTGCAGCTTTACCCTTGTTGATACCTGTGTCTTTTACCTCTATTACTTTGTTTCCTTCTAGAACACCTACGTTTAAATTAGCAGTAATGTGCAGCAGCACATCCTTAAGCTCCCCTACCCTAACAATTGACAATGCCGGGTCGACCTTGCGAAAATGCCAGACAAGGGAGAAATCCTTTTCCTCTATAAAAGAGCCGGGGGTTCTGTCGACGAAAACTTCCAAGATAGGCCTTATCTCTTCTTTCCACTCATCAGAGAGCATCTCTAGAGTTTCCCAGGATTTCTTCTCTTTAATCCATACCCCATGTTCAGCGACTAAACCATTAGAGACATTTGATACCCACCTATCTAGAGTTTTTCTATCTCTACCGCTTATAATTACAAGATTATTCTTTGAATTACGAGATATAGAACCGAGTAGATCTTTTAGTTCTTTGTCTGGTTTCACTTTTTCTGGTCTTTCGTTAAAAGGCATTAAGGTGCCATCATAGTCTAATAAGAACAGAGCCTTTTTACTTCTGGAATAACTTTGTAGAAGCTTGTTTCTTCTTGATTGAGACAACCCTTTAGATGTTAATTGTTTTTGAACCTCTTTTATGTGACCAATTCGATCCATAAAATCATGTGCCCATCTCTTTACATCATAGCGCTCAAGCCTACCTCGCATACTGATCATTCTTCTCTTTTGCTCCTGGATAGGCATTGTTATTGCATCTTTAAGAGCCTTAGCGGTTCCTTGGAGGTCATTGGGGTTAATTATTAAGGCTTCTCCAAGCTCTTTGGCAGTACCTGCCATCTCACCTAAGATAAGCACTCCGTCTTCGTTTTTACGTGTAGCAACATACTCTTTTGCAACCAAGTTCATACCATCTCTTAGTGGTGTCAAAAAAAGCACATCAGCTATCGAATATAGAGCAATTAAATCATCAAAACCAAATGAGCGGTACATATACCATATTGGTGTCCATCCAATGGTGCCGTGTTTCCCGTTTATTCTTCCCGCAAGATTATCGACTTGCTCTTTTAAGAGTCTATAATGCTCAACTTCAGTACGTGAAGGGACAGCAACTACTATAAATATCACTTTTCCTTTATAGCTCGGGTTTTTATCTAGAAAATAGTCAAAAGCTTCTAAACGCTCTGGGACACCTTTTGTATAATCAAGACGATCAATAGATAATATTACTTTATAGTCTTCTTTAATATTCTCTCCGAGCTTAGAGATACTCAGCTGTACTTCTTTCGTGTCAGGAGCCTGTGAGAATTTAGAATAATCAATACCCATTGGGAAGGTATCAACTTTAACTGCGTGATTACCCAAGGTTATCTGTCCAAGTGTATGCTCATAGCCCAAAACACGTCTTACACTCTCAAGAAAATGACGGGCATAGTCAAAGGTGTGGAAACCTATTAAATCAGCTCCCAATAGTCCCTCTAGTATCTCAGCACACCAAGGGATTAATCTGAATATTTCTGAAGATGGAAATGGTATATGGAGAAAGAAACCAATCTTAACTTTGGGTAATTTTTTCCTGATCAGCTCAGGCAAGAGCATAAGATGATAATCGTGAATCCAGATTACATCATCATCTTTTGCAACTTCAAGCACTGCCTGACTAAAAGCCTCATTTACCCTCTTGTAGCTATCCCAATAGCTTTTCTCATAATTTGCATATTGAACAAAGTAATGAAAAAGAGGCCAGATCACCTCATTACAAAATCCCTGGTAGTAATTCTCGAAATCGTTTCTTTTTAAAAATACAGGTCTGTAATTATATTCAGATAATTTGTCTTTTAATTCTTGAGAGTCTGATTTTGTACTATATCCAGATAGAGTTATTCCAGGCCATCCTATCCAGACCTGCTCTCCTGACATATCAAGGGAACTTACACCAGTGACAAGGCCGCCTACGCTGGGCTGCATGCTAAATTTGGATTTTTTCTTAGAAACAGTAACGGGCAATCGGTTGGAAACAATTATAAGCTTTCCCATAACGTATATAGACTATACCTACTTTGAAATTAATGGAAATAGTAGGTTGACATAGAGATTTCAGTTCATATTATTAAAATATAGAGAGCTATGAGAATATTTCACCTATTTCTAATTTTAAATGTTGTTGTCTGTGTAGGGGGGCTGTGTAATAGCCCTATTACATTTGCAGCATCTACCAATGAAGCTACGGAGAGCTGTCATAAGATGGATAAGCATGAGACTCCTGTGACTGAAACATTGGATATTATGCAAGACTTTAACCAACAGGCAGATTTCAACAGTTCCTGTTGCAATGAATATCTTACAAATAGCTCGTCTGATCAATATGTAAAAGTTATCTATACAAATGTAACAAGATCTTGGGTTCAAAATATTTTGACTACACAAGACAATAAGATTAATAACCGTTCTCAAAGAGAACACGGTCCACCCAATATACAAGTATTACATTCCACTTTTTTAATCTGATCTCCACTACATCCTTACCCAAAACTCTTTAAAAGTTTATGGGAAACTTTAATTTTCTGATTTAAAAGGATATGAATAAATGGAGAAAGGACATGAATTTTAGAACTGAAAACATTTTTTTAATACTATTAATTATAGCTTGTGCACTTTTTTCTTATAACAAAGCTAGTGCTGAAGTTAGAGAATACAATTTGGAGATAGATCACAAGACAGTGAACTATTCTGGTAAAGAGAAGAGTGCAATGTCCATTAATGACTCAATTCCAGGACCTACTCTTTATTTCAAAGAAGGTGATACCGCAAGAATAAATGTTGAGAACAATATGGATATGAATACCTCAATTCACTGGCACGGATTGTTACTACCCAACAGAGAAGACGGCGTGCCTTATCTAACTACACCGCCAATAAAACCAGGAACAACCTATACGTATGAATTCCCAATTAAACACAGCGGCACATATTGGTACCACTCTCATACAGGTCTTCAGGAACAGTTGGGAGTATATGGATCAATTGTGATTGAGCCCAAAGAACAAAGGACAGATATAGAACTACCCGAAGTTGAGCATGTTGTTGTTCTATCCGACTGGACTGATCAAAACCCGAATGAAGTCTTAAGAGATTTAAAACGTGGAAGCGAATATCAATCTTTTAAGAAAGGCGGTAAGCAGACTGTGCTTGGAGTTATCAAAAATCATGCTGTAATGGATAATCTAAAGCGCTCAATTCGAAGAATGCCTCCAATGGATATATCAGACGTCGCATACGATGCTTTCTTAATTAATGGAAAGCCCCAGTCCACCCTAAAAACAGAGCCTGGAGAGGATGTGAGACTGAGAATAATTAACGCTGGTGGATCTAGCTATTTTTATCTCAACTATGCTGGTGGTGAGATGAAAGTAATCGCTGCAGATGGTGTTGATGTAGAGCCTTTTGATACCGATAGAATTCTAATGGCTATAGCCGAAACATATGATGTGATCTTAACAGTTCCCGATGGCGGTTCATATGAATTCCGTGCTACAGCACAGGACGGCTCAGGTCATGCGTCACTATTTATTGGAGAAGGTGCACAAGTATTAGCCCCGAATATTCCCAGACCAAATTTATATAAGATGGATCATTCTCAGATGATGGGTCACTCAGAGATGGAAATGGACCATACAATGCATGAAAATATGGGACATGATCAAATGGAAATGTCTGATATGATGAACATGCCTAAGAATCCAAGACCGCTTCCTCCATATGACAACTTGCGCTCACTGGAGGAAACCACTTTGCCATCAGAAAACCAGACTAGAGAAGTAGTACTTAATCTAACGGGCGATATGGAGAGGTACGTATGGTCGATAAATGGAATGACAATCAATGAAGATGACAAAATACTAATTCGTAAGGGCGAGAATGTAAGATTTATACTTAATAATACAACTATGATGCACCACCCGATGCATCTCCACGGTCATTTTTTCAGGGTATTAAATGAACAAGGAGAATACTCGCCCCTAAAGCACACAGTTGATGTCCCCCCGCTTGGAACTGTAGTAATTGAGTTTGAAGCAAATGAGGAAAAAGACTGGTTTTTCCATTGCCATGTTCTCTATCATATGAAGGCAGGCATGTCACGAATTGTAAGTTACGTGGGCTCAGACATTGATCCGGACATTAAAGAGATGAGGCCCAATCTATACAAGGACCCTCTCTACTACTGGGCGGATGTGAGAATACTAAGTCAGATGACTGAAGGAACAGCTGCGATATCAAATACAAGAAACACAATCAGTGCTACATGGGAAGCAGGATGGGAAGAAGAAGACTATGAAATCGTGCTTACATATAATAGATATATCAACCGTTTTATAACAGCATTTGGAGGGATTGATATTACTAATGAAGAGCAAGATACTCGCGGAATATTTGGGGTGAGGTACTTACTGCCATTACTCATAGATAGTACTGTTTGGATAGATACTGATGCTGATCTAAGAATAATTCTTGATAAAGAAATAGATCTTACTGAGCGGCTGAGTGCCTTTGGGGAGCTTCAGTTCGACACCGAGAGCAAGTGGGAGTGGAAAGCTGGAGGTGCAGTGATGATTAATAAGTGGTTATCTCTCGTAGGGCAGTATTATTCAGAGTTTGGAGCTGGTGGAGGTATAGAAATAAGATTATAAAACTGCAAAACTCTATTAATTTATGATAATATAGTTGAGAGTATAGTTCCAATAAGCTAATCATAATATAAATTCATGAATATCAGGATTAATATCTTAGAGTGGCTAAATTTTTAATTGAAACGGGGGATTATAAATGGGATTTATTAAAACTGTTATATTAGTTTTGATATTATTAATTGCAGGGTTGTTTGTATTTATCTATTCTGGAACCTATAACATTGCTGCAACTGAACCTCATTCACTATTAGCTGAATGGGTATTTAACACTACAAAAAAATATTCAATAAAAAAACACTCAGAGAATATAGAAAGAGCCAAATTAAATGATGATTCATTAATAAAGTCAGGATTCGACCTTTATGACAATATGTGTGTTGGCTGCCACGGTGGACCTGGAAGTGAAGCGGCTGAGGGTTTTAACCCAAGCCCTCCTGATCTTGCAGAAGAGTCAGAAGAGCTTAGCGCTGTAGAACTATTTTGGGTAACAAAAAACGGAATAAAAATGACAGGAATGCCCGCATTTGGTCTGTCTCATAGTGATCAGGAAATATGGTCCATAGTTGCGTTCCTAAAACAGCTTCCTGATTTATCAGCAGAAGATTACAAGGCGCTCAAAAACAATGGGTCATTTGATTTCGACATCCCGCCAGAAGATGAAGAGTTCTATAAATATTAATCGAACTCCCAACTATCATTGGCTATACTATAATTCTTAATTCAAAGGACTTTCTGTTTATATATGAAAATACTAGGTGCTTCAGGAAAAATAGTTGTATTAATAATCATTGTGGGTCTCATATCTCTTATGGGATATGCGATCTTCGGCAACAGAGTAAGCATAAAAACATCCCCTTTGATAGGCACGCAAGCACCCGACTTCAACTTAAAGACTTTTGATGGACAAGATTTGAAATTATCTGATCTGGAAGGAAAAACAGTACTTCTAAATTTCTGGGCTTCATGGTGTATGCCCTGCAAACAAGAAGCTGGAGCACTAGAGAGAGCATGGCAGAAGTATAAGGGCGATGATGTAGTTTTTGTGGGTGTTAACGTATGGGACGAGAACTCAAATGCGCTTAAATATCTAAGTAAATTTGGTGGCGGTTACCCGCATGCTCTAGACCCTGATGAGGAAATTCAGATTGATTATGGAGTGGGCGGAGTACCAGAGACATTTTTCATTGATTCGTCCGGGATGGTCAGAGATAAATTTACAGGACCACTCACGGAGCAAATCATAGATTACTTCGTCCTAAAGGCTCAGAAACCACAAGAGAATGAATCCTAATGACTAGGCTTACTTTAAAAAACTCATTAAGTGTATTAACTATAATTTCAATTCTTGTTTTTTCAGGACTCGTCTCAATCGCTGAAGAAGGTATTGACGATCAAACAACAAGTATTGCAAATCTTCTTATGTGCCCTGTATGTCAGGGACAGAGTGTAGGAGAATCCAACTCTAATCTTGCAAATGATATGAGGGATATCATCAGAAAACAACTAGAAGAAGGAAAATCCCAAGAAGAAATACTGGCTTATTTTGTAAGCAGCTACGGAGAGAGTATTCTTGCCTCTCCTCCTCCAAAAGGTATAAACTGGATTCTATGGCTTCTACCTGGGGCAGGAATAATAATAGGCGGAGTCATTATTACTTTGTTCTTGTTTAGAGCTCAAAAAGAAGATGGAAGTGAAGACAGAAAAGAAATCGAGACTATAGCCAAAAGTCAGGATGAATATATAAATAAAGTTGATGAAGAAATTAAAAAGAGCGATTCTTAAATACAAGATCTATTAAAGCCGACTCCCAAAAAACTCTTTTGCTAAATCAGCAATTTGATCAAAGTTCTTATCTAGCTCAAACCATTTGATTTCATTATCTTTTCTAAGCCAGGTCATTTGCCTTTTGGCAAATCTCTTTGTATCGCGCTTTATCAGCTCGACAGCTTCATCAAAATTTATATCCCCATCAAGAAATTGATTTATCTCTTTATAACCGATTGACTGCATTGGCTTTAAGTCACACGGATAACCCATTTCTCTTAACTTTTCTACTTCCCCTACAAGTCCAGCTTCAATCATAGCATCAACTCTAGTATCAATACGTTGTTTAAGAAGTTCTCTGTCCAAGGAAATACCAATTTTCAGATATTCAAAGTCTTGGTCTCGAAAACAATGCTCCGATTGTAGCTCTGACATTTTCTGTCCTGTAAGATAATTAACCTCGAGAGCCCTCTCGGCTCTAACGTAGTCATTGGGATGGATTCTTGATGCTGCCTCAGGGTCTATTAAAGACAGTCTCTCATATACATACGGGAGTCCGAAGATGGACCGCAACTTTTTTATGTTCTCTCTTATTTCCTGATTTGCAGGCAGTCCTTCAATAAGACCAGAGAGAAGCACTTTCACATAAAGATAAGTGCCTCCGACAAGTATTATATTTTTACCCGCTTGGGATAGATCATTAATAGTTGAAGCTGCTCGGGTTCTAAATATGCCCGCATTAAAATCCTCATCCGGATTAACAATATCTATTAAGTGGTGGTTTACTTCATCTAGTTCTTTTGAGCTTGG
The DNA here is from genome assembly GCA_029262275.1 of Deltaproteobacteria bacterium. Lineage (GTDB taxonomy): Bacteria > Desulfobacterota_D > UBA1144 > Nemesobacterales > UBA2774 > CR02bin9. Next base: position 102,609 of record JAJCZS010000037.1, on the reverse strand, counting down.
CTTGGCTGTGCCAATATTAAGATATTTGTATACTTGGAGGGAATCGGCATTGATAATTTCGCCCCCTAACCTCTTAGCTATATCAATGCCAACAGCACTCTTTCCTACTGCTGTAGGACCCAAAACAACAATCAGTTTGGGTTTATTTAGTTTCACTTTCTCTATTAATCGTTATATGTATAAAGAATTATCTATAATCCTCAATGTTCTGATCAAGAGCCTGTTTTCTGCTCAGCCTGATCTTTCCATCGCGGCTCGTTTCGATACATTTAACTAATAACTCATCTTTTTCTTGAAGGACATCTGTAACTTTCTCAACTCTTTTTGGTTCTAGCTCAGAGATGTGAACCAGTCCGTCTTTCCCATTTGCAAGCTCAACAATAGCACCGAAATCTAATATCCTTTTAACGGTTCCAAGATAAACCTTGCCAACTTCCATATCTTCGACAATTCCTTCAATTATCTTGATTGCTTGGGCACAAGCATCTCTATCAGGAGATGCAATATTTACAGTACCAGAGTCATCTATATCTATCTGCACACCAGTAAGTTCAACAATCTTCTTGATAGTTTTACCACCAGAGCCAATAACATCTTTGATCTTGGCCTGATCTACCTGCATTGTGATAATTCTAGGAGCAAACTCTGAAATGTCCTCTCTAGGAGTGGCAAGTATCTTGTCCATCTCTCCTAGAATATGGAGTCTGCCTTCTTTTGCCTGATTTAGAGCATCAGTAAGAATTTCTCTTGTAACTCCGGTAACTTTAATATCCATCTGGAGAGCAGTTACTCCATTAGTAGTACCTGCAACTTTAAAATCCATATCTCCTAAATGGTCTTCGTCCCCTAAAATATCTGAGAGAATTACAAAGTTGTCGCCTTCTTTAATCAATCCCATTGCTATACCGCTAACAGGTGCACTAATAGGAACACCGGCGTCTAACATCGATAAAGTTCCGCCACACACTGAAGCCATTGAGGAGGAGCCGTTTGACTCAAGTACCTCTGAGACGATTCTTAGGGTATAAGGAAAGTCTTCTCTTTTTGGTAAAACTACAGAAAGAGCTCTTTCAGCTAGCGCTCCATGCCCAATTTCTCTTCGTCCCGGCCCTAATCTAAAAGAGGTCTCTCCTACACTATATGGAGGAAAATTGTAATGAAGCATAAATGTTTTGGTAACATCCCCTTCTAGAGAATCTATCCTTTGCTCATCATATTTGGTACCAAGAGTAGCAGTCACAGCAGCCTGTGTCTCACCCCTGGTAAATACTGCTGAGCCATGTACACGAGGAAGAAAACCAACCTCACCACTTATTGGTCTAACATCTCTGTATCCTCTACCATCAAGTCTCTTTTGGTCATTAACGATAAGGCCTCTAACAGATTCTTTTAGTAATTTCTCAAAAGGCTTTGAAATATCTACTTCTTCATCAGGATACTGAGAACTTATTTGTTCCTGTGTCTCAGAATGAATTTTCTTTATAGTATCATTTCTTTCGGTTTTAGATGAAATCACAATAGCTTCTTTTAATTTATCGTCAGCAAAAGAAATAACCTTGTTGTTGAAATCTTCATCTTCTTCAATAGGATCAAGAACTCGTTTCTGAATATCCTCACCAGCAACTAAATCTTCCTGAACTTTAATGAATTCCTGAATACATTCATGGGCAAACATCAGGGCATCTATTATGTCGGATTCAGAGACTTCATTTGAACCTCCCTCAACCATAACGATAGCTTCTTTTGTTCCCGCTACAACAATGTTCATGTCACTTTCTTCAAGTTGACTTTTTATAGGGTTGCAAATGAACTCTCCCCCAACTCTAGCAACTCTAACAGCAGCCAATGGGCCCGCAAAGGGAACATCAGAAACCGTAAGTGCCGCTGATGCCGCTGTTACTGATAGTACATCGGGATCATAATCAGCATCTGCAGAAAAGACCGTAATAATTATTTGAGTCTGATATGTAAATTCTTTAGGAAATAAGGGTCTAATTGGCCTATCAATAAGCCTTGAAGTTAGAACTTCCTTTTCGTTAGGTCTTCCCTCTCTTTTGAAAAATCCGCCCGGTATTTTCCCCGCAGCAGCAGATTTTTCTTGATAGTTAACTGTCAGTGGTAAAAAGTCTTCACCTTCTGTTTTTTCTTTAGCCGCAACTAGTGTAGCCAACACTACTGTGTCACCATAGCGTGCCAATACTGAGCCGCTTGTCTGTTTTGCAAGTGTTCCGGTCTCAAGCCCAAAAGTTGTTCCAAATATCTGTGCTTCAACCTTCTTTGGTTGATTAATCAATATACTGCCTCCTTAATAACTCTCTACTTTCTAAGTCCGAGTCTTTTTATGAGCCCTGGATATTTTTCCGGGCTGTTCTTTTTAATATAGTTAAGTAAACGTCTTCTTCTAGCAACAAGAAGCACGAGTCCTCGTCTGGAATGAAAATCCTTAGGTGCATTACTCATATGCTCAGTAAGATCTGCGATTCTACGGGAAAGTATGCCAACTTGCACCTCTGGTGAGCCAACATCCTTATCATGAGTTGCGAACTCACTGATTATTTGGGATTTATCTTCTTTATCTAGCGCCATTTAACTGCCTCCTTTGTATTTCTGTATTTGGCAAATTGACTCAGATTCATTTAACCACGGCGTGTTTAGTTAAATACTCTGAGCAATTTAAAAACAATTGCTTGATCATCTACTTCCCCAAGCTCACTTGAGCCGACATTCGCCTGGGTTATAGCGACCAAAACCTTATTCTCATAAATCTTTAAATGATCTCCAGCTTCAAACACCGGGAGGTCATTTAAATCTATATGAGATCTCATAATTTGTTTGCCTAGTCTGATTTGACTGGCCACATTAGAAGAAACGTTTACTTCTTTGATATGTGAGAGTACATCTTCTAGTGAAGTTAATTCAATATTGCCACTCTTTATATCATCTATCGTTACCGCTTCATCTATCGTAAATCCATCACTACTAATTCTTCTAAGTTCAACTAGGTGCCCACCGCAACCAAGATCATCAGAAATGTCAGCAGCAAGAACCCTGATATAAGTACCGCGCGAACATTCTACAATAAATCTTATGAGTGGTGGATCAAACTCCAATAGCTCAATCTTATTAATTGTTACTTCCCTTGGAGCCCTTTCAACCTCTATCCCTCTTCTAGCCAGCTCATATAATCTAACTCCATCTTTCTTAACTGCTGAAAACATGGGAGGAATCTGGTTTATTTTACCCTTATATTTAGAAAATGCACCAATTATTGTATTTTTATCTAAAATCCCAGGATCACACTTCTTTGTAACCTCACCTGTATTATCAAGAGTATCAGTAGATATTCCGAGATGAATTACAGCTTCGTACTTCTTAAAATCATTCTTCATGTAGGGAATTAGTTTTGTGGCTTTATCAAAACAAATAGGCAACACGCCTGTGGCAAAAGGATCAAGCGTCCCAGTGTGTCCAGCACGCTTAGCCTTAATTATTTTGTTCACCTCAGTTACGGCCTTCTGAGAGGTAATACCCTTTGGCTTATCGAGCACAATCACTCCACTCATCCTAAAGCCTCTTCAATACTACGAATTACTTCAGATTTAACTTCAGAAATGCTACCCTTAAGTGAGCAGCCCGCAGCCCTAGCATGACCTCCGCCTCCAAACCCCTCTGCTATCTTGGCTACATTAACCTGTCCTTTAGATCTAAGACTAATTTTCCAATCCTCCCCCTTTTCCTGTCTAAACAACATAGCAACTTGGACCCCTTTTATGCTCCTAGGGATATTAACCATCCCCTCGGTGTCTTCCCTGGTTGTTCCAGTTTCACTAAACATTTCCTTATCTACAAATATTGAAGCAATGGTTTTACCTGGGGTTATATCTAGAGTTGGAATTACTAATTTAAAAAGCTCAAGCTTCCTAAGTGGCTCATTTTCATATAAAGCCTGAGAGATCTCAGAAGGATCTGCTCCCGCGTCGACTAGCTCAGCAGCTACTCTGAAGGTCTCAGAGCTTGTATTCGAATAATTAAAAGAACCTGTATCACTAATTATCGTTGTATATATGTTTTTTGAGATTGATTCATCAATTTCTACATCTAGAGACTTTAATATTCTATAAATCATGATCCCTGTTGAAGACGCATTTGTATCAAGAATGTGTATATCAGCATTAGATCCGGTTGTCTCATGGTGGTCAATAATTACAAGATTTAGACAATTCTCAGACTTTGCATACCTTTCAAACTCTTTACCTGCTCTATATGTACCAGAGCAATCCACAGCAAAAACAATATCAAACGGACCGGATAAAGAATCTAGAGAATCTATTATTTCTTCAGAATGAGGAAGGAAATCCAATATCTCAGGCACTCCGTCTTTATTATAAAATACAACTTCTTTGTTCAATTTTAAAAGTCCAAGCCCAAGACTCAGCATAGAACCTAGCGCATCCCCATCAGGATTCTCATGTGAGGTAATTAATATCTTTTTTGATTGCCCAATCAATTCATTGAGCTTGTTATATTCACTCATCAGTTTTAATCTCTCTAAGTACTTCGTCTACCTTATATCCTGTCTCAAGAGCTGTATCATGTTTAAATTGCAAATCAGGTAGTTTTCTCATCTTTAGTCTCTTCGATAACGCAGTTTTAATAAATCCTTTGGCACTTTCCAGTCCCTTTAGAACTTCTTCTTTATCTGTGGAATCGTCTAGAACGGAAAAATATATATTTGCATTGCTAAGATTATCGGAAACCCTTGCTCCGGTGATAAATGCTAAACTAGCCCTAGGATCCCTAATTTCACCCTTCACTATCATTTGAGATACTTCTTTTATTATTAAATCTGAAATCCTGGCTGATCTTTTAAAAGTAGCTGCCAAATAACGCTCCCCATTATATATTTAATATTTCAAGCTCTCTATTTCCCATTTGAACCAACCCTGTTGAATCTATAAAGTCAGCTACTTGATCCAGTACTGAGTTCACATGACGTTTTTCATTGCTAACGAAGGATATACCCACCGTTGCCTTTTGCCAAAGATCATTAGAATCTACTTCAGCTATTGAGATGTTATTGAATCTGGATTTTGCTCTATGAATCAAGCTTTTTAAGGTCTGCCTCTTATCTTTGAGAGATCTGTTGCCATCCATATATAAATCAATTCGGAGTATGCCTACGAACATTTGTCACTATCAAAGCTCTTGCTTAAATTCCTCATGAGTGTAAAACTCGAAAGTATCCCCAACTTTAAGATCGTTGAACCTTTCAATTGTTATACCACATTCATATCCCGCGTTAACTTCCTTGGCATCGTCTTTGAAACGTTTAAGAGATGATAGAAGACCATCAAAAACGATTACGCCATCCCTCAAAACTCTCACATTGTTATCTCTCACAACTTTACCATCATTTACAAAACACCCTGCTATAGTTCCAATCCTAGAAATATTAAAGGTCTCTCTAATTTCTGCGTGACCCATAATCTTCTCTTTGACTATCGGATCCAATAACCCTTCCATGGCTCCTCTGACTCTATCAATAAGATTGTATATTATAGTATGAAGTTCAAATGAAATGCCCTCTCTATCTGCGATCTCTAAAGCCTTTACATCAGGTCTGACATTAAATCCTACAATAATCGCATTTGAAGCACTGGCCAATATCACATCTGTTTCGTTAATGCCTCCAACCCCTGTATGTACTACCTTAACCTGACATTTCTCTGTGCTAAGTTTAGTTATGGACTCTCTAACTGCTTCAACTGAACCCTGAGTGTCTGCTTTGATGATTATAGCGAGCTCTTTGGCTTCTTCTTCCTCTAGTGTCTCAAATAGATTCTCTAATGATGGTTTCCTTACTTTGGCAGCCAGAGTCTCTCTTTGCTTCGTTTCTCTATGTCCTATTACATCTTTGGCTGTTTTCTCATCTTTTACAGCATAGAAACGCTCTCCTGCTTGAGCAACCCCAGAGAGTCCCATTATTTCAACTGGAACTGCGGGGCCTGCCTCTTGAACCCTACCACCTCTATCGTCTAAAAGGGCCCTGACTTTACCATAGGTTGTACCAGCAACCACTGTATCTCCAACCCTCAAGGTTCCTTCATTAACAATCACAGTAGCAACTGGGCCTCTGCCCTTGTCTAAAACTGCCTCAATTACAAACCCGTTGGCTCTCTTGTTGGTATCGGCTTTTAGCTCAAGCACATCTGCTTGCAATAATATGAGTTCAAGTAATTCCTTAATGCCGGTATTTTGCTTAGCTGATACCTCTGTAAATAACGTATCGCCTCCCCAATCTTCAGCAAGGAGACCGATTTCTGATAGCTCACGTTTAATTTTTTCAGGTTCAGCGTCGGGTTTATCTATTTTGTTAACAGCTACTATTATAGGAACTTCCGCAGCCTTAGCATGGTTTACAGCCTCTACTGTCTGAGGCATAACTCCATCATCCGCAGCAACCACAAGAATCACAACATCCGTAACTTTTGCACCACGAGCCCTCATTGCGGTAAAAGCTTCATGTCCCGGAGTATCTACAAATGCAACCTTTCTACCATTAACATCTACAGAATATGCACCTATATGCTGAGTAATTCCACCAGCCTCTCCATCCACTACATTTGCCTTTCTTATGGTATCGAGCAAAGTAGTTTTTCCATGATCTACATGACCCATTACAGTTACAACTGGTGGTCGTGTGGACATATTGGCTTCGGTGTCATTATCTTCAGTTTCAAGTAGTAAGTCTTCTTCCTCAAATATATCAACAATAACTTCATATTCGAATTCTTCAGCCAAAAGTACAGCTGTTTCATGGTCTACAGTTTGATTGATAGTAGCACTAACACCTAGAGAAATTAGTTTTCTTATTAATTCCCCGGCCTTAACACTCATCAACTTGGCTAATTCGCCAACATTGATTGACTCGCCGATCTTTATAGCACGCTTTGATGCCTTTGCTGGAAATGGGAAAACATCAGTGGACATATCACTAGCCCCAGCTTGAGATTTGGCATATCTGGAGTCATCTCTAGAACCTCTGTTGTCAGACCCCTTGCCCCTGTATCCACCACTGTTAGATGGTCTAGGTCTGGATCTGCTAGCACCACCTTCAACAAGATACTCCCTTCTTTTACCAGGAAGCTTGGCTCTGAAGGCTTTCCTTAATTCTTCAAGTGTGTCTTCATCTATTATTTCTTCGCGTTTAGGTTTAACCTTTTTACTCTTTTTCTTAAACTTCTTCTCAGGCTCTTCTGTAGCAGCTTTAGGTTTTTTATCTATTTCAGGTGTTGATTGTTGGGTTTTGTTCTCTACAGTTTCTTCAGAGTCTTGAGCTTCTAAGGGTTCTTCCTCAGATTCTTGGCTAATTTCTTGAGTTGCTTCGGTACTTGAGTCGGATCCCTTGGCTTGAATTGCTTCTTCAGACTCACTGAGCTCTACTGCTTTGGCCCCATCTTCCACATGCTCATCGACGACTGCCGGTGTTTCTATAACTTCAGGCTCTGCGGTTTCGAGAACTTCTTCTGGCTCTGCCGACTTCTTTTTTCTACGTAATACAACTCGGGCTCCCTTTCTTCTCTCAACAACTTCAGCCCCACTTTCAGAACGAAAGACTCTCACCTTTTCTTTCTCCTCAACAGCAGCCTCTTTTTTCTTAGATTCTGCTGACCCAGGAGAGCCAATTTTATCTATAATTTTCTTCGCTTCTTCGGCAGAAATTGAACTGGCATGACTCTTAACAGATATACCTAAACCTTTAGCAACATTTAAAACTTCCTTGCTAGGCTTATCTAAATCACGCGATAGTTCATAGACTCTTATACTAGACATATTTAACACATCCATTACTACTAGGTATTAATATTTTATTTTAATCTTTGAGCTTATCTAATGAAGGGTACCAAAGTTTAGTAAACTATGCAAAAGAGAGCTTTGTTAATGTACCTTAAATGAACTTAATTTTATGGAACCTAAATCAACTCAATCATTTTGTTAGACAAATTCTAAGAAAATTTAATATTTACTCTTGTTCAGCCACATTTTCTGCTTTCGGTTCAGGTTCCTGTTTCACTTCAAGTATAGATTCCTCGGCAACCTCGCCAGGCTCTGTCATTTGATCCAATTTATCTTTAAGTGCAATTCTTGCTGCAGTTTGTAATCTCTGGGCTTCTTCTTCGTCTTTTAAGCCACCTGACTTTACAAGACTTTCTGAGTCAGAAAAAGCGACATCCTCTAATTTATGATAACCATCACCATACAATAGATTAGCAGTCACCTCTTTAACATTAGGAAGCGACATTAACAAAGAGACAACATCCTGTTGTTCACGTTTCATCTGAGAATCTGTCTTAATATCAATACGCCATTCAGTTAACTGAGACGCAAGCCTTACATTCTGACCCCTGCGGCCTATCGCCAAGGATAATTGATCATCATCCACTATAATCTCCATTGACTTATTTTCATCATCAATGATGACCTTACTAACCTCTGCAGGAGATAGTGCGTTACAAGCAAATCTTGCATGATCAGGAGACCACGGCACTATATCAATTTTTTCCCCTCTTAGCTCTTGAATCACATTTTGAACTCTAGCCCCTCTCATTCCAACACATGCACCAACTGGATCAACATCCTGATCGTTTGATGAAACAGCAATTTTTGTGCGGCCTCCAGGATCTCGGGAGATAGCTTGAATTTCTACAATTTGCTCACCTATTTCTGGCACTTCAGATTCAAATAGTTTCTTTACAAAGTCTTTATGAGAACGGGACAATATTAACTGCGGCCCGCGTTTTGTTTCCTTAATATCAACCAATATAGCCCTCATTCGCTCCTTAGGCTTATAATACTCTCTCTGCACCTGTTGTTCAGGAGGAAGGTAGGCTTCTGTCTTTCCTAGGTCTACAATAATATTTCTTCTTTCAACCCTTCTTACTATTCCGCTAATAAGCTCCCCTTTGCGGTTTTTAAATTCCTCATAAATGACCTTTCCTTCCGCCTCTTTTATACTTTGGAGTATTCTCTGTTTAGCATTTTGTATGGCAATTCTAGTAAAATCAGGGTTAATTTTAACACCAATCTGATCACCAAGCTCGGCTTCTGGATCAAGAGTTAGCGCTTCCTCTTCATTAATTTCCATCTCAGGATCTTCAATATCTTCTACGACAGTCTTAAACTCAAATAACTCTACGTCGCCATCGTCTTCATTGAAATGAACTTCAAGCTCTTTATCCATATCCTGCATTCGGAATAATTTTTGTGCTGCTGATAATACGGCCTCTTCAACCGCGTCAACAATCTCTTCTCTTTTAATACCCTTGTCTTTACAGACAGAATCCATTACACGAGTTAATTCGGTTAGTTCTGACATTGCAAATCTCCCTCTAGAAATCCAATTCCAGGTTTGCCTTTTCTATTTTACTGAAGGGAATCAAATAATTAGTCCCTTTAGTCTCAAGAGATACTGTTTCATCTATAAAGTCTACAAGCTTCCCTTGAAAGACGTCTCTATCATCTATTTCTTCTATTGTCTTAATTTTCACAGTTTTGCCTTTGAATCTTATATAATCACTTGGCTTCTTTAGAGCCCTTGTAAGTCCAGGGGAAGAGATCTCAAGTGTATATGAGCCAGGAATAACCTCATGAACATCTAAAAGAGGACCAAGCTCTCTGCTTATTTGAGTACAATCACTTATTGTTACACCCTCTTCTTTATCTATATAAACTCTCAGGACTCCCTTATGGCTCGATCCTTTATATTCTATATCAAACAACTCAAGGTTCTTTTCATATAATATTGGTTCTAACAACTCTTTAATATTAGATATTATATTTTGCTCAGTTACGTTCATGAAAAATAACCTTCTGGATATTAATAAACCATATTAGCAGTTAAAAACGCTTAATAGCGGTTAATACCCTTAAAAATTAAAAAAAGCGGGTTTAACCCGCTTTTCGTCAAAGAGATACTACCCAATTTTAGTGCATAGAGCAAGGAGAAGAATACATGCACTTACCTCAATATCAATAAAACTCTTTAGCTCTAATTCATCGTAATTATTATAATCTAACAACTTTTAGTTAATAAAAAGATCAGGAATAAACATTCAAAGATATAATAAGGTATTACAGAGAACTGCTTACTATCTATGGTAAGGTCTAAAACGGAGCTTAATCTGGTGAAGAGTGCTTTGTTGTTGAGGTGTTAGTACATCTTTTACCTTTAGATACATCTCTACCTTTGTTCTAGTATAGGCGGCTTTAGTATCTTCAATCCCATCAATTAGTTGTAGAACATTCTCTTTTTTTGCTTTGGGATTTTGCAGCTCTTTTTTCAATTCTACCTCTTGGTATCTAAGCTGCTTTTTATAATTAATGAATGTTTTTTTATAAGATTTAAAAATACCGTCTATAGTGTTTACCTGTTGGGTATTCAGATCAAGTTTAGTAACAATTTGAGGATCTTTCCACCACTTGTAATTGCCCTTAGAGCCAAGCATTGCGCTTGCGTTTAAAGTAAAAATAATTAAGAAAACAAAAAACAAAACCGATATTCTCAATTAAAGCCTCCGTTACCATTTATCTCCGAGCCACCGTCCCATGGCCCATAGATTGAAAGCACATCCGCCGTTTCTCTAGATATAGCGTTGTCTAGCTCTATCAATATTAATTCATCTCGCTCATCAGCACTCATGAAAATGCTGTTCCTTGTATCCGGACTAAAAGCACCAAAGGTAATGATGCTAACTAAGAAAATGGAAGCCATTGCTCCTGCTAATGTCCAGTTTGGCTTTAGATTTTGTATCCAATTTAAGAATCCCGGGCTAGCCTTAGTTTCTTCAACATTATCCCAGAAGTTAGATATAAAATCACCACTAGGCTCTACTTCATCCCAAGTCTCTAATAGGCTCCAGAGCCCTTTTGACTCAGATACGAAACCCCTACACTCTATACAGCCATCCAAGTGGCTCTCTATATTTGCTTTTTCAACATGGCTTAAATCACCCAATGTGTATTCTATAAGAGTCTCTTTAATTTCTCTACATTCCATATTTTCCTTCCTCCATCAAATATGGTTTGAGTTTATCCACAAGCTTCATTCTTCCCCTGTGAACATATGCCTTAACAGCACCTACTGTACATTCAAGGACATCCGCCGTTTCTTCATAAGAAAGGCCCTCATATTTACATAGCATAATAGCAATTTTTTCTCTTTCGGGCAAAGTTTCCATTGCACTGAATATTACATTTCTCATTTCTTTTCTATAAATTATGTCATCTGATATTTCAACATCTGAATCCTCATATTCCCCAATGTTTTCAGTCATTTCATCTAAACTTATATTAGTATTCTTTTTTTTTACATACGTCAGGCTTACATTGGTAGCAATTTTATAAAGCCATGTAGTAAATTTGGCCTCTGGTCTATACTTACTTGCTGACCGGTACACTCTTAAAAATACCTCCTGAGCAAGATCTTCTGAATTTTCCCTTAAATTCGTAAACCTGTATATATAATTCAACACGCCCTTATAATGCCTATTCATAAGCTCGCTAAATGCGCCATCGTCCCCATCCTTTGTCCTCAGCATTAGCTCTATATCGCTTTCCATATGAACGCCGTAACAGCTTTATTAATTAATAACTGTGATTTACAGAAAAAGTTACACAAATGACTAAATTCTAGCCTCTAAATGTTTTCTTGGATCATAAATGGCACCAACATCTAGACAAAAAGAACAATGATTGTATTTGTAGGAGTTATTTCTTCTTAAGTCTATCCAGATACTCTCCCGTTCTGGTATCGACTCTTAATATATCGCCAACATCAATAAATAATGGAACCTGAATAGTAGCTCCCGACTCCAAGGTCGCGGGTTTGCTACCCCCTGAGACGGTATCCCCTTTAACTCCTGGCTCAGTTTCGGTAACAGTAAGCTCAACTGCAGTAGGCAACTCAACGCCCATGGGCTCGTCATTAAAGTAAAGTATGTTCACTTCTTGCTGCTCTTTTACGTAATTAGCTGCCTCACCCATCTGATCTTTTGATAAATCGTACTGATCATATGTTTCCATATCCATAAAATGGAACCCAATATCATCTTTATATAAAAACTGCATATTCTTTCTGTCCATATCAGGAACTTTAAAAGAGTCACCAGATCTAAAGCTCTTTTCTTGTACAGCACCTGTGACAATATTTTTTATCTTGGTTTTCATGACAGCGCTTCTTTGGGCCATTTTTGAGTGCTTGTATTCTATAATTTCCCATATCTCACCATCGTATTCGATTTTTAAACCTTTGTGAAATTGATTTGTCTCTACAACTCCCATTAGCTAATTGCCTCCTTAAATCGTGCGCATAAATAATCAGTATTTTACTCTGTAATCTTAAATAATATCCTCTTCGATCTTAAATACTATCCTCGTCATCAAAATTGCCATTATCTATTGTAACACGATCCGTATCTTCTGAAACACGATAATCTTCTTTAGCCCAAGCACCTAAATCGACCATTTTGCACCTCTCTGAACAAAAAGGTCTCCACTTATTATTATCCCACAGTACTTCTTTCTTACACATAGGGCATTTAACTTTTAAGCTCATAACAGTCTAGGTCCTTTTAAACATTTTCTCTATATCATAATAAGTAAGCTCTTGAGCAACAGGTCTTCCGTGCGGGCAAGAATGAGGGAATTCCATTTCGTCAAGCTCAGAAAGCAGCGCCTTCATCTCTTGAGGATTAAGCTCAAAATTAGCTGTGATGGAAGAATGACAGGCCATAGTGGCGATTACTAGATCGATCTTCTCACTTATGCTTTCTTCTTTACCGCCTGATGCAATTTCGGAGATTACATCTTTTAAAAGCCCTGAAGAATCCGCGTTCTTAAGTAATGCAGGAGTAGATCTGATTAAGAAACTGCCTTTGCCAAATTCCTCAAGCCTAAACCCCAATGACTCAAAATCATTAAGGTGTCTCTCGATCAAGCTCGCCTCAAAAGGCGGGAACTCAACAACTTCGGGCACTAGCAATTCCTGAATCTCAAGCGCTTTCTTCTCAAGATAAGCACTTTTTAACTTTTCATAGTTTATTCTCTCATGCGCCGCATGCTGGTCAATTAGAACCATTGCGTTCTCTGAAGCACAAACTATATATAATTCCCTAATCTGACCTATTATTTTCAAGCTGGAGTAAAAACCCTCTTGCTCAAAAAGGCTTTCAGAGCTGGAATCATTAGATCTAGGGTACCCCTGATCTACATGCGAGGGGCGCGCGATTTCATTCTCTAATGAAAGAGAACCATGAGCGGTGGGAACATCAACATGCCCCACTTCTTCCGCAAATACTCTCTCGCTTCTATTAAAATTATGCGCTCTTTCATAATTTGTCTCAATATTTCTCTGCTCTATATTGCCCCCGGACAAGTCATGTCCCCTGTCTTGGTAACTTTTTATCCAAGGAGCTTCTCTTAACATTTCAAGTATGGATGTTCTAATCAAATCCGCAATGAGCCTTTGGTTTCTGAACCTGACTTCATTCTTAGTAGGATGAACGTTCACATCCACCTCAGGGGCCGGGATTTGCAGAAAAAGGGCACCTTGGGGAAATTTTCTTTTCTCAAGCATTTTCCCATAGGCGTCGATTATTATACGGGTTAAGAACTTATCCCTAACTGCTCTATTGTTGATATAAGTAAAAAGTTTATGTGTAGTAGATCTGGTATCAAGAGGGCTACTCATAAATCCTGAAACCACAACTCCTTCACCTTCAGCATAAATACTTTGTAGCTCAGCCTTAGGAAATATATCAGCTAGTCTGTCAGACAATTTATCTCTTTTGGAAAGGCTGAGTAGTGTTCTTCCCCCACTTACAACCTCGAAGCTGATTCCCGGTCTTGACATTGCTTCCCTTTGAACAATATCTAAAACATTTGAAAGCTCAGTTTCTATCTTTCTCATGAACTTTAGCCTAACGGGAGTATTATAGAAGAGATTTTTCACTTGGATTGTGGTCCCTGGAGGACATCCTACCTCTTCTACCTTTCTAATCTTTCCGCCATCCCCGGATATCTCAGTGCCAATTATATCTTCACTTGTTTTAGATATAATTTTAAACCGTGAAACACTTGTGATACTAGGTATTGCCTCACCCCTAAAGCCAAGAGACTTAACAGAGAACAAATCGTTTATATCTTTAATCTTACTTGTAGCGTGGCGCTCTAAGGAGAGTAGTGCTTCATCCCTGCTCATCCCCTCTCCATCATCGGATATTTGGATTAACTTTTTGCCGCCAGATTCAAGTTCAATTTTTATAGATTTGCTGCCTGCGTCAATTGAGTTTTCAACGAGCTCCTTTACAACGGAGGCAGGTCTTTCTACTATCTCTCCAGCAGCTATTTTGGATACCACATTATCGGATAAAATCCTTATCTTTGCCATTTTAAAGTGCCTTATTACCTTAAATAAAAGTGAAACGTATTATGAAAACAGCTTCCACATACCCAATATTAGAAAAAACAAAACTGGAACTAAGATGCAGGCTAGAGCTAAAACAGTATAGAAAGAGAGCGTCGTGTAGGACGCCACACCATATACATCATCTGAATGTTGTTTTAATATCCGTTTGAATTCACTCAACATAGTCTATTTATCTACCCCTCACTTTATTTTTTTAGCAGATTTAAGAGCATCTACATAAGAGTCTACAGGCACTGCGGCTAGACTCATTATCTCAATTGTACCCCTTGAGCATAAATCAACAGATAGTTCACTTACTGTCTCATTATCCGGGGCATCTATGACAGTTACAAAATCATAAGGTCCCAATGTTGCATACTGCTCTATAACCTTAACTCCCAAATTTTCTATTTCATCCCCCACCTCTTTAATCCTTCCCGGCCTTTCTTTAATTGTTTTCCGACCTTCGGTCGTAAGTTTGCTAAGCAATATGTATACACTCATTTTTAGCCCCTGTTAGCTTTTCGTTGAAAATATATTATTCCAGCTTTTTTTAACTAATAACAACAGAGCTTAAAATTTTAGCTATTGTCTGTTATTTTACACAGGTATAATTTCAGCTTTAATTATGTATAATCTTATCACAATCTTGTTGCTCTAATAAGGAGATATAATGCATTTCAGAACTCAGCAGAACTCTAAACTCAATAGGATAAGCTTAAGTGTTTTAATGTTAATTGCGCTGTTGTTTATCCTAATTAACGTTTCACCACCTAGTGCACAGGCACAGAAGAATAAACCTGAATCTGTTAAAAGGGTACTTGTGGTAAAAGATTATAAATGGGCGTCAGGTGGTATGGGTAGACCTGCCATCATGTCTGAGATAACAATAGAGAACAGAGGCATAAACGACTATAAGGATATATCCGTTGAAGTTGATTTGTATACTTCAAATGATATTCCCCTTGGGTCACTAAGAACTACAATAAAAGAAATAATACCAAGTAAGAGTGAGAAAACTTTTTATAACTTAAATTTCGGCATCATGCATGCTGAGCTTAAGAATTCCGTTACAAGAGTCGTAAACGCTGACCTTATAGAAAAAGGTACACCTACTCAGGCAAAAGATCTTATCCTGGTCAAAAACTGGGAATGGAGTGGTGGACAGTACGGAACAGAAGGAATTCTAAAAGAAATCACTCTTGATAACAGAAGTGGTGAGGCATGGAAAGACATAGAAATAAATATCAACTTCCTTGGAACAAAAGGCGGGAAATTGGGTGTTAGAGGATTTACAAGTAGAGCAGTCATACATGATATAATCCCACCTAGAACCGAGAGAACTTATTATGGCATCAACGTTGGATTCAGACACCCAGATGCTAAAGATGTGAATATAAGCGTAAGAAGTGCAAAGCCAATGTCTGACAAAGAGCTTAAAATTAAGCAAGCCAAGAAAGAAGGTAAAAAAGCAGTTAAAAAGAAGAAAAGGAAACCAAAAGCAGAGGGTGAGGAAGGCTATACGGAAGATGCTTACGACGGTTACGATGAAAGCGGAAGAAAGCTTTCCCTCTCAGAGAAATACAAGAAGAAAATGGCTGAGGAACAGGGTACCGCATTACCATCAGCAGATGCTGGAACAACTTCGGATGATCAGGTAGCACAATCTGATGAACCAGCGGGACAGGACTCATCAGTTAAAGAAGCAATCACAGCCCCTAAAGATACTACAGCTCAGGATACCTCAACTACTACTCAAGCTACTGATTCGGCCTCATCAGAAGATGAAGAGGAATACGAGTACGAATATGAAGAAGATTTTCCACTACCTACTGAGGACATAGTAGTTGAAAACTTTGTTTTCTCAGGCGCTGTTCCCCAAACTATGGGAAGAATAAGTGAGATTACGCTTAGAAACTTAAGTGATATCCCATACACAAAAATAGATCTCAAGGTCGAGTTCTACTCATTTAAAGAAGAGACTCCAATGTTTTCCAACAGGGCCACAATTGTAGATGTTCTACCCGCAAAAAGTGAGAGAACTTTTAAGAATATAAAAGCAGGATTTATAAATGCTATTCCTCAAGAAGTTAGAATTAAAGTGCTTGATGCGATTCCTATGAATCAGAATTAAGCAAACAATTCATTCGACAGCAGACAGGTGTCTTTTTTAGTTGGAAAATATAAAATTTGGTGGAATTTAAAACAGAGTTTTACTACTAGGCAGTTCTATACAAATGTCTCAAGCTCTTTTACTAATTCATCTACAATCTGATGCTCTTTAAAGGATCGTACCAGTTTGCCGTCTTTATAAAGCATTCCCTTTCCTCTACCACCAGCAATACCTATATCGGCCTCAGACGCTTCTCCAGGACCATTTACTACGCAGCCTAGGATAGCAACTTTGATAGGTCTTGGAAGCTCAATGTCAACTATTCTATCCTCTACGTCTTTAACTAGTTTCATCAGGTCAATCTCAAGCCTTCCACAGCCTGGACAAGATATTAGCTCAATCCCGTTTCTTCTAAGCCCCAGCGACCTTAGAATATTAAACCCAACTACTATCTCATCAACCGGGTCTCCGGTTAAGGAAACTCTGATCGTATCCCCAATACCCTCTGCAAGAAGAGTCCCTATGCCAATTGAAGATTTGATTGCGCCCATCTCATACGTTCCCGCCTCTGTAACACCAAGGTGAAGAGGATATTCACATCTCTCTGCCAAGAGACGATAGGCTGCTATCATCTTTTTTACATCAGTTGATTTAACTGAAATTTTAATATCTCTAAAATCAAGATCTTCTAGTATCTGAACATGTCTAAATGCGCTTTCTGCAAGAGCCTCAGCTGTAGGTGAGCCGTGTTTTTTTAATATGTCTTTTTCTAAAGAGCCAGAGTTGACCCCTATTCTAATAGGTATGCCTCTTTCTTTAACTGCGTCCACCACGGCCTTTATACGATACTTAGCCCCTATGTTTCCTGGATTAAGTCTCATGCCGTCAACACCCTGATTCACTGCTTCAAGCGCAAGTTTATAATCAAAATGAATATCGGAGACGATAGGAATATTAGTTTGTTTTATTATTTCACCCAGTGATTTAGCAGCTTCCATATCAGGCACAGCAAGGCGTACTATGTCGCATCCTGCTTTCTCCAAGCTTTTTATCTGCGCAACAGTCGCTACGATATCACGAGTATCGGTTTTAGTCATTGATTGAACTGTAATTGGAGCCCCGCCGCCAACTTTTATTCCCCCAAGTTCAATCTGTCTGGAATTTCTTTCCATTTTTTTATTAATAAAGATTACCAATAAGGATTATTTATATTTCAGAGTAAAGTGTATAACAAATACGAGCCAAATCAATCAATTCGTATCTTTGGTTTCTTCTGTTTCTTTCTTAGCACCCTTTTTACCTTTTCCAAAGGGCTTAGACGCTACAATATTTCCATTTTCATCTATGTTTTTAATATTTCTACACTTTGGATATCCTGTGCATCCAACGAATTTGCCATACCTGCCCTTACGCTCGGCCATTGGCTTGCCACATTTCTCGCACTTTATATCCTCTCTGATTACGGGCTCTTCTTTTTCGAGAACCTTTATGTTTCCGTCCGGATCTAGCTCAAAAGCTTTTGCGTTCTTGCAATCAGGATAACGTGAGCATGCCAAGAACTCGCCTCGTCTGCTTTGTTTAATTACCATTGGAGCACTACATTTATCACACGGGAGATCTTCTCTTAACTCAGGAGCTGCTCTTTCTATTATTACAATTTTCCCTTCTTTGTCATACTCAAAAGCCTTTGCATTTTTACATTCAGGGTACTTGGAGCAAGATAAGAACTCTCCTCCTTTACCCCATTTAATTATCATTGGAGCACTACAGCTGTCACAGGCAATATTTGTCTCAACGCCTTTCATAGAATCCTGTGCTTTATCTAATCTCTCGGAAAAACCGTCATAAAAACTCTTTAAGAGCTCAACCCAGTTTATATTGCCGTCCTCGACATCATCTAACTTCTCTTCCATATCAGCAGTAAACTTCACATCCATAATCTCAGGAAAACCTTGTATTAAAAGATCATTTACAGTGCGGCCTAAAACGGTTGGAGAGAGTCTGTTCTTTTCTCTAAGAACATATTCACGGTCTGTAATGGTTGAGATAATACTCGCATAAGTGGACGGGCGCCCTATTCCTTTTTCTTCAAGCTCTTTAACCAAAGAGCTCTCTGTAAATCTTGGTGGTGGCTGAGTGAAGTGCTGTTTACCCTCAAGGTTAATAAGATCAAGACTATCTCCCTTTGAAACATCTGGAAGTTTTCTCATCTCATCTTTTTCCTTTGCTTCTTCCTCTTCTTCCTTACCTTCAAGATATACGGCTGAGAAACCAGCAAATTTTATTATTGAACCCGTTGCACGAAATACGGCCTTACCAGCTTCTATTTCTACGGTTGTCTGATCATAGATCATTGGTGTCATCTGAGATGCAACAAACCTCTGCCATATAAGTTTATAGAGCTTGTATTCTTCATCAGAAAGAAATTCTTTTATAGATTCAGGAATTTTATCTACAAATGTGGGCCTTATCGCCTCATGCGCATCTTGAGCTGACTTCTTAACTTTAAATGTATTAGGACTTCCGGGTAAATATTCATTACCATAATTTGTTTTAATATAGTTTCTAGCATCATCAAGTGCATCATTTGAAACCCTAACTGAGTCAGTTCTCATATAAGTAATAAGACCAACTGGGCCTTCTGCACCAAGGTCTATTCCTTCATAGAGTTTCTGAGCAACCGACATTGTTTTCTTAGTTCCAAATCTGATCTTGCGTGAGGCTTCCTGCTGAAGTGTGCTAGTAATAAAAGGTGGAAGCGCATTTCTTTTCTTGTCCTTTCTATCTACAGAAGAAACAACAAAAGTCTTTCCTCTAATTGAATCAAGTATATGATTTGACTGCTCTTCATTAGATATTTCAGTCTTCTCACTTTCAAATCTAACTAAATTAGCTATAAATGAATCGGAGGGCTCATCTTGATTGCGCTTTAGCTCAGATTCAATAGACCAATATTCTTTGGCCTTAAATGCCTCAATTTGTCTCTCTCTTTCAACAACTATCCGAAGTGCGACACTTTGCACTCTGCCTGCACTAAGCCCTTTTTTGACTTTTCTCCATAAAAGTGGGCTTACCTGATAACCAACAAGTCTATCAAGAACTCTCCTAGCTTGCTGTGCTTCAAATCTGTCTTGGCTTAGATCGGTGGGATTTTCTATTGATTTTTGAACTGCATTCTTGGTAATTTCATGAAACAGCACTCTATGAGACCTGTCCCAGATGTCTAACTCATTGGCAATATGCCATGCTATTGCCTCTCCCTCTCTATCAGGGTCAGACGCCAAATAAACGTTTTCAGCCTTATTTGCAGCTTTCTTGAGTTTATCTAGATATTTACCTTTTCCTCTTATAACTACATATTCGGGGTTAAAATTATTTTCTACATCCACACCTAGTTTACTTGTAGGAAGATCAATAAGATGGCCTGAGGAAGCTTCAACACTGAAATCTGCACCCAGGTACTTCTTTATAGTCTTGGCCTTCGCTGGAGACTCTACAATAATGAGAGATTTAGACATTATTCACCTATTTTCAATCTATTTTCATTCTTTAGATTAATCATAAACATTTGAGATTCAATCTCGTATTTGATTATAAGGCATTTTACCTGAATAAATATTAATGCAAATTTTAGTATAAAATCGCTAGTACTGAATATCCCATATTATATGCACGCCGTACAAAAGTCGTTATCAAGAAAAACACCTTAGTGTTTAATTACCAATACCAACTCCGAAATATTTAAGCCCGATCTCTTTTAATGAATCGGGTTTATATAAGTTCCGACCGTCAAAGATCACTTCTCCATCCATTAATTCTTTCATCTTAATAAAATCAGGCTGCCTATACTCATTCCACTCAGTGTTAATAACAAGTGCATTCGCACCCTTACAAGCACTGTAATTGGAATCAGCGTAATTTACCTTTGCCCCAAAATGAGCTTTGGCATTATCCATTGCAACAGGATCATGTACCGTTACCGAGGCGCCAGCGGAGAGGAGCTTTTCTATTATGTAGAGTGAAGGAGCTTCTCTTATGTCATCTGTCTTAGGTTTAAAAGAAATTCCCCACACGGCAACTTTCTTGCCCTCAAGTTTTGTTTCGAAGTAATTTTCGATCTTATGCCAAAAATGCTCTCTTTGTCTGGTATTTACTTCATCAGTGGCCCTGCAAACTTGAAGCTCCGAGCCATACTCACTTCCTGTATTAATAAGCGCTTTGACATCCTTTGGGAAGCATGATCCGCCGTAACCAATCCCAGGATAGAGAAAATGACGCCCTATTCTATCGTCAGAGCCTATGGCAACTCTCACTTCTGAGATGTTAGCACCAACTACTTCACATAAGTTTGCAATCTCATTCATAAAGGAAATTCTTGTAGCAAGCATGGCATTCGCGGTGTACTTTGCTAATTCTGATGATCTAATTGATACGACAACAGCTCGGTCCATTGATCTCATAAACGGGGCATACAGCTCCTTTAATATCTGGGCAGTGGATTCATTATCTATTCCAATCAACACCCTGTCGGGCTTCATAAAGTCCTCTACAGCAGCTCCTTCTTTTAGAAATTCAGGATTTGACGCTACATCAAATTTAATGTCTGTGATTTTTTTAATCTCATCACGAATCATCTCTGTTGTACCAACGGGTACGGTACTTTTGGTAACTATAACCTTATAATCATCGAGACTGCGACCTATAGATTGTGCAACACTAATCACAGCACTCGTATCAGCAGACCCGTCGTCATTAGGAGGTGTGCCTACAGCAATTAAAACTATTAAGGAGTTTTTTATAGCAAAGTCGAGATCGGTAGTGAAATGGAGACGCTCTTCTTTTATATTCTTTTTTACAATATCCTCAAGACCGGGCTCGTAAAATGTGACTTTGCCTTCTTTGAGGCTTTTGATCTTTTCCTCATCAATATCAACGCAAATCACATTGTTTCCGCTTCCCGCAAGACAAGCACCTGTGACTAACCCCACATATCCTGTTCCTATTACACTTATGTTCATAATTAACCCCTGATTTTTGAAAGCATACTAGATTATCATGAAAAAATGAATTTAATATAAAGAAACTGCACATTCACAAAAGTCCCTTGAGGACAGAGTTCTCAAGTTATAAGTCCGTTACGAAAACCAAAGAGCATAAGCTCAGAGCGGTTTTTTAGCGCTAGTTTTTTAAAAACTTTATATAAATGAAACTTCACAGTCTTCTCGCTTATATACAACTCATCGGCTATTTCCTTGTTTGTTAGCCCCCTGAGCAAAAGCTTAATTATTTTTATTTCAGTCTCTGTGAGGTCATAAACTTGACCCTTAAGATTAATTTCTTTGGTGGGATAAGATGAGCCATCAACCACTTTACCCATCAATTTCCTCTCCGCCCAGAGCTCCCCGTCATATACTGCTTTGACTGATGCAATTAGTTCTGAGGATTTTTCGTTCTTATTTAGATAACCCCTAATTCCTGAGCGAATGCCATTTATTAACAAATTCTCATTATAACTGTCATCAATTAATAAAATTACTTTGGCATCCTTATTCTTTTTAACAAGGGTCAAAATCTTGTTTAGGTTTAAGCCCTTGAGCTCTATGTCTAGAAGTAAAATATCAAAATCATATTGCTTACAGGATTCAACTATATCAATAAGGTTTGACACTTCTGCAACAACTTCAATTGCTTTATCTTCTTGGAGGATCCTACTAAGCCCTTCGCCATAAATAGGATAAGAGCAAGCTATTACAGTTTTAATGGACCCTGATTTCTTTTTGATACGTCTTTTGGTCTCAGCCATGCTTCATTTGCTTCCTAGGCTATATTAAAGATTATAGAACTTTCCTATAATACCATAGAACAAGGAATGAGCCATACTTTAGTATTAAGCACCAGATTATTCAAATATGCTAGCTGGAGGTCCAATCAACGGCGCAGCAACAGGTGTTGCGGCTCCTATTAAAACGACCATCTCTTCTCCACCCGGGTTTTCGGATAGAGCAATTGTCTCGAAGTTGTTAGTAGCCCATACATTTCCAGATGGGTCTATCTGAACAGACGTACTTCTTTTAAGACCGTTAAAGAAATAACCGAGGGGAGCTATCGGGTCTCCTGTCTCTAAACCCGGTGGGCACTTGCTTGTGTCTTCCCCGCAAAAGTATGAAACAGTATTTCCGTCAAAGTTAGATACCCACACATTACCGCTTCCGTCGACCGAAATCCCCCAAGGCATCAGCAGCCCGCCGCCCTTGAAAGATCCGATCTCGGTTCCGTCTGAATTTACCATGATTAAAGATGCGTCTGGGTTCGTAAAGTCTGGGGCAAGAATAAGCGCAATAAACGCTAACATACCAGGTACGGAGCCACCATCACAAGGGGCGGTTACAAAGCCTGAGTTCGCTACCCATGTGTTTCCAAACATGTCGGTAGCAAGCCCCATCGGCTTTTTGAACCCTGCTTCGGCCGCCTGATCCCCAGATACGTTAAATATCAGATCACCGTTGGGGTCAAACTTCGCAACATTTGAGGTCCCGTTCCCTGTAACCCATGCGTTTCCGTCTATATCTATTGCGACATCAAACGGCTTGACGACTATTGTTTCATCTGAATCGTCCGTCTCTTGTATTACAAATGCTTGGTCGGGATCTCCTCCGGGAAATATTGTTACATGGTCTGCGCTGCAGCTTGCGATCCAAATATTACCTTCTTTGTCTGACACAGTACCTTGAGGATAAAAGATCGTATTGCCGGCTCCCATAAAACCTCCTATGTCATTTCCCACAGTATTAGGTGAAATGGGAACACCTTCTGGTGAGAATTTTGATACTGATCTAGCTCGAAGATCTTGTTGAATAGGATTAAACATGCACCCGACACCCTGGAAAGAAAAATTGCCGATCCAAACATTCCCACCTGGATCAAGGGTGATGCCATAACCCGCTCCGTAAAGCCCTCCGCCCTGATAAGGCGCACCCGGTGCATCCTCACCGGTGGGAGTTAGCCTGAGAACATGGTCGTCGCCGCAGGCTACATCCAATGGGTTTTCTCTAAACACAAAGTTATTGGTGATCCATGCATTGCCTTCAGCATCAAAGGCAGTATTTCCTGGCCCATTGATTTCCATACCATTGCCTACATACCTTATGGCTATAACCCATGCCGTAATATCCTCTGTAGACCCGAGTGTAGGTCCATACACTTGCTCTTCAAGCGAGAAGTCAAATAGTTCTTCAACATTTTGCCAAGGGAAATGGGCAATATTTACAGCAGCACTTAGTGTATTTCCAGGCTTGTTGCCTCCGGGAGTAGTTGCAAGCTCAAACAGCGTATCGCACTCATTATTGTCACGCACACATGCGGCAAGCATATTGGCAAGAGAGTTAAAAGCACCTCTTGTAGTAGTGCTTGAGCCATTTGGAAAAGTATTTAGGAAAAAAGTAGTATTGCCCGTATCAAGCTCTACCAGTCTAGTCATTATATCAGCTGCATTTTGTAGCCCTGGATAAGGTCCATCAATTTGATCAAGAACAAAGAACTGAGCCATAGCATATGCAGTTGCTACAGTGGTCAACTCATTAATTACCACATCTTTTTCAACAGGCCTTCTACCCAATACTGTTGCTAATCTGATAGGATCTGAAGGAATTATGCCGCTGCTAGAAACATTAGGTGAAGAAATTACTTCCCCAGCTGTTATATATAATACGGCGTTAGGATCTTGCGGAGGATTGAAATTAATACGGAAAAAACCGGATTCATCTGTTTGAGCTGTTTCCAATATCTCGATTCCATTCTCTGTTCCAGTACTTCTGAGAACAACATTTGTAAATTCTATTGGCAGCTCACCACTTTGCACAAAACCTTGTATTTGAGCTTGGTTATTATTTGAATCACATGAGTATAATAGAATTCCAAAAGCTAAAATTGCTATAATAAAACCAAAGCTAATGGTCTTCAAACTATTAAGGGTATACATCGTGATTTCCTCCACACAAAGTTTTTATAATCTATTAATATTATTCAGCCAGACAATAGGTAAATCAAATTAAATGCAATTTATCACTTAATCTGAAAATGCTTGCCTGGCAGTTGAGCTATGTAGTCATCAAGCTCAAGAGATAGCAATATGGAAAGTAGGTTTGAAGACTCGATACCCGTTAATTTTATTATTTCATCTATATGTAGAGGTTCTCTAGTTAAAACAGAAAAGACTTCTTTTTGGTTCTTGGTTAAGGAGTCTGATATTTTTTGAACTCTATCTTCTTCAAATAAACCTGAGCTATTAACATTCCTCAGGGCTTCAACTTCACATAAAATATCATCCACTGTCTCAACTAATTTAGCACCTTTTTTGATAAGCCAATTTGTTCCGCGGCTTAATTTGTTGTCTATATTCCCTGGAACAGCAAAAACTTCTTTGTTCTGATCGAGCGCAAATGAAGCGCTTATAAGCGAGCCGCTTTTCTCTGATGCCTGAACTACCACAACACCTAGTGAGAGCCCGCTTATTATTCTATTTCTTCTAGGAAAATTACTAGAAACAGGGCTCATACCTAAAGGAAACTCTGATATTAAAGCTCCACTTTGCGCTACAGCATCATAAAGTTTGTCATTTTCAGGAGGATAATAAATATCTAACCCGCAGCCCAAGACCCCTATAGTTCGTCCCCCCATCTTAAGCGCCTTTGATTGAGCAATCGAATCAACACCCCTAGCCATTCCACTTACAATTGTAACTCCCATAGATGCAAGCTCACCTGAGAGAGATTCTGTAACCTTTCTGCCATATGATGTAGGAAGTCTGCTACCAACTATTGCAATTGAGTTCTTATCCTCGGGGATCATTTCTCCTCTCACGTAAAGCAGTGGAGGAGAATTATATGTTTGTAGTAGAGAAGCAGGATATTTAGAATCATCTAGGGGAAGTAAATTTATTCGTCTCTTTTCAATCTTTTCTAACTCTTTTTCTACACCACCCCAATCATTAAAACTCTGTATGGATTCAATCTGTTTAGTACTTATCCCATCTACCTGTGTTAACTCTTTTTTAGAGGCTTTAAATATAGCATCAGCACTCTGGAACTTGTCGAACAGGTTTTTAATTGAAATGCCCCCTAATCCGCTTACCCTACCAAGAGCAATCCAGTACTTCCAATCTTCTCTCATAATGCCAAAAGTTTTAACCTTAAATGGGTAGGAGAGTC
The DNA here is from genome assembly GCA_029262275.1 of Deltaproteobacteria bacterium. Lineage (GTDB taxonomy): Bacteria > Desulfobacterota_D > UBA1144 > Nemesobacterales > UBA2774 > CR02bin9. The sequence goes on along the minus strand of JAJCZS010000037.1, from coordinate 76,826 downwards.
AAGAAATAATTTATTAATTACAGTCGTGGAGCTTTATAATTTCTCTTCCAAGCTGATCATCTTGCCTTCCATCGTATAAGGCTTATCCGTTCTCTCACTTATTCTTACAGTGCTGCTTATGCGCTCGACACCCATCTTTTTAAGCTCGTCGTGGCACTTTTTTACAAGTGGCGTAATATCATCCCAATCACATTCAATATTAGTAGCCATTGAGTGCGATTCATAATTCAAACCACTATCTTGAATCACTCTCATCACACATGCCACATACTTTGAAAGAGATGGCCCGACACCAATCGGTATAACACTTAACTCAATTATCATAAGACCCTCCTAATATTCATACTAATAAGAAATAACAAACAAGAAGTTGTGCTAATCTGTAATGATATCAGATTCTAATAGTGTAGAGGAGATCATTTATGAAAAGCATGACTGAGTATTTATGGTTTGATACGGAACAAAGAAGAGAAATGATCCACATAACAGATACTGTAAGGGATATTGTATATAAGAGCACTGTGCAGGAAGGTTTTGTTCTTGTATCTGCTATGCATATCACGGCTGCTGTATATGTAAACGATCACGAGGATGGGCTAATTGAAGATATATGGGAATGGCTTGAGGGATTGGCACCTTATAAAGATGATTACAAGCACCATAGAACTGGAGAAGACAATGGGGATGCACATCTTAAAAACCTAATTATGCATCATCAGGTGATTTTACCTATAACCGAGGGTGACCTGGACCTGGGTCCATGGCAGAGAGTTTTTTATGCTGAATTTGATGGAGGTAGAAAGAAAAGAGTTGTGGTTAAGGTAATGGGAGAGTAGCTGTTTGTATGCGGAATTTTCAGATTTGTTATAATAAAGCCGATGAGCAAAGAAGAAAAAATAAATTATAGATTCTTTATTGATAAAAGAGGCAACTGGTTTCAGGATGGAATCAAAATACAGCATAGACTTACTTATCTGTATAACAACAAGCTGCTCAATAGAGACGAGAAAGGTAGATACTTTCTGGATGAAGGATCAGGAAAACTATATATCGAAGTTGAGGACACCCCCTTTGTTGTAAAAATGGTAGATAAAAAGGGCGAGGATTTCTACATAATTCTAAACGACGAGACAAAGGAAAAATTAGACCTCAGCACCATTACAACAAATAATGAAAATATCCCATATGCTAAAATTAAAGACGGAGAGTTTCAAGCTAGATTCACAAGACCCGCATACTATGAATTCATGAAGTATTTGAAGAAGGAAGAGGATAACTACTACATAGTTTCAAACGGCGAGAAACACATATTAAAAAGAATTCCTAACTAAGTGCCTCAACAAATCGCAGAATAACAGCGTTAGATAATAAGTTCCCCTTTTTGGTCAAGCGAAACAAGTCCTCAGAGCTCTCAAGAAAACCATCTTCCACAAGACGCCCTATCTTATCCTTATCAGCAGTTATGCTAAATCTCTTCTCTATATCTACTAGATCTATACCATCATTCAATCTGAGTCCCATAAGAACATTATCTTGAACTGCCTCATCCCTATTTAAGATTTCTGTAAAGTCTAGAGGCTTCTTACCCTCCTGCACCGATTTTATGTACTGAGCAGGATTTCTAATATTAGCCCACCTCTCTCCCCATTGATTCAAATCAGTAATAGCAAAGTGAGAATGAGCACCCGCACCCACACCTAAGTAGCTCTGCCCTTTCCAATAAAGCATGTTGTGAGAGCACTCTGAGCCTTCTTTTGCATAGTTTGATATCTCATATTGTCTATAACCTGAGCTTTGTAGGAAGTCTGTCGTATAAGCAATAAATTTTGACAGTCTGTCATCTGAAGGCAATTTCAATTTGCCAAGTGAATAGCGCCTACCGAATTCCGTTCCGTCTTCTACCGTCAAACAATAAGCTGAAATGTGGGGATAATTAAAGCTGAGCGCCTCAGCTATGTCATCCTCCCATTCAGAGAATGTTTCATCTTTCGTTCCATACATAAGGTCCATGCTGTAGTTCTCAAACCCTGACTCTACTATGTCCCCTAGTATCTGCCTGCTATCCTCGGGAGTATTAATCCTGCCTAGAAACTTAAGCTTTCTTTCTGAAAAGGACTGAATGCCAACACTTATTCGGTTTATACCCGCCGCTCTGAGCCCCCTTAGCTTTTGCAAATCGGCTGTTTTTGGATTGACCTCCAAAGAGATCTCCAGATTTTCAGAGCTATTCGTGATATCATATATTTTAGAAATAATCTTTTCTATATTTTTTGGATCAAATAGGGATGGAGTACCGCCTCCAAAAAAGATTGAGGTTAAATCTACATTTGAGATGTCATTTCGGTATAACTCAAGCTCACTTAGAATTGAATCTGTATAGTCATCTTCAGGAAAATTTGAGCCCACTCCGTATGAGTTGAAGTCACAATAAGGACATTTTGTAACACAATATGGGATATGTATATATATTCCAAATGGCATGAAAGTATTTTACGGTATGAAAAAAATGTTGCAACGTATATGTTTTGAAGTCATATTATTCATTTGAAATTAAGGATTATAAAATGAAAGCTCGTTATAAAGTACTCCTAATATTAATTTCTTTTATACTAGGAAATATATACGCTCAGGCCCAAGAGGAAGAAGTAATTACTCTTAACCAGGCTATTGATCTAGCTATTGAGAATAATCCTGCAATAACGATATCTGATGCAAACTTTGATATATCTAAAGCAGGTGTTAAGAATGCTAAATCAGCATATTATCCTCAAATAAGTTCAAGAATCATTGTCCCCTTCATTGGGCGTGAATCTGGATTCTTTTTAGATCAGCTAATATACGACTTTGGTCGCACTTCAAGCCGAGTTAAATCAACAAAAGCAATTATGAAAGCAAGGGAGTTTGATAAAGATTCTACTAAGAATGACATAATTTTAAGTACCATCATTGGCTATTATACCGTTCTATCAGAAAGACACATTGCAACCGCACTAGAGAAAAAAGTAATTGAGTCTGAGAGACGCTTGGAGCAGGCCGAGGGTTTTTATAAGTCAGGAAGAATTCCACAAACAGAAGTTACCAAAGCAGAAGTAAACCTAGGCAATGCTAAGCTTGAGCATATAGCGGCCAGAAACAACTTAGCAGTAGCAAAAGTAAATCTTCAAACAACAATGGGTATAGAAGATGCCACGTTCGGCTATGAGCTTGAAGATTCTTCTGATCTCTCAGTTGTGTCCTATCAGCTCGAAGAATCGATAATACAGGCTTTAGGCTCAAGAGCGGAATTAAAAAGTCTTGAGGCTCAGAAAGTTGCAATGAGGGCTAATTTAAAGGCTTCTAAGAGAGAATTTTATCCTGAAGTCTTTGGAAGAACTGCATATAGGTTTGAGGGAAAGGGAGCAGAAACCCCAGGCTTCATTGCAGGTGTGGGTGTAAAATTTCCTATATTTGAGGGCTTTTCCAGATTTGCCCAAGTAGAAGATTCAAAAGCCAATCTAAGGCGCACAAAGGCTGAGCTAAGATCAACTAGAGCAGCAATTGTATCACAAATAAAGCATTTATATTTGGACCTTGAGTTCTCAAAAGAAAATATTATAGTGACGAAGAGAACAAAAGAATCAGCTGAGCAAAGTTTGCTCCTTGCTAGAGAAAGGTATAATCTGGCTAGAGCTTCTTCAGTAGAATTAGCAGAAGCTGAAGCACTCTTTGCTATCTCTAAAGCAAAGTATTTGCAGTCAATTTACAACTACAATATTAACGTTGCCAGATTAGAAAGAGCCACAGGGGAGATAGATGAACCTCAAGAACAGTAAATTATACATAGGATTATTTGTAATAATCGTAGCTGCTATATTTATAGTCCCCCGGTTTTTTAGTGATAGTGACTCATCTATAGTTTATGTAACTGCAGAGGTAGACAAAAACAATATAACGTCTCAAATAACCTCATCAGGGACAATAAACCCACTTAAGACTATCGAGGTTGGATCACAAGTTTCAGGCTACGCAAAAACTGTTTTTGTAGACTATAACTCTAAAGTTCAAAAAGGCGATCCGCTTTTAGAAATTGACCCTTACAAGATAGAGACCGAGCTAAAACGTGCTCAAGCTGACAAAAATAAAGCACAGTCTGATTTCAATCTTACAAACTCTGTATATAAAACAAACAAAGATCTCTATGAAAAGAGACTGATCTCAAAAGAAGAGCTGGATGATTCACAATCAAAATACCTATCAGCGTTAGCAGCATTAGAACAGTCCAATGCAACGATTGAAATTAATGAATCTAATTTAAACAATACAACCATCCGCTCACCTATAGATGGAATTGTACTTTCCCGAAATATAAATACAGGGGAGAATGTTACTCCAAACGGAAAGCCCCTATTTTTGATATCCCAAGAATTATCTAAAATGAAAATAGATACAAATGTAAGCGAGGCAGATATAGGGAAAATTCAAAAGGACCAAAAGGCATTCTTTACAGTTGACGCGTTTCCCAATCAAACTTTTGAAGGCACAGTGTATCAAATAAGAAATGAACCTATAACTAATAATAATGTAGTTACCTATAATGTGGTTATTTCAATCGAGAATGACAAAGGCACATTAAAACCAGGAATGACTGCTGATGTAAAAGTAATAGTGGCAGAGAAAAAGGATGCATTGCGTGTACCCACATCGGCCCTTAGGTTTATCCCACCCTCAACTGCTCTAATAGAAACAAATGATGTAGATATAAATATTAAGCCGCACGTATGGGTGCCCGCTAAGAACGGGCTAATTAAACCACTCTTAGTAAAACCTGGTATAGGTGACGGCAGATACACTGAAATAATGGATGGAGATATTGATGAAGGTGACGAAGTAATTGTAGAGGCCATCATTAAGAACAACGGAGGAAAGAACGCCTCCTACCTACCTCAACCAAAGAGATTCTAATAAATGAGCAACAATAGCCCTGTAATAGAAGCAAGAGATATCCATAAGACATATGATTTGGGAGATATTCAAGTGAAAGCTCTCAAGGGTATTTCCTTAGAAATAGAAAATGGAGACTTTGTATCCATAATGGGTGCTTCTGGCTCGGGCAAAAGTACGTTTATGAATATCATAGGATGTCTAGATAAACCTACAAGAGGTGAATATTTTCTTGATAGCAACCAGGTCTCCTCTTTAGATACAGATGAGTTGGCAGAGATTAGAAATATTAAGATCGGTTTTGTTTTTCAAAGCTTTAACTTGCTTGCCAGAACAACTGCAATTGAGAATGTAGAGCTCCCAATGATTTATAACAACACGGAAGCTAAGAAAAGGTCAGAGCTTGCAAATCAAGCAATATCTATGGTTGGACTAAATGGAAGAGAACATCACCTGCCCTCTCAGCTCTCTGGTGGTCAGCAACAGCGAGTAGCAATTGCAAGAGCAATTGTAAATAATCCCAGCATAATACTGGCCGACGAGCCTACGGGGAACCTTGATTCTCAAACAAGCGCAGAAATAATGGGAATTTTTAGAGATCTAAATAAGAATGGAAAAACAATAATTATGATAACTCATGAGCAGGACATTGCTCAATATGGGAATAGGATTATAACGTTTAAAGACGGCTACATAGTAGAGGATAAAAGACAGCAAAGCCAGAACTAATAAACAACACTCATAAACTCATCACCACCAACACCGAAATCTTCAAACATATCGGCATTCGTATCCCCAATTCCATTTACCTCTTTACCAAAATTGGTTTCCCCTGCTTGGCCCAAAATATCTACATTTGCATCAGTAGCCGAGACCATTGAAGGGAAATCAGGCTGTCCGAAAAACAAATAGACTATGCCGTTTGTTGTTCCGGGAGCACCAACGCCAAAAGCAGCATTAATAGGTTCTAATATAAGGACTATTGCAGTATCTCTATTCCTCTTCTCTAACTCAAAGTTTAATTGAGGCATAACACTTACAGAAGTTCCAAATCTATCTCCAGGGTTGATTCCAGTAAATTCAGTTTCAATTGGCGGGGTAGTACCATCTTCTAGTGCTGTATCTATATCATCGCCAGAATATAAATAAACTGAGCCCGTAGACATGTTTGCATCCGGAGCACCAACTATTAAATCATCCCTTTCCTCGCCGTCTTGATCTATGTCTCCATCTCCAGAAAGACTCATACCAAAACCATCATCTCCATCTACTTCGAGAATAACAACGTTCTGAGTATCAAAAGCTAAATCTCTACTACTAATGTTATCCTGACCTAATATCACGTAGGCTCTTGATATGCCAGGCGCCCCAATTCCAAACTCATCAAAACTGTTTCTGCGCATTCTTCCCACGTTCTCAATATCAAAGCCAAATAAACCTCCTGGGAGCTGACCGGTAAAAGTAGCTCCAGCATCTGTTGCCGGAAGTACTTGATTCCTAGAAAGTCCGTTACCCCTAAAGATATATGCCCTTCCGGTATCAGCAGCAAAGAAAGGGGCTCCAACCATAAAGAGTCCGGACCCGTTAGTCACACTAGTTCCATCCGCTACGGCAAAACCGAAATTATCTCCAGCGTTTTCTCCTGTAACCTCAATACGGTCAACATCAGGGTCTGACAAATCTAATACACTAGGTAAGTCTGTACTTCCGAATATAACAAAGACTTTTCCCCTTCCATTATCAAATCCAGGGGCTCCAATCACAAGCTCATCTGTTCTGAAATTACCCTCAAAACTAGGTATTCCCGCAAGTGAGGCACCGAATTCATCGGCCACATTACCAATTACAGTTACATCTGCGGTCGACACATCGATAACAGTACTACCATCGTTGGTCAAATCATTTTGTCCAAAGAAGATATAGACTCTTCCACGACACGGATCACCAATAGCATAGTCATTTAGAAATTCTCCGTCATCTTCGCGGTCCCCATTAAAGTTCCCAGCGCCAATTGCCTCCCCCAAGCAACTTTCTGCATTTTCACTTACGTATTTGACTGATTGAAAAGGTGTAGTTAATTCTGCAACATTTGAAGGCTGAGAAGAATTCCCAACTTCGTCATTCGTACGAATTGCATAGTAATAGCTCGTCTCCCCACTTGTATCAAGTCTTGGGGTAACAAATTCTTGTGGTGTTCCTGCCACATCAGGACGTTGAAAATCTGGTATTTGAGTGGCTTTGTCATAATTGTCTCGTACAGCCTCCTCAATTACTAGAAAAGGTACTCCATCTAAGTTAGGCACACCCAGGATCTCAGCTACTTCTTCATCATCATAGAACCTAATGAAATATATAGTAGCCCTACCCTGGTTCCCTTTGTCTCCCGGAGCAGTCCAATTAAGCAATCTGCTAACCTCGGTTGAAGTCAGATCGGTTATGGTTCCCGGAGATGATCCATCACCAACCGAACATGCAACAACCAACAAGATGGGTAAAAGATAAATAAACCTTAGAGCTTTTATTGTGTTTAGAACAAATTTCATATTTATTTCCTTATCCGTCATTTTAAGAGTTTAAGATTGTACCGAACTAATGTTACTTTTCCAACAACATAATTTACGATAATAATTTACCCGATTTGATAGCTACAAGTTGATATGGTAATTTCCCTTAGCCTAGAGTGAAATTATAGGGAGGAGTTTAAAGTGGCAATAATTGAGGAAATTCTATCAAGAGAAATTCTGGATTCCAGAGGAAACCCCACAGTAGAAGTCGATGTTATATGTGATGACGGGTCCTTCGGAAGAGCGGCTGTACCCTCAGGAGCATCTACAGGTGAACACGAGGCCATAGAGCTCAGAGACAAGGTTAAGAAAAGGTATCTTGGCAAAGGGGTTCAGAAAGCCATTAAAAACATAAATGATGTTATTGCGCCTAAGCTATTTGGTGCAGACGTTACAGCCCAGTATGAGATAGATCAGCTAATGCTAAGATTAGACGGCACAGCAAACAAATCAAAACTAGGTGCCAATGCAATTCTAGGAGTCTCACTCGCAGTGGCAAAAGCAGCAGCAAATTCTCTCTACATTCCACTATACGCTTACCTGGGAGGCATCTCAGCCAACACACTGCCTGTGCCTCTAATGAACATTATCAATGGTGGCGCTCATGCAGACAACAATTTGGACTTTCAGGAATTTATGATTGTGCCGCTTGGATTCACTAGGTTCTCAGAAGCAATAAGAGCTGGGGTGGAAGTATTTCATAATCTAAAAGCGATCTTGAGCAAAAAAGGATATGCAACATCAGTAGGTGACGAAGGTGGATTTGCTCCTAATCTTAAATCAAACGAAGAAGCAATTGAGTGTATTTTGGAAGCAATAACGAAAGCTGGATATAAAGTTGGAGATGATATATCCCTAGCACTGGATGTAGCTTCAAGCGAATTTTATAAAAATGGAAAATATGAAGTAGAAGGAAAAAAAATCAGCAAAGAAAAACTAGTTGATATTTATAGTAATTGGGTAAAACAGTATCCAATAATATCAATTGAAGACCCTCTTTCTGAGAACGATTGGAAGGGATGGAAGTTAATGACTGAGCAGCTTGGAGACAAGGTGCAAATAGTTGGAGACGACCTCTTTGTTACCAATACTAAAAGGCTTGCACGGGGAATCAAAGAAAATGCAGGAAACTCGATCTTGGTAAAAGTAAACCAAATAGGATCATTAACAGAAACACTGCAAGCTATAAGAATGGCTCAGAGCGCAGGGTTTACATATATTATTTCTCACAGATCTGGTGAGACTGAGGACTCTACAATTGCTGATATAGCTGTCGCTACCAACTCGGGGCAAATTAAGACAGGATCTGCTTCAAGAAGTGACAGGGTCGCAAAATATAATCAGCTCATAAGGATTGAAGAAGAACTTGGAGATGAAGCTATATATCCCGGAAGATCTGCATTTAAGATCTAGTAAATCTTGATAATTTCAGATTCGTATATATTTTTTCTTTAGCGCTACATACTCGCTTAAAACAAAAAATGATATTTATTGTGTATAATTAAAGGCTTACCACAATATAAAAGGATAAAGATATGTCATCAAGAACACTTTTTGATAAAATTTGGGAACAACATGTGGTCTTTGAAGAGGAAGGACAGCCGACTCTCATATACATAGACTTACACCTTGTACATGAAGTTACTTCCCCACAGGCTTTCGAAGGACTCAGGTTATCTGACCGCATAGTAAGAAGACCTGACTTAACTTATGCAACTATGGATCACAATGTTCCTACCACGGATAGATCAATTCCTATAGAAGATCCTATTTCGGCAAGACAGATCGAAGTTCTAGAGCAAAACTGTGAAGAGTTTGGCGTTCCGTTATTTGGACTAAATGTAAACAGCGATTTGCAGGGAATTGTTCATATAATAGGACCTGAACTTGGGCTTACCAAACCTGGGATGACGATAGTTTGTGGAGACAGCCATACTTCGACACACGGCGCTTTTGGATCCCTCGCCTTTGGTATAGGAACCAGCGAAGTAGAGCACGTACTTGCAACACAGTGCTTAAGACAGAATAAACCCGGCGAGTTTGAAATTAGAGTCGAGGGAGAACGCGGTTACGGCGTTACTGCAAAAGACATCATATTAAATATCATAGGTCAAATCGGAACAGCAGGAGCAACAGGCAACGTTGTTGAATACAGAGGCTCGGCCATAGAGGCTCTTACAATGGAAGAGAGAATGACAGTTTGTAACATGTCCATTGAAGCAGGAGCTAGAGCTGGAATGATTGCTCCAGACGAGAAAACCTTTGAGTATGTTAAAGGACGTAAATTTGCTCCGACTGGAGAAGAGTGGGATAAAGCTTTAGAGCAATGGAGAGAGCTTAAAACAGACGAAGGTGCACATTTTGATAAATCACTCACCCTTGATGCCGCAAAAATAGTACCGCAGGTAAGCTGGGGAACCAACCCTGGGATGGTATTAGACGTAACTGCAAAGATTCCTGATCCAGATCAAATTGAAAACGAAAATGACAAGAAAGCTACAATTAGCGCACTAGAATATATGGGCCTCAATCCGGGAACCCCTATAGAAGATATAAAATTAGACCGAGTATTTATTGGATCATGCACTAATGCAAGAATTCAAGATTTAACCCAAGCTGCAAGAGTTGTGAAAGGTAGGAAAGTAGCTCCTACAGTAAGTGCAATGGTTGTACCAGGATCACAAATGATTAAGTGGCAGGCTGAGAAAATGGGGCTTGATAAAGTGTTTAAGGATGCAGGCTTTGATTGGAGAGAGTCAGGTTGCAGCATGTGTCTTGGAATGAACCCTGACATACTTGAACCTGGAGAGAGATGTGCAAGTACCTCCAACAGAAACTTTGAAGGACGCCAGGGTAAAGGCGGAAGAACACATCTTGTTAGCCCTGAGATGGCTGCTGCTGCTGCGATCGAAGGACATTTTGTAGATGTACGAGATTGGGACTTAGACAAAGAACTATAAAGAGGAACTAAAATGGAACCACTAGAAAGAGTACATGGAATTGTAGCCCCACTGGACAGAATAAATGTGGACACTGATCAAATAATCCCCAAGCAGTTCTTAAAAAGGGTTGAGAGAACTGGTTTTGGAGAATTTTTATTCTTTGACTGGCGCTATCATGAAGATGGAACACCGAACCCTAATTTCGAGCTCAATCATGAGCATCATCAGGATGCTAAGATACTTCTTACTAGCCATAATTTTGGAAGTGGAAGCTCAAGAGAACATGCCCCCTGGGCACTTAGGGAATTTGGTTTCCAGGTTATCATAGCACCCTCATTTGCTGATATCTTCTATAACAACTGCTTTAAAAATGCCATACTCCCCATTGTCCTACCTGAAGATAAAGTGAAAGAACTATTTAAGATAGTAAACTCTAAAAAAGGCCATGAGCTTACAGTAGATCTGAGATCTCAAACCATTTCCGATGACGAGGGATGGTCTATCAATTTTGACATTGACCCATTTAAGAAGAAGAGCTTAATTGAAGGACTCGATGACATAGGTCACTCACTTGAGCACGAAGATCAGATAAGAATCTATGAAGAAAAACACTCTGGCGAGAGAAAATGGGTCATACCTAATAGCACTTCTTAAAAACCATCTACTACTTAAGCTTGGATAATAAATATAGAGCCAAACTTAGAACTATGCTTACTATTATTGATGTTGCAAGAGGGAAATAGAAGGAAACATTTTCCCTTTTTATATAAATATCTCCAGGAAGTTTGCCCAGAAATGGAATCTTAGGATAAAAGTGAATTAACACTCCAAGAACTATAAGAAAAATCCCAATATAGATTATTAATTTGCCCACTTTGCCCAACTCCATTTATAAAAAAATTATCCTAACTAATACTAAATTATATAAATTCTGATTAAAATCTCAATAATATCAGATTATTACACAAACATCTTCTCAATCTTGTGCTATACTAAATTAAGTGGCACGAATCTTGTATATAGTTTGCGCTATATTATAATTAAACGGGGAATAAAACCACAATATATATATAGATAGAAGAAAGTCATGAGTACAAATTTAAGTCAAACTACATCTCAAAGACAGGTTCTTCAACAGCGTCTGATATTAACTCAAGACCTTCAGCTTTTCTTGAAGTTAATTCAAATGAACACTCTTGAATTAAAGGACTACCTTGAAGAACAGCTTATTGAGAACCCCACTTTAGAAGAGTCACAGGAAACAAATGAAAAAACCGAAGATAGCTCTGATAACGACATTGATTTAAGCAAGATCGGTGATGATAGAATCTTTGGAAATCAAGATAATGATGTTCCACATTATTCATCTAGAGAGTTCTTTGATGATAGCCAAGAAGAAACGCCGTGGGAAAACAGAATTAGTTCTTCTGAATCCCTAATCGATCACCTTAAGTGGCAGCTTAAGATGTCCGATTTTTCTGAGCAAGAGAAAGAAATAGCATCAATAATAATAGGCAATACAAATGAAGATGGTTATTTAGAAACAAACATCGAAGAAATAGTAAGCATATACATAAATGAGAATTCAGATGGCTCTTCCCTCGATTCCAAAGAAACACTTGTTGATATAGCAGGTGAAATTTTACAAGACATTCAATTATCTTTTGACCCCACAGGGGTTTGTTCTAGGAATCTAAAAGAGTGTCTTAGGATCCAGGCACTCGATTTAGGGTATCCAGAAGATGGGCCAGTAATAGGAATCATAGATAACCATTTCGAAGAGCTCAATGAAAACGATTTGACCAATATAATGGATGTGATTCAAGATTCAACTCAAGAAATACAAGAGGCAATGTCTGTTATATCATCCCTTGAACCAAGACCAGGAAGACCATTTTTTGCAAAAGATTCGGAGAAATATATCGTTCCCGATTACTACGTCTATAATGTGGGAGATGAATTACAAATACAGTTAAACCGTGATTTCCCCAAAGTCAGAATAAGTAATTACTACAAAAACCTCATAAAGAAAGAAAAGACACTGCCACGTGAAGCAAAGAAATTCATCAAAGAAAAACTTGAAGCAGCGCAAAGAATAATGAAGTGTCTTGATGAACGTGAACAAACTGTAAGAAAGATCCTATCTAAAATAGTGGAGATTCAGAGTGAATTTTTCGAGCATGGAAGAGAGTACATTAAGCCCCTTATATTAAAAGATATTGCACAATCAGTCGGAGTGCACGAATCCACAGTAAGCCGAATCACAAGTAGAAGATATATCCAAACCCCTCAGGGAACAATTGAGCTTAAGTCCCTATTCTCACGGAGAATTGAGTCATCACAGGGAAAAGATATTTCATTTGAAAACGTAAAGTCAATTATGAAGAATATTATTTCAAGTGAGATGCCTGAAAGTCCTTATTCTGATGAGGATATATCTAAAATGTTCGAAAGAAGAAATATTAAAGTTGCAAGAAGAACTGTTGCAAAATACAGAAAAATACTTAAAATACCTTCTTCTTCTGTAAGATCCAGACAATACAAGGAAAACAAAAATGAAAGTAACGGTAACGACTAGACACATAAAAGACACAAAAACCTCAGAGAAGATTAAATCATACGCTCTTAAGAAAACTAAGAGGATTGAAAGATACGTAAACTCTGAGAAAGATCCTTCAGATTTAAGATTCATATTGTCCTCTGAGAAATTCAGAGATAAAGCTGAGATTATTTTAAGCTCTGGAAATATTAAAGCCACAAGCTCAGTTGAAAGCAATGATATGTATGCAGCTATTGATGATGTTGTAGACACAATTGTAAAACAACTAAAAAAGCAGACTGAGAAACGAACTAAAGAGAAAAGAAGAATAGGAGCTAAGTCTAAAGAAGACTTAGTAGAATCCGCTCTATCGTTAGATACGGAAAGTGACGAACTGAGAGATTTGAAAATTCATAAACTGCCCCCAAAACCAATGTCGATAGAAGAGGCCTCTCTTCAACTTAAAGTCTCTGATGCAAATTTTGTAGCATTTAGAAACAGCGAGAACGGATTGATGAATGTCATCTATCTAAGCCGAAGAGGTCAGAAGATCTTGATTGAACCTTAACCCTATAACTCACTATGAAACTTGCAGATTTTTTAGAAGAAGCAACTGTAATACCCAAGCTGAATTCAAATAGCAAAGAAGATGTTATCAATGAGCTTTCTGAGAACATATCAAACACACATACCAATATAAACCATGAAAGACTAGTTGAAGTCCTAATGGAGAGAGAGAAACTGTGCAGCACCGCGGTAGATTTCGGAGTTGCAGTACCTCATGCAAAGCTAAGTGGTATCAACGATATAGTGATAGGGTTCGGAAGAAGCCTTGAGGGAATAGCTTTTGAATCATTGGACAAAAAACCCACTCACTTTTTCATTGCACTCATTGCACCCGAAGAGGTAGCAGGAGCACATATTCAGCTTTTAGCAAGAATATCAAAAATCTTTAAAGAACCAGAATTTAGATCCAGATTAATGAAGTATGAGACTGGTGAGGAAATATTTGAGTCAATCATTACCGAAGACGAAAAGTATTAGAACTGTAAACATCTCCAATGCCTGAAAAAACCTCAAATAAAAAGGATTGTCTTCTAGCTACAACAGCTCACGGCGTTTTGCTTGAGATTCGCGGACTTGGAGTTCTCATTATTGGAAAAAGCGGGGCCGGAAAAAGTGATACTGCCCTTGATCTAATATCAAGGGGTTCAAAACTCATATCCGATGACGTAGTTATAGTAACAAAATCAAGTTCCGATAAATTAATAGGCACCTCCCCCAATAGAACGAAACACCTTATAGAAATAAGAGGACTTGGCATAATAAACATTAAGGATTTATATGGGGCTGATTCTGTAATGAATGAAAAACAGATAGACATAGTGATAGAGATTACCAAGTGGGATTCTAATACCGAGTATGATAGACTGGGAATTGAAGAGAAAAACTACAACATAATGGAGGTAGATTTGCCTTATCTACTAATTCCTGTAAATCCTGGTAGAAACATTGCTACGATCTTAGAAGTAGCTGCGCTCAATCAGTTACTAAAATCATCTGACTCAGAGGCTAAAGAAAGAATTTTAGACCAACTCGAGAATGTGAAGACAGCTGCAGACATAAAATGACAAATTTGGTTATCATCAGCGGGCTCTCAGGCTCGGGCAAGAGCACAGCGGTAAACGTGCTTGAGGACTTAGGATATTATTGTGTAGATAACATCCCACCGACACTTCTACCAACTTTCATAGAGCTCTGCGAGAATTCAGGCAAAGATATAAATAATGTGGCATTGGTAATCGACATACGCGAGCGGGTTTCTTTTAACAGTGCACCCACTGTGATTGAAGAATTTAAGAAAAGGGGTTACCCGGTTGATATGATATTTCTAGAATCATCCGATCAAACACTTATAAAGAGATACAAAGAAACCAGAAGGAAACACCCTCTTTCAGATGATGGAAATATTTTAGAGGGAATTACCAAGGAAAGAGAGATGCTTGGAAAACTAAAAGAACTCTCAAACTATACTATAGATACTTCAGAGCTAAATGTTCATGAATTAAGTGAAATTATCAAAAACAAATTTAACAAAACCAACTCCCAGAATATTTTATTAAACATAATTTCTTTTGGCTTCAAACATGGTATACCTAATGATGCAGATATGATATTTGATGTGAGGTTTCTACCCAATCCTCATTTTATTGAGGGCTTAAAAGACTTAAATGGTACTGACAATGAAGTCGTAGACTATATTATGAATAAAGAAGAAGCCATAATATTTGTAGAGAAGATGACTGAATTTCTAGATTATTTAGTTCCTAATTATGAAAAGGAAGGAAAATCCTACTTAACTATTGCCATAGGATGCACTGGAGGCAAACACCGATCAGTGGCAATTACTGATAAGTTAGCAGAGCATTTCAAACATCTGTCCCCAATAACTAGGCACAGGGACATATCGAAGCATTAAGGAGGCATAAATGGTTGGGATAGTTTTAGTAACACATGGTGAGCTTGCAAAAGAACTTATATCTGTCGTAAATTTTGTACTATCCTCAAAACCATCTGTAAAAATCAGCAGCGTATGTCTAGACCCAGATCAAGAGTTCGAATCTTTTAAGCAGGATATTAAAAATGCTATAAAAAAAGTTAAAGCTAAAGATGGAACACTACTAGTAACAGATATGTTTGGCGGTACACCATCTAATATAAGTTTGACTTTCTTAGAGGAAAATAAAGTTGAAGTCATATCAGGAGTGAACCTTCCGATGCTTTTAAAGCTTGCGACCCTTTCCAACAAAGTCACTCTTGATGAGGCAATAAAGATAGCAGAGACTGCTGGAAGGGATAATATTATTGTGGCAAGTAAGTTGCTTCAAGGCAGAGAGTAATAAGAGAATCAACCTTAGAAACTTTTGAAATAATGCCAATTAAGTATACTATTTTAGTCTCCAAGAATAAAAGTAAATAACAAATAAGGTAGAACAAATGAAAAAAGAGATTGTAGATAGAGTAATTGATGGATGGAAAAACCACTTGCTTAATGGTGAGCTAGAGGATTATCAGCTTGAGCTTGATGAAAAAGTGCCAATTGCATATGCAGCTTTAGCTTTGCATTTAGACTCTAGAACTATCAAAGCTTCAGGGAAAGAAGAAGAGTACTATGAGGGTTACCGCGATGCGGCAGTAGAAATTTTAAGCCTACTAGAGGTTGAGATAGTACAAGATGATGAAATGCGAGTCATATCTCTGGTCTATAGAGAGAATGAAGACGATAAACAGGAAGAATTAAAACAGCATATTTGGGGTTAATGTATTACCTTAACTAAATATACCCAAGTTGTTGATATACCTGCAAAAACATTTCCCACCAAAAACAATATGAGATTAGTAGACTTATTTGATTGCTTTCTTATAGATTTAGACGGAGTAGTATATATAGGGGACTCCGCTGTTCCGGGTTCTGTAGAAACTATCAAATATTTACTAAATAACAACAAGACTGTCATATTTTTAACTAACAACCCAAGACATAACATTTCTGAGTACTCAGATAAACTTAATCAGATGGGCATTGAGGGAGCTTCCCTCAATATTATCACCTCGGCCACTGCCCTAGCTCGTCATATTAAATTTACATATAGCGATCTAGAACTTAAAAAAGCGTTTGTTATTGGAAGCAGCTCTCTTAAAAAAGAGATTGAATCTATTGGGTTAAGCCTTGTTGAGGGCGAAGAAGCTAAGAAGGCTGATTTCTTGGTCTTTGGAGGTCATCCGGAATTTCACTATGATGAAATGAAGCTCGCAACTCTTGCAATTGCAAATGGCGCACATTTCTTTGCCACAAATCGTGATATGGTATACCCAACAATTGAAGGGCATATTCCTGCCACAGGAGCTATGCTAGCTTCAATTGAAGTTGCCTCCGGCAAAAGAGCAATAACTGCCGGCAAACCTGAAAACTTAATGTTCGATATAGCGCTTGACCAGCATGATCATGAAAGAGAAAGGACAGTTATTATAGGAGACCACCTAGATACAGATATACTAGGCGGTAAAAACGCTGGTGTATCAACTATATTAGTCCTATCCGACCCAATTACTGAAGAGGAGCTAGTTAACTCCGACATCAAACCTGACTATGCTATATATCGTTTGCAAGACATACTAAGTGATATGTAGGCTACAAACAACAACACCTAAATTTTTATTAGGTAAACTATTATTAGGTCCTAACATTTCTCCTAACAAGAATTACTTAGAGCATCAACTCTATACAATTAAAGGAAAAATAAAGAGCTATTGGGAATAGTCATTAATTATGATAAATAAGAGCATAGCTTCGCGTCTTCAATTCACATCCAACAACAAAGGCATCCTTTGGATGGTTTTCGGAGGATTTGCGTTCGCCACTATGGGTGCTCTTACCCATGAGCTCGGCAAACACTGCGACTGGCTGATAATAGCATTTTTTAGAATGCTTATCTCTTTTGTTATAACCTTTGGTCTTGCAAGAGCTGCAGGAATCAACCCATTTGTCTTAAATAACCGAACACTATGGCTCAGAAGCTTTGTTGGAAGCTCCGCTATGCTGGCAACATTTTATGCTCTTACCAAACTGCCAATATCCGAGATCGCAATTATCACAGAAACAAGACCCATATGGGTAGCATTAGTGGCGGGATACATACTAGGAGAAACAACGGGCAAGAAAATATGGCTTTCAATAATTTTTGGTATGGTAGGTGTAATTCTAGTTGAGCACCCAAGAATTATGGAGCAGAATTTTGCAAGTCTAATGGCAGTCTATGCGGCAATAGGTGGAGCGGTAGTTATGATCTGCTTAAGAAAATTAAAGGATTTAGACCCTAGAGTTATTGTCACTCACTTCTCGGGAACTGCAACGATCATTACACTAATCACTCTGTTTTCTGTTCGTGGTGAGGTTGATCTATCGGTAATTAACAATACAAATATCATTTTTATGCTTCTTGGAGTTGGGGTCTTTGGAACAATAGGCCAGCTTGCCATGACAAAAGCATTTTCAGTTGGTGAGGCGCCAAGTGTGGCTTCTGCAAGTTTTATTAAAGTGGGTTTCTCTGCTGGCTATGATTTACTAATCTGGCATTATGTCTTTAGTCCTACAACTATAATCGGAATGATATTCATACTAGCCTCTACAGGATGGCTAATTGGTAAGAAGAAGTCTAAGCCTGAAAGTAAAATCCTTGAGCATAATCTTAAAAAGAAGGAGTCTATAACTTAAGAATATTTGTTTATCTAAAGTGCTGTTTACTCAAATGATTTCCAAATAAAATTACCTTTTTTATCAATATAAGCCCACTTTCCTCCGCCTAGCTCTACAATTGCAAGACCGCCAGAAAAACTAATAGCACTCGCAAACTGTGGCTCAATTACCACCTTTCCCCTTTTGTTCACATATCCCCATTTATTGTCTATTTTGATTGATGCTATACCTTCAGAGAAATTGCCCACTTGATCAAATTCTGGTTGTACAACGAGTAGCCCGGTTTTATTTATAAACCCAAACTTTCCACCGCGTGACACTGCAGCCACTCCTTCGCTAAAGTGCCGTGCAGATTCAAAATCTGTTTTCAGTTTAACCTCACCGAATCTATCTAGGTACACATACCTACCATTTTTTTGAACACTTGCGAGCCCCTCAGAATACCCTTCAGCATATGGGAACTGGGGCTTTATGAAAACCTTACCACTTTTTTTAATGTATCCTCCGAGACCATCTTTCATGACAAGAGCTCTTCCTTCGGAGAAAGCAAATGCATTATCATACTGCGGCTCTACAACGGTTTCTCCGGCTTTATTTATATATCCCCACTGGCCATTGTATTTCACACTTGCAAGGCCCTCTGAGAATGGGGTAGCCTTTTCAAACCTAGGTTCTATTACCATTTTGCCTAAACTATTTATATATCCATAAGCACCATCGACTTTTACATAAGCAAGACCGTCCGAAAACTTGCGAGCCTCTTCGTATTGAGGTGTAATTACCAATATATCCCACTCGTTTATGTAGCCCCACTTTCCGTTCTTTTTAACAAGGGCCCTACCCTCCGAGAAATCCACTGCACCCTCATACTTAAGCGGAATAACCACATCACCCTGCTTATTTATATATCCCCAATTATTATCCTCTGCAATAGGAAAGAGTGTGCCCATTTCCTTATTTGCAACATTTGTTGCCGAAGGTCCTGCGCATGAGAGGACTAATAGTAAAAATAGGACATAAAAAATTTGAGCAACTTTCAAGATAATCTTCCTTCCACATTTTATAAAGAATAAGTTTGAAGGAATAATCTTAATCAAAATAATGATATTTTAAAGAGTCTTTCTAAAGAAAAATCGTCAAAATTCATCCAACATCCTTTTGTCTATGCTATCTTTAACATAAAGAACAAGAGATCACACAATGTCAAAACCGATTCTGTATATATTTTCTATATCACACTTTTGCGAGAAGGCTCGCTGGACACTCGATCATCATGGTTTCGACTATGACGTCCAATATCTGCAACCGGGCATACATATGCAGGTAGCTAAAAAACTAGGGGCCCCTGGCACGTCTCTCCCCATATTGGTAGCCGACGGTGAACTTCTGCAAGGTTCAGAAAAAATCTTTGACTGGGCAGAGGCCAAAAAAAAAGAAGAGTCTAGGTGCTTGACCCCAGAGAATATAGAGGACTGCCATGAAATCGAGAAACGGATCGATGATATTGCTGGAGTACATGTGCGTAGGTACTTTTACTCAGAATCTCTTGTTGAGTATCCAAAGTCTGTGCGAGCAGTTTATTCAAAAGATCTGCCATTTGTGAGGAAGATGATTTTTTATGTAATGTGGGGTGTTATACAAAGAAGAATGATAGAGTTTATGGATTTGGGACCAGATCAACGCTTGGAATCAAGAGAAATTGTCTTGGGTGAGCTTGACTGGATGGATGGTCTGCTCTCTGATGGGAGGACATATCTTGTAGGGGATAAGTTCTCACGCGCTGACATAACAGCAGCTAGCTTGCTTGCACCTCTTACGGTTCCCAACGAACATCCGGTCTATGAGTTCAATAAACTTCCACCACTAATGGTTGAGGACATTGAATCTTGGAAAAACCGCCCATCAATTAAGTGGGTTCGCGAAATCTATAGCCAACATCGGTTGAGTTAAATAAAAAAGGCCCGATATCAGATGCAAACAGACACCGAGCTCTAAATTATTTTTTATTTGCAGTTAATTACGGCTCTATTACGACTTTAATCGCATTATCTATTCTCTGATCCATCAACTCATAACCCCTTGGGCATTCATCCAAAGGTAGTCTGTGAGATATAACATGAGTAGGATCTAATCTGCCATCCTCTACGTGCGAGATAAGCTCAGGAATGTAACTCCTAGTAGGGGCTACGCCTCCTCGTAAATTCAGATTCCTAAGGAAAAAATCTGTCATATTAAGAGGAAACGGTTCCCAGAAGAGCCCTGTTATAGAGACAGTTCCCCCAGGTCGAGACATATCAAGTGAGGATTGCAGAGAATCTGTGTTACCTACGCACTCAATTACAACATTTGCCCCATGTCCATCACTTAATTCCTTTACTAGTTCATTTGGATCTTCATTTTTTGAGTTAATGACAGTTGTAGCTCCGTACTTTTTGGCAATATCAAGTCTGTAATCATGATGACCAATTGTAATTACTTGTGAAGGATTAAAGATAGTTGCGGCATAGGTAGCAAACAAACCTACAGCCCCGTCGCCATATACTACTACTACATCTCCAGATTCTATATTTCCATTCTTCGCCCCATGATAACCAGTACAAATATTATCTCCCAAAAATAAAGTCTTCTCATCCTGACTGTCATCTGAAAGACTATCTGGTGGTTTTACCAGGGTTGCGTCAGCGTGTGAAACCTTGATGTATTCTGCCTGACACCCTGGGTGTCCTCCGAGCAAGTCTCCAAATCCAAAGCACCCTCCACCCTGTCGTGTACAGGAAGTATGAAGACCCTTTTGACAGTAATGACAATGTCCACAGCCTACCCAAAATGGTCCGATTACTTTATCACCTTTTTTGAGTGAGCTGACCTCACTGCCTACTTCCTCAATACGTCCCACAAATTCGTGTCCAACAGTATCTCCATCATTTAAAGGAAAATGGCCTCTATAAATATGAAGGTCTGAGCCACATATTGCACCCTTAGTAACTTTTACTATTACATCAGTTGGATTCTCAATAACCGGATCAGGAACTTCATCAACACTTACGCTTTTTAATCCATGATAAACAGTAGCTTTCATGTATATCTCCTCTCAATCTTATTTCTGCTTAGAATTTAAATATATTATAAGTCTAGCTAATTCCAATCAATATTAATATATTAGCTCCTGCTAAAACAGGGTATTTCTCTTTAATAGCTTTTTACTAAATGGTAGTATGTTCTTTATTACCTGCAATAATAAAGTTATAAAATTGTGAGGAAAATTAATGAGAAAAGTAAAAGAACTAAAACCAGCTCAAGTTTATAAGACTTGCGATTTAAGATCTCTTAAGTTTAAAACCACCGATGATTTAACTCCCTGTACAGACTATATTGGACAAGAAAGAGCTGTAGAGGCAATTCATTTTGGCCTGGGAATGGAATTTGCGGGATACAATTTATATCTCTCAGGACCTATGGGTGTGGGCAAAACTACGACAATCGAGAACATACTTGCTTCAATTGCCAAGAATAAGCCGAATCCTCCCGACTGGTGCTACGTATTTAACTTTAATGACCCTAATGAACCAAGAGCAATTAAACTTCCTAAGGGTAAAGGAAAAGAGCTTAGAGACGACATGGAAGATTTCCTTCAGGATCTCAAGATGGATATTCCAAGAGCTTTTGAGGGTAAGGAGTTTGAAGAACAAAAACAAAATACAATGAACAAAGTTCAGAGAGAGAAAAACGATCTCTTTGAAGAGCTTCAAAAAAAGGCGAAAGAGCGTGAGATACAGGTTCAGTTTTCACCAACGGGGATAATGACAATACCCATTGTCGAGGGAAAACCGGCAACACAGGAAAATTACAACTCGCTGGACGAAGAAACTAGGAATAGAATTAAAGCCAGAAAAGAAAAAGTTGATATAGAAGTTGCCGAAGTGCTAAAAATTGCACGTAAACTCGAAAAGGAAGCTGGAGAAAAGGTAAAGGAGCTTGAAAAGAAGGTTGCTCTATTTTCAGTACGCGGTCTCATTGATAGCATAAGAGAAAAATATAAAGATTATGATGAGGTAATTGACCATTTTGATCAGCTCCAAAAACACATTCTAGAAAACATAGACAATTTTCTCCCCGCCAAAGGAACACCTGCTGGGGCCGGGGGGCCTGTTGGAGCTCCAATGCCATTTAGAATGCCTCAGCAAGAACCCACATTTACGGAATACAAGGTGAATGCATTTATTGATAATTCAAACACCCAGGGTGCTCCCGTAATCTTTGAAACACACCCTACCTATACAAATTTATTTGGGTCAATAGAGAAAGAAGCAAGGTTTGGAGCATTGGTGACAGATTTTACTATGATCAGACCAGGGTCTATGGCCAAGGCAAGCGGTGGATATTTGGTAATAGATGCACTCGATTTATTTAAGTACCCATTTGTTTGGGACTCTCTGAAAAAGGCTCTTGAAAACCAAGAGCTAAGGATCGAGGACGTATATCAGCAATATGGTTTTTCAAGCACTGTGGGGATCAGACCAGAACCAGTAAAACTGGACATAAAAGTAATAATTGCTGGAAACTCTCAGCTCTACCATATGCTCTACGCATACGATGAGGACTTCCGAAAACTGTTTAAAGCAAAAGCTGATTTCGACTATATAGTGGATAGAGAGGACAACATTCTCTCTCAATATGCATGCTACATAAAGTCAGCTTGTGATAGAGACGGGCTTACTAAATTTGATAGAGGTGGCGTTGAGACAGTTATTGAATACTCCTCCAGACTTGCTGGAGATCAAAACAAACTATCAGTTCAGTTGGGATCAATTACAAAAATCCTACATGAGTCTAACTACTGGGCAAAGCTAGACAACAACAGTAAATCAATAAAGAGAGCTCATGTAGAAAAAGCTATAGAGGAAAAAATATATAGATCCAACATGATTGAAGAGAAGATCCAGGAGATGATTGCTAAGGGAATCATCTTGGTGGATACGCAAGGCCTTGTCGTTGGACAAATTAATGGCCTTGCAGTCTATAACATAGGTGACTATGCCTTTGGCAAGCCATCTAGAATCACCTGTGAAACATATATGGGCACTGAGGGACTTATAAACATTGACCGTAGGGCGAAACTAAGTGGCAACATTCATGATAAAGGGGTCATGATACTAAGCGGCTACATAGGGACAAAATATGCTCAAAACAAACCCCTGAGCCTATCAGGGAGTATAGGGTTTGAGCAAAGCTACGAGGTTATTGACGGTGACAGCGCCTCAACTGCTGAATTAGTAGTACTTTTATCAAGTCTATCCGGGGTGCCTATTAAGCAGAGTTTTGCAATTACGGGATCGGTCAACCAGAAAGGACAGATACAACCCATAGGTGGAGTGAACGAAAAAGTAGAGGGCTTTTATGATGTGTGTAAGGCCAAAGGACTGACTGGTGAGCAGGGAGTAATCATACCTCACCAAAATGTTAAGAATCTAATGTTAAAAAAAGAAGTTGTTCAAGCTGTGAAAGATAAAATATTCCATGTATATCCAGTGGAATCAGTAGATCAAGCGATAGAGCTTCTTACAGGAAAGGAAGCTGGTACAAGAGGCAGCACAGGCAAATTTAAAACTGGTAGCGTTAATTATTTAGTAGATAAAAAGCTAAGAGAGTTTGCAGAGGATTACCGCAAATTTGGAAGACAAAACACTACCAATAAAAAGGGAAATGGTTCGGCTTAAAGATTATCTTGAAGGCAACGTTTGCCGTTTTTTGTTATAACCAAATAATTCTAGAAAATCGCTGAATACCAAGTTGCTAAGATCGTTGAGACGAGAGATATGCTCAGGTGTATCGGCTTTTATCTGCTCAGGATCAATCTTGCCCTTTAAGTCCTCTATTTCTTTTTTGTTTTCAGGCACCCGAAGCCAACGCTCGATCATAGGTTTATCTACCTCTAGGTGAAACTGAAACCCATAAACCTTATCACCATATCTAAACGCCTGGTTTTTACAAAGTGGGGAAGAAGCTAGAAGCTTTGCCCCCTTAGGCAGATCAAAGGTATCGCCATGCCACTGAAAAATCTTCTCAGTTTGCATAAAATTTGAAAGAAGTGAGTCCTCAAGACCCTCACCAGTAGGAGAAACATCATACCAACCGATTTCTTTCTCAGAATTTGTTGTCACTTTGGCCCCAAGAGCCTTTGCCAGAAGCTGAGATCCCAAACATACTCCCAAAACAGGCATCTCTTTTTCTATAGCAAGCTTAATAAGGTCTACTTCTGTCTTAAGATTGGGATAGCTCTCGACCTCATCTACATTCATAGGACCCCCTAAAACTATTAACCCATCATAACCCTCAAGATTGGGCTCTGCATCAGGGTGGCGCTCAAAATTCACATATTTGATTCTAAAACCTGCGTCCCTAAGTAGCGGATCGAGTGTTCCTAAGATTTCATGGGCAACATGTTGAAAAACAAGTAATCTTGGCATTCTCTATAGACACCTAGTTTGGTAATATGAATTTTAATAAAAAGAAAATAGATTGTACCCAGTAATTAGAGTTTATAGAATAATCGTTAGGTTAAAAAAGGAATAGAGACGACATGTCGCCGTCTCTATTTTTGATATTATCTTTATTAGAATTAATTACTCGCCTTTAAGATATTTAACAACATCTTCTTGAATGGATTCATCTACTAGCTCTCTCCACTCATCGTTCCCCTCACCTATCGAAGCCCTTATCTTAGTAGCAGAAACCCAGCCTATGTTTTCAGGAGGGAAGAATTCATTCATCTCATAACCAACCCCTCTGCCCCAGTTTACTGATTCAATATCAGGGATGATCATTACTACAACATCATCGCCTTTACTCTCATGATATTTCCTGATCATATCTACTGTTTGCTCAGTGGTAAAAGGGTTTTTCTCATCAGGTGGAATATCTCTTACCATAATCAGACAAGGAACGCCTTTATCTAACTTTTGTTTAACCAAGCTCAAATGACCTACGTGATACGGCTGATATCTTCCTATAAAAATAGCTCTCTTGTGGCTCTCAGGTTTAATATCAGGATGTCCATGGTTTGTAACTGTCCATTCGCTCATTAATAGTCTCCTTTCATTATAATTTTAGATTAAATTCAATGGATATTGCAGGATTTACATAAAAAGGCTTACCACTACACCGTCAATCATCCAACTTAAATGAAGGTCAGATTATACCAGTATGTATTCATTTTTCAATTTGAGTTTCACAGCCCCCAGTTACCTACTTTAGTCTGCTTTGTTAATGATTTCTCAAGAAGGTGAAGAAAGTCTTCCCTAGCAAGTTCCTTACCACCCATACTTTTCATGTGATCATTTGGAACTTGGGAGTCTATAAAATCAAAGTTCCATGATTTTAGCTTTTCAACAAGATGATACAGAGCTACTTTTGAAGCATTGCTCGCCTCAAAGAACATAGATTCTCCAAAGAAGGAGCCTCCCAAAGACACTCCATAAAGGCCTCCCACAAGCTCTCCATCATGAAAAGTTTCAACAGAGTGCGCATAACCCTTTTCATATAAGGAGATATAAGCATCGACCATCTCATCTGTGATCCAAGTTCCATCTTGCCCCCTTCGGTCCTTCTCAGAGCAGTGTTTAATAACATCTTCAAAACAACTATCGAACCTGACCTCAAACATATTTGATCTTATTACCTTCTTTAACTTGGTGGAAACATATAAGTCATCTAGTAGAATAATCAACCGTGGATCTGGAGAGAACCACATAATTGGGTCGCCTTTGGAATACCAGGGGAAAATACCATTCCTATAAGCCAATAGGAGCCTCTCAGAGCTAAGATCACCTCCGACCGCAAGAAGTCCATTAGGTTCGGCATTCTCAGGATTAGGGAATATCAATGTATCATCAAGTAAATATACTGTCATAAGATCGGATCTTCTTTATCTCTGTCAAACTCTACCTATCGGTATGGCCTAAAGACTTCTCTGGTGCAATCTGGTCTCTTATAAGTTTTTTGAGCTCTTTAATATCAGGGAACCTTCTCTCATCACTTAGAGACCATATCAGTTTGTGATTTAATTTAATTTCAAAGATACCGCCTGTTCCAGGAATAGGGGAGACTTCCGAGAGCTCCTCATCAAATGAAGATAAAACCTCCTGGGCAATCCAAGAGGAGCGCATAAGCCAGTTGCACTTTTTACAATAAATGATTTCTAACTTATTACTCATCTTCAAGTTAACCTCTTATATAATAATACTTAATATTTTATCAGTCAGTCCCTATCCAGTCTAATACAAACGTACATTTAAAATTTCTATTGAACTCAGACCCAGTGTATGAGATAATCGACTTAATTTAAAAATTTATTAAATGGAGGACAGGATGTTTAAAGAATTCAAAGAGTTTGCAATGCGCGGCAATGTTGTAGATATGGCCGTAGGTATTATAATCGGTGCCGCTTTTGGTACTATTATCAAATCTCTAGTATCTGATGTAATAATGCCCCCTATCGGATTGGCCCTTGGGGACGTTGATTTTTCTAATCTGTTTAGTGTCTTAAAAGAAGGTACGCCTGCTGGGCCTTATGCTGCTCTTCTTGAGGCACAAGAGGCCGGGGCTGTAACTATAAACTATGGTCTGTTTGTAAATACTATAATTAGTTTCCTCATTGTTGCTTTTGCGGTATTTCTTTTAATAAGAAGTATTAACAACATGAAGAGAAAAGAGGAAGAGGCACCGGCTGCACCGCCAGAACCTTCAAAAGAAGAGACACTACTGACTGAAATCAGAGATCTTCTAAAAAATAGATAACTGAAGTTAATAAGCTTTTATTCTTCAGGAGTCTTTTCATCAAGATTCTCTGCAACAGATTCTTCAGTAGTTTCTGACTCCGCTTTTTTCTTTTTTTTGCCAGAGTCGAGGGGCTTTACTAGTGTCACAGGGATATTTAGTGTTTGTTTCACTATTCCAAGAAGCCCCGCCCCTATTGTATGAGGGGATAGCTGGCTAATTTGAGGATCTGAGAAGTCTCCTGTTATTTTTATAGGTATTGAAACTACATCCTTACCTAAGAGTGCTCCTATCAAAGGGATCTTCTCTATTACAGAATCAACAGCCAGAACTGGAATCACTAGCACTTTCAGATCGTATTGTTCGTTTATCAAATCAATGGACCCATCACATACTACTTTTAAAGACGGTCCATCCATAGCAGCTTCCTTAATCATTAACTTGCCTTCTTCTAGATAAGCGCTTGCAGTTATAAAATCATAAGGAAAACCCTCATCCTCATAGTCGATATTGTTACCCCTAAAAATTTCACCAAAATTAAGCACTGAGAAGAACCTGGCAAGGCCACCGTACTTACTAACTCTACCGCCATTAGAAGTTAACTCTAACTCTCCTTCAAGTGCTGTCATAACATCGACAATATCACTATTTGAATTTATAGTGCCTCCTAAATCAAAATCCCCAGCAATTATTCCTGCTTTATCGAATAAACACTGAACTGCGTCAGCTAAACTTTCATTTTCTGACAAAGTTTCAAATTGTAGTTTTATAGTTGGTGAAGTTATCTCTAACAAACCTGGAGTAGCAACACCGCAGAGATTAGCCTCACTAATATTCACATCGATTTTGTCTCCTAAAAAAGCCACTTCTGCCCCTACGGTATCCCAGTTAAATCCTTTATAAAGAAAATTATCTGACTTTACCAAAACTTTGCCGTTTAAAGATGTCCGTCCCTTGTTTTCTTTACTTTCATTAGTTAATTCTCCTACCTCTACACTTTCTTGATCATTAGCAGGTTTTGAATCTGCCCACTCCAATGATTCTGCTACAACATTCATATTGATATCAAGTTCTTTAGTTATATTTCCTGTTTTAGAAATATTGGGATCACTAAGCGTAGGAGACGTAGAACTGGGAATTTTTTGTACAACTAAACTTGAATCAGTAACTGAAATGGGACTCTTGAAAGTGAGAGACTCGGGGACACTAAAGTAATTAGAAAAAAGTTCTGCCTCGTCTGCAAGCATGTCACCATAAAAATCCAAAGTAAATTTCAGATTATCTCTGAAATAATCATTTAATACTGCTCCTGCACTAATAACACTGTCCTTAATCTTAATAGCCGCATTGGACAAGGTCATCTCTTGCAATGAAGACTGAATTTCGGCTTTTGAGATAGTCATTACACTGCCAAAACCCTCTAAATTTACATCAATTTCCTTAACATTACCCGTAGCATTTATTTCCCACTCATCAGACTGTGATACTGGACCGGTAAAACCAATTGCGGAGAAGAATGCTGAACCTGCCATAGACTCGATGTGTCTTAAATGCGGCTTAATGATTCCAAAAGAGTTAAGCCAAGGAAATAAAACACCAAGATCGATGTTTGCCTGCTTAGTGTTAAGTTCTATAAACTTCTCATTTTTCCAATGATAAAAACCTGTGGTTTGTGGGGAGGCAAAGTTGCCAATCTTGATATTGAGATCTTTAAAATCTATAGATTTATCAATAAATTGAAACTCATTCCCTTTAATACTTACAGGCTCCGGGACCCTTTTATAATCGCCAACAATGTCTAGCTCTGATACATAAACACCAACTTTGGGTGACTTCTTCATCTCTCCAATATTTAATTTACCACTAGCAGTACCTTTTAAGTTTTCAATTAAACTGAGCTCGTATAAGAATCCTTGGTCATCAACAAATTTCTTTATTATTGAGGGTATCTCTGATGCATCCGCATCTACTGAAATGTCCAGGTGTAAAGGGCCTATCGGGCCCTCTAGTCCAATTATAAAAGTGCCGTCATGACCGCTTGAATTGCCTGATTTAGCCCTTAGATTTGTTCCCTTAAGCTCGCCACCCCCGATCAATGCATCCCCCGAAACATCTGTTAAATCGAAATCTCCATATGGTATAAATATACGACCATTAGTCATATTGCCCTTAATCTTGAAGTTGTCCCCCTTCCACATATCCTTGAAGTCTTCTCCGCTAGCCTGAAGACTTATTTGTGGAATAGTACCTCCCCTTACTATATTAAAAATAAGGTCTACGATACGGTCTCCTCCCACCACAAATAGAACCGCATCCCTAGAGGATTCTACATCTATATCATTCCCATATAGATTTAATTCAACTCTATTATTTTTTCTATCAAACCTATGTTTACCAGTTGCTTTCACATCTGGATGAAAAAGATGAATGTTGTTGATATTAAAAATCGCCTCATTTTCATCGAGGTGGATATCTGTATCAATCTTGTTACCACTAATCTGAAACTCTTCCTTGCCTTTGCTTATAGTTATCTCAGAATTTGAAACTACAAGATTGCCTTGCAATGTGTCTAATGCCTTGGATTTATAATTGAGGTCTAAATCAATGTTGGATTTTGAGACTAACTTATTATCTGGAGACAGATATTGAAGAAGCATATGGGGTTTAAATCTGTTCAGAGTAATTAGACCTTTGGCATCATAAGCCTTTGTATTTATTGCACCCTTAAGGTTTATGGTTTGGCTTATATTTGAATTTGCATAAACTCTGTAATTCAGAGAGTTGCTTGGAAAATCAATAACAGCATTTAGGTTGTTAAAATTAAGAAAGTCTTCCCCTGATTTCTTAATAATTAAATTACCGTAATCAATCCTGGCATCAAACCCTTTCCAATTAGAATTCAGATAATCTAAGATTTTGACTAATTGCTCTTTATGCTCATCAAAAGAAAAAGGCTCCGCATCTGCCGGCTTCTCTTCATCAGATTTTTCCGGAATGTTAAGGGTGACTTGAGGTCTATTGAATCTTAATTCCGAAACTTCTACATTTCCATATAGGAGAGGGAGTATTTTAGGGTATACGAGTATAGAATCAAAACTGCCTTCAACTTTTCCAGGTATCGAGATCTCAGCTTTTTTTATTGCCACATGAGGCCAATGAAAGAAGTAAAGATTCATGCTTTCATAATTAACATCCCCACCAACTTTTTTTGATATCAAATTATGAATCTTCTCTTTTACAGAATCTT
This sequence comes from Deltaproteobacteria bacterium, assembly GCA_029262275.1. Classification (GTDB taxonomy): domain Bacteria; phylum Desulfobacterota_D; class UBA1144; order Nemesobacterales; family UBA2774; genus CR02bin9. Next base: position 46,582 of record JAJCZS010000037.1, on the reverse strand, counting down.
TCTGTATTAGATTGGATGCTATATAAAAGGCCACGCCTATTAGAATTATCAGAATTCCAAGAGATACCGATAACCAAACAGAGAACTTTTTAACTTTTCTCACATGCAATACCTAATTAGCTCATATTTATAAAGTAAGGTCTTATAAAACTTATGTTTATTCGCCATTTGAATTGTAGGGATAATGGTAACTCACTCAAGTGCGTTCCACAATCAATTTTTGCTGTCCTTGCAATCTTTAAGGGTTACTATGAGCGCCTTTATTCTTAACAAACAATATTGTTAGTAATGCTCCAAGGCCGCAAAAGATCGCTGTAAATATGAGCCCGCTGCTTACGCCAGTTACGTAGGCATGGTGTATATGATTGAAAACAGTATTGTACTCTTGCTGACCTAGACTATTTAAAATAGACTTACTACTTCCGCTACCTATAACAAAATTAACAACTTCTGAGAGTTCGGTATTAGACAATTTCAAGCTTGAATCTTGCAACCTTGTTAATAAATCGTCTTTAGCAAAATCGGTAAAAATTGTTGTCACAACGGCTAGACCAAATGCACCACCAACCAGTTGGAACATATAGATGATACCACCAGCCAAACTACCCCTTGATTCACTTACTGCGCTGATTCCAGCAGTAGTAATCGAAGGAACCACAAGTCCTATCCCTACGCCACTTACCAAGAAACCAGGGAGTAATCCATAGAAGCTGGAACTGGAGCCAAAACCGAACAGAACTACTAAAACAATTCCTATGGTGCTAAGCAACATTCCAATAAAGATAGATAATCTTGCCCCCATCATGTTGTATATTTTGGCAGACATCGCAGAGGTTGCAGAAAAAACTACAAGCATTGGAACAAGAACAGCTCCCGCCTCAAGTGGGGTGTAATTTAGGAACTTTTCTAAATACTGAGTAACGTATAGGAGAATCGCAAAGAATCCGGGTATAAAAGTAAACATTATGGTGCCTGCGATCATGAATTGAAAATTCCCTAGCACGTCCTTTGGTATTAATCCATCATCCTTTCTTGTCTCAATGATCAAAAAGAAAGCCATAAATGCAACAAATATAACCATGAGCGAGATTGTCTTATATGAAGCCCAGCCCCAAGAAGGGGAGACATTTAAAGCATATAGAAGGGCTACTAAAGATACTGAGATCGCAACAATCCCAAAATAATCTACATCACTCTTTCCTTCTTGAACTTCTTGCTTTCCAACCTCTAGATAAGTAATAATTCCAGCAATAATACAAATGGGAACATTAATAAATAGCACCCAACGCCAAGATGCAAATTCTGTTAAAGCTCCGCCAATCAATGGACCTGCGGCATTACCTAGACCAGCGATGGCCATTAGTAATCCACCAGCTAAACTCTTTTTATCATCATCAACTGTAGAATAAAGAATTCCAATGATACATGGCCATAGCATTGCTCCCCCTACCCCTTGAACAACCCTAGCTGCAATTATCATAGCTGCACTAGTTGATAAGGCTCCCGCAAGAGAAGATAATCCAAAAACCAACAGTCCCATAAAAAATATTTTTTTACGTCCAAAGATATCCGCGAGTCTTCCGAAAGTTACCATCAAAACGCCAAACGACAGTATGTAGCCATTAACTAACCACTGTATGGTATCAACATCGGCTTTAAAGGCTTTCTCAATGGCAGGAATAGCAACATTTATGGCAGTTATATCTACAGCGACTGCAAATATTCCCAGTCCCATTGCAAAGAAAGTGAGTATCTGCTTACGTGTCATTGAATCTTTTTCTCAATATGTGATATCCTAGTATAATAGGATTAGTCTATGATATTCTTGATTTACGCTATAAAACTATATATCACTGAATAATCTAAGATAACACACATGGAGGCATTTAGCATGAGAATTTTGAGCATATTTCTAGTATTAGTATTTACGTTCCTATCTATTTCAGCATCAGCCAAGGTAGTAGGAAAAGATGTTGAATATAAATCAGATGGCACAACCCTAAAAGGGTACCTAGCCTATGATGACAGTGTTAAAGGTGAAAGACCCGGAGTTTTAGTTGTTCACGAATGGTGGGGTCATAACGATTATGCAAGAGCTAGAGCAAATACACTTGCAGAGCTTGGTTACACCGCTCTTGCTGTAGATATGTACGGGGACGCTCAGAATGCAGATCACCCCGAGAAAGCAGGAGAGCTTGCAGGTTCAGTTCTTGGCAACCTTGACGTTGCTGAAGCAAGGTTTACAGCTGCAATGAAGTTCCTTGAGGAGCAGAAAAGTGTAAATCCTGAATACATAGCGGCAATCGGATATTGTTTTGGTGGAGCTGTGGTTTTAAATATGGCTCTTAGAGGTGTGGATTTAGACGGAGTTGCAAGTTTTCATGGAATTCTTCCACAGGAAGCCCCAGACGGAGCAAAACCTACAGCTGATATAGTAGTTTTCCATGGTGGGGATGATCCGTTTGTTCCAAAAGAACAGTTTGATAAATTCAAGAAAATTATGCAGGACACGGATGCTAACTATGAATTAGTTGTATACCCTGGCGTTCAGCATAGTTTTACAAATCCAGCAGCAGACGAGTATGGAAAGAAATTTGAACTTCCACTTGTATACGATGCGGATGCAGATAAGAAATCTTGGGAACAAACTCAGGCTTTCTTAAAAAGAATTTTCCAGCCTGAAAACAATTAAAACAAATTGATATCGCGGAGAGAGTCAAAGACTTTCTCCGCTTTTTCTTTTAGATATTTTTTAGTTTCAAATGTCTATAACCATTTGCATTCCTATAACCAATGCATTAGGTGTATCAGAGTTCCCTCCAGGATTTACTATCCATTGAATATCAGGTTGAATCTCAAGCCACCTTTTCATCTGTATCAGATATGTAATCTCAAACATCAACTCATAGTCCTTATCTAATACATCTTCACTAATTTTGCCGTATGCAAAACCAAAAGCTGCCTTATCATAATTTCTATTTGGAAGCAGTCCTTTATATACAAGTCCCCCTGAGACAAAGAATGGAAAAGTATTTATGCTTTCATCAGGTGATACTGTAAACGATGTCCAAGGAGTAAGCCCCTGATCGTCAACGGCATTTTCACGATAGACCATCTGCTCAAGAATCCAATAAAAGCTATAGTTGCCGTTTTGTTTTTTGGTCTCGTCTGATAATTTCTTGAACTCTCTTGTATCGTAAAAAGCTCCAAACGTATACCTTCCAGGAAGCCCTCCTCTAGATTTGTTTTGATTATGCAAGTAACCAATTTCACTAATGAGGATTACGCCCTTTCGAAAGGAGAAGTCGAATCCATTATTACCATCGTCTCCAACAGAAGGGTTTGAGTTATACACGCCTGCTTTTATATAGAATTCTTCAATAGGTGCAGTATGTACGCGAGCCCCCCAGCCCGCATCCGGGATTATTAAAAAGCCCTTGTCATTTATAGGAATACTTATAGGGTTTCCATCTATGGAGGTGTTAACATAATTGTAGAATAGAGGAGAGGTAGCAAATTCATCACCCACTGCGATTCTCCCGACTGCAGCTCTGAGGACATTCTCTATAATTTCTGATTCTAAAAAGAGTTGATATAATCTGACAGTCCTGCCACTAAACACTTCAGAGGCGGTAAAGAAATTTCCTATATTTTCTTCACTTAAACTCCTACCAGAAGCCCACGATCCTGATATTACAAACCTAGTTCTTTTAATGCCCACGAGCTTCTCTAGATCAAATATCAGGTAGGCATTCAACAAACCGGCATATTGAACTCCCTTACTTTCACCGCCTACAGGATTGCCTAGGGCAGTGGTGTAGTATCTCGCGGTAGGAATGATGCCTAATTCTTTAAGTTTACTCCTAAATCCACCCCAGTCGCCGGTTAAATAATTCTTAGAGTCATAGACTTGATAGTAGCTTAAGTCTTTATTATAAGAAAAATTAAAGCCAGCATCCTGCGCAAAAGAAGGTGAGACCAATATGAGCAAAACAAAGCAGAGCCTTAGTATGTGCAACAATTCTAAGAACTACCTATGCTCTGGGTTTTCATAGTCAAAGCGACATCCTGCGTCCCATTCAGAGCGCTGGTTACCATGAGCAGGGATTCCGCCAGCATCTTTGAGCATCCTTGCAATATGCATCAGATTCCAGGTCATAAAAGTAGTATTACGATTAGTAAAGTCATTCTCTGGGCCACCTGAACCTGGATCAAGGTATGAAGGTCCCGGTCCCGCCTCTCCAAGCCATGCAGCATCGGCCTGAGGGGGGATTGTATAACCCAAGTGCTGCAGTGAATACAACAAATTCATCGAGCAGTGCTTGGCACCATCTTCGTTACCTGTAATGAGACAGCCTCCTACCTTACCATAGTCAGCGTACTGACCGTGTTCGTTAAGAAGGTGGGAGTTAGCATAGAGCCTTTCAACCACTTGTGTAGCAACAGATGTTTTTTCACCAAGCCAGATTGATGAGCCAACAATTAATATATTGGCAGCTTTAACTTTTTCATATATCATGGGCCAGTCATCTTTATCCCAGCCATGCTCGGTCATATCGGGATAAACACCTGTAGCAATTTCATAGTCAATCGGACGAAGTAGTTCGACCGAGATCCCGTTTTTCTCCATAATAGTTTTAGATATTGTTATAAGACCTTCAGTATGAGATTTCTCGGGAGACTTCTTTAAAGTACAATTTAAAATTAAGGCTTTAAGATCAGAAAAATCCCACTTGCTATTCTCACACATCTGTAATTGCTTTTCATTTAATTCCATAATTGACCCTCCTTATATTTGTTTACACTCTTTATTTGATAATACATTTGAATAAAAGTTGCAAGCTAATTCTTTTGTTTACTGGGTTGATTTCCATTTGGCAAATCTTTTCCCATTAGCATGGATATAAATTTCTGGATTTTCCCATCATCTAGAGATCTATCATAATTTTCCATTGAAACATGTTCGTTCTGATTCTCGGGATCAAATTTAATACCCCACAGAGGCACTATACTGTTTGGCAATATTCCCATTCTCAAATCACCAATAATATCAGGATAATCAGGATGAACTACAAGAAAGTCTCTAGCAAAATGTCTAAACCGCTCAACATCATGATAAAGAACTGAATCTTTATCTAAATTTGATAACTTTTGATCTGTATCAAAGACTTCAATTGAGTCTCCATTATAGATCTTAGTTTCTGAGAGGGGACTTATGCGAATAGCATCAACATTGTATTGACCATCTGACTCATAAACTGCTCTCCAAAGAAATAAATTGCCAATTGAGGGATGAACCTCGACTCTCTCAACTATGTGCCCCCTACTCTCGGCCAAAACGAATAGAGCATCTTTCGCCTGTTCCCTCTGATAGAAACCGAATAGTAGATAACAAACTGCGAATACGAGTCCTATTCTTGCTATTAATGGTGATTTTTTGATTACAGCTATAATCACCAAGAGTAATAAAGTTAAAGTAAATATGGGGTCAATAATAGACACTATGTTCCATGCAACTTTTATATCTGAGAAAGGCCAAAGAAGCTCCGTTCCATAATTTGTGCAAGCATCGAGAAGGCAATGGGTTCCATATCCGAGAGCTGCATAGAAGTATATCTTCCAGAAGTTAAGACGTTTTCTTAAGAACAGCCAGCAGAATGCTGCTGCTATAAGTCCACCAATAGGAATAAAAATCAGAGAATGAGTGAATTGGCGATGATATTCAATAAATAAGAGTGGATCAGTTGAAGAGCGTATTATTACATCGATGTCAGCAAGTAGACCTGCTAAGAATCCTATTAATACAGCAAGTCTTATTTCCTTTTTATTAGAAACGCTCCCGGGTAAAACAGATCCAACTAATCCCTGGCTTACAGGGTCCATATAATATCCTTATTTAATATCTGTTTTAGAAGTTTAGGCAATTAAGTTTAGCACAGATTGAATTAAACAGTTGTCCAACCGCCGTCAATTACTAAATCTGAACCTGTCACATATCTTGCCTCATCACTTGCAAGATATAATACTGCGTGCCCCACCTCTACTGCATCGGCGCGTCTTACAAGAGGGATCATATCAGCTGCTATCTTATCCAGTTGCTCATCAGCATCAGGTGGGTTTCCCATAAACTCAGGATCCATTTTGGTTTTTATGTATCCAGGGCAAACTGAATTTACTCTTATGTTATCTCCAGCATGATCAAGGGCCATACTTTTAGTAATTTGCCTAACTGCTCCCTTAGATGCGTTGTATGCAACACAGTCTTCCATACCGACAATCCCTAACACGGAAGAGTTGTTTATAACCGCTCCTCCACCGCCTTTGGCCATTATAGGAATCACATGTTTACTGACAAGAAAAACCCCTTTTACATTTATATTAATAGTTCTGTCCCAAACATCCATTGAGGTCGTAACCACGCTTCCAGCCTCGTAAATACCTGCATTATTAAATAGAATATCAATCTTTCCGTATTTCTTGTATAAATCATTTACTACTCTTTTCACGTCTTCTTCTTTGGAAACATCACCTTGATATGCAGTAATTTCTCCAGGCCCTTTAGCTTCACTCACAGTGTCATGTAGTCTGGCCTCAGTCCTCCCCATTATTCCTACTTTTGCCCCTTCCTCACAAAATAAAAGTGCAGTTGCCCGCCCAATCCCATCTCCTCCGCCAGTTATTAATGCAGTTTTACCCTCTAGTCTCATAACCCTTTCCTCCCAAGTTTCAAAATTTATATGATTTATAGTCTAATTAGTGTGCCAAGTTAAAACAAATTAAATTCCGGGTCCACATTCCATGCTGGTTTCATCTAACCCAGGCCCAATGTGTAGTTTTTCGTTTGCATCTCTAAGAGCAGTCCTTACACCTTCTTCTATCACCGGGTGATAAAATGGCATTTGGAGCATCTCTGGAATACACATTCTTTTCTGATGTGCCCAAGCAAGTAAATGCGCAATGTGCTCTGCACGAGGGCCAAACATTTCAGCTCCTAAAAAGAGCCCAGAGCCATACTCTGCATAGATATAAAGCATGCCCTTATTCTTAAGCATAACCCTGCTTCGCCCCTGATTCTCAAAAGAAACCTTGCCAGTTACAAAACACCTATTTGGAGTCTCTAATAACTGATTATAACTATTTCCCACAAGTGCTATTTGGGGATCTGTGAACACTGCAGTAAGCGGCACAGTCCTGAGCCCCGCATGAACTTCTGGAAACCTTGCTGCATTCTCTCCTGCTATACGCCCCTCAGCTGCAGCTTCATGTAAGAGTGGCAAATCGTTATCGGCATCACCGGCAATAAATATTGAGCTATTTCCACATTGAAGTGTAAACCTATCAAAGAGAGGAATCCCTCTCTCGTTGAGTTCTAAGGTTGTATTTTCTAATCCCAAGTTTCCTACATTTGGTGTTCTACCTGTTGCCGCAAGGAGATAATCAAACTTTTCAATTTGCTCCTCGCCGTCTAGATTCTTAAACGTAATCTCAACCTGATCACCAGCTTTTTGAATGTCTAAAGTATCGGCATCTGTATCAAGATAGAACTCATCTCTAAAAGTACGATCTGCATATTCTATTATCTCAGGATGATTGAGCGGTCCAACTAATCCAAATTTGCTTAGAATTTTCGTTCTTACTCCAAGGCGGTGAAGCGCCTGACCAATCTCAAGTCCTATTATCCCGGCCCCGAATACCACTACTGATTCAGGCAGATCTTCCCAATAAAAAACATCATCGTTGACGAGAAGACGATCACCAGCCGCCTCAAACATAGGAAGAATAGATGGAGATGAACCGGTCGCTATAACAATTGATTTAGCTTCTACAGTTGTATGGTCATCTACTTGAAGCGTCTTGTTATCAACAAATTTTGCATAACCTTCAATCTTAGTCTCAGTCGGAATTGATTCGATCGTATCTAACACAAACCCTACAAAACGGTCTCTTTCACTGCGGACCCTCTGCATTACTTTAACACCGTCTATTTTGGGCTTACCACTAGGAATTATGCCAAAACCAGAGGCCTCTTCAATTGAATGAACAGCGTCTGCTGCAGATATTAGAAGCTTACTTGGCATACACCCTACCCTAGCACACGTAGTCCCATACTGACCACCTTCGATCAGGACTACATCTTTGGCGTTCTCTTTTGCCTTACGATACGCAACCATTCCAGCAGTTCCACCACCAATAACAGCCACATCAACTTTAATCTCTTTCAATTTAGACTCCTTAGCAGTATTAGACTTACTTAATTAAAAGTTGTGCCCCTCTCTCAGCTGCTTTCTCATCCATTACTGGAGGTCTTGGTACGTCCATTCCACGTTTAACAGCTGGTCTATCCCCAACAGTCTCTATCCATCTCTTTAAACTATCCAGATCATCAATATTGATCCCCGCCCAATCATGAACGTGGATCCAAGGATATGTAGCAATATCTGCAATCGAGTATGAGTCCCCTGCTAGATATTCATTATCCTTAAGTCTCTTATTGAGCACCTCATAAAGCCTTCTAGTCTCTTTCTGATAACGATTAATTGCATACTCAATTTTCTCATCGGTATACCTGAAAAACACGTTTGCCTGGCCCTGCATGGGGCCAATACCAGCCTTCTGAAACATTAGCCACTGTATAACTGTTGAGCGTCCTTTTAAATCAGAGGGTATGAACTGGCCGGTCTTTTCAGCTAGATAATTTAATATTGCACCCGACTCAAACACAGCAAAATCGTCATTATCATGGTCTACTATAGTAGGAATTCTGCCATTTGGATTTAATTCCATGTACCAATCCTCTTTTTGCTCCATTTTGCCAAGTTTCAAATGATTCACATTATAAGAAAGTCCTGTTTCTTCAAGCATAATAGAGGCTTTCCGTCCATTCGGTGTTGTAGATGTGTATAGATCAATCATATTTAGTTCTCCGTTTTTTATAGAGCATATTCTATATGCCCCAGTACAAACAATATCAGATTTTTAATAGTTTGTGTCAACTATTTAGTTGGAAAAACAAGGGGTTAGGATTCAAAAAATACAATTGAAACTAAGTCAGTTATCTTCGTCTTTAAAACCAGCATCCGAGTGCGAGCCGTCACAGTATGGTTTATTTTTAGAAGCCCCACAGCGGCAAAGAGCGAAGTGCTCCTTTGAGGGTGGCTGCAAGCTCTCTTCAATTTTTATTTCAATATTCCCAGCTACATTATAGGGGCCGTTTTTTGCTATTGAAATTTGAGGTGAGTGATCAAAATCTCTTTCGTGCTTACCTTCAATGGAGTAACTCAGGGCACCTGAAGGACATTTCTTAACTACAGAGACAACTTCATCAACGCCTGCATTATCTGGAGCTATCCAGGGGCGCTCACCCAGACGGAATACTGAGGGTAGATTGCTAACACATTCTCCTGCGTGTGAACAAATAACACGGTTATCATAAACGTCTATTTCAGCTCCTTCATATTCTCTTTCTTTATTCAGAGGTTTATCAATCTCTCTCTTGCCTGAAAAACTAACTTTTTTATGAGTACCATCACAAAAGGGTTTATTTGAAGAATCTCCACATCTGCATAGAGCCACTACTTTATCTATCTCAAGCTCATCACCCTTAGAGTTCTTTAATGTTCCAAGCCCCTTAACTATAAGCGGCCCGTCCTCCATAATTTCTATTATAATATTATTGTCTGAACGATTACTCATATTATCCTCCATGAAGATTATTAAAAAATAGTATAAATCACTATTAAGGAATCATTAATTCAAACTCATCTGTATTCCAACCCGCACACTTAGCTCCTGCCTCATATGCGCTTCCTAGATAATCCAGTAATGCTTGTTTCGGATTCTTTTTCTTTCTTAGATCATCATACATTAACACAGCCATTGCTCCATTTTCAGTATTCCAAAATGCTTCCTTAGGCGTAAGGGGTTGTTCAGACAAGCCATCAGGCTCTGGATAGGTATATGAGTAAAACGCTGGGGCTCTTACCGTATCATCACCTGCCCAAAATCCAAAACTAATTACCTCATGAGAATAAGCCTCTTTGTCAGCTGCAGTACCACCTTCAAAATCGGGTGCTTTTCTTCCAGAGAATCTTGTAACGGCTAAGTCAGCATGGTGCCAGTATAGATGTACAGGGGTACTCTTTCCAATAAATTTACCTCGAAATTCTTCAAATACAGAGTTCACTTGTGTAAGGATTCGCCAATATCTGTTCACATAATCGCCATCATAATCAGAATGGTCTTTGTCAGATTCAAAAGGTTCTTTACTGAAAGGAACGTCATAGGGATTAGCTTTGATTTTTACTTCAATGCCTAGGGCTTCTAGATTATCCAAGAGCCTGAGATAAAAATCAGAGACAGAAATATTCTTCAAACTAAAAGATCTCTGCTCTCCAGAACTGGTTTGTATTAATAAAATGTGGTCGAAGAAATCGAAATCTATCTGAAATACTAAATCCTTATATGGAATAGGCCTTGTTGTCATTCCCCTTGGCGATAAGTATAGGGTTACATGCCACCAATGGTTCATTTTAGGAAATAAAGTCAGACGGATCTTCCCAACTATTTGAAAATATAAGTGCAAAGTGTTTTTTGTATCTTCCCATTCTTCAATTGGGAGCGGAGGAAAAATTGTACTATCGGCCATATTAACGAGCTCCTCTGTAATCATGCATTAATTTGAGTGTAGGAAATAATTCAACGTTTTTGTACTAAATTTTATTAATCATTATCAATACCTAGAATAATCAGGGTCAAGATAGATGTATAGTCTTTTAATATTTCCATCTCTTATCTCAAACACATCGCACCATTTACTGTCTGACCAGGTTTCTCCAGATTTGAGCTTTCCTTCGCTAGAACCCTCAGCAACTACCATGTCTCCCTGGATTATCCAGTTAATGTATGCATGATGATGCTTAAAATCCTCCACCATTGCACCGAGATCTGAAAACAGTTTTTTATATTCCTCAGAACCTCTGGCAACTCCCCAGTTGGGGAAAAATACTTCTGCATCTTCGTCAAACAAATGAAAAATATCCTTGCCTGTATCTAATCCTTTTAAATATTCACTAGCTACAGATTTTCTCTCATTGTCGGTCACTGTAACACCTCCATACTTAGTGATAAGTAAGTCAAATTTTAGTATAATGATTTAGTATATATTTTCAACTAGGTACATTTATGTTATATAGTACTGAAATGTATACTAATAGTTATATAGGAGAATCATGTAATGTCTGAAAGCGATAAAGCAGAGATTAAAGCCTGTCCGATTGCAAGTTCAATTAATATATTTGGAGGTAAATGGAAACCTGAGATACTTTATTTCATTAACTTAAGCCCTAGGCGTTTTAACGAATTAAAAAGACTAATTCCAGCTGTAACACAAAGAATGTTAACGCAGCAACTCCGAGAATTAGAGCGTGACGGAGTCATAAACAGGAAACAATATTTGGAAATACCTCCTAGAGTTGTTTATTCAATGACGGATTTGGGTAATACACTAATCCCAATATTCAAACAACTAGAAAAGTGGACTCAAAAAAATATTAAAAAGGTAGACGATGCAAGAAATAATTACAGAGAAGCAAACAAATAGTGCAATATATTATTTCATATTATCTCTTAGCCATTTATGAAGTGGGAATATCTCCATAAATATATTATAAGAATAATCTAGAAATTCCCTAGAGGTTACTTCTTTTGGTATAGGTCCTTCATAGTAAATATATAATCCGTTGTGAAGAAGAAGCTCTGCATTTGGATTTTCTTTATCGTAGCCCCTTGGGACTTTCTTATAATGAGCCCCGCCTAGCTTGTAAGAAGGGTTTTTGGATATTTTTTTTAATATTCTAGAAACTTCAGCACCTTTCTTTTTATTACTTACAACATCCCGATACGATTTTAATAAATCGTCAGGAAACGAATATTGACCACCTGCAATTAAAATAGATGCTTTGTCTAGTTGAAAGTAAAAACCAGGATTTCCTAATTTCTTTCTCGGCCCCTCCCAAAGGAAAATGCCCAGATGCGTTTTATATGGAGTCTTGTCTTTGCTGAATCTGACGTCCCTATAAATCCTGAAAATCGATTTATCTATCTTAGGAATTGCTACAATCTTAGGGCATACTGGTTTAAGCAATTCGCCCATTTCCATAACAAACTCCTGGGCAGGCTCCATTACGTTTTTCTCAAAGGTCTTCCTATTATCCTCGAACCATTCTCGCGTATTATTATTCTCTAGATCTTTAAAAAATTTAAATGTTGCTTTTGAAAATCCCTTGAAGTTAATTTCATTGCCCATTTTCCTAATCTCCTATAGTAAGAATAAATCTATAAGCTCCATAGTACTATGCTCTTCTCAGAATATTATAGAGTTTAATAAAGATAACAATATGAGTAAAAATTATTATTGGGACTAAAAAAGTTGGTAAGAGGCTCAAAGGAAGCTTAAGTAGCTCTCTCATTGACTCCGGGTTTGCGATTGCAAGCCTTGTTGCAGTTACCACAACAAAAAGAATATCAATTAATCCGACTAGATTCCAAAGAAAATATGTTAGCGGACCTTTATTGGAAGAGACAGGAACAAATATAATAAGAACGAGCGCTACTGCCGCTACAATGATATCACCCCAACCTCCCAAGACCGCAAAATCATATGGGAGCAGGTTCAGAGAGTATAGATATAGAAAGTAAAAACCAACAACCCTAGTTAAATGAACTCCAACCAAAACCCTAATATCCACATTGAGAATGGATCTTCTAAAACCACAAGAGAACCAGAAGAGCAAGAGCAAAAATAGGACAAGCCCAAATAGAACTATTTGTGGAAATGGAGGAACCAATTTTAAGGTTAGGCCAGAGGCTCCTAAAATTAGCGCCAGTAGAAACCAGAGAATCGTCCCGCCTATTATTTTTCTTTGTCCCATAGGATTATTCATAGCAGCTAGTTATTAAGCGTGAACAATTTCAAAGGTGTATACAATGATCCTTCTGGTTTAAGCTCACTCTTTATAATTCCTATTTGATTTATGTCGAAAGCAGCCTTAGAAATGCGAGGAACATCTTTTATGCTCATTCTCTGTTTGACACGGCCTATAGTAATATGAGGGACAAATTTGCGTTCCTCTTTCTCAAAACCGATTTGAGACAGACCATCATCTAACTTATTCTGGAACTTGGAGAGTTCTTTGTTCTTAGATAAACCAACATAAAGCACTCTGGGATTTTGAAGACTAGGGAAACTACCGAAATCTGAGATACTCATCTTAAATGGAGAGTACGGCTCAACTACTTTCTCAACCAAATTTGAAATCTCATTCAGATCCGGCTCTTTAACATCCCCTAGAAATTTAAGTGTAACGTGGAGCTTCTGTGACCTCTCCCACTTAACCCCATCGATATTATTTCTAAGAGAATGGATATAATTCGCCAGCTTATATTGAATATAATCAGGCATTAAAGCTGCGATAAAAAGTCTCATCTATTTTAACCCTGAGAGCTGCAAGTTCTACGCTCTTAGAGATTATTTGCACCAGGTAGGAAATCTTTTGCCGCCGCCCTGGCTTAAACGAATCTGATTTTCTCCATTTGCATACATTAGGTAGATATCCCTTGCCCCCTGTCTTGTGGATGTAAATGCTAGGTAGTATCCATCAGGAGACCAGACAGGATTTTCATTCCGTCCACCGCCGAACGTAAGTCTTTGCTGTCCACCGCCACTCGGATCAATAGTATAGACATTGGCCCCACCCTCTACTCTTACAAAAGCGATCTTATTCACATCTGGGTTGGGTGACCAAGATGGGTCTGTGTTATATCCACTTGATGTGATTCTCCTAAGACCACTGCCATTGGAATTCATCACGTATATCTGAGGATTTCCGCTTCTATCGGAAACAAAAGCTATCTTACTCCCATCAGGCGACCAGGTTGGTGATACATCAATAGAACCAGAACGTGTTAAGTTTCTAGCACCCTTACCACTAACATTGGAAACGAATATGTCTCCATTTGCACTAAAGGCAAGTTGCGTTCCGCTTGGAGACCACTCAGGGCTCTGTTCAAGCTTAAAGGCCTTAGTTAATCTTTTCTCAGTTATTCTCTGGCCCAAAGTAATGATATATAGATCCTGATCCCAAACCTTGTCAGAGTTAAATATTATTTGTTTTCCATTAGGGGAGCAATCTGGTGACATAACAAGTGCATTATGCTTTGTTAGCTGTCTCTTGTTAGCACCATCATAATCCATAATAAAGAGGTTTCTCTTGCTTTTATTTCCCAGAACAAAAGCGATTTTGGATGTAAAGAATCCATCCTTTCCTGTCATCTGCTTCATAGCCAGATCTGCAAACTTGTGAGCAGCTTCTCTAACTTTCCCAGGGGTTGCAACATATGTTCTTCCCAAGATAGGTCTTTCTTCTTTAACATTATAGAGCTGAACTGCAATCTTAATTTTCCCACCCTCAATCTGATATTGGCCAGCAATTAAATAATCTGAACCACTATCAAAAATAGACTGGAAGTTAATGTTATCAAGACTGCCTGCTAAAGCGCCGCCAGTACTAACTTGAAAAAGCGCTGCATTGTTTAGGTCTTTTCTCAACACTTCGGTAAATTCTTTTCCTTTTGAGTTGCCAGATCCTAAACTTGAAAGCTCTGGTATATATACAGGAATCCTTTGTACTATCGGGCTCGTAACATCCGGCAATTTGATCTGTGAATATGAAGTTGCATTAAAACCTAAGAATAAAGCAATTGTTAGGAAAAATATTCTATAAACCATTATAAACCCTCCGTGTAAATACTCAGTTTGAACGAATTAATTAGATGCCTGTATTCAGAATAAATTTAGCTTATGGATAAGCTAAAAACTAGCAAAAATCTATTTTATGAATTAATCGGTACGTGTCTATTCTATTCTTCAAGCTCTACATTCCAATATGATATGTCCACAAAATTTAAAAACGGCTCCCACTCTTTATACCTGATAGCTTTAATGTAGATATTAGAGAACGGATCCCAAAGCGGCTTTTTAGGAATAGTTTTGAGCTTCATTCTTGCCTGCTGTGGAGTACGTCCGCCTTTTTTGCGATTACAATCTATACAGCAGCAGACTACGTTATCCCAGACACTGCGTCCACCCTGTGAGCGGGGTACAACATGATCTATTGTTAGCTCAGATCTGGAGAACTGTTTACAGCAGTACTGACAAGTCCCTGAGTCTCTTCTGAATATATTTAGGCGGTTAAATTTAGCTTCTTTCCTGATTACACCCTCATATCTTACCAATATTATAACGCGCGGGGTCTTTATAACAGAGTTTACCGTACGAATAACATCGTCTTGATCTTTAAAGTTGGATATTTGCGACCAGGAATCAAAGTCAAAGGTGTTGTATTCAGTGTCTACGGCCTTTGCTATACCACCATACAACATGACAAAAGCCCTTCTGACACTTGTAATAGTTACGGGTACAAAATAACGATTCAGAACCAGAACGGGAGATGTTAGCATCTAGTATAGTGAATCTACCTATTCTTTATTATAATTCAAGTAAAGCCATATTAATGTTTTGTTAAGAGTTACTAGGTTTTACAACCTTGAAAACGCTAAATATTGAGTTATAACTTAATGGGTCAATATTAAGAGGGAGATATAATTTTGAACAGCTTATCGACAGCTTTAATAATCCAAATTCTTCTTTGCGCAGCTCTTTTCGGATTTCTTTTTTATTTTATGGCTAAAAATGCAGAGCTGAAGAAAGAAATAGACTCAAAGATAGAAAATTCAGATAATAAACAAAACGGGGACTAAATGTATCCAGAACTTTTAAAAGTAGGCGACTTTGCAATTTCTTCTTTTGGAGTAATGATAGCACTTTGCTTTTTGGCAGGTTATTGGTTGATTTCTCTTGAAGCAAAGAGAAAGAAATTAAACGAATCAGTTGTTAGCAATATGTTCCTTGCAACTATGATAGGTGGAATTGTAGGAGCAAAGCTGCTTTATTTATTTGAGAATGTACCTCTTGGTGATTTAATAAGACACCCTATAGACCACCTTCTATCCCGAGGGGGCCTCACATTCTACGGTGGCTTTATAGGAGCTATAGTATTAGTATGGATAATCGCCAATAGAAACAAGATAAGCATGTGGACCGTTGGAGATTTAGCGGCCCCAGCGCTTGCTCTTGCTTATTCCATAGGAAGGATTGGATGCCTGTTAGTAGGAGATGATTACGGTATTCCAACCGATCTTCCATGGGGAATGGCGTTTCCACTAGGGTTGCCGCCTACTGATGAAACCGTCCACCCAACACAAATATACGAAATAGTAATAATGTTCATTGCATTTTTATACATCTGGAAAATTAGAACTAAAATAAGGCCTGCAGGTTGGCTATTTTCAATCTATCTTATTATCGCAGGGTTCGAGAGGTTCTTTGTAGAATTTCTTAGAAACACTACGGAAAGCCCGATTCCTGGTCTATCTGTGGCACAAGTAATGGCACTTGGTTTAATAGTTGTGGGTGCGGTTAAGTTATACACGCTCAGATCATCAGGAGAGATTACTCCGGAACCCGAACCCCCAAAGAAATCAGCTAAAAAAAGAAAGGCTTAAACTCCCTTTGCAATTCCAGGCTCTTGGGTATCTTTAACCACCATGTCTAAAATTAAGACTAGAGATATTGTTCTCGCATCGCTCACAGGTGTTTTATATCCACTTGCATTTATGGTTCCCTATTTAGGAATCCTAGCCTGGATTTTGTTGATCCCACTCTTTTGGTCGATTGTTAAAAGAACTCCTGGAGATGCATTTAAGCTAGGTCTTCTCTCTGGAACAATAGCTAATTTCATAGGAACCTACTGGCTAGTAGGTACACTCACAAGATTTGGCGGATTCCCTATAGCAGTGAGCTTCGTATTTATTATCTTCTTAAGTGCATATGCTGGGCTTGCATTCGCAATATTTTCATACATAACCACAAGACTTGGTCTATTTCGAAGACCGGGAGTTCTATCGGTTCTACTTATTGCTTCTATCTGGACATCTATCGAGTATCTATTCCCGTTCCTGTTCCCGTACGGTATTACCAACTCACAGGGTAATTTCCTGACCATCATTCAGATGTATGATCTATTTGGCATCTACGCACTGAGCTTTCTTATCGTAGTAGTAAACGTAACGCTGCTTAGAATAATAAAGAGATTTAAACTTAATGCTCTTCTTCCTGCTCCAGAGCTCATACTTTCATTCGCTTTGATTTTCTTAGCTCTTTCATATGGATATCTCAGGATATTTCAGGTTGAGGGAGAAATGAGAAAAGCCCCAAAACTCAAAGTAGGAATGGTGCAAGCCAATTTTGATTTCCTGGCAAAAACTGAGAACCAAGAGAAGACTGTTACTGACAAACACAAAGAGATGTCACAAGAGCTTGAAGAAGTTGATTTAATCATCTGGCCTGAGACTTCTATTCAAGCTTGGTTCTCAAACGAGTCTAATTATTTGATCGTTAGAGACGAACTTGGGGTTCCTAAGATGGAGGGGAAATACTTTATCGTAGGCGGCATGTCCTTTACCCCTAAGGACCCAGAGACTGAAGTCATAACAGATGAGAACATAATCAAGTACAACACTGCTTTTTTAACCGACTCAAATGGAATAATACTAAATAGATATCATAAGATTAAGCTTCTACTATTCGGTGAGTACCTACCATTTGCACAATATTTCCCTGCAATAAAACAAGTAAGCCCAGCCTCAGGGGACTTCACTCCCGGAGATGAGTTGGATCTGTTTGTAATACCAGAAAAGGGTGCAAAGATAGCCCCTATTATATGCTATGAGGACATTATCCCCTCATTTAGCCGTCAATTTGTAGATAAAGGGGCAAACCTAATAGTCAATATCACAAACGACGCCTGGTTTGGTAAAACTATAGCTCCTTACCAACACTTACTTATTTCAATCCCGAGGGCTGTGGAGACCAGAAAATATATGCTGAGATCAACCAACACAGGCATAAGCGCAATTATAGACCCTGTGGGAAGAGTCGTTGCACAAACAGGTAACTTTGTCCAGACGAACCTGCAAGGGGAAGTTGCTCTTATGAACGGACCTAAAACTCTCTATACTAAAATAGGTGATGTCTTTCCTATTGCGACACTAGTTTTTTGGGTTGGATTTATAGCCGTAGTTAAACTAAGAGGAAAGGATTTCAGTTAAGGCAGCTAAGAAAGCGTCGTTTTCCTCTGGCGTCCCAATCGTAACACGCATACAGTTCTCAAGCCTTCCTGGTTTATTAAAATTCCTGATAAGTATATCTTTTTGTACTAACTGACTAAATAAAGAGTCCGCATTCTCTGCCTTAAAAAATATGAAATTGGCATCACTTGGATACACAGCTATGCGATCTAAGGAGGACATAACATTAAACACGCGCGCCCTCTCTCTTATTATTAGCTGAATGTTTTCCACTACAAACTCGTGGTTATCCAAAACTACCTCAGCAACACATTGGCTTAGGGAATTTATATTATAGGGGTATCTAACTTTATTTATCTCAGCAACAAGATTTTCTCTAGCGAACAACATACCCAGCCTGAGTCCCGCAAAACCTACTTTAGATAAAGTTCTTAGAATAATTAGATTCTCACACTCTTTAATTAAAGGTAAAAAGGTATAACCGCTGAAATCTGAATATGCCTCATCAACAACTACAATCCCTTTTGCAACACTTATAATCTCTGCAATCTTGCCTGCGTTGTACATATTACCGGTCGGATTATTAGGAGAAGCCAGGAAAATTAAGTCAGGGTCATTCTCTTCAATTATTGAAAGCGTGCTATCTAAATCTATATCAAAATTCTCATCTAAAGGAACCTCTATAACCTGCCCACCCATTGCCAAGCCTGTAAGCTTGTACATAGAAAAAGTAGGTGCAGGACATAGGATCTTGCCTGTACCGCTAGTCAAAGTAGTGATAAGCATTCCGATAAGTTCATCAGACCCATTTCCCAAAAGAATTCCTTCTTCAGGAAATTCCGAGACTTTAGATATTAATTCAATTAATTTCTTAGCCTCGGGATCGGGGTATCTATTTATAGAGAGTTTCTTTAAAGCATCATCAACCTTAACCTGGACCTGTTCTGGCAAGCCAAAAGGGCTCTCATTGCCATCGAGTTTAATCCTGCAGTCAATATCGGGAACCGAATAAGGGGAGATGTCCCGTATGACCTTACTTATTCGTGATTCCACAATACCGGGGTTTGTAGATTGTGATTTTTTATCTTTAGAAGTCATTTTCTTAGGTTCTCAAGAAAAAAATACCTATTTTCTTACTTTAACGGAAAGCGCATGAGCCTCTAACTCTTCACTGTAGGCAAGATTCATCACAGAGTCGCTTAACTGATCAAAACCCTTCTTAGAGATTGATATTACGCTCGGCATCCTCAGAAAATCATACACGCTAAGAGGTGAAGAAAACCTAGCGGCCCCGCCTGTAGGAAGAACATGACTTGGTCCAGCCATATAATCACCGAACGATTCTGTGGACATTCCGCCTAAGAATATAGCCCCCGCATTTTTAATCTTTTTAAGAATTGCTTTAGGATTTTTAATACATAGCTCTAAGTGCTCAGGAGCAAGTGCATTTGCCAAATCTACTGCCTGGTTAATATCCCGCACAACAAATATACGTCCCTGACTCTTCACAGCCTCACCTGCAATTTTTTTTCTGCTAAGTAGAGCTAGTTGCTTAGATACTTCTTTCGAAACCTCTTTGCCAAAATCAAGTGAAGTGGTGACAAGAAGCGGTACAGCCATTTCATCGTGCTCCGCCTGAGCTAGAAGATCAGCAGCTACCCAGCTTGCAGGTGTGCTTGCATCAGACACAATGAGGACCTCACTTGGTCCTGCTATCATATCTATATCCACTTCGCCAAATACGAGCTTTTTAGCAATCGTTACATAAATATTCCCTGGACCTACAATCGTATCTACTTTGGGAACCGACTCAGTCCCATAAGCAAGCGCGGCCACTGCCTGTGCTCCGCCTACTTTATAAATAGAGTCCACTCCAGCTATCGAAGCTGCCACTAATACAGCAGGATTTAACTCCCCATTTGGGCAAGGGGTTACCAAAACAAGCTCTTCAACACCTGCTACCTTAGCTGGGATAGCTGTCATAAGAACAGTTGATGGATAAGCAGCCTTTCCACCGGGGACATATAGCCCTGCTCTCTCAACAGGTCGTATTAACCATCCAAGCTCGTTGCCAAGCTTGTCTTTATACATACTCTCATGAGGAAGCTTATGTTTATGGAATTCCCGTATTCTTCTTGCAGCAGTATTGAGATCTGCTCTAAGTTTTCTACTAACCTGAGATTGTGCATGCTCTATCTCTTTTGCAGTCACTTTGATAGTTCTCTTAGTGAGGGAGACTTTATCAAACCTCTTTGTATATTTAAAAAGCGCTTTGTCTCCATTTTTTTTGACATCATCCACAATTTTTTTTGTAGTTGATTCAAGCTTTGGGTCTGACAGAGAAGAACTTCTCCTAAGACCCTTTAGGTGTCTCTGTATATTTTTCGTATTAATTTTAACAATTTTCATAACGGAGAAGGATTATACATAGGAAAATCGATGTTAGAAAGTTATATGTTGTCAGCAACTAAGGTTGAAGTTGTGGTTTATAGACCCCCCTACTTTTAGTAATATCCGGTAAACTAAATCTCAAAAGGAGATATAGATATGAAAATTTATACTCTGGAAAGAAAACAAAATATTGCAATGAATATAGAGGATGCATGGGATTTCTTTTCTAATCCTAACAACTTGCCCTTAATAACTCCTCCCTCACTTAATTTGAACATTACATCTAATCTTCCCGAAACAATGTATACAGGTATGATTATCACATACACCGTGGCTCCGATATTAAATATTCCAATGACATGGGTTACGGAAATAACCCACGTGGAAGAGCCCAATTTTTTCATTGACGAGCAGAGATTTGGGCCATATAAATTCTGGCATCATGAGCATAGGTTCAAAGAGATCAAGGGTGGCGTAGAGGCAATGGACCTTGTCCATTATGCGCTCCCACTAGATCCCTTGGGACGAATAGCAAACGAGTTGATTGTTAAAAAACAGCTCAACGAAATTTTCAAGTTTAGATCAGAGTATTTAGAAAAGGTGTTTGGTAGTATAAGCTAAGATATTCATTGATAATTCCCAATGCGTTAATAAATTCATAATAGGCATGGTTAAATAGACAATGACAGATTCCGTAGTGGATATATCACAACACAAGTTAGACCAGTCTGAAAAAGAGCTGAAGACAAAGTTGGTGGATTACTCCGAGCGCGAGGAAATCCAGTCACAATTGGGAGAGGCTTTTTACATCTGGAAGAATGATCCTAATTTTACTAGCGAGAATCTAGAAGAGGATCAAATAGATGAACTAACATTTGAGAAGTTCTATGATTGGTTCTTATATGACTTTAAGGTTTTTGACTCTGAAGAGAGAGTTATAGAAAAGTTCTATTTAGATGAAAGGTCAGACCTGTCAGGTGCCGAGAAGAAACTCATTAAAGATTGGATTAGGAGCATTCACAGCTTTTTTGAAGTGCAAGAAGTTTTAGATGGTGGTATTTACATAATAAAGGATATTTTTACCGGAAGAACTTTTGAAGTTGTAGATAAAGCATCATCCAAACAAATCAGACGTACCGATATAATAGCAGCAAGGCCTCTTAAAATTGGTACCCAAACTTACTTCTCAGGAGTCGTGTCGCTATATCCCCCTACTTTCAAGAATCTCATAGTTGAATTTTTTGATCAGGAATTTAAGGAATATCAGAATCTCCATGGGGTTGAGAGAAACAAGAAGCAATACCTAAAAGATTGGGGATATCAGATTGGCTCATATATCGAAGATGTTGCCAGTCACCCTCATTTTCTTACTCCCGAAGGTGATGAATTTGTTCTATCTACAGCGAATTATAGAGTTGATGATTACAAGGGCTGCATAAAAAGTATAGAGAAGGTTAAATCTTTAAAAGAAATCAGTAACGAAGCTGAGGAACTTAGAGTTTTCTCGTGGGAAAAAATAGGAAGAAATCAGATTACAGGCACGCTAGAAGTAGAAGAATCAAAATTGCGGCTCGAATGCTATTCATTGGAAATGCTAGCAAAAGCAAAAGAAAAGATAGAAAAACAGTGTGGGGAATCCATCACACACATAGAAGATAGCACTAAAGAGCTCGATACTTTTCTTGATAGATCTAAAAGTGAGTCTAAGAAGTTAAAGAAACTCCCGCTTGGAGTTAAAAACAAAAAGGAGCTCGATTTGGAGCTCGATAATCATTACGATAAATGGATAGATAACCCACTTGAAATCCTAGGGGGCAAGTCTCCTAAAGAAGCTTTAAAAAGTAAAGAAGGGAAGTTGAAGTTAATATCGATGATAGATGAGCTTGAAACAATATATGAGCATGCTAAAAAACTTGGTGAGCCTTATTATGATGTAGGTAAACTTAGAAAGAAATTGAAGCTAAATTAACCATAACCCCCTTTCTTGTCACCGTAGCCATAGAGATACCATATCACTATTATCATAAGTGCTGCCAGTGAGACCTGTAGAACGATTAAGGATGCTATCTTTAGGTACGCAAACTCAGGGCTTACATAACGAATCAGCCATCCCCCAGCTATATCACCCAAAGCAGATAAGAAAGATGACAAAATTAAGACTAACTTCCAGAAATTGCTGATCTTTGTAAATAAGATTAGGTGATTTAGTGTTACAAGAATTATGGCCATTGCAAAGAAGTGAAAATGAGCCTCTTCAAGCATTCCCAAATAGCTCCTGGGAGGCCTAAAATCCGCCTCAGAACCGAGATAATATTGAACCACTGAATCATAGCTAAAACCTATTTGGAGATACAAAAGAAGATTAGTAATCCATAGAAAAAGGAAAAAGAGTACCGTAAAGGCAACAATCATTTTTAAAAGCGTATTTTTAGTTATATCAGATGAAATGAAAAAGCGCACGTGTCTTTGATCCTATACTAGTTTAACTGTCCTTGCTCCGATGCTACTTTAAATACTGCAAGTATTCTCCTTGTCGCCTGAGATAAAGAATTTGCAGTTATTGTAGCTCCAGTAATGTTCGGAATATCCTTACCCACTTTTAAACTGTCATCTGAGTTTTTCCCTTCAAACAGTTCCATCCAATTTCCACCTGCTTGATAATCCTGGGGCTCAAAAAACGCCAGCACCTCAGTCTGCTTCAAGGTACCATCTGGGTTTATTACAAACATCACAGTTTCAGTCTTGGTCCTAAGGCTATGGGTATCTATTATAGCATAACCTAGAGTTTTCTCGCCGTTTTTAGCCTCATAAATTATATATAGTTTAGATTCATTCTTAGCTCTGGCTAAAGACTCAATGGCCTTGGATTGATCAGATGATAAAAATATTTCATTCTTTTCAATCTCTGCAGCATCAGGGAAAGCGGTACTAAGAGCTTCATCCCGCTTCATGAAAACTTTGGCTTCCAGAGAAGAAACAAAACCAAAAGATAGGATTATAAATAATATGAACAAATTAGTCTGTCGCATGATTTGAAAATATCCTCATAAAATAAAATGGGCGCAGAAAACTAGTTTCTACGCCCAAACAATTGGCTTATATTAAACCAGACTTAGAACACATATCCAAGTCCGAAATTAAATTGATTCTCAGATTCATTTGCATTATTTTCTAGATACTGATATTCCGCTTTAACTACTACGTTTGGTATTGGCTTATAATTTAACCCAATTGTAAGGTCGCTCCTGTTATTAGCTGGGTTTCTAAAGAATCCTGTCGGCACTTTAGCTTGAGTATCATACTGCTCCCATCTAACAAAAGGTGCTAAATACTGAGCATACTGGTTTGTAAAATCAGCGAGTGACAGCACATTATATGCACCTACTACATAATAACCCCACTGCTCACTTCCAACAGACTCATCGCCTTCAAAATCATTCAAAGCATTTATCCTTGCAACATCGTCGAGACTTGTATACGTAACAAGCGCCCTTCCTTCAAATCCTGCATACTGTAGCTGTATATCAGCCTCATACATCTGGAAAAAACCATCAAATTTATCCCCGTTAAATGGTGACTCGGGATCATTGATCTTCTGATCCTGCCCGGTATTTCCAAGAAATATGGAACCACCTATTGTCACATAGGGAACTGGTTGGTATTGGACCCTGCTTACAAAAGCCACGTCATTAAATAGTGCGCGGTTACCCTTTATACGCAGGTTTCTATTGTTGACTGCCCTAAATCCTCTGGCATCAAAACTATTCATAACATAAGCTCTGTAGTTAATTGATCCTGCAGCACCTAAATCAAAGTCTCCGAATACACCAAGTCCGTTTTCTCTCCAAGTTGTTGGAATAATAAACCTCTCAACTGAAGGTCTGAATACTCCAAAGAAAGTAGTCGGCTCATGAATTTCATTTACTATTCCAAAAGGTGCAAGTAGCAATCCACCCCTTAGGTTGAGTTCTGGCCAGAGCAGAAAATCGAGTAAAGCAAATTCTGCCGAGACCGAACCTGAACGATCATCTTGATTCGAAGAAGTGGTCCCATGCTCAAACTCTATCTCAGAGTTGAAAATTATTCTGTCAGTGAATTTGTATCCAAAATAGAGAACAACTCTTTGGGCATCGACTACATTATCTTCGTCTTGTCTAACCTGACCAACAAGAAGCTCTCCATAACCACCGATCGATAACCCCTTGTCTTTAAGATATACCTTTGAGGCCGCAGGAGCAGCTCCGTAAACCTGCTCATAGGTCGGATCAGAGACAACTGATGCGGATTTTATATTATCTATTTCCTCAGCTAAAACACTTATCTTATCTTCTATTGATTGCAATCTGTCATCCGTCATACCCGAGCTCTTAAGCTCTTGTAATTCAGTTGTTACATTTTGAAGCTTATTCTCAAGTTGCCTGATCCTTTCATCTTGAGTCTCAGTTTCATCATCACTTAACCTTTGAGCAACTTCTATGTTCTGAGATTTCTTTACTTCTTCGTATTTAGCTTGTTTAACCATTTGCTGAGCTCTGACTTTGTTGTATGTATCTATAGAATTCGAGAACTCCTTTTGGTTTTGATTTAATTCTTTGGAAAAGCCGTCGATTGGAAATCCTATTAAAAAAACCAACAAAAACGAAATAATAACTTTGGAAACTAAACTAACACCTAGCAATCTTACTAATCTACTCATCCTGTACAAACCTCCTTTAGTTAATATTGATATTCGTTTTCAAAATCAATCTACCAGACCCTTATCCATTGTCAACAAATTGAAATCCATAATCATAATTATGGTTCACTTGGTCGAAATTAGCCTGGACAAAAAAAAGAAGAGAGGCGGCTGGCTAAGGTTAAAAAGGCATATATAACTAATTAGGAATGCCGCCCCTCTTCATAGCAATTATGACAATTGACAAAAATTATGCATCTTGTGCCTGGTTCCTGATATACAAATCGGGGTAAGTATTTTCTGATACCGCCTTAACTTCTAAAGCTTCAATGACCATTTCAGTAAGGTTTATCAAGTGCTTCCTTTCCATTCTGAGTGTTATATTTCCTATAGTTACGTGAAAAGATTCACAACAAGAACACTGTGAAATACTGCCAATGTTTGACGAGGAAAGTGCTAATGGCCTATTATCTTTGCATAAAAATCCCATTTATAAACCTCCTAGAAAATTTATTTCCCTATAAACTACTTGAGCGAAATTCAAACTCTATTTATAATATTGAATTTCATTCTCATTATCATAATACAAGATATATCTTTTCTGTCAAGAGAAAATTAAAAAATAATCATTTATGGGATGAAAGTCTGAATAAGAATGTTTAATTCACAATAAATAAGTTGCGCGATTTACACTTGGCGGGTTCTGGCTGCCAAAGCTCTACCATACCCTTTGCTTCTTTAATCTGAGAGGTGCTCATCTCAGAACTTATGCGGCTTATAGATTCCTGTGCAAAGCTAACCTCTCTTGGGGGTCCATATTTCTCTGCCAAACTAAACCATTTATAGGCTTCTTGGAGGTTTTTAGGCTCTCCACAGCCTTTTCTGCAGTCGAGAGTGGTGTAAGGCACCCTCATGTGCGCATAGACAATCCCAAGGCTATTTAACGCCTGTGGTTGGGCCTGCTTAGCAGCCCTACTCCACCATGTGAGAGCAGTATCATGATTTCTCCTAACACTCAAACCGTTGAAATAAAGCAGCCCCAATGCATATTCAGCATCACAGTCACCACTTCTTGCCATTGGCTTCCACATTTTCCTTGCAATATCATACTGACCCTGCTGATACCATCTGAGCCCGAGCTTATATCTATCCTTCTGAGTAAAGTCATCAACCGGGTTAGGAACATCTTCAGCAATTTGTCCTGGAATCTCTTTAGTCTGCTGGCAGGAGATACTAAAAATAAAGACCAACAATGCCAATACCGCAAATATCTTATTTCTTCTAAGTTGATTACTCATTACATATCAAAATATAGCAAATAAATATCTTAAGTAAAATTAATGTATATTCGGTTGCTTTTAGAGTAGCTATATTTGACAAAGTCCTATTGAAGTGAAAGAATTTACTGGTTTAAAAATTTTAACAGGGTGCATTTATGCTTTTTTCCGATTATTCAGACAACAAACCAATTATATCATTTGAGATTTTTCCGCCCAAGACAGAAAAAGGGTTCGACAACTTACAATTCGAGCTATCCCTACTTTCTACTCTTGCACCGGATTTTATCACAGTAACCTACGGAGCAATGGGCACTACAAGAGAAAGGACCTTGGATATAGCATCCCTCATTCAAAACCACTTTGGCATTGAATCTGCGTGCCATTTAACCTGTGTCGGCGCTACAAAGAAAGAACTAGACTCTATGCTTCAGAAAATATATGACGCAGGGGTTAGAAATATAGTCGCACTCAGGGGAGACCCTCCTGAAGGCGAGAGCAACTTTATACCTCCTGAAGACGGATTTGCATACGGCAATCAGTTGGTAGAACATATAAGGAATTTTGAAAAAAGCATTGGTAAACAAAACCATTTTGGAGTAGCAGTAGCAGGCTACCCCGAAAAACATATCGAAGCCTCCGAATTTGATATGGACCTGGCCAATCTTAAAAGAAAGGTTGACGCCGGGGCTGATGTTATTTTTACACAGCTTTTTTTTAATAATGACTATTATTTTGATTTTGTTAGAAAGGTAAGAGAAATAGGGATAACAGTGCCTGTAGTTCCGGGGATCATGCCTATACTCTCAGCTAAGCAAATTAAGAGAATCACATCTATGTGCGGCACAACCATTCCTGATGCACTAAGGGAAAAACTGGACACTGCAGCCGATGATGACAATAAGGCACGTGATATAGGAATTGAGCAATGCATAGAACAATCAAGAGAACTTCTTTCAAGTGGAGTTCCAGGAATTCACTTCTACGTACTCAACAAGTCGACCCACATGATAAGGATAATGGAGGCTTTGTCAGGAGACCTGCAAAAACTTAGATGATAGAGAACTCTTTACTCTGAGTCAGTTACAATTAACTTCAAATGCCTGAAACCACCTCTCTTTTTAATAAGATAGCAAAGCACTACGACTCTCTAAACACATTCTTTAGTTTTGGAATGGATAAGATTTGGAGGAAGAAACTTGTTGAACAAATCAGGGGATCTAGTCTTATTTTAGATATAGCTACAGGTACCGGAGAGGTAGCTTTGGAGACGGTTAAAAAGCTGCAAAATTCTGAGGTAATTGGGATTGATCCAAGCGGTCAAATGCTCAGATTTGCTAAGAAAAAATGTGAATCTATAAAAAAAATTACTTTGGTGCAGGGATATGCAGAAAATCTTCCTTTCAGAAACGATGAATTTGATGCAATTACTATTGCTTTTGGAATAAGAAATACTGTTAATCCACTTGAGTCCCTTAGAGAAATGAATAGAGTGTTAAAACCAGGCGGCAAGGTTGCTATACTTGAATTCACAATTCCTAAAAACAAAGTATTTGCACCTGTTTACTTATTTTATTTCAAAAAGTTTCTTCCCTTTATTGGATCATTCTTTGGAAATAAGAAAGAGTACAAATATCTCTCCGACTCAACTTCAGAATTTCCTCAGAGAGAAAAGTTTTTAAAGATATTGAAGGAAGCTCAATTTATGCCGCAAGAATCCGTAGAGCTAATGATCGGAACTGTAATTATTTATACAGGTATCAAAAAATGAATGACTTAAGATGTTTATGGAGCTAGGCGTTCTACAACCCAATCCCCTTGTGCTTTTAACGTATACCTTATCCTGTCATGAAGCCTGTTATCCCTACCCTGCCAAAACTCTATTGCATTAGGAATTAACCTGTAACCATTCCAATAGGGTGGTCTTGGTACCGCTTGGTCTTTGAATTTGTTTTCAAACTCTGCATATCTTTGATCCAGTATTTCCCTACTGTTTATCACACTGCTCTGCTCTGATGCCCATGCACCTATCTGACTGCCTCTGGGTCTGCTTGCAAAATATTCATCAGCCTCATCTGAGGACACTTTTTCAATCTCGCCTTCAATTCTTACCTGCCTCTCAAGTTTGCCCCACCAAAAACATAAAGCTGCATAAGGATTATGAGAAAGATCGCTACCCTTCTTGCTTAGTGAGTTGGTGTAGAAAACAAAGCCGTTTTGATCAAAATCTTTTAATAGTAGTACCCTTGCAGAAGATTTACCGTCAGTTGTCGAGGTGGCAAGCGTAAATGCATTTGGGTGAATTAAATCAGCCCTAAGTGCCTGTTCATACCAAACACCAAACTGTCTAATCGGACTTGAATTCATATCCTTTTGATCCAGCTCAAATAACCCAAATTGTTTGTTAAGAGTATCTTTAGAATTAGTCATATATTTGTTTTTAATATACCGGCCAAGGCTTCTTCTAAATGAGTGTGTTTAAATTCATATCCTAAATCCAGCAATTTCTGCGGTACTACTCGTGTGCTCGACAGCATTGTCTCATCAGCCATTTTTCCCAATATAGCACGAGCTGCAAAAGCAGGTAATGGAAATATGGAAGGACGATTTAGCGCTCTGCCAAGAGCTGAAGCAAACTCATTGTTTGTAACAGAATTGGGAGCCACGGCATTTACAGGCCCTTCGATATTATTATTTAGAAGATAATAAATTATTCCCACAAGGTCATCAATAGTAATCCAGCTCCAGTATTGTTTACCGTCACCTATCTTACCACCCAACCCTAACTTAAAGGGCATTAGCATCTTTTGAAGTGCCCCCCCATCCGCACCTAGAACTAAACCTATGCGAAGGTTGCAAACTCTGATTCCAGCCTCTTTAGCAGCTTTAGTAGCATTTTCCCACTTAACTCCTACTTCTGCCAGAAATCCATCCCCATGGGTGCTTGCTTCAGTTAAAATTTCATCCCCTCTGTTACCATAAAATCCTATTGCTGAGGCAGCTATTAAAACTTCTGGTTTTTTATCCAGCTTGGCAAGTGATTCTGAGATAAGTCTCGTACCCTCCACCCTGCTACGCTCTATGCTAGCTTTTTTCTGATCCGTCCATCTACCTGCAATGTTTTCTCCGGCAAGATGAACTACAGCATATAGGTCTTCAAGCTCATCAATAGGAACCTTTCCTTTCTCAGGGCTCCAATAAACAATATTTTCCCTGGAGACCCGTGACGATCTCGTTAGTATTTTTACTTTGTAGCCACTTTCAACAAGAAGCTCGATTAAATGAGTGCCGATGAAGCCAGCAGCTCCTGAGATTAGTACAGTTTTTGACATGATATGGAATAAGAATAGCACAGAGAGGAATTTAAGAAATACTTTAATCTTGGGAAAAAGTATCTAAAATAGCATTTTGGTAATGCTTAACTTCCTCGAAATCAAGATAGTAATGGGGTGCACTTAGGATCGGTAGATCTATGTACTCTCGGTACTCGTCTACCTTTTCTCTACATTCTGATGCTGTTCCGACTATAGCAAAAGTGTTTACCATATCGTCAGTTACAGACTCAATCATTTTCTTTATATCACGTTTAAAGAAGGAGTCCCTTACTTTCTCTGTTTCATTGGTAAATCCGTGAAGCTTAAAAGGTGGTTCATATGTTCTCACTGTGGCATAGAATGCTATGGTAGCTCTTGCGGCCTCAAGCGCCTCTTTTTTGTTCTCAGATATAGCGCAAGTCATAATAGAGCAAACCTTAAAGTTCTCTTTAGACCTGCTGGATTCTTTTAACCCCGATAGAATATTTTTATTGACCACTTCTTTTATGTATCTGAGCGAACATACCACATGCCCCAGATACCCGTCTGCAACCTCAGCAGACGCCTTAACCATATTACTTCCCACACCTGCTAGATATATCGGGAAGTTTTCTCTAAGAGGCTTAAATGCTCTGTGATAGCCTTTAGTAGAGATATGATAATACTCCCCTTCATATGACAATGGATCGCCTTTATGAACTCCTGAGCTCAGAAGCTTAATTAGTTTTATACACTCTTTGATCCTGCTAACGGGTTTGCCGTGGCTAATACCATGCCACATCTCATTGGTACGTTTTGCACCAGTGCCTAAGCCTAGAATTAATCTTCCATTAGATATTTCATCCAGATCTAGTGAGGTAAGAGAGGTAATTAAAGGACTTCGTACAAAAGCTAGTGCGACTGCTGTACCAAGCTTGATATTCTGAGTTGAGGATGCTACTGCTGAGAGTTGTTGGAAGCTAGTTCTATAGAGCTCTGTGGCCCAGACAGAGTTGAAATTTGCATCTTCAGCCTGTTTAGCTAAAGAGACAAGATCTGAAATGTTATTTCCATCTAAAATTAGTCCTACTGGTTTCACTTATCTAATCCATCCCAAAGCTTAATTATAACTTTAGTTGCCTTAAAAAAACAAAGGCGACCCATTGGGCCGCCCGTTGATAAGCAAATTTATTATACAAATATAGTTTACAAATTGTTGTAAGTCTTCTTAGTTCTTTATAATTTATTAGTCTTCTTTCTTCTCAGCCTCTTTTTCATCCTCTGCATCTGGGCTATCTTGAGGCTCTCCCTCTGAAGCTTCTTCTGCTTTTGCTTCTATTTCTGCTTCAGGTTCCGCAGCTGGCTCCTCTACTTTTTCTTCAGGAGTTTCTTCTTGGACTTTCGCCTCCGGCTCAGCAGCTTCTTCTTTTGCTTCAACTTCAGTATCTTCAACTGGAGCCTCTTTTACCTCTGGCTCAGTAGCTTCTTTTACCTCTTCAACAGCTTCAGCAACAGCAACCGCTTCAGCAGCCAAGGTTTCCTTAGCCTTAGCCTCTTCTTCAATTAATCCAAGCTCCTCAGCAGACTCTTTCTTGGAACTCTTAGTCTTAGCTGAATCACTCTCTGTCTTAGCTGTAGTTTTTTTCTTAGGGGCAGCTTTAGCTTTCTTTTTCTTCTTAGGTTTATACTCTTCTTCCACAAGCTCTATGATTGAGATTGGAGTATTGTCACCCTTTCTAAATCCTAGCTTGGTTATTCTGGTATAACCACCTGGACGATCTTTAAATTTCTCTGCAATTTCATCAAAAAGCTTTTTTAGAACTTCTTTATCCCTTACATATGCTGCAGCTTGCCGTCTTTTGTGAAGTGTTCCATCTTTAGCAATGGTTATTACCTTCTCAGCAACCCTTCTGATCTCTTTTGCTCTAGTATCAGTTGTTTTTAATTTGTCATTACGGAACAAATCGGTAACCATGTTGCGAAGCATAGATTTTCTATGTTTAGTCGTTACTCCTAGTTTCCGTCCTACTCTTTTATGTCTCATTTCTAATCTCCAATTTGTCCGCAGATAATTATTGAGAAGCTAACTTCTCGCCACGCTTTTCTTTCTCAGCATTAAATACTTCAGCACCTATAGCAAGTCCAAGACCAAGACCCATCTCTTCAAGTCTTTCTCTAATTTCAAATAGAGATCTCTTACCAAAATTCTCTAAATTAAGAAGATCTTCTTCGGTCCTTTGCGCTAAATCACCAGCATATTCTATTCCCGCTTTCCTCAAACAGTTAAGAGATCTTGCTGATAGGTCCATCTCTTCAATTGTATTAAAGAGTATCTCTTCACTTCCCTTTATTTCCTGTTTTTCTTCACTCTCTGGCACTTCGTCAATTTCTGACTCGTCAAAGTTAATAAAGATAGTGAGCTGGTTCTTCACAATCTTAGCTGCGTATGCAATAGCATCCTCAGGCAAAATCGTACCATTAGTCCATATCTCAAGCGTAAGCCTCTGAAAGTCAGTACGCCTCCCTACCCTTGAATTAGTAACAGCATAGTTAACTTTTCTAACAGGTGAGAACAATGCATCTATAGGAATAACCCCTATTGTTGTTTGCAGCTCCCCTCTTCTCTCAACTGCCTCGTAACCTCTTCCCATCTCAACAGTCATTTCCATTTCAAGCTTTGATCCCTCAGCCAAAGTAGCTATATGGTGGTCAGGGTTTAATATTTCAACATTTTGATTGAGAATTATATCGCCAGCCTTAATATTACAGTCTCCGCTTGCGCTTACCGTTATAGTCTGAGTATCATAAGAATGCATTTTTAACTCTATTCCTTTTAAATTTAGTATGATCTCAGTTACATCCTCTTTCACCCCTGGGAGTGAAGAGAATTCATGTAAAACACCATCTATTTTAATGGAGGTAATAGCAGGTCCCTGAATAGAAGATAGTAGAACCCTTCTCAATGCATTTCCTAAGGTAACTCCATATCCACGTTCAAGAGGTTCACAGATAAATTTCCCATAAAATGAAGTAGAACTCTTCTCTTCTCTCTCTATTCTTTTAGGTTTAATCAGATCTTGCCAATTCTTTTGAAAGTCCTTCACCTTTTCTTCCTCCATTTTATCAATCTTGCCATAGTTTGCTCTTACCCTTTAGTAAATATCTTTGTTTATACTCTAGAATAGAACTCAACAATCAACTGCTCATCAATTGGGAATGTTATGTCGTCTCTAGCAGGCAGCTTTGTTACAGTGCCTATATATTTCTCTTCATCAAGACTAAGCCATTCGGGTATTCCTCTTCTAGATCTAAACTCTAGAGCTTCATGAACTCTTTGTAGTTTTTTGCTCTTTTCCCTAACTTCAATCGTATCCCCTTCCTGAACCATATAAGAAGGTATATTCACTACCGAGCCATTGACGAGTATGTGTTTATGGCTAACCAGCTGCCTGGCGTCATTTCTAGAACTTCCTAGACATAGACGAAAAACTACATTATCAAGCCTTCTTTCTAAAAGGGACAATAGTATGAAACCGGTAACACCTTTAATATGAGATGATTTTATAAAATATTTCTTAAACTGTTTTTCCCTAAGACCGTACATTCTTTTAACTTTTTGCTTTTCCCTTAGTCGTACTCCAAACTCGGAGAATTTACTACGGAACTTTCCATGCTCACCAGGAACTGAATCCGGTCTTTTTTCAATAGCAGTCTTACCGTTATAACTCCTCTCCCCTTTAAGAAAAAGGTTTACTCCCTCTCTTCTAGAAATTCTATCTGTTGGCCCAGTATATCTTCCCATATTTTAAAAAACCTCCTTAAAATCTGCAATTAACAGATTCATATCATGCATACGAATAGTTAAACTCTTCTTCTTCCAGGCGGTCTACAGCCATTATGAGGAATTGGAGTTATATCTCTAATAAATGTTATCTTTAGTCCTGATGCTTGTATCGATCTTATTGCCGGCTCTCTACCGGGACCAGGTCCCTTCACAAAAACAGAGGCACTTTTCATACCATAAGTTGCAGCTTTTTTAGCAGCATCTTCAGCAGCTATCTGAGCGGCAAATGGGGTTCCTTTACGTGTGCCCTTAAAACCTTTCATTCCGCCACTTGACCAGGCAACAACGTTCCCAGCATTATCACTTATAGTAATAATAGTATTATTAAAGGTGGCCTGAATATTAATGACCCCTTGTTCTACAAATTTTTTAGCTTTCTTTTTACCACTTTTTTTAGTAGCCATTATCTATCTCCAAAAGATGATTATTTGCCGGCCTTCTTCTTCTTAGCTATAGCAGTTCCGCGCGGACCTTTACGGGTTCTAGCATTTGATTTTGTTTTTTGACCTCTTGTAGGAAGACCACTCCTATGCCTAATCCCTCTATAGCAACCAATTTCAACTAAACGTCTGATATTGGTTTGCACCTCTTTTCTGAGGTCTCCCTCTACAGTATATTTATTCTCAAGCAAGTCCCTTATAGCTGCGACTTCTTGATCTGTAAGGTCTTTTGATTTTGTATTTACATCAATATTTGTTTCTGTTAATATTTGTTTTGATATTACTTTCCCCACTCCATAAATATAGGTAAGACCTACCTCTATTCTTTTCTCAAGTGGAATATCGACACCCGCAATTCTAGGCATATTTCTCTCCTTCTACCCTTGCTTTTGTTTATGTCTTTTATTTGTGCAGATAACTCTTACAACACCTTTTCTCTTAATTATTCTGCACTTATCACAAATTTTCTTTACCGAAGCTCTGACTTTCAACTTTTTGACCTCACAAACACTTATTTTCTTAGTCTATAGGTAATTCTTCCCTTTGAAAGATCATAAGGAGAAAGCTCTAGCTTTACCTTATCTCCCGGAAGAATTCTAATAAACCGAGTTCTCATTTTACCAGAAACATATGCTAATACTTCATGCCCCTTTCCCTCATCGATTTCTACTCTAAACATGGCGTTTGGAAGCGCCTCTATTACAGTACCTTCAAACTCTATTCTTTCTTCTTTCGCCATATCTCCCCTATACTTACTGAGTTAAAATTACAGGCCCACTATCCGTAACTGCTACGGTATGCTCAAAATGAGCGGAAAGTGTACCGTCAACTGTAACCGCTGTCCATCCGTCATTTAAAATTTTGATATCAGGCTTTCCAACATTGACCATAGGTTCAATAGCAATTACCATGCCGGGCTTTAACTTTACTGCGTTTTCACTGTTCCCATTAGCAGGAACAAAATTCGGAACTTGCGGATCTTCATGCAAGTTCTTACCAATTCCGTGCCCTACAAAGGATCTAACTATTGAAAACCCTGTTTCTTCAACATATGACTGAATTGCCTTAGATACTTCATAAAGACTATTGTCAGGAGAAGCTTCCTGGATACCTTTTAAAAGAGATTCTTCAGTTACTTGAAGCAACTTGTGAGCCAAAGATGATACTTCACCCACAGGAACTGTAATTGCAGAATCACCATAAAATCCATCCAGAATTACGCCAAAATCGATCCCTACTATATCTCCTTCCTTTAAAATTTTCTTTTTAGAAGGAATACCGTGGACCACTTCACTGTTTATTGCAAAACATACGGATCCCGGATAATCGGAGTAACCTTTAAAAGCAGGTATGCCTCCTCTTTTAAGCGCCACTTCCTCAGCAGTCTTATCGAGATCCCAGGTTGATACCCCAGGCTCTACCATTTCCCTAAGAGTGCTAAGCGCCTCAAACACTATTTGACCCGCTGATCGCATCTTATTAATTTCTTCTTTACTCTTTAAATGAATCATTGTTCCACTTTGTTAAGTACTGCCTCTATCCTTCCGAAGACCTCATCAATAGTTCCCATACCATCTACCTCAGCCAAAACACCCGCACTCTGATAATAGGCTTTTAAAGGCTCAGTCTGGTTACGATAAACATTGAGGCGATTTTTCACAACATCTTCCGTATCATCCTCTCTTCCCTCAATCTTTGCTCTCTCCAATATTCTACCAATAATTTCCTCATCCTTAACTTCGATGGAAACCACAGTATCTATTGATTCATTTTCAGCTTGAAGCATGCCACTCAGTGCTTCAGCCTGAGCTATCGTTCGGGGAAAGCCATCTAACATAAATCCCTTTCTTGCATCTTGCTCTTTTATCCTGTCTTTAATAATGCCTATAATCACATCATCAGGAACAAGCTCCCCTTTATCCATAAAGGACTTGGCCAGAGTACCTAATTCAGTACCGTTCTTAACTGCGGACCTTAACATATCACCTGTTGAAATATGTGCAGCCACATAGTTCTCAGAAATTTTATTTGCCTGAGTACCTTTGCCTGCCCCGGGCGGTCCGAATAATATTAATCTCATTTACTTAAAACCTCATTAAACATTATATCTTTTTGGTCCCTTCATTCCTTTTTTCTTTACAAATCCTTCGTAACTATGAGTAATTAAGAACGACTCTACCTGCTGTACGAAATCCAATGTTACTCCAACTACAATAAGAAGCGATGTGCCTCCAAAATAAAATGGTAAATTAAAAGGCTCACGCTCTAAAAATGCAGGTATCACACAAACAAAAGCAACATAAACCGCACCTATAAAAGTAATTCTTCCAAGTATCTTATCAATATATTCTGCCGTTTTCTTGCCCGGTCTGATTCCAGGGACAAAACCACCGTTTTTCCTGAGATTATCTGCTAAATCGTCAGGGTTATAAATAACAGCCGTATAGAAATAAGCAAAAAATATTATTAAAGCTGCAAATATTGCGTTATATACAAATGCATTCTGAAACAATACTTCAGATAAATCTCTTAAAAACGGAACATTTACAAATGTAAGAATAGTTGCCGGAAAAATTAAGAGTGAGGATGCAAAAATCGGCGGAATTACACCAGCTGTATTGGTTTTAAGAGGTAAGTGTGATGACTGACCACCATAAACCTTTCTCCCCACAACACGTCTTGGATATTGAACTGGTATTTTCCTGTACGATCTCTCCACATAGACAATGAAAGCTACAATCGCAAGCAAGAGAATAAAGATGAGAGCTACTCCAAATACAGTCAACTCACCAGTATTTACAAGCCTGAATATATCCCAGAACGCTCCTGGCAGACCGACAATGATTGACGCCATGATTATTAAGGATATTCCATTACCAATCCCTCTCTCAGTTATCTGCTCACCTATCCACATAACAAAAAGAGACCCGGCCGTAAGAGTAAGTACTGTAGTAATTCTAAAGGCCCATCCGGGATCTTGAACAACTTGAACACCTTGGCCTAAACCGCCTTCGAGTGTCATGGCCAACATCAATCCCTGCACAACGCATATCAGAACTGTTCCATAACGTGAGTACTGGTTAATCTTCCTTCGTCCAGCTTCTCCCTCTTTTTGCATAGCTTCTAAAGTAGGGAACGCCTTTACCAATAGCGACATAATAATCGATGACGTGATAAAAGGCATAACACCCAATGCAAAAACAGATGCACGCTCAAGCGCGCCTCCTGAGAACATATTTAAGATGTCAAAGATCGTCCCACTTGCAGTTTGCTCAAAGAGCTTTACTATCTGCTCGGGATCAATACCAGGGATGGGAACGAAAACACCCAGCCTGTATACAATAAGCATAAGCGCAGTAAACAAAAGACGCTTATTAAGTTCGGGTATTCTGGGAATAGAGCCTACATTTCTATTCATATAGTGTCTGCCTTCCCACCTTTTTCTTCAATTTTCTGTATAGCACCTTTACTAAAAGCATCCGCTTGAACCGTAAGAGCAAAAGGCATATCACCACTACCAAGAATCTTGATAGGTTTTTTGCCGCTTGCAAGGCCAGCTTTTATTAATTCTTCAGGTGTGACAGTATCACCTTCACTAAACTTGCTTAAGTCTCTAACTTGAACAAGATCGAACGCAAGTTTGTTACGGCTAGTAAATCCGCGCTTTGGTGATCTCATTTTAAGGGGAGTTTGACCACCTTCAAACCAAGGTGAGACTCCTCCACCTGCACGCGCATTCTGTCCTTTATGACCTTTTCCGCTCGTTTTTCCAGTACTTCCTGATCCTCGCCCTACTCTTTTTCTATTCTTTTTCGAGCCAGGCTGAGGGGATAACTTATTAAGCATAATTTTTTACCTTCTTAAATTGAAGTTCGATTTTAATTTGCACACAAATAACAAAGAATTATTTCTAATTAAAAAATGATCCGGGAAGATCTAATTCATTAAGTTCTTTCCCTCTAGCCTTGGCAACTTCTTCAGGCATTCTTAGCAATAACAAACCGTTGATCGCAGCCATTACAACATTGAGTGGATTTGTAGATCCCACAACCTTGGAAAGCACATCGTGAATACCGGCGAGCTCCACTACTGCCCTTACTGCACCGCCAGCAATAACACCAGTACCAGGAGAAGCAGGTTTCAACATAACGTTGCTTGATACATGTCGACCAATTACCTCATGAGGAATTGTGCTCCCTTGTCTTGGAACTCTGACAAGGCTTTTTTTAGCTTTCTCCATAGCTTTTCTAATTGCATCTGGCACTTCGTTCGATTTACCCAAGGCAACGCCGATAACACCATCTTCATTACCAACAACTGCAAGTGCTGTGAAGTGAAACCTTTTTCCACCCTTAGTCACTTTAGCAACTCGTCTAATGTCTACAACCTTTTCCTTGAGCTCAAAATCGTTTGGATCAATTTTTTCTTTCTGCAAAGATGCCTCCTAAAAACTACTTATCCGATTTCTTTAGAATTTAAGTCCTGCTTCTCTAGCTGCATCAGCAAGAGATTTCACTCTGCCGTGGAAAGGATACCCCCCACGGTCAAAAGACACTTCTTTAATACCTTTTGCAACTGCAAGCTCTCCCAAGAGTTTACCCACAGCACTAGCAGTATCTATCTTACCTTTTCCGTCCTTAGCCAAACCCTCTACAACTTTAGGTGTTCGAGAAGATGCAGAGACTAATGTGTTCATAGTTAAATCGTCTATAATTTGAGCATAAATATGCTTAGAGGATTTAAATACGGAGAGCCTTGGTCTATCAGGACTTCCGTTTATCTGTTTTCTTACTCTTTTGTGTCTTAAGTTTTTTCTACTTTTTCTGCTTGCTATTTTCATAATTATTTAGCACCCGCCTTTCCAGGTTTTAATCTTAATATTTCACCAGCGTATCTAACTCCCTTTCCTTTGTAAGCATCTGGGGGTCTTAACTTTCGGATCCTGGCAGCAGTCTCACCAACTAACTGTTTATCTATTCCCTCAAGTACTAAACGGGTTCCCCTTTCTTCTACCTTAGAGGAAACTCCATCAGGCAAGGTGTAGTCTATAGGGTTTGAATAGCCTAGACTAAATGTTAAGCCCTTCCCTTTATCCTCAACCCTGTAACCAACTCCTGTAATTTCTAAAGTAATGCTAAATCCAGTGCTTACACCTGTGACCATATTGGACAACAAGGAACGCGTAAGACCATGAAGAGCTTTTAGCTGTTTCTCATCATTTTCTCTTTCAATGAGGATATTATTTTCCTCTACCTTTGCTTCTATTCCTTGGGGAATATCCCAAGATAACTTTCCCTTCCCGCCTTCAACAAGAACAAGTCCGTCTTTGAAGTTAATTTTTACACCCTCAGGTACGGGTATCGGTTTTCTACCAATTCGTGACATTATAATATCCTTATAAAATTGAACAAATAAGCTCGCCGCCCACACCCTGACTACGGGCCTCAGACCCGGTCATGATTCCCTTAGAAGTCGATAGCACACAAATGCCTAGTCCACCTTTAATTCTTGGTATCTCGGCTTTGTTTACATAAACTCTTCTACTTGGCTTACTAATTCTTTTGATTTCCTTAATTACGCTTTCTTTATCAGGTGTATATGCAAGATCAACATTGATAACTTTCCAACCGGAATCCTCAGTCATTTTAACCCCAGCTAAATAACCCTGCTCTTTTAATATCCTTGCAAGTTCAGTCTTAAACTGAGATGAAGGAATAGACACGGTTTTGTGACCTGCTATTAAACCATTTCTAATTCTTGATAACATATCTGCTATTGGATCTGTCATATATTATTGCCTCTTAGCATTTTATTGTTTCAATCAAACAACACTTACCAACTAGCTTTTCTAACGCCTGGTATTCTTCCAAAACTTGCTAGGTTTCTGAAACAGAGTCTACACATATCGAACTTCCGCATATAACCCCTTGGACGTCCACATAGTTTACATCTGTTTCCTTTTCTTACCTTAAACTTTGGCTCTCTCTGTGATTTTATAACCAGTGCTTTACGAGTCATTAAGTCTTTCTCCTAATTTTTTATAAACGGCATACCTAATTCTTCAAGTAAGCCCTTTGCCTCTTCATCTGTTTTAGCCGAAGTAACTATAGTGACGTTCATACCCTTCATAGTTTGCACCTTGCTATAATCTATTTCAGGGAATATCACCTGGTCCCTAAGACCAAGCGTATAGTTGCCGCGTCCGTCGAATGCTTTGCTTGATACTCCTCTAAAATCTCTTACCTGAGGAAGGGCTAAACTAATTAACCTGTCTAGAAATTCATACATTACAGAAGAACGAAGTGTAACGGAGCAACCAATCGGTACACCCTCTCTTAATTTAAACCCTGCAATTGAATTCTTTGCTTTTCTAATTACGGGTTTCTGACCTGTTATGCGTGTAATTTCATCCACAGCTTCATCTATTACTTTATTATCTTTTCCAGCGTCGCTTAGTTTTCCAAGCCCCATATTGAGCACAACTTTCTCTACCTTGGGAATTTGCATAGGATTCTCGTATGAGAATTTCTCTTTCAAAGCCGCTGTTACGTTTTCTTTATATAATTCTTTTAATCTTGGTGCCATTATTACTTAATCTCCTCACCACTGCGTTTACTAATCCTTACTCTTTCCCCAGTGCTCAGAACTTTGCGTCCTATCCTAGTAGGTTTACTCTCCGTTTGATCATATATCATCAAGTTAGAGATATGAAGTGGAGCCTCTTTCTCAACTATCCCCCCAGTGGGGTTAGCCTGAGTAGGTTTTTGGTGGCGCTTTACAATATTAAGCTTTTCAACCAATACCTGATCCTTGGACCTAAGCACTTTTAATACCTGTCCTGTTTTACCTTTTTCTTTACCCGATACCACATAAACTGTATCGCCTTTCTTTACATTCATTTTCTTTCTATTATCTCTACTGCCGTTGATCTGAGTTGCCACTTTTACACAACCTCCGGCGCAAGTGATATTATTTTCATAAAACCTTTTAATCTAAGTTCACGGGCGATAGGGCCAAAAACACGGGTTCCTATCGGTTCATTATCTTTACTTATAATTACTGCAGCATTATTATCGAATCTTACATACGATCCGTCGCCTCTTCTC
This sequence comes from Deltaproteobacteria bacterium, assembly GCA_029262275.1. Taxonomy (GTDB): domain Bacteria; phylum Desulfobacterota_D; class UBA1144; order Nemesobacterales; family UBA2774; genus CR02bin9. The sequence goes on along the minus strand of JAJCZS010000037.1, from coordinate 5,352 downwards.
TGCTCTTTTCTAGTACGCACTATAACAGCCTGATGTACAGACCCTTTATCTACTTTTGCGTTCGGAATTGCTTCTTTCACTGAGACTACCACGACATCCCCTAGTCTCGCATATTTCCTACCGGATCCGCCCAGCACTTTAATACAGAACAAACGTTTAGCCCCGGTATTATCAGCTGAATCTAAATAAGTGGTTGATTGAATCACTTTAAAAAGCCTCCTTAATTATCACTACTTGCAGCTTCAACCTCTAAAACTTCAGCCTCTACAGGACTAACTTGTTCTAGAATCTTGCTCACTTTCCATCTCTTAGTCTTACTATATGGCCTTCCTTCCAGTATCAGAACCTTATCTCCAACTCTACATTGGCCACTTTCATCATGTGCTATAAATTTACTATTTCTCTTAATAGATTTCTGATATCTTTTATGCTTCTTAATTTGTATCACATCAACAATAACGGTTTTATCCATCTTGTCGCTGATCACTGTTCCTACTCTGGATTGAAATTTTCCTCTAGCCATGTTCCGAACTACTCCTTAATTAAGACCCTTTTCTTTTTTAATAGTATGCACTCTAGCAAGATCTCTCTTCAGATTCCTTATTCTAGAAACATTAGTTGTCTGTTGAGTCGCTATTTGAATTCTAAGGTTGAAAATCTCTTCCTTGAGTTCAGTCTCTGTTTTATTTAATTCGTCTTCTGTTAATTCTCTGATTTCTTGTGCTTTCATCCTAATATATCCCCTTGACTCCTTGTAACCATTCGTGTTTTAACTGGGAGCTTATGAGACGCCAATCTAAAGGCCTCTTTTGCTAATTCTTGGGAAAGTCCTGCAATCTCGTAGATCATTGTCCCTCTTTTCAAAGGTGCAACGTAACTATCAACATCTCCCTTTCCTTTACCCATTCTGGTTTCAGCGGGTTTTTTAGTTATCGCTTTATGAGGAAACACCCTTATCCAAAGCTTGGCTCCACGTTTGACGTGGCGAGTGATTGCTATACGAGCAGCTTCTATCTGTCTTGAAGTAAGCTTGCCGCACTCAAGAGACTGGAGTCCATATTCTCCAAAAGCCATTGAGGCTCCCTTGGTAGCTTTTCCTCTGATTCTTCCTTTAAATACTTTTCTATATTTAGTTCTTGAAGGTTGTAACATCTCTAGTCACCATTACGCTATTTGTTTACTTTTTTCTCTAGCACTTCGCCTTTAAAGATCCATACCTTAATGCCAATAATTCCATAAGTGGTTTTTGCCTCGGCAAAACCATAATCTATGTCAGCTCTTAGGGTAGTAAGAGGAACTCTTCCCTCTCTGTACCATTCTTTTCTAGCTATTTCCGCCCCACCTAACCTACCTGATACCATTACCTTTATTCCCAATGCGCCTAATCTAAGGGCAGAGGCGATAACTCTTTTCATGGCCCTTCTGTATGCAACCCTTCTTATTAGTTGAAGTGCAGCGTTTTCTGCCACTAGTTGGGCATCGACCTCGGGTCTTTTAACCTCTCTAATGTCAAGATAAATATCTTTCCCTGTCATTTCTGCAAGTCTGCGTCTTAAGGACTCTATTTCCTGACCTTTTCTACCAATTATCATTCCAGGTCTAGCTGAATTAATAATTATGCGGACTCTTTCAGATGCAGCTCTTTCAAGCTCTATCTTTGAAATGGCTGCCTGATAAAATTCAGTTTTTATAAGCTTTCTGATCCTCAAATCCTCATGAAGGAGGTCAGTATACTTTCTCTTCTCGGCAAACCATTTAGAATCCCAAGTTTTAGTAATTCCAAGTCTAAGCCCTATAGGGCATACTTTTTGACCCAATTTAAAGCCCCCTTTCTTCAAGCACTATTGTTATATGACTCATTCTTTTATTCCTCGCACTAGCTCTTCCTTGAGCTCTTGCTCTAATCCTTTTAAGTGTAGGACCTTTTACAGAATAAACTTCTTTTATATATAAACTTTCAGTATCCGAATGTCCTTTCTCAGCAGCATTAGCAACAGCAGACTTCAGCAGCTTTGCTACATCAGGAGCCGAGCGCTTTCTCACAGAAGAAAGTATGGCAAATGCATTTTCAACATCCGCTCCTCTTATAAGGTTCAATACTACCGAAATTTTCTTCGGTGATGCTCTATAGAATTTTTTAACAGCTTGAGAAACCATTATTCACCTTTTCTAAATATTTTCTATCTCTTACCCATTTTTGACTTCTTATCGCCACCCGCGTGGCTATGGAAAGTACGAGTAGGGGAGAATTCTCCCAACTTATGACCCACCATGTGTTCAGTAACATAAACCGGAATAAACTTCCTCCCGTTATGAACTGCAAAAGTAAGGCCTATCATATCCGGGCTCACCATTGAACCCCTAGACCACGTTTTTATAATACGGGGATTGCCTGAAGCCTTTTCAGCTTGTACTTTTTTCTCTAATTTTTCGTTTACATAAGGACCTTTTTTATTTGACCTAGGCATAATCTCTCCTTAATCCATTCCGTAACCAATTCTTCTACGTTTAACGATATATTTATCAGTACGTTTATTGTTTCTTGTTTTATAACCAATCGTGATCCAACCCCATGGTGAAACAGGATGAGGATTACCCTTACCAGCCTTACCCTCTCCTCCACCGTGTGGATGATCAACAGGATTCATAGCAACACCTCTTACAACTGGGCGTTTGCCTAAATGACGTTTTCTACCTGCCTTTCCAAGTACAACCAGTTCATGCTCTGTATTTCCTACTCTTCCAATTGTAGCCATACATTCTATGTGAATAAGGCGAGTTTCACCGGAGCTAAGTTTTATTTGTGCATACGTGCCCTCTTTAGCAGTAATCTGGGCAGAAGTTCCAGCAGCTCTTGAAAGTTTGGCCCCACCTTTTGGTTTAAGTTCAATATTATGAATAACCGTACCAACAGGGATATTCTTAATGGCAAGAGCATTTCCTACAGATATCTCAACATTATCACCTGAGATTATAGTATCCCCAACTTTAAGTCCGTCTGGAGCTATAATATAACTCTTCAAACCATCTGCATAATTTAATAGTGCAATCCTTGATGAACGATTTGGGTCATACTCAATAGAGGCAACTTTTGCAGGTATATCAAACCTATTTCTCTTATAATCAATTTTTCTGTAAAGACGTTTATGTCCACCACCCCTTTGGTAAGCAGTAATTCTTCCATGAGCATTCCTGCCACCTTTTCTCTTATTAGGTTCAGTAAGTGGTTTATAGGGTTTGTCTGTTGTTACATCTGCAAAATCGGACCCGGATCTAAATCTCGTTCCCGGAGTAACCGGCTTAAATTTCTTAATACCCATACCTAAGCTCCCTCGTAAAGTTCAATAGTCCCTTCTTTAAGCTTTACATAAGCTTTCTTAATCGAGGACCTTTTACCAGCGATACGCCCCATTCTCTTTACTTTCTTACCAGTTGTAATTAGGGTTCTCACTTTTTCAACTTTAACGCCGAATATTTTTTCAATAGCGTCTCTGATTTCAACTTTATTAGATCTTTTATCAACCGAGAAGACATACCAGCCAATCTCTCTGGAATCTGAAGATTTTTCAGTTACCAATGGTTTCTTAATTATTTGTCTTGGATCTTTCAATGTTTAAGAACCTCCTGAGCACGGGCTAGAGATTCTTGGGTTACTATAAGGTTTTCAAATTTGAGAACATCATAAACGTTAAGCCCATCTACATTTATAACTTTTATATTTTTCAGGTTTTTAGCCGACTTCATCAAGTTATCATTCTCGCCGCTTACGACTATCAAAGCAGACTTTAGCTCAAATTTCTCAACAAATGCAGCAACCTGTTTAGTTTTTATCTCTGGCAAATTAAATTCGTTTAGTGCAATTAGAACACCCTCTGAGTACTTTTGAGATAGCGCACAAATCAAAGCGTTCTTTTTAGTTTTTTTATTTATTGAATAAGACCAGTCTTTAGGTTTAGGACCAAAAACAATTCCACCCTTTCTCCACTGAGGAGCCCTGATACTTCCTTGACGAGCTCTACCCATGTGTTTTTGTTTCCAAGGCTTACGTCCGCCACCACTTACTTCTCCACGCTGCTTAGTTGAAGCTGTACCTGAGCGTCTTTTCGCCAACTGCCAGTTTACAACAGCATGGAGCAGATGCTCTTTTACAGGGGCTTCAAAAATAGAAGAATCAAGATCTACGTTGCCCACTTTACTTTTTTCTAAATCATAAACATCAAGCTGCGGCACTTTCTACTCTCCCTTTTGTAGTACGCTTAATTATTACAGTACCTCCGTTAGGACCTGGAACTGAACCTTTAACCAATACTATGTTTTTTTCAGCATCCACCCTAACAACACTAAGGCCCTGAACAGTAACTCTTTCATTACCCATTTGACCGGCCATTTTCATTCCCTTCCAAACTTTTCCGGGATAAGATGCCTGACCAATACCACCAGGTCTTCTATGAGCCATACCACCGTGTGAAGCAGGCTGACCACTGAAGTTATGCCTCTTCATGGCTCCGGAAAAACCTTTACCCTTACTATTGCCAACAACATCCACTGTATCGCCTTCATTAAATATGTTGGCATCAATTAAATCCCCAAGACCGTAGTCTTCTCCATTGGGATCAAATTCCACAAGATGTTTTAAAGGCGGAACTCCAGCCTTTTTGAAGTGCCCCAGCATAGGCTTGGTAACCCTCTGTGGCTTTACTTCCCCAAAACCGATCTGAACTGAATCATATCCGTCTGTTTGAGATGTTTTTTTCTGAATGACGAAACATGGACCCGCTTCGATAACTGTTGATACAACAACAGTACCGTCCTCGAGGAATATTTCAGTCATTCCTATTTTTTTACCTATTATTCCGTTAATCATTTTATTAAGATCCTGTTAACTTTATTTCGACCTCAACACCCGATGCCAGATCAAGCTTCATCAAAGCATCAATTGTCTGCTGAGTAGGCTCAAGTATGTCCACAAGTCTTTTGTGGGTTCTTACTTCAAAATGCTCCCTTGAGTTTTTATCAACGTGTGGAGACCTTAGCACGCAATAGCGACTAATATGGGTAGGCAGCGGAACAGGTCCAGCAACCCTAGCCCCAGTTCTTTTAGCAGTATCCACAATTTCCACAGAGGAGCGGTCAAGCAGTCTGTGATCGAACGATTTTAATTTTATTCTTATTTTAGAAGCACGACTCATTTATGAATTACCCTAGACCCTTTTACTCCGTAATTTTAGTAACAACACCAGCACCTACTGTTCTACCGCCCTCTCTTATTGCAAATCGGAGCTGCTCTTCCATTGCAACAGGTGCGATCAATTCTACGTCCATATTTATGTTATCCCCCGGCATTACCATCTC
>JAJCZS010000036.1 GCA_029262275.1 Deltaproteobacteria bacterium | reverse complement strand
TTTGATACACCTAAAGAATAATTTCTAATGTGTTTCTTCTTCAAGCCTAAGACCTCTTGGGACAAACACTCTCTCTGATAAATCAAATAGTCCTTGTACCAATAAGGCAAGCACCGCTGCCGGTATAGCGCCTTCTAGTATTAAACCAATATTATCTAGTCTGATTCCAGTTAATATGGGTTGACCGTATCCTCCTGCTCCAATTAGAGCCCCTAGGGTTGCAGTGCCAACATTGATAACAGCTGAGGTTTTTATGCCTGATAATATAGACCTTGATGCAAGTGGGATTTCTATTAACCTTAATCTTGCAAAATCATCTAAACCTAAGGCCTCTGCCGATTCCCTTATATCTGTCGGTATGTCTTTTAGTCCCGAATATGTGTTTCGCACTATAGGTAGAAGACTATATAGAAAGAGTGCTACTATTGCGGGCACAGCGCCTATTCCAAAAAACGGGATCATAAACACCAAAAGGGCAAGAGAAGGCAGAGTTTGTATTACACCCACAATTCCTAAAACTAAATGACCTACCTTTTGATTTTTAAACGCGAGGATTCCAAGAGGTATGGACACTATAATTGCTGCGCTAAGTGATATAACGACCAAAAATAGATGCTGCAGAGTATTTTGGTAAAGCCTGCTAAGGAATGTTTCGTTTACAGGGGTTGTATTGGCTAAACGTGTTTCTTTTAGAAAGTTTGATGCAATAACACTATCACTTAGCCCTTCTATTTTTGATGAAGCGTTCATCTCTACCATCTTCTGCTTAGAGATTTTTCCCTGCAATTCTAATATTGCATCTAAAGCCCCAGGAGTCTTGTTTTGGAGATCCTTTCTGTATAGGAGTACAGCGTAATAGTCTTTAAAATGTTTTTGATCATCTTTGAGCACTTTAATATCGTAATAAGAGATCTCGGCATCAGTAGAATATAAGTCTATGACATCTATATGCCCGCTCTCAAGCCCACGGTAAGCCAGATCATGATCCAGACCCGTCACATTTTGTTGTCGAAGTCCATACGCTTTTTGAAGACTTGGCCACCCATCTCCACGGTTCATAAACTCATTTGTGAATCCAAATTTTAACTCCGGGTGATTTCTCAAATTAGATATTGTCTCTATTCCAAGCTTGTCTGCATTATCTCTTTTCATTCCAAGTGCATAAGTATTATTAAATCCAAGCGTCTCACTCATGGCCACGTCGTGTTTTGAAAGCTCTTCTTGAAGTTCTGCTTGATTAGTAATGTTTTGCCCAGAGAATATTTCCTCAGTAATGGTTCCCGTGTATTCAGGATAGATATCAATCTCTCCACTTAAAAGCCCATTCCATAAAACCCTTGTTCCACCAAGCTCTTTTCTGTATTTAACCTCTGCTCCTTGGGATGCTGCGAGCTCAGAGATAATCTCTCCAAGTAGTACTGATTCGGTAAATTTCTTAGAGCCAACTCTAATTTCGTTATTGGCATTATCTGACTCTATACAGGAGAGTAGTAAGATAAGGAATAATATTGGGAGCACTTTTAGGAGATTTGGCATTATAGATCTCCAATTACATCTAGGTGGTTTCTCTGTGCATTAATAAATTTTGTAACAAAAGGGTGGGCTGGGGTTTTTGCTAGATCATATATGGTTCCTTCCTGGACTATTTGCCCATCTTTTATAAGTATGATTTTGTCCCCGAAAAATGCAGCCTCTCCAATATCATGAGTTACCATTACAACTGTTTTGCCAAGTGTGCTAAATATTTCTTTTAGATCCTCTTGAAGCTCACTTCTGATCAGTGGGTCCAGCGCTCCAAGCGGCTCGTCCAACAGCAGGATATCAGGATCTAACATTAGAGCTCTCATTAAGCTAAGACGCTGTCTTTGCCCACCTGAGATCTGAATTGGATATCGACTCAAAGCGTCTATAGGGTATTTGGTTAGATTGCAGAGTTGATCTATACGTTTGTCGATACGCTCTTTGTCCCAGCCCAAATAGCTTGCCATGAGGGATACATTCTCAAGCGCGCTTAAGTTTGGAAAGAGACCCCCTTCTTGTATCACATACCCCATCTTGCGCCTAAGTGAGGTTACATTTGTTGTATTAAGTTTGTCTCCATCAATATTAATCTCCCCTGCATCAGGTGAAATTAATCCTATGATAGCTCTTAGAATGGTAGATTTTCCACAACCGCTAGGGCCGATTAAAACAGTGGTTTCCCCACTCTCTATAGTCAGGTTGATTGAACCCACGGCCTGGTTCTCACCATAGTTTTTAGAAATGTTTATAAGGTTTATCATGGCAGCTCTACCACGCTTAAAATGACAGGGCTTGATCGTATTTCTTTGACAGTGCTATTTGCTGTCTGCAAAACTCTATTTTATTTAGGTACGAAGATTTCTCGTTGTCATCTTCTGATAAATCGTGAGATTTTGATAGACGCTCTACTGCCTGCTCATATTCATTAAGCTTCATATGGAATTCTGCCAAGCTTGAATTAAGCGCCTTGCTTGTAGTTGAGTTATTCTTGTGATCTATTTTCAGTATTGCTTCTATTGCAGCTTTTGGCCCCTCAAATTCTGAAATTAGAAGTGCTCTTTCAAGTGCAATCTCGTTGCAGTCGTTAATCTCCAGGTATTGATCATAGAGTGAGAGCATTTTCTGCCAGTCGGTAGACTCATAGTCTTTTGCAAGTGCATGGCAGGCGCAAATTCCTGCTCTGAGATGATATTCACTAACTTTGCTTCCACCTGCGGATTTGTTTATATAATCTAGCCCGTCTTCAATCATTCGCCTATCCCAGAGCAAGCGGTTTTGGTTCTTTAGATTGGGTACTTTTGCTATATTGTTGATTATAGCTCTTAACCTGGATGCTTTAAGGAGCATATAGGAAATTAGAGCATGCGTTTCGGGTCTATTGCCCTCAGGTTTTAAACTAAGTTCTTTTACAGATTTTATAATCTCTCTGTATTCATCTCGTTCCTCATAGTTTCGTCCCTTGTAGGCCGCTTCAAAGCACAAGTTAAATCTCTCATATTTTGCTCTTAGTACCACAGAGAGATCTGCTCTTTTCTGATTTAGTTTGATAGACATATTTTTATTTGTTTCTAGGGAATATATTACAGAAGGTAATATAACAGAAAAACAATATCTAGTAAGTGCTGACCTACCAGCCTTCAGTTCCGGGCTCACCTTTGAAAGGTCCCACAATATCACTTGTTACCCATCCGCCGTAGAAATCTCCGGGCTGAGGCTGAACAACTTCTCCGTCTACAAAACAGGCATCCATGTTCTGGGGATAAATGGCGACGTAATTTCTCATAGATTCAAAAGATGGGGTAGGGTTTGGATAATACCATGCAGCATGTAGGGCAGTTTTATCGTGAACTTTGATTGTATAGTACGAGGCAGCCCCTTTCCACTCACAAAGTGAGCGTCTCTCGCTTGGTAGAAAATATTTCATTTCTATGTCTTTAGTTGTAATGTAGTAGACTGGAGGGCTGGATGTTTCCAGTACTCTTTTTGCATCAGTGCTGTCAGCAATTAAGATGTCATTGAAGAAAACTTCGATATGTTTGTCCGTATCTTCTAGTTTAGGTGGTCTGGGATAGTCCCATACAGATTCTTGGCCTGGACCGGGTTCGATTCTTTTTTTGCTCATATGGATTATTTTACTTCGAAATACAAAATGCCGAATTTGTTTTCTTTATCTGTCCAGACCCTCTCTAAGTTGTAAGAGTCAGAAACTAGGTCTTTAAAATCATCAATGCTGTATTTGTAGGAATATTCTGTAAGTATAGTCTCGTTTTCTTCAAAAGTGATAAGAGATCCGTTTAGCTGCACATCCTGATATGACAGGCTTTTGATATGCATTTCAATCCTTCCATGATCAATATTATAAAATGCCAAATGTTCCCAAGCATCTAAAATAAAGTCTGACCCATGCTCGCGGTTTATTCTCTCTAGTATATTTAAATTAAATTCAGCTGTTACCTCTTTTTTATCGTTATATGCGTCTTCTAGGGTTTTAGCTTCTTTTTTAAGATCCACTCCTATTAAAAGACCGGCTCCTTTGCCTAGCCGCTTTCCTATATTGTTTAAGAACCGAGCTGCATACTCGGGCTCAAAGTTGCCTATAGTTGAGCCTGGGTAATATACTACTTTTTTTGAAGGAGTGAACTCAAAATTAGGGAGAGTAAAAGGCTGAGTGTAATCGGCGTATACGGGGAATATTCTTAGCTCTGGATAATCAGCGGCTAAAACTTGAACTGAACTGATTAAGTGCTCCTCAGATATATCAATTGGCACATAACCCGCAGGATTTGCAAGCCCTGTTAGTAGAAGCCTTATTTTTTTACTGCTTCCACTCCCAAGCTCTATCAACAAGCAGTTTTCTCCGAGCACTGAGCAAATATCCTCTATATTCTCTGTCATAATAGAGGTCTCAGTTCTTGTCAGATAGTATTCCTCAAGCTCACATATCTCATCAAAAAGGGCTGATCCCTTTTTATCATAAAAAAGTTTGCTCGGAAGCTCTTTTTGAGACTTGCTTAGACCCCCGATTATTTCTTCTAAAAGACTTTCTCTCTCAGGTTCAAATTTCTTTAGTCTGCTCAGGTTTCTATTCATTGGAAGGTCTCTTTCATTAACTACATGAGTATGTTGTTTATTACTCACTGTCTTTAGCCAACCTGATTCCCATAAATTGCCATCTGGCATTTGTTGGAAAAAAGTTTCTATATGTTTTTCGGATATGCGATTTCGATGTCGCGCATGATCCGCCTCTTAACACCATTTGATTGCACATAAACTTTCCATTGTATTCCCCAAGCGCTCCAGGGAGTGTTTTGTATCCCGGATAGGCAGAGTAAGAGCTCTGAGTCCATTCCCAAACGTCACCATACATCTGCTTGAGTGAGTTCCCATTTGAGCTATTATCCAATCCAACTGGGTGAAACTTTAGATCGTCTACAAAATTCCCTTCTATTTCTATATTGGATGCTGCTACTTCCCATTCTGATTCAGTAGGAAGTCTCGAGCCTGCCCATCTAGCAAAAGCGTCAGCTTCAAAATAGGAGACGTGAGTCACAGGCTCATCAGGTTCTACTTTCCTTAGCCCAGTAAGTGTAAACTGCATCCATTGTCCATTTTGCTTCTGCCAATAAAGTGGTGCGTTCCAGTTGTTTGTCTCAACAGTGGCCCATCCCTCAGATAACCATATCTCAGGCGTCTCGTATCCCTTGTCTTCTATGAATTCAATATATTCAGAGTTCGTTACTAATCTGGAGCCTAGTTTATAAGAGTTTAAGTAAACCTTGTGTTCGGGGTATTCGTTGTCATAGCCAAATCCCGAGCCTTTGTTACCAATATAGAAGAGCCCACCATCAAAATCTGCCCACTTTAGGTCACCTGGTATATCTGCTTTGTTACCGTTTCTATCATTATTAATATATTTAGGGTGAAGAGGGTTCTCAGATAGTACATGTTTTATATCGGTTACTATAAGCTCTTGATGCTGTTGCTCGTGGTGAACCCCTATTTCTATCACGGACTCTAACTGCTGCCACTCTTTATCATCTGCGTTCTCCATAAACTGGAGCATACTCTCATCCACGTGGTTGCGGTAACTATAGGTTTCCTCCACAGTAGGTCTTGAAATCAAGCCTCTTTTAGGGCGCAAATGCCTCTCACCTGCCTGCACGTAGTAGGAGTTAAATAAATAAGCGTATTGAGAATTTGGAGATTTGTAGTCAGATAGGGCTTTTGATAAAACAAAAGTCTCAAAAAACCAGCTTGTATGAGCCAGGTGCCATTTTGTTGGGCTTACGTCCGGCATCGACTGAACGACATAATCTTCAATCTCAAGAGGTTCTGCCAAAGTGTGTGAGAATTGTCTTACAGTCTTATAGGACTCTATGAGTTTCTCTCTTGAACAACCATTTCCACTATTATTTTTATCTGAAGATTGTGTTTTAGAAGCCATTGTATCCTCCGGAGGCATTTAGTTCATATACGACCGGTCTGATAATTTAGATTTGTAAAATTTCAAATAAGCCAATTTATTCCAATTGAACTAAGTTTAGCAAATAGTTTGCTTTTTACAAAGAATACTTGCCTATTGTTATGGCTTTGTTAATAAAAACTTTCAGATTAATAAGATCTTGAGGTGATTGTTACAGGAACTCTATTAAAAGGTTATTTTTTTCTAACTTTTTTTAATCTTTCAATGAGCTCTTTGATTTCTTCTGCTTTAACTTTCATGCTAACCCTGTTTACAACCAGTCTAGCTGTTACATCAGCTATGGTTTCATATTCTACCAGGTTGTTTTTCTTCAAGGTTTCCCCGGAAGCAGATAAATCCACAATAATGTCAGATAGGCCAACTAGGGGTGCAAGTTCCACTGATCCGTAAAGCTTTACAATCTCTGCACCTACACCAAGTCTGGTGAAGTGTTCATAGGTAGTTTTAGGATATTTGGTTGCAACTCTAAGAGATCTATTTGCAGTAAAGTCAAAACCCTTTGGACCGGCTACGACCAATTTGCATTGACCAATTCTAAGATCCAGAGGTTCATAGAGACCATTTTTTTCTTCTAATAGTGTATCTTTTCCCACAATACCGCAATCAGCGGCTCCATATTCTACATAGGCAGGAATATCAGTAGGGCGGATGATAAGGAATTTTAAATTTTCATCCGGAAATTCAAAGATTAACTTCCTGGAGTCCTTTAAGATACTATTTACTTTGTATCCGGCTTTAATTAATAAATCCCCTGCTTCTTCCAATAATCTTCCTCGTGCAATAGCTATAGTAATCATTCCTTCTCCCTCCAGATTCTTGCTCCTAAATTTTCTAATTTTTTGTCCAGTTTGTCATATCCTCTGTCTAAGTGATAAATCCTGGATATCTCAGTTTTGCCTTTCCCCGCAAGCCCTGCCAAAACCAATGAGGCGCTTGCTCTAAGATCGCTTGCCATTGTTGGGGCTCCGCTAAGACTTGGCACTCCTCTTACTACAGCGCTGTTGCCTACTAGCTTAATATCAGCGCCCATTCGTCTGAGCTCCCCTGCGTGTAGAAATCTCTGGGGAAATATTGTCTCTGTGATAATACTAAGACCATCTGCAACACTCATTAGAGTCATCATCTGGGCCTGCATATCAGTTGGGAATCCGGGATAGGGGAGTGTTGTGAAATCAACACTTTTTATCTCGCCACTACCTTTAATTCTTATCCCATCCTTTTCGCGCGTTATTTCTGCGCCTGCTTCCATTAGCTTTCCAATCAGCGCCCCCATATTTTCAAAGCGGCAGTTTTTAACCAAAAGATCGCCCTTAGTTAGCACTGAGGCAATTAAAAAAGTACCTGCCTCAATCCTATCAGGCATAACCGCATATTCTTTTATCGGGTTTAACTTTTCAACTCCATTTATAGTTATTATGTCTGTTCCCACGCCACTTATATCAGCACCCATTTCTACTAGAAAGTTTGCAAGATCCGTGACCTCGGGCTCACATGCAGCGTTTAGTAATACTGTTTCTCCCTCTGCAAGTACGGAGGATAGAATCAGGTTTTCTGTTCCTGTTACAGTTGAAACATCAAATGGAATCACACCGCCTCTTAGTTTTGGGGCGATTGTGTCTACGTAGCCTTCTTCAATTTCAATTTTAGCACCGAGTATAGAGAGCCCTTTTAAATGTTGATCAATAGGCCTCTCGCCAATTGCACATCCCCCGGGTAATGAAACTCTCGATCTGCCAAACCTAGCTGTAAGCGGTCCTAAAACCAGAACAGATGCTCTCATGGTTTTTACAAGATCGTAGGGAGCCTCCCAGGTGTCCATATTTGTCGAGTCTATTACAAGCACACCGTCTTCAAACTCAACTTCTGCCCCCAGAATCTTAAGCAGCTCAATCATAGTTCTTACATCTGCCAGATCAGGGACATTGGTAATAGTGTTTTTACCCTCAGCTATTATGCAGGCTGCCATAAGTGGCAACACGGCGTTTTTGGCACCGCTTACTGTAACCTCTCCTTCTAGTCTAATGCCGCCTTCTACAATTATTTTTTCCATTTAGCCCTTACCACTCTCTCTATTCCATTTAGGTCTTTTGTATGTGATATGTCTACAAATCCAAACTCTAAAAAAATGTTTTCTACACTTTCTCTCTGACCATGGCCTATTTCAAGCACGCATGATCCCCCATCTTTTAGAACTCTTGTTGCATCTGAAATAATTTTCTTTATGAAGTACAGACCGTCTTTTCCCGCAGTAAGCGATACCTTGGGTTCAAAGTCCTTTACTTCAGGTTCCAGATGAGGCAAATCCTCCTCTTTTATATAAGGCGGATTAGATACGACTATATCATAACTCTCGTTCTTAAAGGAGCTTAACAAATCTCCACTAATAAAGGTTACTTTTTCATTCTGTCCATGATTGTTACTATTTTCTTTTGCTATCAAAAGAGCTTCTTTAGAAATATCTGAGGCCACTATTCTTACATCCTCACATAGTGAAGCAATAGTTACTGCAATGCAACCACTACCTGTGCCTATTTCAAGAATTAAAGCAGACGGTGTCTGATTTATTATATTAAGTGTCTCATCTACTAATAATTCAGTTTCTGCTCTGGGGATTAAAACGCTTGGGTTTACTTTAAAAGATCTTGAGTAAAACTCCTTTTTCCCCATTATATATGCTGCAGGTTCTCTATTTAGCCTTCTCTTAAGGAGTTTCTGAAATTTCTCAACACCATCTTGAGTAATCTCTTTTTCGGGATGAGAGTAGACCTCTGATAGATCATTTAACAATTCCGAGCGAGAGAGCAGCATATATGCTTCTAGGCCCGGAGCGTCTATTGAATTATGTCTAAGACTTTGTTTCCCGTATTGATAAAGTTCTTTTAATTGCATGTTCTCAGTTATTCCCAAAGGCAAGAGTTTATCCGCCTGCACTATGTTTTCAAGCACGGAGCTCTTACAATTAAATTTTATGGCATTGTCCGGGGATAATATTTATGACTTAAATAAATTAGTATGGAGACATTATTTGTTTTCTATTGGTACATTGTGGTGGTGTTTTAAGATCTTTCCACTAGCTATATAATATGTATCTTCGGCAATGTTAGTTGCTAGATCCGCTACCCTCTCTAAAGCTCTTGCTATGAAAATTAGTGTAAGAGCTCGGTCTATAGTTTGAGGATCCGATATCATATATGTTATTAATTCTCTTACTATCTGCGGCTCTAGTGCGTCTACTTCATCATCTTTTTCGCATACCCTTACAGCAAGATCAGGATCTTTATTAACAAAAGAGTCTAAACTCCCCTGAAGCATTTCAATTGCTTTCTCTGCCATCTTGGGAATATCTATCAGTGGTTTTACCGGAGGTTTGTCAGCTAAATAGATCGCCTTTTCTGCAATGTTTACTGCATGATCTCCGATTCTCTCTAAGTCATTATTAATCTTCATTATCATGGTGACGGTTCTAAGATCCTCAGCTTCGGGGTGAAAGAGTGCTAGAATTTTTATGCACTGGTTATCAATTTCGACCTCAATTTCATCAATTCTAGTATCCGTCTTCCTTACTTCTTCAGCTAGAATCATATTGTTCTCTTCAAGTGCCTTAATACTCTTTGCAATCATTTCCTCAACAGTTGTTGCCATTTCAAAGAGCATCTTTTTTAATTTAGTAATTTCTTCTTCTAGTCTAATCATATTAATCTCCTATTCTAAAGCCACTTAGGACTAAATAGAACAGCTAGCTGTCTTTAAACTCGTCCTCAATCCAGGTTTTTATTTCATCCCTTATTATTCTAAACCCGTTTAGTACTTCCTCATCCTTCCCTCTAAACTGTGACGGGTCTCTAAAGCTCTTATGAATTATGTGGCGTGCTCCAGGAAATGTCGGGCAGGATTCTTTGGCATTGTCACAAACTGTAACTACATAATCCATTTTAGTTCCATCAAAATAGTCTGTACTCTTTGATGTATGAGCGGATATATCAATTCCCACCTCATCCATAACCTCGGTAGCGTATGGATTTACTCTTGAGGGCTCAGTGCCTGCGCTATAAACTTCGAATTTATCCCCGTAGAGATTTCTCAAAAGCCCCTCTGCCATTTGCGATCTTGCAGAATTATGAGTGCAAAGAAACAAAACCTTCATTTTATGTTTGTCTGTCATCTTTATCCTTATCCAAATTTTCCTGATACATAATCTTCAGTTTGCTTATTGCTAGGATTAAGAAATATTGTCTCTGTTTCGTCGTACTCTATTATCTCGCCAAGGTACATGAAAGCAGTAAAGTCGGAAACACGAGATGCCTGCTGCATATTATGAGTTACGATTACAATTGTATAGCTTTCTTTTAGCTGAGTAATTAGGTCCTCTATCTTTCCTGTTGCAATTGGATCAAGAGCAGAGCAAGGCTCATCCATTAAAAGAACATCAGGCTCTACTGCAATTGCTCTTGCAATACAGAGCCTCTGCATTTGCCCTCCAGACATTCCAAGTGCACTCTCATCAAGTCTGTCGCTTACCTCATCCCAGAGAGCAGCACTTTTTAAACTTTTTTCTACAACTTCATCTAAAACTGATTTTCTATTCTCTCCAGCTATTCTGGCTCCATAGGCTACATTTTCATAGATAGACTTAGGAAAGGGGTTTGATTTCTGAAAAACCATCCCAACCCTTTTTCTTAACTGCGTAATATCTATGCTTGAATCATATATGTCGTCCCCGTCTATTAGTATCTCACCATCAACTTTTGCTGAGTCGACCAAGTCATTGAGACGATTAAAACAGCGAAGGAGAGTGGATTTGCCACAGCCTGAAGGTCCAATGAATGCAGTAGCTTTATTCTTGGGTATATCCATATAGATATTCTTTAAAGCTTGCTTTGATCCATAATAGAGATTTAAATCATTTACTTCCACTATAGGGTCCGGCACCTCAAATTTGGTGTGCGCAGCACTATGTTCATCAGTAGATGTAGTTTCTGAAATATTGGTCTCTATTTTGTTTTCCATTTCCTTGTCCCTTATTTGTTTAGCGTTTGAAATATTCATTTATTTAAACCTTCCAAATTATTTAGAACTTCCACAATAATCACTTAAGCGACTTTAAATAATAACATTTATTAAACCGCAGAAGTAGTGTATTTCTTTTTGAGACGGTTTCTAACTACTATTGCCGTCAAGTTCAATACAATTACAATCAAGATTAAAAGCAGTGCAGTTGTAAACACCATTGGCTTGGCAGCCTCAACATTTGGTGACTGAAAGCCAACATCGTAGATATGAAATCCAAGATGCATAAATTTTCTCTCCAGATGAACATATGGGAAATACCCATCAACCGGAAGCTGGGGAGCAAGCTTAACAACTCCAGTGATCATAAGAGGCGCAACCTCTCCAGTAGCTCTTGCTATAGCCAATATTAATCCCGTTAGAATTGCGGGCATTGCGCTTGGTATTACAATTTTCCAGGTGGTTTCAAATTTAGTTGCTCCAAGTGCCAGCGAGCCATGTCTGATCTCTTGAGATACAGCGGCTAAGCCTTCTTCGGTTGCTACTATTACTACGGGCACTGTAAGTAGAGCAAGTGTAAGAGAAGCCCATAGAATGCCGCCTGTTCCAAATGTTGGGTTAGGAAGGGCCTCTGAGAAGAAGAAGCTATCAATTGAGGCTCCAACCCCGTATATGAAGAACCCCACTGCAAATACCCCAAATACAATAGACGGCACACCCGCTAAGTTATTTACACAAATTCTTACAATCCTTACCAAGGTTCCCTGTTTGGCATATTCTTTG
This sequence comes from Deltaproteobacteria bacterium, assembly GCA_029262275.1. GTDB lineage: Bacteria > Desulfobacterota_D > UBA1144 > Nemesobacterales > UBA2774 > CR02bin9. The sequence goes on along the minus strand of JAJCZS010000036.1, from coordinate 12,253 downwards.
AGGTATAAAGCAGCAAGCACACCAAATGGGAGCACCACAATGCTCATTATAAGAACCATCATAATAGTTCCAAATATTGCGGGAAATACACCGCCCTCAGTGTTTGCCTCTCTAGGCTCATCTGATACAAATCCCCAGGCCCTGTGAAGATATAGACCCGCTTTTTGAAACCAACTCATTGTGTTAGGTCTGAAAGCGAGCACGATGTTCCCAAGAGCCATTTCCTTCTCTCTTCCATCGATAGATAGCATTACAACTTTTTCTTTAGTAAATTCTTGATATAGAACTTCTAATTCCTTTTCTTTTTGCCTGTATTTTTCTTCTTCAAGTGCTATTTTTGCCTTATATTCCTTTATCTGAGCCTGGTCTCCATTCTTAAGTTCGACCCCTTTGATTTTAAGCCTGTAACTCTCAATTTCTCTGTTTATACCGCCGATGTCTCCTTTTTCAATCTTTCTTATCTCTTTAAAAATCCCGGCATAAACGGGAATGTCCTGCTCAAGCTTAGACCAGCATTCTTCGTTGCCCTGACATAGAACATTGCCACCTTCGGAAATTTCTTTAATAAACCCGTAAAAATTCCCCCACTCCCTTCTTTCCATAACAACAGCATATTTAGGCTCAGATGCAGATACTATTTGGTCATCATCAATCCATCTGAAATCAAGTCCATAAAGATCTCTATTCCCTATTTTTAGCTGAGTTCTGTATCTAGCCTCTTTTTCAGCTTTGCCGCTAATACCTCTGATTTCTTGATGGGCCGTAATTTCACCCATAACTTTTGTTCCGTTTTTGAGCTCAAATTCAGTAACTTCTGTAGGCCAGAAAAATCCAAGTCCCTTGGCCATGATTAACCAAAGAAGCCCCGCAATCATTAGAAGACTGAACATTAGTGCAACACCAGTCAGCCAAACAAAGGGATCTCCACTTTTCCAAAACTTATTCATAATTATAGTTGTCCGTATTTTTTCCTTAATCTTTGCCTTACAACTTCAGCAGCAGTATTGATAAAGAAGGTGAAGAAGAACAACAACAGAGCTGCAAGGAAGAGCACTCTATAAAGTGTTCCACCATGTGGCGCCTCAGGTATTTCTACTGCTATGTTTGCAGAAAGCGCTCTAAATCCGTTAAATAAGTTCCAGTCCATAATAGGAGTATTCCCAGTTGCCATAAGCACAATCATTGTCTCACCAATCGCTCTGCCGAGCCCGATCATGACAGCAGAGAATATTCCAGGGCTTGCTGTAGGGAGAATGACTCTGATTGCCGTTTGCCAACGGTTAGCTCCAAGTGCAAGCGAGCCTGCTTCTAGGTGTTTAGGGACACTGGAGAGGGCATCTTCTGAAATTGTAAATATTATAGGTATAACGGCAAAACCCATTGCAAAACCTACAATCAGCGAGTTTCTCTGATCGTACTGCAATCCTAGAACGCTGTAAAACCATTCCTTGTAGCTTCCGCCAAACATAAAATCTTCAATTGGTCCGTTTAACCACAAAGAAACTAGAACGCCCAAAATTATCACAGGCACCAAGATAAAGAGCTCTGTACCTACTCTAAGTCTGCCCTTAACTCCTTTAGGTACATACTGCCATATTAGCACCGTTAAAATAGTAAAAAGGGTTAAAACTATGGGAAGTGTAAACACAGCTGGGATAATTTTCTCTATTATAGGAGCTAGCCAAAGTCCTGCCAAAAATCCTAAAACAACAGTTGGCAGTGCGGCCATAATTTCAATAATAGGCTTGATTGTATTTCTAAGAGATGGGTGCATAAATTGTGATACACAAATTGCTGCAAAAATGGAAATAGGAATTGCGAAGAACAGAGCATAGAGCGCACCTTTAAGGGTTCCAAATGCAAGTGGAGTTAAGCTCAACTTAGGCTCAAATTCGTCAGTACCCCCTGTTGACTGCCAAACATACTCAGGCTTTTTGTAACCTTCGTACCAAACCTTTCCAAAAAGTGTTTTTATATTTGTTTCCGGATGCGGATTATCGACGTACCAGTTATACATCTTTCCTTTATTGTCTATTGCAAGCACGCCATTTGATTTTGGTGCGAAGGAGAGTTTCTGTACAGAAGATCCGTCAGTTTTAAACTCTTTTAGCATTTGCCCTGAAGTGGCGTGATAGAGATTAATGTTTCCACCCTCATCAGAGGCTATAAATCCTCTGTCTCTTGCAGATGCAGTGATATTAGTTATGGGAAGCTCAAGGGGTGAGAGTCTGTGAATTCTAGTTAGCACATCGCCTGTGGGGGAAGAAGGGTCCGGGACCTCAAACCATACCGATACATTACCATCTTGATCTCCAACCAATAGAGATCTATCGCCTAGTAGGAATGCTAGTGCAGTAATTGCCACGTTGGGATTATCTGTAGCATCTACAGCCCTTACAAATTCAGGGTTCTCTCGATCGCTTACGTCCCAGTGAAATATTTTTCCGTTATCAGTACCAACAAATAGATTCTCAATTGCTTTATCAAGCTCAATTGTAGTAACAACACTCTCATTTAGTTGATCGGTTAGGTTAAAAGTTTGTGGAGTTGGCTCATCAGCTTCAAGACTAAAATCATCCTCGTCTGATGCTACAAGAGCAACAAATAACAAATCACGCGCTGAGGTATACGCAGCTGCTGCAGATACATCTTCCTCTGAAGACTCCTCATATGCAATTATATCTAGCGGTGCGTCAAATACCTTAAATAAATCTCCCTCTGTAATCTCAGGGGTTATGATCCTTTTGTCTCCAACGAAATCTATCTTGTAATCAGTAGTAACAGGGAGAATGAAACCCTCGTTAGTACCAAAGCTGTATAGTTTGTTGTTTTCTGAGACAAAACTTGAAGTAATGGTACTGCCCTCAAGTTTAGTAAGAGGATATTGCTTAATAGTTTTTCCGTCTTTAAGTGAGAGGAATGTTAACAGACCATCCTGTGTAACTACAAAACCTGTTTCCCTATATTCTTCAAGCCCGGTTGCGATAAAAGGGAACTTCTTGTCATCGGTAGTCTCCAGTGAGTATGAAGAAAGCTCCGGTGATTCTCTTAATATAAAGGAGCTTGTAAGCTCAGATTTTACACTTTGGAAAAGCGGAACTGTTTCTAATCCTATGAATACCAGTATGGCAAGAATGCTTAATATAACAGCTATTCCGCCTGTAGTGACCACACCTGTTGCAATAAAATCAACAAACTTCCTCCTTCGTATTCCGGAGGAAGCTTGTTGTGTCTCTTTTTTCTTTGGTCTAGTTTGAGCTGTCATTGAATAACCATGTGAATATATTTGTTAAAGTAGACGCCTATAAATTACTTAGCGCCTATATCTTTCATGATCTTTGCATCAACGTCAGCTGGAAGTGGAAGATAGCCGTCTTTAACTACTACTTGCTGACCCTGGTTGCTGAGTACGTATTTTAAGAATTCAAAGCTCAGCGGATCAAGCTGCTCGTTAGGCTTCTTGTTTACATATAGATATAGATATCTTCCAAGCGGATATTTTTTGCTTACGATATTCTCTAAATTAGGCTCAGCGCATTGTCCTTCTTTTTTACCAAGCTTAATAACTTTTACACCAGAGGTGATGTACCCAATACCGCTGTATCCAATAGCGCTTTTATCTTCAGTGATACCCTGAACAACAGAAGCTGACCCCGGCTGTTCTTTAACCGTGTCTTTATAGTCACCTTTACAAAGAGCTTTCTTTTTGAAGTATCCGTATGTTCCGGAAGCTGAATTTCTGCCGTACATACTTATTGGCACATTAGCCCAGTCTCCAGTAAGCCCTAACTGGCCCCAGGTAGCTACATCCTCAGCACCACCGCACTTTCTATTTTTAGAGAAAATTGCATCAACCTGCTTAATGGTCAAGCATTCGATCGGGTTGTCTTTATTTACAAAGACTGCTAGGGCATCAATTGAAGTTGGAACTTCTGTAGGCTTGTAGCCAAATGCTTTTTCAAACTCATCGACCTCTTTACTTTTCATAGCACGTGACATAGGTCCGAACTGAGCTGTTCCCTCTATTAGCGCTGGAGGAGCAGTACTGGAACCTTTTCCTTCAATCTGACACTTTACATTTGGATAGTCTCTTGTAAAACCCTCGCACCATAGTGTCATAAGGTTATTCATTGTGTCTGATCCTACACTGTTAATATTTCCAGAAACACCACTTGTTTTTGTATAAGCTGGAATACCTGCGTCAACCTTTACGGGTTCTTGCGCAGTAGCAAATCCTGCGGCTAAAACAATTACTAAAGCAACTATCATGTTACTAGTTATTTTGGATCCAAATACACCCTTAAACATTGTTACTACCTCCTTAGAGTTCGATAATGTAGGATTAAACCTTAGGAATGTTAAGAATGTGTTAAGAAAAAGTGAAAGAGAGGTTAATCAGCAAAGGGTTATTGCCATCATACGTATCAATTATCTTGTCCTGGCCATTTTTATTTGCATTAGAAAAAAAATTCTATATACTCAAAAAATAATCCTATATGTGAGGTGGGAAATGCGTTATTACTTAACTGTTGCTTCGATCCTGCTAGTTACAATATTAATAACTGCTTGTAGCTGTAATCTTGGATAATTTAGTTTCTAGACAAAATAAATATTCAGCGAGGTTGTGAAAATGAGACAATATTTAACACTTGCTTCAATTTTGATAGTTGCTTTATTTGTAGCAGCTTGCCAATGCGGAATAGGCTAGCTAACTAAAATATTAAGTAGTTCAAATCTAGAATTAAGGACTTATTAAAGGTTGCGCTTTGTTTTAGCTGCCTTTTCTAGTTCCTTTTTAAGTGTATCGAAGTCCTCGGTCTCTACTGCGGTTTCAATCTTTTCAAGAGAGGTTTTAAAGACAGAGATCGCATTTAGTAATTGGTCTTTATTCGCTTTGAAAATTTCAGTCCACATCTCTGGCGAGCTTGCTGATACTCTTGTGTAGTCTTTAAGCCCTCCACCTGCAAACTCCAGAAGTTCATCTGAATCCTCGGCACTTAGTACTGAGTTGATTAATGCGTAGGCAACCACGTGTGGTAAGTGGCTCACTACTCCAAAGATATGATCATGGGCTTGGGCGTCCATCTCATGTACTTTACAGCCAACAGTTTCCCACATTGTCTTAACTTTGCTTTTAGCCATCAAATCAGTTTTCTCTGTGGGGGTTAAAATACATCTCTTTCCTTTAAATAAGTTTGAATCAGCTGATTTTACACCTGAGTTCTCGGTTCCTGCTATGGGATGTCCAGCTACAAAATGAAGGTTTTCAGGCAAATTGGGTTCAATTTCACTTAGAACTGATGATTTTACGCTTCCTGTATCTGTAATTATCGTACCCTCTGAAGCAATATCAAATACAGATTTCGCAGTATTAGGAATGTTGCCAACATAGGTTGATATTACAATTATCTCTGAGCCTGAGATAACTTCGTTAATACCTGATGCCCCTTCATCAATTATCTTGTTGTCGAAGGCATATTTAATAGAATCTTCATTAGTATCAATACCAACTACAGTCTCTACTTGCTTTGATTCCTTTAGAGCCAAAGCGAGTGAGCCTCCGATCAGTCCAAGTCCAATTACTGTAACTTTATTAAATTTCATAGTTTATTTACCCAATATAGTCTTAATGCCCATTACAAATTTCTCGTTTTCTTCTGTGGTGCCGATTGTTACTCTGAGATGAGTTCTTAATCCATAACCCATAACAGGTCTCACGATTACCCCTTCTTTAAGGAGTGAGTTGTATATGGGCATCGGGTCGCCTCCAAGATCTATCAACACAAAATTAGTAAACGACGGCGCATAAGGGATACCCAATTTCTCAAGCTCTTTGGTGACATAGAGTAGTCCTTCGCTATTAATCTTCTTAGTTTTATCAATATGCTCCGTATCATCAATTGCTGCAATGGCTCCAATCTGCGAGAGAGAATTTGAGTTAAAAGGCTGACGCACCCTCTGCATATTTGAGACAATATCCTTATGAGCTACTCCATAACCTAACCTAAGACCAGCAAGACCATAAATTTTAGAGAAGGTTCTAACCGTTATAATTGATTTACCAGTGTTTAGATACTCAAGTGAGTTTGGATAATCCTTATCGTCTACGTATTCAAAATACGCCTCGTCCATTAAAACTAAAATATCCTCTGGCACCTTATCCAAAAACCACTCAAACTCATCTCTCTTAACCATTGTGCCTGTCGGGTTATTGGGGTTGGCGATAAATATAATCCTTGTCTTCTCAGTAATCCGTGAGTGCATATCCCTTAAGTCATGGGTGTAATTGGGCATTGGGGAGATCACAGCCGTAGCTCCAACTGCCTTGGTCACTATCGGATATACAATAAACGCATACTCTCCAAATATAGCCTCATCCCCAGGCTCCATAAAAGTTCTTGCTGCAATATCAATAACGTCATTTGAGCCGTTTCCGAAAATAAGAGTTTCAGGATCAATCCCAAGTTTCTCTGAAAGCTTCTCCTTTAGATAAAAGGCGTCCCCGTCCGGATAGCGGTTCAAGTCATGAATCGCATCCTTAATTGCCTTCTCGGCAAGTGGTGAAGGACCAAGAGGGTTCTCATTAGATGCTATTTTTACAGCACCAGTTATACCAAGTTCCCGCTCGAGCTCCTCTACAGGCTTGCCCGGCACATAGGGTATTAAGTCTCCTACAAAAGAATTAGGTTTTATCAATTGCTTCTTTCCCTCATCACATAAATCCCGTCCTTGATTCCATTAAAGAATTCTGAAACTAGAGGGTGATCTATCGGTTTTCCTGATTGATCGGTTTCTAAGTTCTTCTCTGCCACATAAGTTTCGTGTGTGGCTCCGTCTACTAAAACATAGTACCACGGCTTATCCTTTGGAGGTTTTGAAAGAGCCACCTTTTCATACCACTCCTCTGTACTGCTAAACTCAGGGTCCACATCCACTACCACACCCCTGTAATCAAACATCTTATGATGAATAATTTGTCCTATTGTGAATTTTACAATGTTTTCTTCTGTCATAGGTTTAGATTTTAACACTAAGTTACCTAGGGGCAAATATTTATTGTTGTCATAGCATTTGAGGTGTGATAGAATCAACCCAAATCCAATCTTTTCTATTCTTTAGGCGGAGGCAGAAAGTGAAAAACGCAAAATTTATACACAGCTACAAGAATTCTTTATCTAAATTAATCTTTTCATTTGTATTTGTTCTGACAATAGGACTGATATCTACCTCTGAGGCGTTCTCTCAGGTAATAAATGTTCCTGCTGGCGATACAGCGGCTCTTATAGATGCTATAAACCAGGCTAACGTTGCGCCAGATGCGGCTACAATTAACCTAGGTGGGGGAACATATACGCTTACAGAGATCAACAATACAATTATTATAAGTGGTAGTCCTAACGGTCTCCCTCTCATTTTGACCAATATGACCTTTAACGGGAACGGTTCAATAATAGAGAGAAGTACAGCACCTGGAACACCCTTATTTAGAATCTTCTATATAGGAGATCAAGACAACGACATTTTTCATCCTGATGTAACTTTCAATGATCTTACTATCAGAAATGGTCATTCTACAAACACTGGTGGTGGTGGTTTATTAAACTTTGGAGACGGGATCATAAATATAGATGACTGTGTTGTCTCTGATAATACAGATGCTAATAATCAAGCAGCCGGAATTATTAATGATCAACAGGGAACTATGAACATTAACCGTACAACTATTACGCGAAATATAAAGAGTGGAAATGGTGGGGGAGCAGGTGGTGTCATCAACGATTTTGATGGAGTACTTAATATTACAGATTCCACAGTTTCTCATAATATAGGAGGTAGAGCTGGTGGAGTCGGTAATAACTCTGGTGGTCTAATCAATATACTAAATACTACAATATCTGGAAACACGGGTTTAAGTTCCCTCAACGCAAGCGCAGGCGGTGTAAATAACAATAGTGGTGGGACTATCAATATTGACAGTAGTACTATTACCAATAACGATGGAACTGATGCTGGAAATATTGGCTTAAATTCCGGAGGGTCAGTATTCCTAATAAATTCTATTGTTGGTGAAACTGCAACTGCTCCAAGCTGTTTTGATAGACCCGGTAGTTCAGGTCTAATAGTATCTGAGGGTTATAATATCGATCAGGGAACGAGCTGCGGATTTAATTCTATTGGTGATAAATCTAATACCAATCCACAATTAGCACCTCTTGCTAGTAACGGTGGCCCAACAGAGACCCATGCATTAATAGCAGGAAGCCCTGCTTTAGATATGGGAAAGATTGCTTGTCCTCCACCTGCGACTGATCAGCGTGGAGAGCCGAGACCACTTGGTATAAGGTGTGACATTGGAGCGTTTGAAGGGATAGTTTCTCCTGTTCCTACATTGTCTGAATGGGGACTTATCGCCATGGCGGGTATTTTGGGAATAGTTGGATTTATGGTTATTCGCAGAAGACAAGCTACAGCTTAAAATCTAAAAATATTATAATTTAAAACTTAAAGGGAGCTTGGCGCACTTAGTGTCGGCTCCCTTTTTATTTCTCTTCTTTCTTAATTATTTCTCATCCAAAATTGAGACTTCCCCTATGAGTCGATATAATCATTAAACCCATGTCAGAGCAGACCCCGATGTTAAAGCAGTATGTTGCTATAAAAAAGGAGTATCCAGACTCTATACTCTTTTTCCGTCTAGGGGATTTTTATGAAATGTTCTATGACGATGCAAAGGTCGCATCAAAAGTCCTGGGCATAACTCTTACATCTAGAAATAAGTCAGGTAAAAACCCAGTGCCGCTTTGTGGAGTTCCTTTCCACAGCGCTGAGCCCTATCTTGCAAAGCTGCTTAAAGAAGGCCTTAAGGTGGCAGTTTGTGAGCAGGTAGAAGACCCAAAAACCGCAAAAGGGGTAGTGAAGAGGAAGGTTGTGAGGGTACTCACCCCAGGGGCAATTATAGACACAGAGAAGCTCGACTCAAAATCCAACAACTATTTGGCAAGCGTTTACGTTAATAATAACAGCTATGGTTTTTCTTATACCGATATATCTACAGGTGTTTTTAGAACTACTTCTTTTAACTCACTTGAGGCCTTAATCGACGAGCTATCTCAGATTGAGCCAAAAGAACTATTACTACAGGATGATGAAAACAGGGGCAATATTTCTAAAACTGAGCTAGCTCAGTTTAAAAATCCGCTTATAACGGAGCTTGATTCATGGGTTTGGGACCTTGACCGCGCAAAAGAACTTCTTATGGAGCATCTATCGGCCAAGACCCTTGAGCCATTTGGGCTTGAAGATCATCCCGACTCTATTTCAGCAAGCGGGGCGCTGATTCAATATTTAAGAGACACTCAAATTGATGAAATGCCACCTCTGGATGAGCCCAGGTTTTATGAAAAATCAGACTATCTCTTAGTTGATGAGTCGACTAAGACAAACCTTGAGCTCCTACAGACCATAAGGGGCGACAGTGAAAAGGGCACGCTCTTTTGGGTATTGGATGAAACCATGACCGCTATGGGTGCCAGGATGCTTAAATTCTGGATAGCAAACCCGCTCATTAATAAAAAAGAGATTGAGAAAAGATTGGACGGCGTTGAAGAGCTTAAGAGCAACCCCCGTCTAAAATCTGATTTAAGAGGGGTTCTAAAAGATATAAGCGACATAGAGAGATTAATTGGGAGAATTGCGACAACCTCTGCAAAACCAAGGGACTTGGCTTCTCTTAGAGATTCTTCTTCTCATATAAAAGATATAAAAGTGAGGCTTGATAGCTCTGATACAAAAGTCCTAAAACAAATTTCTAAAAACATTGATAATCTAGATGACCTTAGGGAAATGCTTGAAAAGGTGCTTGTGGATGAGCCTCCCGTGTCGTCCAGAGAGGGCGGCATAATTAGAGAAGGGGTGAACGCTGAGCTTGATGAGCTTAGATCAATAAGGCGAGACGGAAAAAAATGGATAGCCGAGCTTGAGAGTAGGGAAAAGGAATCCTCAGGCATTAACTCTCTTAAAATTGGATATAACAAAGTGTTTGGATATTACCTAGAGGTAACCAAAGCACACATAGCCTCGGTTCCTGAGCACTATATAAGAAAACAGACCCTGGTTAATGCAGAGAGATACATAACCCAAGAGCTAAAAGAGTATGAAGAAAAACTACTTGGGGCAGAGGATAGAATCCTAGATATTGAAAAAGAGCTCTTTGAGGGGATTAGAATAAAAGTAGCCGCCGAGTCTGATAGAGTGAGACGAACCTCAGGGTTTATTGCAACAATAGATGTGCTTTGCTCTCTTTCAGAAGTTGCAGAGAAATATGATTATACAAGACCTGTAATTTCCACTGCTAAAACCCTAGACCTTAAAAACAACCGTCACCCTGTGATAGAGAGAATGGATCTGGGTGAGCGTTTTGTTCCTAATGACATTAAACTCGATTCCAAAGAAAATCAGGTGCTTATAATTACAGGCCCAAACATGGCAGGCAAATCGACTCTTATAAGACAGGTTGCTCTAAGTGTGCTTATGGCTCAGATGGGAAGCTTTGTTCCTGCAAGCCATGCTGAGGTTGGTATATGCGATAGAGTATTTACCCGAGTAGGGGCGTCTGATAACCTCGCCAAGGGGCAGTCTACTTTTATGGTAGAGATGGTAGAGACTGCATATATACTTAGGCACGCAACAGATAAGAGCCTTGTTATTCTAGATGAGATAGGTCGCGGTACTAGCACATTTGATGGTATGAGCATCGCTTGGGCTGTGGCTGAATACCTGCACGATCTTGGCTCTAAAACCCTTTTTGCAACCCATTATCATGAGCTTGCCGAGCTCGCCATATCAAAAAAGAGGACCCAAAACTATAATATTTATGTAAAAGAAAGCGGTGACAAAATAGTGTTCCTAAGAAAATTGGTGCCTGGCGCCACTAGTCACAGTTATGGTATTCAGGTTGCAAAGCTGGCAGGTGTTCCTGAGAGGGTTATAAAATCTGCTAGAAAAATTCTCCTTAATTTAGAGAAATCGCAGTCTCAGCTTAGGGATTCTATCTTAGGTGGTCAGACATCACTTTTTAGTGAATCTGAAAGTGCAGATGAAACTAGAATCCATCCACTCTTAGAAGAGATCCAGGAGCTAGATACAAATTCTATGACTCCACTTGATGCACTTACAAAATTAGCCGAGCTAAAGAAAAAACTTGAACAGGATTAAACCAATCACATCGCTAAACACATGACAACGAATACTCGAACAGCAGGCAAGAAGGGAGAGGATTTAGCATGCAAGCATCTCAAAAAGGATAAGTACAAGATTCTTGAGAAGAATTATAGTGCAAGACAGGGCGAGATAGATATTATTGCTGAGGATAGAGCGGGAGTGCTTTGTTTTGTAGAGGTCAAAGCCAGAAGCAGGACTGATTACGGCTCAGCCATTGAGGCGGTTACATACTCAAAGCAGAAAAAGCTCCTTGCCACTGCTTTTATTTATCTTGAGAACTCTAAGGTAAAGTCCAAAGATATGCGTTTTGACATAGTCTCTGTTGATCTCGTTAGCGAAGAAGTCAACATTATTAAGAACGCCTTTGATGTGAATTATTTTTAAGAAAATCGGCATATGCCGCATCTAAATAAAAGAATTCATAAAGTAAAATAAATGCCACTTTTTTTGATCTAATTCATTTATGCCCTTGACAGAGCAGAATTCGTGCTTAGTTTATACCTAAGTTTTTACTAAATGGGTCTAAATTTAACTTAAAAAATTCAGTTCAGGAGGATTACCCAATATGGCGATTAAACCGCTTAGTGATAAGGTTTTACTTAAGCCGATCAATACCCCCGAAACTACAAAGGGCGGTATCATCATTCCAGAGACTGCAGCTCAAACAGAAGCAGGACAAGCTCAGGAAGCAGAAGTTCTTGCAGTTGGCGATGGTCGACTACAGATGGACGGCTCCGTTATGCCTTTGATTGTAAAGAAAAGCGATAGAGTTGTGTATATAGATTATGGTGGTACTCAGGTACACCTAGAAGGGGAAGATTGTCTTATCCTCGAAGAAGCCGCGATACTTGCGATTCTTGATTCATAAAAATATTAGGAGGAAGTAGAGAAAATGGCAAAGGAAATCAAATTTGACAGAGAAGCCCAGGATGCAGTGCTAAGCGGCGTAAACGCGCTAGCCAATGCAGTAAAAGCAACACTGGGACCAAGAGGCAGAAACGTACTTATAGAGAAGGCATACGGAGCTCCAGTT
>JAJCZS010000035.1 GCA_029262275.1 Deltaproteobacteria bacterium | reverse complement strand
CCCTTCATCCTTTTATAGCGAATTAAAATATCTTGAAGTGTATTATTGAGTGCGTGCCCTATATGGAGAGAGCCGGTCACATTAGGTGGAGGAATTACTATGGTAAATGGAGGCTTATCGCTTGAAGCTGAGGATTTGTAATACCCCTTACTAATCCACTCCTCATACCATGTTTCCTCAACCTTCTTTGGATCGTAAACCTTATCCATTTCGGTTTTAGCTTTATCGGGCATTTTATATAGTTGGAAATCAGTTTAGATTAAGCGGGCAAGGCCAAAAACAATTGACCCTGCCCTACTTTAATTTTTATTCTTCTTCAGCTGCGGTAGCAGTCGGAACTGGAACTTCTAGAACAGGTACTTCTACATCAATGTTTCTATATATTGGAAGTCCAGTACCCGCAGGTATAAGCCTTCCCATAATAACATTTTCTTTAAGACCTCTTAGGTAATCTTCCTTACCTTCGCAAGCAGCTTCTGTAAGTACCCTGGTTGTTTCCTGGAATGATGCTGCGGAAAGCCAGCTGTCTGTACTTAATGAAGCTCTTGTGATTCCTAAAAGAAGAGGTTCTGCAGAAGCAGGTCTACCGCCCTGCTCAATAACCCTTTCATTCTCTTCAAAGAACACATGCTTCTCAATAGCTTCACCTACAAGCAGTATGGTGTCGCCAGGATCTTTGATTCTTACTCTCTTTAACATCTGCCTTACTATGGACTCGATGTGTTTGTCGTTAATTTTAACTCCCTGAAGTCTATAAACCTCCTGGATTTCATCAACCAGGTAGCGAGTTAGTGCTCTCTCTCCCTTAATTCTTAGGATATCATGAGGATTTACAGAGCCGTCTACAAGCTGATCACCTGAGGTAACCTGCTCTCCTTCTCTAACAAGAACATGTTTACCTCTAGGGGCTAGATATTCTTTTGGCTCACCAATTTCAGGAGTTACCACAACTCTTCTTTTACCTTTAACATCCTTACCGTAGGAGACAATACCGTCGATCTCTGTTACAACTGCGGGATCTTTAGGAAGTCTTGCCTCAAATAGCTCAGCTACCCTTGGCAGTCCTCCGGTTATGTCCTTGGTTTTAGCAGTAGCTCTAGCTACTTTAGCGAAGATATCTCCTGCACCAACCGTATCACCCTCATTAACTTCAATGATGGCTCCTATCGGAAGTGAATATTGTATGCTCTTCCCTTCATCTGTTTTAATAACAAGACCGGGGTGAGTATCTAGGGTTTTAGATTCAATTACTACCTTTTTATAAATACCTGTGACTTCATCAACTTGTTCCTTTAGAGTTACACCTTGCTCTAAATCAACAAACCCAACCGTACCATTAAATTCTGAGATGAAAGGTGTCGTATAAGGATCCCATTCTGCAAGAAGTTGACCCTCTTTTACTTTGTCTCCTTCGGCTACTTTTAGTTTTGCTCCAAGCGCCAGAGGATATCTTTCTCTTTCATAACCCTTATCATCTACAATTACTAAAGTTCCGGTACGATTCACAACAACAAGGCTTCCATCTTTAGTTTTCACGGTTCTTATTCCACTAAGTTGAACTTCACCTTCATGTGTATTCTCAAGTGTACTCTCAGCGGCTCTCTGACTTGCAGCACCACCAATGTGGAACGTTCTCATAGTAAGCTGAGTTCCAGGCTCACCAATTGACTGTGCGGCAATAATCCCGACAGCCTCTCCTATATTCACAAGCTTACCGGTAGCAAGGTTTCTTCCGTAACACAACACACAAACCCCTATTCGGGTTTCACATGTTAGAACGGACCTTATCCTAATCTCGGTAATGCTTCCTGTTTCATCTATTCTTGAAGCTGCATGTTCATCAATTTCATGGTTAGCTTGTACAATTACTTCTCCGCTTACAGGATCAACAATATCATCTACTGTTACCCTACCAAGGACCCTTTCTCCGACCCTTTCTATAACCTCTCCGCCCTCGACCAAATCACTAACAGTAATTCCCTCAGCAATTCCGCAGTCAAATTCTTTTATCATTACATCCTGCGCAACGTCGATTAATCTTCTGGTCAAGTAACCAGCGTTAGCTGTTTTAAGCGCCGTATCAGCCAGACCTTTCCTGGCTCCATGAGTGGAAATAAAGTATTGAAGAACCGTCAGTCCCTCACGGAAATTAGAAGTAATAGGAGTTTCAATAATTTCACCAGATGGTTTTGCCATCAGCCCCCTCATACCTGCAAGCTGACGTACCTGGGTCTGACTTCCTCTAGCTCCAGAGTCTATCATCATATAGATCGGATTAGCACTAGCTCCCTTCTTCATATCTCCATCTGCGTTTTCTACTTCTTCAAAAGTGATATCTTTCATCATTTCCTGAGCCACATCATCACTAGTACGGGCCCAGATGTCGATTACTTTGTTATATCTCTCACCATCAGTAATAAGACCCTGAGAGTACTGAGTTTGTACCTTGAGGACCTCATCCTGGGCTTTTTGTAACATTTCTTTCTTCGCCACAGGTATCTTCATATCGTCAATCGCAATTGAAATACCTGATTTTGTAGAGTATTTAAATCCTAAAGTCCTCATACGGTCAGCTAGAATTACTGTGCTTTTACCGCCTGAGACCCTAAAACAGCTATCTACAAGATCTTCTGAGGCTCTCTTTGTCATTACTCTATTAACCAGTTCAAAAGGTATTCCCTCTGGCATAATATCATACAAGAAGACTCTTCCTACAGTGGTTTCATAAATAGTTTCATTAATTCTAATCTTTATCTTCGCATGTATTCCAACGTCATTGGAATCATAAGCCATCTGCACTTCATCAATAGAGGAGAAGATTTTTCCATCTCCCTTGTCAAAAGCCACGTCCCTAGTCATATAGTAAATACCAAGAACTATGTCTTGAGTAGGAAGAATTATAGGTTTCCCGTGCGCTGGCGATAAAATATTGTTTGTGGACATTACAAGTGCTCTACATTCGGTTTGAGCTTCGATTGAAAGAGGCACATGCACTGCCATTTGGTCACCATCAAAGTCTGCATTATATGCTGGGCAGACAAGTGGGTGAATCTGAATCGCTTTATCTTCAATAAGTATAGGTTCAAAAGCCTGAATACTAAGTCTGTGAAGTGTAGGAGCACGATTTAACAGTACAGGATGTTCTTTAATAACTTCATCAAGTGCATCCCAGACAATTGGCGCCTCTTGTTCCACTAATTTCTTAGCAATTTTTATTGTTGCCGCAGCTCCCCATTTCTCAAGCTTTTGATAAATGAAGGGTCTAAATAGCTCAAGGCCCATCTGTTTAGGAATTCCGCACTGATGCAACTTGAGTTCAGGACCAACGGTAATTACTGAACGTCCAGAATAATCAACCCTCTTACCAAGCAGGTTTTGTCTGAACCTTCCTTGTTTTCCTTTGATAATATCACTTAAGCTCTTGAGCGGACGGTGGTTATGACCAAGCACTGGCCTTCCTCTACGTCCGTTTTCTAAAAGCGCATCAACAGATTCCTGGAGCATACGCTTTTCATTCCTAACAATAATGTCAGGAGCGCCTAATTCTAGTAATTTCTTTAGTCGATTGTTTCTATTTATAACACGTCTGTATAAGTCATTGAGATCAGAAGTAGCAAACCTTCCACCATCAAGAGGCACAAGCGGCCTTAAATCTGGTGGGAGCACAGGAATCCTTGTCAGAATCATCCATTCAGGACGGTTCTTAGATTTTCTAAATGCTTCACTAATTCTGAGTCTTTTTGCGATACGGGCTCTTTTGATAGGAGATGATGTGCTTTTCATCTCTAATCTGAGTTCTTCTGAGAGCTCCATGAGATCGATCTTCTTTAACATCTCTCTAACGGTTTCAGCACCCATACCAACTCTAAAAGTATGACCGTATTCTTCAACAGCTTTTCTATATTTATCTTCGCTCAGCACTTCTGCGAATTTTAAAGAAGTTCCCCCTGGATCAACAACCACGTAGGACTCATAATAAAGAGCCTTCTCAAGGTCTTTTAGGGTCATATCCAGCAGCATACCGATTCGTGAAGGTATGCTTCTTAGGAACCAAATATGAGCCACAGGTGAGGATAGTTCAATATGAGCCATTCTCTCCCTTCTTACTTTGGAGGAAATAACCTCAACCCCACATTTCTCACAGGTGATTCCTCTGTGTTTTAATCTTTTATATTTTCCACAAGTACATTCGTAATCTTTCACAGGACCAAAGATCTTGGCACAAAACAAACCACTTCTCTCCGGTTTAAATGTCCTATAATTAATAGTCTCCGGTTTTCTCACCTCTCCATTTGACCATTCTTTGATCTTCTCTGGAGAAGCTATTGAAATTTTAACCGCAGAATACTCTGAAGGATTTTTAGGCTTTTCAAATAGGGTATCTACGTCCACGTTTTACCTCCCTTTTTATTTGAAATAATTAATCCCTTTCTAAATCGTTTTCTTCAAGCAAAGCCACATCAAGTGAAAGCGCCTGAAGCTCTTTTTGCAGTACTTTAAAGGATTCAGGAAGACCGGGCTCAAAATTCATATCACCCTTAACAATTGAATCAAAAATTCTAGTTCTTCCTATCACATCGTCTGACTTCACTGTTAGAAACTCTTGCAACGTATATGCTGCACCATATGCCTCAAGTGCCCATACTTCCATCTCTCCAAGACGCTGGCCACCAAAATGCGCTTTACCACCAAGTGGCTGCTGGGTAACAAGAGAGTACGGTCCAATGGCTCTTGCATGAATCTTTTCTTCAACAAGATGGTGTAGCTTTAACATATACATAACACCAACTGTGACCTTTTGATCAAAAGGCTCTCCAGTGTGGCCGTCAAAGAGTATTGTCTTCCCTTCTTCAGGAAGACCTGTTTCTCTTAATAAGCCTTTTATCTCTTTTTCAGAAGCTCCGTCAAAAACTGGAGATTTAACAGGTACCCCTTTGCTTAAGCGCTTTGAGATCTCTATCACTTCATCATCATCAAGATTATCAATTAGTTTTTTAGTCTCAGCAGAATCATATATATCCTTCAACTTAGATCTTAACGCCTTAGGACTAAATTCCCTTTCCATTATTTCATTTAGTTTTTGACCTAGTTCTTTACCAGCCCATCCAAGATGAGTCTCAAGAACCTGACCTACGTTCATTCTCGAAGGAACACCAAGCGGATTAAGAACCATCTCCACAGGAGATCCGTTAGGAAGATAAGGCATATCCTCTTCAGCAAGTATCTTGGATATAACACCTTTGTTTCCGTGTCTACCAGCCATTTTGTCGCCCACTTGCAGTTTTCTTTTTACTGCAATGTTTACCTTTACGACTTTTAAAACTCCTGGGGGTAACTCATCAGGCTTCGTAAGTTTCGAAATTCTTTGATCGTATATCACGTTTGTTAAATCAATTTGCTCAAGTGTTCTCTCTATTATTCGCTTGACCTCGGTCTCCGCTGAAGCACCTTTTTCAACGCTAATGTCAGCAAGTTTCTCAAAAGGTATGCTCGGCAGAACTTCTTCAGCAATTTTATCGCCCTGTTTTAAAACCGTCTTTCTTGAAACAGTAAGTTTTGCTGCAGAGGTTTTATTAACTATTAAAGGTTTTATACGCTCAATCGCATCGTCTTTTAAAATTTTAATCTCATCATCTCTATCCTGCTCTAACTTGGTAACTTCATAATCTTCAATGCTCTTAGCTCTGTCGTCCTTATCAACAACACGAGATATCAGCATCTTAACATCAATTACTGTCCCATACACTCCTGGTGAGGCTCTTAGAGATGTATCTTTAACATCACCGGCCTTGTCACCAAAGATTGCTCTTAACAGACGCTCCTCAGGAGATAATTGAGTCTCTCCTTTAGGGGAGATTTTTCCTACAATGATGTCTCCAGGTTTTACCTCAGCGCCTACTCTGATTATTCCACTCTCATCCAGGTTCCTTAGAGCATCTTCACTTACATTTGGAATATCTCTGGTTATTTCTTCCCTTCCGAGCTTTGTTTCTCTAGCAATACATTCAACTTCTTCAATATGGATTGATGTAAATCTATCTTCTTTAACGAGTTTTTCACTCATCAAGATAGCATCCTCAAAGTTGTATCCGCCCCATGGCATAAACGCCACTAAGACATTCTGACCAAGAGCAAGCTCACCATGGTCCGTAGATGGCCCATCAGCAATAACCTGGCCCGATCTAACAACCTGCCCTCTCTTAACTATAGGTATTTGGTTCCAGCAAGTGCTCTGGTTAGATTTTTGAAATTTAAGAAGATTATACATATCAACGCCGGCTTCATCAGAGCCGCTTTCAGTATATGCGCTCACAACAATTCTGGCTGAATCAACATATTCAACAACACCGTCTCTTTTTGCTATAACAGTCACTCCGGAATCTTTTGCTACTGTGTCCTCAAGACCAGTTCCAACAATAGGAGCAACACTTCTAATCAGCGGAACAGCTTGACGTTGCATGTTAGAGCCCATCAACGCTCGGTTTGCATCGTCATGCTCAAGAAATGGTATCAATGATGCCGATACGGAAACAAGCTGAGCAGGAGAAACATCCATTAGCTCAAGCTTCTCACGCTCTACCATGAGGAATTCTCCGCCCTGTCTAGCGGAAACAAAGTCAGATGTAAAGTTTCCCTTTTCATCAATTGCCGCATTTGCCTGTGCAATAATATATTTTTCTTCAGCAAGAGCGTTCATATATATAATTTCATCTGTAACTCTGGCTTTTTTCACCACTCTATAAGGAGTTTGAATGAAACCAAAATCATTTATTTTTCCATATGTACTAAGACTAGATATAAGACCAATGTTCGGTCCTTCAGGAGTCTCAATAGGACATATTCTACCGTAGTGAGATGAGTGCACGTCTCTAACCTCAAAACCTGCTCTCTCACGTGTAAGACCGCCAGGTCCTAAAGCACTAAGTCTTCTTTTATGAGTTATCTCTGAAAGAGGATTTGTCTGATCCATAAACTGTGATAGCTGTCCTGTAGCAAAAAATTCTTTAACTACAGCTATTACTGTTTTGGGAATCAACAGCTCACTTGGCATCAGGTTTTCAACTGCTTGATATCCCATTTTCTCCTTCACAGAACGAGCTAATCTTTCAAGCCCATGATAAAATCTGTCTTCTATTAACTCACCTACGGTTCTTACCCTTCTGTTGCCTAGGTGGTCAATATCATCTGTTGCTCCTCTTCCACCCCTAAGGCCTAAGAGATAACCTACAGTGCCAAGAATATCCTCTTTGGTTAAAGTGGATACCTCATCAGAAATCCCATGGTTCAGTTTATAATTTATCTTTAGACGTCCTACCTGTGAGAGCCTATATGTATCAGGGTTAAAGAACATATTTTCAAAGAAGGTCTCTGCAACATTCAATGTTGGAGGATCGGTAGGGCGAAACTTTTTATAAATCTCCGTTATTGCTTCTTCTCTTGTGATTACTTTATCAGCAAGCACCGTACTTCTAAGAGATGCAACCACCGAGATATTATCTATATAGAATACTTTTAATTCTTTTACATCACCCTGTTTTATTTCATCAAGTTTTTCTTCTGTTATTACTTCATTGAAATTAACAACTACTTCTCCAGTCTTTTTATCTACGATGTCATCAGCAGCAATTTTATCAATTAATTCGCTTGAATCAATTGGTATACTTTTAACTTTGGCAGTTTTTAATTTTTCCAGATGATTTCGTACTAATCTTCTTCCCTTCTTGATTAAAACATCCCCACTTTTAGGATCCAGTATGTCTTCAGTGGATCTTTGATAAGGAAGTACATCAAAATTCACATCTTTAGTCATTCCATCACGGTTTATGTGAACTACCTCAACTGGGTAGAAGTGATGCATTATTTGCTTGTTATCTAAACCAAGCGCTTTTAAAAGCACGGTTACGAGGAATTTCTTCTTTCTATCTATCCTTACATGAAGCAAGTCTTTAGAGTCGAACTCATAATCAATCCATCTACCGTCATGTGGAACAATTCTAGCTGAGAATGAAGACCTGCCAGCGCTATTGTCCTTGTTCTTTACCTGATCAAAGAAAACTCCCGGAGAGCGGTGAAGCTGATTTACAATAACCCTCTCGGTACCGTTGACAATAAAAGAGCCGTTTGGTGTCATAAGCGGAATTTCACCGAAGTACACCTCCTGTTCTTTTACATCTCTAATAGTACGCTCATCACCTGACTCGGTATCCCATATTACAAGCCTAAAAGTGACATACAATGGTGCTACATATGTATATCCTTTTAATCTGCATTCCACTGCTTCGTACTTAGGTCTATCTAGACGATAGTTAATATACTCAAGCGACGCTTTTTCATTGTAATCCTCTATAGGAAATACAGTTTTAAAAGCGTTATGCAGTCCAAAATCATCTCTACTGTCAGGCTCTGTATTAGCTTGTAAAAAGTCCCGATAGGATTCTACTTGTACTTCAAGCAGATGAGGTATTTCTAGAACAGATGGTATCTTCGAAAAACTCTTTCTAAACTTGTATGCTTCTACACCATCAAGGCTCAATTTGGCTTACCCCCATATAGTTATGTTTATAAACTCACGCGACTAACTTAAAACCAAATTCAAAATAAAAAGTACGGACTTATCTTGATCCAGTTAACTGTTCTTACGAGCGCATTCTCATTATAGATTCACCTTGTGAATGCCTACTTAGTAAATATCCACAAAGAAATAGAAGAGAAAAAACGCCCTAATTATATAAACTGCTCAACAGCTATGGCTTTTTAAGTCGCTAGACAATCAAAGCCAGCTGCTATTAAGCGAAAGAACAATTAGCTGACTTCTATTTCCGCACCAGATTCTTCGAGCCTTTTCTTGATGCTCTCCGCCTCTTCTTTTTCAACACCTTCTTTTATAGCCTTGGGGGCGCTCTCTACAAGCTCCTTTGCTTCCTTCAGACCTAAAGATGTGACTTCTCTAACAGCCTTAATAACCTGTATCTTATTGTCGCCAATGGCCTTTAAGACTACGTCAAAGTCAGTCTTTTCAGCCGGTGCTGCGCCAGCTTCTCCTGCAGGAGCTGCTGCTGCAACTGCTACTGGGGCTGCTGCTGTTACGTCAAACTTTTCTTCTATATCCTTAATCAAGTCTGAGATTTCAAGCATGCTTGCTTTCTCAAGATATGAAAGGACATCTTCTCTAGTGGTTTCAGGCATTAAACCCGTACCTCCTTAAATGTATTAGAAAATATGTTTTTGTTTGTCATTCTCATAAAATCTGTCAATCAAAACTTAACTTTCTTCTTTATCTTCTTTGTTTTCTACTTCAGCTTCTGTTTTAGCTTCTTCTTTAGGATCAGCCTCTGTTTCTGCTCCGGCTTCTGCCTGAACTTCCTCTTTAGGCTCTGCCTCAGTTTCGGTTTCTACCTTAGCTTCTTCTTTAGGTTCTGCCTCAGTTTCGGCTTCAGCTTCTGCCTGAACTTCTTCTTTAGGCTCTGTTTCAGTTTCGGCTTTGGCCTCTTCTTTGCTTTCTTCTTTAGTTTCTGGTTTGCTATCTTCTTTAGCTTCTGAAGTTTCTGACTTAGTATCCTTCACCGCTTCTAAAGCATATAGAAGTTTAGTTTGCAACTGACTGAGAGTACCCAAGAGATTCGACATTGGGCTTGATAGAGCACCTAGCAATTGGGCCATCATCTCTTGACGTGAAGGAAGTTTTGAGATTGCTGTAATTTCTTCAACCCCAACTACATTTCCTTCTACTATGCCCCCCTTTATTACCAATGAGGGTAGTTCCTTAGTAGAATCTACGAAAACCTTGGCTGCAGCAGTGGGATCATTTTCACAAACAGCTATTGCCGTAGGGCCGCTTAATAAATCACTTAATTGCTCAATATCAGTATCCTTAGCAGCTATCTTAAGGAGTGTATTTTTAACAACTGCCAACTCTGTATCAACGCTCTTTAGGTTAGACCTAAGACCCTCGATCTCCTTTACAGTGAGTCCCTTGTATTCAACAAGAACTACTGAAGGGTTAGCCTTAAAAACTTTGCTATACTGCTCTACAATTTCACTTTTTGCTGCTTTACTTAACATGATTCACTCCTTCTTATATTCTTTAATAATAAGAAATTATGCTGCAACTTGAAAACCTTTTAGTACATCACGTACGTCAGTAGAATCTACTTTAACCCCTGGCCCCATGGTATTTGAAAGTGTAATTTTTCTAACGAAAGTTCCCTTGGAAGACGAAGGCTTCATTTTAGTAAGCGATTCCATAAATACTAAGAAATTATCTCTTAGCTTATCAAAACCAAAAGAAACTTTGCCAATAGGTGCATGTATAACTCCACCCTTGTCATTCTTCACTTCTATTCTGCCTGCCTTAGCCTCTTTAACTGCCTGCTCGATATCAAAAGTTACAGTTCCCACCTTAGGAGTAGGCATAAGTCCTCTGGGACCCAGCACCTTTCCCAATTTAGCAACTGTGCTCATCACATCAGGTGTTGCTATTGAGACATCAAAATCAAGCCAGTTATCATTTGAAATTTTATCAATCATATCCTCAAGACCTACAAAATCAGCACCTGCATCTTGAGCTTCCTTTTCTTTCTCGCCCTTAGCAAACACTAAAACCGTAATGTCTTTTCCAATTCCATGAGGGAGAATAAGACCGGTTCTTATCTGTTGATTAGCCTGCCTTGGATCAATTCCTAGTTTTACAGAAACTTCAACAGTTTCATCAAATTTGGCAGTCTTAGTTTCTTCTATGAGCTTAATCGCTTCATCGACAGAGTAGTTCTGTTTAGGATCTACAGCCTGACTAACCTCGTTAAATTTTTTCCCTTTTGTTGCCATTATCTTTCTCCTTAAAATCTAATGGAATCGTTATATTAAGCCTAAAAACAATTAAACTACTTCAATCCCCATACTTCTTGCAGTACCCGCAATAATATTAGATGCCGCATCAATGTCGTTTGTATTGAGATCCGGAAGCTTGGTTTTAGCTATCTCTTCTACTTGCGCTTTAGTCACTTTGCCAACTTTAACCTTTAAGGCCTCGCTTGAACCTTTGTCAATTTTGGCAGCTTTCTTAAGCAAATATGATACAGGTGGCGTTCTAACCTCAAAGGAGAACGATCTGTCTGCATATACCGTTACGGTAACAGGAAGAAGTCCCTCCGTTTTAGCCGTCTGCGCATTGAATGCCTTACAAAATTCCATGATGTTAACACCACGCTGACCAAGTGCCGGCCCAACGGGCGGTGAAGGTGTTGCTTTCCCTGCTTCAACCAATAGTTTTATATATCCGTCAATTTTCTTCATATTAAATTTTCTCCACTTGATTAAAATCCAATTCTATTGGAGTGGTTCTACCAAAAATTGTTACTAGAACCTGCACCTTTGCTTTGTCCTGCTTAACCTCTTCAATTACTCCAGAGAAATTAGCAAACGGGCCTTCAATAACTTTGACCGTCTCGCCTTTCTCAAAAGAAATCTTAGGTTTGGGCTTTAGCGTACCCTCTTCTATTTGTCTTTTTATCTTTAAAACTTCTTCTTCATGAACATCAGGAACAGAATCAGGATCTATTACTCCATCCTTAACCTTTCCTCCTACAAATCCAATCACCTTGGGAATATTTCTTATAAAATGCCAACTTCTATCATTAAGCTCCATTTTCACCAATATGTAGCCAGGGTAAAATTTTCTAACAGAAGTTTTCTTTTTCCCATCCTTAATAGGCTCAACGATAGTCTCTGTCGGCACTAACACCTCTATTACTTGTTCCTCAAAGCCTTCTACAACTGATCTATCTTCTATATAGGACTTAACACGATCCTCAAAGCCCGTATTTGTATGAATGACATACCACCTATTATTCATTAAAACCCCGTTTTCTCGGTAATAGTTCTTAACCCAATATGAATCTTATTGCTATTGAAAAAACATAGTCAACTCCAGCTAAAAAAGCGGCAAACAAACCAGAAATGACAATTACTGCCAAAGTTGATTTAATTGCTTCTGGTCTTGAAGGCCAGGTTATACGCTTTGCTTCGTTTTCTATATCTTTAGCAAACTGAGCTGTTTCCGAACTTAGTTGTCTTATTTTATCCATTTAATTAGATCCGACTTACAATTAAATCCTACTTAATAACTAAAATTACTAATCAAATCTTTGCAGGGCAGGAGGGAATCGAACCCCCAACCCCTGGTTTTGGAGACCAGTGCTCTGCCTAATTGAGCTACTGCCCTAATATTATTTTTATAGACCTACTTTGTTTCTTTGTGTAGCGTGTGGCCTTTACACCACCTGCAATATTTTTTGAGCTCTATTTTTTCCTTATGAGTCTGCTTATTCTTCGATGTTGAATAATTTCTTCTCTTACAATCAGCGCACTCGAGAGCTACTACTAATGTATTATCACCCATAATTTAATTACTCCGTAATTTTAGTAACAACACCAGCACCTACTGTTCTACCGCCCTCTCTTATTGCAAATCGGAGCTGCTCTTCCATTGCAACAGGTGCGATCAATTCTACGTCCATATTTATGTTATCCCCCGGCATTACCATCTC
>JAJCZS010000034.1 GCA_029262275.1 Deltaproteobacteria bacterium | reverse complement strand
CTGCTTAAAATTTAAAAACAGTAGTTAACAACAAAATCCATAAAGGGAGCCTCGTGCAGATTGTGCAGGCTCCCTTTTTTTATATTCTATGTGTTTCTTAAAGGTTCAATATGTTGTATATACAATTAACAACTCCGATATTTCATAGGTCCTCCAAAATATTGGAGGCATCACGTACATCCAAATGCGCATCTATTTATTTGCATATATAAAAATATCTAATTCTCAGAACAACTTACCCCTAACAGTAATCCCCTACCCCTGATTGGCACAATTTTTGCATTTAATAATTATTAAGATGCGGTAGGTACCTCAATCAATTTGGGTATCAAATGAACTCCTTCTTAATATAAGAAACCTGGGTTGGAAGGATTCATAAAATATTGGAGTATGGGGCAGATTCAAAACATTCCTTCATGAAAGGTCTATAAAGAATAGATTGTATTCTTCACTTTTTTTTGAGGTAACAAAAGTACTGCGTCTAATAAATTTAGGAGGCAGGGAAGATGAAACATAGATTAACAATTCTATTAATAGGAGTTTTTCTTAGTATTGGTATAGCAGATAGCGTGAATGCAAGAGGAATAACACAACTAAATGCATCTAAATCTATTGCGCATGCATGTGAAGGACTCATAATTGGTTATGCAAGAAACCCCGCGCTTGAAATGACTCTTGTAGATTTATATAGCGCACACGTAGAAGAGGTAATGTCTATGAGAACATCGCGCTTCAAATGGGACAGAGCCGAGGCAATTGGCATTATTACCAGAGGAATGATAGTTGCCAACGCTAGAAACCCTTCATTAACAGAAAGATTTGATGAACTAGCGCAAATGTGCAGAGATGATATCGACGCACTCTAACTATGAACAATCATATGCCCCGGATTCTGAAATAGAGTCTG
The DNA here is from genome assembly GCA_029262275.1 of Deltaproteobacteria bacterium. Taxonomy (GTDB): domain Bacteria; phylum Desulfobacterota_D; class UBA1144; order Nemesobacterales; family UBA2774; genus CR02bin9. The sequence continues at coordinate 25,324 of JAJCZS010000034.1, read as the reverse complement.
GGGCTATTACTATTAACATTTATAATCGAGCAATTCTCTTTCTCTTATAACATATCTAAAGATCTCATATTAAAATCAACAAATTGGCAGTGTATTTTAAATAGATTTCATTTACACTATATATCAACAATTTAACTGGAGGCTAAAATGGTAGGAATCAGATACATCTTCATAATCGCGTTCTATATCTTAAGCTCAGCTTTTGCTTTGCACGCTCAAGCGCAAGAGCCCACAGATACAGAAACCCAAAATACATCTCAAGTAATAGTGGACCCTGAGGCGGCAGAAATTCTAGAGGAAATGTCTGATGCTCTTGAGGCAGCAAAAGAGTTCACCTTTGATACAGAAATCACAAATGACAGAACGCTTGATTCGGGACAGGCCATACAGATAAGCGGTACGATGAAAACTGCTGTGAAGAGACCCAATCACGTTTATGCAAAATACGTAGGGGATTTTAACACCAGAGAAGTATGGTATTCAGGAGACAAACTTACACTTTATATCCCTGACAAGGATTTCTACGGAGTGCTCAAAACCCCTGATACCTTAGATGCCACAATGGATTTTCTAATGGAGGAGTACAATTTCTCACTTCCACTTGCTGATGTAATTAGCGCTGATCCATATACTTCGGTTATGGAAACCACCACTTCAGGATTCGTGGTTGGAGACAGCATGGTTAGAGGGAAAGAGTGCACACACCTTGCTTTTAGAGCCCAGTATGTGGATTGGCAGATATGGATTTCAAACGATGACCCTGCCCTTCCCTGCAAACTAGTAATAGAATACAAAGAACTTGAGGGAGTGCCTCAATACCAGGCCATCTTCTCAAATTGGAACTTAAATCCAAAGCTTTCTAAATCAGCATTTAAGCCCGACCTTCCCAAGGATGCTGTGAAGATTGACTTTATAAACTTTAAAAAAGATAAGGGAGATGACAAATGAAAAACAATATAAGATTCACAAGCATTTTAACAGCTTTCATACTTCTATCCCTTATGATATTAGCCACACATGACGCTTTCTCCCGAAGGGGAGGAGGAGGTGGAGGCAGAGGTGGTGGTGGCCACAGCATGCACCGCGGAGGCGGTGGTGGTGGTCATAGCATGAACCGCGGAGGCGGTGGCGGATTTGGTAACGGAGGCAGAGGGAGTGTTAAATACTCAGGCCAGGGTTCAAGAAACCGCGGCGGCTCAAATGTCCAAAGACCCAAAAGTAATGTTGCACAGACCAGACCTGCACAAAGACCTTCTACCGGCAATAGACCCAACAATCCCGGGAATAAACCTGGTTATGGCAACAACCGTCCAGGCAACAATAAACCCGGCCAGGGAAACAGACCGGGCAACGGAAATAGGCCAGGACATGGCGGCAACAACAGCGGCAACTTTAACAACAATAACATTAAGGTAAACAACAATTATTATGGTGGTAGATACAACAACAGATACTACGGCGGATACTGGAACTCATGGGGCGGCTATTATTCAGGCTGGGCATTTGCAAGCGGCATCATCATAGGAGCAGCAATTGCGAGTATCCCTCAGGACTCCACAACAGTATATGTCCAAGGTGATACTTTCTACTATTCAGACGGTGTTTACTACGCAGAAAAGGACTCAGAATATGTAGTAATCCCTCCTCCAGAAGGAGCTGTGGTTACTGAGCTTCCCTCAAGCTGTACATCAGTAAGCGGTGTAAGTGGTGATTACCGCGATTGTGGAGGAGCATTCTATCAACGTCAGTCAGACGGCTACAAGGTTGTCTCACCACCTGTTGGAGCGATGGTGAACAATCTGCCAGACGGCGCGCAGAAAACTGATGTTGGAGGACAGACGTATTTCCTATTTGCTGGAGGCTATTATCAGCCGTTTTATAGCGGAAACTCGGTGGTATACAAAATCGTGAGCCCGCCTGCGTAAAGGGGCAGAAAGAGATAAAGATAGAACTAAATCTAATTATATCCTTGGAGGGAATTTATGAGTAAGTTATGTTCGTTTTTAGTAGCAGCTCTCTTAGTAGTTTCATTCTCAGCTCAGGCTTTTGCCCAGGCTGAAGAAGTGGTTGAGATGCAACAGGGGCCAAAAGGCATCAAGCTTGTTGATGCTGTTGTAATGACTGCGACTGTGCAGGCCATAAACGTAAACGAGAGGCTTATAATTCTTGGGGACGACCAAGGCAATGTGCAAGTAGTTGAAGCAAGCCCTGAGGTTAAAAACTTTGACCAAATTGCGCTTGGAGATCAACTTAGAATTGAGTTCTTTGAGTCAGTGGCTCTATTTTTAGGCTCTCCCGCAGACAAACCAGCAGAGTCAGAAACACAGATAATGCACACAGCACCTAAAGGGGATAAACCCGGAATGGTTGCGGTTGATGTGGTTGAGGTAATAGCAACAGTTGTAGAGATCGATAAGGAAAACATGAAAGTAAAACTAAAGGGTCCTGACGGCAATGTGGTTACAGTTAAAGTAGACCCTGCAATGGGCAACTTGGAGAACATCAAGGTTGGTGATAACATCCACGCTCGCTACACTGAAGCACTTGCAATATCAATTCAAACACCAGAATAAAATCAAGGGGGAGTATACGCGCCTAGTGTTGCTCCCCTTTTTTATTTAGAACCGCTTACACCTATCACAAAAAAGTGTATATAAGACCGAAACCGCGAAATTTCGCTCTTATATGGCCGTGAAATCTCGCGGTCGTGAAAATTCGCTACATCAACCTAAACAGCATTATTTCCCTAACTTCCTGCAAACATTAGTGTTTTCTACCTATGCTATCTTTGGCATGCTTTATGCACTTAAGAGTAAGTAAATAAAATTACTTACGGAGGTAGTAAACATGTCTATACAAGAAAAAGAATTACAATCAGTAAACATAGTAAATGGAGTGGATGTTAATCATGTGGTAAATGCTGTGGAGGCATTCTCTGAGAACGAAGAGCTTGCTAATTTTAAGTTTCGTTTAACCAACAAGTGGATCGACGGAGGGCATAACCATTCCACCATCACTTCATGCTTTGGCGCAAGCCAGGAAAACACTCATGATGAGCCCTTTGAGTTAAATTCAGACGTGCATCCGGTATTTGCAGGAAAGGACAGAGGAGCAAGCCCGCCCGAGCATTTCTTAAACGCGCTCGCTTCATGCCTAACGACAACGCTAATTTATCATGCTGCCGTTCAAGGTATTAAGATCCATGAGCTGGAGTCAGAGATTGAGGGAGATATAGATTTTAGAGGGCTCCTAGGTGTAAATGATCAGGTGAGAAAAGGTTATGAGAACATAAGAGTGAGCTTTAAGGTGAAAACTGATTCTCAAAATATCGACAAGTTAGAGGAGCTTGCAACCTTCTCCCCTATCTTAGACGTTGCCAGAAATGGAACAAATGTAGACATTATTATAGAACAGAAATAGAACAGGCTACTCTTAATTATGTGAGTACCTAGAACTGTAATGTTTACTTGTGTGTGATAGAATAAAATTTAGGCCAAACGAATGAAAGAATCTGACTCAGAGCGAAACCGCATCTTCGATGAGGATGCGGTTTTAAGAAACATCATAGAAGGAACTGCCATCCACACGGGTGAGCAGTTTTTCAGATCACTTGTAGAGAATCTAAGCAAGGCCCTTCAAACCCAAGGGGCATGGATAACCGAGTACTTAGATGAAACGCGCAAGCTCCGTGGCCTTGCTTTTCTAATGGGCGGGGAGTGGATTGAGGACTATGAGTACGATATAGCGGGCACAGTGTGCGAAGAAGTTATCTTAGAGAACTCCTTTATACACTATCCGGACAAAATAATAGATTTCTTCCCTGACAACCCAATATTAAAAGAACTAAACGCAGTGAGCTATATGGGGGTTCCGCTTAAGGATCTAGACGGAAAAGCCCTAGGCTATATTGCAGTGCTCGACACCAAACCAATCCCGGAGGACCCTAGGCTGGTTGGGATATTTAACATATTTGCAGCAAGGGCGGCAGCAGAATTACAACGCATACGTGCAGAAGCTAAAGTAAAAGAAAGAGAGCACAAACTCTCTCAGTTAGTTGGCTCGGCAATGGATACGATTATTGAGCTTGATAGGAGATCAAGGGTTAAAATGATAAACCCGGCAGGTGAGGATTTATTAGGACTCTCAGCTGCAAAGATTGAGAGCCGCGACTTAAGCGAGTTTCTCACAAAGGAGAGCGGCATTAAACTCTCAGAGCTTTTAAAAGAAATACATTTACTTCCTCAAGACAGCAGTTCACTTTGGATACCTGGGGGGCTTGAAGCTGTGACAGTAAACGGCACTCAGTTCTCTGCCGAGGCCACACTTTCAGGTTTCGAGGTAGAGGGAGAGCCTTACTACACGCTTATATTAAGAAATGTGAACGAGAGGATAGAGGCGGAGCGCAAGATTAACAGCTTGATTGATGAAACCCAATATCTTCAAGAAGAAATTAAAGAGCTTCAAAATTTTGATGAAATAATTGGGAATAGCAAAGCAATAAAAAGAGTTCTAAATGAGATTCACCAAGTAGCTTCAACTGATGCGACTGTTCTGATTACTGGAGAGACAGGTACAGGGAAGGAGCTTGTAGCCAGGGCGATACATACTGAGAGCAGGAGAAAAGATAAGCCACTTGTTAAAGTAAACTGCGCTGCTATATCCCCTTCACTTATGGAAAGTGAATTCTTCGGCCATGAAAAAGGAGCCTTTACAGGAGCGACCTCAAAACGTGAGGGGCGCTTTAGTTTGGCCGACAAAGGCACTATATTTTTGGATGAAATAGGCGAGCTTCCGCTTGAGCTTCAGTCAAAACTGCTAAGAGTTCTTCAGGAAGGAGAATTTGAGCCAATAGGAACCTCAATGTCCACGAAAGTGGACGTGCGTGTTATATGTGCAACCAACCGCGATTTAAAAAAGATGGTGGCTGAAGGGAAATTTCGTGAAGATCTGTTTTATAGACTAAACGTATTCCCAATAGATGTACCACCTCTTAGAGAGCGTAGTGATGATGTGCTGCTATTAGCTTCTTCATTCGTTAAGAAGTGCGCAAAAACTCTCGGCACCAATGTCTACAGGGTAACAGAGGAATCTATGGAAAGACTTAGGAGCTATAGCTGGCCAGGAAACATAAGAGAGCTGCACAATGTTATAGAGCGGGCAGTTATTACATCTTCAGGAGCAGAGTTAAGCCTTGATAGCTCACTGCCTCAGATAGCAAATACAGCGCCCAATCAGAACGATTCATACTCCCATAGTCCTGACAAACCACTTACCGAGTTGGACTTAAAGAAACTTGAACATCAGAACCTGATAAACGCTCTGGAATCCACAAAGTGGCGTATATATGGGAAAGACGGAGCAGCAGAGCTCCTTGGAATGAACCCCTCCACTCTTCGCTCACGATTAAAGACTTTGGGAATTAAGCGCCCTTAATAAAAACTCTTCTCAACCCCAGAAAATTTTGTGTATTATAGTAAAGAGGGCAAAGGGGGTAATACATGAAAACAATATTATTAGCAGTTTTAGTACTAATATCATTTAGTATCGCGGGGTGCGATGATGAATGTATAAATTGCACACCTGGTTCTTTCTGCAGCAATGAAGAACTTATTGAGAATGCAGCAAATTCAACTTGTCTGGCTGAAGATTATTTAATTGGCTTTGGATGTCCTAATGTGGGTTGTTTTAGTAGAAATCCGGATATAAATGACGGCGATCTCAATACCTGCACAGTTATTGATTGCGAAACACTGAGCTGTGAAGAAATGAGAGTTGATTTTAACGAGCCTGAGCCGGGCTTGATAACAAACATATCGTTAGAAGAGATGACTGGATCTCCAATAGGATTATTCGAAGTTGATGATTTGATAGGCAATTTCAACTGCCTAATATTTGTACCCTAATAAAAACATTTCTGCTCTTCTAAACTTTTTATGTATTATATAGTCAGAAACAATCGGAGGGAGCACAATGCTAGAACCAATAGAAGGACTGCCTGATAATGCGCTTGGATTTACAGCCAAGGGTGATGTTACTGGAGAAGACTATGAGACAGTGCTTATCCCTGCTGTAGAAGAAAAGCTTAAGACACAGGATAAAATCAGACTCCTTTATCATTTGGGAGAAGATTTCAAAAGGTTTGAAGCAGGTGCAATGTGGGATGACGCAAAGGTTGGGCTTGCCCATATTACAGACTGGGAGAAGATCGCAATTGTGACTGATGTGAACTGGATCCAGCAGGCGGGCAAGATATTTGGTTTTGCAATTGAAACAATGTCAGTGCAAGGTGATGTGAAAGTGTTTCACAACAACGAGCTAGAGCAAGCAATTGAGTGGATTGGGCAAGATTGGTAACCTAGAGAATAATCCTCTTTTGTACTATTAAAACTAATTTATTCCTGTTAAGATTAATCCCCTTATGAGCAACCCAAACAGAATAGAAAACATTAGAGATTTCACACTCGAGCGCAATCTCGACGCAGTGGCGCTTAAGTTTCAAGAAGAATTAGTTACATACGGCGACCTTGAGCTTATGTCACGACATATGTCGACATGGTTCACAGCGATGGAGCTAAAGGGCGAGCCCGTGGCATTTATGATGCCCAACAGCTTTGACCTTATGACCACCTATCTGGCGTGCTTTAAGGCAGGCGCCATTGCAATGCCCCTAAGCCGGAGATTAGGCCCTGAGGAGCTTAGGAATATTCTGATTGAATCAGGGGCGAAATGCCTAATAATAGAGCTTGAGAAACTAAGTTTGCTTGAAGAAATAGATATTAAAAGAACTTCAGTGCAAACAGTTTATGTGAATGGTGTTGTTCCCAGAGAGGGGTACAACAATTTCTACACTCTGCTCGGACCGACAGGACAGTATGAAGTGACAAATGTGAGCGAAAATGATCCTGCGGTAATTTTCTACACACTCGGAGCAAACGGAGAGTTTAACGGAGTTGTACACAGCTACTCTTCAATGGCCGCAATCTTTGAATCCACTTCAGAGGCTTTAGAAGATGTAACAGAAAAAGATAGGATCCTCGTTCTCGACCCTCAGATAAACATAAGTGGATTTCTTGAAACATTCACAGGATTAAATTACGGAGCAACAATTTATCTGCATGAGGGGTATAAAGTTGAAGAGACCATCCCTGCCCTTGTAAACGAGCGTCCGACGCTTATGATCACACACGTTGGAGTGTATGAAAAGCTTCTGGACTCCGGGATGACAAAAAAAGATACCTTCGCCTCTTTAAGGGGCATTTACACAGGTGGCAAGTCTATTTCTTTTGAGCTACAGAAAAAGTTTTACGATCACTCGGGCCAAATAATAAAGCTTGGCTACGGCATGACAGAGGCTATATGGCTTACTATCAATAAAGAGCTTAGCGCAGAGGGCGCAAGTTCAATTGGCAAAGCAATACCAGGAGTTAATGTAAGAATTATAGGTGCGGATGGAAAAAACGTTTCAGTGGGTGAGGTTGGAGAGATATGTGTAGCGGGTCAGATGGTAACTAGTGGATATTGGAACAACGATCAGCTCACTTCGGAGAAACTTCAGCATGGATGGTTCATCACTGGCGACATTGGCTACATGGAGCCAAACGGCAACATCGTAATAGTTCGGAATTGATTAATGCCATACGGTTTTGCATCCCTTATAATAACTGAATTAGCCTATTGCTCATTCTGAAATAATTAATATAATAGGAATAAATGGGTATAGGCGAAGACTTTAAGACTTTTTGTTCAAATCTAAGAATCACAACGGAACAGCGGGCATCTATTAGTATTAGATACAAAAGAATTACAAAACAACTAAATTCAGACTATTGGTCTTCAAATTCTGAAACTGAACATAGTTTATATGTTGGTTCATTTGGAAGAGGCACTGCAATAAAAGGCTTCAGCGACCTTGATATGATATTTCGATTACCTTTTAGTTATTACACAAAATACGACAATTATACTCACAATGGACAATCAAGCATGCTACAAGATGTTAAAAAATCTTTGATTCAAACTTATCCAAGTTCAGATATTGGGGCTAATGGACAAACGATTGCTATATACTTTACTGATAAAGTTACATTTGAAGTAGTTCCTGTATTTCTGAATAATGATAGCAGTTATACATACCCCGACTCCAATGATGGTGGAAAATGGAGAATTACCAAACCAAAAGATGAAATCAATGCAGTAAATTATATGGAGAAAGAAACCAAGGGCAATATGAAGTGGCTATGCAAAATGATGAGGGCTTGGAAGCATATATGGTCAGTTCCTATGGGTGGGCTATTAATTGATACGCTAGCTTATAGATTTTTACAAAATTGGGAGTATAAAGATAAAACATATCTATACTACGATTTGATGAGCCGAGATTTCTTTTACTATCTATCCCAAGAACCAGAACGCACATATTGGCAAGCAGTATGGAGTAATCAATTTATTTATTCTCAAGGAAAATTTCAATATAAGGCATTAAGAAGTTATAAGATGGCAGAAGAAGCAGTAAGATATGAGCTTGATGGTTATAGATTCTCATCAAAAAAGAAGTGGAGAGAAATTTATGGAACAGCATTTCCAATCTTATGAAACAAGTAACGATAGTGATGTTAATATATTAGAATCACAAATAAGAGAATGCTTCGGGAGAGTTGCATACTCACATAAAACACATGAAAAATCTGCAGATTTATATAACACTAGTCTATATAGATTAAAACTTGCTCAAATAATATTATCAGCGATTACTACGGGTGGAATTATTATTGCTTTATTTGGAGATGGTAATCTTTCATCAATCATAGCGGCAATAGCCTCAACAATGTTACTGGGAATAAGCATATACATGAAAAGTTATGACCTTAGAGAAATAGAACAAGCTCATTCTAAAACAGCCTCAGAACTATGGGATGTCAGGGAATCTTATTTAAGCATATTAATAGATATGAAATCTAAAAATTCTGATCTCAAAATTATCAGGGACAAAAGAGATATACTTCAAAACAGACTAAGAACTATTTATGAGAATGCCCCTAGAACATCAAAAAAAGCCTATATACAAGCTCAGGAAGCTTTAAAATTTAAAGAAGAGTTGACATTTTCTGATGAGGAAATTGACAATCTTCTTCCTAGCAAGTTGAAATCTGAGCAATAATTATTTACTCCCCCTTATCTAACTTCTTTCTATGAAGCTCTTCCATTTTCTGCATGTGCTGAAGGATTTTAGTCTGCACGCCAATCTGTAATTCTATCTTAGATCCGAGGTCCTTAATCACATCTTCAAGCGAGCGTTTGACGTACCAATTAAATACGCCGTCTTCGTCTGTCTTGTTATGCCAATCGTGCAGGTCATCAACTTTTTCCTTTACTTTAGATACTGCAAACCTTACGTCATTTACATGCTCATCCACCACAGCGCCAAATTCTTCTACAAAGTTGGCTCCAAACTCTGCCCTCTGCTCTCGGTTAAGCCCTTGGAAGGTCTCAAACTCTCCCTCCACAAAAGCCCTTGCTGCATCAGGCAATGCGCCCAGTGCTTCAAATGCCCCTGTGAAGAACTCACGGATCGCAAATACAAATCTTGCCTGCAGATCGCCGTTTATAAACTGCTCAAATTTTTCTTGTATATCTTTCGTCTCATCAAATTCAAGTAGGCGGTCGCCTTTCACCTCTGATTCTATGTCTACTGCTGTGTTTAGAAGTGCATCGTTTAATGAACTTGCCAAATCTGATGGAAGCCGGTTTATGATGTCCTGTATTGACCGTATCTGCCCCTCGATTGCCTCACGGATTACATTCGGCAGCTCGCTCCCGAGTCCAAGCCCCGCCTGACGCGATACACTTCGGTTAAATATTTCATTGTTAAATATGTCTTCATCTAGGAATTGGAATACCTCTGCCGCAACTCCAAGTGACTTTCCTGCATCATCCCTCAGTTTGTCGAAGTCCAGATCAAGCCGTGGTGTTTTTTTCAAAAAAGGAAGAATTATACTAACTGCGGTAGTAACTGCTGCCGCTATAGCGCCGATTGCGGGTATAGCGCTTGTAAGATTGCCAATGAATCCAATTGATTGTTCAACTGGTAGAAACCCTAGTCCATTACCTAAAGGTTGAAGCACCGTCTCTGTTAAACCTCCCCCTCCAAACAGACCGCCTAATGCACTAAACGAGTTACCTAATCCGCCGAAGAGCCCGCCTATATTGAGACCGCCGCCACCTCCACCGCCTCCCCCTCCGCCGAAGTTACCACTCAAGGCTCCTTCAAGAATTATTCTGATAGGGTTGGATATTATTGTGGATGCGAATTGAGAGAAGGTTTGGAGCATTGTGTCCAGAGTGTCTTCCCATAGATCGCCAAAGCTGTCGATGTTGCCCTTTAGTGCATTGAAGAGAAGATCAGAGAAAGCGTCATTTATATTAGCCGCAATGTCAGCAGCAAAAACACCTAGCGAATCAAGTGTTTGTGAGGCGTTTGCCGTTTCCTCGGCAAACTGCATTGCGCCTTCTGCCCCGTTTTCAAATGCATCTCCGGCATCCCCAACTGCACCATTAACTTGATCCTGCGACTGTGCCACATTCTGATTAACCGTGGCCAAACTCTGCAAGCTAGGGTTAAGATTGCCAACGGTTGCCTCAGCTTGTTCAAATATATCCTTTGTTTCATCCAAATCTGTATTAAGAGGCTGAAACCCGTCATCTTTCAATTTAATTACATTACCAATAAGCCCAACCGACGCATCAGACATAGTGTCAAAACTCATTGCCGAAGCTATAGCAGTTTTGTCTATGTCTTCTAATGGGTCAGTAATATCTTGTAAGGTTTCTTTTACCCCTTCAACACCTTGAATCTCAAATTTCAAGCCTGGAATGGTAAGATTATCAAGATTGAATGTATCTTCATCTATACCCAAGTCGAGCTCTGGAAAGAATGTATCTCCCAGCGCATCCCGTTGCTCCAGAAGGTCTGATACTGATTGTAGAAGAGCCTCTACATCTGCTTTTTCCTGAGCAATAGCTGCTTCATTACCAGTAATATTAGTCTCGAGATTAGCTATCTCTTGCTGCTTCTGTCTTATTTCCTGAAGCTTTTCTAAAGCAGCAAAAAAATCAGGGAATTGCCGCTGAATTCTTTCTGAAATGTTTTGATCTATAGTTCCTAATAATTCATTAATTTCTGATTCAAGTACGGCCAATCTATTTAATAATTCAGCCCTTTTCTCAGCTGTTAGACGTTCAGTATTACTAGCTGGTCCTCTTGGTCGCCTTATAGCATTTCTTTCTAGAGCTTGCTCTATATTTTGTTTCTCGGCTCTTGCAAGCAACAATTTTACAGAAGCTTCTATTGCCTTAATTTCATTTATAGTATTTTGTGGATTAGTCGCACGGAGCACATCCTGTACCTGATTGCTAGATATTCGTCCTGTCCTGGATGTTAAAAATGCGTCTTTTGCATCTTCTAAAATATTAATACCAACTTTTGCAGCTAAATCTTGGAACTGTTTAGACAACTCATCTAGAGTAGATTTTTCTAATTTAAGATTATTGAAATCTTGATTTAAATTGTTTTGCCTTTCCTTAATACTCCTTTCCAATTCGTCTGCTCTATTAAACAAATCATTAATTTGGCTTTGGATATTATTTATCTGTCTATTAGATGTATTTAGAGTACTATTGTTCAGACGATCAAGATCACTAAAAGTGCTTTTTATTTCTTCCGCACCTTCTTTGAACTCTCTATTATCAAATACTGGTTTTATTAGTATAGTTGCCATTTTTTATATCCTATTTGAAACTATTGACCTTGTAGTTGTTTAACTAGATTTTTAAAAACTTATTCTTTATAATATTGGGCATGAAAAAATTCTTGTTCTTAATTGTTATTCTTTGCCTTATCTCTGTTTCAGCCATGTCAGATGGCACAGATATCCCTCTTACTCAAAACCAGAAAAATTTCATAAATGTAGTTACAAGCGAAAGTAGGTATGAAAAAGCAGCGTGGGTCAACACATATTTACTCGAGGTAACTTTGAATTCTGCATCATCAGGTGTATTTGATGTCAATAGTGCGAAATTGGCAGCCGTACTGATTGCCACAAAGGGAGTTCTTTACACAGAAAAAGACATTTGTATAAAGATTATTGACCCTGAATACGGTGAACTGGCATATCATTGTATGGGAGAACAGTCTGAGTCTTAATAAATAATTCGCATGAAAAAATTCTTATATGTACTTATTATTCTTTCATTTATAACCATTCCAGCTTCATCTGAGGATAAAAATGTACCGCTCACTCATAACCAAAAAAGTTTTGTAAGTATAGCAACTAAAGATAGAGCATATTCAAAAGCGGAATGGGTTAATTCGTTAGTACTCTCTGTAACTGTGAGTCAAACTTACTCCGGTGTCTTAGATCTTCAAACAGCTAAGTTAGGAGCTATTATGCTAGCAACTGAGGGATATCTTTACACGGAAAAAAACATATGTGTTAAAATCACTGATCCCGAATTTGGTGAACTTGCCTATGAATGCATGGGTGATCAATCTGAAACCTAAATATAACAATTTGTTATATTTAATGGTTTAACTAGATATTTAAGCATTTATTCTTTATAATGCTTGTCATGAAAGATCTAATATCAAAAGACATGTTGTGCACTGAATGCAAGAAGATATACTCTACTTCAATTCTAGATAAAAAATATTTGTACTTTATACTTTTTATCCTTTTATATTCAATAGCCTCATATTTCTTTGAGATGGACTACTTTATGAAGAATGCGCCATACTTACTATTTATTGCTTTTTTCATTTACGCAATTGGATCTCTAATGATTTATTTTTTCTATAAAGATGTAAAAGATTGCAAGGTATGCAATCGGAAAAAGACTCTCATAGATCTCAATACTCCCGAGGCAAAACAAATCATCAAAGAAAATAACATCTCTGTCCCATAATCTTAATTAATTACAAATTGTGACATTTACAGTCCTTGCACATAACATTTTGTGATATTATTACAATCTGTGATATTTACACCTCAAGAATATAACAATTTGTGATAATACAACAATCTTTCGCCCAAATAGTAGAAATTTAAACGGATTTATAACATTTTGTGATATTGAAGCACTTAACTAGATTTTTAACCAGCAATTATTTATAATGTCTCTATGATTAAACTCTGTTCAAGATGTCTTTACATCGGCCCAGGTAGACATGGCCTCTTTTCAGGCAATAAATACATAGGTAGTGGTCAAATATTATTAGGAGTAGCTCTTATTGCTACAAACTATTCAATACTCAGCTGGACTGACATTGTTATCCTTGTAATTGCCATTTTCAGTATAATAGTTGGCATACTAAATATTCGAGATTCAAGGCAGCCAGGAAAGATATGCCCTAGGTGTAGTAATATGTTGATGATAGATATTGATACAGAAGAAGCTCAGCAGATTATAAAAGCAAACAATCTAACAGTCCCTGGATCCTAAATATCACAATTTGTGACATTTTCAATATTTTATCCACAGGAAAGTCGTACAAAGGTCCTATGTTTTACCCATTTTTTTCAAAAACAGCCATTTCGGCTTCATTTTTGCCATTTTGACACTCAAAAACGACATATTCAGGTTCATTTTCCCCAAATCCAGCCCCATTTTCGCCATTTCACCGTTTTTTTTGCCTTCTTCTTAACCGAAATACACGAATAGCGGCAGGTAGAACCTGCTTTCATACTATTTCTCTACAGGGAGCCCCTGCCGGCATAAAATTTCTTTGTAACGCTTTTGCTGTTAATCTTTTGCTATTGTCTTCATCCTTTCTTTTGCCTTTTCTTTAGAAATCCCGACATTACAAAAATGACGCAAAGAAAATTGAGAGTGAAGGCGTTAGAAATCTTATACGGGCTGTGGGCGGAATTATAAGATTTAGCCTAAATGATTAATTTTTAGTCATTTTTGTACAGGAGGGTGACTTTTGCTTCTTTTGGTCATTCAAAAGAAGGATATCAATTAGTCATATGATTTTTGGTTCTTTCCATCATGGAAAAGAACAGATGAATAATGTTATAATAACCCCATGCAAAAACTCTGCACAAAATGTAATTTCATCGGCAAAGGCAAACACGGCCTTCTGTCCGGCAACCTCTATGTTGGATTATTAGAAGTAGCAGTAGCGCTAGTAATACTGATCAAAGGTGGACAACTTCTCCAATCCTTCGCCTTCGCAGCAGTAGTCGCAGCTATAGTCGCAATCGCCGGCCTGATAAACGTCATCGACTCGTTTTCCGACGGTCGTCTGTGCCCCAGTTGCGGCAAAGATAACCTGATTCCACTCGACTCTCTGCAGGCAGACGAGATAATCCAAGAGAAGGGTATTAAAGTTCCAGAGGAAATCGACAGCAACACTGAATAATTGAACAATTGTTTGAAATAGAAACAACTTTAACTTTTTCAACAAAATCACAGCAATTTATTATCGAATGTAAACAGTTGGTTAGAGACAACAGCTAAGAGCAATTCTCGCTGAACGCCTTGTCATTCCATGTTTAATAATTAAGATAAATATCATGAAAAAGCTCTGCACACAGTGTTTCTACATAGGCCATGAGGAGTCTAGAATATACGGAGACTACACAACAGACTCCATACTCTGGGGCCTGGCGTTCTTTTTCGCCCTCGCAGGAGCCTTTGAGACGTTCCTTTGGTTCCCTGCTACAATTATGTTCTTCGTAGCCCTACTCTACAGCATAAGCGGATACACATTTAAGGCGTGTGTGTGCTCAAAATGCCAAAGCCCGTCCATGATCCCTGTAAGTTCTGAAAAAGCTCAGCAAATTATGAACCAAATGGGCCTATCTGCGCCTGATTATATAGAGATAAAAGAGGAGCGCACCGTCATAGGAATGGCATTTAGGACCATATTCGTAATGCTTACAGTAATCCTAGTATTATTTATGCTCTACAAGCACTTTGCTGATTAAGAAAGAAACACTTCCCAAGAGCCCTAAAATTAGATAGAATTAATAGATAAACGTTTTTAAAGTTCTAAAGCCCTGGTCGTCCTTGTATTACTGGCCAGGGTTTTTTTTTGCCAAAAATTACAGCTGTTTACCTGACTCTAAGCTCTCCATTTGATTTTTGATACCTAGAGCGTCCTCTTTCTGATAATATCGGCTATTAAATCACCGGACTCTTTGAGCGCAGTCTTGGAATCAAAGTTCTTTTGAATCCTAGCTCCAAGAGTGTTCAAAAAATCCGTCAACTCTTTAGTATCAAACTCTATTACAGCCATTATCTGCTCACCTTGAAACCGAACCTCTACCTAACTAGATTTCTAGACCCCAATTCTTTATAATACGAGGCATGAAACGATTCTGTCTTAATTGCAATCAGTTTGGAGAACCTAAGGTTTCTATTCTAAACACTAGATTATTAATCTCTCCACAAATCTTACTTTACGCTGTCTTATTAGAAGCAGTTGTCGTGGTATTTATTGTGGCAACTGGATATATCTATGGATTTACTAATGATGATATTCTTAGAGGAGTTGTCATATTCATAGGAGGCATAGTAACTTTTATTATGTACCGCAATGCGGTAAAACAATGCCCCAATTGTAAAAGCAACTCTCTGACTTCAATCAAATCTCCAGAGGCTCAAAAGATCATTAAAGAAAACAACCTCTCTGCTCCGAAATAGATTCAAGCCAAACCATACTTTGCACTTATCTAAGCCCTGCCAACAAAAAAAGTAGTGGTTGGAATCTTATTCTCATCATCATCCACCTGACCACTTCGGTCCCAATCGTAGTCAATGCCGATTTTTAGAACCCTCTCTATCTCTTCCTCGAATTTTTCATTGAACTCATCTGCCCTCTTCTCCCACGAATCGGCATTTCTTGTAGCCTTTGAGAGTTTAGGGCAAATGTACTGCCCAAGCGCTCTGAATGAAGATGCTTTTCTAAGCTGTGTGCCGGCGTTTAACATAAGCTCCGGATCAAAATCCAAATTGCCTTCAAGTAGTTCTATATCCTTACCAAAACGCTCTCTTCCCAATCAGCATAAACGGTTTTATACTCTTGTAATTTCTCATTGTATTCAGTTTCATCCTGAGACTTTACTTCCCCTATCTTGTCTTCCAATCCTTTCAACTTCTTATCAGTATTTTTTAGCAGCTTATTAAACAATCCTGGTTTGAAATTCTCGAACTTTGATCTAGCTTCTTCTTCGTTTGATGATTCTTTTATAGGTTCTACTGGAGGTGGTGAGTTATTAATGTCATTCCAATTTATGCTATCGGAACAGTCCTTGTGGATGGATACTAATCTATCAACAAAATTATTATAAACTGCCACATCATAGGCTGCCTGTTCAAGTTCAGCCATTTTTTGGTCCTGCTTCTGCTGACGTTCAAGCTCCCTTTGTTCTCGCTTAGATTCTCGATCGTATCTTCTAATATCAGCTTTTACAGACCTTACAATACCTTTCCAACCCATATCTCTTCACCCCCATAATGCTATTTAATATATAATGACATAATTACAGTATATATTTCAAGGTCCTACAAAAGTCTTACCCTTACTAAACTTCTCACAATTTCTACTCGCATAAATATCACGGTTATAATATTATGAGGATTAATAATAGAGAAAGGGGGATGGTATGAGGAAACTTGACCTACCACAAAACCACATAGTAAAGAGCGTGGCATTCATAATGCTGTTTGTTTTTATCTCATTCGGCACAATCGGCGGCTGCAGCAACAACGGCAGCGGCAACAGTGACAAAGCCCTTACAGAGAACGACTTCGCGGAGGACACATACCTGCGCGCAAACCCTAAGAGGGGCGTTCTTGTAATGTTCCTTGAACACCCGGACGCGGACACTCCCCCTAACGACACAGCAGAGGTAGGAAGAGACACAATTCCCGTTAGATACAATAAAACCTTTGAGCATAGCTTTTGCTGGGAAGATGATGATCCAGAAGCCGAGCACTTTATGGAGCTTGAGGACGAGCAAGGCAACGAAATCCTAAGAGTGGATGCTAATGATCAGTGCGCATCTGCAATTATTCCAGAAGGCCATTATTTCATGCATCTCCATCACGACGGTAAACAAGAGCTTAGTCACCCTATTTTTATAATCCCCCAAGAGAATGAAGAGCTAAGTGGCATATTAAACAAAATGTCCAATATACTTGCCCATCTTGACCTTGGCTTCACTCAATCCAGCAATGCCCAGAGCGTAGCTGAGAACATACAGACCCTTCTTCGAACCAAGGCCTGCTCCGGATGCAATCTGGTAGGCGCTGACCTGCGAGGAGTTACGCTAAATGGGGCTAGATTAGACGGGGCAGATGTGAGCAATGCAATTTTTAGTGGATCTGATTTGAGCTGCATTAACCCAAACACTGGAGGAACTAATTGCACAAGGTTTGATAACGCAACAGCAGTTGCAACTAACTTTGGATGCACAGATCCAAACGATGAGGCTACTTGTGTGAATTTAAGCGATGCAGTTTTTTCCGAAACCGATTTGAGAAATGCCGACTTTAATGGCGCCGACTTAACAAATGCATTCTTTAACGGATCAGATATGACAGGGGCAAATCTACAAGGTGCGTGGCTGACAAGCGCAAGCTTTAGCTCTGCAAATCTAACAGATGCAAATTTAATCGGAGTGGGTTTGCAAAACACAGAATTTTTCAATGCTACATGGTGTGACGGTACTTGCGTATGCCAGGGTGTACCAATTTCAATTGATACCTGTGGTGGATGCGCGCCAATAGAAACCTGTACCGGACAATAGCATCTGTATAGGGAATCACCCCTTACTCAACTTCTCACGGTTAACGATGTAGACCCCTGCAAGGACTATTGGAACGCCTAGGAGGCGGAGATAGGTGTAATTTTCTTTCAGAATGAGAATCCCGGCAAATAGACCCATCACAGGAATGAGAAAGAAAATAAAGCTGCTAAAGTACGCCCCTGCGCGGTGCACAAGGAAATAGTATCCGTAGTAGCCAGCTCCTGTGCAGAAAAGCCCGAGCAATAGTTCTTCTATATAGTTGTCCTCTGTCCACGGGAGCTTTTCAGGCTGCTCAAAAATAAAGGCAGTTGCCGTGAGCATAATAGAGGCAAAAAATAAAAAATATGTGGTCGTTATAAGCGGGTCTATACCCTTTGCCCATTTCTCAACCAACACACCGTTTGCGGCAAAGACAGTATAAGCGGCTATTAATATAACCACCCCTTGCACCGTAGCGTCAGCAGATGCGAGTTTGTTTACTCCTACGACGAGAACAATCCCGATTGCACCAAGCAAGAGACCAAGAAACCCTTGGAATGTAAATGGGATCTGTCTTAGAACCACAACTAGTATTACAAAAGTAGCGATCGGAATAACTGCGTCCAACACGGCAGCAACACTGACAGATGTCCCCTCTTGGCCTACGGCAAGCCCGATCCAAGAGAGAGTAATCCCAAACACCGCGAACGTCAGAAACTTCCACCACTCTTTAAAGTGGCCGATCAAGTCTTTTTTGGTTATAAGAGCAATAGTGAGTAGGAGTAAGAATGCAATTACGCAACGCCCCGCCATAATAGTGATGGGGGTAATCGTCTTCTCCTCTATCTTTAGGAAAACAAATGTGAATGTAAAAACAATTGAGACACCAATTAGAACCAGGACGTTTATGAGCATTTGTACCCCTTATCAGCATTCTATCTTTGGGACTAGTCTGAAAGGTCTGTTCTTTTTATCAGTTTAGCAGCAAAAGTAGCAGTTTTATACTGTACAAGAAATCCGGTTCCAATGATTTCTTTCCCATTTATCTCGGCAATAAAATCTAGATCAAACTCGGCCAGGTTGCCAAATATTGACTTCGCATTGTCTATATATCTTGTAACATGCAGGAGGCCTTTAAATCTATTATCCACTACATCTTCGTAATGACCTTTGTAATAATAGAAGGCGTCTCCGCCAAAGATCCTATTTCCCTCAAATATAATAATTCCTGATCCATCCGAGGGGCTACCTTCTCCAAAGGCATCTATATGAGATGCGAAAGTAGCTGTCCATAATCCTTCTAACATCTATCTCTCCAAATATTGGGCAATTTTTAGTATTTTATAACAAAAAGCGGAGCAATAAAAGTTCTGAATTAATGTAATATTTATCCGTCTTTGAACTTTTGGCAGTTAATGGTGTAAATACCTAGTATTACAATTACAACACCTGCGATTTGAGTGATACTAACGGCCTCGCCGCGGAATAGGTGGCCCTCAAGTAGGCCAAAGATAGGAAGGAAATAGAAAATAAACGAGGCAACATAGGCCCCCGCGTTTCTTATGAGATAAAAGTATCCAAAATATCCGCTTGCTGTGCATATAACTGCAAGTGCAAGCTCTGATGCAATAGTTTCCTTGGTCCACGGCACCTGCACAGGGCTCTCGAATATAAATGCAAGGGCAGTTAATATGACTGCTCCAAAGAAAATCAGATATAGCGTGGTTATGATTGGATCAATTACTCTGAGCCACCGCATAATCAAAATACCGTTTATGGCCAACAGCGCAAAGGAGCCCCCGATGTAGAACACGCCAAGCAGAGTGGACCCGCCAGAGAGTATGTTATGGAGGCCGATTACTAGCACAAGCCCCGCAAAACCCATAAGCAGACCGCCCAGGCCTGTCAGGCTAAACTTCTCCATCCGCATGAAAAACACAAGAGCTACAAATGTAAAAAGCGGAGTTACGGTAACTAACACAGAGGCAAGACCAACGCTTAAATACTCCTGCCCAAATGCAAGCCCGATCCACACAAGCACAATACCGATTAATGAGAGAAACAAGAACTTGGGCCAATAACTTATGACCCCTAAAATTTTCTTGCGGGTTATTAGCGCTATGACAAAAATCGTAAGGAAAGCAAGAAGAGCACGCCCTGCCATAATGGTGATAGGCGGCACTGTAGCTTCTTCTGTTTTTACAAATAGAATCGCTGAGGCCCAGACAAGGGCTATGTAGAGCATTAGTATTGAATACTTAACTATTGGCATTCTATGCTTTCCCGTGCAGCTTCGCTCTGTTTATCAAATAAACACCACCAACAATAGCTGCCACGCCTATGATTTGTGATAGCACCACTGTTTCATTTAAAAACAGATGCCCTCCAAGCAAGCCAAAAATCGGGATGAAGTAGAAGATGAAGGAAGATGTATAAGCCCCTGCCCTGTGAATTAAATAGTAGTACAAGAAATATCCGCTTGCCGTGCATATAACTCCTATTGCAAGCTCTTCAAGATAGTTATCAACGGTCCATGGCACTTGTGTGGGGTTTTCAAAAATAAAAGCCAGTGCTGTGAGTACGATTCCTGCAAGAAGCAGATAGTATGTGGAAGTAACTATAGGATCAATATGCTTGGCCCATTTGCCAACCAGCACACCATTTATCCCAAAACATACAAAACCTCCTCCTATAAGGATTACTCCTTTTAATGTAGCCCCTCCGGCCATTATTTTATGAATTCCAATCACAAGAACTATTCCGGCAATACCAAGTAGAAGCCCGGCCAGCCCTTCCATACTGAACCTCTCCTCTCTTAAGATCACAACCAGTATTATGAATGTAAGAAGTGGAACAGTAGTTACCATCACGGAGGCAATTCCCGCAGACACGTCCTCTTGGCCAAACGCAAGCCCGATCCAAAGCGCAACTATGCCCAGGAGAGCAAAAACAAGAAATATTCCAAGGTGCTTTAAGTGCCCGATTAAATCTTTCTTGGTTACAATGGCAAAAGCCAGTAGACACACAAATGCTATTATGGACCGCCCTGCCATTATGGTAATCGGAGGAACATCGGCCTCTTCCATTTTAAGGAATATAAACGTAAATGCCCATACAAGAGCTACGTATATGATGATTACAAAATTGGCCAGCATTACTTTATGGTTCCTTTTTGAATTTCACTCTGTTAATCAGATACACACCTACGAACACTACGAGCATCCCGCCAACTTGTATCATAGTGATCTTTTCACCAAGAAGCAAAAACCCGCCCACTATGCCAACAATGGGGATGAGATAGAAAGTCATGGAGGAGAAAAACGGCCCTGCTCTATTTAGGAGCCAGTAATAAACTACAAACCCGCTTGCAAAACTGAACACGCCCATAATTATCTCGGTGGTCATGTTTTGGACTGTTAATTTAGTGCTCATTGGGTCTTCGAAAATAAAAGCGATCACCCACAGGATCACTGTCGCAAACCCTGTGTAGTATGTGCTCGACGCAATGGGATCTGTGCCGCTCGCCAGCCTTGGGGCGATGATGCCATTGATCGCAAAAGCGCTGAAGCCTGAGATGATTAAAAGTGAGCCTATAAGTATTGAACTTCCGCCCAGAATGTTATGTATCCCCACAACCAGCACAAGCCCTGCTACTCCGAGGATGAGGCCGATAACACCCAGAACACTGAAGCGCTCTGTTCTCAAAAAGAAGACTGTTATTATAAATGTAACAAGCGGCGACACTGTAACCATCACTGTGGCAAGTCCCGCTGTTATGTACTCTTCGCCAAGAGCTGTAACTACCCAGAGAAAAACAATTCCTAAAATTGCAAAAACAAGCCATGCAAACCAGTGCTTTGCATGCCCCGCCAAATCCCGCTTCAAAACAATGGAGATAATTAGGAGTGCTAGAAAACCTACGGTACACCGCCCAGCCTGTATAACAAGAGGACCCATAGTCTCCTCGTTAAGCTTAATCAGCACAAACGCCGATCCCCAAGCAAGCGCTATATAACAAAGAGCTAAAATATTAGTCAGCATAGAGGATAGAACCTACCATCTCTCCTAAGTAATTTTTATCCGCCGGTTAGGACTTTGATTAAATCATTATAGGCTGGGGTCACACGCTTGATCTCGTCCCCAGCAAGTAGTGCTTCGTATGTAAACCCTGCTTCGTTTCTGACAGTTAGGATGATGAAGGTTTTAACAACCGTGCCGTAATCACTAGAGGATTCAACATTAGGATTTAGCTTCACGCTCACAACATCTGCGATGTGAATCTTCTTGGTTATCTCAACCTTTTCTTTCTTCCCCTCATTAACTCCCTTAAAACCCGCGACCGATTCCTCCTGTACAACTCCAAGCAGAGAGAGCTGCTCGCCGCTTCTTTTAATCGTCACATAACTACCCGGTTCAAACCCAAGCCCAGAGATGTGTTTTACTCTTAATTCCATGTCACAAGTCCTTTTGTTTTAATTTTATTTTCCACCTTACTCTTATTTTACAGTATGTGGATAGCATCCACTAGCATAAAATTTCTTGCGGACAGTGTCCGCTCCCAAACAATTTCTCAGTAACGTTTTGTTTTTGCTTTTAATTTCCCGAAATTACAGAAGGCAGTGCCTGCCAGCATATTATTTCTTTGTAACGTTTTTATCTTTTGACTTAGTTTTTGGTTTGGCCTTTAAATCCCGACATTACAAAAATGCGTATAGAAATTAATAAACGTAGGCGTTAAAAATGATTTGCGGTGTGGGGAGGAATAAATCATTTAGCCGTAGTGAAATTAATTTTAGTCATTTTTGTACAGGAGGGCGATTTTTGCTTCTTTTGATCGTTCAAAAGAAGTAGACAGTGTCCACTCTCATAAAATTTCTTTGGAGCTATTGAGAAATTAAAAATTAAGTGCCCACCGCTAGGTGTTACTGTTTTGTTTTAGTTGGAATTGAAGGACTATTCGCATCAGAAACGCTTTCTTTCTTTTCCACAAGACTCTCTTGTATAAATGCCACTACACTCTGAGGCTCTATATCCAAAGTGCTTATCGAGTGCTTGCCGCCCTCAACTGAGACAAAAACATTTTTGACCCCAACATCATCTAACTCATCATGAAGCGCCTTGCTCTGTCCCCAAGGAACTATGCAGTCGTGCTGGCCGTGGGCCAAAAATACAGGTGGGTCTGATTTATCAACATACGCGCACGGATCAGCAGCTCTTACTTTCTTTAGATCACAGCTGTCTATGTTGTATCTACTATCATCTGTCTCGGGACAATCAAGGAGTTCTAAGATCGGGCTTGAATACTGAGGCTCATCACACATTCCAGATTTGGTAGCGCTATTTTTCTGCACAGCTAAACTGCTCATGTTATATGCGCCGTAGAAGAGAACAGCCGCTCTTACATCAGTTGAAGGCCCCGGGTTATGCTCCCCGCGCAACTCCTCCACTTCTGGAGAGAAAGCAGACATCGCAGCTAAGTGCGCCCCTGAGGATTCTCCAGCAAGAATTAATTTATTAGGATCTATACCAAGTTTTGTGGAATTTAACTTCACCCACCTAATAGCCGCATTCACGTCATATACGATCTCGGGCCATGGGGCTGAAGTATCATTAGCTAATCTATAATTAATGGATACAAGATTGTACTTACCAAGCCCGGCCACCTTGTAGGCGAGCGGGTCTATCTTAGTCTTATCGCCTGCAATCCAGGCACCGCCGTGAATCCAAATCAGTGTGGGTCTTTTGGAGTCGCCCTCTTCTTCATAAGCATAGAAGTCGAGCTTGTGTCTTTCATGTCCATCTGCAACGTATTCATATTCGACAGGCTGGATCATGCGAGAGCTTGCAATCACATCCTCAGTTGCAACGGACTCAAAACTCTTGCCAGAGTCTCCCATCAAGTCGCATCCGGAAATCATCAAAGTAATTGCAAATAAAGAAATAGCAGTAACTACTGTTTTTGGAAATCCTATTTTCATTCTAAAAACTCACACCATCCCAATGGGGCTTTAGATAGAAATTAACTTCTTATTAGAAGAATAATATACCCTGAAAAACAATCCAGAGATACCTACAGCCCTCTAAAAAACCCAATTATTAGGGTATGAAACCAACCTGCTATAGATTATCTTCAATAAAACTAAGCATACCATCTAAATCAAGCATAAGAGTCATAACATCATGCTCTCCGCCCGGAACAATAATACTCTCTGTCAGCACTCCCGCATTATCCAAAGCAGTAGTCATTTCTTCTGTCTGTTGATAAGGGACAACACAGTCATTACGCCCGTGGGCAAGGTAAGAGGGAGGATCACTACTGTCCACATGCATCACTGGGCTTGCCAGATCTAAAGACTGCTGCGAGCAATTATCAAGTGGATTAGTCGGATTCTCTGATAGCGGGCAATCAAGTAAAGCTAATAGCCCTCCTATTGCGATTAAATCCTCTACTCCGCAGGTGCCATCTAATACCAGATCTAACCCGTTATCAACTATTGTATTCATATCGTAGGCCCCGAAGATTAAAAACGCTAAAGCAACATCCGTAGATGTAGGAGGTTCAAGGTTATGTGGGCCTTGAAGCTCATCCACATCTGGCCCCATTGCAACTGCAGCAGCGATGTGAGCGCCAGCCGAGCCGCCAACAATTATGAGTTTTTCCGGATCAACTCCTAGCATTTCGGCATTTTGTTTTATCCATCTTATTGCGGCATTAGCATCATGAGCCTGTGCAGGCCATGGATTACTATCAAATATAACTTCACCATCGAACTCTATAGCCAAACGGTAGCCAACTGAAATTAAGTGAAAACCGCCCTTCTCTGCAGCATCAAGAATAACTTGCTCATCAAGAACATCTCCCTTGTCTCCAAGTACCCAAGCGCCGCCATGCAAAAATACAATTGCGGGTCTCGTTGAGAGTTCCTCTTCTCTAGTAGATGCTTCTATTACTTCTGGAAAAGTTATTTGATAATAGTCAAGGAACTGCCTCTCATTTCCATTTCCTACATAGTCAAAACTCTGCGCGACCATAGACAATGTTCCTGGCACAAGAACCTCACCGCCGCCATTTGGCGCTGGAGTTGGTGCCGGTGTAGGCGCTGGAGTTGGCGCTGGTGTAGGCGCAGGAGTTGGTGCTGGGGTCGGAGCAGGAGTAGGCTGCGGGTTTCCGCCGTCGCCGTTTCCATTACTGTTGCTACATCCACCTGCAATACCGAAAGAAACTACTACTAATAGAAGTAGTGCAAATACACTAGTTATAGACTTACCAATTGCTTGTTTCTGTGTTTTCATTATTCCCTCCCTAGAAATATAGATAGACATATAACATTATACCTATTATTTATTATGCGAACCAACTATTTTTTTAATTTTATTCAACAGAACGTTTGTTTTAGTGCTTCAAGTGCTGCTTTAACTTTAAAATTTGTAGATTTAGAACTTAAAGTTGATTATTACTATGCTGGGAACTGGGGTTAAAGTAAAAAGGATATTATTAATGGACTTTATCTAAGAATTTACTTTTAATGTGTTAT
>JAJCZS010000033.1 GCA_029262275.1 Deltaproteobacteria bacterium | reverse complement strand
TAGAAGAATGTACAAAGAGCAATCTAACTGAATATGATCTTTAATTTTTGTGTTTCAGTAAATTTGTTCGATTTCTAAATAAATTTAAATCAGAAAATCTAACCCGTTCAGTCTTAAAAACTTAGGCTGAGCGGGTTTTTTGTGTAAACCTGAGCAGGAAATAAAAGATTAGCAAATATAGACCCTAAATAATGAACACAATATTACAATATATATTTCAATAAATATTGACTAAGGTGCTTGTTCATAGTATCTTCACACTTAGTTTCTAAACTATTTAGACGTTTATTGAAAAAATGACCCAAAGGGGGATTTTCCAAGATGATTAGATCGAGATATATATTAGCTGGAATGATTTTTCTTTTAGCTTTTGGCTTCATATTCTTCGGATTAAATAATAAAAGTTCAGCTCAAACTACTGAGAGGGAACTAATTAGACCAGCTGGCAGTGATGGTTTTGGTACTAGGATGGATTCATCTGGAAATACTGTAGTAGTTGGATCAATAAGAGATGACGTAAATGGTATAGATAGAGCAGGCCGGGTTTATGTATATGAAAAAGATGCCAGCGGTAATTTGAACAACACTCAAATACTACAAGCTAGTGATCCATCTGAAGCAGCTTTGTTCGGTCTAAATGTCTCCATCTCAGGTGACAGGATTGTGGTAGGTGCCGCGGGTAGTCAAGAAAAAGTATATATATTTGAAAGAATAAGTGGAGTATGGGAAGAAGTTGAAATACTTAGAGCTAGTGATGGAGTCGTTGGTGATAATTTTGGATCTTGTGTCTCCGTATCAGAAAATACCATCTTGGCAGGAGCTAATTTTGCCGATGTTGGCGCAGAAGATAAAGCTGGTAAAGCTTATATTTTTGAAAGGGACTCCAATGGGGTATGGAATGAGACACTTCTACCCAGATCATTAAATCCAAAGGAAGGCGACTTTGCTGGTTTTACCTGTGCTCTATCTGGTGACTATGCAGTAGTAGGTGTTCCAGGTTGGAAGGATCTAAGGGGATATGCAATTGTTTATGAGAGAGATGTATTAAGAGAATGGAATGAAGTACGCAGATTAATAAGACCAGGTGGTGAGAATTTCGACCAATTTGCATTTGATTTAGATCTTGAGGGTGGTATTGCAATTATAGGAGCTCCTAACGCTTATAAAGACCCTGGTGACATTACTGGTATTATTGGAAGGGGAGCGGTCTTTATCTTTGAAAGAAGGAGCGGTGATGGAAAATGGTTGAGATCAGAGCTTATCGCTGGTGAGGATTTTGGTAGTTTTTATGGTGATTCAGTTGCCATCTCTAGTGATAAAGTGATCATAGGAGCATACGGAAGTTCTAATGAGAATGGTAGCACAGGGAAGATCTATAAATTCAATAGGGTTTCATTTAAAAATTGGACACAGAGTGATGTATTTGCCCCAAGCATAGCTAGTACTAGGTTTTTGGGAGATGAAGTTTCTATATCGGGTGATTTGTATTTAACTAAGGGTCGCACATCATCACAGGGAAACAGTTCTGCAGCTTTCGTTTTTGAATCTGAGCCAGTTGTTAATGGCATGGTACTGATGGACCTAATACCACTTCCAACCGCTGGTCTGGTTACCAACATGACAGTGAAAGGTGCAACTGAAAGTAGTGAAGTGGTCTTTATACGAGGCACTCGAACAGGAACTTTTTCTGATGATAGAATCTGTCCTGGACTCGAAGCAGGTATAAGAAATTATAAAATTGTAAATACAGAACAATCTGATTCTGCTGGAACAGCATCTACTGATAATCGTTTGCCCAGAGGATGGCCAGATGGGTTTGTTTTTTATGTTCAGGCAGTTGATGTATCAACTTGTAAAGCCAGTAATGTTGTAATGGGAACAGTAGTTCCTCCAAAAGATCCTACTTTTGTATTAAATTCGTTAAGCCCACTACCAATTGGAGGTTTGGCTTCCGATCTTAATTCAAATGGTTCTACTGGGAGTAGCGAGATTGTATTTATACGCGGCAGCAGGGCTGGTGTTTTTTCTGATGATAGAATTTGTGCTGGTTTACAAACAGGTATCAGAAATTATAAAATTATTGATACTGCTGATTCTGACCTTATAGGAAATGCTTCCTACAGCTATCAAATTCCTAGAGGCCTTGCAGACAGCGAACATCATTTTCAGGCGATTGATACTGCAAATTGCAGTGCAAGTAATGTGGTTACTGAATCCATTCTATCCCTTCCTGAGGGAGATCTTGTTTTCAGTGGATATGAGCAGGTAGGTGCTAGTACGTATGAGTACACGATTGACAATGTAACACCTGGAAGACAAGTTGCTGTCTTTAAAGGTGATCTAGGAACTGACTCAAATGAGATATGTGAGGATGTTGACCTAGATATTTTAGTAGATTCAGTTGAGCCTACACTTACTGCAGATGATTTTGGAGTGGCCAAAGGACAAGTTGTAGTTTCCGGATTCCCTGGTGGCTTTCCTCTTTTCTATTTCCAAGCACTGGACGTCGAGACCTGTAGAAAGAGCAATGTAGAGGATTATGGTATAGATGAATAGTGTTTTAAATTTGATTTAAAGAAAATGATTTCTAAAAAAATGAGAAAGGGCTGCTAATTTAGTGGCCCTTTTTTTATAGCTTAGTTTTTCTGCTCAACCTTAAGGGCGTTAAGTCTATTAATGACTGCAGCTAGTTCGATCTTCCTAAACTCTGCGTAGTCTCTATGTAAACTAGGATTTAGGACATCTAAACCTCCGCGCCCGATGTCCAGCATCACAAGGCTAGTTAACTGTCTGAAGGACTTTTTGCCATCCATGTACTTCTTTGCATACTCTATTGCATCACCAATCGCATTGGCTTGGCTTTTTGTCACAAAATGTTCAAAGGAACTTAGATCAGCTGTGCTCAAATCTATGCTTTCAGCAAGAGGAATCCTTTCTCCAATTGATCCTACATAACCGTCTATCTCCATATTGTTATTAGGGAGCACCGCATTAGGATCTACCTTTATATCCTCGGCCTTAAAATTAGTGACTCGTATAACAAAATTAGCAACATCAAAGTATTCCTCAGAATCTTCAATAGCTAGAATAGTGGACACCATATATTCATTAAATAAACCGGCCACTTTTTCTATATACTTGCTAGAATATCTGTTCTCAGAGTCTTTTTTTTGATGGTTTCGGGTAAGGAAATCATTGGCCGATGTGTTTTCATCAATTAATAAAACATCAGCTCCTACTTCTACTGCTTCAACAATATTTGCTGCTTGTGAAGTGTCGGAAGTAGCATTTTCTGTAGAGAAAGCACGAAAATTCTCTTCTTGTGAAGCATCCTCAATAAACGCCGAGATATTTACATTAGTGATATTTCTTTCCTTCTCAGAGCGAATTCTTACAGAATTAGGATTGCTCACAACATATTCTCTTCCATCCCCTGGAATGTGATTATAAATACCTTGCTCTATTGCGTTTAGGAGGGTTGATTTTCCTTGCGATCCTTCACCTGTGATAACAGTAATACCTCTTGGGATGCCCAAACCAGAAATCTGCCCCCGATTCGGAAGCTCAATATCCATTCTCAGTATGTAGGGGGATAAAAATGGCACTACAGTAGCATCTTTTAATGGAAGGGGGCTTGTCTCAGATTCCCTGGGAAGAATACTTCCTTCAGCTACAAAAGCGATTAGCCTTAAATTCTCAAGCTCATTCCTTAGAAAGTCAGCATCTTCTGAAGTTTCTATATGTGTATAGAGGGAATCTTTGTCCAGGTTCTCAAAAATAGCAGAAGATTCTACTATTTGAGGTAGTTCTTCAAATAAAAGAATTTCTACTTCTTTTGCGGTTATTTTTTCTTCATTTTTTGACAGCTCTATGGTAAATCTGATTTCTACAAATGATTTATCTATAAAAGCAGACGTGCGCTCAAGTATTTCCTGTCCAGGACTATCAATCATTATTTGGCTGCTTTTTCCACCGTCAGAAATGTACTTGGAAATTCCCTCTTGGAACTTGCGGGTAATAAAATCTCTAAGTGCAATCTCGCGAGATCTGTTTTTGTAGGTGTCATCCGGAAATCCTGCTACGTCTTGTGAAATCCTTACTCTTATTCTACTTGGAGCGTTTTCAACAACATTATCAATGAGCAGGGTGTAGCTGTTAAAAAGATACTCACCTTCAATGGATTTGTAGGAATCACAGGGCTCCCCATCAATACTTTGCAATATGTTTTTTAGTTCAAAATGTGCTTTCATAGTATCTTTGTAATCAGTAATTATCCTGTTTGTATTGAACAATCAAAGAGTTTAATCGATTGGTAGTTTCTATAAACAACACTTCTAATCTTTTTAGGATGATTAAATTCAAAAAAGAATTATACTGAGAAATTGTTTTTAGACTCCAATAGAGTTAATCTCAGATTATGTCTGAGACTCTGAGTAAAGATGTTCCAAAAAGTGATACCACTTTGTTTTTATATATAGCTGTTTCCATCTCCTCGCTTGGGGGTCTTATTTATGGCTACGATCTTGCCGGCATTGCTGGTGCAATATTATTTATCAAAAAGGAATTTAACCTCTCTCCTTTCTCGCAAGAGCTTGTACTGAGCTCCGTTCTATTTGGCGCAATGTTGGGGGCTGCGCTCGGAGGCAGACTCTGTGATAAACTTGGGCGTCGGAAGCTTCTAATTATATGCGCTGTAATTTCATTCATTGGAGTTCTTGGCACAGTATTGGCTCATGATATTTTGTTGTTAATAATTGCCCGAATAGTAGTAGGTGCTGCTTTCGGTGTGC
The DNA here is from genome assembly GCA_029262275.1 of Deltaproteobacteria bacterium. Classification (GTDB taxonomy): domain Bacteria; phylum Desulfobacterota_D; class UBA1144; order Nemesobacterales; family UBA2774; genus CR02bin9. The sequence goes on along the minus strand of JAJCZS010000033.1, from coordinate 64,915 downwards.
TTTCCTTCGTAGTGCCTCTTTATATCTCAGAGATATCATCTCCAACAAACCGTGGTAGGCTCGTGTCGATCTTTGTATTTGCTATATTAAGCGGGGTTCTAATTTCCTATCTAGTAGATTATTACTTCTCAGCTTACAGTCAGTGGCGTCTAATGTTTGCTGTAGGTCTTGTGCCAGCATTCTTGTTGTTTGTAGGGATGTTTTTCCTCCCAGAGAGTCCAAGGTGGCTCATCAAGCATGGACATGACGATAAGGCAAGAGACATCCTTATGCGCATAAGGGGAACAAATCAAGTAGACAATGAACTGTCCGGTATTAAGAACACTCTTGATCAGGCTAAGCCAAATTGGCATGAACTAATAGGCCCTGTGATGAGACCTGCTTTGGTGCTTGGTTTGGGGCTTGCTATGATAAGGCAGCTTACAGGTCTTTCCCTTGCTACTTTTTATGCACCAACTATCTTTGAGCTTGCCGGTTTTCATTCAGCGTCCACAGCGATACTTGAAACTGTAGGATTGGGTATTGTCTTTGTTGTTATGTCTATTGTTGCGATGAATCTTATGGACAGACTTGGTAGGAGGCCCACCATGCTCGTGGGACTAGCTGGAATGTGCGTAGGCTTGATAGTTTTAGGAATAACTTTCTATTTCCAAAAAACCGGTGGAGGGTTCATGGGGTATTTGACCGTAGCTAGTCTTATCTTTTTTGTCGCTGCCTGGACTCTAGGGCCTGGAACAGTCGTCCAGCTTGTGATTTCCGAGATATACCCCCTTAGTGTAAGAGGGCTTGCCATGAGCCTTGTAACAGCAGTTATTTGGGCCACGTACCTGATTGTTACACTAACCTTCCTTAGTTTAATTGAAACCTTGGGAAGGCCAGACACTTTCTGGCTCTACGCAGCTCTGTGTGTAGTGTCATTTGCATATGTCTATTTCTATATGCCTGAGACAAAGGGGCTCAGCTTAGAGCAGATCGAGGAGCATTGGCGTAGCGGTAAAGGCGGGCGGAAGATATAAATTTATATGATATTGTTAATAGCAAGGGAGAACCTAATATGATGTACATATATAGATTATCTATTATTTTTGCATTAGGTTTTTTAATCTCATCATTTAGCACATTTAGTATTTGGCACCTAGATATGGATATCGCTTTTGCACAGGATGAACAGCTTGAGGATAGCTATGATCCGTCTGTGTATAATGACCCTGTCGATGCTGATAACTTTGAAAATAGCCAGCCGCAAAATCCTGATCCGGAGTTTATGGAGGAAGTAGAGCCTGGAGAATTTAATCAATCTGATGATGTAACAGAGCTAAATGATAATGACTATTGATCAAATGACACACTAATTTCAAAATGTTATAGATTTCGGTCAATAAATATTGTAAATTGGTTTAGGGGATGGTTATAATCCCTGGTCGGATAAAAGTTAGTATGAAAAACTCAAAGGAGGTATTGATTCTATGTTAAGAAGTTTCATATTATTCGCTGGACTAGTTTTAGCTTTAGGATTGGCCGGATGCCCACAACAGGCTGAGCAGCCTGCTGGAGAGGCTGAAGTTACTGAAGAAGAGGTTGTAATCGAAACAGCTCCTGTTGAAGATGCTGCAAACGATGCTGCCGATGCTGCTGGTGATGCTGCAAACGACGCTGCTGATGCTGCTGGTGATGCTGCAAACGATGCTACTCACTAATTTTGATTAATCTATTAGGTTTATAAAAAAATAGACAAGGGGAGGGGGATACATAGTTATCCCCCTTAATATAATATTTTGAGCGGCAACCGGAAGAGGAACATAATTCTCAAAATGTAATATTCGCCCCCCAAGACCCATTCATTCTTGAATACTTGTATACATATTGTATCAAAGATAAAATAGTTCTATATGAAATCATTTGAGAATTCCATCAATGAGCTAAGAGAAATTGTTGATAAGCTACAAAGTGGCAATCTTCCACTCGAGGATTCCATAAAGCTTTTTCAAGAAGGCACTAAACTGATTGCATATTCTCATAAAAAACTTGATGAAATACAGAAGAAAGTAAAAATTCTTACCGAAGAGAAAGATGGTGAACTCATAGCTAAGGATTTTGATTCTGACGAAGAATAACTATGGGATTTAACATTAAGAGTTATCTCGCTTCTAAAAGAGAGCTTGTTGACAGAAAACTTGATTCTCTACTTAAGTATTCACCCAAATCCATAACACCACTAGAAGAATCCATTCGTTATAGTGCATTGTCAGGAGGAAAAAGGCTGAGGCCTATTTTGATGATTGCTGCAAATGAAGCCTTTGGCGGTAAAGATGAGAAAGTACTGCCAATAGCTTGCGCGCTGGAGATGATCCACACCTACTCGCTTATACATGATGATCTTCCATGTATGGATGACGATTCCTTAAGAAGAGGAGTCCCTACGAACCATAATGTATACGGAGAGGCTGTTGCGGTTTTAGCTGGAGATGCGCTTCTAACAGATGCATTTAACATAATGATAAAAGAAGGTCTAGAAAGCGGACTACGTCCAAAAATTCTTACTGAAATAGTGTCAGATATATCCAGTGCAGCTGGATCTGGCGGTATGATACGCGGGCAGGCAATTGATTTGGCCCTAGAAGGGGTAAATGATGTATCGGTGGATCAGGTAGAAAAGATGCATTCTCTTAAAACGGGCGCTATGATCGAAGTTGCAATATCAGTAGGCGCAAAGATAGGTGGAGCAAATGATAAGCAGTTAAAAAAGTTAAGTGTTTTTGCTAAAGCTCTAGGACTCTCTTTTCAGATAGTAGATGATGTTTTAGATATCGAGGGAGGAAGTGATATGGGCAAAGAGGTCGGTGCTGACGCTAGAAATAGAAAAACAACCTATCCTGAGCTTGTAGGTCTTAAGAAGTCTAAAAGAAAAGCAGAAGTTCTTACTAAGAAAGCTCTTAAATCTATAAAAGATTTTAATGATAAAGCTACTCCACTTAGAGAAATTGCTTTATATCTAACCGATAGAAAATTCTAAGTATGAATAAATTCATTTTATTGTTATGAAAAAGCCCCTGAAAAAACAAAGATTAGATCTTCTTTTAGTTGAGAGAAATCTTGCTCCCTCTAGAACCAGGGCTCAGGCGCTTATAATGGGAGGCGGCGTATACGTAGACGGTCAAAAAGTAGATAAAGCAGGCACTCTCATAAAAAGTGACTCTGAAGTTACTATAAAAGACTCCTCTATAAAATTTGTAAGTCGCGGGGGATTAAAGTTAGAAGAAGCACTCAAACATTTTGATATAGACGTAAGTGACATGGTTGCTCTTGATGTAGGGGCTTCTACAGGAGGATTTACAGACTGTCTTTTACAACGGGGAGCCACAAAAGTTTATGCATTAGATGTGGGCTATGGTCAGCTGGACTGGAAACTTAGAAATGACGACCGTATAGTGGTTATGGAGAAAGTAAACGCACGGCACTTACAGCCTCATGACATCGCTGATCCTGTAGACATAGTTGTTATGGATGTCTCCTTTATATCTCTTACAAAAGTTATTCCCTCAATACTTGGGTTCCTTAAACCTAAGGGAGTACTAGCTGCACTAATAAAGCCTCAGTTTGAAGTTGGCAAAGGCGAAGTGGGCAAAGGAGGAATAGTAAGGGACGAAAATAAACACATTCAGGTAGTAGAAAAGATAACTAAGCATTTAGATGAACATGATATGGATATTAAAGGAGTAATTGCCTCTCCGATTTTGGGGGCAGAGGGGAATAAGGAATTTTTAATAGTGACTACTAAAACTTAATTTGACAAATAGCTAATTCCCTGCAAACTATAGCAAATTATTGCTCGGAGGAATATTAATTAATGGCCGAAAGAATTAAATCTGGAATTAAGAGACATCGTCAAAGCTTGAAGAAAAGAGATCGTAACATAGTAATCAAGTCCGATCTTAAAACTCAGCTTAAAAAGTTTGAATCAGTTCTTGAGAGTAAAGACGTTAATGCTGCTCAGCAAGTTCTAAAAGAGACTGAAATTAAACTACGTAAAGCCGCTTCCAAGGGTGTTCTTAAAAAAGAAACCGCTTCTCGTAAGGTTTCAAGAATTTCCAAGAAAGTAGCTTCACTTTCCTCATAAACCTAAATCAATCCATCCTGTTATTTTATGGACGCTTTGTGCATAGCTCCGTCACAAGCTTAGTGAGATGGAAATCTCTTGGCACATAACTCATCTTTAACTTTTTGTCACAATCCTTGAGAAGTCCCATTATGCGAGTGATATCCGCGTAGCTATACTTTTTAAGATCCTGACTCAAATAATAAAACGCACCTGAGGACATCTTCAACTCCTTAAGTATCTCATCCTTGGGCATTTTTTCATCTGTAAGTTCCTTAGCTTTCCAAATCAGCCTAAATCGCCATATCAGCCTGCTCAAAACAGAAAGTGGCTCTTCTCCTTGTTCTTCAAGATCCATCAGTGCCCTTTGAGCATCCTTTTTATTCTTCTTTGATATTGCATTTATTAATGCAAAAATATCTCCAAATTGTGCTTTTCTTGTGTGATTCTCAATATCCTCTATTTCTATTGCACTACCTTCTGTGCGATATAGAGACAGTTTTATAAGTTCGTTGTTAAGCTCTTTTAAGTCCTCTCCGACAAGTGATATCAAGGTCTGGGCCGCTTTTGGCGTTATCGTGAACCCAAGTGCTTTAGCCTCTTCCCTTACTGCAGAGACGGTGTTGCCTTTTTGTAGGCTGAAGTCAAATCTAGGAAGCTTCTTGTTTTTTATCTTAGGCGCCTTGCCGTCAGAAAAGATCATAATAAGCGTAGCTTGGGGGGAGGGTGATTCCATGTAAGGCTCAAGGGATTTAAGTTGATCTGCTTTTAACTTTTCGGCATTTTTAACAACAACAATTTTTTTGCTACTAAACATGGGCACTGTAGAGGCATTTTCTAAGATTTCCTCACCCGATGCTGAATCCCCGTGGAACACAACATAGTTCATATCATCCTCATTTCCAAACACTTTAGTCCGAAGCTCGCTCAATGCTTTCTCGACGAGATGGATTTGATCTCCAGTGAATATATAGACAGGTTTAATATCTGCAGATGATATTTCTTGAAGAAACTCATCAAAGCCAGCTTTAGTAGATTTCTTAGGTTTCATATCTATTTTGAGATTATAACTGTTGTGTATATGTTCGTTAAATTGATTAAACTATTTTAAATGAGTGAGGGTCTAAAAAACATAGTTCTATATGAACACCTAGATAAAACTGGATATAGTGACGGACTTCAAATTCAGCAGAGGGCTCATGAAAATATCAAATTATCTAGAAACGGAATATCTGGTTATCTATTTTTACTTGAACACTTCCCAGTAATTACCAATGGGCGTTTTGGAAGTGATGATAACTACGTGCTCCCGGTCACTAAAATAGAAGAGCTTGGTGTTGAAGTGCATAATACCGATAGGGGAGGAGACCTCACTTACCACGGCCCGGGACAACTTGTTTCTTATCCAATTGTAAACTTACGAGATTTTAACCTTGGAGCTAAAGCCTATATCAATTTGCTTGAACAGGTCCTTATAAATTTACTCGCGGAATATGGTATAGAATCAGATAGAAGAGATGGATACCCAGGGGTTTGGACTAGTGGCCAGAAAATAGCTTCAATTGGAGTTTCTGTAAAAAACGGAATCACCATGCACGGCTCTGCATTAAACGTGAGCACCGATCTAGATAGTTTTTCCCTTATTGTTCCCTGCGGAATTTCTGATGTGGTAGTTACATCAATGGAGAAGGTCTTAGGATCTCAAGTGCCAATGGAGAGTGTGGTCGAAAGATTTATCAAGCACTTCAGTATAGTTTTTAATGCGGACTTAAATAAAGAAAACGGCCCCAATTAATAGAATCTAAGTGGGACCGTTTACGATTTTTATACGTTGATTTTAATTAGCCGGTGATTTCGAATGCGTTGAAGAAATAGTTTATCTCAACCTCGGCTGTCTCAGGTGCATCTGAGCCATGAACAGTATTTTCTTCAATGTTTGTAGCAAAATCTTTTCTAATTGTACCTTCAGCAGCTTCCTCAGGGTTTGTAGCTCCCATGATCTCTCTGTTCTTCGAGATTGCTCCTTCTCCCTCTAAAACTATTACAACTACAGGTCCTCTGGACATAAAATCAGTTAGAGAGCCAAAGAAAGGTCTTTCCTTATGCACTGCGTAGAACCCTTCAGCATCTGATTTGCTGAGTTTTATTTTCTTCATTGCAGCTATGTTTAGTCCGTTCTTCTCAAATCTGGAGATAATTTCTCCGACAACATTTTTTTCGACCCCGTCTGGTTTTATAATAGATAGTGTTCGTTCCAAGGTATTCCTCCAAGATAATTTTCCCTTAATTTTTTCAGTATTTTGAGTTTTGTCAAATTCCTAGCCCCAAAAGGTAGAAGGTCTGCATAAATTTAAGTAAAATTAAAGTTCCAAAAAGCACTACGTAAGGTATTTTATTTAATCTTTCCTGTTAAACTACAAAATTTCCTGGTAATGTGTGCTGATAAATAAAATAATTTTAAGGATATGTTTATATGAGTGAAGTGGAAAAGAATAGTAGCCCTGAGACTGAAAAACAGGGGTTTTTTAGAAGACTTTGGGAAGGATGGAAGAGGGTAGCCCGCAAAATTGGAGATTTCAATGCAAGAGTCATTCTTACTCTGTTTTATTTCATACTACTTTTCCCTTTTGCTATGATGGTAAAACTGTTTACCGATCCGTTAGAGATAAAAAAGAAAGAACATGTTGGATGGCACAATAGAGAAGATGATACGGAATTATCAGTTCTAGAGAGAGCTGAGAGGCAGTCTTAAACCTATCATTACATTCTACAACGAAATAAAATGCTTAGTTTTTTAGGAGCTCTTGAATTATGTATATATTAGGAATTTCATGTTATTACCATGATGCAGCAGCAACTCTTATTAAAGACGGAGTAGTAGTGGCTGCAGCTGAAGAAGAGAGATTCACAAGAATAAAACACGACTCTGAATATCCAGAGAATGCGATTAACTTCTGCCTTAATTTAGAAGGTATTGAGCCGCAGGACCTGGAATATGTAATGTACTTTGAAAAACCCTTTCTTAAATTTGAGCGCTTACTCCTAGATACAATGCAGACGTTTCCAAAGTCTCTTAAGCTGTTTAGAGAATCCATGATTACACAGCTTGGAGAAAAACTATGGGTTAAGCATCTCATTCAAAAAAAACTCGACATTGATGCCTCAAAAATACTCTTTTGTGAACACCATATCTCACATGCAGCAAGTAGTTTTTATTGTTCCCCATTTAATGAAGCAGCCATTCTAACAATAGACGGAGTAGGTGAGTGGACAACCGCTACACTCGGAGTGGGAAGAGGGACCGATATTCAAATATTAAAAGAGATTAGATTCCCTAATTCTCTTGGGCTACTCTATAGTGCTTTTACCGCATTTTTAGGGTTCGAAGTGAATGAAGGGGAGTACAAAGTAATGGGAATGGCTCCGTTTGGAGAGCCTAAATATGTAGATCAAGTCTATGAAGTTGTCAAAGTAGACGACGAAGGCGGATTTGAGCTGGATATGGACTACTTCTGCTATCACTATTCTACCGATAAAACATTTAATAAAAAATTTGAAGAAATATTTGGTGATCCAAGAGATCAAAAAGCAAATTTCTTTACAGATGCAAGTGGCTACCCTGCGTATTTCGGAGATAAACCTGACAACTATGACGAGATAGCCAAACAAAACCAGTATTACGCTGATATTGCAGCAAGCATACAGGTTGTGACAGAGCAGATAGTTGTGAAAATGGCCAACTATGCGCAAAAACAAACTGGTCTAAAACACCTATGCATGGCAGGTGGTGTGGCGCTAAATAGTGTGGCTAACAAAAAAGTGCTCACCGAAACTGACTTTGAAGAAATTTATATTCAACCAGCTGCAGGTGACGGTGGAGCATCAACTGGAGCAGCTCTCTATGGGTACCATGCAATTTTAGGAAAACCCAGAAATTTTGTTATGGAACACGCATACTGGGGTCAGGAACACAGCGCAGCGGATACGGAAGCATTTCTAAAAGAAAACAACATTCCATACGAGCTAGTGGAAAATGAAGACAAGCTAATGGAGCAGGTTGTAGATAGCATACAAAATGGAAAAGTTATTGGCTGGCATCAAGGCCGGTTTGAATGGGGCCCAAGAGCACTTGGGAACAGAAGTATATTGGCCGATCCCAGAAGTACAGAGATGAAAGATATAGTGAACGTGAAAATTAAATTTAGAGAGCCATTTAGACCCTTTGCCCCATCAGTTTTAGTTGAGAAGGCTGGAGAGTATTTTGATATTGACGAGCCAGAGAAACACTACCCTGCAAGATTTATGCTATATGTAACTGATGTGCATAAAGACAAATGGGACGTGCTTCCTGCGATAACTCACGTTGACGGTACTGGAAGGCTCCAGACGGTCAGAAAAGAACTAAATCCCAAATACTACAAACTTATTGAAACGTTTGGTGACGCAACCGGAGTTCCAGTGCTGCTAAACACCTCATTTAATCTTAAGGGAGAGCCTGTGGTTAACACTCCTGCCGAGGCTTTTAGCTCTTTTAATGCAAGCGGTATGGATCTTCTAGTATTAGGTAATTATTTGGTACATAAAGATAAACTAACATAGAATATTACAGATTAGATTTAACCTTTGTTCAAATTGCTGTATTATTATCCACAGGAAATGTAATGTCTTTTTTGAAAAGCTTAACTAATAGAATGGGCATAATGGGAGAGCTGCTACAGTTCTTTATCCACAACAAGTGGTGGTGGATTACCCCTATGCTTTTCATATTGCTACTATTTGGCCTGCTAATTGTGTTTGCTCAAGGCTCTGCAGTAGCTCCGTTTATCTATACACTGTTTTAATAGATATAGGTTGATATTACAGTACATGGATAAATTACTTGTTCTCTGGAGGGAAATAGAAAATCCAGAGTCGGGAAATTTTGACCTTTCTGTAATTTCACTTAAAATCTTGACCCAAAATAGTTAATAAATGACAATTCAGAATTCATGGATTCGATAGGAGGCATTTAATGGAAAGATTTGTAATTCCACACCAACACGAGATCACTAAGCAAGACAGAAGAAGTCTTAATAGCCACGGATCTCTAATTTTATGGTTCACTGGGCTGCCAAGCTCAGGAAAGTCTACAATTGCAAATGAGCTTGAGAAAAAGCTTATTGCTATGAGAGCCAGAACATACATTCTTGATGGCGATAACGTTAGAATGGGTCTTTGTAAGGATCTAGGCTTCTCAGAAGAGGATAGAGGTGAGAACATAAGACGTATTGGAGAGGTATCCAAACTATTTGTTGACTCTGGGGCCATAGTGCTTTCTGCCTTTGTATCTCCATACATTGTTGACCGCGATAAAGTAAGAGAGCTTGTAGAAGAGGGAGAATTCGTTGAAGTTTTTGTTGATGCCCCACTTGCTGTTTGTGAAGAGCGTGATGTTAAGGGTCTCTACAAGAAAGCTAGGGAAGGAATTATTAAAGGTTTCACTGGCATAGACGATCCCTATGAAGCTCCTCTAAACGCTGAAATTACCATTGACACAAGTAAAGTCAGCTTGGAAGGATCAGTAGATATCATTTTAGATTATCTAAATGAAAAAGGTGTACTTCCTAAGTAGGTAATTCATCTTATTTCTTAGCAAGAACTCAGAAATAAATTAATCTAAAAAGAGACCCTGGAGCTTGTAGAGCAAGCTTTATAGGGTCTCTAATTTTATAATCTAAATTACCAGGTATATTTTAATTAATATGCTTGACTTTAAGTCTGCAGGTGTATTATCATTCTATTTGGAGCGGTGATTTGTCTAATCTGATCTAAATGTCTGTAATTAAAAGAAAAAATGTCTGCAACTAAAGTAAAAAATAACATGAATAACGAGTTGTCCCAACTTCTCGTAGATATAGCGAGCAAAGCAAAAAGTGCATCCGCACAACTGTCCAGAGCGAGTTCCGGATTAAAAGATAAAGCTTTAGAGACTATGGCTCAGAATTTAGTTAAAAGAGCCGACTTTATAATTAGTGAAAATCAAAAAGACGTAATGGATGCAAAGTCAAAAGACATTTCATCCGCAATGGTAGATAGGCTTACCCTAACCACAGAGCGTCTAGAAAAAGTAGCCCAAGGTCTTAGAGAAGTAGCTGCGCTGACTGATCCTGTTGGGGAAGTAGTCCGAATGTGGACTAGACCCAATGGACTTAAGGTCGGGCGTATGCGAATCCCTCTAGGAGTAATTGGGATTATCTATGAATCAAGGCCGAATGTAACAGCAGACGCTGCCGGGCTTTGTATCAAATCAGGCAACGCTGTGATACTGCGCGGCGGATCAGAAACCATAAGATCCAATATGGCAATAGGCCAGATACTTAGAGAGGCTTTATCACAACACGGTCTTCCAGAAGATGCAGTGCAGATCATCCCTGTTACGGATAGAAATGCTGTGCTAGAGATGCTTAAGCTGGATGAGCTTATAGATCTTATCATACCAAGGGGTGGAGAAGGGCTCATACGTTTTGTAGCTGAGAACTCAAGAATCCCTGTGCTTAAGCACTACAAAGGGGTCTGCCACGTGTTTGTTGATGAAAGCGCTGATCAGGATATGGCCGAGAGTATTTGTATAAATGCAAAGGTGCAGCGCCCCGGGGTATGTAACTCCATGGAAACAATGCTCGTGCATAAAAATATTGCAAAGTCTTTTTTACCTAAAGCTAGTAGATCTTTTATTGATAAAGGCGTAGAGTTAAGAGGGTGCAGTAGAACAAAAGAAATTGTGCCTGAAGTTACAGAGGCCAAAGAAGATGATTGGTCCCAGGAATATTTAGATCTAATATTAAGCGTTAAGGTTGTAGATAGTATGGAAGATGCGATCTCTCATATTGAAAAATATGGGTCTATGCATACTGAGTCCATAGTTACTAAAGATTATGCTAATTCACAAAGCTTTATTAATGGTGTTAATTCATCTACAGTAATGGTTAACGCCTCTACCAGGTTCAGTGATGGTTTTGAACTTGGTCTTGGGGCTGAGATTGGAATCAGCACCTCTAAGCTTCATGCTTTTGGACCTATGGGTCTTGAGGAATTAACGACAACTAAGTTTATCGTTCTAGGAGAGGGTCAGATAAGAGAATAATTCCATCTATTAAGGAGGATGGTAATGAGACAAGCTAGATTAAAAACAAAGAAACGTACCCGATCTGCCAAAACTCAAAATAGAGTTGAACCAAGGGCAAAAACCCCAGATGATTCTGGAAAGAAACTTCTAAAGAATTCCTTCGAAGATTATTCAAACGATGCACAAAATATAGAACAAGATCCAATTTTTGAAGAAGAAATTGATGAAAAATTATTAGAGCAACTCTCTGAAAATGAAGTTGAGATAAAGGTTGATATAAAGGAAGAGACTACAAAAGAAGAAAGCTCCGAGGATGAAAAACCTAAATTTACTCCCGATGAAGAGTTCAGACTTCTACAAGTCTATTTTAGAGAAATGGGCACTGAGCCTCTTTTAACTCCAAAAGAAGAAATAGAAGTTTCAGCAAAAATAAAAAGATGTGAGAGTAAAGCCATAGAAGCTAGAGGGTTTATGGAAGCTATTTTTGAGAGGACTTTAAGCAAGTCTCTTGAGAACACTATCTCAAATGTAGAGAAGAGTACTAGCACCAGGAAAACCTATAAAAAGATTAAAACTAGCTCTAGAAAAACAAAGCTTGATAAAGAAATAGCTAGAAAAAGTATTAAAAGATCAAATCTGTTATCTAAAGTATATCATCTAAGAGCTCAGCGTTTTAAAGCCAGATTTATTAAAGCAAATTTGAGATTAGTTGTAAGTATTGCCAAAAGATACATGAGCCGTGGTTTGCCTCTGCCGGATTTAATTCAAGAAGGCAACGTAGGGCTTATGAGAGCGGTTGAGAGGTTTGATCATACCAAAGGTTATAAGTTCTCTACATATGCCTCGTGGTGGATTCATCAGGCTATCTCAAGATCATTGTTGGATCAAACGAGAACAATACGTGTTCCTGTTTATGTATTGGAGCAGGCTTCAAAAGTTCATAGAATAAGTTCTGTGATGAATAAGGAATCAGGAAGAAAACCTCTGCCGGAGGAAATATCAGAGAAATCCGGAATATCTGTTGAGGGCGTAAAAAGAGTGCTTGAAGCTACAAAGGAAGTAGTACGGCTGGACTCTCCTGTTTTGGATGGGGAAAAGACTACACTGCTTGATTTTATCCCCGACGATGTATCAAGAATTCCAGATTACGCAGTGGCAAGGGCAACCCTGACCATAAAAATTAAAGACGCTCTCTCTACACTTACTCCTAGAGAGGAGCAAATTTTAAAAATGAGATTTGGTATAGATTATGAATCTACATTTACGCTTGATGAAATAGGACAGCACTTTGAGCTTACAAGAGAGAGAATTAGACAGATTGAAAAAAGATCTCTTGAGAAACTAGAAGGCTCTGAAGTGGGCATAATACTAAAAAGCTTTCTTGAGTAGGGCAATTGCTTTTAGGACTCACCTTAAAAAACTTCACAATTATTGAAGACCTCTCTGTAGGTCTCAGTAGCGGTCTAAACATTATTACCGGAGAGACCGGTGCGGGTAAATCCGTGATAGTGGATGCTTTAAACATTATCTTGGGTGATAAAGCCTCTGCGGATAATATTAAGAGCGGAGCTGAAGAAGCACATATAGAAGCACTTTTTGATATATCGCGTGATGAAGTAATCAAAGAGAGGCTTGAGAGTGCAGGATTTGAAACCTCATCAGGGGAGCTTCTCATCAAAAGAGTTATCCAACGTAACTCTAGGAGCCGCGTATTCATCAATGGCAGCCTTTCAACAATATCACTCTTATCTCGGATAACACAGGGCCTGGTTGATATATTTAGCCAACACGAGCACCAAAGTCTGCTGCGTGATGAGAATCATTTGAAAATAGTCGATGATTTTGGACAAACCTCTGCAGAGACGCAGAATATAAAAGAGTCCTACCAAGACTATATGTCAATAAAAAATGAACTAGATGATCTAGTGCAATCACAAAAAGATAAGATTGAAAAAGAGGATTATATTAAATATCAGTTGAGTGAAATTGACGGGGCCGAATTGATCCCAGGAGAAGATGAGAAGCTTGAAGAAGAGAAATTAAGACTGCTAAATGCTGAGAAATTGAAATCTACAGCTTCTGGAGCTTACGAAGCACTTTATGAAAATGAAAGCTCTGTTTTAGGGAAGCTTCAAAATTTGATAGGTGATTTTAAAGAAATAGGAGAGATTGATCCAACTCTAAAAGAAATTGGTCTATCGATAGAAAAGGGGGCCTTACAACTAGAGGAAGCTACCTATTCTATCAGAGACTACGCATCAGTGCTTACATCTGACTCAGGGACCCTGGAAGATCTTGAGGACAGGATACATCTTATAAACACGCTTAAGAGAAAATATGGTGATAGCATTTCTGAAATAATTAATAGAAGAGATGAGATTAAGAAAGAAGTGGACAATATTGAGCATTTTGATGAACAAGTTAAATTGCTCACGGAAAAGTCAGAGAAATTAATGGCTGCGCTAATATCTATGTCTAAGAGACTATCAAAAAAGAGAAAACAATCAGCAGCTAAATTAACAGCAGCTCTGGAGAGAGAATTAAAAGAAGTAGGAATTAAGGGAGGAAAATTCCACATAGAGTTTAATGAGAAGGAAGTATCTTCAAATGGAATCGACGATATAGCTTTTTTATTTTCTGCAAACCCTGATGAGGCACCTAAACCGCTTACTAAAGTAGCCTCAGGCGGTGAGCTCTCACGTATAATGCTTGTGCTTAAAGAAGTTATAGCAAGAGTAGAGGGAGGCTCAGTGATAATATTTGACGAGGCAGACTCGGGGGTGGGTGGCGCTGTTGCAGAGTCGGTAGGTCTGAAAATCAGCAATTTGTCGCAGAGCTATCAGGTAATTTGCATTACGCATCTCCCGCAAGTAGCAAAATTTGCAGACTCTCATCTTAGTGTTTCTAAAACTCATGATAATAACAAAACCCAAGTTACTATAAAGACTCTAGAAGGAAACGACAGAGTGGCCGAGCTTGCAAGGATGATTGGCGGATTTAATATCACTCAGAAAACCATAGACGCAGCACAGGAAATGTTAAAACACTAATATGAAAAATCTACTCATAACTGGCGGGGCAGGATTTATTGGCGTTAACTTCATTAGATACCTACTCGAGGAGTCGGACTTCGAGGGGCGTATAATAAATGTTGATAAGCTCACTTACGCAGGCAATCCTGAGAGCCTTTGTGATATAGAAGAGAGTTATGAGGATAGATACTTTTTTGTTAAAGCTGATATATCTGACAAAGACTCCCTCTCTGTGGTTTTTGATAAATTTGAGATAGATGCAATATGCCATTTTGCAGCAGAGTCTCATGTTGACCGCTCCATTGCAAGCCCAATTGAATTTATAAGAACAAATATTCTTGGCACATATAATTTGCTTGAGCTCTCAAGAGAAAGAGGAGGGCGCATTCGTTTGTTTCATCATATTAGCACCGATGAAGTTTTCGGTAGTTTAGAGGATGGAGGATACTTTACGGAGAGCACACATTACAGCCCCAACAGTCCTTATTCCGCCTCCAAGGCTTCTTCTGATCATCTGGTCAGAGCTTACAACAAAACTTTTGACCTTCCCATAACAATCTCGAACTGCTCAAATAATTATGGTCCTTTTCAGTTTCCAGAAAAGCTTATACCACTTATGATATTAAATGCCCTAGAAGATACTGCTCTCCCTATATACGGCGATGGTCTTAATATAAGGGACTGGCTCTATGTCAGAGATCACTGCACGGCTATCTGGACAATCATGCAAAAGGGTAGGATTGGTGAGACCTACAATATCGGTGGTCGCAATGAAACACAGAATATTAAAGTAGTGGAGATGATCTGTGATTATCTAGATGTTATTGTCGGGAAAAGACCAAATAGAGAATCCAGGAGAGGTCTTATTACCTTTGTTGCAGATCGTCCCGGACACGACAGACGCTACGCCATAGATTCAAATAAAATTTGTAGCCAGCTTGGATGGATGCCGGTTGAATCATTTGAGACCGGGCTTCTAAAAACTATAAAATGGTATTTAGAGAACGATGCTTGGGTAAATAATGTTAGGAGCGGCGAATACCTAACTTGGATTAAAGAGCATTACGGTTAATTATTAACCTCATCTATATGTAGCAAATACTACTGCTGCCACTACTGTGGTCCAAAGTCCATTTTTATCTCCCACAGCTGTTTGAGTGACATTTATGGTTTTAACTATATGGTCACTAATTTTCCATATATCTTTTTGCTCATCATAGCTCTTATCCGGATCAAATGGGACTCCGAGGGTTGTGGCTAGCATATAAGCTGCTAAGTCTTCAGCGTATTCACCAGCTACTGTATCTTTCTCTCCAAAACTATGGTGCTCGGATATATACCCGTGCCTATTGGTATCCTTAGGTATAGCAACTCCGGCTGAAGCTGCTACAAGACGGTTAGGTTCATTTGTGGCGTTCTCACTCATTACCACATGAAGTATCTGTCCTGGAAATAAATTTTTAAGACCATGTGCTCTTTGAACAAGCTTACATTCAGGAGGGAAAATGCTAGACACTTTTACCAAATTGAATTCAGCTATTTTGGCATTTCTAAGAGCCATCTCAAAGCTCGTTAACTTTTCTCTATGTTTTCCTACTCCCTTAGTGATAAATGCTGTTTTAGGTATTAACAAAGTAGTCCTCCTTTTGTAAGGTGCCTAATTTTGTCCCATATCAGACAAGTTGTCAATGATCTTACATTTAAAATTTAAAGAGAGTGTTAAGAGCTTAAACGAACTTTTAAACCATCGGATTTAGCAAATATTATCGCTGTGCCTTGAAAATGAATATTTCATGACTATTTTTAGAATATAAAGGCAATTAGCTAAGTAATATTGACCATACATCCTCCTGACCCCGTTTGTGTATAGTAAGTGTACATAAACGGGGCTTTTCTTTTCTAAATAACCCTGTTTAGAACCGTACTTTTGACGATATTCACTGTTTAAGAGTATATTAATACAAAATAAATTAGGACTTGGATGTTTGAAGAATGAAAGCTATTGTCACAGGCGGTACAGGGTTTATAGGAAGCAAACTGGTCAAGGCTCTTGTAGCTAATGGCTATGATGTAAGGTGCTTGGTTAGAAAAACGAGTAATGTTTCTCTTTTAGAAGAACTTGGGGTAGAGCTCTTTCACGGAGACCTATCTGACGTAGATGCTCTGAGGGATCTGCCTGCTGGCGGGGATGTTGTTTTCCATCTAGCTGCCCTTGTAACAGACTGGGGAGATAAAGAGAATTTCTATAAATATAATGTTGATGCTACCCGAATACTTCTAGAGTCTTCAAAAGCTCATGGTATAAAAAGATTTATTTATATGAGCTCCTCAACAGTAGTTTGGAAATCACAATTTTGGAGACCTCATAATTTAGTAGACATTGATGAGACCTATCCATACGCAGACACAAAGGTGGATCATTATAATGCTACAAAGATTGAAGCTGAGAAATTAGTCTTACAGTATTTTAAAGAGAAGGAACTTGAAACAACTGTTGTTAGGCCCTCTAATGTATGGGGAGCTGGGGATACTGTTATACTTCCTCGCGTGGTTATGGCCGCTAAGAAGGGGATATTGTACCCCATGGGTAGTGGAGATAGGTTTGTTACACCATGTCATGTAGACAACCTTGTTAAAGCTTTGTTGATCTTGGTAGGAAATAAGAATGCCCCTGGGAATATATATTTTATAAATGATGGAGCTAAGATTCCTTATATGGATTTTCTTGCAAACCAACTAAAGGCATCCGGAGTAGAGTGGAGGCCTGGGTTTTCTATCCCATATAAATTTGCATTCTCAGTAGCTGCAGTTCTAGAGACTATATTTAAGCTAACTAAATCTAAGAAACCACCGGTGCTAACAAAAATGGCCGTTGCTGCACTTTCTGGATCAAGGAGCTATAAGATCCAAAAAGCTAAGGATGAAATTGGCTATGAACCCTCAGTAGATATGGATAGTGGGATGGAAGAACTAAAGCTATGGGTTGACGATTTAGGTGGAACAGATGAGCTTCTCAAATACGTAGTTAAAGCTTAGCTCATTTTAGAACTATTATGACAAACTCAAGTACAAATTCTGATTTTGATATTCTGGCTGAAGAACTTAAGAAAACCTATGGTAATTTTGATGCACTAAGGGGGGTTTCCTTAAAGATAAAAAGAGGGGAGTTCTTTACACTCTTTGGTCCCAATGGGGCAGGTAAGACAACTCTAATAAAACTCCTTGCAACCCTTACGGCTCCTACTTCTGGAAGCTTGAGAGTGTTTGACTACGATGCAAAAAGTGAAGTTCAATCTATAAGAACTATAATAGGCGTAATCTCTCATGATACATATCTTTATGAAAATCTAACTGCTTTTGAGAATATTAAATTTTTTGCTGAATTGTATGGGCTTTTAAATATAGACAATAGAGTGAGTACCGTAATAGAGCAGGTAGGTCTCAAATCACGTATGCATGACTTAGTAAGAACTTTCTCCAGAGGTATGAAACAGCGCCTAACTGTAGCACGGGCGATTGTCCATGAACCCAAGATTCTCCTTCTAGATGAGCCCTATACGGGGTTAGATCTAAACGGAGCCCAAATATTTGGAGAAATGCTGTCAGATTTAAAAAGCCAGAGCCGAACTATACTTATGACCACTCATAATATTGATGAGGGGCTGGGCCTTAGCGATAGGGTTGGAATTTTAGTGAAAGGAAAGATTGTTTTTGATAGCCCAGCAAGTGATATTAATCCTTCAAACTTTAAAGATCTCTATATCTCCAATGTAGAGGGCAGTTAATACCCACCCCTTTTTAAACTCTTAACTTAATAATTTCAAATTCTCTGAAACGGATTTGATTTCCCTGCATCTTATCTTATAAAGAACAAGCGGGGGAGGCTAAGTATGAGAAATTTATTATATTTAACTATCTTTGTACTAGCTGTGGGATTTGTTTACATAGGGACTGGATTAGGTGGAGATGCATCTGTTCAGGCTTCAAAACTTTGGAGCTCGATGCAGGATGCAAAATATCAGGATAATTGGGCGCTTTGGCCAGGAAAAGGAAAGTTATATAAAGGTACGCACCCACACGGAGCGCTGCTTACTACTTATATTAATGAGGTTGCAGCAAATGCCCTCAAAGCAGAGGCTAAACAGATGCCCAAGGGCTCAATTATAATAAAGGAAAACTATATGCCTGATGGGACACTTGGAGCAATAACTGTTATGGATAAAACAGGTGAGGGCAAAGATGACTATTTTTGGGTTAAATACACTCCTGATGGAACAGTTGAAGTAAAAGAGATGGAAAAAGATGGCAAAAAAATGAGTGTTACCCTAGCAGGTAAACCAAAAGGGTGTATTGGCTGCCATGTGGCATCTACTGGCGGTATTTATAACATTATGACACGGTAAATATAAAGCTTTTTATTTGTATTCCCTTCACACTGGGTGGTAAGTATGCTACGCTTGCCGCCCAGTTTTTATATTTTACTACTAAACAATCACATTAGTTTTACAGTCTAAAGTGCTGTAATTGTATAAATATATAATCAAGTTTGGATTGTTTAATGTATAACTCTAACTTTTAACGGTCTATCAGTTATAATAAAAGAAAAAATTGTTGTTTTGTTGCCGCAAATGAACAAAGTACTAGCAATTATAAAAAAAGATATAGTAACTGAGCTTAGAACCAAGGAGCTGTTTTCCTCAATGCTGCTCTTTGCGCTACTTATTATAGTAGTTTTTAATTTTGCATTTGGTTTTTCGGTAGAAATTCTTAACCTTGCAGCTCCAGCTATGCTTTGGATTGCATTTATTTTTGCAGGAATTCTGGGCCTAAGCCGTTCATTTGCTCTGGAGAAAGAAGGAAATGCGATTATGGGCATGCTTCTGACACCTACAGATAGAAGCTTAATTTACGCTGGCAAAATGATAAGTAACACAATTTTTGTCTTTATCGTCGGCGTTATAACAGTCTTAATGTTTATATTGTTCTTCAACTATGACTTTGTATCTACTTTAATCCCAATGATTCCTATAGTGTTATTGGGGTCAATTGGATTTGTTTCGGTGGGCACTCTTTTCTCAGCCATGGCTATAAATACTAGGCTCAGAGAAGTGCTTTTGCCTATACTGTTGTTCCCAATAATAATCCCCGTTATAGTAAGTGCAGTTAAATTAAGTGGAGAAGTTTTAGATGGCAATACGATTTTTGATGCAAGTGCATCTTTGAAACTCCTTATAGCCTTCGATATAATCTTTGTAACAGCTTGTGCTGTTACATTTGAATATATAATAGATGAATCCTAGCGGGTTTGTCGCAAATCTAATTCATATGATAAGACGAATTTTATTCATTCTAGCCTTTATTAGCATTATAGCTTCTGTATATGCTGCCTTCATTTATGCTCCAACTGAGCCAAAGATGGGCCATATACAAAGAATCTTCTATTTCCATATGGGAACCGTCTGGGTAGCCACTGTAGCATTTATTATTGTGTTTATAGCAAGCATTATGTATTTGTGGAAGGGGACTCGGAAGTGGGACATCTTGGCATATTGCTCGGCGGAATTGGGCGTGTTGTTTTTAACTCTGACCATTATTACAGGTAGTGTTTGGGCTAAACCTATTTGGGGTACCTGGTGGACTTGGGATCCTCAGCTAACTACTACTTTTATTCTCTGGATACTCTATATCGTCTATCTTGTACTCAGATCATCAGCAGGCAATGATACTAAAAAAGCCAAATATGCAGCTGTATTTGCAATTATTGCATTCATTGACCTACCGCTTGTATATATTTCAGCAAGAGTAATGAGAGGCATTTCTCCCGTGGTGTTCGGTCCAGGTGGTGGAGGTATATCTCCTGAGATGATGAACGCACTTTTAATAAACATGTTTGCTTGCTCTTTATTGTTTGTAGTTCTTCTTCTTGAAAGAACCGATTTGGAGCGAATGAAAGATGCAGTTGCAAGACTTAAAATGAGCTAAACAACCTGCCAAAATAGAACTTTAAGTATTCTAAGGTATTAATGTAAAATATCCTTATAACATGCTGAATATATGTAAAATAATATTTTCTCTATATCCTAATAGTTAAAGCATTGGTTGGAAGTACATCTAATGAATCTAGCTCCCAATATAACGAATCTTTTATTCATATCAGCAGCGATATTTGGTTTAGTTATCTGCTTGTTTGGCTATAGAATCTTAAGATTTTTACTGGCTGTGACAGGGTTCTTGGTAGGTGCATTATTGTCAGTAGCTGTGGTACTTGCTTTTACTCAAGAATCTATACTCCATTTTACTAAAGGTAGCGATTTCTTGGTTGTTATAGGAGCTGGTTTAGCTGGAGGTCTTATTCTTTCTATAATTTTGTTATTTCTATATTCTGCAGGGGTTTTTCTACTAGGAGCCTTATTTGGAATCATTTTATTTTCAGGAATCATTGCAACGTTTGATATTATAATTGAACCAATTTTATATGTAATACCTGCTTTGTTTTGTGGAATTGTAGCCTTATTGTTGCAAAAATTCATGATTATTCTTATGACTGCAGCGATTGGAGCCTGGTTATCTGTAATAAGCGTGATATATCTTATAAGCAGTAAATTTGACCCCGCTAACCCGGAGTTTATTAACAATATTGGAGATATTGAGCTTTATAGACTCATTCTAGGCTGGATAGCGTTGTCTGGTTTGGGATTCTTAATACAATATTTCATTTTTCCTAAAAAGGGGATACCTGAGCACACTATGGAGTCTTCTGATGAAGTTTGATATGTTTATATAATAAATGTGAAGAAATCATGGGCATGTATTCATTTCTAACATACATTTTATTATGTATCTCTCTTTTCATTGGGCTTATTCTTTGCTTTTTTGGCTATAGAATTGATCAATATTTGATAACTCTCCTAAAACGACAAAGCAATTTTTATGACAATATTGTTCACCGAATATTTCCTGGGCCAAACAAAAGAGTTCTAGATCTTTCATTAGTACCAAAGTTCCTCTATATGTTGTTTTGGTTAATACTTTCAGCTTTAATTCAAGGGTTTGGTTACATCACAAGAACATTGTTAATGGTACTTTTCTTTGTTTCTATAGATATAATTGTTTGTCTAACGTTTAATCTGCCGTCCTTTTTTTCAATACCTCGTGCATATGCATTAGGAACAATTATAGTTCTAGCCATATTTTTTGTGATTATAGAAATATACTATCCAATATTTACAAAATTATTTGTAATGTGCATGACTGCATTTACTGGCGCGCTCATTGTGGCAACTGTTGGTATCTATTCAGAAAATAATGAGTTTTTCCCGCTTAGCGAGGAATTTATCAGAAACCATTTTACATACTATATTACTACCCTTTGGCTAGCTTTAGGGATTTTTGGACTTTTTCTGCAATACAAACAAGACAAAGAAGAAGTTGTTTATGAAAGAAAAGAGGATGATGATTGGTTTGAGTTCTAAATCCATTCAGTAATCACATAATCTACAATATTATACTTTTTACGTTCAAAATTATGCTTTTTATGTCAAAAATGACGGGTATGCTATATTCGGGTTACAGACATGAGAGACAAGTTTCATTTTATATTCTTACTTCTTGTTATTATAGCTATTTCAAACCTAAAAACTCTTGCTCAAGAAAAAGAGATAGAACTCCCTATTTCAAATACTAGTGAGATAATTACGCAAACTAATGTAGAGATTGATACAGAAACTTCAGTAGACGATACAGGGTCTTTGTTAATAAATGCAAGCAAGCCTCTTACTGTGGAGCTATTTGAGCTAGACCAAGAAGATTTCGGCAATAAACGTCTAACATATAGAGCACAAATTCGTTCAGAGAACCTAATTGCTTCAGAGGATTCAAGAGGTATTTCATATTTAGAACTACTTGCTAAATTCCCTGATGGGCAAGAGCTTGTGTCCAGAGGTCCTCGAGTTCCCATATCAGGAACCACAGATTGGAGAGGGGCCGAGACAGTTTTATATATAGACAAAGGAGATAGTCCCCAGAGTGTAAAACTCAATCTAATAGTGGAAGGACAGGGCAAGGTATGGCTCGACAATGTTAAACTCGAGGCCATTCCTCTTAGGCTAAACTATCTATTTTGGGGTCACATAGTTGTTTGGGTGATCTTAATAATTTATATTTATGATCTTCTAAGAAAAAACAGGCAATTAAAGAGAGAGTTAGAAACAGCTTAGGTTTTGAGGAATATAAATGCTTAAAGGAAAACTAAAATTTATTATAGCAATTGCAATAATAGCTCTTACCGTAGGCTATTTGGTATACGGTGGGGTAAAGGATACGATGGTCTACTATCTAACTGTTCAGGAGCTAAGAGCTCAGGTTCCCACTGTATATGACAGCAGGGTTAGGGTATCAGGAACTGTGGTGCCTGGAACTATTGTAAAAGACAATAAAGGCTCGCTTGAATTTCAAATCACAGATGGAGCAGAAACAATAGATGTACAATACGAGGGCATTATTCCTGACATTTTTGCAGATGATGTCGAGGCAGTTGTAGAAGGTGTATATGCCAAAAACGATGTATTTGAAGCGGACACACTGCTAGCTAAGTGCCCAACTAAATATGAGTCGACCGATTCCCTCTATGAGAATAAGGAAACTTCATACTAAATGGTAGAAACCGGAAGTATTTCAATATTTTTAGCTTTTGTAATTTCAATTTATGTCCTGGCAGCCTCTGTTTATGGTGTAAAAACCCGTAAGTGGGATTTTGTTAGGAGCGCTGAGAATGGGGCCATAGCAGTTTTTTTCCTTTTACTAATAGCAACAATAGCTTTAGTTCACTCTCTTATAAATCTTGATTTCAGCCTAAAATATGTAGCACTTAACACCAGCACCGATCTTGCCACTATATATCGCTTCACATCGCTTTGGGCAGGGCAGGCGGGCTCTCTTTTATTGTGGTGTTTAGTGCTTTCTATTTACACCGCAATTGTAGTACTGCAGAGTAGAAATAGGGACCGAGAATTGATGCCTTATGTTCTTGCTACTCTTGCAACTGTGTCTATCTTTTTTATCGGCGTTATTACCTTTGTGGAAAGTCCATTTGAAAAGCTGCCGTTTACACCACTGGAGGGAAGGGGGCTTAACCCCATATTGCAAAATGCCTACATGGCAATACATCCTATTACGCTCTATTTCGGCTACGTAGGGGTAACAGTGCCTTTTGCTTTTGGAATGGGGGCGCTCCTCTCGGGCAAGCTTGGGGACGCGTGGATTAGATATTCTAGAAAGTGGGCATTATTTGCCTGGACCTTCTTGAGTGTAGGACTCCTTCTAGGGGCCCGGTGGGCTTATCTTGAGCTAGGCTGGGGTGGCTATTGGGCATGGGACCCTGTTGAGAACGCTGCTTTTATGCCTTGGCTTGCAGCAACCGCTTTTATCCATTCTGTTATGATTCAAGAGAAAAAGGGAATGCTTAAGAAATGGAATATGTCTTTAATTATTATCACTTTCTTTCTCTCCATCTTTGGCACCTTTATTACAAGAAGTGGAATTATCTCTTCTGTTCACTCTTTTGCCCAATCTGATATAGGTCCGCTGTTTCTAGCTTTTATTGCTTTCATACTTCTTTTCTCTTTTGCAATGTTTCTCTACAGAATGAAAGATCTAGAGACTGAGAACAGATTTGATTCAATCCTCTCAAGAGAGAGTGCATTTATTTTTAATAACCTTCTTTTCTTGGGAGCAGCATTTGCAGTTTTTCTAGGAACCATATTCCCAATATTATCGGAGGCGCTGACTGGAGATAAAATTCTTGTAGGCCCTCCTTACTTCAACAGAGTCAATGTTCCAATAGCACTTGTACTAATATTGTTGATGGGCGTGGGGCCTTTGATTTCCTGGAGAAAAGCATCACTTAAGAATTTAGCAAGAAATTTTCTCTCCCCAGTACTGCTTGGAATACTTACTGTAATTATCCTGTTGGCCCTTGGAATGAGAGATGTGGTTGCTCTAATTTCTTTTGCCCTTTGCGCCTTTGTAACTGGCACAGTGTTCACAGAATTTTTTAGAGGCACAAGAGTTAGAATGAAAAGAGGGGAGAATTTTTTATCGGCATTCCTAAGGTTGGTATCTAGAAATAAGAGGCGCTACGGCGGCTATATCGTACACATAGGAGTGGTTCTAATTGTCATTGGTGTTACGGCCTCATCTGTGTTTGTAACAGAAAAGCAGGCTACATTAAACAAAGGCGAGTCAATGGAACTCAGGAATTATAGTCTTAGATTTGATGGGATTGAGCAATATACAACAGATGCAAAAAACGCAACAATCGCCCACCTTACACTCTTTGAAGGTGGTAAAGAGGTAGACACAATAGCTCCAGAGAAAAACATATACAAATATGAAGGTAACCGTGAAATTAATCAAGAAACTGAGGTTGCTCTACGCTCTACATTCAAAGACGATCTCTACATAATACTAAGCGGTTTTAATCCTGATGGGACAGTCACCATAAGAGCTATGATAAATCCGCTTGTGAATTGGATCTGGGCTGGAGGAATTGTCCTTCTCCTAGGAGCAATCGTTACTATGTGGCCTAGCGGTAAAAAAAGATCAGAGCAAGCATTTGTTAGATACACTGTAAGGGAACAAGATGCGACTTTAAACGCATAATAATTTTTTATTCTAGAGGGTTCAAGGAATCAATTTGGATACTATAGTAATTCTAATCATCACAGCATTGGTAGCTCTATACATAGCGCTGCCTTTTTTTCTAAGGAAGAAGGACTATATAAACAAAACTGTGGAAAGTCTTCGGAGTATAAATGAGGTTGATAGACTGACCAGCCTAAACAACCAAAAGGAAACTCTATATTCTGCAATAAGAGACATAGATTTTGACTATGGTCTAGGAAAGCTCTCAAAAGATGATTACGAAGAACTAAATAATAAGTACAGAGATGAGGCGGCATCCGTTCTAAAAGAAATTGATGAATATCAAAAACTTGAAGAACAAAGCGGGAGTTTAACTCCGGATCAGAAACTAGAGCAGGAGATATCATCCTATAGAAAAATTAGCACTTCCTCTAAAAGTGATGATGTCTTATTGGAAGAAGAAATTTCTGCATTTAGAAGTGCAAATCAAGCAAGTCTAACTAGCGATAAATGCTCTAAGTGTGGCGCTGAATGTAATGCAGAAGATATGTTTTGTTCAAAATGCGGAGCGGAATTGAATAAATGAAATCACCAATATGCAACATAGTCTTTGTATTTATTATAGCCATACTAGGTATAGAGCCCATAGTTTCCTATGCTCAAGATCACCCCCCATCGATGGCAAACCTATCCGGCCAAGAACTCTTTATACAGAGCCGCTGTGTTAGGTGTCATACAATTGGCAGAGGTAGATTTGTAGGGCCGGATTTGTCTGCTGTTAGTGAGAAATATTCCAAAGACAAAATTATTAAATGGATAGAGAATCCACAGCAAATTTATCAGGAGAGCGGTAAAATGCCTTATAACGAAGGCTATCCTCCAATGCCTCCTATGAACGTCCCCCCAGCTCAGGCAGAAGCTATAGCAGATTATATTCTCTCTTTTAATGTTTCAGAGAATCCTGCTGCAAAGGGTAGTATCTCGGGACAAGTACTTAATGAAACAAGTGATGGACCCGCGCCAGGAGTTGAGCTTACTCTTACATCTTATATGGGTGAGAGGCCTACTGATGATAAGACTATAGAGTCTGATGAACAGGGAAATTTCTCATTTGAGAATTTAGGTTGGGACAGGAGCTATGGTCTTACCGTGAATTTCAAAGGAACTCAGTATTCAACAGACAAAATGGTTTTTAACCCTGATGAAGATACTAAAGTACTAACTCTCCCTATATATGAGCCCACATTTGAAGATGATGATCTAGCTGTTATAGAATCCCATATGATAGTCCAGGCTTCAGAAGGGGCCCTATCTATTGCAGATCTTAGTCTATACAGCAATAAGGGCGATAAGGTATATGTGGGCGGAAAAGAAACTGAAGATGGCAGAAAGAAATCACTCAAGTTCAGCGTACCAAAAGGCGCTCTGGATCTTAATTTTGTTCATGGAGCTAAACCTGAGGATATAGTGCAGACCGAATATGGTTTTGCAGATACCACAAGCATACTACCTGGAGAAAAAAGAGTAGTTTATACATACAACATCGCATTAGATTCGGGGACAACAAAGTTTGATAAAACTATAGACTACCCCACTGAGAATTTCCTGCTTTTGGTATCAGACACAGGAAAAACTGCTAAAGTTTCAGGACTTACCTCCGTAGAGCCAGTTGTGGTCCAGGGAGAGAGCTTTCTTAAATGGACCGGCACAGATTTAAATCCTGGACATCAGATTAAGATTAGATTCGAAGGGCAGTTCATGAAAAATGATTATTTAAAATGGGGCGCTTTAGGATTTTTATTGCTAATACTAGTAATCGGTTTTATTTATTCTACTTTTGTAAAAGAAAAGTCTAATCTAGGGACTAGTGAGCAGAATAAGAGGGGAGATGGTGTAGATCAAAGAACGGCACTTCTTCAGGAAATAGCTCAGCTTGATGATAGTTTCGAGAGTGGTCAGGTAGATGAAAAAACATACCGTGATATTAGAGAAAATAAGATGGAAGAGCTTAAAAAGCTTATACGGAGACTGTGATAGGTGTTAATCACAAATCTCCGTAGTGAAATTGAAGAACTGAAAGAACCGAGAGACTAGCTGTCTCTGTTCTTAATACCCTGGGACCCAGACCCAGAGAGATGAAACCCATTTCTTTACCAAGAAGGACTTCATTGTCCGTAAACCCACCTTCCGGACCTACAAATAATACAATATTTGAAGGGGCTTGTAAAGAGTTTTTAATATAGTTCTTCGCTGATACTTCACTATTTACTTGAAGTATTATGGCTAATTCGCTTGTATTGTATAGTTTAATTGCATCATTAAAGTCTAAAGTATTTTCTATGATAGCTGGTTTTGTCCTACCACACTGTTTTGAGGCCTCAAGAGCAATCCTGTCCCATCTTTTCTTACGGTCTCTATCTCTTATCTGAGACCTCTCAGTTATGACAGGTACTATTCTATGCACCCCAAGCTCAGTTGCTTTCTCTATTATATAGTCCATCTTGTCCGCTTTAGGTAGTCCTTGAAGAAGTGTTATTTCAATTGGAGACTCTGTATTTACTATCTTAGACTCAGTTATTTCAATAACGATTTCTTTTTTGTTGATCTCACTTATTTTCCCATAATATTCCATTGAATCAGTATCAAAAAGGGTGATGTCATCCCCTGGCTTTAGACGCAGGACCTTTACTATGTGTTTATAGTCATTACCTCTAACTATGGCTTCGTTACTATTAATTTGGTCTGTGGATATTGGGAATCTAGGCATCTAGTTAGTTTCTACCTTAATTGTATTATGCTATAAGCTTTTATTATTGCATATATTAGTTTTACTTTAAGTTCTTTTTAGCGTAATAATTAGCTACTTCTTCTGTCAAATGCAAAACAGTGTATTGCTTTGGGATAATTTGTGCGCTGTGGCCAAATTCCCTTATGGTTTGAGCTGTAATTGGCCCTATGCTAGCAATTACAGGTTTGTTTTTATTTTGTTTGAAATCAGGTATCAGTTCAAAGAAGTTTCTTGCCGTAGATGAGCTGGTAAATGTTATCAAATCTACTTTGTTCTCATCTAGTAGCTTGCAAATATGATTTGTTTTACTTTTAGTAGGTTTCTTTGTTATGTATGATGTAACCACATCTACTTCGGCTCCAAGTTTTTTTAAACTCTCTGGCAATACATCTCTAGCAACTCTAGCTCTTGGTATAAGCACCTTATTGTTCTTAATACCATCTTTTTTAAACATTTTGATAAGACCTTCTGCTTTAAACTCATCGGGGACAATATCTACTTTTATGCCCTTATCTAAGATCTCATTAGCTGTTATCTCACCTATTGCAGCAATTTTCGCCCTATGAAGCTCCCTAATATCCTTGTTTAGGACTTTTAGTCTATCAAAAAAGGACTTAACTCCGTTAACGCTTGTAAAAACAATCCAGTCATAGTGCTCTAAGTTATTTATTGCTCTATCGAGTGCTTTGTAGCTTCTTGGAGGGACTATTTCTATTGTTGGGAAAGGGATAACACTAGCTCCCCTATCTTCAAGAAGTCTTATGAATTCATGTGACTGCTCTTTAGGTCTTGTTACAATAACCGTCTTACCAAAAAGCGGTTTTGATTCATACCAGTCTAAAATCTTTCTCAATTTAACAACCTCTCCAACCACAACAACCCCGGGAGAGGAGATATCTTTTCTCCTCAATGCTAAATCTGAGATGTTAGAGACCGTACCTGTCAATGTGCTCTGAGAAGGATGAGTCCCCCAGGTAATCACGGCCGCCGGGGTATTTGGGTCCTTGCCTGCACTAATAAGCCTTGACATGTTTTGTTTTAAATTTTTAACGCCCATTAGGAAAACGACCGTTCCTATTTGAGAGAGTGCTTCCCAGGGCATGTTGGATTTTTCTTTTGATGGATCTTCATGACCAGTTACAACAGCAAATGAAGAGGTGAAATCTCTATGAGTAAGAGATATGCCCGCATATGCTGGAACTGCTGAGACAGAGCTTACTCCAGGGACTATTTCAAAAGGGATTTGCTTTAATTCTAGAGCTTCTGCTTCTTCACCGCCTCTACCAAATGTAAACGGGTCTCCGCCTTTAAGCCTTGCAACAGTGCTGCCCTTTTTAGCTTTTGATACTAAGAGAGCATTTATAGCTTTCTGAGACATTTCTTTTTGACCTGCTTTTTTGCCAACATAAATTATTTCAGCATTGTCTTTTGCATATTCAAGCAGGCGGTCATTTACAAGGTAGTCATAAACTATGACATCAGCTACACGAAGAAGCTCTCTTCCTTTGATAGTCAAGAGTCCCATGTCCCCAGGTCCTGCCCCTATAAGATATACGGTTCCTTTTTTGCTCATAACCTAATTTAGAAGAAAACCGAAGCCGGATATGATTGTCAAGCTTTGCGGCGATTGTTGGAGTGTGCTTCATACATGGTATTATTATCAAAATTAGTTCAGATATAGTACTATATATTAATTCTTAGATAGGGGGGTCTCTCGTAATGTTAGTCAAAGATTATATGACACTTAACCCAAGAACAGTAACGCCTGATGAAAGTGCTAAAGATATTGCTGAGAAGATGAAGACCTTAAATTATAGACAATGTCCTGTTGTACAAGAAAGTAAATTAGTAGGAATAGTTACTCAAAGTGATTTAACAAACGCACTTTTAGATAATCAAGATATTAAGGTAGGCGACGTTATGGTTTCTGATCCAGTTACAATAATGGAAGATGCTCCTATACAGAGTGCCTCCGACATAATCAGGATTAAGGATTTCAATGCTCTACCTGTAGTATCAGAGAAGAACGAACTTCTGGGCATTATAACCATAACAGACATTTTAGACGCTCTACGCACTACATTTAGTTTTAATGATAAGCCGATAAAGTTAGAGGTAAATCTTTCTGATAACCTTAGTCACTTTGATGCTCTACACTTAATACAGAACAATTCAGAGAAGGTTATCTCTTATAGCTCATCACCCATGAATCGCCAGATCAGCTATTTCTGGGTAGTCGATTGTGATTTGGAAAGGGTCAACAAGGTCTTAAGAGAACACGACTGCACTATGAGCGTTGTCCATTCTGAGGAATAGACCTTAATCCTAAATACCTCCTATAAGTGAAGAACCTGTATTAACTGGTATACTAACTAAGATAATTTAATTAAAGTTTGGATAATATTATGCAAAGTGACAATTTAGAATACATATTAGATCACTATAAGAATCCAAGGAATTTTGGCACCATTGAAGACGCCGATTTTTCTTACGAAGAGGGTATTCCATCGTGCGGAGATGTTATTAGGCTTGATTTGAAAATTAGGAATAACAAGCTTGACGACATAAAGTTCTCAGGAACTGGGTGTGCAATTAGCCAGGCATCTGTTTCTATCCTGACTGAAAATGTTACCGGCAAAGAGGTAGAAGAAATTGTATCCTATACGGATAAAGATATGTTAGAAGCGCTTGGTGGCCAGGTATCTCCTATAAGATTTAAATGCGCACTACTTGGGCTTACTGTTTTAAAGAAAGCTCTTACAGGAAAGAGTTCCAACCAATAAACCGAGATCGTAAGTTTTGATTCTTAAATCACACAATTATGGAAAAACTAATACAAAGAGCCGGATCTATAGATCCTAATCTCCTAAAGAAAGATTTTCCCGTATTCGAGAGAAAGGTACATGGTAAACCTTTAATCTATTTAGACAACGCAGCCACAACACAAAAACCCCAAAGCGTAATAGATTGTATTGATAATTATTACCGAAACCATAACTCTAATATCCATAGAGGGGTCCATACCCTAAGTTATGAATCCACTGTTATGTATGAAGATGCTCATAAGAAAGTGGCGGATTTCATAGGTGCGGATAAATGGAACGAGATCATATTCACTAGAAATGCTACAGAGTCTCTTAATCTTCTAGCTTATGGATGGGGACTTCACAGACTAGAAGAAGGGGATGAAGTTCTAATAACAATTATGGAACACCATTCAAACATCGTTCCCTGGCAGATGCTCCGTGATTTAAAGGGAATTAAAATTAATGTTCTAGGCGTTGATGATAGGGGTGATTTAAAATTAGATGAACTCCCAGATCTGCTGACAGAGAGAACCAAGCTTGTTAGCATAATCCATGCATCTAATGTTTTAGGCACTGTGAATCCTGTAAAGGAGATCACAAGGCAGGCTAAAGAAGTGGGCGCTCTGGTTTTAATAGATGCGGCCCAGTCAATACCGCATTTACCTATTGATGTAAGCGAGATAGGGTGTGATTTCTTAGTAGCCTCCGGGCACAAGATGTTAGGTCCTACGGGAATAGGATTTATATACGGACGTGAGAGTCTACTAGAGGACATGGAGCCGTTTATGTACGGTGGGGATATGATAGAGAAGGTTACGTTTGAGAAGAGCACATGGAACGAGCTTCCCTGGAAATTTGAAGCAGGAACACCTAACATTGCAGGCGGTATAGGTCTTGGAGCTGCCGTGGATTATCTAGATGGTATAGGTCTTCAAAATATACTAGATCACGAAGAAGATCTTCTAAGTTATGCGTTAGAGAAGATGTCAGCCTATGACTGGATTAAGATTTATGGTCATAAGAGCACCACAGAAAGTGTAGGGGTGATATCTTTTAACGTTGAAGGAGTTCATCCACACGACGTTGCAGGCATGCTGGATGAAGAGGGGATAGCCGTTAGATCAGGTCACCACTGTGCACAGCCTCTCATGAGCGAGCTTTCAATGGACTACACTGCGCGCATAAGCTTTTATCTATATAACAATAAAGAAGAAATTGATCTTTGTGTTGAAACGCTTAAGAAAGTTAAAAAGATTTTTGGATGACCACTGTTCAACTTTAATTTATCAAAACTGAAGTCTGGCTGAGAATATAAGATTCTCAAGAAACTACGCTAACCCTCTTAAAAGATACCCTACAACATAGGCAATAATGGCAGCTGCACCCCCTATAAGCAGAGTCTCAAAGCCTGAGATGAGCCATCTCTTCTCGACTATTCTTCCTTTGACTGAGCCTACTATGAAAAATGCAACAGATGTCAGGATTATGGATAATGTAAAGGTGTTGGTTCTAAAGAACTCTGAGAAATAGGAAAGAACATACGCAAGGAGTGGGATGAATCCGATTAGATTAAAAGAAACAAATGTTACAGCAGCACTTTTAAAAGGTGAGGTATGGTCTTCAAATATTCCAAACTCGTCCTTCATCATTGTATCTACCCATACGTCCTGATTACTTGTAATAATCTCAACTGCGTCGTCAAGCTGGGAACCAGAAAAACCTTTTTCTGCAAATATATCTCTTATTTCCTGTATTTCTTCTTCTGGAACATTTTTAATCGAATCCTCTTCTGATTTTCTTATCTTGTCAGCAAACTCTTTTTTAGATTTTGTGCTTAGATAGTTGCTCACGGCCATTGAAAAGCCGTCAGCAAATAAGTTGGCAAATCCCAGAATCAATACTATAGTTGGGGATAGTGATGCTCCGGTGACTCCAGCTACAATCGCAAAAGTAGTAACTGAGCCGTCAATCCCTCCATATACAAAATCAGGGAGATACTTAGATTTAAGATCTTGATTATTTGAGTTCATTGTCTAAAGATCTATTCTTCTGGTCTCATAGCCAAGACAGAACATTTAGAGCTAGAAATCACTCTCTCCGTTACACTTCCAAGTAGAAAACGTTTTATTCCAGCTCTACCATGTGTGTGTATTACTATAAGATCTGTATTGTGTTTCTGCGCATATTGTGAGATTGTAGCAGCCTCAGTCATCCCATGCGTAACTTCATGAGTGATTTTTATATTTTTTGATGCACTCTTTCTCTTCTCATAAGTTTTTTTGATTTTAGCTACTCTTTTATCCAAAGCTTTCTCTGATTGTTCAATAACCATCTCTAAGGCCCCAGAAGGTATATCTTGAGCGTACATATCTAACCTGAGGATATATACGACTCTAACTCTTGCCCCAGTGAGCTGTGCAATGTTTAAAGCATAGAGAACTGCCGAATCACTGCATTCTGTAAGATCAATCGGAACTAATATATTCTTAAATTCAGCTCTATCTTTTTTGTTTTTACTTTTAACAGCTAAAACAGGAATATGAGAGCCTTTAAGAACTTTAATAGTTTCACTTCCTGCCACCATAGATTCAAAAAAACCATGGCCATGTTTACCCAATACTACTAAGTCAGCTTTCTTTCTTTTTGCTATCTCTCTAATTTTATCACTTGGTCTACCTTTGAGAATGACTCCGTCAAATTGAACACCTACTTTGTCTAGCTCTTTTGAAATTTTCTCAAACCTATCGGCAGCACTATTCTCAATATTTAATCTCCATGTATCTATATGGTCATTAGCTTTTCTAAGATTCTCATAGAGCAATTCTACAGGCAGAGGAACAACGTGTACACCAAGTATTTCCGCTTTTGATTTGATGGCTAAATACTTTGCATATTCAAAAGACTTCTCTGCTTCTGGAGAACCATCTGTTGCCCAAAGTATTTTTTTCATTATGCTGCCTCCTGTAAAATGTTTTTTATTCAGGCTTAACTGTAATTACAGGGCAGGGTGCCTCTTGTATAACTCTTTCCGCCACACTGCCAATAAATTCTTCTCTCCGGAATTCACCGCCGCCGTAGGTATTCATAAAAATAATATCTATATCATTTTCTGAGGCATATGTGATTATACCTTTGCAAGCATTTTTTCCCGTCTTAACAACAGTGTTTACTTTGATACCAAGATTAGCTTCGTTTACTTTTTTGGTAAGGTTATTGTATGAATTACCACGCAGGCGTTCAACCACTTCTGGAGGATATTTTTTGTTGCCTATTTCTACAATATTTAGACTTGTTATATCTAGATCTAAATACTCGGCTAGCCCTGTTGAAAGCAGTAAGTCTCTGGAAGCAATATTAAAAAGATCTGTAGGGACAAGTATGTTTTTAATTCTAAGTGGGCCTTCTTTTTTTCTAGCTACCATCACAGGTATGGGAGAGCGTCTTATTACTTTCAAAGCGGTGGCTCCAAGGAGTACTTTTTCTTGAGCTCTTCCCTTTCCTAGAACTATCAGGTCTGCCCCTGCTTCCTCTGCTGCTTGTATAATTTGAAGGTGCGGAACACCCTGGACAATCTGAGTTTTAAAACTAAGACCTTTAGACTCAAATTCACGTGCTATGTCATTTAGTCTATCACTTTCTTTAGATTCGGTTTCTTTAATCCATTTAGCGATAAGATCATATTCTTGCTCAGGAAACTGGTCTTTAACATCAACTTCAAAATAGTCTGGAATTACGTATAAACCTACAGTTTCTGCTTTGCATGTATTAGCAATGTCTCTAACGTAATCAAGAGCATCTAATGAATCTGGTGAGCCGTCTGAAGCCCATAGAATTTTTTTAATCAACTGATAACTCCTCCTAAATTGTAATTAGTATAATAGTATTGCTACTATAGTTTACTACACAAGAGAGAAAATCACTTATTATTTTCTAATCCACGATATAATAACAATATATCAGATTCTAAAGAGAAGGTTTATAAACATTATGAAAGCTATGATCTTAGAGAACATAACCGATCTCAATAATAACAAGTCACCCCTTAAATTAACTGAAATTCCAAAACCAGTTCCGAAAATTGGTGAAATTCTGATCCATATTTCAGTCTGCGGTGTTTGTCATACTGAGCTTGATGAAATAGAAGGTCGCACACCGCCGCCGGAATTTCCTACAGTGCTTGGGCACCAGGTCGTGGGTGTAGTTGAAGAGGTGGGAGGTGGCTCAAGCAACTTTAGTGTAGGTGATAGAGTAGGGGTAGCATGGATATATTCCACCTGCGGTGAGTGTCGATACTGCAAAGAAGGAAATGACAACTTGTGTCCTGATTTTCAGGCAACCGGCCGGGACCATAACGGAGGATATGCAGAGTATATTGCAGTTTCTCAAGACTTCGCCTATAAAATCCCGGAGGTGTTTACAGATAGCGAGGCAGCGCCACTTCTTTGTGCAGGAGCAATTGGATATAGATCATTAAGACTAGCAGGAATAAGGGACGGTCAAAGCTTAGGCCTCACTGGGTTTGGAGCATCGGCACATTTGGTGATTAAAATGGCAAAATACCTCTATCCTAATTCCAATGTTTATGTATTTGCTAGAAGCGAGAAAGAAAGAGAGTTCTCAAAAGATCTTGGAGCCCTCTGGGCAGGCAACACAGATGAATTAGCACCTAAGAGGTTAGATGCGATAATTGATACAACCCCGGTATGGAAACCTGTTGTAGAGGCTCTTAAAAATCTAAATACTGAGGGTCGGCTGGTTATAAATGCGATTAGAAAAGAGGGGGTTGATAAAGAAGCCCTTCTTAATATCGACTACTCCAGAGATCTATGGATGGAAAAAGAGATAAAGAGTGTAGCAAATGTAAGTAGAGCCGATGTTAAGGAGTTTCTTGCACTAGCCTCTCAGATACCTATTAAACCTGAGATAGAAGAATACTCCTTAGAAGACGCAAATAAGGCTATATGTGAATTAAAAGAGGGCAAGATTAAAGGTGCTAAGGTCTTAGTTATAGATAAACAACTCAGCACTTAGTGCCGAATTATCAAGCAGAAATCCTTTGAGTAGCTTGTGCAACTTTTTTATCAAGAGGTGCCTCTACTGTTTTTTCCTCGGCTATCTTTCTTTTTCTTTCCATATCTTTCTTATAATATGCGTTTTGATCGTGATAGATAGCTCCCTCAGGCAGCCACTCCCATAGCGGTCCAAGGTCTTTTTTCATAAGATCAATATAGAACTCAGGAACAACAGTTGTCTCACCTTCAAAGAAATCTCTAAACTGTCTGTCCTCGTCTAGACGTCTTCTAATTTCTCTATAGAATTTCATTCTGCCAAACCCCTCAGTGGAGACAGCACGAACAAAATTGAGAGCCTTTGGAAAAGTTGTTTTAGTTTCTATGAACCTATTCCAAATTGCCGACCAAGAAAAAGAATGTTCTACAAGGCTAATAATACGGTCATACATTACAGGCCAGCTACTATTAACAGGCCTAACATTCATGGCGTGGTTATTGTTTAGGAAGTGAAACGGAAATGGAAGTACTCTTCCCTCTCCCTGATATTGAAGATTTAATGGAGCTGCTTCCCCAAATGATGTTAAAAGAGGGAAGGCTGGAAATGCAGCAGGGGACATATCTACAAACTTTTTAGTTAACTCAAAGGAGTCTGGTCCATCGTCGCAATCTAGTCCAAGAACAAAGTTAGTTTGTATATAAGGTAGGTATCTGAGAATCATGTTTACATGCTCAGAGACAACTTCAACCTTATCCATACCTTGTTTTTTGCCAGTTTTAGACTTATTGGCCATATCATACCAAGATTCGATTCCTGGTAAAATAGCCTTAAATCCATTGGCTTGTAGGCGTTTTAAGTGTGGCTCTGATAAAAGCGAAAGACTGCTCTCTGCTATGAAGTCTATACTGTTCATAGGAACAGCCTCTTCAATAACGTTCATATAATCATCGAATCTAACCCCGAAATTAGGATCATACCAGCTAACAACAGGGCGCTTGTATTTAGTTCTGACAAATTTCAAATCCTCTTTCATAGCTTCAAACTCAAGTGGTTGATAAGCTACGTCTGCATCTATACAAAAACTGCAAGTATATGGACATCCCAGGCTTCCTATCATTGGAACCATCTTTACCCAAGGTGCTTTTCTAAGAGCAAACTCAATATATTTCCAGCGCTCACGTATTCCTGGCAGGTATGTCGGCTGCTGCGCGGCAGAAATACATCTTCCAAGCTCTATACTTGGGGTACGTTCTTCTAAGACTTCTCTAATAGTTTCTTTATCTGTAAGCCCAAGAACATAATCAAAATATTTTTGAGCATCCTCAGGGTAACAACGCGCGTGAGGGCCGCCTAGAACTGTTATAATTCCTTGTGAACGATATAAATTGCTAAGTGCATATGCTTGTATTGCGGATTGAGTAAAAGCGCTAATGAAAACGATATCAATATCTTTAGGGGT
Source organism: Deltaproteobacteria bacterium (assembly GCA_029262275.1). Lineage (GTDB taxonomy): Bacteria > Desulfobacterota_D > UBA1144 > Nemesobacterales > UBA2774 > CR02bin9. The sequence continues at coordinate 27,977 of JAJCZS010000033.1, read as the reverse complement.
ATCTGTTTTTAGTTCTTCGCATCCTGTAAATGAAAATAATTGAACATCATGACCCATCTCCTCACACCAGACAGCAACAACTTGGGGCATAAGTCCCGCTAGATTTGCATGCATCATGCGTGCCCAGATTGATTTGTTTGGAGATTTAGTAATAAAATCAATAATTCCTACTCTCAGTTTTCGCATATATACCCCTTAGGTTTATGTAGACTTAGAAATGTGATTTCACAAGTTTTGTGAGTGTGCAGCTCATAAGTAGATTTTAATATACTTCTCCACATCTCATCAGAATCGTTCAAAGTGTTTGAAGGATTAAGAGGGCATAAAGAAGAATTAAATAAGAAGACTTCAGTTAAATCTATTACTTCATAGTGCTGCTTTATGTTTTTACCTGTTCCATACCATATATTATTTCAATTGTTTTTCTGAGATAAGACTAAACCATTTTACCCATTAATACAATGCTTTAGAGTCAAGATAGTGTTTTAGTCCAAGATTACTTTTTATCAAAAGGATCGTCCATATCTGGATGCCAGAGATGAAAGTGATTTTTATGAACTTCTGTATAAGCACCTTCGTTGTAGTATTTATCATAAAAATCCAAGTCCAGATGGTGGGCTTGAAACACGAGCCTGGCAAACATAGGATCTAAAAAAGCAGGGAAGCGTCCATAGTTCTCAAAGACATAAGTGCAGAAATCCTTAACTATCTCGATCCTTACCTCGCTTGGATGATATTCGTCCTCGAGCACACCTTGGGGGTCTTGATAAGGGTAGGGGTTGTCCTCTTCCCAAAAATGCCCTCTTTGCTCAAGGAATTTGTCTACAGCATCTCTCATATTATCTACATATGGTGGACACAGCGCTTCAAAGACCCCGTCTCGTCCAACTGGCACGGGTGGTTTTGAGCTCCTGAGTGTTTTCTCAGGATGAGTAAACCTAAAACCTAGTCCCTTGAAATCCGGATGTACACCTAGTGCATAATGGGGAAGTAGCCCAGTGAATGCCCATCCTCCAAGCCCAAGTGTTTGAAGCGCCAGATTCATGTTCTGACATATAAAGGCTTGCTCGACGTTGAGTGTTGTAAGTACTCTTAGCTCCAGATCAAAAAGTGAGAGCTCAACGTCTTTTCGGATATATCCTTTTTCAATCCATTTGTCGAGTCCACAGGATCTGCCGCCATTTAGCTCATCCACTATGTTAAATGCATATTTTGCACCAAAGTATATAAAGAGTAGAACCATATATTCAATTGTTGTATTTGTTACAGGTACAAAAAACGAGGTTCCAGGCTGGTTACAGTTCCAGGCATTGAAATCAAATAGCCCAGGCTCTCCTTTGGGCAGATCAGCTCTACCGTCTTCAAGTTTTACTAGGCTGCCTCTAAAGAGTTTAAGCACCTTCTCAAGTTTCTCTTCCTCAGATATTCCATGAAATATTGATGTCTCTCCGGGCTCTGGCATTGCGTCGTGGAGCTTTACCATATAGACACCGTCATCGTTAGTATAAAAAAGCTCAGTAGAATGTGAGTTGCATGAGCATGGCCAGCTTCTTCCAGTCCATTGAAAGAGCCATGATATCCCTGTTCTTGGAAGATCTCCCAGGGAAAGCCCTGTCATCCCAGTGCCTGACCAGATCAGAAAAGCTTCTTCTAGCTCTGTAAGAGGCACGGGCTTGTGAGCCGATTTATGTTTTAGGGTTCCTTCCTTTATCTCCATCCCAAGACCAAAACGCCTGGATCTGCGGGTGAAGATAGAGTCCATAAATCCAAAATTAAGTGCTACATCAAGTCCCTTGGGAATACTCATAGAATCCCTCTTTTTATACTTATCTTGATTTGTAATACTAATCTTTCTGTTACTTGCTTATTCCACTAACATATTTTTTCTCTAAATTTGTAATTTTGCGGTTTCTTTCTTGTAGTTTGATGCGGATATCATCTCGATCTAATAATAATTTAACAGGTTCAATTTCCTGAATTCCCTCATCCTTATATGCTATAAGGCCTATATATTTGTTACTATCTTCTCCACTCTCTTTCGAGTATTCATTATGTGCATTTTCTAGTAATTCTCGTGCAGGCAATACAATTTCTTTAACAATCCCTCTTATTGAATCATGTACATTACTTATAGACCCTACATAAGATCTAGCAGCTAAAGTAAGATTAATTTCTTCATCCATTTCTTCTAAAATTGTTTTCTTAAAAGTGTCATCTTCACTAAGATAAGACTTTAGCGAATAAATATTTATCGAATACTGAAAGAAATCTTCTTCTCCAACAGACTTTTTTTCTCTATAAAATTTCCCGAAGTGTATTGGCATTGCATTATGTTGTGTATAATTTCTTAAAGCTTCCATAAAACGGAATTCAAATTTTTGATTATACTCTTCAGAAAATAAAGCTTTAACGTCATTATTTATATTGATTTGTCCAGGAACAATCTTACTAACATTCTGACTTATCTGATCCGCATATAATCTAACGGATGATAACAAATTTAGAAGCCGAGTGTTAAGTGCTATTCGGACGTCAAACCTATCTTTATATTCGATGTATTCTCTTACCATATCTGATGTAGAAGCATTTATAACTTCCTTTTCAAATTCTAGATAATTAGATAGAACCATTTCATATTTTTCTTCTATCGCTAAGCAATTACTTAAAACAATTTCAGCAGTTTTATATTCTAAATATCGATTTTTAGTTATTTCCAAAGCCAAAGAATAGCCCATGCAATCCTTGCGTAGTTTATATGTCATTATTAAGAAATTATACTTAAGAGTGAATCTAAGGGATAGAGTTAATTGTTTCTAGCACTACAGCTTGAGCATTTACCGCTTAGAAGAAGTGAGTAGCCTTCGACTGTATAGTCGCCCAAGGTTTTATTGGATACATCTAAGTTATTAAGAGATTCATCGTACACATCTTCCACCTTCTTGCACTCAGTACATACGATATGGTGATGAGGTGAGAGATTAGCATCATAACGGGCAGCATTATATAGAACATTCACAACTGAGATAAGACCTAGCTTTTCAAAAGTTTCTAAAGTTCTATAAACAGTAGTGAGCGAGATATTAGGATAGTAATCCTTAATCTTTTTATAGATAACCTCAGTGCTAGGGTGTTGGTCTGTACTTGCAAGCTCCCTATATATGGCAGTTCTCTGAGGGGTAACCTTAATCCCAAGATCTTTGCTGCGCTCTATAAACTCGTTCACTCTTTCTTGAATAATCTTGTTATCCATACCAACATTTTATCCGATAAATCTATAAAGTTCCAGCAAGTATGGGATGTTTGCTTAATTATAGACTTAATTTCTCCTGTTTATGCTCTGAAAGCATATAATAGAAGCTAATTCTTTGTATGTACTTGAAACAATAAGCGGATGTCTGTTAACTTAATCAAAGTGAATACTTTAGAAGAGATAAAAAAGAATAAGGTTATAGCTGTAATAAAGGCGGAGACTCCGGATAAAGCTCTTGAATTTGCAAGGGGCTGTATAGAGGGCGGAATTAAGATAATTGAGATTACCTTTTCATTCTCTAGAGTAGAGAGGGTAATAGCCGAGATTAGCAAAATAGATGATATTATTGTAGGGGCGGGAACATTGCTTGATGTTAAAATGGCACAGAGGGCACTTGACGCTGGTGCAAGTTTTTTGGTCTCTCCACATACAGATGAAGAAATTGTAGAGTTAGCAAAAGCCGAACGCGTGCCTACCATACAAGGCGCGCTAACATCATCAGAAATAGTGAATGCATGGAAGCTAGGAGTAGATATGGTAAAAGTATTTCCTGCAAGTGCTGTAGGCGGTCCCTCATACGTAAAAGCAATTAAAGATCCACTGCCATTTGCCCAGATAATGACCACGGGCGGTGTGAATTATGATAATTTTATGGATTATCTAGCTGCGGGAGCATGCGCAGTAGGCCTTGCGAGCGCATTTCTTACAGTGGATAAAAAAATCAAATTCGATACTGTAGTAGAGAATTCAAAGAAGGTAGTAGAGAGAGTATCCGCATTAAACAAGGAGTAGTGCAAAGTGGCGGTCACAAAATCAAAAGTCTCAAAAGCAAAAAAGGATAAATTAAAGATTCTCTTCGTAGTTTCTGAAATGGAACCTTTTGCAAAAGTGGGTGGGCTGGCGGAAGTAATTGGTACGCTTTCTAGAAGACTTGCGGGAATGGACTGTGATGTGCGAGTGATACTACCTTACTATAAACAAGTTAAAAAGAATCTGCGGAATCTCAAACTAAAGGTCAAGAAGCTCGATAAAAGAGTAATTACTTGTATAGATTGGCTTGCCGAAGAAGGAGAGCTCTACGAGGTCAAATATAAAGATGTGACAGTTTACTTACTAGAACATGATGAGTATTTTGGCAGAGATCAAATCTATGCCACACCAAAGGGAGAGTTTGAAGATAATGATCTTAGGTTTGGCTTTCTTTCTTTAGGAGCACTAGAAGCAGCAAAATCTCTTAATTTCAAGCCAGACATTATTCATTGCCACGACTGGCAGACAGCATTTGTACCCATATGTCTTAATTGGAGAAAACATTTAAAAGACGACGAATTTTTTAAAGAGACAAAGATAGTTTTCACTATCCACAATATTTCATATCAGGGCCAGTTTGAGAAAATAATCCTCGATAAATTTGGCATACCGGCCTATCTATTTACCGCACAGGGGCTTGAGTTATATGGCAAGGCTAACCTGCTCAAGGGAGCCATCCTCTATTCTAATCTTGTAACAACTGTAAGCCCAACATTTGCAGAGGAAATAAAAAAGCGTGAATATGGCCACGGAATGGATGCGGTATTAAAATGGGTGTCCAGAAAGTCCAATAATTTGATCGGTATTTTAGATGGAATTGATTATGAACTCTGGAATCCTGAGACTGACAAATACATATACAAGAAATACAGTTCAAAGGACATTGCCCCAAAAAGCATAAATACCATTAATCTCAAGAGAGATCTTAACCTAGACGAAAGCGAAGATTTACCTCTTTTGTGTTTTGTTTCTAAGCTTACAGAACAGAAGGGACTGGATTTGCTTTTAGATTCACTACCTCAGATTTTTGATTTAGGGTATCAAGTTGTAATAGTAGGGTCGGGAGATCTGCGTTTTGAGCAAATGGTCAGGAGGGCAAATAGAAAGTTTAGAAAGAATCTCACTATCTCAATTAATCCTAGTGAAGGACTAGAGAGAAAAATTTATGCTGGCTCAGATATGTTGGTTATGCCTTCTCGTTTTGAGCCTTGCGGGCTTAGTCAGATAATAGCCCTTAGATACGGCACAATCCCTGTAGTTAGAGGAACAGGGGGGTTGCTTGATACTGTGGTCGACTATAACCAGGATAAAAAGAATGGAAATGGGTTTATTTTCCATGAATTCTCAAAGGTAAGCCTTCTAGATGCTTTGTTAAGAGCAATCTCAGTATACGAGGATAATAAATCTTGGGATAAGTTAATAACCAAAGCTATGAAAAATGACTTCTCCTGGAGAAAGTCAGGAAAAACATACAAAGATATATACCAAAAACTGCTAAGCTAAATAAAATTTATCCCCACTCTCCAAAAATCTTCTGAAAAGAAGATACCCATCAAAAATTAATGAAACCATATTGCCTTAACACCAGTTTAATACTGTAAAGGTTCCCTCACAGGTCAGACAAAAAATATTCCTCTGTGAGCATGATAAGGAGAGAAGCAATGAGATTGAAAATAGCTGCAATAGGAATAATTTTTACAATTTTATTTGGTGTAGTTATAGAACACCGTGCTCAGGCCCAGACTGGAGTAAGTATTGATTTGTTTTACGAGAAACTCTCCCCACACGGTGACTGGTCACCACATCCAGAATTTGGCTATATATGGCAGCCCTACGATGTTGGCCCTCAGTGGAAACCCTATACAGATGGAAGATGGGAGTGGTCAGATCAGGGATGGCTATGGATATCATACGAGCCGTGGGGATGGGCAACATATCATTACGGAAGATGGGTCTATGATGAATACTCTGGGTGGATTTGGATCCCAGGCACTACTTGGGCACCGGCATGGGTAAGCTGGCAAGAGAGTCCTGAGTACATAGGCTGGTCCCCTTTACCTCCTGATAGAGGATTCTTTATTGAGATCGGATTTGTTTTCAACTCATATAAATCCTACTACAAGCCTTACCGCTATAAGCATCATCATAAAAAGCATCGTTATTACCACGACTATTATCATAATCCTCACCACTATAAGCCCCCTGCAAAACATTCTGTCTATATGCCTTATCATAAATTTGGCGATCACAAGCACGTAGCAAGCGAAGTGGTGCCTCCTAAGTACGCAAGAGATATTCGAAATACAAGACAAGTTACTAATATCAAACGCGTGAATAACAAAGTTTATAACTACGGACCAAACAAATATGCAATTGAAAAACGTTCTAATAGAAAGCTTGTTCGACATAAAATAGACCGCAATCACGCAATAGAGCTAAGAGGCAAGCAGAACATCAACCATGTAAAGGGTAAATCATATAGTGGATATAGGCCCAAAGTAGATAGAGTCAGTAAAGACCCATTTACAACAAACAGAGGTTCAGACATCAAAAATGGCTCAAGATATAATGGTCCTAACAAGTATTCTCCTAATGTTCCGAACAAAAAGCTAAATTCCTCAAATGCAGCTCAAAATTATAGAGGAGGTGACAAAAAGGGATTAGATCAACAAAAAAGTGAGTACAACAAATATGGTTATACAAACAAGCAACAAAGGAGCTATAAGAATTCCACTAAATTAGGAACTCAGAATATAAAGGGAAACATTAACAAGCAAGAGCCTAAAAATACCTATACTACTAGACAGAAGAACTCTCAAAAATACAACAAGTCCCAATATAAACAAAAGAGTAAGCCAGCAAAAAGTTCAAAATATCAATCAACAAAAAAGTCTAACAAAAAAAGTTATTCAAATACCCACAATAAATCTTTTACTAATAGGAACCAGATTCCACAAACAAATTCATATAAAGCAAAAACCAGAAACATACCAACTTCACAAAGAAACAGATTCTCTAAACACTAATTCTAAATATCCGGGCCTTTATTTAACTAAGGGCTCGGATATCATATCTTGTTGATGAGTGAAAAAATTGGTGACCAAAATACAGTGCATTTATCAGAGCTAGATGAATTTCTAGCCTCCCGACTTATAGATGAGGAGAAAATGCCTCTATGTTTTTCCATATCAACTCATGATACACAGGGCAATATAAATATTCAGCAAAATAGTAATGAAGCTGAAATAGAGGAGGGCGGGATAGACTTTGAGCTCTCGTCATCAGAGTACCAATCGCTTAATTCAATTAATATTCTAGATTTTACTAAGTCCACTATCTACACAAGCTCTGCTTATGAGTTCTTCGACTTTATTTTGATGTATTTCTCGAGCTTGGAATGTCTTTTGGATTTCAGTGGAAATTCTTGGAGAGTGAAAATTCTAAGTTTTAAAGAATTGGATAAGTAATAACCAGATTTCTAAAAACGGTTCAGTACTTCATAATAAGTATTTCTTTGAGCTGGCTTAAACCCTGCGGATTTAATCATCTGAACAAGTTCCTCTAGACTTGAGCGATATTTGTTCTCTGCACAAGTGAGCACGTTTTCATCAAACAATGTACCACCAAGGTCACTTGCCCCATAGTACATAGAAATTGTGCCGACTTTGTTCCCTTGAGTGAACCAGGAGCCCTGTATGTGTTTGAAGTTATCTAGATAAATCCTTGATAGCGCAAGTACGCGCAAATATCTATCCCCTCCAACCTCGGTCGATAACTTTCGCTCTAAAAAAGTGTTTTTAGGTTTAAATGTCCATGGAATAAATGCAAGAAAATTGCCGGTTTCATCCTGTAGCTCTCTTATTCTATCGAGATGTTCAATTATGTGTTCGTCTTCTTCAAAATGTCCAAACATCATGGTAGCAGTGGTTTTAAACCCTATAAGATGGGCCTCTCTAGTCACTTTCATCCATTCATCAGCATTTATCTTAAGAGGGCTGATTTTTTTTCGAACACTGTTTGAAAGAACCTCGGCTCCGCCTCCCGGTATGGTTCTAAGCCCTGCATCCCAAAGCTGTTGTAGTACATCTTGAGTGCTAATTCCTGTATATTTTGCAATTGCGCTTACTTCCGGGGCAGAAAATGCATGAAGATGAAGATCAGGAATCTCCACTTTGGTTCTTCTTACAATTTCCAGATAGTAATCTAAATCTATCTCAGGATTATGGCCGCCTTGAAGTAATACGGTAGTAGCACCGTTGTGGTACGAGGTGCGCATAACATCTATTACTTTATCAACGCTTAGAGTATATGCATCTGATGCATTAGGTGGTCTCCAAAATGCACAAAAGAGACATTCTGTATCGCATACATTTGTGTAATTAGGGTTCGTATCGGCAACGAATGTAACTGTTCCGTCTGGATGAAATTTTCTTCTCACAGAATCAGCCAATGCTCCCATTTTTATAGTATCTGCATCTTTTAGAAGAGCTAAAGCTTCCTCAGAAGTAATTCGCTCAGAACCTAACACTTTCCCATATATTTCTTCTACACTCATGATTTTTTATTAAACCTCGCAAGCTAATATGTGTCAATCAAATTCACTATTAAAACTACCTGTATTTAACAAAAGTACCATCTTCTTTTGGTATTAGGTGTTATATGGTGCCAAAAGAGGTCAGATTAAGATTTAGCTTGAGTGTGAAATGAAACAGATGTAGATTATTCATGCATGAGGGTATTTAAGACGCTATTAGTTCTTACCATTCTATTCGTTCTGCCACTTAACTTCTCTGTATCAGAACCCCTAGTACAAAACGGCACTAAGCAAGAATCATGGATGGGTATATATTCTGATGATAAGAGAGTTGGGTATTCGTATAATTCCATAATAAAATCTGGTGAATTTACAGAAGTAAAAGAATTTACAAACCTGAAAATTAATCTTCTTGGGAAAGACACCGAAGTCTATACTGAAGGATCATACATGCTTGAGGGATACAAAATTCTATCTTTCGAATATGAAATGAGATCTGATTCTATTAACTTACAAGCCTTTGGAAAAAGGAAGGCCGATAATCTCGTAATCACTCTAGACACAGTCTCAGGCAAAACGGAGCGCAGCCTTCCTATAAAAAAAGAACTCATTCTGCCCACTCTTATCCCAAAATTGTTGACTGAAAATAAACTTACCAATGGAGAGAAGTTTGATATTCCTTTGTTTGAACCTCTATCTATACTCATGGGAATGGATGATCCAGTATCCACAAACACCATTGAAGGGGAAGAACTAATAGAGATTGCACTGGGAAAATTTGACACATACAAAGTTTTTTCAGACTTCCAGGGATCCAGGTCAACCTCTTGGATAACTAAGAGAGGTGAAGTTATAAAGCAGGAATTTCCCCCTGGGCTTATTGCAAAAAGGGAATCCAAAAAAAACATATTAAGCAAAAAGAACTCAAGTTTTAATATTATTAATAAAACTTCTATCCCTGCTAATATTAAAATTGATGATCCTAGAGAATTGAGCTATCTTAAGATAAAACTTGAAGGCATTAATACAAAAGACTTTGATATAGATGATGGATACAGACAAACTGTTAACGGGCAGATTGTGGAAATAAGACCTAACAAATCCGATATGTATGAAAGCTCATATGCATTGCCATATGATTTAGCAGAGTATAAGGAGCTAACTCAGGCTGATTTTCTTATTCAAAGTGATGATAAAGATATAGTAGCTATAACAAAAAAAGTCTTAAATGGTGAAAAGGATCCAGCTAAGGCATCTAAAAAGATTAACAATTGGATATATAAAAATCTTAAAAAATCCCCTACGGTGAGCCTTCCAAATGCAAAAGATGTTTTGAAAACAAGAGTTGGTGACTGCAATGAACATGCGGCTTTGTTCTCAGCGATGTCTAGAGCTGCAGGAATACCAACCAAAACAGTTCTTGGGACTATGTATTATAAAGATAGTTTTTATTACCATGCCTGGAACGAGGTGTTCTTAGGTGAGTGGGTGGCGGTTGATTCAACCTATGGGCAATTTCCAGCAGATGCTACACATATAAAATTAATTGAAGGTAATTTGGCAAAAAGTGGAGAGATATTAAAAGTAGTGGGTAAACTAAATATTGAGATTATTGATGCGTCCTAAAATAACCAGAGCTAAAAAATTTAATTTTATATTCTTTGTGCTTATAGGCATGATGTTATTTGCCCTATCAGCATGTGGACCAAAGAACCCATCTACTGATATAGAGGCGGATACGTTTACAGAGAACGATCTGGAGCCTAAGGACAAGGCATACTATCATTTTAGTGTTTCAAGGCTTCATTTGCTCAACAAAAACTTTGCTGGATCAATTTCGGAACTTGAGATAGCAGAGAGTTATGATCCGGATTCGGCATATATAAAATACAATCTAGCGTTGATGTATATTTCAGCAGGAAAGGTAAACGAGGCACTAGATAAGTTGGAGAAGTCTATTGAATTAAACCCTGATTTCGGCCCCTCCTTTACATTGCTTGGAAAGATATATGCGTCTTCACAAGATCCTGAACACAAGAAAAAATCTGTAATAGTGCTTAAACGGGCTGTTGAGCTAAATCCTGGAGATGCCGAATCACTATTATTTTTAGGAATTATAGAAACTGAGGCAGGCAATTATGGGGCTGCAGAGAAGCATTTTAAAAAAATTACAGAGCTTTACCCTGAGAACGAAAGAGGCTTTTTCTTTTTAGCCAGACTCTATTATGAAAAAGGGGATTATGCTAAAGCGGAAGAGCTATATAACGAGTCCCTAAAACTAAACCCAAACTTTGTTTCAGCATTGATAGAGCTTGCCCTTGTATACGAGAGACAGGGGAGATATCAAGAATCTGAGAATATATATAAATCTATTATAACTCTTTATCCAAATACCTTGGATACATATGTAAGATATGGCAATTTCCTCTTTAGGTTAAATAGGAAAGAAGATGCAAAACAGCAGTTTGAAAAAGCTGAAAGTCTAGATTTCCAAAATCCTGATTTAAAGCTAAGACTCGGTCTTCTATATATTGAAGACAAGCAGTTTGAAAAAGCTATAGAAGAATTTCAGCTCATATTGCTAGGAAACCCTAATGATGAAAAGGCTAAATATTATCTGGCATTATCCTATATAGAGATCGGCAACTACCCAGAGGCGCTAAATCTGCTAGATTCAATTGGTGTTGATGGGGAGTTCTATAACGAGAGTCGTGTTCAGAAAGCTTTTATACTTGAGAAGAAAGGTGATATGGATGGATCGCTTAAGCTTATGGAGCAGGCATATAAAAACGATCCTAATAACGAAATTGTAGTAAATTACCTTGGCAGAGTTTATAGAAATCTCGACAGAGTACAAGATACAGTCTCTCTCTACAATACATTTTTGGAAGCCAATCCCAAAAGTAAAACAATTCTCTATTCACTAGGTGTGGTTTACTACCTAAACGATCAAACATACGAATCTATTGATATTATGAAAAGACTTATACAAGTAGATCCTAACAATGCTGATGCGCTGAATTTTGTTGGATATACATATGCTGAGAAGGGTGAGAATCTTGATGAAGCACAAGCTTTAATTACAAGAGCTCTCGAGATTTCGCCTAATAAAGGCTATATTTTAGATAGCTTAGGCTGGGTTTATTATCAAAGGGGACAATATGACAAGGCTCTAGAGTTTCTAAACAGAGCTGCTGCACTTCAACCCGATGATCCAGCAATAATGGATCATTTAGGGGATGTATATTTTAAAAAAGGAGATTTAAAAAAAGCCCTTGAGTACTATGAAAGGGGTGTGGTGCTAATGGAACGAGATCCCGATAATGTTGAGCCTAAGTTAAAAGAAAGTCTCTATAAAAAAACAAATGATTTAAGAAAAAAGGTTGGTACTCAAAGCTAAAGTGAATAATAATCGACTATTAAAACCTCTAATTTTTATAATTCTTATACTGCCCTTATTTTCATGCACCCCAAAAAAAGAGGTGTCAGATATTGAGAGTCAAAATACTGCCGCAATTCTAGAGAGAGTCTCTCTATTTGAGAATGCCATCAAGTCGCTCAAAGGGCTTGCAAAAGTAAAAATCAAAACTCCCGACAGCAAGATTTCCTACACCCAGGTTACTATTGCAAAAAGACCAGATCTATTAAGACTCGAAGCTCTAAATCCTTTTGGAAAAACTGTTGGCTTTATATCTTCTGATGGTAATAATATTTATATTATCTCTCAATCTGAGAGGGCTATTTATGATTCTAATACTGAATTCAACCTAGCATATGTCTATCCAGGACTAAACCTAAAAATCACTGCAAACAATCTGGTGAATCTTATTTTAGGACGACTTCCTGAAAATACCTACGATATGAAATCCAGTCCAAAAGTAAGTGCAGAAGGGGGACTCATAAAGTTAACTTTTGCTTCTTCAAATTCTAACTCTCCAGATTATCTGTGGGTAAATAGCCAAAATTTCAGAGTAGAGAGAGCCGAGTTTAGCCTCGTACAAGGCACAAGGGCTAAGGTGGAATATGAGTATTTTGATAACTTGATAGAAGGCTTCTACTTTCCACAAACGATAGATTTCACCTCAGAAGGGCTATCGATCTCTATTTTCTATGAGGAAGATCTTGAACTGAATGAAGAAGTTAACAGAAAGCTCTTTACACCACCTGATAAAACCACTAAAGTTGAAAAATAATATCTCAAACTTATAATAAAATCTTAGAGTGTAATATTTATGTTCCTAAATAGTTAGAGTTAAGATTTCCTAAGGAGATAGGGGATTCGATTAAATGCCGGATAAAGATCACAGTAAAGTTTTAAAAATCAGAAACAAATTAGGCCTCCATGCCAGAGCCGCTGCTGTATTTGTCAGAACCTCCTCAAAGTACCAAAGTGATGTGAAACTTATTAAGGACGGATACAAGGTCAACGGGAAAAGCATATTAGGAGTACTCTCACTGGCTGCCATAAAAGGGAGTGAGCTTCAGGTTGTCACTAGAGGTAGTGACGCTGAGAAAGCCCTTAAGGGAATCCAAGAGCTTATAGAAAGCGGATTTGGCGAAGGTGTAGAAGAGGACTGACTCTCACAGGTAAACATTCAAACAATCATCATGGACATATCGTTATTCTTTAAAGGTTTCTTAGTTGGATTAATCATCTCTGCCCCCATAGGTCCAGTAGGAGCACTTTGTGTTCAGCGAACGATGAACAACGGACGGTTCTCTGGAATTATATCAGGGTTTGGTGCAGCTGTTGGAGATTCCATTTTTGCTATTCTTGCAGCATTTGGTCTCACATTTATTACAGCATTCTTAGATGAAAAAGAGGCTTGGATTAAGATTGTAGGCGGCGTTATACTTCTCTATTTTGGGTTCAGGGTATATCTTTCTGAACCAAGAGATTGCTCTGGACAGGAAAATGAAGTAAATCACTTCGGCGCATTTGGATCAGCTTTGTTGTTAACCCTTTCAAACCCTTTAGTTATTCTATCGGTGATAGCAGTGTTTGCTATTTTAGGAATCGTTAATCCCACAGCAAGTTATCCCTCCACTGCTTTACTTGTTCTTGGCGTATTCTCCGGCGCAATGTTTCTCTGGATTATTACTTGCCATGTCTTGTCTAACTATAGAAATAAAATGGGAGAAAGGGGTGTTTTCTTAGTCAACAAAATCACTGGGCTTTTCATACTTGCATGTAGCGGATATGCATTCCTAAGCCTGCTCATATTATAATCTTTATTTATCCATCACATCTGGTTTTTTCCCTCTAAATATCACAAGAAATACCACGCCTGTAATAATCAATCCTCCACCTAAAAGTTTTATGACAGAAGGGATTTCTTGAAATATAAAATATGAGAGTAGAACTACGAAAAGAGATTCCAGAGGCATCACAGCTGTGGTGCGTGATACATCGATAAGTTTAATTGCTTGGAACTGACTGGCCTTGGCTATATATGCCCCCGTAATTCCTCCAAATGCCATAAAGACAATATCCAGAATACTTGATGGCATCTCAAAGGTTCCAGTTATGACTAGAAATATGATCATAACAATGGAAACTCCCAAAGCCCTCAAGTTGGCTACCATGAGCATGTTTAAATCCTGAGCAACTTTTTTAACAATAAATGCTATACAGGAATAGAAGAAAGCTGCACCCAGAGCGGTTATTGTCCCAACAAGGAGCCCAAATTCTCTTTGATAAGCTACAATCACTCCTCCAATGATTGTTATTACAATCCCAACGCTTTCTCCTTTGTTAAGCCTTTCTCCAAGAAAGATCATTCCCAAAAAAAGAGAAAAAAGTGTCTGGGCTTTCATAAGAAACGAGGTAAGCGGTATTCCTATAGTCCTGATCGACAGAATCCAAAGCGCAGCGCCTATTGATGTGAGAACAGATGTGTATATGAAAATTTTGAGATAACTTCTTAATTTTTTCACCTCTGCTCTTTGAGAGGGAACAGCTAGGGTAACGAAAATAGAGCAAATAAATGCGCTGAAGAACCAGAAGAATGTTGCAGTCTCAAGGTCCAAATTAAAATCCAAAGCTCTTCCAAAGGCGTAGGATAGGGCCGTGAAAAAAGCCGTAGCTACCAGGAATAAATACCCTACGATTGGAAAGCGTTTATCGCTATGTTTATTTTGTTCAGAATTATTCATAAAGTTGTTATGAACTCCTTCGCCACCACCAGGCAAGAGCAGAGCCTGATATGTTCATCCACACACTAAAAATAGCTCCAGGAAGCGCTGCAAGGGTTCCAAAAAAAGTATTTGCCAGTGCAACGGCTAATCCCGAATTCTGCATTCCTATTTCTATGGATACTGCACGCGCCCGAGTAACATCCATCCCAAAAAACCTTGCAACCCAGTAACCTATAGAAAAACCTAAAATGTTATGAATGATTGCAACTATAGCAACCAGTAAACCTACTGTCGCAATAGACTGCGAGTTGGCAGCTACTATAACCGCTACTATAAAAATAATCGCGGCTGATGAAACAGAGGGCAATATGGGTAATACATATTTAATCTTGTCTTTTATCAGCATTCTAAAAATTAAGCCCAAACCCACAGGGAGAAGGATTATTTGTATAGTCGAGATAAATAGTTTTAAGACCGGAACATCTATCCACTGTCCGGCATACACGTACATAAGAAATGGAAGCATGATAGGAGAAATGATTGTAGAGACAGAGGTCATTGTTACAGAAAATGCAACATCTCCACGCGCAAGATAAGTGATTACATTTGATGAAGTACCACCCGGACATGAACCCACAAGCACCACTCCTGCCGCTAGCAGAGGGTCTAATCCAAACATTTTTGCCAATGCGAAACCAAGAAAAGGCATTAGGGTGTACTGAGTAATAACTCCCACACCTATGTCTTTAGGTCTTAAGATGACTCTTTTGAAATCAGAGACAGTTAGAGTGACTCCCATCCCAAACATTATTACCCCAAGCGTTGGGACAATCAGAGTCCTAAGACCCTCAAAGTGAGAAGGGTGTAAGTATGCTATTGCTGAGAAAAGAATAATCCAGAATGTAAAGAAATTTGTAACTAAGCTGTTTAGGAAGGATAAATATTTCAAAGTGAGATTGCCTTGCTAATTATCTTTGCTGTCAATAGAACCCGCAGCTTGGTCCACGGCTATAGCAAGCTTAGAAAACCCCTCAGTCTTCACGATGTCCATTACCTCAACCACCTGTCCGTGAGGTACTGTGTTGTCAGCTCTTATAATAACAATAGAATCCTTATCTTCTATACTCTCAAGCTTAGAGGAGAGATCGTCAATCTTAATTTCTTTATCATTATAATATACTTGGCCAGCTTGTGTAAGGTTTATAGTCAGCTGCTCTGTTTTTACAGGCTCAGCCGAGCTTGCAGAAGGCAGTTTTACGTTTATTCCTCCTGATGTTGCAGCAAAGTTTAAAGAGAGAGCAAAGAATATGAGCAGATTAAATACCACATCTACTACAGGGGTTAAATCTAGAGTTGCCCCTGATCCTGCTTTCCCATTTTTTTGTTTTCTAAATCTCATCCAAACATACCCTTTGTATCAGCTGATGGTGGGTTATCATTTTGCTTGCAGACAATTACATATTCCATAATCTTTCTCCCTTCTTCTTCCATAAGAGAGATAAGCTCATCTGCTCTTCCAACAATGTACTTGTATGCGATAAAAGCGGGGATTGCTACAAGAAGACCAAAAGCTGTAGTGTAGAGAGCCTCTGAAATTCCACCTGCAAGCTCTGGAGGATTAACAATAGGTTTGTCTGCAATAACCTTAAAAATTTTGATCATACCAGAGATAGTTCCAAGTAGCCCAAGCAAAGTTGAGACACTACTAATAGTTCCCAAACCCTCTGTGTATCTCATAAGCTCAAGGGTCTCTTTTCTCCCTGCCTCTTCAATCTCTTCTCTGAGTTCTTCTTTGGGTTTGTGTGAGTTTTCGAGCGCTGCCAAAGCTATCCTAGAAATTGATGAATTGTTAGCCCTCGCATAAACCTCAGCTTCTCCTAACTTTCCCTGTGATAAGAAGCTATATAATTGCTCTAAAAATAGCTCTGGAATAATGTTCTTTGAGCGCAGTATCCACATTTTCTGCAAGAAAATTGCAAGCCCTACAATAGAGCAGAGAATAATGGGATAAACAAAAAACCCGCCTTTTTGTATTAGTTCAAAAACACCTGTTTCCATATTGATGTAACCCTCCGACTTAGAATCAAATTACTAATTAGATGAGAAAAGCCGCTGTCTGATTCAGTGGATAATTTTGTTAAATAGAATAACTAGGGGTTCACTCAGGTCAACAACTTATTCATATCACCACAATATGGCATAATATTGCTTTTAGACGAGGAATCGGTAATTTATTCCGCTTAGGAAACGATAATGAGATATTCAAACTATTTTATACCAACATTAAAAGAAGACCCGGCTGATGCCGAGGTCGTAAGCCATAAGCTCATGATCAGAGGCGGCATGATTAGAAAACTTGCTGCTGGGATCTATAACTATTTACCCCTAGGGCTACGCTCTATAGGTAAAGTTGAGCAAATTGTACGGGAAGAGATGAACAGGGCGGGTGCCGTAGAGCTTCTTATGCCTGCTGTTTTGCCTGCAGAGCTGTGGGAAGAAAGCGGTAGATGGAACTACTATGGCAAAGAGCTGCTTCGTTTCAAAGACCGTGCAGACAGAGAATTTTGCATTGGACCCACGCACGAAGAGATAATAACAGACATTGTTAGGCGTGATATAAGCTCATATAAGCAGCTTCCTGTGAATCTTTATCAAATACAGACCAAGTTTAGAGACGAAATTCGCCCGCGTTTTGGTGTTATGCGTGCCCGTGAGTTCATAATGAAGGACGCCTATAGCTTTGACGCGACGGTTGAAGGAGCTGAGAAGTCCTATTGGGCAATGTATGAGGCCTATACTCGCATATTTAAGCGCTGTGGCCTTGAATTTAGAGCTGTTTTAGCTGATACGGGTAACATAGGCGGTAATTTCTCACACGAATTCATGGTGCTAGCCCCAACTGGGGAAGATATAATCATGAGTTGTGATAAATGTGATTATGCTGCTAATTTAGAGCTTGCAGAGATAGGCGGACAAGATGGCTCTCAAACCGAGTCAAAACAGTCTTCAGAATCTGTAGAAGAAGTCCATACACCTAACTTGAAGACAGTTGAAGAAGTTGCTCAACATTTAAATGTAACTCCTTCTAATCTAATAAAAACTATGATAGTTGAAGTAGATGGAAAACCTACAGCAGCTCTTGTTAGAGGGGATCACGAGTTAAGTCTTACAAAACTTAGGAAATACTTAGGAGCTGAGATAGTTGAGCTCGCTACTCCAGATGTAATTCAAGAAGTTACAGGTGGTCCTATGGGCTTTAGCGGCCCAGTTGGACTGAATATCAGAAAAGTAGCGGATATATCTGTTAGTAGTATGGGAACATCAGTAACCGGAGCCAATAAAAAGGATTATCACATAATTAATGTAGATTTGGGTAAAGATTACGAGGTAAAAGAGTTTTTTGATATCAGAGTAGCTTCAGACGGGGATAAATGTCCCAAATGTGACGGCGGTACTCTCAGTTCCACTAGAGGAATCGAAGTAGGGCATGTATTTATGCTTGGAACTAAGTATAGTGAGGCTATGAAGGCCACTTTTGTTGACTCAGACGGAAAAGAGAAGCCCTTTATCATGGGATGCTACGGAATTGGGATAGGACGTACGGTTGCAGCAGCAATTGAACAGAATCATGATGAAAGCGGGATGAAATTTCCTAAGGCTCTTGCTCCCTTTGAAGTTACGGTTCTTCCACTCAAGATTAAAGACGAAGAGATAATGTCTGAGTCTGAGCGGATTTATTCGGAGCTCATAGAAGCTGGATATGAGGCGATCATTGATGACCGAGATGTAGGACCTGGGTTTAAATTCAAGGATGCAGAGCTCATTGGAGTACCAATCATTGTATCAGTTGGCCCAAGGACAATTAAGGAAGGGGAGGCCGAGGTTAAGGTTAGAAAAACAGGCGATTCGCGCAATATAAAACTTAAAGCTGTAGTTAATGAAGTTCAAGAGCTATTAAAGTCAATTGACTGATACTAAACAAATAATGCGCTTAAAGTGTAACATTAAGTTATGATAAGACCTAAACTACAACCTGAAGAAAGAATTATCCTCGCTCTAGACTTTCCAGAGCACGAAATTGCTATAAATTGGGTCGAGAAACTAAGAAGCAAAATAAAAACTTTTAAGGTTGGACCCATACTTTTCTTAAATTCGGGATCTGAAGGTCTTAAAGAGTTCTCAAATTTAGGTGCAAACATCTTTTTAGACCTAAAATTCCACGATATTCCATCAACTGTAGAGAAAACAGCCCGTCAAGCAGTGCGTTTTGGAGCAAATATGTTCACAATCCACACATTAGGCGGCTTCGATATGATGAAAAGCGTCTCAGATGCCGTAAAAGAAGAGGCTGAGAAACTTTCTTACCCAAAACCTCTGGTTTTGGGCGTTACGGTTCTAACTAGCCACGATAAAAAGAGCCTAGAACAGATAGGCATATCCACCTCCACTCAGGATACCGTTATGAACCTTGCACAATTGGCTGAAAAAGCTAATGTTGACGGTCTTGTATGCTCAGGAGTTGAAGTAGAAGCTTTAAGGAAGGAATTCGGAGACAGATTTAGTCTTGTAGTGCCTGGAATACGTCCCGGAACAGATAATCATGACCAAAAGAGGGTAACCACTCCAGCAGAAGCAGTTTCCAAAGGTGCAGACTACCTAGTTATAGGCAGAGCTATCACAGAAGCCCAAAACCCAGAAGGAATTGTAGATAAAATAGTAGAATCTATCTCAACCATCTAAAATCTCAAATATCTTCATCTTTCATATAAAATATTATTTGTATATAGAGAGTTATACATAAAAGCTAAGTAATTGTAGCAATATATCTGTAGCAAACATTTAAGTATGACTTATATTCTGCTTAAACTAAAAGAAAAAAGGCGCCGTTTATCTCTAAACAAGCGCCTTTAGGTGATTATTCGTTTGCTGCTTTTTTCTTCTTGGTTTTAACGTCTTTACCCAAGATTAGTTTGTTGTCTTTATCTGTATCCACAACCACATGATCTCCGTCTTTAAAATCGCCTTTAAGGATCTCGGTTGCCAAAGGATCCTGTATAAGCTTCTGAATCGTCCGCTTTAGTGGTCTAGCACCATAAACAGGGTCATAACCACTCTCTGCTACCATTTCCTTAGCAGAATCAGTCAATTCTAGGCTTATATTGCGCTCTTCAAGCCTGTGAGCTAGGTGATCGATCTGAATATTGACGATTTTCTTGATCTCATCAAGCCCTAGAGACTTAAATATGATCGTCTCATCAATCCTGTTTAAGAACTCAGGCCTAAATGAGGCTTGTACTACCTCCATAACCCTCTCGGCCATGGTCTCAGGTCTATCTACATACTCCTGAATGTACTCAGAGCCAAGGTTTGAGGTCATTATTATGATCGCATTCTTGAAATCTACTGTTCGCCCTTGACCATCTGTTAGACGACCGTCATCTAAAATCTGAAGAAGCACATTAAACACATCTGAGTGAGCTTTCTCTATCTCGTCAAAAAGAATGACAGAGTAGGGCCGCCTTCTAACAGCCTCTGAGAGCTGACCGCCTTCCTCATAACCCACGTACCCTGGAGGCGCACCGACTAATCTAGAAACTGTGTGCTTTTCCATATATTCACTCATATCGATCCGCACCATCGCGTGCTCATCATCGAACATAAACTCTGCAAGCGCTCTTGCAAGCTCTGTTTTACCAACACCAGTAGGGCCCAGGAATAAGAATGAGCCGATCGGTCTGTTCGGATCAGACAATCCTGCACGAGAGCGCCTAAGCGCATTTGATACAGATGTTATAGGATCGTCTTGTCCAATAACACGATCATGAAGTCTGTCTTCCATGTGAATGAGCTTCTCAACTTCGCCTTCTAGAAGCCTGGTCACTGGAACCCCAGTCCATTTAGCCACAATTGATGCTATGTCATCTGCATCGACTTCTTCTTTTAACATTTTTTTATCTTTTTGAATCTCTGTAAGTTCTTTGCTCAACTTCTCAACTTTCTCTTCAAGATCAGGAAGCTGTCCATACAAAAGTTCAGATGCGGTTGAAAGATCCCCTTCACGCTGAGCCTTTTCGGCATCAGATCTGAGTTGATCTATTTCCTCTTTGGCACCTCTTATTTTAGTAATGTGTTCTTTTTCACGCTTCCAATGTGTCTTAAGAGTGTCGGACTCTTCTTTCAAATTTGCGATACTCTCTTCAATAGCAGTTAGCTTTTCTTTAGAACCTGCGTCCTTTTCTTTTTTAAGGGCTTCGCGTTCAATCTCAAGCTGCATAATGCGCCTCTCGATTTCATCAATCTCAGTAGGCATGGAATCAATTTCCATCTTTAGCTTTGCAGCAGCTTCATCTATCAAATCAACTGCTTTGTCAGGTAAAAACCTTCCTGTGATATAGCGGTTTGATAGCACGCCGGCTGCAATTAGAGCCTCATCCTTAATTTTTACTCCGTGATGGACTTCGTACTTTTCTTTTAGCCCACGCAGAATTGAGATTGTCTCTTCAACTGAAGGCTCATCCACAAACACCTGCTGAAAACGCCTCTCAAGTGCTGCATCTTTTTCAATATATTTTCTAAACTCGTCAAGCGTAGTTGCACCAATACAGTGAAGCTCTCCACGCGCAAGCGCTGGCTTTAGCATATTTGAAGCGTCCATAGCGCCTTCAGTAGCTCCAGCACCCACAACTGTATGGATCTCATCTATAAAGAGAATGACCTGACCGTCTGAATCAGTCACTTCTTTAAGAACTGCTTTTAAGCGCTCTTCAAATTGCCCTCTGTATTTAGCTCCGGCAACTAATGCCCCTATATCAAGAGAGATAAGCTGCTTGTTTAAAAGCCCATCAGGCACATCGCCATTTACGATCCTCTGCGCAAGCCCCTCGGCTATAGCAGTTTTACCCACGCCAGGCTCACCAATAAGTACAGGGTTATTTTTGGTTCTTCTAGATAAAACCTGTATTACTCGCCTGATCTCATCATCTCGTCCGATCACAGGGTCAATTTTTCCCTGACGAGCAAGCTCTGTGAAGTCCTTTCCAAATTGTTTAAGCGACTGCATTGTGTCCTCAGGGGACTGCGATGTGACATTCTGATTACCACGAACGTCCTTGAGAACTTTCAAGATACTGTCACGGGTAATGCCAAGCCTTTTTAGCTCATTTTTCAACTCGCCAGTGGAATCCTGCACGATACCAAGCAGCAAATGCTCTGTGCTTAGATACTCGTCTCCAAGTGACTTAGCCTCTTTCTCGGCAGTTTTAAAAGCCTTGCTAAGCTCACGGCTCAGATACACCTGATCATTGTCTCCCTGAACTTTAGGAAGCTTGCCTACCTCATCCTGAGCTAGCCCTCGGACTGCATTTAGATTAGCTCCGAGTTTTGCAATTACTTGACCCGGAATACCGTCCTCAGCCAAAAGGGCAATAAGTACGTGCGGTATATCCACTACCTGATTGTTGCTTTCCTGTGCTAAAGATTGTCCTTCTGCTAATGCTTCTTGTGCTTTTATTGTCAATTTGTCAAATTTCATTGTTATATACCTCCTGTTAAATCATATAAGTTTAAAATAGCAATGAATCGTTGGATTTCAACCCCTAATTTATCAAATAATCTAAGAGTTTTGGCGTGATTTTAGGCAAGATATAATGTCACAATTCGGACTCAAATAAGTCTTGAGCTAGATTGAGTTTATATAGAGTGGAAATTGCTGTGACATTAAATTTTACAAAATTGATTGCTAATTGCAGAAATCACTTGACTTTTTTCCTCTAAAATAATATTATCCTAGACTGTCTGGTTAGAAAAAATTAACGAATTAGGAGGCCAAAATGAGTGATTTAATTACAGACGGTCTTCCTCAGGCTAGCGAAGTAAATGTTCTTGATACATTTGACGCTATAGGTTTGAGGAGATCAATTAGATGGTATGAACCAAATAAGCCTGTAGAAAGATGGAAAGTTCAGGCTATGCTAGAGGCTGCAAGAGTTGCACCTTCAGCAGGTAACTTCAATGGACAAAGAGCTATTGTTGTTTACAGAGATGAAGACCCTGAGATTTGGGAGTTTATTTCAGACTGGAGCCAGATTACAACACAGATGGCTCCGATTCTTATTTTCTGGTGCTACGAGATGTCCGCTTATGACTATCAAGGGCAGCAGTTGCATGACCTTATGAGAACAGGTGCTTTGGATAAAGCACACGGTTGGGAATACGAGCGTGTAAACAGACTTTTCCCACTTCCTGCAATCCTACCTGATTTCATTCTTCATAGACTTGCATGCATTGACTTAGGTAATGCTATTCAAAACGCAATTCTTACCGCTACAGCCTTAGGCCTAGGATGTTGTCTAAACGGAGCAAGCGGAGGAGCAAGAAGGAATGTTAAGGACAAATTTAATCTTGGACCTTCATATGTGTTCTGCTGGCTGATGACAGTTGGTTATCCTTCAGAGAATCTAGACGGCGGAGGAACAAGAGGAAGACCTCCTTTTGAAACTATGTTCTTTAAAGGTAAAGTTGGACAGCCTTTTGAAAGAGATGCTGCTACAGTTGAGCTATTAAAAGAACTTAAAATGATTCAAGAGCCAGGACCAACACCTGGAAGACTAGAAGAGATCAACAAACTCACAATAAGATTTGGTCTTGGAGAAGAAGCTCTTACAGACTGGAAACTTGGACCATCACAAATGAATGATCCAGTTACCATCATCGACACCAAACCTGATATGTTGTCACCAGAAGAAGTTGCAGCTTCCGCTGCAGGTGCTCAAGAAAGTGATTTCAAACTTGTACCTACAGTTAAGAGAGAAGTTCTCGACAAGTACAGGGAAGAAAAAGGTATCGGCGACACTGACTAAAAATAAAATTAGGAGGTTCTAAAAATGGCAGAAGTAACAATAAATATTCCAGATCCAATTCTGGCAATTATCAAAAAAAGAGCTGACATGACAAAAACTACAGCTGAACAGCTTATAGCTACAACAGCTATTATTTGCTACGCATCAGCTCATTATGATTCATCTAAATGGCTCAAATTTAGAGACCCAGATTCTACTGATGGGTCAGTACCTTGGACATAAGTCTAAGATTTTGGATCTATAAAACATAAAATAGACAAAAAAATACGGGGTTGCATCACTAGATGCTTCCCCGTTTTTTTATATTCTTTATTTTTGGTAATCTAAACTTTTAGTTGGTTATATTCCTAGCTCACGTGCTATTACAACGTGCTGGATTTCTGAAGTTCCCTCAGTAATAGATGCAAGTTTGGCATCTCTATAATATCTTTCAACTGGGAATTCGACCCCGTATCCATATCCACCAAGCACCTGAACAGCTTCAGTACATACATCCTGCACAACTTCTGCTGCATACAGTTTAGCCATGGAAGCTTCTTTAAGAGCATTCTTATCATTACTGTAGAGCCAAGCTGCTTTGTAGACCATAAGCCTTGCAGTTTCTATTTGTACAGACATCCGTGCAAGCTTAAAGCTGATAGCTTGAAACTTAGAGATGGTGCGTCCGAAAGCCTCACGTTCTTTTGAGTATTGAAGAGCAAATTCAAAAGCCGATTGTGCTAGTCCAACAGATTTGGCAGCGTGAGTAATACGAGCTCCAAGAAGAGTATTCATAGCTCCCATAAAACCGCCTTCTCCAACAAGCAGATTTTCTTCAGGAACTTCGCAGTTTTCAAAAACGAGCTCTGCTGTATCGGCAGATCTGTGACCCAATTTATGGATCTTATTCTTCTCTGTGAAACCTGGAGCATCCGCATCAATAATAAATAAGCTAATGCCAGTTCCTTTTTTTGTTTTATCCGTGTAGGCAGCAACAATTACATAATCACACATTGTGCCGTTTGTAATCCAGGTCTTTGTACCATTGATAATATACTTATCACCTTTCTTTACTGCTGTAGCTCTAATGCTTCTAGCGTCAGAACCAGCATCAGGTTCTGTAAGACCTAACGCACCTATTATCTTGCCTTCAATTCCAGGCAGCAAATACTTTTCTTTTTGTGCATCATTTCCATTTTTTAAGATTGGGATCATTGAGAGGCTGGTATGAGCATTAACGCACATTGCTATACCTGCGTTTATACGTCCCATCTCTTCAGCAAATATACACTCCGTAATTTTATCTAAATCCACCCCTCCATATTCCTCAGGGAATGAAATTCCTAAGAATCCCATTTCTCCTAATTTAGGGAAGATTTCAATTGGGAACTTCTCATTATTCTCCGCATCTTCCACTAGAGGCGTTATCTCATTTTCGCCAAAATCTCTAATGGTATCTTTGAACATTTGTTGTTCATCTGTGAGTTCAAAATCTATTGGCATTGGGTTCCTCCTGGCAACTCAGATTGCATCTTTTTTGTGATTAAATTTATTCGGACATTGATTATATCATGTTTCACGATTTTGTGTAATAAAATCCGATATTTCTGAACATTTTTATCTTGACTAAATAACATTGATGTTATTATAGTTATATTGAAGCAGTTAAATCCACTCTAGGAGGTAAGTAAAATGGCTGTAGCAAGAATAACAGAGATTATAGGTTCATCAGAGAAATCTTGGGATGATGCAGTACAAAATGCACTCGATAGGGCTAATCAAACCATAAGGGGCCTCACAGGAATTGAAGTTACTAAGATGAATGCTTCAATTGGAGAAGACGGCCAAGTCGCAGAATACAGAACTCACATCAGAATTACATTTATCTTAGAAGGGTAGTAATTTAAGAAGACAATAAATCTTGGGGGAGTGGGCACTCGTCTATTCCCTCATTATATCTTATTAGATATCACTATTTTTTTTCCTGCCTATATATAAAAAAGATCCCAATTAACACCATGCGAATAATCCTACAGCGAGTAAAGCAATCACGAGTAGAAGTTGAGGGCAAAGCAGTAGGCCAGATAGGAGAGGGCCTTCTTGTTCTTCTCGGAGTTGGCAAGGAAGATCAAGAGCAGGATGTTGATTACCTTGTCGATAAAGTTGTTAACCTCCGCATTTTTGAAGATGAAGAAGGAAAGATGAACAACTCTGTAATCGACTCGGGAGGAGAGATCCTGGTTGTATCTCAATTCACTCTTTTCGGCGATTGCAGAAAAGGTAGACGCCCTTCTTATGATAGAGCGGCTCCACCGGAGTTGGCAGAAAATTTATATGAACTATTTGTCCAAAAGATTAAAGACCGCGGAATAAAAGTAGAGACTGGAAAGTTCCGCGCCATGATGGATGTCTCACTCACAAACTGGGGACCCGTGACACTTAATCTAGATAGCAAAAAACTATTTTAGTTTTTTATAAAGCTAAAATCTCTATTCTCCCAAGGCACAAGTGCAATTCCAACATCTGGAGATACAGATTCAACCTTCTCATAGATATAACGTATCTCTCTTAACGGAAGCTCTTCTCTATTGTCCCAATCCATAGTCTGTATCTTCATAATGACCCGCTCAGGGGTCCCCATAACAGAGATGGCATCTCTTGTATTATTTGCAATTAAATCTCCCGCTTGAGTAAGATTTATATGTAGTTCCTTCATCATTTGGTCTTGATATGCCATAACAGCTACGTAATTGAATTTCCTGGCCAACTCTTTATCATGAGCAAACCATGATAGGGCGTTCTTAGGTTTGTAGAAGAGCTCATAGCTTACATTTAAAGCTACTTCTAATTTTAGATTAGTTTCTCTAAGAGCAGCAATCAACTTCTGTGCTATATAATTTAAGCGTTTATTCTTCCAGCCCTGGAACTGCCAGAACTCGTCCGTGTATACGATCCTCTTGACCCTTCCGTTTGTTTTCAGCTCGAGATCACTGTACATATTTTGAGCATCGAGCGTTTTACCAAAAGTATTTGCATAGGAGATCCTTGCCTCAGTACCAAACCCCTCCATGTGACGCATAACAAAATCATCCTGAATTAGCACTCCGTCTATTGGGTACTTAGCCAGGTCTTTATATAGATTCTCTAAATCCCATATTGCTTTGTCGTTAAAGAGATCTAACTTTGGGATTTTTCTGTACTGTTTGTCTGCAAGTACATATTCCTGATCAAAGACATCGCCCACCACACCATATGTGGCATGCCTTGTGGTCATCCATGCATATACTTTTATCCCGTGCTTATGAGCTAGTGTAGTTACATTGCCAAGCAAATCATCTATGACAGGAGAGCGAGTGGTCTTAAAATATACACCCACTTTTGATTTAGGATTTGCGAACTTATAAATACGGTCACCACTATTGCCAAAGACTCTAAATATAATCGTATTTATCCCGAGGTTTTTCATATGAATAATTTCTTTCTCGAACTCTATATAGTTTGTTGCTTCAGAATGGAAAACCTGTGCAGCTCTTATTGCAGGAGTGTTGTCTTGTGAATATGAAATAGTTGCGAAATTTAGAAGAAATAAAAAGACAATTGTGTATCTCATACACATTCAAATTGCATTGTTTTCAGTGTAAGTCAAGTTGATTTACGGGCGTTAATTATTATATTATCGGCATGGAGAAATTAATTTGCACTCACCCAAGGGCTAAAAGGGATTACACTATCGAGGAAACATTTGAGGCCGGCATTGTGCTTTTGGGATCTGAAGTGAAATCACTTCGTGCCAATCAGGCAAGTATTAAGGAGAGCTTCGCTATGCTGCGCAATGAAGAGGTCTTTCTTGTAAACAGTTATGTAGCTCCTTATGTTGAGGCAAACAATATGAACCATGATCCCCGCAGGGAAAGAAAACTCCTTTTGAACAAAAGAGAGATCAGTCGTCTGATAGGTAAAACACAGATAAGGGGATTTACATTAATTCCAACCAAAATGTATTTTAAAAACAGCCGAGCAAAAGTTGAGATAGCTCTTGGTAAAGGAAAGAAGCATCAAGATAAACGTGATGATATCAAGAAGCGTGAGGCTGACAGGGAAATGGAGAAAGCCCTGAAAAGGCGCTATTAGTCACACAATGTGTGCTTGATAACTATATTTTTGACTCAGTGAGTTACATTTAGAAGAATTGAGTTCTATGTAACTTCTAATTAATAACATATACTAATGTATATTAGCTTTAGGATTTTTGTTCTTTGACATGGGGGCGTACTGGCTTCGACGGGGAATGGGATAGCTTGTGCTGCATGCCGAGCTTCTGCTAACTCGTTAAACTGGCGGAGCACACACAAGTGCCGAAAATGACTATGCACTCGCAGCCTAAATAGAGCGGCGACGGCTCCTTAAA
>JAJCZS010000032.1 GCA_029262275.1 Deltaproteobacteria bacterium | reverse complement strand
TAAGAGCAGGTGACTGGTGGAAGGTCCAGAGAGGAGAATGAATCTATTAGACGGTAATCACCGTATAGGGTAATAAACACTATCGCTTTTAGTAGTAAACGGAGACAGGAATTATGAGACCCTATATTTATATATTTATTGCAGCTCTTATAATTACATTCACGGCAGCAAGCAACGCAGTTAATGCCAACTCAACAGAGAAATACAACCAACTATATGAAAACGTTCTAAAGGTTTATGTAAATGATGGATTGGTTAACTACTCGGGCCTAAAATCTAACTCCGAAGATTTAAAACAGTATCTTAAGCAAACTTCACTAGTAACCAAAGAAGAATTTAGTAAGTGGAACAAACATCAACAACTTGCTTTTTTAATTAATGTCTACAATGCTCAAACTCTTGATCTTGTAGCAGATAAGTATCCCGTGAAGAGCATAAAGGACATAGCCTCGGATGCTGGCGGCCCCTGGGAGCAACCCATAGTAAACCTCTTTGGCACCAAGATAACACTTAATGCCCTCGAGAATGAAGTGATAAGAAAAAATTATCCGGAGCCAAGAATACATTTTGCTTTGGTATGTGCAGCTCTAGGATGCCCTGCATTGATAAACACACCTTATCAATCTGCAATTCTAGATAAACAGCTGGAAGATCAGACCAGAGCATTCTTGATAGACTCCAACAGGAACTCCATAGATACAAATCAAAAACTGCTTAGGCTATCGCCAATTTTCGACTGGTTCAAGGAAGATTTCATTTCTAAATCGGGATCTGTAATTGAATTTGTTAATCCTTACTTTAGCAATCAAGCAACTGAAGAATTTAAAATTGAGTATACAAACTATGACTGGTCATTAAATGATCAGGCAACAAAGAAAAATTAATTCTATTTGTGATATGATGTAATTTGTAATACGAATAAGAGTGAAACCGAGATCGCAGACTAGGAGGATGTACAATAGTGATTGGAATAATCTCCCGATATACGAAATGGCTCCATACCCAGTGGCCTGCTGGTGTTGTAGAAAAGCTGCCTGAGGTTAATAGCGATTATTCAACCAACATACCGGGCCTGTACGTTGTAGGAGACCTAACGGGAATACCTCTTCTAAAATTTTCTTCAGACTCTGGCGCTAGAGCCGTAGAGTCCATACGTATGGACAAAAATTTTCTTAGTCAGCGTGCAAAAGATAAGACAGAAGAAATACTCGATCTTGTAATTATTGGAGCAGGTGTCTCGGGTATGGCAGCAGCATTAGAGGCTAAACGAGACGATCTGCATTTTGAAATCTTAGAGGCAACAGAGCCTTTCTCAACAATCGTAAATTTCCCCAAAGGGAAACCTATATATACCTATCCTACAGATATGGTTCCCCTGGGTGATCTACAGTTCACACAAGAGATAAAAGAACCACTAGTGGAAGAAATAAAGGCTCAGACTCTGGGACAAGGAATAGAGCCAGTTATGGCAAGAGTCGAGAGGGTCGAGAAGAAAGGCGATTATTTCGACATTATCATCCCTAAGGGCGAGAGCTTAAAAGCCAGGCGCGTAATAGTAGGAATCGGCCGTTCAGGAAATTTCAGGAAGCTGGGTGTTCCAGGTGAAGATAGGGACAAGGTATTTAATAGACTCCACGATCCTACGGATTTTGAAGGTAAAGACGTGCTTGTCGTAGGCGGGGGTGACAGTGCTCTTGAAACTTCTATAGCAATAGCAAAAGCCGGAGGCTCAGTAACGCACTCTTACAGAAAAGAAGAATTCTCAAGACCCAAACCTGAGAACGTAGAGTTCCTGCACATGCTCATGGCAGACCCCATGGCGGACGTCTCAATAGAAACCCCATCCTCTGAGCGTGTCACAACCAGTACAGGAGATTTCATGCCTGGTGACCATATGCCAGGGAAAATAAATCTTCTTATGAAAAGTCAGGTAAAAGAGGTAGAGGAACATGAGGTAGTAGTTACAGATAAAGATGGAAATGAGCTTACTATCCCAAACGACGCTGTATTCACTATGCTTGGACGTGAAGCGCCACTTGATTTCTTCCGTAGAAGCAAAGTGAAAATAAGCGGCGAGCTTGGGATGTCGGGACTCATAGCACTTATCATATCACTGATATTTTTTACCTTTGTTTACAACTGGAAAGCAGGCGGCTCCCTAACAAAAGTCTTTCAGGCAAACAACTGGTTCCCTTACAACCTAGTCCCCTTCTTTGATAGTTTAGGGAGCTCAAATCTAGTTGAGACATTGTCAATTACCTTGGAAGAACCTGGGTTCTACTACTCGCTCTTATACACAATTGTAATAATAATTTTTGGTATTCTACGAGTTAGACGGCGTAAAACGCCCTATATCACTCTGCAAACAACATCACTTGCTCTAATTCAGATAATACCCCTTTTTCTACTACCGTATTTTGTTTTGCCAATTTTGGGTAGTCACGGATTCTTTGATACAGGAGTCATGAATACTATTGCGAACTCTCTTTTCCCTGAGGCCAACTATGGACATGGGCGGGAGTACTGGAGAGCATTTGGATTTATCCTGGCATGGCCGCTATTTATATGGAACGTGTTCACAAATGAGCCTCTTTGGGGATGGTTAGTTATTAGTTTCATTCAAACCTTTGTCATTATCCCTGTGATGATTTACTACTGGGGAAAGGGTGCTTACTGCGGATGGATATGCTCATGTGGAGCTATGGCGGAGACTCTTGGAGACACATACCGCCACAAAATGCCGCACGGATCTAAATGGAACCGAGTCAATATGATTGGCCAGGCCATTTTGCTAATTGTGACAGTCATTTTCATAACAAGAATCGTCAGTTGGGCTGTTCCGGATACCGCTATAGGCCAGACACTAAACGGATTTTACGCAGGATTGCTTTATGATTTCAAACCATTTGGTATACAGTTCAATTACAAATGGGTTGTAGATCTTCTACTAGCCGGAATTCTAGGATATGGTCTTTATTTCTGGTATAGCGGACGAGTGTGGTGCAGATTTATGTGCCCACTGGCTGCGCTAATGCATATATATTCAAGATTCAGCCGTTTTAGAATCATCCCTAATAAAAAGAAATGCATTTCCTGTAACGTTTGCACATCAGTTTGCCATCAGGGAATAGATGTTATGAACTTTGCCAATAAAGGGCTTCCTATGAATGATCCCGAGTGTGTACGCTGTAGCGCCTGTGTGCAGTCTTGCCCAACTGGGGTGCTTCAGTTTGGTCAGGTAGATAGGAAAACCGGCGAGGTTATTAAGATAGACAGCCTACAAGCCTCACCTGTAATTATGAGAGAATATATATCTAAACAGAGTTAGGGCTTTTAAAGATAATATACAGAAGCCCTATATACATATATTATTATTCCCCTCATGGCTGCTAAAATTCTTGTAATAATCCCTGCATATAACGAGGAAGAGTCTATAGGGAAAGTTGTAGACGACATACCAAAGGACCTTGTATGCGAAGTTGTTGTAGTAAACAACAACTCGTCAGATAATACACAACAAAATGCTGAATCAGCAGGCGCTACCATTCTTGATGAAACTCAAATGGGATATGGATATGCCTGCTTAAAGGGAATCTCATATGCAAAGGAGAAAAATGAGAGACCAGATATTATTGTTTTTCTAGATGGAGACTACTCAGACTATCCCGAGGAGATAAGGGAACTTGTTGAGCCTATAATTGAAGATAAAGCGGATATGGTAATAGGATCTAGGACTTTGGGAAATGCTGCAGAAGGGGCTCTGCTTCCTCAACAGATATTCGGCAATTGGCTGGCTGTTAATTTAATTAGACTTCTATATGGAATTCAATTCACAGATTTAGGACCTTTTAGGGCAATTAAGTTTGATAGGCTTTTAGAGTTAAATATGACTGACAAGACTTACGGGTGGACTGTGGAGATGCAGGTAAAAGCTGCTAAAGAGAAATTTAAGTGCGTAGAGGTCCCGGTTAGTTACCGCAAACGTATTGGGGTTTCTAAAATTACTGGAACTGTAGGCGGAAGTATCAAAGCTGGTTATAAAATCCTATGGACTATTTTTAAATATCTTTAAGGTAAAATCAGTAAACATAATCCACAATACTTCCTATACGTAGCCAAAGACCGGCAAGACCGTTTAGAATAAATCCTCCATCCGTAAACACTGCGACACTCACAGTAGCACCAACTCTAAGAGGATACTTCTCCTCATCTAAGTTAGTAATCTTAAGTCTAACGGGAAAACGTTGAGACAAACTAAACCAGTTCTCAGGATTCTCAACCTCAGGCAAGTAACCAGAAGGCACACCTTGCCCTGCGCTAACACCCCAGTCTGCGTTTTCTACTTCAGCTTTGAAAATCCTACCGGGATACATAGATATGGAGACCTCAGCATTCTGTCCTTCTCTGATCCTACCCACACTATTTTCTCTAAAGTTAGCCACTACCCACCATGACTCGTCATCTACAAAAGTAAGCACAGCATCACCAATATTGGCATAAGCTCCGCTTACCAGTTGAAGATTAGTTACATATCCATTACTGGGAGCATAAACTGTTGTCTGAGAGAGATTATATTGAGCATAGGCAAGCCTAGACTCGGTTTCTTTTATTATTGCAAACTCACCGTCTATAGTGTATTCAAGAGCTTGTCTTGCACTAGCGAGATCTGCTTTAGCTTGACCAAGAGTGGCTTCTTGGGATTTTAGTTGATCTACCGCAGAATCAAGCTCAAGCTGGGCAATATAGTTCTTCTCAGCAAGCGGAACCAAGTCGCTATATTTTCTCTTGGCATAAACTAAGTCAGCCTGTGCTTGTTTTACACCCTCTTCGGCAGATACAACCGCACTTTTTAGCTGGTCAACTTCCTGTTGGGTTTGAACCAGAGTAGCTTTAAGCTCCTCAGCTGTATATTCATATGGCCTAGGATCGATGGTAAAGAGTTTTTGCCCTTCTTCAACAAACTGATTGTTTTCTACAAAAACACCTATGACCCTACCCTCTACCTGAGGAGCAACTTGCACTACATATGTTTGAATATATGCATCGTCGGTATATGGAGTATAACGGTCCAAAAGAGCATAGTAGAAAATCAATAAAACAATCAGCGATATTATGGAAACTATCCAAAACTTAGGTGTGAACTGAATGTCTTTAATCTTTGATTTTAGGCTACCCATAAGCTTACCCAGAAACCGCCAGATGATTTCTCATATTCACCAGATAGGGCTTACTACCAGCCCCAAGGACTTCCCATCCAGCCCCACATATCCCCGGAAGCTTCATTGCTTATCGCTGCATCTTCCACCTCATTGGCTATTTGGGATTCTGTTAAGAGTTTTTCATAACGCTGATATGCGGCCTGATCCCCTGTATAGACACAACTACAACCAGTAGGATCTGCGTACCAGTAAAGGGGCTTATTATCCTTTACGCTAAATAGAACCTTATGTGGTGTAAGAGTGTTTAAGTTTTCACGTTCTGCTTGAGTTGTAGCAGGAACCATGGCAAAACCAGCTGCACTTAACAGCTGCTCTTGCTCCTGGGTTTTATTAGACTGAATAGCTGCACACCCCACTATGGACACTACTAGAATCAATACAAAGAACACCTTTAGTTTGCGTAACATTTTATCCCTCCTTTATTTAACAAGACCTAACGCCTAGATATTTTTGGAATTACTTAATACTTAGTAGTTAAGATAACCTAACATCTTATCAATTAGAATAGTGAATCTATTCTATACCTGACCGGTTCTTATACCACTTAACAGCAGGCGCTAGTGTAAGCCCTTGAACCAGAATAGAAAAGACAACAACAATGTAAGTGAAAATTAGTATTATATCTCTTGGAGAGTCATCCGGAAGAGACAATGCAAGAGCTATTGATACCCCGCCTCTAATTCCACTCCATGTCATAATGAACCCTTTTATTTTTGGTATACGTCTAAAGAATCTTAAAAATATCAATGGGAATTCAACGCTTATATATCTTGCAATAATAATAATTGGAATTACTAAACTGCAGCCAATAAAGTATGTCCCTTTAAAATTAAGAATCAGTACTTCGAGTCCTATTAAAACAAACAGCACAGCATTTAACACCTCATCTATTACTTCCCAGAAATCACTTACATAGTGGCTGTGTTCGTGTTTTGTTCCAATGGCATCGTGCCTGCTTTTTGCCAAAAACAAACCCGAGACCACGCTAGTCAATGGACCTGACACCCCAATGAGCTCAGCAAGCGTGTATCCACCAGATACAAGGGCTAAAGTGAGCAATATGATTACTATATGGTTATCAGAGCCCCTATATATAATTTGTAAAATCATAAAATGCGTTATATAACCCAGGACCAAACCAAGACCAAGACCACCAATCGCCTCCCATAAGAAGAACTTGCCTATTCCAATAACGGTCATAGAAGTGGTTCCGGAAGCTATTCCTAGTAAAAGAACAAAAAGCACCACTGCTGCAGCATCATTAAAGAGTGATTCCCCAGTAATGATAGTCTCCATCGTATTATCAGCGTTAACCCGCTTTAGAATTTTGATTACCACCACTGCATCAATAGGAGAGATGATCGCACCAAAGAGAATTGCATAGATAATCGGCAAATCGACGCCTAATGATGACGTGAGCCAGTACATTGAAAATCCTATGAATAGAGAAGATATGACGATCCCAACTGTCGCCAAGTATGATATTGTCCATGCAAATTCCTTAAGCTTGTTCACATTTACTCTTGAGGCTGCTGCAAAGAGTAGAAAACTAAGCATCCCATTCATAAACAGGTGATTAAAATCAGCGGCAATCACAAGTTCTGTGGCCCACTCTATGTGGCCAAACCCAATGAAGCCAAGGATTATAAAAACAATAGAGGAAATAAGGGAAGCAAGCATTATCCCAATAGTTCCGGGAAGCTTGATATATACCTCGTTCAAGAAGCTAAATACAGCTGTTAGTGTGATTACTATTGCAAAGACAGTAAAAAGACTCATAAGATCATTCGGATATTAACTTAGGCCGCCTCTTTAAAAATTAATAGACATTATATAGAACCAGAATTCTAATGTACAGATAATTCTATGCTTCTTTTGTTTGTAATATTGACTCTGAAACCACTTTACCTTGATTAATTTCACCAATCATTTTAGATATTTGACCCAAGGTATCAAGTAAGCTGTCTATACTTGTAGCCACTAAAACTGATTGCTCAATATCCTCTGGTTTAAAAGAACGCCAAACACCGGAATCCCTAAATTCTATTCTATGCTTATGGATTCCCTCAACTATGGATGATATTTCTTCAGCCACCTCAACTCCTGAATTGAACTGATTAGACACGCCTTCAAAAACCTCAAAGATCCTCTTATAATAAGGCTCCATATTAGCTAAATATAAATGAAAAAGCTCGCTATCAATGTCTTGATAAATACCTCTTTTTAACGTTTCTAAATCAACATACATCCTCTCTATTGACTCTATAATTTGAACAAATTGTTCTGCATGAAGTTCATCCTGACTAATTATGTATTCTGCGTCATGAAGTAGTGTTGTGCTTGTCGGTAGAGTTTCCGCTAATGGAAGAACCAGTCTGTCTATTTTTTCTTCTCCCTTAACATCGAGAATGAGAAGCTTGGATACAATCTGGCCTGAAACAGCCACTGCTTTTGAAATCTTTTGTTTTAAGAGATCAAAGGGGTTCCTTGGCCAGAGCAAAACATGGACTATGGCCGCAATAAAAACAGCAGACAATAAGGCCATGCATCTGGTAAAGGCAGTATCTAGATCAACCTGAGGACCGGTATTAAATAACATGCCGTAGGGAATAACGAGGCCCGCTTGGAGTCCCGCAAAAGAGATATCCTTACTACTGCCTGCAATGTAAGCGGCAATAAAAGTCCCCAGAGTGTATAGAGACAGGAAAATCAGAAAATGCTGAATTTGAGAAACCAATACGAAGCTAAGAAGACCAAATGCCAATCCTGAGAATATACCTAAAATTCCATAGCGGCTTTTCATATACTGTTGTCCCAAATTAGGAATTACTCCAAACATAACAGCATAAAATGCAATTTGCCCGCCCCCTGGGAGACCTATAGCAAATTCACCAAAAATTAACAACATGAAAATCACTACAGTCTTTATTCCTACGATTGATGTCTCTCTATTAAAACTAAAGAATGAACTTACTTTCGTTCCTTCAACTTTATTTGTATGGGTAATACGACTTTCAAACATCTTCTCATATTCATTTCTATGAAAAATGTTTATAGCATCAGCAATTCTTTTTAACTTGTAAGATATATCATCAAGTACAGGTAGCATTGCGCCAAAGGATAGTAAATCTTCATAATATTCGTCTTCCATACCCTCTACCTCGTGCATCTTCCTGTATAACTCATGGAGGGAAGAGACTGAATCTTCAAGCTCAGTATTCTCATCATCCACAATTTCATTAGTTCCAATTACTTGAGATAGAGCGGAAAATCTTTCAGAAATAATAGAGAAAATTTGATTTACCTTATGCTTGACTTCTTTATCTTCAAGAAAAGAATGATCTTTTAATACAAACTCTTCCAGCACTTCAGTTTTTATAAATATTCCCCGGCTGAAAGCAATAATTTTCATATAAAGGTCTATTGGAAAATTTGAGCCACGCTCTTCACTCTGCATACTCTTTATATGGGTAGTAAGGTCGCTGAAGGTAGATAGGGAAGTTGATATGTTTTGGTGACTTTTTCTATCAACGAAGCTCTCCTTACTATAACTACCAAATAGTTCGGAGAAGTCTTCATAAACTGTTTTTAATATGAATTGAAAAGAGCCCCGGGTCTTGTGGGGCCAGACAAGGCCGTCTATAACCCAGCAAACAACAACTGCAATAAACAGTTGTAACACATAGCTCTCTATAGTGTCTGTAGCATCTGAAACTGAAATGAATACTGATGAGTAAATTGTTATAGTAGCAGCAATAGCGCTAACCAGGGTAGGAAGAAAGTATCTGAAGATAAAAGTCATGCAGATGAATATCCAAACACACCCCAACAGCAAATATAAGACTTTAGATTCAACAAATAGATATGTAAAAGTGATTGTCACGGCACAGCTAATAATTACCCCCAAAAGAGATTGGGCGCCTACTCTGAAAGTGTCCCCATGAGCTACTATCAATATCAAAAACACAAATAGTGTTGAAAGATATCCAAGATCAAAATGAAAAAAATTATTTATTAAAATGCATATTATCCCAGCTAGGGTTAACTTTAGAGAGGTCTCTACCCTAAAAGCATTAAAGTGTTCTTTTAATGTCATATGTTGTCCGCTCAAGCTAATTCATTCAATATAACTAATAGACAGATTGACATATACCTCGAGAAAATGCCATAATTCAATAATAACACAGATCAATAAGTGGAGGATGTAATGTTTATTCCTGACTCGATTGTTGGCGGAGTACTGCTTCTATGGTTCATACTGACTGGGCTGTCTCTAATAGTTCTAATATATGATCTCCAAACCAATACCCCAACACAGTGGGTAATGAAGCTTGCTTGGATATTGATTGTTCTCTATACAGGACCCGTAGGGCTTATGATATTTTTTCTTTCATGCCGTCAACCTCTGCCCGGCACACATGACGACTTTATAGCTGCGCATTGGAAACAGTCCGTAGGCTCGATGATGCACTGTGTTGCAGGAGACGCCACGGGAATTATCCTTGCCGCAATTGTCACTTTTCATCTTGGACTGCCTAATGGTCTTGATCTTATATTTGAATACATAACTGCATACATTATGGGGCTATTGATATTCCAAGCTCTATTTATGAAGTCCTCGATGGGTGGCAGCTACTTTCAAGCAGTAAAAAAGACTATTTTTTCTGAGACCGTATCTATGAACATGGTTATGGTAGGAATGATCCCGGTAATGGCTATTATGAGAGGTCTAATTCCAGGCGGTGGTGACCCACAAGGGCTTTTGTTCTGGGGGATATCTGCTATCGCTACAATGGCTGGGATGATAACTGCCTATCCAATGAACTCCTGGCTTGTAGGAAGCGGTCTAAAGCACGGCATGATGTCAGCTGTAACTGACTCGACTAAACCAATGGACATGTCCAAACACAAAGAACCAAACGTTTCTCTATCTAAAAAGCTTGGAGTAGTCGTGCTTACATTTGCAATCCTGGCTGTAGCTGTGTGGATCACTTCATTCTTTGTTGAGCTTAAGATCTGATCAGGTCCATATTGCGAGCATAGCCATAAGCCCAAGACCTACAATTATTGATAGGAACTTTAATAGTTCATTGCCAGGGATTGAGAACTCTTCCTCTATTATGTCGAGTACTGCTACATAAATGAAAGTTCCCGCAGCTAGGGAATCGAAGACTCCTTCAAGCATTTGTCCGGTGCTGCTTCCAAAACCCCTTGATAAGGCCGACCCAAGGAATATTCCAAGTGGGGTCATGATGCTAAAAAGCAGAATTACTTTTATATGTCTTCGCTTTATTATCCCTGCTCTCACCATGCTGATACCCAAGGCAAAAGCAGCTCCTCCCTTATGAGCAATGATTGCTATAAATAGTACTGTAGAGGCCAGGATAGTTCTCTCTATTCCTAGTGCAGCTCCTGCTATGAAGGAATGAATAGATAGGATTAAAGCTAATAAGTAGGGCTCAAAAGCAGATTTGCCGATATTCTCTAAATCACGGGCTTCTCTCTCAATAAAAACCACTTTTTCCAAGAAGAGTAAGATCCCTAAACTGGCGGCTGCTAGAAGTAACGCGAGAGGATAGTCTGAAACTGAGCTCAAGAGTTCAATACCATCAGGAAGTAGGTGTAATAACCCGGCTCCAAGAAATATTCCTCCGGCAAATGAATTACCAATAGAAAAAAGTAGCTGCTCCCCTTTTGAAACACCAAACCTCAGCGGAGAGAGACCGCTTGAAACACCGATTAGAAAAATAACTACAACCGCTAAGATCTTAAATTCGAGAACGCTCATTTTTTTAGTATCATATACCAGAAATCAGAAAACAAGTTTTATTTAGATAAGGCAGGTGATAAAATAACTCAAATGGCAAGCTCTCAGAAAATGCAAGAAATAAAAGCTCTTTACGCTGAGAAGAAAGACGCTATTAAAACACAACTTGATGAATTTAAGGAAGTCCGTGAAAAAGCGGATGACAAAAGAGTTTTTGAAGAACTTACTTTCTGCATCTTAACCTCAGCCGTGGGGCCAAAAGTTGGAGCAAAGTCTCTTGAGGCAATAAAGGACATTCTGCTTGAAGCCAGCCCTGAAGAATTAGAAGAAAGACTCACGGGAGTCCACAAATATCCAGAGAAAGCTTACTACATTGTTCATTCGAGGGATTACTTAAAAAGTGAGTACGGCTTAAAAATGAACGATTTGGTCAACTCATTTAAAGACCGACTAGAGCTTAGAGAATTCTTTGCTCTTAATAAAAATATAAAAGGATTAGGATTAACACAGGCAAGCCATTTCTTAAGAAATATTGGTATTAAAGGATATGCAATACTAGATAGAAACGTTGTAAGATCACTCAATGATTTAGGAGTTTTAGATAACCCGAAACCACCCACCACGAAGAAGAGATATTTAGAAGCTGAAGGAAAGATGACTGAGTTTGCGGCTGAGCTTGGAATTGACATCGAAGAGTTAGACATGCTACTTTGGAGCATGAAAACAGGACATATCCCCAAGTAACCTAGTATATCCCCAACTCAATAAATACCTCAGCGTATTTCATTTCGGTTTTGCCGTGTCTCTCATTAAAAATCGCTCTGTATCTATTAAGCCCTAAAATTCCTTCAGTATAGTTCTTATACTCCAACTGACTTTTGTGAGCCTCTACCGCCATAACTTTTAAGTCTATGTAGTGAGATATATCTTCTAAGCGGTCATAAGTACCGAAAGGAGTCCATACTTCGTAGCACCAAACTTTTGGAGAATCAAAATCTCCTTCTTTTAGTTCATCCAGCACAAGCTCAGACACTATCTTATGAGTCGGATGTTTATCTATCTCCGGATGAGGGATATAAACCTCATCTGGTTTAAACCTTAGAGCTGTCTCTTTAAAATCATTCTTAAAGTGCTCTTTATTTTGATCAGTCTTAACATCAGATAGTGTTAAAGGAATTAGTGTCTGCACTCCTAGGATTGACACAGCCTCCCTTGCTTCCTCAAGCCTGATTGCGGCCATCTCATCTTCACTGTGGCCTTTAAGTGTAGTACTGCCGCTACCGTCAGTTGCAACAAGCGATACGACATTAACTCCTTCATCAATCAATTTTGCGACAGTACCGCCCATTCCAATTTCCAGATCATCGGGATGTGGGGAGACTACCAGAATAGTTTTACTCATATGTTATATTTCCTTGACAAATTTCTGCTATCAATCAGTATTAATTTAACTGAAATAGGAGTTTATGAAATGGAATTTGAGCCAGTAATAGGTCTTGAGGTTCACGCTCAGCTTAAAACTAAATCTAAGATATTCTCTCCAGAATCCACTGAATTTGGCGGCAGCCCGAACAGTCATGTAAGTCCAATATGCCTGGGATTGCCTGGGGTTCTACCTGTTTTAAATAAAGAAGTCTTAGAGTATGCGTTTAAGGCAGCGATTGCTCTTAACTGTGAATTACATCCAAGATCAAGATTCGCTAGGAAAAACTATTTTTACCCAGATCTACCAAAAGGGTACCAAATATCTCAATTTGAGGAGCCTTTCTCAACTGGTGGGTGGGTTGATATCGGCACAAACGGGTCTACTAAAAGAATTAACCTAACTAGAATCCATATGGAAGAAGACGCGGGCAAGCTTGTTCATGACAACCATGGGAATTCAAGTTTCGTGGACCTTAACCGCGCTGGTGTTCCGCTTGTTGAAATAGTAAGTGAACCCGAGATAACAAGTGCTGAGGAAGCGGTTGAGTATATGAAAAAGGTCCGCTCTATACTCAGATACATAGGCGTTTGTGATGGAAACATGGAAGAAGGAAGTCTAAGATGTGACGCGAATGTGTCTGTCAGACCCAAGGGAAGTGATAAACTTGGCACAAAAGCTGAGATTAAAAATGTAAATTCCTTTAGATATGTCCAAAAAGCGATAGAGTTTGAGATAAAAAGACAGATCATGCTTGTAGAAAACGGCGAAGAGGTAGTCCAAGAAACAAGGCTATTTGATTCAAACAAGGGTGTTACTTTTTCGATGAGATCAAAGGAAGAAGCTCACGACTATAGATATTTTCCTGATCCCGATTTATTGCCAGTTGTAATAGAGCAGGAACAAATAGAGGAATTAAGACTTTCTCTTCCTGAGTTGCCTGATCAGAAATTGGCCAGGTTCAAAGATGAATATGGTTTGCCGGAATATGACTCAAGCGTACTCACTGCGACAATAGAAATTGCCAACTATTTTGAGAGCTGCCTCAAAAAACATAACAACCCCAAGACAGTCAGCAACTGGATAATGACAGAGGTTTTAAGAGAGATTAAAGATGAAGACGATATCGAATCATTCCCCATTACTCCTGACAAACTCGGAGAGCTACTAAACCTCATAGAGGGTGGCACAATAAGCGGGAAGATGGCAAAAGAAGTATTTGAAGAGATGGTCTCAAGTGGGAAAGCCGCAGAAGAAATAGTCCAAGAAAAAGGTATGACCCAGATTTCTGATCAATCAGAGCTGGAAAATATTGTGTCTCAAATATTAAATGCTCATCCTGATGAGATTGAAAGATATAAAGCTGGGGATCAAAAACTTATGGGCTTTTTCGTAGGTCAGGCCATGAAAGAAACCAAAGGAAAAGCTAACCCCAAAGTTGTAAACGAGATACTTAGAAAAGCCTTATCTGACTAATAACTCTATTATAAATTAGCTCGTAGTTGATAATAAATACATTTCGATTTAAGAAGTTAGAAAAATCAGCCGAATGGCTGCGTTTGACATGAGGGAAATAAGAATGTATTTTCCCATCGCAATTCATGAAAAAAGCACTCCTTGTCTTAGAAGATGGAACGGTTTTTGAGGGCTACGGTTTTGGAGCCGAAGGAGAGGTATTTGGAGAAGTAGTTTTTAATACCTCAATGACCGGCTACCAGGAAATCCTCACAGATCCGTCTTATAACGGCCAAATCGTTACTATGACTTACCCAGAGATAGGAAACTATGGGGTCAACGAAGAAGATGTTGAATCCAGAAGACCGTTTCTAAAAGGGTTTGTAGTTAAGGAATATTGGCGAACACCTAGCAACTGGAGATCTCAAGGCGATTTAGAATCCTATCTGGCCAATTA
Organism: Deltaproteobacteria bacterium; assembly: GCA_029262275.1. Taxonomy (GTDB): domain Bacteria; phylum Desulfobacterota_D; class UBA1144; order Nemesobacterales; family UBA2774; genus CR02bin9. The sequence continues at coordinate 56,326 of JAJCZS010000032.1, read as the reverse complement.
CGGAGTAGTTGGAATTGAAGGGATAGATACAAGAGCTCTAACAAAGCTAATTAGATCAAAAGGTGCACAAAAAGCTGTTATCTCAACCGAGGATCTAGACTCCAAGAGTTTACTTAAGAAAGTTCATTCATCCGCAGGAATAATAGGGATAGACTTAGTTACCGAAGTAAGCTGTGATGAGCCATACGACTGGAGTGAAGGCACTCACAAGTGGGACCCTCTTGAAGAAGACTCTAAAACTGCTGAGACATTTAAAGTAGTAGCCTATGATTTTGGACTTAAACAAAACATACTACGCAAACTAACTGACCATGGATGTGAGGTTACAGTTGTTCCCTCTAGAACTCCTCCAAACGAAGTCCTATCGCTGGACCCTGATGGCATATTTCTCTCTAACGGTCCCGGTGATCCTGCCGCGGTAGCCTACGCAGTCGAAAGTGTAAGAACCCTGGTTGGCAAAAAACCAATATTTGGCATATGCCTAGGTCACCAGATACTAAGTCTAGCCCTTGGAGCAGAGACTTATAAGCTTAAGTTTGGTCACAGGGGAGCAAACCAGCCAGTAAAAGAACTACGCTCTGGAAAGGTTGAAATCACATCTCAGAACCATGGTTTTGCAGTAGATTCAGACACACTCGGGGATGACGTAGAGGTCACTCACATTAACCTAAACGATAATACGATTGAAGGAATTAAACATAAAGAGCATCCAGCTTTTTCTGTGCAATATCACCCTGAAGCCTCGCCAGGTCCTCATGATGCATCATATTTGTTTGATGATTTTGTTAAATTGATGAAAGGGTAATTCTAAAAACTAAGAATAATTAAACCGCTCTTTTCCCTAGTATATCCTGAGCTAGTTTCTCGGCCTGATCAATACCATCTACAGACTCACCAACTATTAAATTATAGGCCTCTTGCCCAATTTCTAGTGTAGTGTCATAGCTCTTTCTGTTATTGCTTTCATATTCTGCTAGTGGTGCAATAATGTTATCAATGTATCGGTAGAAGGCATCCATAGTCCTTCTTCTTACCTTACCGTACCCTTTTACCATCTGGGCGCTTTGAGCAATCAGGCATGTCAGTTTATAATCATATGTGGAATATTTATTGAGTGTCTCAGTGTAGCGTTTAATCAATTTATGTTCTTTCTTATATCTATGAGACTGCGGCCTCATGAATTTGATCTTGGTCAGCATCCACATCCTTAGATACCCACTAAACGAATTTGTAACAGGAGTCTGCCCCATAGTAAGTGGCTTTTTTCTTCTCCAAATTTTCTTAAATAGACGGGTTTGAGTAAAACTAAGCACTGGGGCAACTAACACATTGGGAAGGAGGCCATAAATCTCTTCTGCGTCAGGTTTTAAGTAATCAACCACATGAAAAACCTGATCGTCCTTGATCCTCATCTCCTCTCTAATACGTTTAAATCTGTCTGACTTGATTTTAAGCTCCGCAACCCTGACCCCATCTTCATAACTCATCAAAAGTGCAAGATTTTTGGCATACGATTCAGTAAGTTTGTAGTTGCTTCCTTTAGTATCGTCATCTATTACATATATATTTCTTACCTCATTCAAATACTTATCAGCATAATCTATATCTTGGTAATCAATTAGCCTATATACCGACTCGGCCAGTATTTCTTTTAGATTAGATGGATAATCTGATTCAATACTCTTAATCCTGGCCAGATATTCTTCTTTGTCCTTACCTTCTAACTTGTCTGATCTCTCAGCTTTAAAAGAGTCCCACTTAACCGAGTCTGACAAACTTGTATCAGAATTGGAGTGTGCGTAGTTCCATCCAACTTCAAAAGCCTTGAGACTCGCATTAACCGCAACTCCTACCATCTCTATTGAAGTAATGAAGGATTTTTTATCGATTGGAAGTGCTCCGGACTCACAAAGTGCACCAAGGAGAATGCCATTTACTGCAAGCTCATCCATTCCATTAGCCTTAGATAATTCGAGTGCATTTAATTCTATCATCTCAGAGGAAAACGCTGAGGCCAACTTCCTTAAATTTTCATCAGAGTAGATACCACTTCCGATGGGCATCTTTTCAAGTGTCGAATATACTCTATGAGTGCTGGTAACGATTGTTGTTTTGTCTGAGCCATAACCAAGCTCAAGCGCTCTACCCAATTCTAAGAATTCTTGCGCCAAGATAATATCGACCTCTCCCGGAACAGGGAACTGAGCAAAAATTAACGGCTTTCCCTCTGATTTTGGTTTTGGGTGTGCTTCAAGGTAATAGACAGTAGATCCACCTCTTTGTGAGAGTCCAGGAAGACTTATCCCCTGAGCATCAAAATCTTCAAGGAAAAAGGCTTGAACCAGCCATTCGGTTAAAACCCCACCCCCTTGACCACCAACTGCGGGGATTAAAATCTTTATTAGATCGCTCTTTTTATCCATTGTTATTTTTTAATAAAAAAGGAGAGTTAGCCCATCCATCCGTTTTTGGAAATCATATGAAGTAGAGATCTATTAATTTTTGCCCCCAACCTGTCAAACATCGATGGGTTGTCAACAATTTCAACTCTATAAAAAGATGGGCATAGCACTGCAGCATGAGCAATTTCACCACATAAACCACAGCCGACACAGGAATGTTCAATATGAGCAACAGGATCTTCTCTGAGTATTGTAGGGCTGTCTTTTAAAGTAAGAGATGGACAGCCGTTGTAGCGCATGCAGGAATGATCTCCTGTACAAACCTCAGGATCCACGCCCAGCTTTTGCTGTTTAACACGCTTCCCTACTTTTATCCTTTCTTTAATAATTCCCTTTTCCCTTCTTGTTTTCTCTAACTGACACTCACCTCTTGAAATTATTACCTTGAGCCCCTCTTCTTCTTCATATGCTTCAGTTAGTACATCAAGAGATTCTTTTAAATCATATGGATCGACTCCTCTTATCCATTTTACTCCAGTGCCTTTTAAAGCTTGCTCAATGTCCATCCCAACCCCTTCTTGCCGCATATTCTTCCCTGAAGCAGGATTTTCGTGATGCCCTGTCATAGAGGTCCAGAAGTTCTCAAGTATTATCAAGATTGCGTCTTGGTTATTGTATACAGCGTTTGCTATGCTTGTGGTAAGTCCACTATGCCAAAATGTCCCATCTCCCATAAAGGAAATCACTCTTTTATTTGCCATACGTGAAAGTGCTGCCGCTGATGCAAGCCCAATTCCCATTCCAGTAATTGAGTTGCTAAGATCAAATGGTGGAAGTCCACTCATGGAGTAACAACCTATGTCAGAGGCATAATAGGATCTGCCATAATCCTCTTCAAGTATCTTGATTGCAGTGAAAATAGGCCTTTCTGGACATCCTGTACAGAACACTGGATTTCTTTTGGCTACAGCTTGTTTTAAGTAAGTAGAGGCCCTTTCTTTATGTTTTTCTGTGTACTCACTTCTTTCTTTTATGCGTTCTTTTTCATAGTCGGAAAATGTATTTTTCAAAAGGAAACTTCCAACCCCTTTGGCAATATGGTCAGGTGTGTATTCCCCAGCTTTAGGAAGAATATCCTTTCCATAGATATCAAGCCCTAATCTTGCCCTTTGTGCTATAGAGCGTATCTGCTCTTCAAGGAGATTAGGCATACCCTCTTCAACTATTAACACAGCTTTTTTGTCCTTTAGAAATGAGCTAATTTCCTCGGGCACTAAGGGATAGGTGACATTAAGGTTTAAAATAGGAAGCTTCGTCTCACCATATAAGTTTGCCTCACCTAGATTATAGAGACACCTCATGAGAGAGTTATAAATCATTCCATGAGTTATTATTCCAATGGAGCTATCATCACCATCAAAAAATTCGTTGAGCTTGTGGTCTACGATAAATCTCTGTGCTGCAGGCAAACGTTCATGATATTTTTTCTTCTCGTGATCAAATGTGAATGGTGGAAGAGGTATCGTTTCTAAATCGGTCTTCAAATCTTCAAGCTTATTGATCATACTGATTTCAGGGACTTGATTATCCTGGCATTTCATCTTGTTCATGATATGCGCAACCCTTGTGGACAATAAAAACATGACTGGCATATTTGAGTATTCTGAGAGTTCAAACCCTGCTTGAACCATTTTAGCTACATGCTCTAAATCGCCCCTTGGATCTATCACTGCCATCGTTGACTTAAGAGCAAAAGGAAGCGCTCTTTCAGCAACACATGTGCTGTCACAGCCATAATCCTCACCTACTATTATTAATGCACCGCCAGTGACACCGGACGAGGAAATGTGTGAAAGGGCATCGGAGGCAACGTTGGTGCCAACGATTTTCCAATTCACAGAGCCTCTAATGGGATAACTAATCGAGGCGGAAAGTAGTGATGCGGCTGAGGCTTCGTTACCTGAGCAGTCAAAGTATATGCCCTTTGGCTTTAAAATTGTGTCGTAGGAATCTGAGATTGCATCAATCAGGCTCGCTGTTGGGGAACCTGGATAGCCGCCCAAATATGATACCCCTGATTGAAGAAATGCCTTTAGGATAGCAAGTGGTGTGTCTCCGTATAGTGTCTCACCTTTACCGTAATTCAACTGTTCGAGCAGATCTTTTGAATAACCCATGTATTTTCCTTTTGAGACGCCAACTTGTAATTAAGATTGAACTATAATTTACCAGATAAGAGTTATCTATACTAGAAAAATTATTCTGTACAGAAGTTTGATATTCAGTGGATCAGCGAGAACTAAGTTTATCTTGGATCATATAAGCGAGAACTAAGTTTATCTTGGATCATATAATAGTATTCTCTAAGCGCCTCTTCCTGCTCGTCGGTCACAAGATGCACCGGCCTTTTAAGCTTTACTTCTTCAAGTGCCTGATCTGGATCTATAAGAAGATGATGTACTAAATATGTTGCAAGCATCAAGTTTGTCCTCCCCATACCAGCATAACAATGAACTACGACCTTTTTATCTTGAGAAATATGTTTTTCAACAAAATCGATAAATTCTACAAAATCCTCATAATTAGGAGGCCCGAAATCATCAATTGGAATATTCTTAACAATAAACCCAGAGTGATCTAAGAAGTGCTCTTTTTCCTGTAAATTTACAATTACTTCGACATCCTTAAGCTTTAAAAAGTCCAAATCCTCTTTAAGTGGATAAAATAGCCCAGGCCTTTCCATTCCTGCAATACGATCTTCTACAACCCAGGAGAATCTCTCAGGCATTCCTACAAACCTCTCTTAAGCTCTGCAACATATCTATCCGCCAGCCTGGTAGGCTCAGGAACTCTGTAACCTCTTGAACAAGACAAGGCTATTTGTGTTGAAGTAGCTAAATCAATCTTATGGCCGATTGATACAAACACCGGTTTTGTTTTGGGCTTGGTTTTTAATACGACCCCTATCTCTTTGCCACTTTTTGATACCAGAGACTCAAAAGAACCTGGAAGATCCTTGGGCTCTTTATAATCCCCATAGAGTTTTGTCTTCCCAATCCCCATAGCAGGAGTATCAAGCAATACACCGACATAACAGGCAATTCCGAATTCCCTTGGGTGTGCCATCCCCTGGCCGTCTAGGATAAGTACATCTGGCTTGTTTTTTAGTTTTTTGTAAGTTTTAATTATTGCAGGTCCTTCCCTAAAAGCTAATAATCCCGGGATATAGGGCATTTCCTCATCAACAACTTCCCATGCCCTCTCTATTTCTTGCAGATCTGGATAGCTGAAAACTACAATTCCACACACTAGCTTATTTTGATCCTTCAATATTGCTAAATCGGCCCCAGCGACTGTTTTTATAGCACTGAACCCGTTTTGGGCCACAACTTTATCCCTTAGCTCTTTTTGGATAGCCACGGCTTCAGTATAATCGTGTGGCTTTGAGGCGTAGAATTTTTCTAATCTGACTTTATCAATAGGAGACATGCAATTCTCTACTACAAATATTTGAGATAGAGTATACACTAAAGCTTTATAACCTGGATTTATGTTGGGATATTTGTCCAGGCCCTGAAAATTCGGTAGAATCAAACGTCTATAAAGAAGTTTGAAAAGTGGAAATCATGAAACTAAAAATGGCATTTATAATGGATCCGGTAGAGTCTATTAATACCGAGAAGGACACAACTTTTGTCCTAATGCTTGAAGCTCAAGCAAGAGGGCATGAGGTCTGGTACTTAGAGCTAAAGGATATGTTTGTAAAAGAAGCTCAGGCCTATACCAATGCAACGCCTATTAGCCTTGAGAGAAGTGAAGAGTTTTACAAACTTGGTGAGACTCAAACCATGAAGCTAGATAGCTTTGATGTAGTGTGGATGAGAAAAGATCCTCCTGTTAATAATGATTTTCTTTATGCAACATACATGCTTAGTTTATTAGATGAAACAAAAACAAAAGTGCTCAATAATCCAACAGGGATTAGAGAGTCTAATGAGAAACTTTATTCACTTTTTTTCCCAGAGATTATCCCTCAAAGCATTGTCACTAAAAATATTTCACAACTAGAGGACTTCCTTTCTGAGTCTGGGGGAGAAATGGTAGTCAAGCCACTTGACGGACACGGAGGGGAAGGAATTTTCTACGTTCGCAAGGGTGACAGGAATGCAAACGTTATTCTAGAGGCAATAACAAAATTTGGAACTGAGTATATAGTTGCTCAAAAGTTTATTGAAGAAGTGTCTGAGGGTGATAAGAGAATAATCATCTTAAACGGAGAGCCTCTGGGAGCTGTGCTTAGAGTGCCTAAACCAGGGGGCGAGTTCAGATCTAATTTTCACTCAGGTGGCAGCCCCGCCAAATCAGAGCTTACAGATAGAGATCTTGAAATATGTAGACAAATTGGCCCTAGACTTAGAGAAGACGGGTTATATTTCGTTGGGATAGATGTTATTGGTGGATACGTAACTGAGATTAACACTACAAGCCCAACTGGGATTCAGGAAATAAACAAATTAGACGGGGTCAAGCTTGAGACCCAGGTCATAGAATTTGCCGAAGAGTTATGCAGTGCTTAGTTATAAGGAGCAAACATGAAAATATCTAAAGAGGATGTAGTAAAAGTAGCCGAGCTTGCAAGACTGGAATTTAAAGAACAAGATGTTCAGAAATTCACTGAACAGTTAGGAAATATACTAGAACATGTAGAGAAACTAAATGAACTAGATACAGATAATGTTGAGCCCACCTCGCACGTGCTCGACATCTCAACACCTCTTAGAGAAGACAAGGTCGATAAAATGTTAACAATAGAGGAAGTTCTTCAAAACGCGCCTGAGAGCGAAGATGATTTCTTTGTTGTCCCACAAGTGATCGAAGACTAAGGAGTTATATCTATATGGAACCAGCATTTCTTACCATTAAAGAAGCATCAGAGTTAATTAAAACAAAAGAGCTATCTCCAGTTGAGCTTACCAAATCTATATTGGATAGAATTGAGGACAAGGATAAGAAGCTTAACACCTATATTACTGTACTTTCAGAAAAGGCGGTTGAGTCTGCAAAAAAAGCAGAAGAAGAAATATCTTCTGGAAATTACTTAGGACCACTCCACGGTATTCCTCTTGGTCTAAAAGACATATTTATTACTAAAAACATAACTACTACATGCGGCTCAAAGATGCTTGAGAATTTTATTCCCCCATATGACGCTACAGTAACAAAAAAGCTCATAGACTCAGGAGCTGTTATTGTTGGCAAAAACAATATGGACGAGTTTGCTATGGGTTCATCTACCGAGACTTCATATTTCGGCCCAACTGCAAATCCGTGGGACATAGAAAGAGTTCCTGGAGGATCAAGCGGGGGTTCAGCTTCTGCTACATCAGCGTCTCTTTGTCTGGGATCTGTAGGGACCGACACTGGAGGGTCAATAAGACAGCCGGCCTCACTTTGTGGGGTAGTCGGGATGAAGCCAACCTATGGACGCGTAAGTAGATTTGGCATGATAGCGTTTGCATCATCACTCGATCAAGCAGGACCAATCACAAAAACTGTTGAGGATACAGCACTTATTTTAAACGCAATCTCGGGGCCCGACCCAAGAGATTCTACGTGTGCGAATGTTCCAGTGCCTGATTATACGAAATCCCTAAAAGAAGGCCTTCAAGGTTTAAAAATTGGAATTCCCAAAGAATACTTTGTTGAGGGCATGGATAGGGATGTTGAAGAAGCATCTAGAAAAGCTATATCTGAGATTGAGAACCTGGGTGCAGAGATAATGGAGATATCCCTCCCGCACACTGAATACGCAGTTTTGACCTACTACATAATCGCTCCATCCGAGGCAAGCTCAAACTTAGCAAGATATGACGGAGTAAAATATGGATTTAGGGCTGAAGGTGCTGAATCTTTAAGAGATATGTACTTTAAAACCAGAGCGCAGGGTTTTGGAGATGAAGTGAAGAGAAGAATTATGCTCGGCACTTATGCTCTCTCCTCTGGATACTATGACGCCTATTACTTAAAAGCTCAGCGCGTAAGAACTCTCATCAAAAAAGATTTTGATGAGGCTTTTGAGAAAGTAGACGCTATTGTAGCACCCACTACACCTGAGGTGGCTTTTAAGATTGGAGAGAAGACTCAAGATCCGATAAAAATGTACTTGTCTGACGTACTTACCATACCCTGTAATATAGCAGGGCTTCCTGGGATTTCAGTCCCTTGCGGATTCTCCTCAGATGGCCTACCTATTGGCATTCAAGTGCTTGGGAAACCATTTGATGAAGAGACGGTTCTTCATGTGGCTCACGCCTATGAGAATAATACTGATTGGAGCAAGAAACATCCTGAAGTTTGACATAGAACTTTCGAAACAAACTATAATCAGTACAATTTAGAGGTAGGAGTAGATAAATGACTGAAAAGCCAAAAAAATGCATGCTCTGTGGAAAGCCATCTGAAGAATCCATTTGTGAATCCTGCAAGTCTAATGTGCAGGGTGAGGCGGCTCATAAGAAACAGAAAATGGAAAAGCAGCTCAATGTGGGTTCTGAGGTAGAGAAGGATAAGATTGTAAAAAAACATTTAGATAAGTAGATCGGGTGCCTAGCCTAAAAAATTGTTATTTCCAGATTTCAAGCGCCTTTTTATAAATTTTACTTTTAGATATTCCGCTGTCAGCTGTGATCTGCTTCACAGCATCTTTTAATGATAACCCTTCTTTATTGAGTACCCTGAGGAGTTTGTCGACAGTCTCAGAATCAAACTCGTCCTTATCATTTGAGGCGCCTTCTACAACCATAGTGAATTCGCCTTTTATGCTGTCTCTAATTTCAAGATCAGATTTAATCTCAGAGAGTGTTCCTCTCAAAGTCTCTTCATACATCTTGGTAATCTCACGGCTAACTGAAGCTTTTCTCTCTCCAAACACATGGGTCATCGCCTCGAGAGTTTTAACAACCCTCCTTGGAGACTCATAGAAAATGAGTGTCTCAGCGTAATCTTTTATTTTTAGCAAATATTCATTCAAGCGCTTACTTTGTCTGGGTGGAAAACCAAGGAATACAAAGCCTGAGGTTGGAAGTCCCGAAACACTAAGCGCTGCTATAGCAGCTGAGGCTCCAGGAATCGGGATTACTGAGATTCCGTTTTCAGAGGCTAATTTAACTATTCTGAAACCGGGGTCGGATACCCCGGGCGTGCCGGCATCTGTGACTATAGCAATGCTTTTGCCATCTTGAAGCAGAGCAAGCAGTTCTTTTGATTTCTCTGCTTCATTGTGCTCGTGATAGCTTACAAGAGGCTTCTTTATCCCATAGTGAGATAGAAGCTTCCCCGAAGTTCTGGTGTCCTCACAAGCAATTAGATCAACTTCTTTTAAAGTACTCAGAGCCCTGAGCGTAATATCCTCAAGGTTTCCAATAGGTGTGGAAACAATGTAAAGCTTGGAACTCATAACCTATATCGATAGGATTACATACCACCTGATCCATCACAGTTCTTCCACTGCTCAGCATTCAGACACTTATCTACCCCATCTCCGCCGTCAAGGTTGTCGGATCCAGGTCCGCCATCAAGAAAATCATCTCCTTCATTACCTTCAAGAGTATCATTACCTTCACCGCCATATACTACGTCAAGCCCACGGTTACCCTGAATATTGTCATCCCCGGCATCACCGTAGATCTTGTCAGGACCTTTGTTGCCTTGTATGGTGTCATTACCATCCCCGCCGCAGATGTAATCTTTACCTTTTTTTCCACTAATCGTATCGTTTCCGCCTAATCCAACAATCACATCATCGTTGTCAGTTCCAGTTAACACATCATTACCATCTGTTCCTACGATTGTAGCTACTTTTCCGTCACAAGTTGGTGGCGGAGCTGCCTCAGGTGCTTTTTTATCGTCCGGTTGGGCAATTGCTATACCAAAAGTAAACAAGAAAACTCCGACAGTTAATACAACTAAATATGCAAAATTTGTAGATCTCATAATAACCCTCCTTCTAAGGTAGATGTAGTTTCAATTAAACAACTTCAGCGAAAAAAAGTCAAGCTAGGTAAAAGATGAAAAGTGGCGGAGAGCGAGGGATTCGAACCCCCAAGTCCGTAAGGACGCCGGTTTTCAAGACCGGTGCAATCGCCGTTCTGCCAGCTCTCCGTATAGGTGAAGATTTATTATACCCTTAAGTTATAAAATGTGTACAGTAAAGCATAATTATTACTGTGTTATTAGAGAATAGGCTATCAACAGCGATTTCAGTTCGATTTAGGATTTTAGAAATAAAAAGGGAGCCGAAGCTCCCCTTAATTTTTAAACGTTTTGTCTTTAAATTTAAACAGCTACTTTTCTTCTTCTCATTACCATAAATCCAACTATTCCAAGAAGACCAGCCATTGCAATTAGTCCCCACTCACTCAGTGTTGGAACATCTCTTAAAGGGAATACCCAATCTTTCTCAGCAGTGTTTGAGGTTATCATGCCGATAAATTGATCATCAACTGTCGCAACAATTGTATCAGTACCCACCCCAGCCTCTAAAGTGCCTGTATAGCTCCATGATACTTGTCCGTTTGCATCAGTTGAACAGTCAGGATTTGGAGAGCATGTTCCTTCTGATCCACTATCTATGCCCGAGTTAGGTCCTGAGTCGACCGTAAAAGTAACAATAACATCAGCCGGTGGTCCAACTGAAGAGGAGATTGTAGCTGTGACAGTATGGTCAGTATCTAATGGATTAACTGCTCCAATAGGACTTAGCGTCATTGTGCTTACTACGCCGTTCAAGTTTGCTACTAGGTTTTCAAAGGTTGTCCATACATATTGGATGCCGTTTATAGTAATGTTGTCATCAGCAGGGTTGGAAGCATTAATTTGAGCTGTTAGAGGCACAACCTGATCTATAGGTACATTCATTGAAAATATAAGCGTGTCACCAATACCGCCGCCACCGCCACCAAGTATAACTCCTCCTGTATCAACATCACCAGCTATATTGACGGTGTCTATACCTTGCTCCATACGAAGAAAAGGAACATTAAGAGTACCGGAATATAGTGTAACAAGATCATCTGTGGTACCCATCTGTATTTCTCCATTAATTGTACAACCATCTACAATCAAGGTGTCATTACCACTAAACATTTCGATTGCTACTACAGCTCCGGTAATAGTTCCACCGTTACACTCTATAATATCATTGTTTTGGTGAGTGTTTATTGCTGGAAAGGCCGTAGTAGATTCTATAAGCCCGTCGTTTAATTGGAAGAGGTCATTTGCACCTCCCATGAACACGCCAGCAGGAAGAAAACCATTAGCAACAGGGTCAGTACATCTTATTATTCCCCCGTTCATAAAAACGGTATCACCGCCTGAACTTGTACCCAAACCAACTCCGAAATCACTTATGAAGTTTCCGCTTGTGGTAACAACATCAGGTCCACCAGAGAGATTCATGGCTCCCGATGCTAGTCCATTAACGATAATTCCTGCTCCTACGTCAACAGTGACTTCCTCAGTCATAACGGTTGTATTAGCAAAAGGTGGGTTCAGTGCCAGACCAACCGGAGACGTCTGTACGGGAAGCGAACAATTTATAACATTCCCACCATCAAAAGTCACACCGGTGTTAAAACATTCTGCTTCTGAATTTTTGCTCAGTCCTAAAGCAAAAACCAGGGCTAACAAAACTAAAAGAAGACTTTTATTCATATTACCCTCCTGAATTTTAATTATGTTAATACTATTTTTCAAATACTTTCAAAAGAGATTTTGTTACGAAACACTTTCGAAAGATATTCGCTACAATATATTTAAATATATTAACATATCACATATCATACTTCTCTATCATATATTTTTCAAGCCTTTAGAAACAGGTCCAGTTAGCAGGGAGGTAATAATATTTTTTTTAAACAATTCATCTACAAATCCTAGAAATTAAAAAAAGCAGTTTTTAAGTTTCATTGAATTTCTATATTGACCAAAATTGGTGGTATTTTTTAATAGAAATGGGTTAAAGACTATTTAAGCAATGTTGTCTTGGACCTTCGTAAGCTGCTATGAAACAAGGCTTTTTCTTTAACTTTTTTATTCAGACTTAAACACTTGAGATTGTAAAAATAGATTTTCAAGACCGGTGCAATCGCCGTTCCGCCAGCTCGCCGTTTAGGTGAAGATTTACTTTGCTCTTAAGTTATAAAATGTTTACAGTGAAATTATTATATTTAATCACTCAATCTGTCCTAGCTGTCGCATCATTGCAAAATTATCAGATACACCCCAGCGTTCTATTACTTTGCCATCCTGAATGCGCAAGATATTAATCGCCTCAAACTTGACTGATTTACCCGTAGCGGGCTTGCCGTCGGGTAGAGGACCGGTATTGGTACCACTTAAAGTATCATGAATTACTACCAGATCGCCATTGGCAATCATAAGATGGTTATGAATCTTAATGTCTGGAAAGGTCTCCCACATTTTTGTATATAACTCTACAAAGACAGCCGGGCCTTTCTTGTTATCAACGGGAAGCAGATCGTTATGGTTTACAAAATCCTTATGGAGAAGGTCTGGCAGGATTTCTAAATTCCGCTTGTTAAACGCCTCTTCGATCAAACGCCTGACTATAGATTTATTTTTTTCCTCTTGGGCCATAGGGGAATTATATTAGTTTAGAGAAGCTTTTGAAGGTCTTCATCAGAAAACTCAATAGGCTCAACTGTCTCGTTGATATTTGCTCTAAAGTGGTTTAGATCCAGATCTAGCAAATAACAAGTGAGCAAAGACCTAATATGCTTATGCATAACAACAAGAACTTTCTCTCCAGGATACGCAAGAGCTATCTCTCTTATTGTGCGAACTATGCGCTGCTGTACTTCTGCCAAGGTTTCTGGAGCGTTAGGAAGTGGAATTGAAGCATCAGCCTCGTTCCACCATTTGTAGAAATCACTCTCAGGGTCTGAAAGGAGATCTTCATATTTCTGCCCGTTCCAGTCTCCATGATCGAGCTCTCTTAAGTCTTGATGAATATCTAAGGGAATCCCAATTCTATCAGCATAGGATTTAGAAGTGTCATGCGCCCTTTTAAGTGGGCTTGTAACAATTCTGTCAAAGTTGAGTGCTTCAATAAGCGGAAAGGTTTCTTCAATCTCAGCCCAGCCAACATCACAAAGTGGACGATCGATAGTTCCTATAAGCCGCCCTTCTAAATTCCAATCTGTCTTACAATGACGTCCTAAATAAATTTTTGCAGTTTCTTGTGCTTCGCTCATTTTAGATTCCAGTTGTTAGTGTTTTAGATTAAATCAGGCATCAATATACCAAAGGTCTTTCAATTTACAAAAATATACATTAATTTGCTGAACTTGCTTTCTGTTCAGCTATATCATCCTGTTGTTCTTGGATCAGGCTACTTTTTTTAAGATCAGGCAAATATGTACCGCCTAATTTAACATGCCCCTTATCTACGCCATCAGTAAGCCTGCTGATTATATGATCTTTATCCAGACCCATAATATTAACTCCATGATCAGACTCAACAAGGCAAAGCATTTTCATACCCTTGCCGTTCTTATTAGCTAGCTCATAAATTGCCGAATAGTTAAGAAGTGCAGCCTCAACAGTTCCACAAGGAAGTGATGGGTTTCTAGCACCTGAATGGTATTCATTCTTTCCAAACCAGCTTGGATCAGGGTATCCATGAAAATGAAGTATCGGAAGGCCATTTTTGATAAGATCTGGAGTATATAATGCTGAAGCAAGGGCTTGAGCGAGAATTACATAAGTATCAAAAGATGGTCTAATATCCTTTCTATTAAGATCTACTCCCCTTGGAGTTTCTAAATGCAGCTTACCTTTAACTATGCCAATCCTAACTATGTCAGAACTAGGATCGAGGTTGGTCTTATCGCTACCAGAACGAGATGTAGTAATCCATATGTCTGGCACTTGCTGAAAAATTTCTTTTCCGCGTATTACAGTTCGCACAAACCATCTACCCTTTTTGTTTTCTCTGACCAAGTCATCATCGACACTTTCCACTTTTGTGAGTTTGTCCCATGTAGCTTTGGTTATTACAGCCTTCCCCTCATACACAGGAGCTTCAGCTAATGCTATAAAACCGTAGGAAACACCAGTTCTACCTTCCATAATTTTTTCAATAACATCTTTGTGGGACTGTCTTTTTACTTTTTCACTAAATTTAGATCCCCGTGGGTAGAGGTTGGTAGATTTAATCGACCTGCCCAATTCTGCCAACTGTTTAGGGAAAACAGACTCTTCAGGATCATACTCCCCTTTCTTAAAACGATTTAATACAGGTGGTTTTATTGGCGCATAGATTTTTGGTATTAAAGAATTCAAAACAAAATCATCCATCCCCTCGTTTAAATATATAGAGTCTGAAAGATTCATGTTAACAAGGGAGAACTTGTCTGGGGCGATGCCCATAATTATTTCAGACATGGTCGAAATAAGGTTCTGAATCCCTATTGCTATCTTGCGGTCGTATGTAGTACTTTCGTTAGCAAATTCCGGCTCTAAAGGCATAAGCGTAAGAATCTGAGTATTAAAAGGGTCCTGCACATATCTAGCAGTAAAATCATCAGCCCATCCGCTTACTCTAAGAATCTCCATAACGGACATATCGGGTTTTCGAAAATAACCATACATTCTCTCAGCTATACCACTTAAGAATGTCCTTGTCAGAGAATAATCTCTTTTTACATCCACAACAGCATGAATGTTCCTCTTTACCTTTCTTGTACGCATAACTTTGGATAAAAAGTCATCAGGTAATTCAGCTGCTTCATCCCAGGGGATTACTTGAACGCCGTGCTCTCTTAATTTATTCTCAAGTTTATCTCTGAATTTTATTACAATTTGGTTACCATAATTGCGAGGCAATGGTCTAAAAGTAACTCTAACCTTTTTAGCCATCTCTAAAGGCTTTCTTGGATTAACCAAATCTTTTTGAGGAGGCATTCCTGCCAAACTAATGATTGTTTTGAGTTCTAAATCTGCAAATTGCTGACTATCCATTATTTCTCTCCCACTACTCACATCCCAATTAAATATTGCTTCACTGCCAATTCTAGATATCTATTGAACTTAATATTATTGAACTTATTACTACTGTATTTATTCCCCTTTATTAATTCCCCAGACTTAATAATAAGCGGACTATCAATTATAGACTATTGATAGACGTTACTCAACAAACTAGGGTTACTAATTATTAACGAGTAATTGCAGAAATCAAGAAACAAGGAATGGATTTATTTGGTCAACTTTCTCTTAATATCCCTCAACCGCTAATACTTCTTCCATCTGTTCTCTTACTATATGCATTAGCTTCTCTCTGCCTTCTCTACCCTTTGGCATATCATCTACAGATATTGGAGGCAATAATTTAATTTTCATCGTACCTGGGTTCGGGTGTCTGGAACCTTTAGAGAGCAGTTCAATACCCCCTGTAATTACCATAGTTACAACTGGGACCCTTGCTAGAACTGCAATCAAAAACCCGCCTTTTTGAAAAGGCAGCAACTTCCCATCCTTACTTCTGGTTCCCTCTGGAGCTACGACAACCGTAGGGCCTGAGCGAATTTTGCTAACTATCTTTTTAACTTCCTTTGTATCTGAACTTGATCCATCTCTTGCCACAAGATAGTGTCCAGATAACCTAGCTACCCAGCCAATAAATGGAATTTGACCCACTTCCCTTTTCATAATTGCCCGCCAGTCTATAGGCAAAATGGACATATAAGCAAGAATATCGAGAGCGCTCTGATGATTAAACATTATTATGCAGGGCTCTGTTGGTATATTCTCAAGTCCCTCTACATCAAGCCTTATACCTGCTGCCCACAAATTCGATTTTGCCCAAGGCTTTACAGCATACTTAGTGACAAAAGGACGATAAGTGAGGGATAAAATCATCCCGATGATACCAAAGAAAGTTGTAAAAACCACAAAAATAATTGCGCAATATATTGTTCTAAGCATATTTAACTAATCCAAGAAAAACTGTATTTTTTATCGCATCTAGATTCATACGTTATGAAATATTTGTCAAGCAGACAATATTTTAAGCCCAGAGGGAACTAATTCAATATTGTGAACCCCTTCCTCTAGATAAAAAGGCTCCCCATCCATATGAGCAGGGAGTCTATTTTGTATTGCAATCTCCATATTTGTAGCCCTTTTAATCTCTACTTCATCTAGATCGGCATGAGAGCCTTCCAGCACCTTGGGTATTTTAATAAGTCTATTAAAAATAGACATGTCTTTTATAAGATGAAAATCAAGTAGCCCATCATCTATTACAGCTTCTGGTGCAAGCTTAAATTTGCCTCCCTGAAAGAGTCCATTGGAAGCGCCCATAAGAAGTAACATCCCTTCATAATTCCAATCATCAATCTTCACTTGAACTTCAAATCCTTTAAAGCCTAGCGCCTCTTGAACTGAACCTAAAAGATAACCAAACTGCCCTCTTAGTAATTTTAGTTTCTTAAATCTATGAGCCACCGCACCATCAAGACCGATTCCTAGACCATTAATAAAGTACTTATCACCCAATTTGCCAATATCAACCTTTCTTTCTTTTCCTGAAAACACAGTCTCTATGGCCTGGTCTACATCTAGTGGGATCGAAGCGGACTTAGGAAAATCATTCCCACTGCCAGAGGGGATTATTCCAAAAACCACATCTGCCTCTATAAAACCATTTGCTCCTATGAGCCCGTTAACCACTTCATGGGATGTTCCATCTCCGCCAACTGAAATTATATGAGTGAACCCCTCTTCTACAGCATCTCTCGCAAATTGCTCTGCTTGTCCCGGCTTAGAGGTAAATATAAAATCACATTTTACATTTTTGCCTGCTATATAAGCTTGTATAAGATTAGAGGCATTGTTAGTTCTGCCATGCCCGGCAGTTGGATTTATGATAAATTTATAATTAGGCTCTTTCAAAATTCCCTCTTTGCTGTAAAATTCCCTACAGTTTACCACAGTAATATTTATTTGTATTATGTGTGGTTTTCATCCCGAATACTTGATAAACACCATTTTATATGTTAAATAACTTCGTTTATCTTGATAATTGGTCTGACAAAAATAGGAGGCATTTTTAATGGCAGAAGAAACACAACAGTCCGAAGCGGCCAACGAAGCAATTAGCATGAAACAGCTTCTTGAAGCCGGTGTTCATTTTGGTCACCAGATTAGTCACTGGAACCCAAAGATGAAGGACTATATATTCGGTAGCAGAAATGGAATTCACATAATAGACCTTCAGCAAACTGTAGGTTTATTTAAGACAGCATACAACTTTGTAAGAGACATTGTAGCTGAAGGCGGCACGGTGCTTTTTGTAGGTACAAAAAAGCAAGCTCAGGGCATCATTGCAGAAGAAACAATAAAGTCTGGTATGCCTTACATTAATACACGCTGGCTTGGAGGGACACTTACAAATTTCCCTACAATCCGAGCTAGAATAGATTATCTATTAGAGCTAAAACAACTTGAGGAAGAAGGTCACATGGATCACCTTCCCAAGAAAGAGGTTAAAAACCTTAAAAGAGAGATACAAAAGTTGGAGCATTTGTTGGGAGGAATAGTAACCATGAAGAGTGTTCCTCAGGCTCTATACATAGTAGATACCAGAAAAGAGCATATTGCTGTAAACGAAGCTAGAAAATTGGGGATTCCAATTATTGGAGTTGTAGATACAAACGCCAATCCTGCGGATGCTGATTTGATTATACCAAGCAACGATGATGCAATTAGAGCAATCAAACTCTTCACATCTAGAATTTCGGACGCCTGTGTAGAAGGAAAACATATTTATGAACAAAAGCTTCAAGCAGGAGAAGTAGTAGTGAAAGAACAAGAATCAAAGGTTGTTGTAGAAAGAAAAGTATTTGTATTCAAAGAATTTGGAGAGCAAGGCGATAAAGAAGGTTCAACCTCAGTAGCTGTATCCGAATCCACTCCTGGTGAGACAAAAGCTCAACCAGAACAGCCAGTAGAGACTCCTGTGGAAAGTGGGGCCACTGCACCAGTAGAAACAGCTCCTACACCTCCAGCAGAAGATACACAAACTCAGACAGAAAGTGCTTCAGCAACAACTGAAGTAGAAACCAAGAAGGAGGATTAGATTTACTATGGCCGAAATAACAGCACAAATGGTCAAGGACCTTAGAGATTCAACAGGAGCTCCATTTATTGATTGCAAAAATGCTTTAGAAGAAGTTTCAGGAGATATGGATAAGGCTCTTGATATATTAAAAATTAGAGGCGTAGCAAAAGCATCAAAAAAGGTTGGTAGAGAAACTCCTGAAGGAACTGTCATGTCTTATATACATGCAGGAGGCAAAATAGGTGTTATGGTTGAAATAAACTGTGAGACTGACTTTGTAGCTAGGAACGAAGAGTTTCAGGCATTTGCAAGAGAAGTTGCTATGCAGATAGCTGCGGCTAATCCCGTTTATGTAAGTAAAGACGACATCCCCGAATCAGAGCTTGAAAGGGAAAAAGAAGTTATGAGAGCTCAGGTTCTGGAATCGGGCAAACCTGCAGAGATTGCTGAGAAGATGGTTGAAGGTAAGATAAAAAAATTCTACGAGGAAGTATGCCTACTTAATCAGACTTATATCAGAGACTCAAAATTAAAAATAGATGACATACTACAGGCTCTAATAGCCAAAATCGGAGAAAACATCAAAGTTAGAAGGTTCACAAGGTTTCAATTAGGAGAACCTCTAGATTAAATACAAGCAACTATGTCATCTACCAAAACTCCTTCAAACAAAGAACCAAAGTACCGCAAAGTCCTGCTTAAATTAAGCGGAGAAGCACTTCAGGGAGAACAGGGATATGGCATAAGCGCTGAAGTCCTTGATACTATCTCAAGTGAAATTGCCGATGTAAGCAGGCTCAACATAGAGATAGCCATTGTTATCGGTGGTGGAAACATATTCAGAGGCGTTGCCGGAGCATCCAAGGGAATCGACCGTTCTACTGGGGATTATATGGGGATGCTGGCTACCGTAATGAACGCGCTGGCCCTGCAGGATTCTCTAGAAAAGAAAGATATCCACACCAGAGTTCAAACCGCACTCAATATAGAACAGGTTGCTGAACCTTATATTAGAAGACGTGCCGTAAGACACCTTCAGAAAGGCAGGGTCGTAATATTCGCTGCCGGAACAGGTAACCCTTTTTTCACAACTGATACTGCTGCAACACTTAGAGCGCTTGAGATTGGTGCTGATTTAATCCTCAAAGCAACCAAAGTAGATGGTGTCTATGATAAAGACCCCATGCAATACGATGATGCAGTAAAGTTCAAGAAACTAACCTATATGGAAGTCCTAAAAAACGAATTGAAAATTATGGATGCCACTGCAATTTCCCTATGCATGCAAGGAAATATACCAATAATAGTGTTTAATTTGTTTGAAAATGGTAATATAAAAAAAGTTATAATGGGTAGTGAAATAGGAACTATTGTAAGGAGTGATAAAGATGTGTGATAACATGTTAGACGACATTCTCAATGATACTCAAGAGAGGATGAAGAAAACACTATCTGCCTTTGATGGCGAGCTTACCAAAATAAGAACTGGAAGAGCGAGCTCAGGGCTTGTAGATCATATAATCGTAGATTATTACGGAGCCGAAACACCAATTAACCAATTAGCGACTGTATCTACTCCTGAATCTAGGACAATTCTAATCCAACCATGGGACGTAAGTGCCATACCAGAAGTTGAAAAAGCTATAATGAAATCTGAATTAGGCATTAACCCTTCAAATGATGGAAAAGTAATTAGAATTAATATTCCTACACTAACTGAGGACCGCAGGAAAGAACTTGTAAAATATGTAGCTAAGGTTGCCGAAGATTTCAGAGTTTCAATAAGACAAGTCAGACACGACGTTAATCATTTTGTTAAATCTCTTGAGAAAGAAGAAGGCATTCCGGAAGATCGTATTAAAAAGAATCTTGATAATGTCCAAAAACTTACTGACAAGTTCATTAAAGACATTAACGAAATGCTAGAGAATAAAGAAAAAGAGATTCTTGAAGTCTAATCTAGTTACTTATTTTTGTAACTCCACCCATATATGGAACCAAAGCTTCAGGAATTGTCACACTACCATCAGATTCTTGAAAGTTCTCCAAAATCCCAATCACTGTTCTTCCTACAGCTAATCCTGATCCATTTAAGGTATGTACAAATCTGGTTTTGCCTCCCTCGCTGGGACGATATCTGATGGAAGCCCTTCTGGCTTGAAAATCTTCAAAATTGCTGCAAGAAGATATCTCCCTGTAAGTCTCCTCACTTGGCACCCAGACCTCAATATCATAAGTCTTAGCAGATGAGAAACCCATATCACCGGTGCATAAAACAACAACTCTATAAGGAATGCCAAGAAGTTGAAGTACTCGTTCTGCATTTTCAGTAAGAGACTCATGTTCTTCATATGAGCTATCAGGGTTGGAGAATTTAACCAATTCGACTTTGTTGAACTGATGCTGCCTAATGATTCCCCTCACGTCTTTACCGTAAGATCCTGCCTCGCTTCTAAAGCATGGCGTATATGCAACATATTTAATAGGAAGCTCACTTTCTTTCAAAATCTCATCCCTATGAATATTGGTCACTGGGACTTCGGCAGTAGGGATTAAATAATAATTAGTATCTTCTATCTTAAAAAGATCTTCTTCAAATTTTGGGAGATTTCCAGTCCCTATAAAACTATCGGTATTAGCCATAAACGGCGGCAGTATTTCTTTATAGCCATGCTCGTTTGTATGAAGATCAAGCATAAAGTTAATAAGTGCTCTCTCAAGCCTTGCTCCAAGCCCTTTGTAGAGTGCAAACCTGGCCCCTGTTATCTTAGCAGCCCGATCAAGATCCAAAATGTCGAGAGTACTTCCAAGCTCTATATGATCCTTGGGCTCAAAATCGAACTTCCTTGGCTCTCCCCACTTTCTGATCTCTTTATTATCCTCTTCACTCTTTCCTTGCGGGACGGAATCGTTGGGAAGATTTGGTATGGTTAACATGAAGTTTCTAAATTCTTCCTCAGCTTTAGATCTCAGCTCCCCAAGGTCTTTAATTTGCGATGATAATTGCTTCATATCTTCCTGAAGTGCGCCTGCTTCATCTTTCTTGCCTTCCCTCATAAGCTCGCCCACTTTCTTAGAACCTAGATTACGTTCGCGCTCAAGCTCCTCTACTTTTTTAATTATCTCTTTTCTCCCAAGATCAAGAGCGCTGAACTGATCAAAATCAAATTCTGCCCCCCGGGAATCCAACTTTTTCTTAACCTCAAGCATGTTCTCTTCTATTAGTTTTGAATCAAGCATCCACTCTATCCTTATTTAATTTGCAAATTTTTATGTATGAGATACTACTTTGTGGCTTTTAATCTATCATTAGCAATTTCTCTTTTCAAATTACTACTGTAAAATATTAGAGACGGGGGACAAGAATGAATCTTGGAAAAGGAATAGAACTTACATACATGGGGCACTCTACTTTTAAAATAAAGTCTGCTCAGGGGAAAATATTAATAGTCGATCCTTGGGTAGATGGCAACCCCAAGTGCCCGGAGAACTTAAAGAAAATAGATCAGGTAGACATACTGGCTATAACCCACGCCCATTTTGATCACATAGGTGACAGCGTTCGTATCGGAAATGATTTTCAGCCTAAAGTAATTGGAATCTACGAAACCTGTGTATGGCTAAACAACAAAGGGGTAGAAAACATACTGCCCATGAATAAGGGTGGCACTCAAGAAGTGGACGGAATAAAATTTACAATGGTTCATGCTGACCACAGCTGCGGAATTCAGGAAGAAGACGGCACTATTGGTTATGGGGGAGAAGCGGCTGGATATGTTATAGAGTTTGAGAACGGATTTAAGATATATCATGCTGGCGATACGGCTGTATTTAGCGATATGAAGCTTATAGCTGAGCTTTATAACCCTGAGCTTGTTATGATCCCAATCGGGGATTTGTTTACAATGTCGCCGCTTGAAGCATCCCGTGCATGTAGTTTTCTCACACCCAAGTATGTAATTCCCATGCATTATGGCACTTTCCCGTTATTAACCGGAACTCCTGAGGAATTAAGAAATCTGACAGCAGATATAGAGGGCATGGAAATAATAGAATTAAAACCTGGAGAAACTTTAACATAAATTTGTTTTTATAAGGTATAGTTAGGAAATTGCTATCTAAGCAAGGAAATCTAACATGTGCCGAAGCAATTTTTTTATTATATCCATATTCATAGCACTTCTTTACTTAGCATCATGTGATTCCGGGGGAGGGAACTCTTCTGGAAGTCCACAACCCACACCTAGACCAACTCAAAACCCTGGCATTGAAAATCAATTTAGCTTAACAAATGCATTTCCCAATTTGAGTTTTGAGAATCCCCTTGATATACAAAACCCAGCTGATGGAACAAACCGCATCTTTATTGCCGAGCAAAGAGGAGTTATACGTGTCTTAAGCAACCCTCCAAATACACTGGTCAATGATATTTCAGCAAGAAATGCCTCTTCTAGCGTGTTTCTGGATATAGAGAATCAAGTATTGGAGGGCGGAGAACAGGGACTCCTAGGTTTTGCTTTCCACCCAGATTTCGCAAACAATGGCCATTTCTATGTTCATTATATTGCTAGCAACCCCCGGAGGAATGTCATTTCACGCTTTAGTGTCAGTCCAACTAACCCTGACTCAGCAGATATTCAAAATGAACTTATCCTTCTTGAAATTCCTCAACCAGACACAAATCATAACGGAGGACAATTAGTCTTCGGTCCGCAAGACGGATATTTATATATTTCAATTGGTGATGGTGGAGATGATAGCAATGAAAGTCAGAATTTAACTAGCCTGCTTGGAACAATCATACGAATTGATGTTGATAATCCCCAAGGCCAGCTTAATTACGGAATACCTCCAAGCAATCCCTTCGCAAATAACCCAAGTGGCCTCAGAGAGGAAATTTATGCTTATGGTCTCCGTAATCCTTGGAGAGTCGCATTTGATGTAGTGTCAGGAAGTCTATGGAGTGGTGATGTAGGGCAAAACTCAAGAGAAGAAATCAATATTATTAATAATGGTGGCAACTACGGATGGCCGATTGTTGAAGGAACTCTATGTTTTACCCCTCCGGCAGGATGTAACCCCTCAGATTTTGAGCTTCCAGTGCTCGAGTATGGTAGAAATCAGGGAGGATCAGTTATTGGGGGTGTTATCTATTATGGAGATGAATTCCCAGAGCTCTTTGGAAGGTATATATATGCAGATTTTATATCTGGTAGGATATGGGCGCTTGATTATGATGGTGCAAATGTCGTCGATAACATAGAACTACTTCAATTTAACCCATTCTCAATTGTGGCCTTTGGATTAGATGAACAAGGGGAACTGTACATAGCGTCATTTGATGGAAAAGTATACCAATTACAGAGAATCGATAACTTATAATGGTATTTATTAAATTTGCTCTTTTCATTCCCTTGAAAAGCCCAGTATTATTTAGAAAAAAGCCTTAATTTACTACTGCTTATATATTTGACAACGACCCTAAGTTATGATAATTATTAACGTTTGTATTTTGACAGGAGAGGTGTATTTTAAGAGCTAATGTTTGAAGGAATATCAGAAAAACTTAATACTACTTTAAAAAGAGTAAGGGGTTACGGAAAGCTCAGCGAGCAGAATATTGAGGAAGCTTTGCGTGAGGTCAGACTCAGTTTATTAGAAGCAGATGTTAACTTTAAAGTTGTAAGGGACTTTATAAACTCGGTCAAAGAACGGGCTCTAGGACAGGAAGTAGCACAAAGTCTTAGCCCAGGTCAGCAGTTTATAAAAATCGTTCACGAAGAGCTAATTGGTGTACTTGGTGACCAAAGCTCTGAGCTTGATCTAAAAGCTAGCCCTCCTGTAGGCATTATGCTAATTGGGCTTCAGGGATCTGGTAAAACAACCTCAGCTTCTAAAATTGCAAGATTCTTAAAAGAGAAACTAAACAGAAATCCTTATTTAGTACCTGCTGACGTTTACAGACCAGCGGCTATTGACCAGCTTAAAGTTCTTGCTGGACAAATAGATGTGGGAGTCTACGATACCCCGCCTGGTGCACAGCCCGTAGAGATAGCTAAAGATGCCATGGAAATAGCTCGCAATAATGGCTATGACACTGTAATCATAGATACAGCAGGAAGACTCCATATAGATGAAGAGCTCATGGATGAGCTTAAGAATATTAAGTCCGCAGTGAATCCTCACCAAGTATTGCTTGTGGCCGATGCCATGACGGGTCAGGATGCGGTTAATGTCTCATCTAGTTTTAATGAGGCTATCGACATAGACGGTGTTGTGCTTACAAAAATGGACGGTGACGCAAGAGGCGGTGCTGCGTTATCAATAAAAGCTGTTACTGGAAAACCAATCAAGTTCTTTGGTACTGGTGAGAAACTTGATGCAATTGAAGTATTTCATCCCGATAGAATAGCATCTCGAATTTTGGGAATGGGAGATGTTCTAAGCTTTATAGAAAAAGCTCAATCAGCTTTTGAAGATAAAAAAGCTGAGGACATGGCCAAGAAGCTCCTTAAGAAACAGTTTTCACTAGCTGACTTTAAGGACGCCATGCTAACAATGAACAAAATGGGTTCACTAGAGAGTATGACTCAGATGATCCCTGGAATGAAACAAGTTTCTAATGATCCCAAAGCGCTTGAGACCGCTGAGAAAGAAATAAAGAAAACAATTGCGATGATTGACTCAATGACTCCTCAAGAAAGACTTAACCATACAATTATAAATGGCTCAAGACGCAAAAGGATTGCAAAAGGTAGTGGTACCAGGGTTGAGGACATTAATCGCATGATCAAAAATTATATGCAAATGAGAAAAATGATGGGGAATATGGGGAAAATGGGCAAGTTAGCAAAAAGAATGATGAAAGTTAGGTAATATAGTTTATTATATTTATATACTTTAAGGAGGTATATATAGCTTGGTTAAAATAAGACTTATGAGAGCCGGATCTAAGAAGAGGCCTTTTTATAGGATTGTAGCGGCAGATTCCCGCTCACCACGTGATGGTAAATTTCTTGAGATTTTGGGCTACTATGATCCGAGACAAAAACCTCATGTCTTAGAGGTTAAGACTGAAAGGGTAGAGGATTGGGTTAGCAAAGGCGCACAAAAATCTGTAAGAGTAGACAAACTTATTTCTACATTAAACTAGGGCTAAAACTGTAACGAATAAGAAAGTGCTTGTATATTGATACTATACATGGGAGGTATCAGTTATGGATAGACTAAAGGAGCTTGTAACTTTCATTGCGCAATCCCTGGTAGATAGTCCTGATAAAGTTGAAGTACGTGAGGTTGCGGGAGAGCAGACAGCGGTACTTGAATTGAAAGTTGCCCAAGAAGACTTGGGTAAGATAATAGGTAAGCAGGGAAGAACTGCTAAAGCTATTAGAACAATTCTAGGCGCTGCAGCTGCTAAAATGAGAAAGAGGGCTGTGCTCGAAATCCTCGAGTAAGAGATGTCCTTTTTTCTTAAAATATGGGACTAATTTCGTTTGGAAAAATCTCTAAAGTACATGGGCTAGCAGGAGAAGTAAGGTTTTTTCCATTTAGCCGCCAACTAGACAATCTTTCTACGCTGGAGAGGATATTTATATACAAAACATCTGGCGGATCCCCATTAGAATTAATAATCAGTAAGAGTCGAATACATAAAAATTCAGCTATCTTCAAAATTCAAGGGGTAAATTCTATAGAAGATGCTGAGAAGCTTGTGGGTAGTATTGTCTATGTAGAAACTTCAGACCTGAACAAACTTGAAGATGATGAATACTACTGGTTTGATCTAATAGGACTTAATACATACACCGATGAGGGCCAGTTTATAGGTGTTGTAGAGAATTTAGTCGATCGATCCCTACAAAGCCTCCTAGTAGTCAAAAATGAAGATAAAGAGTACTTGATACCGCTTACGGAACCAATAGTGAAGGAAGTAGACTTGGAACGGTCCAAGATCATCATTTCCCCTGTTGAAGGCCTTCTCGAGTAAATCTAAGAAGATAAATATAATGAGATACGACATTCTAACCATATTCCCTGAATTCTTTGAATCACCATTCTCCTTTGGAATATTTAAGAAGGCCCAGGATAATGGTCTTATAGATATTAAAACTCACGACATTAGAGAATATAGCAGCGACAAGCACAAAACTGTTGATGACACCCCTTACGGCGGAGGTGGGGGAATGTTGATGAAGATAGACCCTATAGGATCCGCGGTAGAAGATGTAAAGGATGAAAGTGGTAAATCAATAGTAGTATTAACAACACCGGACGGCGAGAAATTCTCTGATAAAACAGCAAGAGAATTGGCTGGTTTCGATCAGATTGTTATTATCTGTGGAAGATATGAAGGCGTGGATGAGAGAATAAGAGAGATGTATGTTGATAGGGAAATATCAATCGGTGACTATGTACTGTCTGGAGGAGAGAACGCAGCCTCTGTGATAGTAGAGAGCGTCTCAAGATTCATTCCCGGAGTATTAGGAAACGATCTATCCCCTGAAAATGATTCCTTTAACCAGAGCTTATTAGAATATCCGCAGTACACAAGACCTGAAGAATTTAAGGGAGAGAAAGTTCCCCAAGTTCTTCTATCCGGTAATCATAAAGAAATTGATGAATGGAGAAAAAAAGAGAGTATTAAAAGGACCTTTACAAAAAGACCTGATTTACTAGACAAGGCAATACTAAGCACTGATGAGATAGAACTAATAAAAGAGCTCAAAGAAACAAGCTCGCCTTCTTTTAAAGCATATATTGCATTAATCCATTATCCCGTATACAATAATCGGTTTAAAATTATTAATACAGCGTTTACTAATTTGGATGTACACGATATAGCTAGATCGGCAGTAACATACGGGGTTAAGACATTCTATCTCGTTCAGCCTAATCTAGAGCAGCAAAAGCTGGTAAATCGAGTACTTACACATTGGACACAGGGTGAAGGCGCATCGTTTAACAAATCAAGATCGGAAGCGCTTAATCTTGTAGAATTAAGAAATACTCTAGAAGATGTAGTAGAGGAGATTGAAGAAGTAGAGGGAGAAAAGCCTGTAACAATAGTTACCGATGCAAGATCTGTAGACAACATGATAGGGTTTTCGGAACTAAGAGAATTAATTTTTTCAGAAGCAAAAAAACCTTATTTAATTCTACTTGGTACGGGTTGGGGCTTAGCACGAGAGATTATGGAGAGCGCAGATTACACTTTAAAACCTGTTAGTGGTTACACAAATTACAACCATCTCTCTGTACGTAGTGCAGCCGCAGTAATTTTAGATAGATTATTTTCATGTAAAATATGAAATAGGAGATTTATGATGAATATCGTTAATGAAATAGAACAAACTATGATGAGAGGAGACCTTCCTGATTTTCGCCCTGGCGACACTGTAGCAGTACATTACAAAATTAAAGAGGGTGAAAGGGAAAGGGTTCAGGTTTTTGAAGGTGTGGTTATTGCCAAAAAAGGCGGCGGGTCTCGTGAGACTTTTATCGTTAGAAAAGTTTCTTACGGTGTAGGAGTAGAGAGAATATTTCCTCTTCATTCCCCACTAATTGATAAAATAGAAGTTAAGAGACAAGGAAAAGTAAGAAGAGCAAAACTCTACTACTTAAGAGGTCTTTCCAAGAAAGCTAGTAGAATCAAAGAGAGATCAAGGCTTGAACAAATTGCATCCAAAGCCAACCTCCCTACGGAGACAATAAACACTGTTCCGGAGAAGGAACCTGAAATTGAGCCAGAAGTAGTTGAACAAGCTACTAAGCCAGAAGTTCAAGAAGAAACGACTACAAGCGAAAGTTAAAAACACCTGTAAAAAATATAATTTTGCAAATCAACTAAACCGGGAGAGCTTATTAAAGCTTCCCGGTTTTTTATTTTAATTTAGTATCAATAAACTGTTGCTTCCTTACAACCCCATACAACTACTCCGTCAGTAATCATTGAGACCTTCTCAGGCATCGAAGCATTTATTTCTCCTATAACTTCTTTGACGTAAATCCTCGATTCCTTATCACTAGTAGTGTTGTACATACTTACAGTTTTAGTTGCACACATACCTGGCTTCCAATATTGAAGCACTGAAGCTACCCCTAAACCTCTTGCATGCAGGCGCTGGATTAAAAGTTCTCTCGATTCGGTGTTAGTTGAATTGAAATCCTTTACAGCATGCTTGTTTCCTACGAGCAGTACAACCGGATTATCATCTACAATCTTTAAACCTCTTGCTCCATCCAGAGATCTTTAGTCGTAGACACAGAGTTTGGTGGATGAATCGCATAAACCGACAAACATTTCCCCGCCAACATAGACTCACTGAAACCAACCATCATCTCTCTGTAGTGATCATGATCTATGACATTATCAATCTGGACATCAGACATTGAGACTTCGCCTCTCATTGCACGGTCCAATATCTCCTGTTGATCCGAGGGTATTTCAAGACCTATCTTTAGACATGCTCCACCATCAATATATTTTTGGACCTTCTCTGATAAAAACCGGGTTGATTCAGGCTGACCATAGGACTCCCCTATAACAAGAATTCTATTTTCCCCAAGAAGAGACGGAAGAGACAACTTCTCATCTTGAGCATAAGACACACATAGTACCAAGAAAGTAGCAATTAATGATAAGAAAAAATAATTAAGGATAATTATTTACCTTGCCAGATAGGGTCTCTTTTTTCTAAGAAGGCATCGATGCCTTCTTCTGCATCACGGGCCATCATATTGTCGACCATAACTTTGCTGCAGTACCCATAAGCATTAGTTAAATCTTTATCTAGTTGCTCATAGAAAGCATTTTTACCTATTTTAAGAGTTAGTGGTGATTTGGAAGCAATCTTGTTGGCAAATTCCAAAGCAGAATTATCTAACTCAGCTTGTGGAACTGCGCGGTTTATCAAACCAATCTCGAATGCTCTCTCGGCTGAGATAAAATCACCCGTTAACAACATTTCCATAGCATGCTTTCTTGTTACATTGCGAGATAGCGCAACCATAGGAGTTGAGCAGAAAAGCCCTATATTCACCCCAGGAGTGGCAAACCTAGCACTCTCCTCAGCCACAGCCAGATCACATGTGGCTACCAGTTGGCAACCTGCAGCTGTTGCTATACCATGTACCTTTGCGATAACAGGTTTTGGGCAATTTATAATAGACATCATCATCTCTGCACAAACTTGAAAAGTCTTCTCATAAAACTCCCGTCCAGGATTAGCTCTCATTTCTTTTAGATCGTGGCCTGCACAAAACCCTTTGCCAGAGCCAGAGAGGACTATGACCTTTACAGATGGATCTTCTGAGATAGCTCTAATTTCATTCGTTAAAGCTTCCATGCATCCAATTGATAAGGCATTATAGGACTTCGGTCTATTTAGTATGAGATTAGATATGCCATTCTCATCATTACGTATAACTAGGGGTTCAGAATTTTCTTTCGCTAGCGCCATTAGATCTCTCCATCGGAGTATGGGATTACTATTACTTTATTATATTAGGAAATGTTTGGTTGTAAATGGAGTAAAACTTATAAGAAAACCACTAAGGGTGTTTATTATACTAGAGACTTTTTACACTATCGGTCAAGATACTTACATTATCATCTCTTACATCCGCAACCCCGCCTTCAACAATTAATTTTGTTTCAGAGTTGCCTTTTTTGTACTTAAGCTCACCTGTGTGGAGTGTAGTGATGAATGGAACATGGCCAGGCAGTATTCCAAACTCCCCAATCTCCCCAGGAGCTACAACTTCATCTACCTGCTCATCCACTACAAGCTCGGTTGGTGTAATAACTTTTAGATGTATACCGTCAGCCAATTTTATTTCTCCTAAATTCACCAAGGGGCTTGCAAGCCCCTTGCTTTATTTCTAATTAAGAAATGATTTCTTTTGCTTTCTCATGAACCTCATCAAGGTTCCCTACCATATAAAACGCCTGTTCAGGGATATCATCCATATTTCCTGAAATAACCTCTTTAAAGGCCTCTATGGTCTCTTTAATAGGTACATACTTACCAGGTGTACCAGTGAACTGCTCAGCTACGTGGAATGGCTGAGAAAGGAACCTCTGAACCTTTCTAGCTCTCGCAACAACTAGCTTGTCTTCCTCGGAAAGCTCATCCATACCCAAGATAGCAATAATTTCTTGAAGCTGTTTGTAGCGCTGTAGAACTTCCTGTACCTGACGAGCAATCTCATAGTGTTCTTGTCCAACAATTTGTGGATCAAGAATACGTGATGTTGAATCGAGAGGATCCACAGCAGGATATATACCAAGCTCAGTTAACTGACGAGAAAGAACGATGGTTCCATCTAAGTGAGCAAATGTAGTTGCAGGAGCTGGGTCAGTTAAGTCATCCGCAGGAACATAAATTGCCTGCACTGAAGTAATAGATCCTTTCACAGTAGATGTAATCCTTTCTTGCAGCTCTCCAAGGTCAGTAGCCAAAGTAGGCTGATAACCCACAGCTGAAGGAATCCTACCAAGTAGTGCTGATACCTCTGCTCCAGCCTGTGTAAACCTAAAGATGTTATCAATAAATAGTAGTACGTCCTGCCCTTCTTCATCTCTGAAGTATTCAGCTAGTGTTAGCGCTGTTAGAGCAACCCTTGCTCTAGCTCCAGGTGGCTCGTTCATCTGTCCAAAAACAAGTCCAGTATTATCTATAACTCCTGAGTCTTTCATCTCATGCCATAGATCGTTTCCTTCACGGGTTCTCTCTCCAACACCGCCAAAAACAGAAACTCCACCGTACTCTTTAGCAACGTTATGGATAAGCTCCATCAAAAGAACTGTTTTTCCTACACCAGCACCACCAAACAGTCCGATCTTTCCTCCTTTAAGGAAAGGGGCAATCAAATCAATGACCTTAATACCAGTTTCAAAAAGCTCTAGTTTTGTGCTTTGCTCAACAAATTTAGGTGCTTCACGGTGAATTGGCCAGCGTTGCTTAGTAGGGACAGGTCCCATTTCATCAATTGGCTCACCAATAACGTTTACCATACGACCAAGAGCTTCTTTCCCTACAGGAACCGTAATGCCCTCTCCTGTATTGAGTGCATCCTCACCTCTTTTAATTCCCTCAGTTGAGTCCATAGCAATACAGCGCACGCGGTTTCCACCGAGCTGCTGTGCTACTTCAACAACAAGATTCCATTTCTCATCACTAAGGAGTTGGTTAGTTAGTTTTAGTGCTGTATAGATTGGGGGTAGTTCGCTATCTTTAAATTCAACGTCGATAACTGGTCCCATAATCTGTACTACTTTTCCCATATTATTATTTGTATTTGTGTCCATCTTACTCGTCTCCTTTACTTAATGCCTCAGTTCCATTTACAATGTCCATGAGTTCAGTTGTAATCATGGCCTGTCTGGTTTTGTTATATTGTAATGTAAGGTTTTTAATTACATCATTTGCATTGCTTGTAGCATTTTCCATAGCGGTCATACGAGATGCATGCTCACTTGTCATTGATTCTTGTATAGCCCGTTGAACCCTGACCTTAATATATTTAGGAAGCAGCTCGCTGAGGATTCCCTTCTTCGTGGGTTCATATAAATAATCAATCTGACTTTCGTCTTCACTTTCAGCACCAGCTTCTATCGGAAGGACTTTCTCATATGTAATTTCTTGTGTTAAGGCTGACTTGAAGTAGTTGTATACCAACACAACTGCATCACTATCACCTTTAATAAATTCCTTAGTTAACTGCTCCGATACTTTTTCTGCAATCTCATCATAGTTTCTATCTGTTATGCCGATATAGCTATTAGCGACCTTAAAACCTTCTTTTCCAAAATGTTCCTTGCCTCTTCTTCCTAAGAAGCTAAATGTAACTTCATCATATTGTTTTGTATCAGTAACAAGATATGTTTCAAGCTTTCTGATAAGACTGCTGTTAAAACTACCGCAAAGTCCGCGATCCGATGTTACAAAGACAATATGGAGCTTTTTTGGATCATCCATTTTCCTAAGCAGCGGATGTGCTTCTTGATCACACCTCTTTGCAACATTCATAGTTGTTTCTTGATACGCATCAGAAAATGGTCTAAAGGCTGAAAGAAGATCCTGAGCACGCTTTAGCTTTACAGCAGATATCAGCTTCATCGCACTCATAATTCGGCTTGTGCCTTTAACACTGCTAATTTTAGTTTTGATTTGTTGTAAACTTGCCATAATGTTTATTGTTTAGAGATAATTTGTATAGTGATAAAATCTCTAGTTGATTATGATAAATCTCCTAATTGATTTTTAAGTTCTGAAAGAGCATTTTTCACACTATCTTCAAGTTCATCAGAAATTACTTTCTTTGTTCTGATTTCGTCTAATAAATTAGAATGGCTAGAATCAAAGAAAGAGTAGAGTTCTTTTTCGTATTTGCTTACCGAATCAACTGGATAATCATCGACAAACCCATTTGTAACTGCATAGATAATTAGAATCTGCTTTTCAACCGCAAGCGGCTCGTACTGACCCTGTTTTAGAGCTTCAACAAGTCTGCTACCACGTGCTAGCTGAGCCTGTGTTGCTTTATCCAAGTCAGAAGCAAACTGTGAAAATGCTTCAACCTCTCTGTACTGAGCTAATTCCAATCTCAGGGTTCCAGCCACGTTTTTCATAGCCTTAATCTGAGCTGAACCACCTACCCTTGATACTGAGAGTCCTACGTTAATAGCAGGTCTAATACCTGAGTAGAAAAGATCACTCTCAAGATAGATCTGACCATCAGTGATCGAGATTACGTTTGTCGGAATGTATGCTGAAACGTCACCAGCCTGAGTTTCAATGATAGGAAGTGCTGTTAATGATCCACCGCCGTCTTCATCTCTCATCTTTGCAGCACGCTCAAGCAGTCTGGAGTGGAGATAGAAAACATCACCAGGATAAGCCTCACGTCCTGGAGGTCTTCTAAGAAGCAATGATAGCTGACGATATGCCCATGCATGCTTTGTTAAGTCATCATAGATAACAAGCGCGTGTTTTCCAGTATCTCTGAAATGTTCTCCCAGAGCGCAACCTGTATAAGGAGCAATAAACTGAAATGGTGCTGGGTCACTTGCAGTAGCTGCAACAATAGTCGTATATTCCATAGCGCCATGTTCTTTCAACTTGTCCATAACCTGGGCTACTGTTGACTGTTTTTGTCCTATTGCTACATATATGCAATATACATCTTCATCTTTTTGGTTGATTATCGTATCGATAGCAATCGCCGTCTTTCCGATCTGACGATCACCTAATATTAATTCTCTTTGTCCTCTACCTATTGGAATCATAGCATCAATTGATTTGATTCCGGTCTGAAGTGGTTCGCTAACGGATTGTCTGTAAACAACGCCAGGAGCTTTAACCTCTATCGGTTTAGTATCATCACTCTGGATATCACCTTTACCATCAATCGGCTGTCCTAGGGCATTTACAACTCTTCCCTTCATATTCTCACCTACTGGAACCTCAGCAATTCTTCCAGTACGTTTGACAATATCGCCCTCTTGAACTTCGGTGTCCTCACCAAAGAGTGCTATACCTACGTTATCCTCTTCAAGGTTTAGTACGAGCCCCATAATACCGCTCTTGAACTCTACGAGCTCACCGGCCATAGCCTGATCAAGACCGTATGCTCTAGCAATACCGTCACCAACAGAGATAACAGTTCCGACTTCCGAGGTCTCAACCTTGGTATCGTAGCCTTTTATTCTATTTCTTAGTATTTCGCCAATTTCTTCAATCTTCATTTCCTGCATTGTATAGACTCCTTATAACTTTATAAACTCATACTTTTTCAAATTTTCACTGCTTAGGACTGAGAGAGGACACCTCTTATTCTCTCAAGTTGGGTTCTAATACTACCATCGAACACCTTATCTTCAACTTTTGCTATAATTCCACCTATTATCTCCGGATCAACCTTTGAAGTAACTTCAACTTCCTGCCCCATAACTTGGGTCAACTTTGCCTTTAGCTTGTTCAAATCTTCCTCTGAAGGACTTGTACTCATTGTTATTTCAGCTCTAATCTTTCCAGAAGCTTTTCTTAATTTTTGTACAACAATCTGCTCAGAATTCAAGAGCGCTTTAAACTTGCCTAACTCTAAAACCACGCTTAGAAAATTGGCGGTAAGACTGTCATATCCCCTTTTAGAGCTTATATCTCTGCTCACAGCCTCTCTTTCCGTCAACTCAAAAGTTGAGCTTGAGAGTACATTTTTCACCTCTGGGCTTTGTGAGAGAATTGAGAAAAAATCCTCTATATCAGAAGTTATCTTATCAAGCTTGTTCTCTTCTTTAGCACTTTCTATGAGTGCCTCGGAGAGGTCTCTTAGTGTTGCGATTGATGCCATTTCTCATCCCCTACGTTATTAGTAAAGTCCTGAATAAATTTTTGTCTGTCAGAATCGGTCAAATTCTCTTTTATTATTTTCTCAGCGATGCTCAGCGCGAGCGTAACAACTTCCGACTGTATCTCTTGTTTAGCCCTTTCAGTCTCAAACTTGATTGTTTCCTGAGCTTCTTTTTTAATATTCTCAGATGCTATGCTGGCCTGTTTTAGAATCTCTTCTTTCTCTGCCTGACCCTGTTTAACAATGCTCTCTTTAATGTTGTTAATTTCTGCTTCAATACCCTTTAATTTTTCTGCATACTCTTCATACTTGCTTTTAGCCTCTTTAATAGTATTTTGGGCATGATCTATTTCACTGCTTATAGATCCTTTTCTTTCAACCAAGAAGTTTCTTACGGAATCTTTTAGAAAATAAACTAGAACTCCAAGAAGGATAGCCAGATTCACTGAGTGTCTAAAAACATAACTCCAATTAAAAGTATTGCCACCCTCAGAGGCGTTTGTAAGTAGCAGGTTTATAATTTCTTGATCCATCAGTTTCTTACCTCCTTGCCCATAACTTTTGAAGCTATATCTGTTGCTAATCCATCTATATCATTTTTAAGCTTGTCTTTGATCTCTTTAGTGTCAGCCTCAAGTTTTACCTTTGCCTCATCCAAAAGAGCTCCAGTTTCATTGCGGGCCTCCCCAATAATTTCTTGGGCGACGCTCTGGCCTTCCTGGATTAATTTGTTGCGCTCTTCAACAGCAAATGCTCTAGCCTCATTTAACTTCACATCGTACTCTTCGATAAGGGCTTTGACTTTATCTTCAAGTTCATGAGCTTCTTCAATTGCTCCTCTTGTAAGCATGTCTCTTCTATCTACAAGGTTTATAAATGGTTTGAAAACAAGTTTATTGAGTATGTATATAGCTATAAGAAATATTACTATCTGTATAAATACTGTGTAGTTAACACTGAGCAAATCACCCGAGGCAGCGTAAGCACTGCTTGTAATAAGAGAAAGCAGTGAGAAGCATAAGATAAAATTTCTTAGTTGTGAAAAGTACATTTTTCTATCTCCTTAATATTCCTAAGCAGAGTCTTCCGCTGTGTCATCGCCTTTAGAAAACATTATTTTCAGTAGTGGAGGTGCTATAAATGTTGTTAACATTACCATCACTGTCACAGCAGAAAACAACTGGGAATTAAACACGCCATAGGTCAAACCAACCTGGGCAAAAATAAGCCCAACCTCGCCCCTGGGTATCATACCCACACCTACCACAGCTCTGTTTATTCCCTTCTTAAATATAGCAAATCCAGCTACAAACTTACCGATTACAGCAACAACAAACAGTATTAGTGCAATTAATAATATCGGTATATTTTCACTGACAAACGGATTAAACACAGATACATCTACTGCAGCACCAACCATTATAAAGAATATCGGGGTAAAGAAATCCGAAACAGGTTTTAAATTGTGCTCAATCGCCTTGAATTGATTGGTATTAGCCAGAACTAATCCTGCCGCAAATGCACCAACAATAGGTGCTAATCCTACCAGACTTGCCAGAAAAGCAAAGATAAATGCAAAAGAAAGTGCACTTAAAAGAAGAACTCCCCTAACCCGCATCATGTCAACAAGATTAAAGAGCTTTTTAGATATTAAGTTTCCAATAAGTATTGCTACAATAAGAAAACCAAAAGCTTTTACAACTATAATGCCCACTCCTAGAGTTGAAACACCGCCTCCATCACCACTTCCAGAGGCTTCAATAAGCCCACTTACAACTCCAAGGATTATCAACCCTAAGATATCGTCAATCACTGCTGCGCCAAGAATAATCTTTGCCTCTCCGCTCTGCAATTTATTCATATCGGAGAGAACTCTGGCAGTTATACCAACACTTGTTGCAGTTAGGGTAGCTCCAGCAGTTATAGCAATAAGCAGATTCAAATTAGGATCTGAGCCTCCAAGTAGCCCCATATGCTCAAATGCTATAATGCTCCCAAAACCAAGGGCAAAAGGAAGCACAACACCTACAATTGCTACTAATGTAGAGGTAAAGCCAACCTTTATTAAATCTTTTAAGTCAGTTTCTAATCCGATTTCAAACAAGAGTATTGCAACGCCTACTTCTGCAAGAAGATGGAAGGTATCATAACCTGCCATAGTAGATACAGAGGGAACGATAGCAAGCACGCTTCCACCTAAAATAACACCCGCAACAAGCTCGCCGAGCACAGAAGGCTGCTTGATACGTTCTGCTAACTCCCCGAAAATCTTGGAGAATACAAGGATGCAGACAAGTGCTAAAAAGAACTGTTCTACCGAGAAATGTCCCGATTCTTCTATACTCATTTAAGAGTGAATTCCTTCAGGATAGTATTTAAAAATCGTAAGTATTTAACACGATAAAATGTGAGTGTCAAACTTAAGTAAGACACAATTTCCATATAGAGCGAAAAGAGCCTTTACTTTAAGTAAATAATGAGCCTTTTTGTCTATTTTATTTCAAATAAAACTGCTTGCATAATATATTGAACAAAATTAAATTGATAACCACGTTTTATTTCAATTTTTCCCTTTCCAAATCAAGCTCTGTGTGAATATTAATGCAATGCAGACAGTCGTTAGCTTCCTCAAGACTTTTACACTCAGATACGCACTTTGCCAATTTAGAGTTTTTATACAAAACACTGGGGGAAAAATAGAAAGTTTCCGTTGATGCCACCGATAGTGAAACATTACGGGTACCACTTCTTATTTTTGTTTCCTCAAATTCCCCTTTTGCATATAATACTGGAAGCCGGCTTGCCTCAGTTGGAACCACAGCTATTACTTCTTCAAGCTTTCTAAGAGCATCCTGCGTTATCCCCCAGCTGCCCAATACACCGCCCTCTTTTAGTAAAAGTCTCATTGAGCTCTCAAGCTCCCCTTGAGTGAGCTCGCCGTCGCTCCCAAATCCAAAAAGACCTATAAGTGATGTAATATGATTCTCAAGTTTAGCAAAAGCAGCTAGCATCATAGAATCAGCAAGAGGACTCATAAGCCCGGGCTCACTTCCCTTGGCAATAACATCTCCCCCTACATCTATTCCTATGACTAAATCTGCCCCCTCTCTCTGGGCTACATCTAATATTCCCTGTGCTATAGCCTCAGATCCTCCATGTATTCCTATAAGAAGCGTCTCTTGCCCATACACTTCTGAAAAACCGGACTCCGCAAACTTTACACCAGTGCTGGTTACACTATCTTTATTTGCATACCAAACAACATCATTACATTTTCTTACTTTCTTAGTCTCTTCAAATGCTCGAGGGCCGGGGACTGGGTCAAAAACAGAGCGCTCCCAAGAAAGCCCACCGTAGATGCATTCTATATTAAACATACCTAGGAGATCTGCTGTTGGGATGGTACCCACGATATCTCCTCCCCCTCCAATACCAATTAGAAGCGCTTTATGGGAATTTTGAATTATCTCTTTCAAGGATTTGCTAGTTGGCAATATTGATACTCCGAAAATTTGCAAGTTATGTCTATTAATACTACAGAAAAGTAGAGTTTAATAAAGAATGGGCTTAATCAACTGGCTGCTCTAGCAATATGTAGAGGACATTATCACTAAACCCGGGATCTTTTGTAAGCCCCAGATGGTCTGAGAAAAGAAACTGTACGTTTGACCACTTAATTGGAGATTGCAGATACGGAGTCCACGTGCCGCCTGTCCTCTCATCCATAAGCGCGCTGTAGCGTGTCACAGTGCCATCACCAGGTTGGTAGTCAGTTACTTCAAAATGTTCCTTAGTAGAATTTATTGTCACAGCAGACCCCGTAGGTATTGCGTCACCAGCTAAAAGGAATAATTGCAGACGCTCTGGAGGGGTTGCTGGCTGGTCAAGGGCCTCTTGGAACTGCTTTCCTCTTTTCATAGATTTTCTTAAATGATCAATAGCAATCTCTCTTCTCTCCTTAGGATCGGAAACATCGGGGAGCAACCACTCAAGCACGTGCGCCTGGTTTGGATCTGCAAGTCCCCAACCATTTTGAACCCAAAGGTCAGCATCCAGTATATCCACCACTTCTCTATTCTCATCCAAAATTGCACGGTGCCTGGACCTTGGCAATTGTTGATATAGAGATGGCATTGTTCCTATAACCGCTGGTTCATATTTGGGAAGAAATGGTCCAAAGTCTCTTCCAACAAACAAGTTTTCAACTGCACCCACTGCACCTGCATTTGGAGTTCCAATTATTATCACCTTATCCACATACTTTGCTCCGTCCCATGTAACCTCAGGTACTGAGCCGTCCTCTGGCAAATCATTTGAACCATATCTAAGGAAATATCTTGTAACGAGACCACCCATTGAATGAGCAACAATATCGAACTTAACATCATCCTTAGCCATGCCCCTCTTTTTATACTCTTCCAATATGTAAGCTCTTTTCTCTTCTATAAAAGCATTTAGCCTCTTGGCATTTTCCACATTATCAAGCCGCCAATCATAAGCAAACTGAAAACAGGTAAAGTGATCATCGCCGTAATCAATATTATTTAGATCATTTGAAGCAATGGACTGATCTAAATAACCTCCAGCGCCCAAAGTGCTTAGAATATTCACATAAGCATTTAATTCTATTGGAAGGCCAAAGAGTGTTACCTTAACTTTATCCAAAGCGCCGTCTGAATGTACGTTATCTGTTAATTCGCTAAGTGGTGCACCCATTTCCATTGGTATTGCTACAAGCCTAGCACCTTCTGGACTTTCAGGATCAGCGGTGGATTTTTCAAAAGCACCCCAGACAAGCTGCCCGCTGTCGCCGTCTCTTAATTTAGAACCCAGGATTCCAGGTATTACAATCACAGCGTTGCCTTGATCATGCGATCTCCTAGCAGCTTTTGAATACAGACCACCTAAATCTGGAGTTTTATACTCTGCTCCCCCGCATCCGATAAGCATTGTGATAAGTGCAATTAGAATTAATCTACGTTTCATCTTTATTCCTTGAGAATACAGTAACACTTTATTAAAAAAATCTAAAGCACCAAATAGCAGAATGACTACTTCATAAATTAGAGAAACAACCTGAGAAAAAGTTTCTCAAGACCTCGATTAAGCATAACTAAACAGTTAGATTTCTATGCAATCTAGGAAAAGATGATGGAAGATTCGTTACAAACTATTTTGACTTATGTTTTAATCCCCGTAGTGGTCACTATTATTGGCGGAATAATAGCTGCATACAGGTCCCCGGGGGAGAGAACCAGAATTACGGTTCAGCATTTTGCTGCAGGGGTAGTTTTTGCAGCTGTTGGTCTCGAGCTACTACCCGAGTTAGTTACCAATCTAAAGATTTTACCCCTAATCATAGGCTTCTCTGCAGGAGTTGCTTTGATGCTAGCAGTAAGGAAGTTTTCTGAGAAATTTGAGGGTAAGGGTGGCTCTGGAGGGCTGGTAGTTGCAGCAGGGGTAGATGTTTTTATTGATGGTCTGCTTATTGGCGTGAGCTTCGATGTAGGATTAAGGGCCGGAATTATTATAACTATAGCTCTTGCTATAGAGCTCTTATTCCTTGCACTCTCGGTTGCATCATCTTTAGCAAAAGAAGGAAAGAGCAAATCAAGAATAATTCTTACTACTGTGGTTCTCTCAATTTTGGTATTTATTGGAGCCGTTATTGGAGGAACGCTACTTCAAGGAATTCACGGCTCAGTGCTAGAAGGAATTATTGCTTTTGCAGTTGCGGCACTTCTCTATTTAGTTACCGAAGAGCTGCTAGTTGAAGCCCACAGTGGAGAAGAGGATTCTGCTTTCTCCACAATCATGTTCTTTGTCGGTTTTCTAATAGTTCTAATACTAGAAACTGCAGTTTAGACTAGTTTAATACTCTGTACCCTCTTCCTCTCATACAGTTCTTGTAGATTTCATCATAGTTCTTGTGGTTTTTATATATACTAGTTCCGCCGCCTGCAACGCCGCCCACTACAGCTCCTATACCAAGCCCCTTACCTACGCTTCCGCCAATTGCTCCAAGCAAAGCCCCGGTGCCTGCGCCAACACCAGCTCCAATTGCAGTGTCTTTTGCAACTATGCCTACACCACCTTTGTTGTCCTTAGCAAGCGCCTTGCACTCTGCATTATCTCTGTAGTACTTGTCCTGATTTTTAATGCTTGCAGGATCTATTACCGGGTCTGCAAATGCATACGACGAGGAAACTATTAATAGTGCCAAAATATAAATTGTATTTTTCATTATTGCCCTCCGTTGTTTATAGAACAAATCTTATTTGCTTACAAACGTCTCTGTAAAATCTCCACCAATTGCTTTACCAAGCTTATATCCTTTATAAGGTTCATAGTCTCCTAGTTCAAAATCACGAACTGTGTTGTTACAAACCGTCTTAGTATCCTGAGCCGAGCATGAAAATGTAGTCATGGAGCCCGTTAGAGACAACTTATCACCCTCAATTAACAATGAAGGGGTTAGTGCAAAATTGTGGACATCAAATCCGCCTTGGGCATTCTTGCCAACGCGGTATATTCCACCAAACTCGACCCCGTGTGCATCTTCAGGCACTTTGTCTCCTTCCTCAAGCACGCTAATGCCAGTAATTTCTTCCTGAATAATCGCACGACCGCCAAGATCATTTACTCTATCAACAATATTAACTTTTGCCCGCAGTTCTAATTTGCCGTCTTTTGTATATGTAATTACTTGAGTCACAGGAATATCAAAATCTCCATCTCCTGTATCCACAGCTGCTCCATATATTCTTTCTTTTTTTACAACAACTCCATCCTGCTGCGTTTCATTAACAAGTGTCTTCCCAGAAAGCATACTGTCATACAGTTTGCGGAATTCTGAGACCCCCAATGAGTCATCCGCCATCGAGCCTATGGATGACAATAATGCTATAACAACCGCCAAAAACATTACTGGAATTATCCTTAACATTTTCTCCTCCTTAAAAAATCTATCCTAATAACATGTTTAACCTATTTATAGACTATCTTTTAACTTTGTAACCTGCTTTTTTCATATCCCAGGTGTCCTTTGTAATACCCTTATCACGAAGTTTATTCTTCTGCACCCTAAGTGTTCCAGTTTTTGGAAGCGACTTCTCAAACCTAATAAACCTAGGGATCATAAAGTAGGGCATCTTTGGCTCAAGGAACTTAATAAGTTTAATCGGGTCAATTGTCTTACCTTTTTTGGGTACAACAACTATCATAAGTTCATCTTCTGCGTAGCGTCCGCTCTCTGCCTTAACACCTATGGCTCCTGATTCTTCAACATCGGGATGAGAACCTACTACCTTTTCTACCTCAAAAGAGCTTATATTCTCACCTTTACACCTGAGGTAGTCTTTGACCCTATCTACAAAATAGATATAGCCGTCTTTGTCCATCCTTCCGGCGTCCCCAGTGTGAAACCAAAAATTGCGAAAATCCTCTACAGTCTTCTCGGGCATCTTGTTGTAATAGTGGAGCATTACATTTGGAGTTCTTGGGCGAACTATGATCTCTCCTATTTCACCTCTTTTGACTTCCTCATCCGTCTCCGGGTCTCCTATTTTAATCTCGTAGCCTGGAGCCTCTTTTCCGCACGATCCAACCCTGAACACTTCACCCGGGCGCATCCACGTGCACTGTCCAATCTCAGTGAGACCATAGCCTTCCATAAACTTGATATTAAACCTTTTCATAAACTCTTCGATTATGTCGTGTGGCGCAGGAGAACCTAAAACTAGCTTCACTTTATGTTGTTTTTCTTCAGGCACAGGTGGCGTATTCCACATAAAGTAAGAGATGGTCCCTACTATATTAAACTTCGTAACCTTATGATCTACCATCCACTTCCAGAACTGGCTAGCGCTGTATTTCTCTTCAACTACAACCTTGGCACCCTTGATCAGTGCGGGATAGACAGTCATCACCATAGCATTTGAATGAAAGAGCGGCAGACAAGTGAAACAGACATCTTTTGGACCAACATCCATTATCTGGGCGTAGTTGTTAGCGCTTGAATAATCCGCAGCACATGGTCTTACAACACCCTTTGATCTCCCCGTTGTGCCTGATGTATACATTAGACGTGCGTGGTCTACGAATATAATTTTAACTTTTGGTTCTGAAGTTTTTTGTGGCGTAATAAACTTTGTATAAGAAGTCATTTTCTTGAAGTTATAGCCGTGCTTATCGAATTTTTCAGAGCCGTCCCTTGTCCATACAATTACATTTTTTAGTTGAGGAATTTTCTTTGCTATTGGAGGCATGCGCTCAAGATATTCCTCTGCAATAAAGAGCACAGTCGAGTCTGAGCTGTCTATTATGTACTGGAGAAAATCCATTTTGTAGCCGGTGTTGATTGGGACCATCACAGCTCCCATTTTTAATATGCCAAACCATGTAATCACATAGTCATCAGAATTAGGCATGTAGACTGCAACCTTATCTCCCTTTTTTACGCCCATTTCCAAAAGGCCGTTTGCAATTTTATTTGCTAGCTTATTGGTTTGATAAAAACTAATAGGTTTGTTATATCCAAACTGCAGGAAAGGTTTCTTGCCTAGTTTCTTGGCCTGCTCTTTTAGAACTTCAGGGAGCACCCATTTTGTTTTGTCATGCTTGAGATACCACTCAACATCGAACTTTCCGGTCTCTCTCTTGTAAGTAATGGGGTGCCTGAGATCTCTGATTTTTTTCTTGGTAGTTTTAGGAGCCATCCATATCACCTCTCTAGATAAATTGGAATAGCAGCTTAGTTATAAGATCCTATCCTATTAGGAAAATTTATTTTCTAATGGGAAAAAGTCAATCTATATGTTATTTAAAGATTTCTTCCTCAGTATCTTCATTAGGATTCTG
The DNA here is from genome assembly GCA_029262275.1 of Deltaproteobacteria bacterium. Classification (GTDB taxonomy): domain Bacteria; phylum Desulfobacterota_D; class UBA1144; order Nemesobacterales; family UBA2774; genus CR02bin9. The sequence continues at coordinate 12,565 of JAJCZS010000032.1, read as the reverse complement.
ATCCTTTTTTTTCTTTCCAAACATCCATGCAACTAAAATCCCGAGCTCATAGAAAACAAGTATTGGAACAAACATAAGCATCATGGATATGGCATCGGTTGTAGGAGTAAGCATTGCTGCAATCATCGCGCTTATTATGACAGCGTATTTTCTCTTTTGCCTAAGCCAAGAGCTTGTGACAACTCCGATCCGAGCCAGGATGAAAATTATAAGCGGAAATTCAAAGACGAGACCGAAACCAAAAATCAATGCCATTAGAAAAGACAGAGCTTCCCTGATTGTAGGAAAAGCTTTTACATATTCAGATGAATACTCATTTAATAAGAACTTAAACGCTGGAGGAGATGCTACGTAATAACAAAAAGCAGCACCTGCCAGAAAAAATAGTGTGCCAAATAGAATAAACGGGACTGCTACCTGCTTTTCTTCTTTGTACAGCGCAGGGGCCACAAATTTCCAGCCCTGATAGAGAATAAAAGGGACTGCCGCTAAAAGAGCAGCAAAAAAAGAAACCTTTAAATAAGTAGTGAAACCTTCTGCAGGACGGGTGAATATTAAGGAGCTGCCCTCAGGAAGATTCTCGATTAAAGGCTTCATCAAGAATTCAAAAATCTCATTTGAGAAGTAATAAGCAGGGATAAATAAGATACCTACAGCTAGAAGCGACCATAGTAGTCGCCTCCTGAGTTCTCCCAGGTGATCTAGAAATGACATTTTATCTTCGTTCATAGATTGGGCAAAAGACTAACTTAATAGAAGAGGGTTCTCAATTTTTGAGTTTAGAAAGCAAAACAAAAAAGGGAGGCGAGGCTCCCTTAAGATATTTTAAATTGAAATATTTTTAGAATTTAAGCAGTTACTTTCCTTCTTCTCATAACCATAAAACCAACTATTCCAAGAAGTCCTGCCATTGCAATCAATCCCCACTCGGAGAGGGTTGGGATAGGTGCTATAGTTGATAATTCATTCACAATATTGGCACAGTCTTCCCACTCATAAAACAAACCATTTATAACAATACTGTCATTTGGTGCTAATAAAGCAATTTCCGCTGAGAGTGAAACAAGTTGGCTTTCTGGTACTTCCATAGCAAATATTAGTGAATCACCAGGGTTAATACCAAAATCACATTCTATTACACCCCTTATATCTGCTCCTGTACCTAAACGAAGAGTATCATCACCACTCCCCAATCTGAAAGAAAAACCTAGCCCGCTAATAATTGATTGTGTCACGGTAACTTCATCATCACCACCGCTCAAATTCATGCCATCACAACCTAAATTCATACCTGCGCAAATCAAACTCGAACCTTGGACATTGATAGTATTTGTCCCATTAAATGCATCAATAACGTCGCTTCTGGATGTTAAGGTTGAATTAGTAATATTTATTGTATTTGTTCCATCCCATGGATTAACAGCATCCTGCTGACAATCAAGCGTAGCTTCTATTATTGCAATATTATCATTGCCATCACCTGTGAGGATACAATCGAGACCATTACCGCTAAACGTATCAATTCCAGCATTTTCTAAAACATTGACTCCAAGATTATTGGGATTGGCGTTCTGCTGCACTCCATCAGGGTCTGGATTAGGTGGGTCATCGATACAAGATATGACATCTTCTATTGGTCCAATACAAACAGCATGTGAAATCTGGTGATAAGATGCACATATGAATAAAGCTATTAACAAAGTGAATATTAATCTGGTCATTGTAATCCTCCTTGATGGATCGTTGGTAAACGGACACAATGGTATCATATTATTAGATGAATTCATATAATAAGTTATCTAAATAATAGGGCGCTTAACCTATACGCATCTGCTAAGATCAAATTGACAAAATTCATAGCTAGAATATATTGTTAGCCGTTAAATATCACCCCGTAATAATTCTTGGAGGATAAATTGAAAGTATTAATAACAGACGGTATGGCTAAGGACGGTCTTGAGATCCTTGAGGCAGCTACAGAACTAGATATAGATGTAAGAAAAGGCATACCAAAAGAAGAACTTATGGAAATTATCGGCGATTTTGACGCCGTTGTTATAAGAAGTGCAACCAATTTAACCGCTGATCTTATTGAGGCTGGAACAAACCTAACAGCTATCGGAAGAGCGGGAATTGGTGTAGATAATGTAGACGTAGAGGCTGCAACCAAAAAGGGTATTGTTGTGATGAATACCCCTGAGGCAAACGCTATAACGACTGCAGAGCATACTATTACTTTGATGCTTTCACTTGCCAGAAGAATTCCTGAAGCGCATGCTTCACTTAAGGCTGGCAAATGGGAAAGAAGCAAATTCAAAGGTATTGAAATATATGGCAAAACACTTGGCTGCATTGGGCTTGGCAACATAGGAAAACTTGTTGCTGAGAGGGCAATGGGGCTTAAGATGAATGTTATAGCCTATGATCCTTTTCTCACCCAAGAAGCTGCTGAGAAATTAGGTGTTGAGCTAGTATCATTTGATGAACTATTAGAAAGGGCTGATGTAATCACCGTGCACACACCCCTTACTCCAGACACTAAGGACCTTGTTAATAAAGACACGTTTGAGAAAACAAAGCCGGGTGTGATAATCGTTAATTGTGCCAGAGGCGGGGTAATAAACGAAGAGGATATAAAAGAAGCTGTAGAATCAGGAAAAATCGCCGGAGCTGCATTTGATGTCTACACATCAGAGCCAGTTGAGGCAGATAACCCGATACTGTCAATTGATGAGAACATAGTAATGACTCCTCATCTTGGAGCTTCCACTGCCGAGGCTCAGACAAAAGTGGGGCTTGCAATCTCGGAGCAAATCGTAGATTTCTTGGTAAATGGAGTAGTAAATAATGCAGTTAACATGCCCTCAGTTAGCCTTGAGGCGTTAGTGGTTATGAAACCTTATTTAAACCTCGCCGAGAAACTAGGGACACTTCAGGGACAACTATGCAAGGGCGGTATAAAAGAAGTAATATTAGAGTACGATGGAGAGGTATCAGAATTGGACACCTCCCCTATTACAGTTTCGGCGCTTAAGGGTTTTTTGACACCTATGATGGATGTCGTTGTAAGCCATGTTAATGCACCAGTAATAGCAAAAGAAAGAGGAATAAAGGTTGTCGAAGCTAAATCATCCGAGGCAAAAGATTATACGAGCTCAATTACTTTAAAAATAAAAATGGAAGATGGTGAAAGCCAGGTTTCAGGTACTATTTTTGGAAAGGAAGAACCTAGAATTGTAAACATAAATGGGGTTACAATTGACTTAGTGCCCCAAGGTTATATGCTGGTAAGTGAAAATAACGATAAACCAGGATTCATTGGGTCTATGTGCTCAGTTCTTGGTGATAACAATGTGAATATAGGTCGGCTTCATTTAGGTAGAGAATCCATTGGCGGAAGAGCCATTGTATTTACCAATGTAGATTCCCCAGTACCGTCCGAGGTTATAGAACAAATTTCAAATCTCTCCGATATTATTTCGGTTGCGCAGGTTAAATTTTAATGGTAGATCGCTTAAGTCTCCCCCAAGGGGTTAAAGATTACATTCCAGAGAAAGCAGAAGAGTTAAGAAGGATAGAGGAAGGCCTGCTTGAAGAATTCTCAAGATGGGGATATAGAAAAGTAATAACACCTCTTTTCGAATTCCTAGATCCTCTCACTATTGGACTTGGGGATGAACTCAAAAACAAAGTTATGAAATTTGTAGATCCCTCAACTGGAGAAATCGTAGCCCTTAGGCCAGATATAACACCACAAGTGGCAAGGATAGTATCCACTCAACTAATAGATCCAACCTCTCCACTGAGACTCTGCTATAACGGTAGAGTGGTAAGGTTTGAAGAAAAAGGAAGTGGGAAGGAAAGAGAGATATTTCAGGTAGGATGCGAGCTTGTGGGTCTAAATTCAGCTGAAGCTGACGCTGAGATTATAGCTCTAGGAATCAAGTCCCTGGGCAAATCGGGGATAAAAAAGCTAGTCTTAGATATAGGACATACCGGCATTTTAAGAAATTTACTCGCAAAGACTGGCGATGTTAGAGAGCAGATTGAAGATGCGATCAAGAAAAAAGATCAAGAGGCTTTAGAGAAAGCGCTTAGAAAATCCAAAGCTCCAAAAAATGTAAAGGATGCTATAAAACGCCTGCCTATGCTTTATGGAGGCAGAGATGTATTGGAAGAAGCAAAGAAAATAGTATCTATAAGAAAATATATAAAAGAGTTAGAGAATGTACTTAATGTAGTTGACGATTATCAGCTGGACTGTCAAGTAAACATTGATTTAACCGAGCTCAGAGGATTTAACTATTACACGGGCGTTACTTTTGAGATACTCTCCCATTCATTGCCCTCCCCTCTAATAAAAGGAGGAAGATACGATGAGCTGATGGGCAAATACGGTCACGACGCACCGGCAACAGGATTTGCTGTAGATGTAGAGTCTTTATTGGATTTCTCTAAAAGCAACCTTGAGAACAACCAAATACATTTTGTAGTTATTCCAAAGAGGCCATCATTAAGACGAGAGGCAATTCATCTTACAGAATGGCTCAGATCAAGTGGTTTCAAAGTGATATTGGATTTAAACCTGACGCCGAAACAAAAAGAGCTTAGAATAAAAGAAAATCGCACTTCAAACTTCTACGGAGTAATACTTCTGGAAACTCCTAGAAAACTTAAACTAATTGAGTCCAGAAGAGGGTCCAGTAAAGAGTTTTCTAACCTAGAAGAGCTTCTCAAAGGTGGGATCTAAAAATGCCAAACGTAGTGGTAATTGGCGCTCAATGGGGAGATGAGGGAAAGGGAAGAATTGTTGACCTCATTTCTGAGAAGGTAGATATAGTAGTCAGATACCAGGGCGGCAATAACGCTGGTCATACCATTGTCATAGGCAAAGAAAAGGTTGTTCTTCATCACCTACCCTCCGGCATTCTTAGAGATGGCAAACTATCTGTTATAGGAAATGGAGTTGTAATAGATCCTAAGGTACTACTTCAAGAAATAAAAGAACTAATAGAGGCAGGACACACAGCGGATGAAACCAACCTTAAAATAAGCGACAGAACACATGTAATTATGCCCTACCACAGAGCAATAGACCTGGCTCGAGAATCTATGAACGGAAAAGGGAAGATTGGAACCACAGGCAGAGGAATTGGACCAGTATATGAAGACAAGGCTGCAAGAAGAGGAATTAAACTTGCCGACCTTATCGACCCAGATGCGCTTTCTAACAGATTGAAAGAAGTCCTTGACGAAAGAAATGCCTATCTAACTAAAGTATTAGGTGGAGACCCAATAGAATTCGAAGAAATTTTCAATGAATACTCCAAGTATGGAGAGGAGCTCAAGAAATTTTCTTGTGACGCCTCCAAGTTGCTCAATGACTCCATATCTGAAGGTCAAAACATACTCTTTGAAGGAGCTCAGGGAGCTCTGCTGGATATAGATTTCGGCACCTATCCTTATGTTACTTCATCGAGCGCAGGCTCTGGTGGAGCATCTCCAGGAACTGGGGTTAGCCCAACTGCGGTTGACACTGTTTTAGGTATTGCAAAAGCCTACACTACAAGAGTTGGGGAGGGACCATTCCCAACAGAAATATCAGGCGAGTTAGGCGAGAAGTTAAGACAGGCAGGAGGAGAATTTGGAGCTACAACAGGAAGGCCAAGAAGATGCGGGTGGTTTGATGCTTTTGCACTTAAGTACGCAGCACAGATAAATGGAATATCTTCTATTGCTCTTACCAAATTAGATGTGTTATCCGGTTTTGATAAATTAAATATATGTGTTGGTTACAAGTACAAAGGAGCTGAGCTTTCTTCTTTCCCATCCACAAGCCATGTTTTAGACGAAATAGAACCTATCTATGAAGAAATGGAGGGGTGGGGTGAGGATATTTCAGATGCAAAAGAACTCTCTGAACTTCCTGCACAAGCAAGAAAGTATCTGGAAAAGCTAGAGGAAGTAACAGGAGTAAGGATTTATACCGTTTCTTTGGGTCCATCTAGAGAAAAAATCATATTTCTTCACGAACTTTTTTCTTAAGTGTGTCTTTTTATAACCTTTAATCCCATTCAAATTCTTTAAGCCAATACCCTAAACCAGGATTCCACTCTTCTATACGGACTGCATCCACAACATTTAAGAAATAATCCCCAGTACGTTGAAATTCTTTTCTATAAATACCTACCACTCTAACAAAATCACCCTCTTCAATGGCTACATCTCCCGGGGCATAAACATCTATACCAGTACCTGCTCTGTCAGCCAATATAAATGTTGTATAAGTCTGTTCAGTACCATCTTGAGTTTGACTATGAACAGAGCCGGTCTCTAAATTCCAAACCTTCCCTATCAATGAAACTCCTGCACTAGCATAAGCCTGTCTATTTGTTATAAGAGTTGCAATACTTATACTCTGTGCGGATATCGCAGTGTCCGGATCTTGCCAGTCACGTGCACAGGAAGCTAGTGTAAAAATTAGAGCAAAAAAAGCAATAAAAGAATATAAATTTCTTTTCATTAATACCTCCAAATAAAACCTAATTCGTTCAAATTATACACAATGGTTAAGACTTTTGCTCGTATGCTTCTATTATCTGTCTAACAAGCGGATGTCTAACTACATCATTTTTGGAAAAATATACGAACGAAATACCATCTATTTTTTTAACCAATGATTCTGCCTCTAGAAGGCCTGATTTTTCCTCACCACCAAGATCTATTTGAGTAGTATCCCCAGTAATTACAGCTTTTGAATTGAAACCCAGTCTGGTTAAGAACATCTTCATCTGCATTGGGGTGGTGTTTTGGGCCTCATCAAGAACTACAAAGGCATCGTTTAAGGTTCTACCTCTCATAAATGCAAGCGGTGCAACTTCAATTGCATTTCTATCAATCAATCTAGAAGCTTTCTCATAATCCATCATATCATATAAGGCATCTAGCAGTGGTCTTAAATATGGATCCACTTTTTGCGAAAGATCGCCTGGAAGAAATCCAAGCTTTTCCCCAGCTTCTACTGCGGGCCTAGTGAGAATAATACGGTTAACCTCTTTATTCACAAATGCGGACACAGCCATGGCCATAGCAAGGTAGGTCTTTCCCGTACCTGCCGGACCCACTCCAAAAACTATATCGTGCTTTCTAATTGATTCAATATAAAGTTTTTGGGTTAAGCTCTTAGGAGCAATTATTTTTTTACGTGTTGAGACACAAACTGTATCTAAAAATATATCCTCAAGCTGAATTTTATTTTCATCCACAATCCTCGAGGCCAGCTCAAGATCGCCCGGGTCAAGTGAATAGCCTTTCTCCATTAAGCCATATATTTCTTTTAAGAATTTATAGGCTGACTCAACTTCTTTGTCCTTCCCTTCAAGACTTAATTTTCCACCCCTTGAATGAATTTTTATACTATAGAGATTCTCTATCTCTTTTAGATTTTCATTCTGTTGTCCGTAAAGTTCTCTGACAATATTATTATCTTCAAAGTGGAGATCTTTATTTATACCGTTTTCTAAGCTAATTGTGTTCTGCATATATTTATACAGTTTCCTCCAAGTGGTTTATTGAACAAACCTAAATTTTTCCATGTTTTAATCTTATAAATAGAGCTGTTTGAATAACAAAGTGTCATATATATTAAGAGCACAGAAATTATATCACCCGGAGGGACTCAGAAAAAAATAATGAAGCATTATAGGTGTATTTATCTGATTTCATTATGGTTTTTATTTGCCACTATCAACTGAAATTGACTTATTTTAAGTATAACAGAACGTAATTCAAATCCAACTTTTTAAATATATTTCTGATTTTTTATACAATTGAAGACAAATTATTAAGCTCACTCATCAATATTAGACGGATCTGGATATTTAAAACTATAATTTAATATCCTCTTTAACTTATCGTTATTAATAATTTTATAACTGTATTTCTCTGACTCTATAAAATCAGGAGGAGCAAGTCCAAGTTTATTGGCTGCATTTATATAATAATCTTTTCTCTTGGGATGAATATCCGAGCAAGCATTAAGGGTTTCTCCCCATATATCTTTTTCAAATACCTGGTGAATTATGTCTATACAATCATCTCTGTGTATAAGATTTACAGGGGCTTCCCCATTACCTACTTCCTTTTTTCCTGCCAGAAACCTGCCGGGCATACGGTCATACCCTATCAATCCAGCAAACCTGAGAATTGTGGTTTTAAATTCGGAGCTACTATTGAGGAGTGTTTCAAACTTAAGTAGGGCTTTTCCTGAAGCCTTAGTAGGTGGACTCATTTCATCCTCAGACACTTCACGATTTAAATCCGGGTATACCGAGGTTGAGCTAACAAAAACAACTTTCTTTATAGTTGATCTCTTAACACTATCTATTAAGGAGACTGCTTGTAGCTCGTGATACGCAACTATATCTTCGCGTCTTTCAGGTGGAAAGTTGATGATGAGAATATCACTATCAAAAAAACCATCTATATTCTCCCCTCTAATTTCAGGATCAAGAACCAAAAGATATGGGCTTATACCTTTCCCATCTAAAACACTAATATCCTTTATAGTCCTAGTAGATCCGTTTACTTTATATCCGGATTTAATAAGGTGCTCTGCCAAGGGTAAGCCCAGCCAGCCACAACCAAGAATGCTTATTTTATCCATTAAATTTAGAGTCCGATTAAAAATTTTCCTAAAAATCTATAAATTAGGATGATCTATGGTTAGAAACTGATTCGGAGCAACATTTTGAAGAACAGTTATCTGTCCATCAAGCCATCTCACTTGGACTTCATCAATAAGCTTTGAGCCTCCCAAACCAAAGTGAGCCAATACCGGATTTTGGGAAACAAAATTGCTGCCTGCTCTAAGCTCTCTCATCTGAACTTTATTTCCTGTTGTTACGGTTACTCTTGCTCCCACACCTTCAGTGTTGGGAGAAGGGCTATTTAAGTTAACACTTAGAAAATTGTTATTGTTTCCACCGTCATTTCTAAAGAGCTTAGGACTCTGACTATTGTTTGCGATAAACAAGTCAATGTCCCCATCTCGGTCATAATCAAAACAGACTATTCCCCTACCCTGACCAGTATCGTCAAGACCTAGTTCTAATGCTTTCTCTGTGAACGTACCGTTACCATTTGAAATAAAGACTCTGGTAGGATCTTGAAAGAATTCTGCAGTCATTGGGATCCCTGGAGCAAATCCAAACCCGTTTACATGAGCTATATCTAAGTTCCCATCATTATTAAAATCGTACATACAGCTTCCCCATCCCCAAAAACCATGTTCAACACCGGCCTCAAGAGTTACATTCTCAAACGTTCCATCACCCTTGTTACGATAAAGCCTATTTCCCGAGATTCCCCAGTTTCCGTCGGCCATCATGTTGGGGTCATAAATACTTGATACAAACCAGTCCAAGTCTCCATCATTATCATAATCACCTACTGCAGCGCCCATTCCATTTTCATCCGTAACTACATCGGGATCTGTTGTGTTTAGAAACGTTCCGTTTTTTTGATTAATAAAAATTTGGCTGGTACCAAAATCTCCAGCAATTAAAATATCTGGATAGCCATCATTATTTATATCCGCAAAATTAGGAGCAAATCCAAAATTAGGAAGAAAATCAGGTTCTTTTATCTGGTTATATGCATCCGTTATTCCAGAAGCTATGCTAACATCCGTAAATGTATTATCTCCATTATTCCTCCATAGATGTTCTGAGGAACCGTTAAGGATCGTTGAGTTCCAGTGCGTAATATATAGATCGAGATCACCATCGAGGTCATAATCACCAAAAGCTGCAGAATAGGTACTACTACTAGCTAGCTCGGCTAATGCCTGGCCAGAAGATATATTGGAAAAAGTACCATTGCCGTTATTTAGAAACAAAGAAGGCTTATTCACAAAAGAAATTCCGCCTATAAAAAGATCGAGAAAACCATCCCCGCTAAAATCAGCAAATGTGGGTCCCGATCCTATAGCTCCAGAGATATCTACACCTGCAAATTGACCAACCTCTTGAAACGATCCGTTGCCCGTATTCTTAAAAAGCAAATTAGGACCGATAGAACCTCTTACAATATAAAGATCAACCCATCCGTCATTGTCATAATCACCGGCGGCAACTCCCCCGGAGATCAACTGAGGTTCACTTTCGATTGCATTGATATATCCATGAGAATAATTAAACCCCGCCACAGAAGTTACATCTGTAAATATAATAGTTGAATTGTTCTCTCCTGAGTTATTCCCTGAATTACCTCCCGAACCACCACACCCCCCTATCAGACCAATACTCATTACAATTATAAGAAGAATACTAAGAATAATACTAGACTCTCTTGTGCTATTAACGCTATTTAATTTTAGCTCCACCAAATCCTGCTCCTTTTCGAAGAAAAAGTCTCTTCCCTCTTCAAAATTTATACATCATACCCTTCAATAATAAATATACCCAAAGGTTTAAAAATAATTGTTTTTGACACATAATTATGATTACTACTCTTGAGCTAACTTAGCTAGAGCCTCTCTATATTTCTCAGAAGTCCCCAATATTACATCTTTAGGCAGCATGGGAGGAGGAGGGTTTTTATCCCATCCTGTGGAGGTAAGAAAATCTCTTACAAACTGTTTATCAAAGCTCTTTTGTGAGCGGCCGGGCTCGTATTCATCCTTGGGCCAGAACCTTGATGAATCGGGAGTTAGAGCCTCATCTATTAAGATAAGCTCATTAGTAGATTCATCTATACCAAACTCAAATTTTGTATCAGCAATTATTATTCCTTCCCTATCTGCAATCTCTCTTGCCTTAGAGTAAAGAGCTATGCTTATATCTCTAACTTTCTCTGCAATATCCTGGCCTACCAGCTGGGCAGCTTGCTCAAAAGTAATGTTCTCGTCATGATCCCCAACATCGGCCTTTGTTGCAGGCGTGAATATTGGCTCCGCAAGTTTATCCGACTCCACTATTCCCTCTGGAAGAGCTATCCCACAGATAGTTTGGCTTTCTTGATATTCTTTCCATCCAGAACCCGCCACATAACCTCTAACAACACATTCAATTGGGAGGGGATTTGTTTTTCGTACGAGCATACTTCTGCCCTCTAGGATTTCGCTATATCTGTGGAAAATATGTGGATAGTCACAAACATCGGTAGATATAACGTGGTTTTGGATAATATCTTTTGTTTTATCAAACCAGAATTCTGAGATCTGATTTAAGACTTTTCCTTTACCGGGAATACCTTCGTTCATTATGACATCATAGGCTGATATACGGTCAGTCACTACTATTATAAGCTTGTCCCCCAGATCATAAATGTCTCTAACCTTCCCTCTTATGGGAGCTCCTACACCATCAAAATCCGTCTGAAGCACAACATCCTGTTTAGTCATCGGATTCTAAAGCCTCCCTGTGCTTTTTGTTCCTCGATGCTTCCATTAAATCCTTTAGAAGCCACATTACCAAGAAAGGAAGATAGAAAAATAACCAATAATATATTCCAGATAAAATCCCTGTACCTCTGAAAGCAACGACTAATCCAATTAAATCTATAACTCCTACAATAAGAAACGTTATATATGCTCTTTTTCGGTCGTCTACTTTCGTGAATCTTTTAAAAAAGTATTGTGCTAACCTAGTTAATATAAAAACATTCGTAAAAGAGCCTATTAAAGACCATAGAATTCCCGTATCCATTTTCTAGATATCCTTGATTTGTTGTTTTTTATTATAAAATCTTACTTGAATATTTACTCCAAAGCATTATCTTGATTATAGTACTTAAATAGAGAAATTTTAGCCAATATAGGGCAATAATAATTAGGAGATAAAATGAATACCTTAAAAAGCTTAATACTACTTGCAGCATTATCAGCATTATTAATCGGAATCGGAGCATATATTGGTGGACAGGGTGGCGCCACGATAGCACTGGGTATAGCGCTTGTTATGAACTTTGCCAGCTACTGGTGGAGTGACAAGATTGTACTTAAAATGTATAAAGCAACAGAGGTCACCTATGAAGACTCCCCGGAGCTCTATGGAGATGTGCAGGAGCTTGCTCAAAACGCTGGACTTCCAATGCCAAAGGTATATATAACCCCTCAAGAACAGCCTAATGCTTTTGCAACAGGTAGAGATTATAACCACTCGGCAGTAGCTGTTACGCAAGGAATCATGAGGCTTCTTAGCCGTGAGGAACTAAAGGGTGTCTTGGCCCATGAATTGGCGCACATTAAAAACAGGGATATTCTTATAAGCTCAATTGCCGCAACAATTGCTACCGCGATTACTTATCTCGCATACTTCGCTATGTTTTTTGGAGGAGGAAGAGATAGAGGCGGGAATCCAATTGCCGTGATTGCCATGGTTATACTTGCCCCTCTTGCAGCTACTGTTATAAGAATGACTATTTCCAGAACTAGGGAATATGGAGCAGACAAAGGCGGGGCCGAGATATGTGGGAATCCAATTTATCTTGCCAATGCACTTAGAAAGCTAGGAGCAGCTTCTCATAGGATACCGCTTCAAGTAAGTGAGCAAACTGCCGACAG
>JAJCZS010000031.1 GCA_029262275.1 Deltaproteobacteria bacterium | reverse complement strand
TCTGGTATGGATGGTATGAGAAGTGGAATTCCTCCCGCATTTGCTACAGCATGTGCATACTTCTCTTCTATTTCGAAATTCCCATTTTTAATATCAGTAGTTATCCCAATAATTGGCTTATTATCTTTCATCAGAGTATAGATACCTCCATTAAAGCTTAAGATAAAGAAAAAAACATATACATACAAATTTGCTTTTTGTAGTGTATCTTATTCGTACTTGATCGGTTAGAAATTTGGTTAAGTAATTTCTAAAAACCTGGGAGATTTCCATGAATAGAAATTTTAAGATCATTACAACTTTTTCTCTCCTATTATTGGTGGTAGTGGGATGCAGTTCCTTTGGGAATCCTTTTGTTGGGGACTGGGCATTTGGGAGTTTTCATCTAAAGTTGAAGGGTGATAAAACCTTTGAGCTCTCAATTGGTAAAACTTTATCGGTTAATATAGATGGTACTTATCAATATGATAAAGATACTTTGGTTTTGAATATTGAAGGAGAAAGCGAGCATCCGTTTTATTACGAGTTTAAAGACAGTGATAAAACATTGGTATTAACGCCTCAGAGCGAATCTGGCTATATCAACTCAAAGATAGAATTTGCTCGGCAATAAAATACTAATGTTTCTAGGAATGTTAATCTGTATATATGATTCAGCTTAAAGATATATCCCTCTCTTTTGGATCAAGAGACATTTTCAAAAATCTTTCCTGGCATATTAAAGACGGCAAGAGGATAGGTCTATTTGGTCCAAATGGTGTCGGAAAGACGACTCTTCTTAATATGCTAGCGGGCTTATACACCCCGGACAGCGGAGCTTTAACCATACCCCCTTCATATGTAATCGGGTATCTGCCTCAAGAAGTTGAAGAGACTGATACAGGCAGAACGGTTTTAGAAGAAGCGCTTAGCGTTTTTAAGGAAGTGCTCGACTTAGAGCGTGAATCCGAATCTATTTCTGAACAATTAAATCAGATATCAGACCATTCTTCAGGGGAATACAAAAAACCCCTTGCGAGACTAGATGTCATACACAATGAATTAAGAACTAGAGACTCTCACACTATCAAGTATCAGACAGAGAAGCTCCTTCTGGGTCTTGGTTTTGAAGTAGATCATTTAGATAAACCTCTAAATACTTTCTCTGGCGGTTGGAGGATGAGAGTGGCTTTGGCAAAGCTGCTTTTGCAGAACCCAAACATTCTTTTGTTGGACGAACCCACAAACCATCTGGATATTGAGAGCATTGACTGGCTTGAGGAATATTTAAAAAGCTTTCAAGGCAGCGTGATTCTCGTTTCTCATGATCAGTATTTCTTAAACCGCATGGTAACTACTATAGCTGAGTTGAGCACGGGGCGAATTACTGAGTACGCAGGTAATTACTCCTCCTATGTTGAAGAACGTCAGTCACGGCTTGAGATTCAAAAATCTGCATATGACAACCAACAGCGAATGATCAAGGAGACTGAGAGATTTATTGAGCGGTTCCGTTACAAAAATACCAAAGCGAAGCAAGCTCAGAGCCGTATTAAAATGCTTGAAAAGTTAGAGCGTGTTCCTGTTCCTGAATCTGATGATGCTTCTATTAAGTTTAATTTCCCAGAGCCTAAACAATCAGGAAAGGTTGTGCTTGAGCTCTCAGAGTTCTCCAAATCCTATAAGAACAAAGACGGATCAGAACTTGAGGTTTTTCATAAAGTTAGACCTCTTGATATATCGCGTGGTGATAAGATTGCTCTCATTGGAAAAAACGGTGCTGGAAAAAGTACTCTTGCAAGAATGCTCCTTGGTACAGAGCCCTTTGATGGTGAGAGGAAGTTAGGGCATAACGTAGAGCTTACGTATTTTGCTCAACATCAAGCTGAGTCTCTTGATCCTTCTAACTCTGTCATAGAAGAGCTCAAATCCGCGGGTCACACTCAAAATGACCCAGATATCAGAACATTGTTAGGCGCTTTTCTGTTTAGGGCAGATGATGTTTTTAAACCCGTAAGCGTTTTGTCGGGAGGTGAGAAAAGTAGAATAGCACTTGCAAAGACGCTTCTTTCTCCAAAGAATTTTATGATTCTTGACGAGCCCACAAACCATCTGGATATACAGTCCAGAGGTGTCCTAATTGACTCGCTGAGAAATTATAAAGGCACTTTTGTTGTGGTTAGTCATGACCGGCATTTTCTTGATAGTGTAGCCAATAAGATTTGGTATGCAGAGGAAAAAGGATTGGTTACATATCCCGGAACCTACTCAGAATTTCATTATCATCAGGCAAAAAGAGAAAAAGAAGGGGCATCAGACTCGTTTGAAAATAAAAAAGAGACAGTTCAAGCGATTAATAAACCCCGCTCTTCTAAGGATAAGCGTAAGGAAGCCGAGAGGCGCAACCGTCTTTACGCGGAACTAGTTGAGCGTGGCATAGAAAATATGGATAATTGGGAAGAATTATCCTTGAAACAACTTCAGACTGCGCTTTCTAATCTGGAAAAGAGAATCCATTCTTATGAAGATAAAAAGATTGAATTAGAGCAATTTCTTGCTGACCCCTCAAGTTTAAATGATAAGGGACGGGTAGAAGACCTATCTCTTAATTACCGTGAGGTTGCTGAAAATCTACAGAAATCTTATGAAAGATGGGACCAAGTTACAGCTTACATTGAGAGTAATATCAACAATTAAATAAGATATTCACAAAGTAATACTATGAAAAGAACATGTGCCTATTGCATATCCGCTTCAAAATTAACCCGTGAACATATAATACCTAAATTTTTATATGAACTTAATGAAAAGAACTATGTAGGGTTTAACTCTAAAGCCAATAAAGTCATTCAATCAGAACATCAGATTAAAGATGTATGTTCTATATGTAATAACGAGAGACTCTCTCTTTTAGACAGTTATGGAAAAAGGCTCTACCTTACTAATAATCTTGAAAAAAACTATCCCTCAAATGTTAAAATTAAATTTAAATATGATTACCATTATTTATTAAGGTTCTTGCTGAAAATGACTTATAACCAATCCAGATTTAGTGGAAAATTTGACTATCTTTATAGTGATTTAAGAAATTATATTTTGCATGGTTCGGATTTAGATAAGATTTCAAATCTAAAGTTATTTTTAGAGATATGTAGTCGTTACAAATTGAATAGAAAAGATAAGATTTATATAAGAAACATAAATATGGATACAATTTTTGAGGAAGGATCCATGAGGGAATTCATCTCACACGAAAAGTTTTCTGTTGGGCATGGGTTATTGCTCAATGGTAATAATAATTTAATTACCAACCAATTAAATCCTTCTTCACCAAATATTCTTATATCTTATGTTATTTTAAACTCATATTTCTTTTACATACTACATTTTCATAGAGGTCTAAAAACAAAAGAAATAGACAAGATGCTAAGAAACGAATTACAAGTTGTACCGTATTCGAAAAGATTAACTGAACGTAATAAACAAGCTACAGTACAGGTGTCAAAGAGAGATCCATTTCATCATTCTTTGGTCAAATCTAGTTACGAAAATCAACGAACAGCTTGGGATAATTACTTTTCATCTAATGTTTTCTTGGATTGATTCTCTCTTTTCTTCACATAATAATAAAGGTTTAGTCAATCAAACAAATTAGCTCACACCGCTGACCATTGCTTCAAGGCGTCTTATGCGCTCTTCCATGGGTGGATGGGTGCTGAATAGAGAAGCGAGCCCTTTCCCCGAAAGCGGGCTTGCTATAAGCATGTGAGAGGTACTGTCGGCAGTTTGCTCACTTACTTGAAGCGGTATCCTATGAGAAGCTGCTCCTAGCTTTCTAAGTGCATTGGCAAGATAAATTGGATTCCCACATATCTCGGCCCCGCCTTTGTCTGCTCCATATTCCCTAGTTCTGGAA
>JAJCZS010000030.1 GCA_029262275.1 Deltaproteobacteria bacterium | reverse complement strand
GACGGTGAACCCTGGCAAAGAATTAGAGTTACTGGTCCTGACGGCAGGCAGGTCTATTCAGTAAGTAACCGAGGCAAAATGCGAAGGCTTGGAAGTACAGAGTTCTTCACTGAGAGCAATGAACCTAATTACGAAGACGTACCTCTTCCTGAGATACTTGCATTTATACCTGAGGGCGAATACAAGTTTGAGGGATTCACAATTAATAGACAAAGGATTATGGGTTCTGCAGAATTAACTCATGATCTCCCATGTGGTCCTGAGCTAATATTCCCTCAAGAGGGAGAACAAGTTGATCCAACTCAACCGCTTATCATTGCATGGATGCCTGTAACTAACAAAATCGATACCTCATCTCCTACAGGAGTGTGTGGAAATGAGACTGATATAGAAATAATACGGTATGAGTTAGTTATTGAGATTGTTGAGCCAGAAACTGAACAGAAGCTAAGTGTGATTCTACCTGGTGACATAACAGAGTATCTGGTTTCGCCTGATTTGGTCATACCAGGAGCAGAATACAAGTTTGAAGTACTAGCTCGTGAAGATAGCGGCAATCAGACTATAACTGAAAGCGGCTTCTTCACTTCAAATTAAGAATTAACCTCTACTAAGTATTGCCCAAGGGACTTCATAAGATCTTTATTTTCACCCAACTCAGCTTATGAAGTCCCGATCTCATTACAATGGCAATTCTCCATTACGCATTTGTAATGCTCCAGAAATGTTCACGCAACAAAGCCAAGCTAATCTTCTTTATTATGAAAAAAATGATCCTAGTCTTAATAGCAATTCTAGCAATTCTGGTCTTAATCGGAATAAAGAATAAAGAAACATCCAAAATCAATGATAATGACCTCCGAAAGATTCATATACAAGGCGTGCGTACCAGATAAGAACCAAGAACTATTTAATCAAAGTATTACTCCTCTCTCTTTATCTGCTTTTAGCTCCGGCTGGATTTCAGCCGGGGCCGGTCTATTTGCTGTGAGCGCAAAATAACTTCATTACAGAATTGTAATCCTCCAGTAATGTTCGGGAAACACTCATTTGATATTCTGAATATAAATTCAAAGTTCTATAGGAGGTTTTTTATGTTAAAGAGAATCGGAGTATCAATTATTTCATTAGCAATTTCATTTTTGATTATCGGTGGTTGCAGTAGTAGTAACAATGGTGGAGGTGGAGGCGGGGGTGGATCTTGCCCGGAAACAAATTTAAGCATAGCAGTTTGTGATCCATCTGCTAGTCCATTTTCTCTTATCATTGATAACCCATTCTTCCCGCTTTTTGTTGGAGATGAATTAGTTCTTGAAGGCGAAGAGGATGGGGTTTTCCTTGAAATCATCATCACAGTACTAGACGAAACAGAAGTAGTAGCTGGAGTTACAACTAGAATAGTCGAAGAAGCGGAGTTTGAGGATGGAGAAGTTGTTGAAATATCGAGAAACTTCTTTGCTCAAGCACCAGATGGCACTGTTTGCTACTTCGGAGAAGACGTTGATGATTTTGAAGATGGAATACTTGTAGGCCACGGCGGTGAGTGGCGCGCTGGAGAGAATGGAAACCTTCCTGGGATAATAATGCCTGGGAATCCCCAAGTTGGTCAGGTCTTTCAGCAAGAGGCCGCTCCTGGCATAGCTGAGGATCAGGCTGAAATAGTTGCTCTGGGTGAGACTATTATGGTTCCTGCAGGAACATTCAATGATACTTTAACAACCCTCGACTGTAACCCAATGGAAAACGGTGCTTTGGACGATAAAGTTTATATCGATGGAATAGGGCTTGCAATAGACGCAGATGCCGAGCTAGTATCGTTTTAAAAGGCTCTATATTAGAAAATTAGAAAAAGAATCCTTGCACCATCTTTAACCCTGCACCCCATTCTTTATACCCCAATCAGTTCATACGGCTGATTGGGGTATTTGTACATTGCAACATAGAATGTTGATTTTAAATTAGCAAAATTATATGCGATCAGCAAACAAAGAAGGATTAGCTCGAGTTAGTTGATACACTTCGGACCCCAACTTACTATGAATATTTAAGAATTGAAAATACATTTATGTGTTGTAACTAGCTGTAATCATTAACAAGTGGGTCCCTTACTGGACTCATTCCGAACGCAAATTATAAAATTAAACAAACAAAATTTCTTTCATCACATACAACAAAATATTCAAACAACGGATGTTCAAATATCATCTTACTAGAATAGTTGGGGTAATCAATTAACTCCTAGATAAAATATGATATTATTGCTATTGGTCAATATCTTGCTACCAAATGGGGGTATAACACTTGTTTGATCATCCTTATTTTGAAGTTTATGAGTTCAATGATGTGCCTCTGAACACCGAATCTATCTTGATAGATGAGTGTTACATGCAAGAATATGAACGTGCAATGTTAACAAGCTTTTCTAGTGGAGAGTACACACCAGTAGGTTATATAAGTTTTATACAAGTTCGACGAATCACTGATCATTCAATAGAACTAACTTGGTATCCAGGGGCCTACTATAGATTCCATGAAGTTGAAATATCACTACCTCGGGACCAATTTGTAACTTGCGTAGGTTGTTCTAGGTATTCAGAAAGGCCTCAATTTTTTGCAAAATCTTCATGGCTTGAACACTTGTTTTTAAGACAATACA
This sequence comes from Deltaproteobacteria bacterium, assembly GCA_029262275.1. Lineage (GTDB taxonomy): Bacteria > Desulfobacterota_D > UBA1144 > Nemesobacterales > UBA2774 > CR02bin9. The sequence goes on along the minus strand of JAJCZS010000030.1, from coordinate 13,982 downwards.
GTGTTTTTGGCATTGTGGATGCTATTGGAGTCAAGGAGGCCCTTGATCGCGGTGAGCTTACACGGAATAAACTTGTAGAACTACGTAATGCTGTTGATCAAGTTGCAGAAAAATATTTGGATGTCTCATTTATATCATTTGCGGATAGCTTACTCCTTAAAAGCAACTGGACAGTAGGTACTTTCATGAGTGAAAAATCCTACACCTATGAACCTGAAATATTAATAGAGGTTATCAAGCATATTAGAAAAGTATATAACGATATACTTGAATTAGATATTTATGCTATCTTGACACAAGGGAGTAATGAATATTACGAAGATCCTTTAACTCATATTTCAGAAAGTGAAAACCACATCTGCCTTAACAGTCTCGGTATACCATTCGCCCAGCTTTTTGAAATCGATAAAGCCGCCCGCTGTGCAATAAAGTTAGGTGTCCATAATAAATCAGAACTTTATATGGAGGAGAATTTTTTTCACTCCCTAAACCGTAGACATGGATGGGATAGGGATTCCTTGGAAAAGAATACTTTTTATAACAAGATGACTCATTCAGATAGAAACTATTTCTGTATTATGTGGGAACAATTACTTGAGAATCTAAAGCCAAGTTCAGATAATGACCAATAGTTGGTTCAAAGATACTTTTATGGCTAAAGCCAAATAAGTAATAGAAATCCCTATAAACATGAAACAGAACTCAGAGACTGGTATGCAAAAATATTATTATACGATGCTTTATATCAAGGTGTTCTTGATGATAGAGGGTTTATAGAACAGATCAGCATAGATATGTTTGGACGTATTAATTCAACAAAAATCGAAAAAATGTAAACATTTGCCTTTTTCTATACATTTTGTGGCTTAATAATCCTAAATTCTTAATGATAACCCTTATAATATGTTACTCCCATTTTTCTTAATTCTCTCAAGTTAAAGACTGCCTATGTCTGAACTTTCTTCTTACTACAATTGCAACGGGGATTAGTAGATAGCCAAGCAGTCCAAATAGTGCTGATTGTCCACTTATGCTATTTGCAGATGCTAGTGAACAGTTTGAGTTGCCTCCTACAGCTTTTTCTCCATCTGCTCCATTACAAACAAATTGTGTTGCTTCTACTTCATCCGGATCAAGTACTCCATTCCTATTCAGATCAAGTCCTGATTCTACTTTTAACCCTCCAAACTCACAATTCTCTCCTGGAGGCTCAATTGTGGTATCTATTAAAGCATTAGGGCCTTCTGGTCCCTCTGGTCCTTCTGGGCCTTCAGGTCCTGTTGGTCCTCCCGGTCCTCCGGGTCCTTGTGGGCCTTGTGGTCCTTCAGGTCCTTGAGGTCCTCCGGGTCCTTGTGGTCCTTGGGGTCCCTGTGGTCCTATTGCTCCAGGCTCTCCATTACAAACAAAAAACATGCTTAACACTTCATCTGGGTCTAATACTCCATTTAGGTTCGTATCTAGCCCTGTCTCTACTTCTACCCCTCCAAATTCACACTCAGATCCTGGTCCTGGGAGCACTTCTATCGCATTTAGTAGTGTTTGGGCTGTTACATTGATAAATAAACAATTCACATCAAACTGTGAGCTGTTTATTGAGAAGCTTAGCTCTCCCAAGAGGTCATCTGTGGTAGCTCCTGGAGGTAAATCTGTACAGAATATTCTTAGTACTTGTCCTGTTGGTACTGTCTCTGTGACTGAATAATTTCCAAATGGTACTGCACAGCTTTTTGTATCTCCATGATTCATTACTAGTTGACCTACAGGATCTCCTTGTAGTCCACAACCATCTAAGTTCTCAAACCCTAGAGTATCAAAGACAAACCCTGTTCCTCCTGGTGGGTCTGTTACTTTCTTTATTGTTACAGCAGCAGATGGGCCATTCTCATAGGCTCCTGAGTCACATAGTGGTCCAAAGGGTCTTGGGAAGAACCTTTGGTCATTGGTAAGTGGTGTACCTGAGGGCATTCCTGCTGCATTTAGAGGCTCACAATCAGGGGATGCTCCATCTAGTGGATCTCCGCCAAGTAGGGCTATTGTATGAGTAGGTCCTCCGTTATCTGCAAGAGGGCCTAGAATGATATTTGCATTATCACCAGGGCCAAAACCACATGAAGCATCGTTTGAGTAATTGTTTATCTCTGCTGGAGCTGCAGCTATGTTTATACTACAGTTAGGACCTGAGTTTGTTGCTGTGTTAAAGGCTACTATGGAGTTGCGGATGGTGGTTATAGCGGATAGACCCTCTGATATTCCTCCACCGTTTAAAGCTTCATTATTGGTTATAGTCGAAAAGGAGATGTTTATGGTGCCTTCAACATTAGCAATAGCTCCCCCATTATTGAGGGTACGATTCCCACTAAAGGTGCTGTTGATTATATTTTGTATTGTACCTCGATTCTCAATAGCACCCCCGCCAGCAGTGCCTAATCCATTAAGAAAAGCACTATTACCATCAAACGTGCTGTTTGTTATCTCGTCTATTGTACCTCCGTTATTATTAAAAATAGCTCCGCCAATAACATCAGCATTATTACCACTGAAGGTACTGTTGGATATGTTTTGTATTGTACTACCATTAAAAATAGCGCCGCCTTGTTCAATAACATTATTTCTTATAAATGTGCTGTTGCTTATTGTGGCTATTGCGCCCATAGAAACAAAAATAGCACCGCCAAATTCAGCACTATTGTCATTGAATGTGCTGCTGGTTATTTCTCCTATTGGTCCTCGAATATAAAAAGCGCCGCCGCCTGAATCAGCGCTATTACCACTGAATGTGCTGTTGGTTACTTCCTCTATTGTTGCATTAGAAGCATTGTAAATAGATCCGCCGTCGTTGTCAGCACTATTACTGCTGAATGTGCTGTTGGTTATTTCTTGTATAATGCTACTGGATCCATTATAAATAGCGCCACCGTCCTGTGTAGAACTATTCCCACTGAAAAAGCTGTTGGTTATTTCGTCTATTGTGCCTCTAAAATTATTTATAATAGCGCCGCCAAACTGAGAATTATTCCCACTGAATGTACTATTGGTGATTTCATTAATTTGACCCCTATTAAAAATAGCTCCGCCATCAGAGTCAGCAACATTCGCAGTGAAAATGCTACTAGTAATCGTTATTATTGTACTGGAGTCATCATTAAAAATTGCTCCCCCTTGAGCACTCGAGCTATTTGCAAGATTACTACTGAAAGTGCTATTAGATATTGTTTCTATATTACCTGCATTAGCAATAGCGCCGCCAACTCCCGCTGTGTTATTTTCAAATACACATGAATCTATGGATAACTCTTCAAAATTGAGTATAGCACCACCAACTTGTTCAGTACCGTTGATAAACCTCAGTCCGCTTATAGAGACAATATCATCAGATGAACCTCCATTATCCACGGAAAATATTCTGCTATTCATTTGTGCATCTATTGTCAACATATCAGCCCCAGGACCGGTTATTGTAAGATCATCAGAGATTAACATCTGCCCGCTCTCAAGGAGGATTGTTCCAGGAAGAATAGAATTATCGAAAATAATCTCATCTAGTCCGGGGGTTGTATTAGCCTGATCAATTGCATCCCTTAATGATCCTGCTCCAGCATCGTCAAGATTTGTTACAACAATCTGTGCATTAGAGGACACAGCAAATAAAAGCAAGGTTGTTACTAAAACTACTAAAGTTGAGATAGTTTTCATTGTCCTCTCCTCCTGATACTACGTCTTATCACAATCGCTGCGGGGATTAGCAAATAACCAAGTAATCCTATTAATGCAGATGAATTATCAATATTTTTAGCTGATGTTAAGGCACAACTTGAGTTGCTAGTAGAACTCTCACCATCGGCTCCATCGCATACATAATCTGTTGCCATAACTTCATCAGGATCCAGTACTCCATCTCTGTTAAAATCAAGGCCTGTATCTATCTTAAGCCCACCAAATTGGCAATTGGCTCCTGGTGGCTCAATGTTTATATCTAGAAGCGTGTTAAAGCCTTCCTCTCCCCCCGGTCCTTCTGGGCCTTCTGGTCCTGTTGGTCCTCCCGGTCCTCCGGGTCCTTGTGGTCCTTGTGGGCCTTCAGGTCCTTGTGGTCCTTCGGGGCCTTGCGGTCCTTGTGGTCCCTGGGGTCCTACTGCTCCAGGTTCTCCGTTACATACAAAGAACATGTTTAGTACTTCATCTGGGTCTAGTACTCCATTTAAGTTTGTATCAAGTCCTGTTTCTACTTCTACCCCTCCAAACTCACACTCAGATCCTGGTCCTGGGAGCACTTCTATCGCATTTAGTAGTGTTTGCGCTGTTACATTGATAAATAAACAATTCACATCAAACTGTGAGCTGTTTATTGAGAAGCTTAGCTCTCCCAAGAGGTCATCTGTGGTTGCTCCTGGAGGTAAATCTGTACAGAATATTCTTAGTACTTGTCCTGGTGGTACAGTCTCTGTAACTGAATAATTACCAAATGGTACGGCACAGCTTTGTGTATCCCCATGGTTCATTACTAGTTGGCCTACAGGATCTCCCTGTAGTCCACAGCCATCTAGGTTCTCAAACCCTAGCGTATCAAAGACAAATCCTGTTCCTCCTGGTGGGTCTGTTACTTTTTTTATTGTTACTGCGGCTGATGGGCCGTTCTCAAAGGCTCCTGAGTCACATAGTGGGCCAAAGGGTCTTGGGAAAAACCTTTGGTCGTTTGGAAGTGGTACACCTGAGGGCATACCTGCTGCATCTAGTGGTTCGCAATCAGGAGATGCTCCATCAAGTGGGTCTCCTCCTAACAATGCTACTGTCTGTGTTGGACCGCCGTTATCTGCTAAGGGGCCTAGAATGATGTTGGCGTTATCAAACCCTGCACCAAAACCACATGATGCATCGTTTGAGTAATTGTTTATCTCGGAGGGGTCTCCTGCTATTGGGGCATTACAGTTATCTGGTGAGTTAAACGCTACTATTGAGTTGCGGATAGTGGTAACAGCGGGTGTAACAAATAATGGCTCAAAGATGCCTCCCGCATCATTCATAGCTTCATTATTGGCTATTGTTGTAAAGGAGATGTTTATTATGCCGGCTCTATTATAAATTGCGCCACCACCCGAAGCAGTATTTCCTTCAAAAGTACTGTTGATAATTTGTTCTATTATTGCAGTTCTAAAAGTTGACTCATTATGAATAGCACCGCCATTAAGAGTAGAACTATTCTCACTAAATGTGCTGTTGTTTATATTGCTTATTGTGCTTTGATCATTAAAAATAGCCCCACCATCTCCACTAGCACTATTACTACTGAAAGTGCTATTAGAAATTGTTTCTATTATGCCAAAACCAAGGAGAATTGCTCCTCCTCTTTCAGCACTATTTCTATGAAACTTACTGTTGATAATGTTCCCAAGAGAATTAGAAGTAAAAATAGCACCGCCAAATCGACCAACATTACTTTCAAAAATTGAGTGAACTATCCTGTCAAGCGTACCGTTATTAGATATAGCTCCTCCATCATTGGAAGCTATATTGTTTATAAAACTACAATTAAGAATTTCGTTAAGATTACCGTCATTTCTAATAGCACCACCAGCGAAATCAATATTACCGATGAACGAGGTATTTGATATGAACTCTACCGTACCACCACCCTGATTTAATATGGCACCTCCACCTCCTAAGCTACTATTCCCATTAAACGTACTATTCATAAGCAATTCTAAGCTACCGCTATTAATCAGAATAGCGCCTCCGCCAAAAGAGGTACTATTACTACTGAAGGTGCTGTTGGCTATTTCTTCTATTGTGCCAAAAGTATTAGAAATAGCTCCTCCAATATCAGCACTGTTACCACTGAAGGTGCTGTTGGTTATTAATGTTATGCCCCCTTCACTATATATAGCACCTCCAAGATTATCAGCACTGTTACCACTGAAGGTGCTGTTTGTTATTTCTTCTATTATACTGTTGCTGGCATTCATAATAGCACCACCGTTACCACCTGCAATATTATCACTAAATGTACTGTTGGTTATTGAGGTTATGATGCCATCATTGAAAATAGCCCCACTGCTATTACCAGTACTATTACCACTGAATGTGCTGTTGGTTATTGAGGTTATCGTACCCCCTTCATTCAATATAGCACTGCCCACATTAGCAACATTATTACCTTCAAACATACATGAATCTATTGATAATTCTTCAAAGCTTAATACAGCGCCACCTTCAAAAGCAGAAGCATTTATTAACATAAGCCCGTTTATTGATACTATTATGTCGTTTCCAACATCACCGTCATTAATATTGAATATCCTACTATCATTAGCTGCTGTTATATCAGCATCTATGGTTAGCATATCAGCCCCTGGGCCAGTTATTGTGAGATCATCAGTAATTAACATCTCTCCGGTCTCAAGAAGGATTGTTCCAGGAAGAATAGAATTATCGAAAATAATCTCATCTAGTCCGGGGGTTGTGTTAGCTTGATCTATTGCATCCCTTAACGACCCTGCTCCAGCATCATCAAGATTTGTTACAACAACCTGTGCATTTGAGGACACAGCTAATAAAAGAAAGGTTGTTACTAAAACTACTAGTGTTGAGATAGTTTTCATTGTCCTCTCCTCCTGATACTACGTCTTATTACAATCGCAGCGGGTACTAGTAGATAACCAAGTAGACCTAATAAAGCTGATGGTCCGCGAATGCCAGCAGGTGCTAATGAACAGTTTGATCCACCTACTGCTTTCTGCCCATCTGCACCATTACATACAAAATCAGTTTCCATAACTTCATCCGGGTCTAGTATTCCATTCCTATTTAAATCAAGACCTGATTCTACTTTTAATCCCCCAAACTCACAGTTTGTGCCTGGTGGTTCAATGGTGGTTTTGATTAAGTTAATAAAAGCTTCAGGTCCTTCCGGGCCTTCTGGTCCTTCTGGGCCTTCTGGTCCTGTTGGTCCTCCCGGTCCTCCGGGGCCTTGTGGTCCTTCAGGTCCTTGTGGTCCCTCAGGGCCTTGGGGGCCTTGTGGTCCCTGTGGTCCTATTGCGCCGGGCTCTCCGTTACATACAAAGAACATATTTAGTACTTCATCTGGGTCTAGTACTCCATTTAGGTTTGTATCCAGCCCTGTCTCTACTTCTACCCCCCCAAACTCACAGTTCATTCCTGGAGGTTCTTCCATTGCATTTAGTAATGTTTGGGCTGTAATGTTTATGAATAAACAATTCACAGCAAACTGGGAGCTGTTTATTGAGAAGCTTAGCTCTCCTAAGAGATCATCTGTGGTAGCTCCTGGTGGTAAATCTGTACAGAATATTCTAAGTACTTGTCCTGGTGGTACAGTCTCTGTGACTGAATAATTTCCAAATGGTACTGCACAGCTTTGTGTATCCCCGTGATTCATTACTAGTTGACCTACAGGGTCCCCTTGTAGTCCACAACCATCTAAGTTCTCAAACCCTAGAGTATCAAAGACAAAACCTGTTCCTCCTGGTGGGTCTGTTACTTTCTTTATTGTTACAGCAGCTGATGGGCCGTTCTCAAAGGCTCCTGAGTCACATAGTGGACCAAATGGTCTTGGGAAGAACCTCTGGTCATTAGTTAGTGCTGTACCTGAGGGCACACCATTCATATCCAAAGGCTCGCAATCAGGGGAGGCTCCATCTAGTGGGTCTCCGCCTAGTAGTGCGACTGTCTGTGTTGGTCCTCCGTTATCTGCTAGAGGGCCTAGAATTATATTGGCATTATCAAAGTCAAAACCGCATGAAGCATCGTTTGAGTAGTTGTTTATCTCTGCTGGGTCCCCTGCTATTGGAACATTACAGTTTTCTGCTGTGTTAAAGGCTACTATGGAATTGCGGATAGTGATTGAGATTGCATTATCAAAAATTCCCCCTGCAACCGCTGCTTCATTATTTGCTATTGTTGTAAAAGAGATGTTTACTGTGCCATCATTCAAATAAATGGCACCGCCAAGAACAGCACTATTACCAACAAAAGTGTTCTGAGATACCACTTTTATAGCGCCACTTGCAACGTAAACGGCACCCCCAAGAAGAGCGTTATTATCAGTGAATGTGCTTTTCGAAATGGATTCTATTGTTCCTAACTCAAGATAAACAGCCCCACCTTCACTAGTAGCAGTATTACCCTCAAAAGTGCTGTTGATTATTGCATCAATAGTGCTATCAAACTCATTATAAATAGCGCCGCCTATATTAGTAGAATTATTTCCATCGAAAGCGCTGTTGGATATTCTTTCTATTCTACCGGAGTTAGAATTAGAAATAGCACCACCAATAGCAGCACCATTATCGCTGAATGTGCTGTTGATGATTGTAGTGATAGAGTTAGCATTAAAAATAGCTCCTCCATTAGCAGCACTATTTCCATCAAAAGTGTTATTGGATATTGCTGATATCATACTGTCATTAAAATTCATGATAGCACCTCCTGCAAAAGCTGAATTGCCACTGAACGTGCTGTTGGCAACCTCCACTATTGTGTCTCTGTTATCAATAGCACCGCCACTCTGATCAGCACTATTATTACTGAACATGCTGTTGCGTATTTCGGCTATAGTCCCCCCACTATTATTCAAGATAGCACCACCGACGTTACCAGATGTATTACCACTGAAAGTGGTGTTGCTTATTCCTTCTAAGAAGCTACTATTAAAAATAGCTCCACCCGCACCACCAGCACTATTACCAGTGAACAATGTGCTCCTTATATTAATAATTGTGCGACTATTACGAATAGCACCGCCTTCAAGAGTAGCACTATTACCACTGAACGTGCTATTGGTTATTTCTTCTAATGTAGCGTTACCTGTATTATTTTGAATAGCACCACCATCAATAGCACTATTACTATCAAATACACATAAATCTATAGATAACGATTCATTATTTAAGATTGCACCACCTTCAGATTCGAAACCATTTATAAACATAAGTCCGCTTATCGATACTACTATGTCGTTTCCGCCATCACTGTCATTAATATTAAATATCCTACTATCATTAGCTGCGGTAATATCAGCATCTATGGTTAACATATCAGCCCCTGGGCCGGTTATTGTGAGATCATCTGTTATAACCATCTCTCCTGTCTCTAGTAAGATTGTCCCAGGAAGAATAGATGCATCGAACACTATCTCATCTGCTCCAGGTGTTGTGTTAGCTTGATCTATCGCATCCCTTAATGATCCTGCCCCAGCATCATCCAGATTCATTACTACAATCTGTGCAAAGGATGTTGTCCCTAGAATAAGCAAGGTAGTTAGTAAGACAGCTAAAGATATGATAGTTCTCATATTACGCACTCCTCCAATATGAAATAAAATGTAAGTATTTCATCGTTGAATAGAATTTTTCTGTTTTTAATTGATTTAAAGTGATGCAAAAAGTAGCAGACCAAGGTTGTGGTGAGCTATAAGAAAAAAATAGATTATCTAGATAATATAACAATAGGTAATAAGCACTATTCCAAATACTTACCATCCGTCTGTCTCCTTTCACCATCCAAAGTGATAAACTTAGTCAAAACTATTTATACTATAATTACTACTAATAGTAAATATTATATTGCAAATCATGTCAGATTATATGACAAATTATGTCTAATATTGAATATACTATAATTAGGATGCAAAAAGAATAGTCTAGTTTCAGATTTCTTGATATTATATATGGAAGACTTAATGATATTGAACATATTAGTAATTACTAAAAAGAAATAAGACTCAAATGACTGACCATAAAAAGAAAAAAGAAATACTGAGAATCTCCACTATTAGAAAAGAAGTTTCTACCTTCAGTCAACAAATTGAAAATCAAGAAAAAGAGTTTGAAGAATTTGTTAGATCTACTAGTACTCAAGAGAATCTTAAGAATATGATTAGATCTAAACATTCATCATTAGATCTAATTGCCGAACAAGCGAATTTGCTTTCGGAAATAGCTCCTGAATTGTTAATTACAAAATTTGATGGAATTTCAATGCTAATGGAGGAAATGAATAAAGTTCTGGAAGAATCTCAAATGCAATTATTTAGAGAACTAGGTACTGCGGTATCTGCTTTGGATCTAATACAGTTATTAGAAAGTTCCTTGAACATTAATATAGACGAACTTACTAAATTGGAGGGGAGTCTTATTGATCTGCCAACATTGAATGCACAAACGGAAATTGACAAATTTTGCACTCTCAATGTTGACATTAAAGAATTTAAACCTATTGAAGCTGTCAACAACCAATACTTATTAACAACTATTACTAGAGAAAATATCGATGTAGGAAATATTAAGCTTAAAACAATGCAACAAACTCAATTACAGGTGCAAAGTATTTATCGAGAAGTTAAGGAATTAAAAGAAATATACATTCAGGATGCAATAGATAAAGACGATATGTTAGAGGAACTTCTTGATTACCAGAGAAACGGGGGCTCTAGTACCGTAAGAGTAAAAAAAGTTAAATACAATAAGAAAACTGCTGAACTGATAATTAATGATAAAACAATCATTATTAAGGCTGACACAAACCAGCACTACCTTTGCAAGATATTATTCGCCAGCAAAGCTAGTATGATTAAGTTGTGGGAAAATTACGAAATTGTTGAAGCAATGGGTGAAGACCCCGACATCATGGAGGGATGGATGAAGGTAATATATAACACCATTAGGCACTTGAATGAAAAAATTAAATCCGAAACAGGTTTTGATAAATTTATCTTATACAATAATAAAACAGTATTAATTAACCCAAAGTATTTAGACCTATCCTAATATTCTGCGCAGATCTGCGCAACTACCATTTCTGTAATCTCAGGGTATGCAAGATGAGAACAGTACTTCTAAACAGCTGAAGCTCAACAAATGCCTTGAAAATGTAGAGACTAAAAACAGATTACTGCAATTCTTTGAGGTCCTTGTAAAGATTGACGATCGAGAAAGAGTAGTAAAATCTTCGAACTCAAATATCAAGAATAGTGAGAAAATTAATAATGATTGATACTATAACTATTAGACTTTCGCAGAATGAGTTTAAGATCCTAGACCACAGTAAATTTAACCCTGATTGTTATCATTTCTTCTACCCGCCCTACCCTAAAATGGGTTCAAGACCTTATTTAGATGCCTACCAAAATCCAACAAAAACCGAATTGAAAGATGGTATTTACAAACCTCAGTTAACTCTTCGTAAGCGAATCCAAAGATCGGATGAAGTAGTTTACCTATATATTCAATTCTCAGCTCCTAAAGTGCTATACAGAAACAACTTCGACGAACTAATAGATACAGATTTAGATGAAATCTTGTCTAGACTGACAGCAAGCCTTAAAAACATGGGAGTCATGCTGAGAATAAAGGATTTAAGAGATGCTAAAGTAACAAAAATACATTACTCTAAAAACATTGTACTTCCAGAATATATAATCCCTAGCATGGTAATAGGGGAAATCAAAAAAGTTGATTACAACCTACATAATGAGCTGACTGAAAGAGATTACAGAAATGCCGGTCATAGCATTCGTTTTCACACAAATAACTATGAACTGATCATCTATGACAAAAAGAAAGACCTTCAAAAATCAATGCATAGTGATAAAAGATCAATAGAAAATGGCAACTCTATTCAACTGAAATTATTCGACACTATTAAAAGGAAAAAGCAATTTGAGGTCCTTAGAATTGAATCAAGACTGAATAATGCAAACTGGATAAAAAAAGAACTTGGAATCTCAAAACAGAATCAGACTTTAAGAACTCTTTTTAGTAACGACTTAAGTTGCAAATTATTAAGAAAGAGTTGGAAGGCTATTCTTAATAGATACAGTTTTATGAGATGCGAAATAGATGAGAAAGAAAAGTTTCTAGCAAATTTCATGGTGCAGAATCCGGATGTAAGACTTACAAATGCCTTAGCAACTTACGGGTTCCTAGAATTAGCAAAGCATATGGGAATTGGGAAATTTAGAAACCTAGTCGAAAACAAATACAGCAATCGAACTTGGTATACCCTAAAGAAAACTATAGACAATTATAATTTGAACGGAAATTTGCCCAATCACTTTGAAGCAATATCAACCATTCTTAAAGATTACAAACCACTTCATTTAGAAGATTATAAGGATTCGCTTTGATTTCTACAGAGTTATATTATATTGTATTTCAATATATGGAAAGCATGATAACAGACTTAACAAATTCAATAGTAGAATCAAGAAAAGCAAGAGGGATTACCCAGAAGGACCTTTCTCATATGTCAGGGGTTAGCTATTCAACTTTGACTAAGCTTGAATCAGGGGTTATTAAAAGCCCTTCATTTATAGCAATATACAAGATCACAAAAGCCTTAGATATGACATTTGATGAATTAATTGGACAAGCAGGATTCAAACTATGAAAGCAATACTATTAGCCAGAGTATCAACAGAGGAACAGGATACAGAAAGCCAATTAATTAAGCTCAAAGAGTATGCTGATAGTAAGGGCTTCATATATTGTAAGGAAGAAACATTCGATTTCCAAGAATCAGCATATAAAACTAACCGAATAAAATTCACACAAGTTATACAAAATTTAAGAAACCAAGAAAACAAGGTTGCACTATGCTGTGATAAAATTGATAGACTTGTTAGAAATTTTCTTACAATACTTCCAGTTATTGATGAATTGCGAAAATCAGGGAAATTAGAACTCCATTTTCCATCAGACAATATTATATTAGATAATAACTCCCCAGCAACTGACCTATTCAGATTTAATATGGGAGTAGCACTAGCTCAGTATTACTCAGACTCTATAAGCGATAACGTAAAAAGATCAAATCATAAGAGGATAAAATCAGGACAGATACTCGGTAAAGCACCTTATGGATATAGACATATAACCCTTGATAATGAAACTAAGACTATTGAAGTTGATCCATTCGAAGCAGGAGTAGTGTTAAAAATGTATGAGTGGTATTCAACTGGGGCTTATGCAATTAGTGAACTTAGAACTAAAATTCACAAAGAATTTAATGTAAACTTTGCGAAATCTACAATTGCAGAGAGATTAGAAAACAAATTTTATATTGGAATAGCTACATATAAAAAAGAAGGAACCCAATATAAACATATTTATCCTACAATCGTACCGGAGAATATATTTCACACTGTTCAGGATGTTAAAGCCGGTAGAGATCCAAAAACAGGTTCTAAGGTTAAATATGCGGGGAAAGAATTTTATTATAGGAGTTTAATAAAATGTGGAAAATGTGGATACACAATATCTCCTGAAGAGCATAGAGGTAAAAAATATTATTGTTGCACTGAATACGGTGGAAAACATAATGCTAAATATGTTAATGAAGATCTCTTAACGGAAGAATTTGCAAATGCTTTTAGGCGTATTTCTTTATCAAAAGAAACATCTGAAAAAATAATTAAAGACTTACAACAATTAAATGAAACCAATCTTAACCTTTCTCAAGATGTGCTTGAGAAATTGAGGAAAGATAAAGACATACTCAGAAATAGGAAATCCAGGTTATATGATGAATATTTTGATGATAGTATTACTAAGGATATTTATGAAGCAAAACTGAAGCAATACGATTCAGAATTAAATATCATCGAAGATAAACTAAAAAGAGTGGATGAAGTTGATAGAGACTTTTATGTGACCACAGAATATATACTTCAGCTTGCACAGCAAAGTAGTGAGTTATTCAAACGTTCAGAACTTGAGGAAAGAAGGCTCCTTATCAAAACAGTACTTCTGAACGTTACTTGGGATGGCGTAAGTCTCTGTTATGATTATCACAATCCATTCAATCTACTTGTAGAAATGAACGAGAGTACGGCATGGGGTGCGTGACCGGATTTGAACCGGCGACCCCTGGGACCACAACCCAGTGCTCTAACCAACCTGAGCTACACGCACCATTGAATCAGAATTTCAGATTATAGTAATAATATACCAACAAAACTTCTTTTCTATAAAAAA
>JAJCZS010000029.1 GCA_029262275.1 Deltaproteobacteria bacterium | reverse complement strand
TGCCCACTTGATTCGGATGCATACATGAACAAAGATAACAAAATAATAAGTGTAGGTAATAAGGTTCTATTTAAGCTCAACATAGTATTCTCAATTTCAGATTGGGTCGCAGTAACTACCTCCTATCTAATTAAGATTCTACTATATTGCTATAGCGTAATCTATCTATTATTTGGTTATTTGTGGAAGATTACAGGATTGTAATCTGAGCGTAATGGCCCGGTAATAGTTGCTCTATATTGTAGTCATTTATGGTGGTCATATAACTGATTCAGTAGAGCGAAATAACCCAATCAAGACGCTTCTTTTTATAATTAGCGTTATGATATTTTCTAATATCCCTATTTATGCCCAAGAGATTGGAGATGAAAGTAATTTGTATTATTTCTCTAACACTCTTCCAAAAAACTTACTACTCGGCACAAAGAATACTTTTATGGGTTGGAACCTTGTGATACTAGGAGCCGGTGCTGGAGCTGTTATACCCCTCTCTCAAACTAATGCAGATCAGGAAATACAAGATAGATTAGAAAATTCCTTAGGAAACTTTGCAGATATAGGCGACATAGGTGGAAGCGCGATAACGCTGGCAGGAATAAATGCCACCCTATATATTTTTAGCGATGCAACTGATAATAATAAGCTGCTTGAGACAAGCAAAGCCCTGATTGAGGCAAATATCATAACTTCTGTGATGACGGGAGGGCTAAAACTTTCTGTGGGAAGAGAAAGGCCTGACGGAAGTGGCAGCCGCTTTAATTCATCTTTTCCTTCTGGGCATGTATCAGGGAGTTTTACATTGGCATCAGTTTTCGACTCAATGTACGGACATAAGGTGGGAATACCTCTATATGTGTTTGCTGGTTTTGTGGGTTTATCACGTATATCAGATAATAAGCACTTCCTTTCAGATGTGCTTTTTGGAGCTGCCTTAGGTACAGCTGTGGGAAGAGGTGTATCTAAGATCCATAAAAATGAAAATAAAGAGAGCAGGCTTACTATCCTTCCATATACAGATGGTATAAATTCAGGGCTTTCAATAACCCTGAGCTGGTGAAGCCAGTTAACAAAGGGTAATTATCAGGAGTTCGAAGTGTATCAACTAACCCGAGCCAATAGATATGTGTTTCATAATCCGGATTAAATGTTCAGGTCATAGCTGGGTGATAATCATTAATCTTAAATGATTTTTGAATATTCTGAATGAAATTTAGCTTATTTAACTCAAGAATCTTCGTTCGGAATGTGTCCAGTAAGGGACCCCACCTTAGACCAATTCTAAATTTCTAGAGAACCTGTTATAATGACTATGCTATTAAACTGGGCAGTGGGTGCCTATTTACAAGAATCCAATTCTTGAGATAAATTATTTGCGAGCTCCAATAAAATATGAAAATTAACAATAATTATTCAAAGATAATCGTAGGTTTATGCTCTCTATTTCTTCTAGTTGTTTTTATGGCAGGGACAACTGTAGCCGAACAATTAACTCAAGATGAATACCTGGCGGAGGTACGCCCAGGGCCGCAAGATCAGGATTTCCCAATTGAACTTGGATTTGTAGTTATAGATATCGATACCATCGATGGAGCTCAACAATCTTTTATTGCCAATTTCGCAGTTATAGCAACATGGATAGACCCACGTTTGGCAATGGATACTAAGTACATACGCACTATGGATACAGATGATATATGGACTCCAAACCTGCAAATATTAAATCAGCAAAAACTGTTTGAAACTTTTCCAGATCAGGTTGAGGTTGCGCCTGATGGTACTGTAACTTTAGGCCAACGCTACTGGGGAACAATCTCCTATCCGATGGATCTAAGGGACTTTCCACTAGATAAGAATACGCTTAAGATCAAACTTGTGTCAGTTGGTAAAGATGCTAGAAACATTAAGTTCACTATTGATACAGAAAGAACTGGAATGGCTGATGTGCTCACTGTAACTGATTGGGAAGTGGTCAACTGGAATGCATATGCTGAGCCTATAAACCTTGGGCCGAATTTGCCAGTGTTACCGGGAGTGGTTTTCGAATTAGAAGCTGAAAGGCTAGTGAAATTTTATATTATTAAAGTGCTCGTACCACTAATCATGATTGTGTTTATGTCCTTAATTGTACTTTTTATTGATCCAGTGCACGTGGGGCCGAAGTTCAGCATTGCAATAACTGCCATACTTACCCTTATAGCTTATCGTTTTCTGCTGGGTAATCTTCTGCCCAAGATTTCTTACCTAACGCATATGGACTATTTCTTGTTCGGATCAATGTTCTTAGTATTTGCTGTGCTTGTCGAAACTTGCGTTGTCGCCAGATTTGTAAGTGTTGATAAGCCGCAGCAAGCCCACGAGCTGGATTATTGGGCCAGATGGGCTTTTATAGTTTTATTTGTACTGATATTAGTAGCTTCCTTTCTAACCTAAAAGGGGTAGGGCTGTTGCAAGGTGTCCAAATATGCCAATAACATTGAGAGGTTAAATGTTAATTAGGTAGAGATATTTTTAGCTGAATGTTAGATAGATTGATAGCACGGCGAATATTGCTATTCCCAAGACAAATAGGAAAGCACCTGCACTTTGTTGATCACTCATTGTAGCCTCCGAATAATTTAATTAAACTGCCATGCTAATATACCATAATTTGAATTATTTAATACCGACAAAAGCTGCAAAGCACGAATTTTTATGCAGAACATCAACAGTTTTAAACCCGACTTTCTTCATAAGATCCATTTGATAAGACAAGCTTCTTGGAGAGTCCTCTTTATCTATATAATCAAAGACTTTTTCTTTGTACTCAGCGCCACCAATGGATTCTAAGTGCTTCCCATATCTCTCCCACATTGCACCATGAATCGCCTCATGCTGGTGGTGAACCATGTCACTTATAAAAAATGCTCCACTAGGTTTTAGTAGATCATATATTTTTTTAAATGAGCTCTCCCAATCTTCATCATCTCTTAGGTGATGCAGCACGGCTGCAGCAATTACCAGATCATAATGAGAGTGGGGTAGGGTGAGGTCTCTAAAATCACTCTGGAATATTCTGACTTGGCCCACTTGTTCTTGGGATATTCGCTCTTTTGCCCTCTCAAGCATAGCCGCACTAATATCAATTAGGTCACAATTAATTCCGGGCCGCTCTCTTAGTATAGAGATCGTGTTATTGCCGGCACCAGCGCCAATATCCAGCATGTTCACCACATCAGGTTTAATGCCGCCTGCAAGTTTGGATATGAGCTCAAGCATAATGGGAGCATCCACTACTGCTTGCTGGCCTGTCTCCAGGTTGGAGAAACGCTCGACATCCTGATCAAAGCGCTCCTTTATTTCCTCAACTGTAAATTTTTTAGTAAGGGGTGTTTTCATCATAATGACTCACTCAGTTTGGAGTGTGTAACGATCATAGGCACATGAATTACGCCGTATATTGTTCTCTCCTCTTCAAATTGAAGAAATCCAAGACTCTCATAAAAGGGTACAGCGTATCTTGAGGAATTTACAGTTATGTCAGAATTAGTATCTATTATATTAATCATTTCTCTGATGAGCCCTTTTGCTAATCCTTTTCGGTGAAAGAGTTTGTCTACATATAGCATAGATATGTGGTTATTTCCTTTAACTTCTATAACACCAGCTAGCGTTTCCTCGGATTCCGAGACCATTGCAAAGTATCCTGATTGCAAACGTTTCTTGAAAGCACGAGGGTTTGCATACTTGAAGAACTCTTCTACACCCTCTTCGGAAAACTCAGGGGCAATAAATTCGTTAAAAGATCTTGCAACCAGGTTGCATATAGGAACCTCTTCTCCATTTCTTAGAGGTCTTATTGTAAAAAGTGTGTTCATATAGTCTGTCTTTAGTTATAAAATACGATGATATTTAAGATAAGTATCGCAAGCCCTGTAAACGGCCAGAAGAGTAATTTTGGAATTAAGTTGTTTTTGTATTGAACGATACCAAGCTTGGAATTCTCAAGCAGGATTGCATTTAGGCTGACACCCGCCATTATGAAATAAGTTAGGAAATAATAGTATTCAATATAAACAATCTCATTTGCTCCCAGGTTTCTTCTTAAACTTATTTGTAAGAAGATAAGAGCTAAGAATAGGGTGGCATAAGGTCTTACAACATAGTGCCCTTTTGCGGTTTTAAATATTGCAAACATCAGAAATAGTGCAATTGCTATAGGTAGAAAGTTGGAGATAAACACGTTTACTATGTTTGGGCCCATGATTATGTTGAAATAAATTTCAGGAACATTGGACTGGCCTATGAAATTGTCGATGCCAAAATTAGTGTTATAGCTGTCGAATGTGTAGCTAAAAAATGAGTTTTTAATTTCCCAATTTCTAATTGTTATGTTTTTATCAAGTCCCGGCAGATATCTTGATGAGCCTAGTTTGTAGGAGCCTAGATCCGGTATGAGAACTATATTTTTATCAAACTCCTGATGTTTAAGCTGTAACCACATATTTTCATTGCTAAACGGATATTTTCTGTAATCAAAGTCCGAGCTTATATTTATATTGAACACCCATTCAATCAAATTGTAGTTGCCAAAGGATTTTTCAAAAAACTTAGTTAGATTCTGGTCATTCGCATTTGAGATGGAAACGTTTCTAGCTACGTCATCATGAATCCCATTGTAGTATTTTTGCCATATTATCCCTTTGATATTAACTGTCCCCGTGGAGTTGAAATCTACAGATTCTATGAACACACCTGTAGGGATAAAAATTGGAGGTTCTTCTTTCTTGTTTAAGGATTCTCTAATATAGTCGAGCTTGAAATCTTCAAGGATTGATTCATTTAAAATCGCATTTTGTTCTTTATCAGATTTGTCCTGATAATCTAATCCCAAATAGCATATATATATTGATCCAAGAATATAAAGTGCGAATAATGGAGTTGAGAAAAACCAAAATAAATAACTTGGTTCATAATTTTTGGTAATTCTTCTTATGAAATAAAAAGCCAGTGCTGTTAATAAGATCGTAAGCGAAATTATTATGTTGATTATTTTTTTTCTATACGATGAGTAATTCTCCAGTATCTCACTTTCTACAATTTCAAAAACAACTACCCAATCGTTTGATTTTAAAGGAGTGAGGAATTTGTATACAGTCTCTTGGGTGTTGATGTCCTTAGTTACTAAAAATTCAAATTTGCTCCCTTGGATTTCTTTTAAACTATCTTCTTTGTGACTTCTGATATCAGAGGGCTCAACTACGTAGAGTCCTTCAGTGGTGATTAAATAGGGCTGACTGGGATAGTCGAGGTTGAGTGAGGATAATTTGTCCCTTAGGTCCTCTATGGAGATGCCAATAAATAATAGCCCAGTGCTGTCATCTCCACTCTCTGAGGTCATGGTGAATGTTTTGGTGAAGTATATGTACTCTTTATCACTAATTTCATCATAAAAAGGTTTTGTCCAATTCTCATCTAACTTTGTGGATTCCTCGTACCAGGGAGTACTTTGTGTTGTGTAATCATAGAATGAATCAAAGCTCACTTGCTTGGTATCATTACCACTTTTTATTATATAGGGAGAATATAGTCTTAATTTCTTGTCATAGGAGTAAGGACTAAACAGCACTCCGATACTGGATATTTCATACTCAAACTTTAGGGTTTGTTCTAATTCTTCAACTAAGTTTTCTTTGTTTATTATCCCAGTTGAAATTTGATCAGTGATTTCGTCTGCGACATCCTGAATTTCCTTTAAGAAAACTTCAACATTTACATTTAGCTCTTTGCTGGCTAATCTGCCTTCTTCTTTTATCTGGTTTGAATTCAATCTATCATAAAGAAATAGATCAAATAGGAGGTATAGGAATACTAGAAATAGAATTACTAGTATGGAGATAATAAAATCATTGGATATTTTAAATTTTGAGAACATTATTCTTGGTAGTATTGCTGACTATTCATTTCCTCTATGTAGTTTCGAAACTCACTCCAGCTTACTTCTTCGCAAGTGTCTTTATTGATCTTTGTAAGCCATACATTGTCACTTATTTGATGATCTAATTCGTCTAGAGACAAATCAAATCCAAGTTTTAAATTCTCAAAATCTATTTTTTCTATGCCTTTGATAATTCCATCTGAGGAGTAATCACCATTTGATTTCTTCAATCCTTCCACAAATAAATATGCTGAAATGTATCCCTCTAAAGAGACAAAATTTGGTTCAGCATCTGGGAAATATTTTTTCAAATCTTGCTTATATTCTTTAACCAACTGAAGATCAGAATTGAAATGGGGCACAACTTGCGTGACAAAAACATCATCAGTAGTGTTGTCGAGTAACTCTGCAAGTGGAAGGCACCCTACGAATGAGACATTTATAAAAACTGCGTGGGGTATTAATTTGCTTGCAAACTTAATAAACTTGGCAACTGGTTTGTAAGATCCTACTATCACAACTGCCCTAATAGTTCTTCTAGAGTGGAGTATCTCAAGCAATCCATTTTCAATATTTAGGGAATTTCTTTTGTATGTGCCGTAGGGAATCTCTTTTGAGTTAATATATCCCCTGTTCTCAAGAGCTTCTACGGCTCCTCTATATCCATCATAACCGTAGCTGTCGTCTTGTGTGAATATAGCTATTTCGTAAGGTTTAATTCCACTTTTTATGAGATTCTCAATAATTTTTTCAGTTTCCTGGGCATAACTTGCTCTGAAGTTGATTATATATTTGTTTGCGTGGTATTCCCTTGAGCTTTTAGTCTTAATTAGAAATTCTCTTTTGTCATAGGGTCTCAGCAGTGACGACCCACTAAAAGGAGCATAATACAAAATTTCATTCTCCAAAGTTATTGGAGTCGCAGCTTTTGCGGTTGGTGTTCCTACATTTCCTATAAATGCCGTTACACCGTTTTTGTTAATTAAATTATATACATTAGATGCCGCATACTTTGGCTCGTAGCTGTCATCTATAGATATAAGTTCTAACTTCTTGCCGTTTACACCACCCTGATTGTTTATCTTGTTAAAATAAGCTTCAACCCCCTCCCTCATGTTGAGCCCAAGTTGTTTGGCAGGTCCACTAAACGCTGCCGACATACCAATAGGTATGCTGCCATTTTCTTGAGCTAGGGTTGTGGTTTCTGATACTAAAAGGATAAGGCTAAGAACTATTAGAATGAGAACATTGTTTTTCATAAGTATGTTATTCCGCCCAACATGACAACGAGGGAAATAAAGCAAGTTGCTAATATTGCTTAATATTTTTATTATGAATAGAAAAGGTGAATGAATCAAGATATGCAAGCCCTTTGTGTTAGGAAGATTATCTCTTCTGTATCAAATATCAAAATTAAATCTTCTTAATATCTGTAACACTTTTAGGTTGAATTTTTGTTTAATAAAGTGGCTTGGTTTGCTTATTCTTTAAGCTATAGATCTTTTGTAAATCCAGTATATATTTTCCCTTCTCAAGTAATATTTGACGATTATAGGAATTCTTTTATTGGCACTAAAATTGCAATTAATATATTGATAATATTTGATTTTGTTGAAGTTGAGATTTTTTGTTTTAGTACCGAAGGAGACAAAGGAGAAAAACCATGATTGCTGAAATAGTTAACCCATCCAACATAAAATCTGCGGATATAGTTGTAGGAATTCCTTCTTATAATGAGGCGGATTCCATATTCTTTCCCGTGGAGCAGGCAAGTAAGGGGCTTAGTATTTATTTCCCTCATCAATCCTCTGTTATTGTTAACGTAGATAACTGCTCTGAAGATGACACTAAAGAAGTATTTCTCAATACACCCACAAAAGTTCCAAAAATTTATGCATCAACAGAGAAAGGGGTTAAGGGAAAGGGTAGAAATATTCGTAATCTGTTTGAAATTGCGACAGGTTTAGGAGCTCATTCAATCATACTTTTGGACGCCGATCTTAAAAGCTTAACGCCAAGATGGATTAAATATTTTATGGAACCATTGACGGATGGATACGATTTTGTTGTACCTATCTATATGAGACATAAATATGATGGAACAATTACAAATAATATTGCCTACCCTATGCTTAGGACTCTTTTTGGACTTAGAATTCGCCAACCGATAGCTGGTGACTTTGCTATTTCTGGAAGGCTTGCTAATTGTCTGCTTTCAGAGCCCACATGGGATGAGGATATTTATAACTTTGGAATTGATATATGGATGACCACTGTAGCGATATCCCGCAATTTTAATGTCTGCCAGGCATTTCTGGGGTCAACTAAAACCCACCGCCCTAAGGATCCTGCAAGTGACTTAGGACCAATGTTTTCTCAGGTGGTTGGGACAATATTTAAGTTAATGAAAAACTTTGAATATGTATGGAAGTATAAAAATGAGTCCCGCCCTAGTGTGATTTATGGCTTCGGTCTTGGTCAGTCAGGAGTAAGTGAAGAGGTGAAGGTCAATACAGAGCTCCTTCATAAATCGTTCTTACAAGGTTTTGAAGAATATGGGGAAATTTGGCAGCAGGTTCTTATGCCTTCAAACCTTCAGGTAGTAAACCGTCTAGCTGAGGCTGATCCTGAGCAGTTTCACTATGAGGATGATGAATGGGTAAGGGTGCTTTTTGATTTTGCCCTTGCATCTGTTTTTAATAAAGAGATAGATAATGAAAAGCTATTAGAGGCTTTGATACCCCTATATTACTCTTGCACTTTATCGTTTGTAAACAGAGTTTCAAAGATGGATGATGCTGAAACAGAGCTCTATCTGGAAGACAGATCACGTCGTTTTGAAGAAACCAAGTACTACTTAATAGAGAGGTGGAATCAGATGATGAGACAAAATGGTAATAGTAAATTCTATGAAATGCTTTCTGGAAAAGAACATAATCAAAAATAACCACGGATCTCAAATAACTTAATATTCTATACCTCAGGGTGTGTACTTCTTGACTGAAACCTGCCTTTGGGTAGCATAAATTATATTTTTGCATACCTATTAAATTTCATTGATCACAGGATATCACTCAAACTATGGGACTTAAATGTGGAATAGTAGGGCTTCCAAATGTAGGAAAGTCCACACTTTTTAATGCGCTTACAAATGCTGGGGCCGAGGTTGGTAATTTCCCTTTTTGCACAATTGATGACAATGTTGGGATCATAGCCATTGCTGATGAGAGGCTTCATAAGCTAGCTGAGCTAGTAAAGCCTGAGAAAATTACCCCCACTTTTCTAGAAATGGTCGATATTGCGGGTTTGGTTAAGGGAGCATCCGAGGGAAAGGGGCGTGGTAATGCTTTTCTGGCAAGTATCCGTGAGGTAGACCTAATTCTTCATACTGTAAGATGTTTTGTAGATGATAATGTGATGCATGTTGAAGGCTCAACCAATGCTATGCGGGATATCAAAATTATAGAAGATGAGCTGCTTCTAAAAGATCTTGAGACCGTAGAGAAGCGTGAAGATCGATTGACTTCCCAGTCCAAAAGCGGCGATAAAGCAATGAAAGATAAACTCGAAGTTGTTACAAACCTTCGGAAGTTTCTTGAAGAAGGGAATAAGGCAATTAACTTTGAGGTTGATGATCAGTTCTCGGAAGTTGTAAGGGAAATGTATCTTCTAACAGCTATCCCTGTTATGTATGTATGTAATGTTTCTGAAGAGGATATTGCTGATTCATCTGGGAATGAAGAGGTAAATAAGGTAAAAGAGTATGCCAAAAATGAAGGCGCAGATGTAATAGTGCTATCAGCACAGATCGAGGCTGAGATAGCTGAGCTGCCTTATGATGAAAAGAAAATGTTTCTAGAAGACCTTGGGCTTCAGTACTCAGGTATGGACAGACTTGTTAAAGAGGCGTATAGAGAATTAGGTCTTATCACGTACTTTACACAAGGTCCTACTGAGGTTAGGGCATGGACTGTAAAAAAAGATGCTAAAGCACCTCAGGCTGCTGGTGTGATACATTCTGATTTTGAGAGAGGTTTTATAAGGGCCGAGATAGCTGGTTATGATGACTTCCTTGAAGCAGGTACTGAGTCTGCATTAAAAGACGCTGGCAAAATGAGATCAGAAGGCAAGGATTACATTGTCAAAGATGGTGATATAATACTTTTTAGGTTCAATGTATAAAGAGATAATACAACCCATACTAAGTAAGTTTGATTCCGAAACTTTTCACGACCTAGCTCGTGAATCCCTACATTTTGCAGAGCTGTCTCCTATAACACTTAGAATTCTTGAACTATTTGGTGATAAACATAAAAGGTTTCAGGATAACCGTCTTAAAACAACCCTAGGCGGTCTTGAATTAGAGAACCCACTTATTGTAGGTGCAGGCTGGGATAAGAAGGGGCGCGCGGTTTTGGGGCTCTGGCATCTTGGGTTTGCGTCAGTGGAAGTAGGGTCGGTTTTAGAATACGGTCAGCCAGGTAGCTCTAAGCCAAGGCTTTTTATGGTTTCCTCTGGAGTGGCTATAAACTGGCTTGGATTTAACAGCCCAGGGATGGATGTCGTTGCAAAGAATCTCGACACGTATAAGCATGCAAACATTCCTATTGGAATCAGTCTTGGATTAAATAAAGACGTAGAACATGATGATGCTCCTAAGGCATACGGCACGGTTGCCAAAAGGATGTATGAGTATGCAGGCTATTTTGCTATAAATGTAAGCTCGCCTAATACACCTGGACTTAGAAAACTGCAAGATAAAGAACATACAGTACATATTATAGAAGCGGTAAATGTAGCTATGGATGAGCTTGGTTCAAGAAAACCTCTTTTTGTTAAAATCGCACCCGATCTTAGTTATGAAGCTATTGACGAGCTTTTGCAAGTTGCCATAGATCACGATATAACAGGAATTATTGCATCCAACACTACAATTAATACTGAGCTAAAAGGCAAATATGGTGCAAAGTGGAAAAACAGCCCTGGAGGGCTCAGTGGTGATGATGAGGATTATAGAAGAATCACAACTGAAATCATTTCTCATATCTACAAACAGGCTGGTGACAAACTCGATATTATAGGCGTGGGTGGAATCAATAGTGCAGAGTCAGCAATTGAAAAAATTAAAGCCGGTGCAAAAGCACTTCAGTTGGTAACAGCAATAAGGGGAGAGGGGCCAGCTGTCGCTGGGAAAATAAACCGCGGTATTGTGGATTACATGGAGAGGGAAGGGGTTTCTTCTCTTTTAGAAATTGTAGGTATTGATTCTAAGGGTTAAGTCCGATAATGTGAATTAATTTTTATATAATCAAAGGTTAAGTCACTAGCAATTACAAATGAACTTGCCTTCCCGCTTTTAATATTAAGCGTAATTTCAAACTTAGGTTTTTTAAGAACGCTCTTAGCTTTAGCTTCATTCATTACTTCTTTAGAGTTGCTTAGAATTTTTTGATCATCAAAAAATAAATCTAATTTGTCTGGATCAAAATCTACTCCAGCTCGACCGGCTGCTGCAACTATCCTTCCCCAGTTGGGATCTTCTCCAAAAAAGGCAGTCTTTACTAAAGAAGATGTTCCTAAAACACGTGCTATCTTCTCCGCGTCTTTTTGCGTTTTGGCGCCTTTAACAATTATCTTAGCAACTTTTGTAGCACCTTCTCCGTCTTTAACTATCATTTCAGCAACTTCAGTAGCAACCTCTGTCACAGCACTCTCAAATTTTTTATATTCAGCGCCGCTTTCTTTTATAGCGGTGTTTCCAAGTTTTCCATTGGCCAACATTAATACCGTATCATTAGTCGAAGTGTCTCCATCAACGATGATTTTGTTAAATGAGTTGTTTACAGAATTTTTAAGTGCTTTGTTGAGTGCTCTTTTTCCAATATTGATATCGGTAAGTATGTATGCAAGCATTGTCGCCATATTGGGTGCGATCATGCCTGCCCCTTTTCCTATTACACAGATCGTGCCTTTTTTGCCGCCAATATTAATAGTCTTGCTCGCATATTTAGGGAAGGCATCTGTAGTCATTATACCCTCCGCCACATCTAGAAAGCCGTCATTTTTAAGATTTTTCACAAGTTTAGGGAGAGCCTTTTTCATTTTGTCTAATGGAAGGCGCCCTCCTATAACTCCAGTTGATGAGGGTATCACTAGATTCTCATCAATGCCCAATTCCTTTGCCGCGTCCTTAGAAGTTGAAATTGAATCTCCTAGGCCGGCTTTCCCTGTAAATGCATTGGCTACACCGCTGTTAATAAGAACAGCTTGGCAAAACCCACCTTTTATTCTATCCATTCCAAGAAGCACTGGTGGTGCTTTAACAATGTTAGTAGTGAAAACAGCAGCAGCCTTGGCAGGATTCTCGGAATATATCAGCGCAAGATCCTTCTTGCCTTTCTTCTTGACTCCGGATGATACCGCGCTTCCTAGAAAACCTGGGACTTTTATCATAATTTAAGCTCCTCAATGAATCTTGCTGATTTTAATTCTTTTTCCGTATGACGTTCTGTAAATTTAGTGAAAAGTTTTATATATTTTAGAACTTTTTCAAGTTCAGTCTCCATTAATGAGTGGTCTTGTATAAAATCCTTATTGAAAATGAAACCACGTTTCTTCTCCCCTCCACAATCAAAACAAATGGCTCCTCCACCATTGATACTGAAATAAGAATCCCCTTCAATAGGTTTCTCACATTTAGCGCATGAATGTAAATTAGGTTCATATCCAGATATAGAAAGTGCTCTAAGTTGGAATTCTAGAACAATAGGTAGAGGGCTTTGTTTGGAGTTCATTTCTGTGAGAGCTTGGGTTAATATCTCAAACATTTCCTCATTTGGAGATTCTCTCGGAGTTAGGGCATCGGTTGTCTCTAAGAGCAAATTGCCTAATGAGAATAGCTCTATGTTCTCCATGAATGATGAAAAGACTTGAACCGTCTCTGTATCTTGAATTAATTTAAAATCTCTTCCTGTGTCCTTGAAGCTTACTGTGAAAAGTACAAAAGGCTCAAGTCTTGCACCAAATCTTCTTATGCTATTTTTTGCATTTCTAGCTATCCCACTTATCTTGCCTAGATCCTTTGTAAATAAGCTTAGAATGAAGTCTGAGTCTCGATAAGGGATTTTCCTAAGTAAAAGCGCATCACTTGAATCCATAGAATTGATATTATTCCTTAAAAGTAAGGGTTAGGCTATGAGCTCTTAATTTTTAGAATGCTGGTCTTTCAAAGTTCTTTTTATAAATGAGCGTAATTCTAGCATCTGCTCGTATGCGAGTTTTTGGCCGGCAAGGGCAATCCCGTATGCACTTATTAGAAGAATAATAGAAACTGGGACTAGCCAGAAACCATAGGTGTTCATTCCTAGGGTTAATTGAGAGAATCCCAAAATCAGGCCAGCTACTCCTATAAGAACTGAGAACCCATAGAAAGTAGCAAACATAGTCCATAGGCTCGAACGTGGTCCTAGGGTGCATCTGATTTCTGTTTCACTCCCTTTTTCTTCAATGTCTAGTGTTAGCTCAGGGGACCAAAAATGTTGGTCAGTTTCATTTGTAGATATCACTACGAGCGGTTTTACAAATTTACCGTTTAATCCTGAAGCATCTTTTTCAAGAGCTTCTTTCAACTTCTCTATGACTTCTTCTTTCTTGAGTTGGGTAGAGAATGTATAACGAGGTCTGATTTGAACTTTGTTCATAATAAAATTATAAACTAGTTACCGCAGAATTCTTATCTTTGATAAGATTTTAAATTGGCAAATCGAAAGATTTAAAAAATCAGCATAGCAATAAGTAGATAAAATACCGAGCCAAATATATCATTGAACATTGTGAGGAAAGGGCCGGAGGCTGCAGCAGGGTCAAAATTTAGTTTTTGGAGAGTAAGTGGAGCTGCGACTCCGATAAAAGAGGTTGCTAGAGTTGCTGATACCATAGCTATAAATACGGCAAGGGATAGTTTAAATACCTCAGGCTGATTGTAGCTTATAAGCGCACCGATTAGAGCTGCTATGGATCCGCATATTAGACCTAACGCAAGTCCAACTCTTAATTCGGATACTATAATTTTAAATATCTGTTTTACATTTATGGTACCCATCCCAAGGCTTCTTATAATAATTGTGGTTGTTTGAAGACCAACATTACCTCCAGTGGCCATAATGGCGGGCATAAAAGCAGCCAGTATAGCAACTTTTTCCAAAGTAGGCTGGAAAGCCGTTACAATAATAAACGCAATAAACAGCTCACCAATAAGAGTTAGTAGTAACCAAGGTGTTCTTAATTTGATTCTGCTTACAGTCGGAGTAAATAAAGGGTGCAAACTATCCCCCACACCAGCCATTTGCAGCATATCCTCTGATGCTTCTTCGCTTATAACGTCAAGCACGTCATCAGCTGTAATTCTTCCCAATAGAGACCCGGTGCCATCAATTACAGGGAGAGATAATACGTCATATTTTTGGAATATTTTAGCTACTTCTTCTTGGTCTACATATGGTGTTACAGTAACCTCTACAGGTTCCATAATGCCAGTTACTTGAGTGCTTGGTGAAGCTAGTATTAGTTTGCTAAGCGAAATTTCTCCGACAAGCTTATCATCCTCATCTGTGACAAATATCATAAGAAAATCTTCAACCTCATCCGCAATCAATCTGATCCAATTGATTGTATCTTGGACAGTTGAGTTTTGACTGACTTTTACAAGCTCAGTCTGCATGATTCCGCCTGCGGTATCTTCAGGGTATTTGAGGAGCGGTTTTACATCTTTTGCTTCCTCGGGGTCCATTTTATCAAGGACAGTTTTTGCAGTCTGCTCGGGAAGCTCACCTAATAAGTCAGCAGCATCATCAGAATCCATCTCATCTGCGATATCTGCAATCTTATCCGCATCGAAATCTTCGAGTATGTCCTCTCTTTGTTCCGGGTCTAATTCCAGAATAACTTCAGAGGCTGTTTCATTGTCCAATGCTTCTAGGATTTTAGCATGGTCATCAGGGTCGAAATTTTGCAGAATACTTGCGATTTCTGAAGGATGGACATTAGTTAGAGCTTCCTTTATGCCTTCAATATTTCCATTTATTAGGTCTTCGGAAACTCTTTGAGTGAGGTCAGGTCTGGACATTTTGTATCCCCCAGATGAGTTAGTTGGTTATTCTATAGAAGAACAAGTAAAAGTAAAGTAAATCATCTGATTTTTCAGGTAAAATCCATTACCCCCAATGGATAGATTAAAGAACTACGCAAACTTCATAAAATTCGAGCACACGCTCTTCTCCTTGCCGCTTATTTTAGCAGGAACTTTTCTTGCTGCTAAAGGGTTGCCGGAGTGGAGATTATTGTTGTTAATTGTTTTAGCTGGGACAGGAGCAAGAACAGCTGCTTTGGCTATAAACAGGATATTAGACCGCAAGATAGATGCTGGTAATCCTAGAACCGAGGATAGGGAGTTGCCCTCGGGCAAGATCAGTCTATCAAAGGCCTATGCTATTACCCTATTAGGTCTTTTACTTTACTTCGTCTCAGCCTATCTGATCTGTGATCTGGTTTTATACCTCTCTCCGATACCGCTTGTGGTATTTATCTTCTACCCACTCATGAAAAGGTTCACCCCTCTTTGCCATTTTGGGGTAGGGCTCGGGCTCGCGCTTGCACCGCTTGGTGGTTATGTTGCCGTAACTTGCTCATTTGAGGGAATTTTGCCAGCAGTTGTACTCTCGCTTTTTACCCTATGCTGGGTATCGGGATTTGATATTATCTATGCAACTCTGGACGAGGAGTTTGATAGGAGAGCTGGAATTTATTCTATGGTTTCCATCTATGGGCGGGATATTGCCCTAATTGTATCAAGCGCTCTTCACCAGTCCGCATTCTTCTTTATAGCTTTCCTTTATTTCTTTATGTTCAGATCGATTGTAGCTGGAATTTTCTTAGTTATCATAGGAGCTCTTTTATTCTTAGAACATAGAAAAGCTGCGAATGTTGATCTAGCTTTCTTTAAAATAAACATATTGGTGGGTTTTGCTGTCTTCCTTTTTGTGCTCTCTGGGATATACTTACCTTAGTTATGAGAACTATAGTAGGTTTTACAGGGGCTTCCGGCGTAGCTTATGGTGTTGATTTTTTAAGAAGATGCCCGGGAGACAAATATGCAATTGCCAGTAAATGGGGCAAAAGAGTACTTCATGATGAGCTTGGTCTCAAAGTTGAAGAACTGCGCCCATGGGTAAATGAAATATATAGTGATAATGACTTGGGTGCGCCTTTTTCCTCAGGAAGTAATCATTTTGATACCCTGGTGATTGTTCCTTGCTCTGTATCAACTCTTGCAAAGATAGCAAATGGGATTGCTGACACACTGATTACAAGAATTGCTCAAGTAGCTCTAAAAGAGAGAAGAAGACTGGTTATTGCTTTAAGAGAAACACCTCTAAGCTCAATTGCATTAGAAAATGCTTTAAAGCTATCAAAAGAAGGTGTGATTATAGCTCCAGTTTGTCCGCCTAATTACATGGGTGCTGACACTGTAGACCAGATAATTGGGGGCTATGTGGATAAACTCTTAAATCTAGTCGGTGTCGATACGGGTAATGGTTGGAGACAAGAAGAGTTAGAATAATAATGCTCTAGTTTTTGCAGCTTAACTAGTTTTATAACTTAAGAGAATTCCTACTCTATATCATTCTTAAAAAAGGATCAATTGATGGCTAAAAAGCAGTTTTATGACCTTAGAGAGTACATTTCGTATCTAGAGAGAATAGGTGATGTAAAGCATATCAAAGCTGAAGTTGATCCAGTTTTAGAGATTGCAGAAATTGCCGACCGGACCGTAAAAGAAGGTGGCCCTGCGCTAATTTTTGAAAATGTAAAAGGCGCTTCTTTCCCACTTGCTATTAACCTCTTTGGCACTGAAGAGAGGGTCGAATTAGCACTAGGCCGCAAGCCTAGAGAAGTAGGAGAAGAGCTAGTTGATCTATTCCATAAATTAAATCCCCCATCTCTTAAATCATTTTTTTCAGTTCTACCCAAGGCCTATGACCTGCTCTCAATGAGAACTAAAAAGGTCAAGTGGGGTTTTTCACAAGAGATTGAAGAGCAGCCCAATTTAAATAAATTGCCTATTATAAAATGTTGGCCCCTTGATGGCGGCCGCTTTGTTACACTTGGCTTAGTGCTGACACAAGATCCCAATACTAACAAACGAAATCTTGGTATATATAGAATGCAGGTCTATGATGAGAAAACCACAGGGATGCACTGGCACGCTCATAAGGGCGGGGCTGCCCATTATCACGAAGCAGGGAAGCTTGGAAAAGATCTTGAAGTAGCTGTTGTGTTAGGTGGAGACCCTAAAATGATTTTCTCTGCCATTGCTCCTTTACCAGAGGGGATGGATGAGCTGGCATTTGCTAGTTTTCTTAGAGGCAAGCCTATCCCAATGGTCAAAGCCAAGAGCGTTGATTTGAGTGTTCCTGCAAATGCTGAATTTATAATAGAGGGCGTTGTACCTCAAAATGAACTTAGAGAAGAAGGTCCATTTGGCGACCATTTTGGTCATTACTCTATGGAAGCAGATTTTCCAATTTACAACCTAAGCCGTATTACTCACCGTATAAATCCTATATTCCCAGCCACAATTGTTGGCAAGCCACCTATGGAAGATGTTTTTTTAGGCATGGCGGCAGGGGATATGTTTTCCCCACTTGCCAGGATAATTCATCCTGAGGTTAAAGACATGTGGGCTTATCCTGAGGCAGGTTTTCATAATTTGCTAGTTGTCTCTGTTGATGAGCGTTATCCAAAAAACGGCATAAAAGCTATGCTTGCACTGTGGGGCACAGGGCAGCTTGTACTAACTAAAGTTATGATCATTGTCTCAAGTGATGTTGACCCAAGAGACTGGAACGCTGTGCTTAGAGAGATAGGTGAGAATTTTGATCCAAACGAAGATTTCCTTATGATTCCCTGGGCGCCTTTGGATACCCTTGATTTCACAAGCGGAAAATTCAATGTTGGTAGCAAAATGGGTATTAATGCAGTTAGAAAACAGCATTCACCCCATAAGAAAAAAACAATACCAACAAAATTGCCTGATCCACGCAACAAACATAAAGAGATTATAGACTGGAGACTTTGGCCTGGAGGCATACTTGCTGTGAAGGCAGAGAAAAAGCCAAAAGACTTAATAAAGAAACTGTTTAAGACAAAAGGTTATGAAGATGTTCGCATCATAGCTGTTGTAGATAAAGATATTGATATTCATAATAACACAGAGCTTATATGGGGCATATTTACACGCTTTGATCCGTATTTGGATGTGATTTTTGAGCACACTGAGCTCAAAGGCTCTGCTGTTATTTATGGTGGAAGAATGGGTATAGATGCAACCATGAAAAGCTGGTATCCTAAGGTGATCGAAATGTCCGACGATATCAAGGAGATAGTTGAAGATAGATGGGAAGAATACTGGCAGACATAGAAAAACTTTGTTTTGATAAAGAGCTTTTTCCAATAATTGAGAAAGTAGAGAAGGGCGAGCGCCTCACGTTTGAAGACGGCATGACCATTATGGGTACTGAGGATTTAAACACCGTTGGTATGCTTGCTGATTATGTTAAAAGGCAAAGGGTAGGGGACAAAGTTTATTTTGTTGTAAACCGTCACGTTAACCCTTCAAACATTTGCGCTATATCATGTAGGTTTTGCGCTTTTGGTGTGACCAAGAAATCAGCCAATGCCTATGAACTTTCTCATGATCAGATTCTGTCCATGCTAAATGATGATATCAGAGAAGTGCATATTGTAGGCGGCCTTCACCCTGATTGGAATTTCCAACAATACTTAGACATTATAAAACTAGTTAAAGATAACTATCCTGAAACGCATGTGAAAGCATTTACTGCTGTGGAGATTGATTGGTTTACAGAGCTTACAGGCAAGAACATTGAATGGGTACTAGAAACACTTAGAGAAAACGGTGTTGATGCTCTTACTGGCGGAGGGGCTGAGATTCTTCACCCTGACGTGCGTAAGAAAATCTGTGCTCCAAAAACCATAGCTACAAGATGGGAAGAGATTCACGGCATTGCCCACCGTATAGGGATCCCAACAAATGCAACTATTCTCTACGGTCATATAGAAGAGCCTTTTCACGTAGTTGATCATTTAGAGAGATTGAGAAGAGTTGAGGATGAATTCCCTGGGTTCTTCGCTTTTATTCCAGTTCTATTTCAACCTGAGAACACAAGCATGAAAAAAGAAGTTAAATTCTTCGCAGGATCATACGATCTTAAAGTGCATGCGCTAGCGAGACTCTTTCTTGATAACTTCCCTCATATTAAATCCTACTGGATCACTCTTGGTGAGAAGATGGCTCAGGTCGCGCTTCATTATGGATGCAGCGATGCTGACGGCACAATTATGCGTGAGAAGATTATTCACGACGCCGGTGCCCCGTCAGAACTAGGACATACTCGCGATTTCATGATAAACATGATTAAGAATGCTGGGTTTGTTCCTGTGGAAAGAGACGCTCTATATAACGAAGTACAAGTTTACAACTAAGCAAACTCCTTTGCTCATGTTTTAAGCTTGTATCCAGTTTTAAACATCCACCACACAATAACTATGCAGATTACAAGGAATAGTAGTGTCATCCCAAAGCTGACTACTACGTTTACATCCGCCACTCCATAAAAGCTCCATCTAAAACAGCTAACTAGATAGACAACAGGATTAAAAAGAGTGATCTTTTGCCATATTGGTGGAAGCATATTGATCGAATAAAAGGTTCCGCCTAGAAATGTGAGCGGAGTTATGATCATAAGAGGTATAACTTGCAGCTTCTCAAAACCATCAGCCCATAAGCCAATAATGAATCCAAACAAACTAAATGTAACTGCGGTTAGAATAAGAAAACCAAACATCCATATAGGATGCTCAATTTCGTATGGTACAAACAACCTTGCAGTAATCAATATTAGTATCCCTAAGATTACTGATTTTGTAGCAGCAGCTCCTACATATCCAATTATGATCTCTAGATATGAAACTGGTGCTGAGAGGACTTCAAATATAGTTCCTGCAAACCTAGGCATGTAAATGCCGAAAGAAGCATTTGAGATACTCTCAGTCATGAGTGAGAGCATAATAAGCCCCGGAATAATGAAAGCTCCGTAATTGATTCCTTCAATCTCTCCCATCCGTGATCCTATAGCAGCTCCAAAGACCACAAAATATAAAGATGTGGAGATGATGGGTGAGGCTACACTCTGAAACAGTGTGCGCCACATGCGTGCCATCTCGAATTTATATATTGCTTTTATTGCATGTATGTTCATTTCTTCTCAGTTACCAAGCTTACAAATATTTCTTCCAATGTGCTCTCTCTTGTGTCGAGGTCTCTAAAATCTATTCCATGTTCACTAAGGTCTTTCAATAACACTGTAAGACCTGTTTGTTCACTATGTGCATCAAATGTATAGACTAGCTCGCCTCCGTCCTTTGATAGTTCAAGTGAATGCTGAGATAGTGCTTCTGGAATTGATTCTAATGAACGGCGGAGTTCAAGTCTTATCTGTTTCTTGCCCAACTTTTGCATCAAATGGGCTTTTTCCTCAACTAAAATTATCTCACCCTTATTTATAATTCCAATTCTATCGGCCATCTCCTCGGCCTCTTCTATATAATGTGTTGTAAGAATTATAGTTACACCACTTTCTCTTAATTTGCGGACCATCTCCCACATATCGCGCCTTAGCTCTACATCCACCCCTGCGGTGGGTTCATCAAGAAACAATATCCTAGGTTCATGTGATAGAGCTTTTGCTATCAACACGCGTCGTTTCATCCCTCCAGAGAGGGTGATGATTTTTGAATCCCTCTTGTCCCACAGCGATAGGTCTCTGAGAACCTTTTCTATGTGATCAGGGTTTGGAGGTTTTCCAAATAGACCTCGGCTGAAATTCATTGTGGACATAACAGCTTCGAAAACATCAGTGGTTAACTCCTGAGGAACAAGTCCAATCTTGGATCTTGCTGCTCTGTAATCTGTAATAATATTATGACCGTCAGCAAAAACTGTTCCCCCACTTGGGTTAACTATTCCGCAAATTATATTAATAAGCGTTGTCTTGCCAGCCCCGTTTGGACCCAGGAGTGCAAATATCTCTCCCTCGTGGATATCAAGATTTATATTGCTTAACGCCTTAAGCCCCGAAGCATAGGTTTTATCTAAGTTCTGGACGGAAATAATGTTCTTCAAGAATGCTCCTTAGGTTCTAAAAGCTTTAAAGTATATCATGTATGCAGCTTTTAACTTGTTAGATTGTAATAATTGCTAGATTGCTTCAAAGTATTTTCTTAAAGTTGAGTGTAAATGAATTGAATAAAATTATCGTTGACTCCTAATTTTTAATACTTATACTCCTAATAGGAGGAAATAATATGACAAATTTATCTAAAGCGCTAATATTAAATGCAGTATTGGTAGTAATCTTGGCAGGTGGTTTCCTATTTATCAATAATGTACAGGCGGAATCACCCGAACCACAACTAATCACTTTTGTTGATGCGGATTTCAATGTTTTTCCTGACACAGGGATTGAAATAGCACAAAACACTTGCGGTAGCGAGACTTGTACTGACAGCCAGTGCTGCTGCTTGAACACTGATACAGGAGCACAATGCTGCAGGGATGACGTTGATAACAACTGTGTTTCATCCTGTAAAAAAGGCGATCCTTGTTAGTTACTTACGACAGTATTTGTCCAACCGGGTTAAATTTTAGTTAATTCTTGCTTAAATCTAGGTGAATTTTCCATAATTTTGAAAAAACCTCTTGAAATGGGGAATTTTGTGCTTATCATATCAGTGCGTTAGAAAAGATGGGTTAACAAGCATTGTTTGTTAAACACAAAAGGGGAGAGTAAAGAAATCATGCTTAACACAGAAAACTTAGAAAACTATAGAGCTAAAAACTCAAGACATATCTACATCGGTGAGCTTAAGAGAACCACTCTTAACAAACCGGTAGAAGATCTCGATGAAAGCGAGAGGCAGGATTATACATCTCTTCAGGAGCAAATGTTTTGGGGCAAAGAAAATGGGTTTAATCTGGTTCTCACAAAAGATACAGGAAAGGTAGACTGCTGGATGATCAGAGGTGCCGATATGGATAAGCTAAACCCGATTTTCAAACAAACTATACTAGAAGTACTTTAACAAAGCGTAGATTCAATTTAACTAGTTAAGCCGGATTCAATATTATTATTTCTGTCCTCAGATTTTAGTATTGATTCCGGCTTTTTTATTTTCTTCGCTAAGAAATGTGTTACTATTCTACATAGGAGCTAATTATGAGTGAATACGGCGCTATAATAGAAAAACTGAACTTGAAGAAACAAGAGCTAGAGGAACGTCTAGACAGGGTTGAGGGTTCGCTCAGAAAAACTCACGCTAAGGATTGGAGTGAGCAGGCCCAGGAACGTGAAAATGAAGAAGTAGTTGAACAACTAGATCAAAGTATACGTGTCGAATTAAACCAAATACACGAAGCACTGTCCCGAGCAGAAAAGAATCAATATGGCATCTGCGAGATATGCGATGGTCCCATAAGATCTGAACGCCTTGAAGCACTCCCTTATACCAACCGCTGTTTTAGCTGCGCCAGCGAATTGGAATAATCCCCTATTTTACATTTCAGTGCATCTTTTTCTAAGTATGGAATTCTAATAAAGTATTGATTATATTAGGAAAGACATAATAGATTTGAGGGGATTGCATATTGGCGGTTACAGATACTCAAATAGAATACCTTGAAGATATGGCGACTCACATACGTGAGGACATTATCATCATGCTTGAGAAAGCAGGCTCCGGTCATTCTGCGGGCTCACTTGGTACTGCAGATATTTTCTCAACACTATATTTCCATATAATGAAGCATGACCCTAAAAATCCTGACTGGGATGAGAGGGATAAGTTCGTATTAAGTAATGCTCACATATGTCCCGTTCTCTATGCCACACTTGCAGAGGCGGGCTACTATCCTAAGAAAGAAATTACTACACTTAGAAAACTAGGCTCTAGACTTCAAGGGCACCCACATCGTGGAGCGCTCCCAGGGTTAGAAGCCTCAGGCGGCCCCTTAGCACAGGGCATATCAATTGCAGCAGGGATGGCGATCGCCGCTAATATAAATAAAAAGCGAACCAAAGTGTATTGTATGGTTGGAGATGGTGAAATGAACGAGGGGCAGATTTGGGAAGCCCTGATGTTTATAGGTAAAAACCGTCTTCATAACTTCACTCTTATTGTGGATAGAAATAATATTCAAATTGATGGGTTCACGGAGGATGTTATGCCTCTTGAGCCATTAAAGGATAAGCTTTCGTCTTTTGGCTTCCATGTGATTGAAGTGGATGGCCATAATATCAGAAGACTAATTGAAGCCTTTGAAGAGACAATTTTTGAGAAACCTAAAGTTCTTTTAGCACACACAATTCCTGGTAAAGGCGTGGACTTTATGGAATTTAAACCCGAGTGGCATGGTAAGCCACCAAATAAAGAAGAAGCAGAAAAAGCAATATCAGAGCTTGAGGAGCTAAGATCCTTAGGTGGGAAGATAACGTGCGAGCATGAGTAAAGGTCTAAATAAAAAATTTCATTTGGCTGACAATATTTTTGACACCCCAGATCAGGTGCCTGCTAGAAATGGTTACGGCGAAGGCGTTGTGGAGGCAGGGGAGGCCGATGAAAATGTTGTGGTTTTATGCTGTGATCTAACGGAATCTACTCGCAACGCTAAGTTTAAAGAAACATTTCCAAACAGGTTCGTTGAGATAGGGATAGCTGAGCAGAATATGGCAGGTATTGCAGCCGGAATGGCGTTTTCTGGCAAGATTCCCTACATCTCTTCCTATGCAACATTTAGTCCCGGAAGAAACTGGGATCAGATACGAGTTAGCATTTGTTACAGTATGGCAAATGTTAAGATCATGGGTGCCCATGCAGGAATTTCGGTTGGACCTGACGGTGCGACTCATCAGGCTATGGAAGATGTTGCCATAACCAGATGTCTCCCTAATTTAACTGTTATTGTTCCATCTGATTATTGGGAGACTAAGAAAGCTGCAGTAGCAATTGCTGGTATTAAAAGCCCGGTTTATATGAGATTTGGAAGAGAGAAGATTCCGGTTATTACAACCGAGAAAACTCCATTTCAAATTGGTAGAGCTGATACATATAGGGATGGAAAGGACGTAACTATTATCTCATGCGGGTCTTTGGTTTATGAAGCGCTAATTGCAGCACAAAAACTTAGTGACGATGGCATAGATGCAAGAGTCATAAATTCTCATACAATTAAGCCTATTGATGAGAAAGCAATTATTAAGGCAGCCAACGAAACAGGGGCAATTGTTACTGCAGAGGAACATCAGGTTCACGGCGGGCTTGGTAGTGCGGTTGCAGAGGTTGTAGCAAAATATAGCCCCGTTCCAATGGAGTATGTTGCAATGATGGATAGATTTGGAGAGTCCGGTGAGCCAAATGAACTCATGCACAAATTCGGACTTGATTCAAAGGGAATCATCAAAGCAGTTAAAAATGTTCTAAAACGTAAGTAGCTTCCTCATATACTCAAGGCTTAATCTCGTACCAAATGTCTTTTATATAGCCCGCTTTATCCGTCTCTGCAATCTGTTTTGTTATCTCCGGTGTGCCGTTATCACATTTCCATTCATATACAGTTGTACGTCCACTTGCATACATAGGGATAAGGTCCGCATCCGGGTTCTCGCCACAGTAATTTAGCATTCCATCGTTTGGGATTTTACTTGCATTTGCTCTATCCTGACATGGAAGATTATTGCCAACGTTACATGCATAAACACTCCCGTCCATACAGCGCCATGATGTTCCATCATCAAACATATCCTTGGGCATAGTATCGGAAACTCCCATATCGTTTCTTAGCTTCTGAGATATCTCTTCTGGAACTTTTGTGCCGGTATATTCAGTCCCGGGTATATCCACCGTTCCCACAGCTTTGCAGTATTCAAAGGGGTTGTCATATGAGCTTTGGGCGCTTTCGTTATCTGTATTCTCACCTGAGCTGCATGCTACTAGAATTAATGCAATAAATAAGACTGGTAATGTTGGGTTTATCGTTCTGATATTCAATTTTCCCTCCAATAGAGTTTTTATATTGAATAAAGTATAAAGGAGATAGACAGGATTCCCAACAGATTTCCAGGTTTGCAAGCTATCTTAGTTAATGTATGATTTCCTCCAAGATCTTACTCTTGGTTCAGATTGTGAAAGAAAATATACCCCTAAGCTGGTCTCGCAAAGATATAGAAACCCCCACTTTCAATTGGATAAAACTCCCTTTGTCCGGACTCCCATGGGTGTATAGTGCAGATGTGCCGGCTAAGTACAAGGTAGAACAATTGTATAATCAGCTGGAGGGGAAATTCCCAAATGGCTTTTTACTGCGCGGGTGCAGTACTCAGATAGCCAACTACTTCAATAAGATGGGACATGAAATAATTAGATCTGGTGCAGAAGCAGTAGTTGATTTGGATAATTTAGATAAAGTCTCAAAATCAGTATACGAGCTTGTAGCTAGGGGAAATAGATGGGGCATTGTAAAAGAGATACCTCTTAACCAAGCAAATCACATACGTGTCTCAGAGTTTATTAAGCTTACTCCATATGGGTCCAAGCCAAACTTGAATTATCTATTTAATAACACCTTTGATTCCAATACTAGATGTTTTGTAGTGAGCTCGCCAGAAGACAAATGGTTTGGGGTTCTTACAGTATCTGTGTCTGGTGAAAATTCTTGCCATACAGAGATGATTCTCAGAAATAGCAATGCGCCTGTTGGTGTTATGGAACTATTATTGCACTCAGTTATGATTACCTATAGAGATGAAGGTTATAAGTACTTCAGCCTTGGAGAAGTGCCTTTTGTGTCACCTCAAGGAATGATTAGAGCTGATTTAGGAACTAAAATTAAGCAATCAGCTCAGGAACAACTAACATTTAAAATAGGACGTTTCTTGAGATACGCTTTTAACTACAATGGGCTCTTTGATTTCAAGGACAAATTTAATCCTGAGTGGAGACCAGTTTATATCTGCGCTGCACCCAAACTTCAGTTCCGTGCACTGCTCGATCTATTTTGTGAAACGGGATACCTTGAACTCTCTCGCTCAGAGTTAATTTCGAATATCAGAACATATTCCAAACTTCCTTCTAATTAGAACAAGCGTTTTAATCCCCTAGCTTGACATAGTAAGGTCTGATCCTGAATAATTTTCTATTAGATGGTGAGTCTTAGCATTTTTAGGAGAAGGATGGATGAAGTTGGGCTATAGAGCCATATTTTATATCTGTGTTCTTGTAATTGTTCTTGCCGCTTGTGACGAAAATAATACTAATCAACCCATTAATGGACCACTACCTGAAGACCCAAATGAATGGGTTTGCCAGGATTCCATAGATACTGTTAGTGAAGAAGAAATAGAACTTTTTTGTGAGAACGCCTTAGGTTTTGGAGACCCGGCTCCAATAAATCTTCAAAATCCACCGCCACTTTCCGATCTCAATGCTAAAAATCAATATGACCAAGCATTTCAAAGCTTTATTAGAAATCGTACCTATGTAGCTGAGTTAGGTTGGATAGGTGACATGACTTGGCGAATGACAGGTCCCTATGTTGGAGAGATTGGTAGTGGGGATAGTTTTGGAGTGCATCCAGCAGTAAGGATTTATTATTCTCCTGAAATAGTGGATTGGCTTTGTAATGACAGGTTTGGTGAAATTCCTGATGGCGCAATGATTATCAAAGAGATGCATGGAATCGATGATGATCTCAATATCAAGCTAAATAGCCAAAGCTGTATGGAGGTAAGAGCTGGTGTTGAACCTGATTCCTGGGCAATAATGGTTAAGCAAAACGATGAGTCTTATGACGGATGGTATTGGGTCGGTTTTTCAGAAGAGGAGAATCCAATAACTTTTGCCTGGCAAGTAGGGAATCCACCAATATTTAATGCATCAGGTATTACTTCAAATGAATTCTTTCAAAACGGATTTACTCCTAATATGCCAGATCCGCTATGGTTTCCTACAGGCTATGTATTCTCTAGTACCAACAAGATACCAAACATTGTATTTCCCTATAATGAATATGGAAACTACTGTGTAAATTGTCATGCTTCTGCAATAAACGAGTCAACATTCTCTTCATTAGAAAATATATTAAGCCCAGGGATTGGATATAAACAATACAGATCTAATCAGCCTCAAGAGATTATTCCGGAGGAATTTCTAGAAGGACACCAACCGGGGTTAATTGGTTTAATTACTCAGGACCCTCTTGGGTTGCTAGAAACCATTTCAACACGAGAACAAGGTGGTGTTGACGGATATGATTCTCCATTCACTCACCCTTTGCCCGGACCAAGTAACAATTTTCTAGAGTTTTATGATCAATTAGATGAAATAGGATACAGTGACGTCTGGCCTAATCGCCTGCCTGCACAAACCTACGATCATCATGTGTCGGCCGCAGAAGGTCCTGATCTGTTTCTCACATCTAATCAGTGTATAGGATGTCATGATGCCACTTATTCAAATGCCTCACTTCCGAATATGGTATTTAAAGATCAAGAGTCAAGTGAATTAATAAACCTCTCTCCATATGGAGAATGGAGCGCATCTCCTATGGGTCTTGCTGGACGTGATCCAATATTCTTCTCACAGCTTCAAAGTGAAACTAATAATCTTCCAGATCTTGCTACTTGTATTGAAACTACATGTCTTCACTGCCACGGTGTAATGGGACAGCGCCAATTGGCTATAGATACGTTAGGACAGGACACGGAAGGTTGTGAGGAGCTGTTTGGGATACCTCCACCTCCTGAAGTTCCATTTGGAAAGCCGTTTAGTCTCGATATGGTCGGGCAGTGGCCAAATGCTGCAAACAATGAGTATCAAAAGTATGGTGGACTAGCAAGAGATGGTATTTCATGCACTGTTTGCCATCGAATGACAGGCGATGATTTAGGTGAAGAGGCTGGTTACACAGGTAATTTCGTTACAGGACCACCCGATGAGATTTATGGTCCTTATCCTGATGAAACAATTGTTCCCAAATCTATGGAGCATGCACTAGGTATTACACCTAAGTTTAGGCGTAATTTTATTGGTCGGGATGCTTTAAGTTCAGATTTATGCGCTAATTGCCATAATATTCTTTTACCAAAAATAACTAATGATGGAGAAATTGTAGGTCACAGCTACGAGCAAACCACACATCTTGAATGGGTAAATAGTGATTTTGCCCCTACTGGAAATAATTTCCTGTCATGTGCCGATTGTCATATGCCTCAGAAATTTAAAGATGAAGATCTTTCCTTTAAAATTGCAAATATACAATCTAGTGATTTTGCCCCTACCACACACCGATTGCCCGATGAGGATGTTCAGTTGACCAAAAGAGATGAATTTGCTCGTCATTCTCTTCATGGCCTCAATATCTTTCTTAACCAAATATTTCAGCAATTCCCTGTGATGCTCGGTTATCGTCAGATTGATTATATGACTGGAACTTCTATAGTTCCCTCGCTAGTTACTGGTGAGAAGTCT
Source organism: Deltaproteobacteria bacterium (assembly GCA_029262275.1). GTDB lineage: Bacteria > Desulfobacterota_D > UBA1144 > Nemesobacterales > UBA2774 > CR02bin9. Next base: position 241,940 of record JAJCZS010000029.1, on the reverse strand, counting down.
ATGATCTATATGGCACAAAGAGAGACAGCAGAAATTGAAATACAAAATTTAGAAATTACACCAGAGGGAGAAGTTCGAGCAGTGGTGAAGGTTGTAAACTTAGTTGGGCATTATCTCCCATCAGGTGTTAGTTTTAGACGTGTATTTATAGAGTTTTTGGTAAGAGATATTGATGGGAATGTGCTATGGGCCTCAGGACGTACTAATGAGTTGGGTGCTATTTTAAAAGGTACTACAAATGAAGTGCTGCGGAGTGAAGAGCCAATTAAATACTCTGACAACCCGTTTCAGCCTCATTACCAGGTTATAACACAAGATGACCAAGTTCAGATTTATCAGGAGCTACTAAAGGATTCCGATGGCAATCTTACTACGAGCTTTTTAAGACGAATAGAAGATCTTAAAGACAATAGATTAAGGCCTAGTGGATACGACCCTCAGCTTTTTGTCGATCTGTTTCCTGAGTCACCTTTTATTCAAGCGCTTGGAGAAACCCATGGTCAGGCTAAATTTGATCCTTATTACACTGACCCGTCTCTAACAGGGGCTGATGTAATTGAATATCTCATATCGCTTGATGAAGATATGTTGAGCCAAGTTCATGATATCAAGGTAACTCTCTATAACCAGTCCATTCCGCCTTATTATCTTCAGGAAAGGTTTCGTGATGCTAATCGTGGCCCAGCTAAAAAGGATGAAATTGAGAGACTTTTTTACTTAACCAGTCATTTAAATGTAGATGACGTAGTAGACGAAGATGGCAATCAGGTACTAAAAGACTGGAAGCTCTATTTAACGAGTGAGACTCAAAGTCTAGCAGAATGATTAGTATGAATTTTCTCTCTAATTTCTAGTTGTAACTCTCACCTCAAATTGTGTAAGATTTCTCAATAGCACTATGCTTTATATTATCGCAAAACAAGGGAGCGTTTTATGAGATCTTACTGTTCACAAAGACTATTTTTAATTCTTCTTGCTGGATTCCTACTCATTGGTCATATATCTATTAATTCCTATGCCCAAGAGGATAATGCAACTTCTGCATCTGAGTTGCTGCTTATCTTAGATGCCTCTGGTTCTATGTGGGGACAAATTGAGGGCGAAAACAAAATTTCTATTGCGAAGTCTGTACTCAAAAATCTTATTGGTGAGCTACCGGACAATAGTGAAGTTGGTCTAATAGCTTATGGTCACAATAAGAAAGGCGATTGTAATGATATTGAGACTATTGTTCAGCCAGGTCCTCTGGATAAAGCCGCAATCAATCAAAAAATAGATGCTCTCAATCCCAAAGGGAAAACACCAATTACAGATTCTGTTTTAATGGCATTTGATCTTGTTAAAGCGAATGAGAATGCTACAACCGTAATACTCGTTAGTGATGGTATAGAGACTTGTGGTGGTGACCCATGTCAGGCCGTTAAAGAAGCCAAGGATGCTGGCATTAATTTTATAATGCATGTTGTGGGGTTTGATGTTGGTGATGTGGATGTCTCAGAACTCGAATGCGCTGCACAGGCAGGAGGTGGTCTATATCTTAGCGCTCAGAATGCAAGTGAGCTAACAGAAGCTCTTGAGACAGCGGTAGAGATTCCTGCCGAGCTCCCAATGGGCAAGCTATCTGTAAAAGTTACAGGTGAGGGCAAGCTGCAGGATGCATATTTGGTACTGACTAATACATCAACAGGCGAAGAATTAAAAGCACAGAGAACCTATACAAAGCCTACGACAAACCCGAGAATAATTTCACTTCCCGATGGAGTTTACGATCTAGAGATCAGACCCCAAGGTATGAAAGGGGTACAAAACAAGACTCTTAGTGGCATTGAGATTAAGGAAGGGGAAGTGGTTGAGAAAGAAATCAATTTTGGCTTCGGTGAGCTGTCTATTAAAGTCGTCCGAAACGAAAAATTAACGGATGCTACTGTTCATGTGCTTAACTCTGAGACAGAAGAGGGGATTGCTCAAGGACGTACTTACACAAAACCCACCTCTAATCCTAAAGTAATGAAGCTTGAGCCAGGAATATATAACATAGAAGTCACTGCGCTTGAGATTAAGACTAGCCCTAAACAGGTGTTGGAAGGTGTTGAGATTGTAAGTGGTGAAATGGTAGAAAAAGTTGTTGATTATTCAAGCGGTACAATAAAAATAGGCTCTCTAAAAGGAGAGAAACTCCATGATTCTGTTGTAAGGATTATAGATACATCAACCGAGGAACAAGTGGCCCAGGGTCGCACTTATACAGGGCCTAAATCAAATCCCAAAACATTTGAGCTTCCTCCGGGTGTATACAGTATTGTTGTTGAGCCATTAGGAATAAAAGGTGTCTCTCCCCTGTCTTTTGACAATATAGAAGTAAAAGCAGGTGAGATAGTCGAGGAAACCGCTCAGTTCTCAGGCGGTACATTAAAAGTGGGTGCTTTTGAGGGAGAAAGATTTCTCGATGCTGTAGTACATATTAAAAATCTTGAAACGGGAGAGCAGGTTGCCCAAGGACGTACATATAAAAGCTCTAAAACAAATCCCAAAACATTTGAGCTTTCTCCGGGTGTCTATGATGTAAATGTAAAGGCTCTTGGTATAACAAACAATCCGATACAGGAGTTTAAAGGAATCGAAATTACGCCTGCAGAGACTCTGGTTAAAGAAGCACAGTTTGAGAGTGGTACTTTTAAAATAGGTGCTAAAGATGGCGAGAGACTAGTTGATACTATGATAACGATTACAAACTCAACAACTGGAGAAAACGTTACAAGCGCTCGTACCTATCCACAAGCTAAGTCTAATCCCAAAGAGATTGTATTGTCTCCGGGTGTATATGATGTGTCAGTGAATGCTCTTAAGATGAATACTGCGCCATCTAAAGAGTTTAAGAGTATTGAACTAAAAGCTGGAGATACAATCGAAGAAATTGTACAGTTTCCAAGAGGAGTCATAAAAGTGTTTGCTACACAGTCTGAGCAAAATATAAAGTCCACCATAAGGGTCAAAGACTCTAAAACCGGTGAACAGCTTACGACTGGCTATACAGGTATCAAAACTAATAAAAACCCAATAGAGTTTATCCTTCCTCCCGGGAAATATGATATAGTGGTTGAAGCTTCTGGAATAGATGGCAAGCCAGAGAAAGTATTTAATATTGATCTAGAAAGCCAAGGCGATTTGGATTTAAAGGCAGATTTTTAAAATAATTGTTGATGGAGGGTTTATAAGCAAAGTCAGCGATTTTATAAAACATTATTTATTTGGCCATCAGGCCCCATCTCAGTTCATAGCGGGGCTCAAATCAGAGATTAATGATTCACTAGAAGTGGATACTAACTCCACGATTGAGGCTATCCGGAAAGAAGCTAAAGAGATTGAGGAGGCGAATGCTTCCTCAGTTGTGGATGCTCCCTCACACGGTCATATAGAGTTATGCTCCGCTGTAATATCAGCCTATAATAACTTGCTCCCTATATTGGGTGAAAAAGAAAAGACCCTCGAGTTTATTTCAAAAGCAATGATGACTGGGGTGAATAATTTAAGCATGAGAACGTCTTTATCTTTAATCCTCAGTTCCTGTAAAAATAACCCTGATAGATTAAAAGATATCTTTAGCTGGCTCATGACGCAGTATGGAGCCACCTTTAATTGGACAGCTCTTCATAGAGAGACGGAGCAAGAAGATAGTTTTTCAATAGAAATTGATGGGTGCTTTTATTTTAATTTCTTCTCATCTAATAATGTAGCATTCCTGACTCCTATACTCTGCCAACTGGACTCAATTTGGTTTGAGATGGTTGATCCGAAAAAGCACGGTTTTACTTTTGATAAATCTCGCTATCAAACCCAGGGCTATGGAGCACCTAAATGTGTGTTCCCGATTGTCATGAAAAAGAGTGATTCCTAATGAAAGATTATATGAGCTGCTATAAGAGATAGAGCTAATATGATCCCAAAGTGCAGCACGCTTTTGTGTGAGACTTCAAAAAATAGCCCTTCAGGCAACCTGAGCCCATTTTGTAATATTGTAGGCACGGCTATTATTCCAAAGCCTATAACAATTACCCAAGCCGTTCTTACAAAATAATTAAGTTCAGGCAGGCTGGTCTGGAATATCAATGCAATAAGAACGCTCCCAATCATAGTTGCTAGAACAAGTCTCTTTGAAGGAGAATAGAGGAACATTGCTGACATTATGATTATTACAAACCCAATTTTGATATAGTATGACATTGCATTAAACCAGTGAGTGAGTGGGAATTCAGGATTCCCGAATTTTACGTATACAACTATGAAAGAAAATAGAGCCCCAGTTATAAATGAAGCTATTATTGAATACCTTCCCATACGTACAACTTGTCTTTCTGTAGCCGAAGGGTTTAGATACCTCTTGTATATATCAATAGACCAAAGGGTTGATACGGAGTTGTAGATCGAGTCCAGTGTGCTCATAAGAGAGGCAAATAGTCCAGTTAGGATTATCCCACTTACACCTGCAGGAAGAAAATCATTTACCAAAGTGAGATAAGTGAGATCCGGGTCTCTAAGGGGATCATCCTTTAGTATTCCAGCAAGAGCAATTCCAGGAACTATTATGATTAGAGCCATCACATATTTTAAGACACCTCCTACGAGGAGCCCAATTTGTGCCTGTTTTAAATCCTTTGCAGCAAGTGCTCTTTGGAGAATAACCTGATTTGCGCCCCAGTAATTTAAATTCAAAAGGAGCATGCCAAATATTCCAATCCAGGGTAGGGTGTCGTGATCACTTGGAAGATGCAAGTGCATTAAGTCCCCTGTAGTGTTCCAGAGCTCACCCCAGCCGCCTAGGTGGTGAATTGCTACAAATAATATGACGAATCCGCCTAAGACTAAGAGGATGAACTGCACTACATCAGTTCTTACAACGGCTCTTAAGCCACCCATATAAGTGTAGATGGCTGAAAAGGCACCTGTGAAAATTATTAGAATTCCTAGTCTTGTTGGAACACTTAGGTTTGTGGAATTAAGCAGCTCCCCAAAAACAGCGTTAGCAGCATAAGCAGCCCAGAAAAGAGCTGTTCCCAGATACATAAATGAGTAGAGTATGATCATGAATACGGAATAGGTGAGGGCTACCTTAGCTCCCAGACGAGCCTCAAAGAACTGTGTGATCGTTATCACCTTCATTCTTAGATAAATAGGCACGAAAACAAATGCTGCGATCAGTATTCCAAAAATAGCGTTTATCTCTAGGTTTGCCTGAGCCAGACCGAAGATATAAGCAGAGCCTGCCATAGCAATAAAATGATTAGCTTGAACATTGGTTGCGATTGTAGAGACGGCAATATATGGCCACTTAAGCGATCTTGAGCTTAGAAAGTATTCTTCCACTCCGACATCTGATTTTGCTCTACTCCAGATGCCAATAATCATTATTACAACAAAGTATGTAACTATAATTGCTAAATCAATAATCATTTTTCTTTATGTTTTACCAAGATGGTTTGTGGTATGAATTAATATTTAAATTTTAACCATTATCTACAAGTTAGAAATAGAGTGGGTATATAAATATGAGCTCAGAAATATTGTGATTGTAGCCAACTTGCCTGTGAGGTATGGTTGTATGAGTTTCTTTAGAAAGGAGAATAAAGATGAAGGTGCTTTGGACATTAATATTACTGCTTAGTTTTGTTGCACAGGGGGTTTGTGATGAGGATAAATCACACGGACCAAAATCAGCATTAAATGAGGCAAATAAAAACTTTACTTTCAATGCAACCCCCATACATCCTGGTTGCGTGAATGAGTTTAGTGTGAATATGGCCGATTCAGGCCCTCCTATTGTAAGGGCTATTGACGTTGCAGCTTGTGTATCTAGTAACGAATTCTTTTCTGTGGAATATCAGATGTCAGATGATGGCTACATAGGGTATGAGTATGAAGACTCTGGGGAAAAGAACTATTTTGGGTATAAATATATAGGCAAAGCAAAGGGTGGACTCCACATACTAGATACTAGGTGGAGCGGTGGTGGAACCATGGTGGCAAAGACAGTTTTTTTGACAAGGTTCGGGATAGAGAAATATAGATTTTTTGATGAGCAAGGAAAATTAAAAATTGAAAAAAGACTTATATTGAAAAGCGTTGGGCAGATAGTCAGGGGTGATAGAGATCTAGGAACAATTGAACTAAAAAATGACAAATTAATCCTTGGTGAATCTCAGTACCGTAAGAAGTCCGAGGTTATCAGCCTTGACTAACTTTAGGCAACATTTGGTTAAGAACATATTATGTTGTATGCTGGTTTTAGTACTATTTGTATTTGCTTTTTCTTGTAGTCAAGAAGGCGGTTCAGATGATACCAAGGAAAAGCTTACAGCATCCTGTATCAGAGAGTGTGTTCTGAAGACTGCTGATTCGGAAATATGTGATAAAATGTGCGGTAAATAGACTTGCTTGTGACTTTCCTAAAGAACACATAGATAAAGTATTGCTCGAAACTAATCAATACAAGGCTTGGTTTGAATTTAAGTCGGGTTGGAAGTTAATAATAGTTGGTTCAAACCAAGCCTCCCCATTTATTTTAATGATAGCAGTCTTATACGGACTACCTTTCAAGTTCTACTTTAAATGTATCAGCAAATCTTGTCAAGACATGAAAGACACCATTTACCATATTTAGCTCTGCAATTTGCCCCTCATCAAAGTGCTTAGCCAACTCATCTAGTGATTCCTGGCTTGCTGCAACATTCTGAGCTAATTCCTTAGAAAATCTGACTACAGCTTTTTCCCTATCATCTAATGCGGGGCTGTTTTCATCAGGTGTAGCATCAATTTTTTCATCAGTGAGCCCGGCACGCTTTCCCGCTGCAGTGTGATGGGCGGCACAATAGGTACATCCGTTGAGCTTGGATGTTGTAAGAATCGCAAGCTCTTTTGTAGCATTATCAACCTTGCTTGGTCCTAATGCAGCTCCTAGAAACGGCATAAAGCCCATAAATAACTCGGTACTATTTGCCATGCCTTTTAGTACATTTGGGACTATTCCAAAAGTTTTCTCAAGCTGCTCATAAACAGCTTTAACATTCTCAGGAGCATTCTCCTTTTCTACATATCCTATTCTGGCCATACGGTAATACCTCCTATAAAGTGTTTTATTTGAATGAACGTTCAATAACGACCAAAATTTTTTTTCTCTCTAATGCAATGTCGATAAAATTATATCTACTACATCTTTTACTTCTTTAGGATTTAACGTCGATTTTCCAGTAACAATCAGCCCATGGGTGCTTGTAGCAAGAAAATGTGAAAGCACTTTAGTATTAGTATCTTTTGGCAGTTCACCAAACTCAACAGCTCTATTTAGGCAGTTTAGAAAGGCAGTTTGTATTTTCTCTAGGATCTGTCTGACAGTCTCAGCTACCTGCTCATCATGTGGAGCAAGCTCAACCACGGTATTGCTTATTAGGCAGCCTCTGGTTTTTCTGTCCGATGGTGTGTTTACTATGGTTTCAAAAAATAATCGTATATTTCCAACTGGTGAGCCTTCAGATTCAAGCACTTTAATGGTTCTAGATGTAACTTCTTCGCCGTAATATTTAATAGCTGCAATAAATAAAGAATGTTTATCGCCGAAAGTATTGTAAATACTCCCTCTTTTTATGCCCATGTGGTCAACAAGGTCTTGAATGCTAGTTGCCTTATATCCCTTTTCCCAAAAAACATCCATGGCTTTTGAAAGTGTCTCTTCTCTGTCAAATTCGTACGGTCTACCCATATCTATTTACAATATATCCTATGTTGAACGATCAATCAACAACTATTTTTCTCTAATTTAGTACCACTAATAACATAGTCTGAATCTCCTATAAAACAAGGCTAATTTGATGTAGGAGAGTATTTTATGTCCAGCGGTTTTCCAACCTCAGGCTTACTCACTTTCCATATCCAGCCGTCGTAAATGAAGTGGAGGAAAGATGAGCCAGTTATATAAAGCCCGAGTATGTATTGGTTATAGTTGTTACCTGCAACGCTGATTCCGGCAAGAACAACCGTGAATATACCTGCATACAGCCACTGCTTTTTGGTTATTCGTGAGAAGAAACTTCTACTGTCTGGCCTCTTCTTGTACTTTGAGTTAACGAAGACATTCACAAATGCTATATATTCGATTGCGTGTGAGAACCCGAATACTAAAAACCCTATAACCAGGTTTTGAAAGAATATTGCGTACAGCAGTAATATCGAGAATACAAAAATATTTTTTGGCAGACTGATTTTGTCCCAGTTCTTAAGCTCCACATATATGTATGCGACAGTGAAAGCGATAGCTACTGCAAGTGCAACATAGGATATCAATGTAAATATGGGTAAATACTCTCCCAGATACTTAATTAATGTCCGGCCTTCATGATACTCACTCATTAGACCCTGGTTTCTTTCCCCTAGTGCAAAGAACAGATAAGCAAACCATGAATATATTATTCCCTTATCCAGCCAAGCTATCCCGTATCCTGCTTTCCTTGAGTATATTCTGGTAAGCCCATACTTTTGGGCTATGGTGTGGAACATAAGCCATATTATTGAGGCAGCAAGTAGAATGGAAAATATATTGAGCTTATAAAATGTGACCGCGATTATTAAAAAAGCGACAGGAAGTAAAATGTATGCCCATTTTCGCTTATCAAACTCTTCCCTCTGTCCATACACAAGGGCAAATGTGTAGTGTCTATGAACGAAGCTTGTTGCTGCCACTATAATTAGAATGGTGGCAAAGTAATTCTCAAACAGAATGAACGCAAGGTAGATGGGTATCCATCCAAAGCTCAAATATCCAAGGTCAAATGTTGGGTCCTTGATCCAGATGTTTTTGGGTTGGGCTATTGTGCTCATTGATTATAAATTAACATATTTTGGTTTGCTCAATTTAATTGAGTTATTTTATATCATAATAAAGATACTGGAGTAAAAATCAATATTTCTTGACCCGATTGTGTATAATTGTCCGATAATCTTATTCTAGCTGGGGGTTTTGATGGAGATTCAATTTTGCGGAGCCGCACAAACTGTAACAGGAAGCTGTCATCTTCTTACTCTTGATGATGGATATAAAATTCTTCTGGACTGTGGACTATATCAGGGTAGGGATGAGGAATTTGAGGATTTTAACTCAGAGTGGATATTTGATCCTTCTAGTGTTGATTGCATGATACTTTCCCACGCTCATATAGACCATAGCGGGCGCATTCCAAAATTGGTTAAGGATGGCTACAGGGGTGATATTATATGCACTAGTGCAACCAGAGACCTCTCAGCCGTTATGTTAATAGACAGCGCAAAGATTCAAGAAAATGATGCGTATTATACAAATAAAAGACTAAAAAAGAGAGGACTTCCTCCTGATGCCAAACCTCTCTACACCCACGAAGACGCCTATGATGCACTCGAGGGATTTATTGGGATTAGTTATGATAAATGGTTCCAAATCAAACCCGGAGTCCATGTAGAGTTTAGAGACAGTGGTCATATTTTTGGGAGTGCTAGTGTTACTCTTAAAATAGAGCAAAAAGGGAAATCCCCAACCTATTTTGGATTCAGTGGTGATATAGGAAGACCTGATAGGCCTATTTTAAAAGACCCAAAACCGATGGAAAATTTGGACTATCTTATTTGTGAATCTACCTATGGGGGAAGGAAACATAACCAGCTGCCTCAAGACGTAGAAGATTTGCTCAAGATAATTGAAGAGACATGTGTTCAAAATAAAGGGAAACTCATTATTCCCGCATTTAGCGTAGGTAGAACACAGGAGCTTGTTCACACTCTAGATAAATTAGAAACAGAAGGTCGCCTGCCTAGCCTCCCAGTTTTTGTAGACAGCCCTATGGCAGTAAACGCAACTGAAGTATTCAGACTTCATCCTGAGTGTTTTGATTCGGAGATCTTGGAGTACATGATTGATGATCCTAATCCCTTTAGATTTAATGATCTAAAATATATTAGGAAAACAGAGGATTCTAAAAAGCTAAACTATTTGAAAGGACCAGCAATTATAATTAGCGCCTCAGGGATGATGACAGGGGGCAGGATTGTACATCATCTTATAAATCATATAGAGAATCCTAATAATACTATTTTGGTTGTAGGATATTGTGCTCCTCATACTTTGGGTGCAAAGATAAGACGTGGTGATAAAAAAGTTAGAATCTTTGGCGTTGAAAGAAGAGTTAGAGCTAAAGTTGAGGTTATGGATTCCTACAGTGCGCACGGGGATCAAGACGAGATGCTTAACTACCTTTCTAATCTGGATAGAGAAAAGCTTAAGAATATATTTCTTGTACATGGCGATATTGAGCGCCAGGAAAATTTTAAGAAGGGTTTAAAGAATGATGGATTTGTAAGTGTCGAAATTCCAGAATTAGGCCAGAAGTATGAATTGAGCTAAGTCTGAATTTATTCTTGCCCATTCATTATTGAAATACATTCATCCGGAAGCTTCTTTTGAATGCTTGGTCCGCTTTTCTTTCTAGTTTTGATCGTTCCGTCAGGTTTAAACCAGGACGCAAGATCAGCCCCGCATCCATCCCCGTTTACTTCAATTGGTTTTTGAGATTGGCATAAAGAATTTCCATCAGGGCACTTTAGTCGTACGTGGAAATGACCATCGTGACCATACCATGGTCTTACTTTACCAAGCCATGATTCTCCGGAGTATTCCGAACATAATTTTTTCTTTATCACAGGGTTCAAGAAAATTCTGTCCACTCTACTATCTGATGCTGTAATTCTTACGATATCTTCGTTAACTGAAGCCCATTTAAAATCATCAACTCCGGTTTTGTTACTATTGAGAACTGACTGGGGGTGTATGTGTTCACGTTGTGTAGTTGTAAGGATATAATTCGTCGCAATTGGATGCTGCCATAGCAAAATATCTGCATCAAGTCCTATTTGATGGCTGCTGTGGTCATCTGGCATAGGACCTCCTGTTTGTTGGGATATATCTGCTATTAAGAGAGTTGCACTGTGGTCCTTCTTTGCTATTTCACTTAGATATTCTATAAATTCTATTGTCTCGGGATGACCGTAGTAACGTCCTCTGCTTGGCCGTATCACTTGATACCCTTCACCATCTAAATTAAGTGCGGAGGAGTTCCTTATGCAGCCTGCAGTGTAAGAGCCAATTGATTCCGAATTTATGTCTTTTGCATCGGAGTCTGTGGCGAATGTTAATAGTAATACAGAGAGAAGAAATAGTAGCCTCATAGTTGTTGAATATATTATCACCCTCAGCCTTGAATCCAAGACCAAGTATCAGAAAATATTAAACTAAATGGTTGACAATAATGCTTGCTTTGTTTATAATCAACCACATGGTTGAAAATAATGCAGAGTTTATGGACAGAGTTTTTTATGCTTTATCAAATACAACACGTAGAGAGATTATTTTGGAGCTTACTAAAAAAGATTTAACCGTCAACGAGCTTGCAGATAAATACGATATGACTCTCCAAGGAGTATCAAAGCACATACATGTGTTGATCAAATCAGGTCTAGTTTCTCAGGAGAAGCAGGGTAGAACGAAATACTGCAAATTCAATTATCAGCATCTAAGCAAAGTTACTGAACTTCTTGAAAAGTATAGAGCTTTTTGGGAGAAAAGGCTGGATGCATTAGAAAAGTTTATTGAAAAACGTAAGAAGAAGGAGGAGGATTAATTATGAGTGACAATCCAGTTGTTGTAAGCAAAGTAATAAACACATCAAGAGAAGAGTTATTTGAAGCTTTTACTAATCCAAACATTATGAGCAAGTGGTTTTATCCAGAAGAAGATATGTCCGCCGAAGTTACCAACACCTTCAATGTAGGGGGAGGATATGTAATCAAAATGCATTGTAAAAATGGGGAGATATACACCCATGTTGGAGAATATATGGAAATAGCCCCTCCAGAGAAGCTGGTTTTTACCTGGAACTCTGATTTTGTTCAGAACACAGTGGTCACAGTAACTTTCAGCGGTGTTGATTCAGGTACTGAAGTAACAATTTCTCATGATCTTCTGCCTACAGGAGAGATGACCGAGAACCACCGCAAGGGTTGGGGCGGTTGTTTGAATAGATTAGAAAGTACTATGGTAAGTTAAAAAAATAGTTTAAAATCTCGATATAACACTATATTTAGGAGGTGTAATATGTATAGATTATTTAGTTTCTCAATTTTAACACTTTGTTTAATGTTTACTGCATTTAGTTTTGCTGACGCTGATCCTAGTAAAGAGCACAAAATGGATTATATGAAGCCCTACACCGGATCTGCTGAGCTTGAGAAGATTAAGTCTCTATCAGGTACATGGACAGGTACAGGCATGATGCATGGTGAAGAGCAGCAAGTCACTTATGAATATAAGACAACAGCTGGAGGCAGTGCCGTAGTGGAGACAGCATTCCCAGGGACTCCCATGGAAATGGTTTCTATTTACTATGAGGAAGACGGCAAACTAGTAATGAAGCATTTCTGTATGTTGAAAAATCAGCCTGAGATGAAACTCATCAACTCTACTGAAGATACAATTGAATTTGATTACGCTGGTGGTACAAATATGGATGAATCAAAAGATATGCATATGCACTCAGCTGTTTTCACATTCGTAGATGATAATAATATGAAACAGACCTGGACTCCATACCAAGATGGTAAAGCCATGGAAGGAGCAACCACAATGACATTTACCAGAGTTCAATAAAGGATCATTCATAAATTAGACATTCCTAGATCTTTTCATTTCCGGGCTATTGTAATTGGTTATAATTATATTGGCCATATCAGTTTCCCAGTATTAATAACTATAAGGAGAAACGGGGAAGAAGAGATCTATAATTGAACTATCCTGTTGAATATATACTTTTTGGCGCCTCTTTACTGTTACTTTTAAGCATTATTGCAAGCAAAGTAGCCTCCAAAGTGCGTGTTCCTGCACTAATAATATTCATATTAGTAGGTATTATTGCAGGCTCTGAAGGGCCTGGAGGGATTGAGTTTGATGATGCTTGGGCGGCTCAGTTATTAGGAGTAATAGCTCTTGCATTCATTATTTTCTCAGGTGGTCTCCATTCAAGCTGGAGGCAGGTTAGGCCGGTTTTGTGGACAGGTGTTTCTTTGTCTACTATCGGGGTTTTTCTTACCGCCATTCTTGTCGGGCTCTTTGTCCATTATTTCTTTGATTTCTCAATCCTAACAGCACTCTTACTTGGAGCAATTGTCTCTTCCACTGATGCAGCTGCAGTGTTTTCAGTGATGAGTTCAAGCGGCACACAATTAAAAAGCAGCCTCAAGAACCTTCTTGAGTTTGAATCTGCAAGTAACGATCCTATGGCTGTTATTTTGACCCTGGGGTTCATTCATCTAATTACAAATCCTGAGGCATCTGTCTGGAGTATGGTCTTTTTGCTTCTTCAACAGATGGTGCTTGGTATCGTAATAGGCTTTGTTATGGGTAAAGCAATTGTGTTTAAAGTAAATAAGCTGAGGCTAGATTATGAGGGCTTATATCCTGTACTAACACTCTCACTAGTCATTTTTACCTACGGACTAACAGCAACTGTTGGTGGAAGCGGTTTCTTGGCTGTATACATAGCGGGGCTAATAATGGGCGGAAGTGATTTTATTAACAAACAGAGCCTAACTCGCTTTCATGATGGTCTTGCTTGGCTCATGCAGATCACAATGTTTCTAATATTGGGTCTTCTGGTTTTTCCTTCACAGCTTCTGCCGGTGATGATGGTCGGAATCTTGATTTCCCTATTCCTAATTTTTGTTGCACGCCCAATCGGTGTATTTGCGTCATTGTCATTTGGAAAAACAAATATGAAGGAGAAAACTTTTATCTCATGGGTAGGCCTCAGAGGTGCAGTTCCTATTATCCTTGCCACTTTTCCACTTCTTGCAGGGGTTCCTAATGCGGACATCCTATTTAACTTAGTATTCTTTATCGTAATCACATCGGTAATCATTCAAGGAACAACTATTCCTCTTGTGGCCAAATGGTTAGGAGTTGATGCTCCGGATACTAAGACTAAAACTGAGCATGTGGAGTTTGAATTTAGCTACGATGGTAATAGTCAAAAGATAGAGCTTGTAATACCAGTTGATTCTTTGGCTATTGGTAAACAAGTAGTGGAGCTTGGACTTCCAAGTAGTGCAATAATTATTTTAATTAAAAGAGAGAGTAGCTCGATTGTCCCAAGTGGTGGAACCGTAATTGAGCCTGGTGACAAGCTGCTTTTCCTTGCTGAGAATAATGATATCCCTAAAATAAAATCCATAATGGGTCTACAGGTCGCTTAATTACATAAGGAAAATAATGATATACTATGTAGCGACGGCAGTAGGGTAAATAAGAAATCAACAATTCTAGATTATATAGAGGAGAAATTTTAAATGAGTGGAACTTCGATTGCAGGACGTTTGAGCGCACACAGGGGATGGTTGCTTGTATTAGGAATTGCATATGTGATTTTTGGATGGGTCGCTATTGGCTATCCCATGGCAGCCACTGTAGCTGTTGAGCTATTGATTGGCTATATCTTAGTAGTGGCTGGAATAGTTTCTATAGTTGGAGCTTTCTTCTCTGGGAATTGGAAAAATCTTGTCCTAATACTATTAAGCGGTATTTTGTATTTAATTGTAGGCTTTCTCCTAGTTACAAACCTCAAGGAAGGAATTATTGCACTTACTCTCCTTATAGCAGCTTTTCTATTTGTTGAGGGATTTTTCAAAATCATCAACGCTTTTCAAGTTAAACCGGCACAGAACTGGATATGGTTACTTATAAGCGGTATCGCCTCAGTAATTTTAGGAGCAATGATCTGGGCCGAATTTCCCCAAAGCAGCGCCTTCATAATAGGCCTTCTGTTTGGAATTTACTTCCTTATCAATGGGTTCGGACTCATAATGTTCTCCTTCGCCCTAAAAGACCAGCAGTAGGCTATAATTTGTTAATACCGCTATTGCACCATGGATGATACGTATTGATTTATTTGATCTAACCCTCTAATCTCTATATCTATGGAAAAAGAGCCTTCACTTTTTAAGCCTCCAGAAGGTGCAGCACCTCTAGCAGAGAGGATGCGCCCTAAAGTGTTCGATGATTTTGTAGGACAGGATCATCTACTTGGTGAAGAGGGAGTAATCCGCAAAATGCTGAGCGGGAAGAATATCCGCTCAATGATCTATTGGGGACCTCCAGGAACCGGCAAAACTACACTTGCAAGACTGCTTGCTACAAAAATAGATGCTGAGTTTGTACAGATAAATGCGATCTCCTCTGGGGTAAAAGAGCTAAGGGAAATTATCTCAGAAGCTGAGAATACTCTTAGTATGGGAAAGAGGACTGTACTTTTTATTGACGAGATTCACCGTTTTAATAAATCTCAGCAGGCAGCACTTCTTAAAAGCGTTGAGAATGGAACTCTAGTTCTTATTGGCGCCACTACAGAGAACCCATCTTTTGAAGTCATCTCACCTCTCTTATCCAGATGCCGGGTGTATGTGTTAGAAGCCCTCACTGAAGATGATCTTGAGAAAATATTGGATAAAGCGCTTAGCGAAGATGATTTAATTGGTGAGGTAGCAATTGATCCGGATGCTAAAGAAGAGCTTGTCAGACAAAGCGGTGGGGATGCCCGCATAATGTTAAATGCCCTTGAGGTCGCGGTCGATATCAGTGATTTAAGAGAATCTATTATCACAAGAGATACCATTCGTGAGGCATACCAAACACATAATTACAGATATGATAGGGCAGGGGAGGAGCACTACAACACCATCTCAGCTTTTATTAAAAGTGTACGGGGTAGTGACCCTGATGCCGCGGTCTATTACCTAGCCCGCATGCTCGAAGCAGGTGAAGACCCAAAATTTATCGCCAGAAGGTTAATAGTTTTAGCGTCAGAGGATATAGGAAATGCTGAGCCTTATTCACTTAGTTTGGCTACAGCCACATTCACTGCGGTAGATTATGTAGGTATGCCTGAAGCCAGCATAATTCTTGCACAAGCAGCTACATATTTAGCAAGCTGCCCCAAGAGTAACGCCTCATATAAAGCAATTGGAATAGCAACGGCAGAAGTAAGAAATCAGCCAAATTTGAAGATACCCTTTCATTTGCGGCCTGCACCTACTCAGCTTATGAAAGACATTGGGTATGGGAAGCACTACAAATATTCTCATGACTACGATGAGCATTTCATAGAGCAGGATTTTTTACCTGAGGAAATTAAAAACAGTATTTTCTATGAGCCTACAGAAATCGGCAGGGAAGCTGCACTTAAAAAATACTTAGACCGTAAATGGAAAAAGCGTCAGAAAAAAGACTAGTCATCTAATCCTTTCTTTCAATCAATTCAACTTTATAGTTATCTGGATCCTCAATAAATGCAATTACTGTAGTGCCATGTTTCATTGGCCCAGGAGGGCGGATTATCTTACCACCAAGTGCCTCAATTTTCTCACATGTGGCATAAATATCTTCAACACCAAATGCCATATGACCATATGCGTTTCCTAGGTCATAACTATCTGTTTCCCAATTGTGAGTTAGTTCTAAAAATGGCTCGGTGTCATCCCCATATCCTAGGAATGCCAGCGTGAATTTTCCCTCAGGGTATTCTGTTTGTCTGTGGAATTTAAGTCCAAGCACTTCAGTGTAGAATTTAATTGATTTATCCAGGTCTCCAACTCTTATCATTGTATGTAAAAAGCGCATTTATGCCTCCCATAGTACTAATTAGAATCATATAATCCATAAACTAAAAAACAACTTCATTTCCTACTAGGATTTTAGCTGCCAGTGTAGCCTGCACAGTACCTTCAGTATTTCTTATCTCTCCTGAAAGAGTAACAAGCCCACCGTTTAGTTTTGGTTTTTCATCAAGCTCTGTCACTGTCCATTCCATAGTGACTGTGTCGTCTATATAAACTGGAGCTGTAAATTTTATAGATGCTTCAACCGTTGAAATGTCAGTATCATGGAAAGCCTTACTGTAGACTCCAACTATTAAGCTGAACATAAGTGCCCCGTGGACTATTCTCTTGCCAAACCTAGAGTTCTTCATGTCGAGCTCATTTGTATGAAGTGCGTTGTAATCATTGAAGAGACCTGCTGCTCTAACAACATGTGTCTCTGTTATAGTCATTTTCTCAGATAAAATGTCACCTAAATTAAGCTCGTTAAATGCTCTTCCAATCCTTACCATGCTATTCTCCATAACAATTTTTCATTCTAAATGAATTTCCTATCACGAATTGCTTTGCCAAGTGTGATTTCATCTATATATTCAATGTCCCCACCCATAGGTACACCATATGCAATTCGACTAACTTCAATTCCTAGCGGTTTTATTAATTTTGATAGATAAAGTGACGTTGCTTCTCCCTCAACGCTGGGGTTTGTGGCAACTATCACCTCTTTTATATTTTCTTGCTCCAGTCTTGTAATGAGCTCCTTAATCCTTAAATCCTCAGGCCCTACACCATCCATTGGAGAAATTACACCGTGCAAAATGTGATATCTCCCACTAAATTCCTTGCTTTTTTCTATTGCCAACTGGTCCAGTGGCTCTTCAACAACACAAATTGAGGAATTGCCTCTGTCCGTATTAGAGCATATATAGCATGGGGATTCTGAGGCAAAGTTAAAACAAGTGTCACATAGTATGACTTTGGTTTTAGTCTCAAGAATTGCTTGAGCCAGGTTCTCGGAATATATCTTAGGTGACCTAAAAATGTGAAAAGCAAGCCTAGTGGCGTTTTTCTCTCCAATACCAGGCAGTTTGGCTAATTCACCAATAAGTCTAGAGATTGATTCTGGAAGTCCTGATCTTCTCATATTTTAAAGCAGCCCGGGAGGAATACCCATACCGCCTGCAGCCTTTGATACCTCATCCTGCATGATATCTTGACCACGCTTAAGTGCTTCGTTAACAGCTGCAGTGATTAAGTCTTGAAGCATATCAATATCACTGTCCTGGACTATCTCAGGCTCAATTTTAATGGATATTACCTCTCCCTTAGCCTTAGCCTCAACCGTTACCATTCCACCACCGGAGGTTGCCTCAACGACTTTTTCTCCAGCCTCTGCCTGAAGTTTATCCATTTTCTCCTTCATCTGGTTGGCCTGCTTCATTAAATTCTTCATATTACCACCGCCGCCAAATTTCATATCGCTACTCCTTGTTATTAGGTTTTATACTTATAACCCTGCCACCGAAAATATCTAAAGCTTCTTTTAAAACAGGGTCATTTTTTATCTTTTCTTTCTTCTCAGCTTTTTGTTCTACTTTGGTTTTATTGTTCCCAGGAGCCTTACCCTTGACCTCTTCAATTTGCAATCTCATATCTTCACTGAAGAACTCTTTAATTAGAGTGTTCAGTGTGATTTGTGTCTCCTTTCTTTTTAGGTAATCAAGAGGTGCTGAATCAGCTTCACAGACAATTTGTATGACTGAACTATCAATAGTTAGGTTGTTAACCTGCTCTAGCCTTCTCCCAATAACGGGCTTTGTAGATTTTACAAATTGAATAAAGTCTTCCATTGATTTGCTGCCGGGTGGGCTTGTCTTGACTTGCGGAGCCTCAGCTTCTTTTGTCTCAATCTTTGTTGTCGTTTCGGTCTCTAGCTTTTTGGGTGCTTGTTTAGGAGTGGGGGCAGATTTATAAGAGTGAGTAGGTTCATCAAAACGACCACTTGATTTCTCAGTAGTTCCTGCTCTTTTACTTAAGTTGTCTAGCTTTTTAATTATGTCTTCAAGCGGAACAATATTTTCTAGAGTTGAGAGCTTTATTAGTATTAATTCGAGAGCCATCTGAGGGTAAAAGGATCTCTGTATATTCTCAGTTCCTTCTAGCATAAGATTAAATAAAGACTCTAGTGTCTCGGTGCTTACGTCCTTTAATAAGTTGTCGATAGATGTTTTATCTTCTTCAGAGAGCTCGGTTATTAAATCTTTTCCGCAAGTTTTAATGAGAAGTGCATACCGCAGCGTCCTAAGCAGGTCTTCTGCAAACCGTTTAGGGCTTATTCCCTTTTCTATAGCTTGGTTCAATACATTTATACAAAATCTGGGATCTTTGTTTACAATGCCTTCAAGGGCGGTTTTGATTAGATGCCGATCTAATATTCCAAGAATATTTAGAGCATCTTCGTGCTTGATATTACTGCCGAAGGTTGCGATTAGCTGATCCATTAAGCTCAGCGAATCACGCAGGCTTCCGTCAGCTTCCTGAGCTATAACATATAGTGTTTCATCATCTATTTCTATTTCTTCTTTTGCTGTAATAAAGGCAAGCTGCTCCTTGATTTTATCAACAGATACTTTTTTAAAGTCATATCTTTGACACCTAGATAGAATTGTTACAGGTATCTTGTGCACTTCTGTTGTAGCCAGAATAAACAATACATTAGGAGGGGGCTCTTCTAGAGTTTTCAAAAGAGCGTTGAATGCTGATTGAGATAGCATATGAGCTTCATCAATAATGTATATCTTGTTTTTCCCCGATGCGGGAAGGTATTTGATATTCTCTATAATCTCTCTTACATCGTTTACTCCGGTGTGGGAAGCAGCGTCTATTTCCATTACATCAAGAGATTTTCCCTCGGATATTTCAGTGCAGAACGAGCAAGTCGAGCATGGATCAGGAGTGGGACCATTTATACAGTTTACAGCTTTGGCTACTATTCTAGCTGTAGAGGTTTTTCCAACTCCTCTAGGTCCTGATAATATGAATGCGTGGGCTATTCTGCCGGTAGATATTGCGTTTTTAAGGGTTTGGGTTATATAGTCCTGACCTATTAGGTCATCAAAAGTCTTGGGTCTCCACTTTCTAGCCAGAACTACGTAGGACATTTCTCACCTTAAAACCAGTTAGCCAGGTACCCGCAACGCGCGCGAGGGTTTGCTACCGTTGCTCCCTTCCAGGCCTGGCGGATTTCACAATCTCTTGCCGTACGGGCCTGGCTAACCAGAAGTTTATTTCCTATAATATGATTTCAAAAACATATTATACAATATGCGAGCATTTACTCTATAAATTAACACTTAAATCTGGAAATTAACGCTTAAATCTGGCGGAGAGGGAGGGATTCGAACCCTCGAGGGAGCGTGAACCCCCTACACGCTTTCCAGGCGAGCACCTTCGGCCACTCGGTCACCTCTCCAGCAAAACCTTCAAAAATGAGACAAAGATTGTAACATTTAGATGGAATTGTTCAAAAATAAAGACAACAACTCTTATTAAAAGTACTTATTAGAAGTTTACAAGTTTAAAAGCTTTCTTCTGGGTACTGAGCACCTTCTTCATATCCTTCTCTTATATTCTCAGGCATTGTAGGTGCACCAACAGCTTCTCCAGGATCTTCAACTGATCCCGGACTTAGCCAAGAGCAGCCGGTTGAGAATACTGCTACCAGTATAATCATCAAGCTAAAAATTTTAATATAGTTTCTTGTGTTTTTTATCATAATTTCTTATTCACCCTTATATTCGCACTTGCATAGATCCTCATGAATATATGCTATTACGTCCCATGTTTGCTGTTCAGAGAGAACTCCGCCCCATGCGGCCATCATTGGGGATAGTCCTACGGCAGCCCCGCCTTCGTTAATGACTTTATAGAGATGTTCATTGCTTAGTGTGGAGACGTATGAGGCGTCACTTAGATCTCTTGGTTTTGGGTCAAGTGCTGCAGATGCTACACCATCGCCTTTACCTCCTGGTCCGTGACAAGCAGCGCATATATTCTCATACTGTGTCTTACCCTCTGCTGCATTACCCTTATTCTCCGCAAAGCTAATAGATGCCGTAGCCCCTATTGTTAAAGCTAATAGTAAAGTGGTTGTTAAGAGTTTGTTCATTTGAGAGCCTCCAATACTAAGGTGATTTAATAGTCATATTCTAACTGTATTATTGGTTTTGTATAGTGATATTTCTTGCAGAATTCTATAGTGGATGTGATAATGATTTAAAATGTTTTTAGGGAGGGAGGAATGTGCCTTGTTAAGCTTAAAATTAATCAAAAAATAGCTACTATTACATTAAATAGACCAAAAGTAAACGCTCTAAATGACGCAGTAGTGGATAAATTACAAGAAACTTTCGAGGATGTCCGAGATGCTGATAATGTCAGTGCTGTTGTCTTAACAGGGCAGGAGAGCTTCTTCTCTTTTGGCTTTGACGTGCCGGGGTTTATGTCATATCCGAGGGATTCCTTTCAACGTTATGTTCTCAGATACTCAGAGTTAGTTAAAACTATATTTATGTTCCCAAAGCCTGTTATAGCTGCTTTGAACGGACACACTGTGGCCGGAGGATGCGTTCTAGCAATGGCCTGCGACTACAGAGTTATGATTTCTGGAAAGCCTAAAATTGCATTAAATGAAATGACCTTTGGTTCAAGCTTGTTCTCTTGTGTTACAGAGACTCTAAAATATGCCGTAGGAACCAAAAAGACTGAGCAAATAATCTACTCGGGCAAAATGCATTCTGCAGAGCAAGCGCATTCCCTAGGTATGATCGACAGAGTTGCCAGCGAAGATCAATTTCACAAAGCCATAGCAGAAGTAGCCGAGGATTTTGCCAAAAAGGACCTTGCTGCTTTTGCTAGTATTAAGAGGCTTTTTAAATTAGATACATTAGCAAAAATAGAGAGTGATGAGAGTAGATCGATTTCAGAGTTTGTAGATATCTGGTACTCTGACTCTACACGTGAACAGCTGGCAAAGATTGAAATAAGAGGCTGAAAAATTCAACTTACTAAAGAGGACTAATATGATTAAAAAATGGGATATAGTTAAATCTGAAGATATTCTATCAAATAAGATTTTTTCTGTGAGAACTGACACCTGTGTATCTCCAATAAATGCCAGCGAATATGACTTCTATATTGTTGAGGCTCCAGATTGGATCAATGTGGTGGCAATTACGGAGAATGATGAAGTTGTACTTATAGAACAATATAGACACGGAAGCGAGTCGGTTACTGTCGAGATCCCGGGGGGGATGGTAGATCCGGGAGAAGAACCAATGGAGACTGCCAAAAGAGAGCTTTTAGAGGAGACCGGTTATGCAGGAGAGAACTGGGTTAAAATAGGAGAGGTTTATCCAAATCCAGCTATGCAAAATAATAAATGCCACATGTTTTTAGTAACAAACTGTAAGAAGGTTGGAGATACCAATTTTGACACTACTGAATATATTGAAACTTATACCAAACTACTATCTGATATACCTGCTTTAGTAACTGAAGGAAAAATCACACACAGCCTTGTTGTAGCTGCATTTTACTACCACAGCCTGTACGAAAATAAATAGTAATCACTTTGTTCTTATGAGAAAACTGGTCACTATAGTATTAATTCTTTTTGTGATAGTAATGACTGGTGTAACTTTTTACACTTGCTCAACGTTATTTGAAACCCAGTATGATATTAAGAAAGGCTCTTTAAGCTATTACATTTATATTCCTAAAACGATAAGAGACTTCCCAATTATTGATTCTGTCTCGGATCCAAAATATTACAGTATTCCAATTGATGTTCATCCTGGTTACAACGGTGTGACTTATGAAACACGTTTGGACTATGATGCAGTTCATACAACTCTATCAAATGAACTCAACAAACAGGGGTTTGTTATCCAAGAAAAACAAATTGTTGAAGGAGAATACTCAGCATTGAATAGTGATGAGTCTGAGGTGATAAATATCGTAATTAGCGATAATGAAAAAACAGTAAAAATAAGAGCATACGAGGTTTATTGGTAATATGGACCCCGTATGCTCATTAAATTTTATTAAAAAAAAGCTACTTTTTAGGTGTCCTCTTTGTCGTTTTAGGTTTTGAGTCTGACAGCTTTTCCTCAATAGCGTCAATTTTTGCAGATAGTCTCTTGATTTGTCCTTCAAGAATATAAAGAGAATCATTAGCGCTTTCTGTTCTCTTTAAGAGCAGTATGCCTAAACCAACTAAAGGAACAACAATGAATATAAGCTGAAATAAATAACCTGGTCCGCCGCCGCTACCACCTGCACAGCTGGTTACATTGAAACCTATTAAAATTATTGCTATAGCTAGAATTGCGTTTCTCATTATTTCCTCCTTTAATTAGTAATTCTACATCCTAACTGACTATAAGCATTTATTTTACCTGACAATATTCATTTGTTGTTTGCAAACATTAAATAGAATATTTCTTTTCCTTCTGCTCTAAATTCTTTTTCGTATTTAGTGTAGGGGCGGTTTGGAATATTCTGTAAGTATCCGGGGGCCGGATATTGGGATTTGAAAAAAGAGACTTTATTAAAAACATCAAATGAGTGTTCTATATAATCCTTGTGATCGCTTGCGAGCTCTAACACTCCGTCTTTCTTCATGATTTTTGAGAGTTTTGCCAAGAAGTCTGTATTTATAATTCTATGTTTGTGGTGTTTGTCCTTGGGCCAGGGGTCTGGAAAATTAATATATACTAACGAGAAAACATCTTCAGGAAATATCTCTTCAACAGCAATATTTGCATTCATATGAAGAAATTTAATATTTTCACTCTGAGTATTTTTGGATTTTTTTACAGCTATGTTGAATCTTTTAGTCTTAATCTCTATGCCTAGAAAATTCTTCTCCGTATGACGCTCAGTCATTTCAATTAGGAAGTCGCCATCTCCAAAACCAATTTCCAGCACAAAGTCACTGTGGTTTCCAAAAATTTGGGGTAGATCAAGGGGTATGTGACCCTCTGAAATATCAAGCCCAGTTTTGCTCGAGTTTTCTCTAATCATCTTTTGTTGCATTTTAAATATTTAGGGGGATTAAATTACTTTTTTTATCACTGCTTCTTCTATTTTAATTCCGTAGCCTCTATCTATAGTGGCCATATCGCCAATTCTATTTGGTAGTACCATCTCAATATGACCTCCTCTGGATTTTTTGTCCAGTACCATGGCGTCTATGATCTGATCTACTTTCATATAATCGGGTATATCAGTTGGAAGTCCAGCCTTCTCTATTAGTTTGGTCATTTGTATGAGCTCAGTTTCATTCCATATCCCCATCTCTACAGCCAGCTTTCCCTCTGCAACCATTCCTATTGATATAGCTTGCCCATGAGAAATCTTATAGTTAGATAGGTTCTCAACTGCGTGTCCGACAGTATGTCCAAAATTTAAAATTTTTCTGAGGTTTGATTCCCTCTCATCATTCTCTACAACATGACCCTTTATCTCACATCCGGTTTTGATAATATAAGTGAGAGCCGCTTTGTCGTAGGAAAAAACAAGGTCCATTTTTTCTTCTAAAAACGAGAAAAGTTCAGCATCTTTTATAACACCATACTTTATTACCTCAGCTAGCCCTTCTTGTATTTCCTTCTTGTTAAGTGTTAAAAGTGTGTTTACATCTATAAAAACAGCCCAGGGTTGATAAAACGCTCCTATTAAGTTCTTTCCATGAGGGGTATCAACAGCAGTTTTTCCGCCTATAGAGCTGTCAACACATGCGACCAATGTTGTTGGTATCTGCACATAAGGAAGCCCACGCGTGTAGCTTGCAGCTACATAACCTGCTATGTCACCCACGACTCCTCCACCAAGAGCGATTACTGCGGAGTCCCGACCAAATTTATCCTCGAGCATTTGATCTTCTATCCAGGCCTTTACCTCTCTACTCTTATTTTCTTCACCCGCAGGAAAGGAGATTATCTTATTGTCTATATCTGTTTTTGTAATTGCTTCTGATAAATCCTCAGCATATAGGGTTTTTACTGTTGAATCTGTGATGATGGCAAATTTATGACCAAGTCCAGCTTCTTTTAACTTCTCTGGAATTTTTTTTAATACTCCCTCTTCAATGATTATATTGTAGGACTTATCTTCTGTTTTCTTTAGATTTACTCTTATCTCTGCCATTTAAATTTCCTATATTAATAGTTCTTTTTCCCCATGGGGAGAGTATATATTTATTTTGGGTCCCGAGCTGATAGTGATCTCTGTCTCCTTATCATGCTCATATATCTCACCATCAATTATATAGCCTTTATTTCTTTGTATGCGCAAGTTTTTTACTGATTGATTTATAAAATCTCCCGAGTCATCTGACTCAAGTCCTTTATATAGGCCAAGTGGGATTTTATGTTTTGACTTTCTCAAATAAGGCTCTCTCATTAATACTGTACTGAATGAGACTCCGGGCTCAGGCTTATCATGAAAAATATTAAATCCAAATACAAACCTTTTTAGGTAGGATGAAACTAAAAAGATATGATCTTTACTCGGCAGTTCTTTTCCGTCAATATCCACAACTGAGTCCACTTGTTTAAATATTCCATTTTCAGAATCAGCGATTGACATCAAGACAGTTTTGATTGCCAGCATTGATGCAACCTGTACTCCCGCTCCTTTGGTGTAGTAGTCGAGCATGAATTTATATAGAAGCCCGTCAATCCATGTAAATCCAAAAGTAGGCTGTCCCAAATGTGTGTCTTCAACTCTTAGGAGTCCTCTTTCAGTTACAGGGATTTTTTTGTTGTTACTAATCAATTCATTTAAGTCTTTGCACACCGAAAGCTGGCTTTTCCTAAGACCTACGTCAGATCCTATCATGTTTATAGTCCCACCCATAAGAGGAACTATTACAGGTAGCTTCTCCTCTCCAAATAGGTTTATATACCAGCTAAGCACACTACAGATAGTTCCATCTCCACCACTGATGAGTAGGTATTTAATCCCTTCTTTGTGAAAGTCTTTAATTACCTGAGGAATTTCTTCTTTATCAGTGGTTGGACATAGCAGTGCCTTAGAGCCGAAGATATCTTTTAACTCACGGGTGATATCGGCGGTTTTTTTCTTATTAATCCTAGCTAGAGGATTTAGAATGATTCCAATTGATGTCATTCTGAGTATTTTACAACTGACCAAACCGGATGTGGCTCCAGTTTTTTGTCTCCTCCAAGTGCGGTAAGCTCTACTAGAAAACAGTAACCAAGTACTTCTCCACCTAGCTGTTCTATAAGATCACCAGTGGCTGCTGCAGTGCCACCTGTTGCAAGTAGATCATCAATAATTACAACCTTACTGCCCTCGTGGATCGCGTCTCTGTGCACTTCAAGAGTGTCAGAGCCGTATTCCAAGTCATAAGATGCATTTATTGTTACATATGGCAGCTTTCCTGGTTTTCTTACCACTACAAGCCCGCACCCAAGCTTCATAGCAAGGGCTGAGGCGAATATAAAACCTCTGGCTTCTATGCCAACTAAGTAGTCTATTTCCTTCCCTTTCAAAAGATCAGCCATTTGATCTACGGCAGCTTCAAAAGCTTTTGCATTTTGTAATAGTGGGGTTATGTCATGAAAAACAATCCCCTCTTTCGGGAATCCCGGGATGTCTCTGATATGCTGTTTAATATCTTCCATTCTGTATTCTCCTTTTTGTATTTATGGCAAGTAATTTAGCGGATTTACAGGTCTTCCGTTTTTTCTAACTTCAAAATGAAGATGATTTCCTGTTGATTTTCCTGTAGAACCCACTTCGCCTATTATTTCACCCGATCTGATGCAACTCCCTGATCTAACTCTGTTTTTGCTGTTATGTGCATATAGTGTTCTTATACCTTTGCCATGATCAATTATGACTACTTTTCCATATCCACCATATCCTTTGAGATTTGGTGAGCTGGCAATAATTAAGCCATTTGCAGCAGCCCGTATGGGTGTGCCTCTTGGAGCTGGGATATCTATACCATCATGCATTCTTCCCCATCTGGGTCCGTAGGGAGAGGATATTTTCCCGGAAACTGGCCATATTAATCCCGATCCACTTACTACTGTTCCTGGAATTCTGAGCCTTGTTCCAACATCAATATCCGTATGATCTTCTATACCGTTTAGCTCTATTAGATCATTAACGGTGGTATTATACATTTTGGATACTCTATATAATGTTTGTCCCAGTTCAAGTGTGTGATACGTATATGTTGTTGTAGCTGAGAAATCAGCAGGTAAGCATTTTTGCACCTGAGGGTCCGTAGGTGGTGGTGGAGCAGGTGGAGGACTTTTGGCGCAAGCTCCACTAAGTATTAGAACCAATAAGCCCAATAGCCAATTTAACTGCCTGTTCTGGAGTTTGAGCTTTTTTAATGTTTGATGATACATCCCAAGTTTTGAGTCCTATTATTGGTATTTCTAGTCTTAAAGCGAAGGCTATTTCAGATAATGTACCGAAGCTTCCCCCTATTGCAATTATGGCATCGGATGATCCGGCTACGATAACATTTCTGCCGTGTCCCATACCTGTGACAATAGGATAATCTATGTATGGGTTACTGTCTTCCTTAGAGTTTCCTGGGAGTATGCCGATTGTTGTGCCATGTTGTGATTTTGCGCCTCTACATGCGGCTTCCATCACGCCACCCATGCCTCCGCAAAGCAGCGTATATCCTCGTAGAGCAATATCCTCTCCAACGGCTTGTGCCAATTTGAGGTCTTCTTCTCCCGCGTCCCCAGCTCCTATTACTCCTATAATTTTTTGTTTGTTCATTCTCGTTGTGAATCCCTAGTTAGTGTTTTATATTAGTTTAGCCGGTTTCTAAATACAAGATTATATCAACAATTATAACTATAGTAGGCAAATATGAATTATCTAGATTGGATTGTTATAGCTATCTACATATGTTTTCTAATAGGTCTCAGTGCTTATCTAAGCAGAGGACAGAGAAGTGTAGAGGATTATTATCTTGGTGGAAGAACAGTACCCTGGTGGGCAATTGGAGTCTCTACCATGGCCACGCAGCTTGGTGCAATTAGTTTTATCTCTGCCCCCGCTTTTGTAGCCCTTAAGCCCGACGGCGGTCTCAAATGGGTGGGTTTCGAGTTTGCAGTTCCAATAGCAATGGTCTTCATTATGATTGTCTTGATTCCAGTTATTTATGGAACGGGTGTAGTTAGCTTGTATGCGTACCTTGAGAAACGCTTTGACGCATCTACAAGGCTAATCGTCAGTTTTATTTTTCAAATTAGCAGGGCTCTAGCAACTGGGGTTGGAATCTACGCAATTGGCATAGTGCTTTCTGCAATACTGAATGTCCCCATGACTCCTACAATCTTGATAATAGGCTTTGTAACCATAGTTTATGATGTTCTAGGTGGAATTAAGGCTGTTATATATACGGATGTGATTCAGATGTTTCTCCTAACATTTGGCATCTTGATTACAGGATTTACAGCCTATTATCTGATAGGCGGATCAGAGAACTTGCTTTTGGGGTTTGAGAGTGAGCGTCTCCAAATGCTCAATATGTCCTCCCACGGTTTTGGAGACGGAGATAACTACAGTTTTTGGGCGCTTGTAGTGGGCGGATTCTTTTTATATGTTGCTTACTATGGCTGTGATCAAAGCCAGATACAAAGGGAAATGAGCGCTAAGACACTTGATGAGGCTAAGAAGTCCCTAATGCTAAATGGTTATGCTCGTGTTTTAGTTGTAGCGGCATATTTAAGCATGGGCCTTTTAATAGGCGCTTTTGCACTTCAGAATGAATCGTTCATGAGTCTTATTCCCAAAGACAAATTAGACTCCATGGTTCCTATCTTTGTGCTTAATTACTTGCCGCATGGACTGATTGGGTTCATTGTTGTAGCTCTTATAGCAGCATTTATGTCTAGCCTTGACTCAGCAATTAACTCCCTTAGCGCAGCCACAATGAGAGATGTATACCAGCGCTACATTAAGCCCGATGGGAGTGATAAGCATAACTTTATGATGTCTAGGGCTTTAACCATATTTTGGGGAGTTGTTTGTACAGGTTTTGCTTTTACGGTTGGTAGTATCTCCGATACGGTTATAGAGGCTATAAATAAAGTAGGCTCTCTTTTTTATGGACCTATTTTAGCAGCATTTGTGCTTGGGATACTTTTTAAAAGAACTAGTGCAACAGCTGTTAAATTAGGGGTTTTGCTAGGGGTGGTTGTAAATTTTGTTCTCTGGGTTGGCTTTCCAAGTATTTCGTGGCTGTGGTGGAACGTTACAGGTTGTCTTTCTGCAATTATTATAGGCGTTATTTGGAGCTCATTTTCTCCATCTATTAAAACAGTTCCCGCTTCTTTGTTGTATAGACCCGGTGTGGATCGAAAATGGAAGTGGAGATATATTTTTCTGATTGTATACTTTTTCTTGATTATTATAATAAGCTATGCAGTGGAAAGATTCTGGCTTGGGTAGACTTTTGATATCTTGTCCAGGCTTTACAATATATTATAAGTAGTTTTGGAGGATCACTATGAAATATATAAAAATATCCTTTTTGCTATTGGTTTCTGTAGCTTTGTGCTTGCCCTGGAGTTCCTTTGCTCAGGAAAGCAATTTATCTCCTTTGGGCTTTGAGTTTGGTATAGATAAGAAAAAGGCTGAGAAAGTTATAGATTCAACGGGCAAGAGGATTGTAAAAGATCACAAAGATCATAAGGAGATGCAAGTACTCTTAATGCAGGGAGTGATTGTTGATCTTCCAGTAGATATATCAGGTAGGGATGTTATGACAGAGCTTGAATTCTACGATAAGAAGTTGCTGTCTACCTCTTTAATTTTTGCATCCGCAGACGAAGCCGAGAAAACTCAACTTGAGACTGAATTTGATCAATATTTTATATCTCAATATGGTGAGCCTGTAGAACGAGACAGCATGTTGCACTTCACCACCGCAACATGGCATACGCAAGATGTGATGCTAGTTGTTCATACGAATGAAAAAGATCATAGTATTAAAATCCAATATAAATATAAACCCGGCCTTGAAGATAGATTTGAGGATGATATGGATTATAAAAGAGGTACAATTAAAAGAGATCCTGCCAAAGAAATGTTTCTGGAGGGTGATTACAGCAAGCCAACTGGTTATGACGAAAGATACAATATTAAGTAAACAAAATTTATAATGCAGCAAAGCAACCCATTTAAAGACTTTTTGACTTGGTTTGGTTCAACAAGAGCTGGTGCATGGACTATAATCAATCTGGGTACAAGAGTAGACAGATGGCTTATTAAGTTTTCAGATGGACGCTACAATTCAACTCTAGCATGGCCGTGTCTTCTTCTTACAACTAAAGGTGCCAAAAGCGGAGTTCAACGCACAGTCGCATTAGTCTATATCAAAGATGGAGACAATATTGCATTAATTGCCTCAAAGGGCGGAAACCTCAAACACCCAGCTTGGTATCTAAACCTAAAAGCTAATCCCGAAGTAGAAGTTTTTCTTGACGGAAACAAAAATAACTACATTACATCAGATGCAGATGAAGAGGAATATGACAGGCTCTGGCAGAAAGCGCTTGAAACATATTCAGGTTACGAAACTTATAAGAGCAGGGCAGGGGATCGCAGGATTCCAATTGTTGTTTTAAAACCTATTTCTTCTTAGGCTTTTTGGGTGGAAGTGTTTTAACGAAAGCGATTCCTTTCTCAATCCACTTAACTAGATTCTTTTCAGTCTTAAATCCTGCGGGTTCGACGTAGATGTAGCCCTTCATCGGTCTTCCAGTAAAGTCCATAGGCTTTACGTATTTCTCGGACAGTGCTTCCTCGTATTGCTCGGGGCCAACCCTAACCATTAGCATGTCATCTATAATCCCAACACACATATGATCTTGGTACATATAAGCAATTCCGCCGAACATCTTTTTCTCGACAACGTTTTTATTGTCGGCAAATGTTTTGCTCAAACGCTTTGCTATTTTTTCGTCATACGCCATGGTTAATTATTTTAATCGAATTCCTAATTTATTGCACATAATTCTTATTCCTTGATATGCAATATTTCATCATCTATAATTGCACGTATGATCACACATAAACTAACCAATAAGACGATACTCTTTGTTATTCTTGCTGTTCTAATATCTATAGATATTAGTTTTGCCCAAACTGTAGAACAGTATGTTGCTCAAGGCAGGGCCAAATTTGAAAGAGGCGATTATAAGGGATCAATACTAGACTTCAACCAGGCCATAAAGCTAGATCCTAATGATGCTGCTCTATACGCAGGCAGAGGCTTTCCAAAAGCAATACTAAATGATTTTCCAGGAGCAATACAGGACTTTAATAAAGCTATAGAGCTGGACCCGAAGAATGCAGTGTATTTCACTTTTAGAGCAAACGCTAAGTTGTCGTTGAGAGACGGTGAGGGAGCGATACAGGATTATAACCAAGCTATTAAGCTAACCCCTAACGACTCTTTGCTATATGTGTTTAGGGCAAATGCGAAAGGCGCAATAGGTGACAACGAAGGAGCTTTAAAAGATTTTAATAAAGCTATCGGCATAGATCCTAATAATGTTGCAGCTTATGCAGGTAGGGGTATTGCAAAAATTTCTCTAAACCAAATAGAATCAGGGTGTAAAGATATAACTAGAGCAGGGACTATGGGATTTGCTGGTGCAGGGCAGCTGAAAAAAGAACATTGCACCAAATAATTGCCCATGATTTCATTAAAAAGATTGTTTCTATTTGTATTTCTACTTAGCTTTATCTCCATAAATTTAGCTTTTGCCCAAACTGCCGAGCAATATAACACTATGGGTGATAACAAGGGCATGAAGGGCAATAACAAGGGCGCTGTTGAAGATTATAAAAAAGCAATCGAGCTCGACCCCAATTATGCCAAAGCTTACTATAACTTAGCATTCACATATCAAGAGTTGGCTAATTATGAACAAGCAGTCTCAAACTATAGCAAAGTAGCAGAGCTTGATCCAAATATGTACGTAGCCTATTACGCAAGAGCAATTTGTGAAATTGAACTTAAGAATTACAAAGCTGCAATTAAAGATCTGAATATCTACATTAAGCATAAACCTGACTCTCCCTTTCCCTATGGATTTAGGGCCAAGGCAAAGAGGTTGCTTGGGGACTACAATGGAGCAATTGAGGATTATGATAAGACTCTAGAGCTAGATCCCGAGAACGTACCAGCCTATGAGGGTAGGGCACTCTCCGAATTTAAATTAGGCCAGACAGAAGCCGGCTGCAAGGATATGAAAAAAGCTGGTGATATGGGCTACATTCTTGCGCCCGATTTCATAAAGAAGTATTGCAGTAAATAACTTGTACTTTTATGGCAATGTGAAATCCTGCCTTGTAGGCATACCGCTGCCAACCCCCAGTCTAAGAAAGCAAGCTTGAACTTCTCGGCAGAGCTTGCTAAGAGAATTGAACACCCGACTGATATTTTGATCCATATCTCGAAAACCTCTATATCTATTGAGAAATAATCAAATTTTGATACGTTTATGGCTTAAATTTAATGTTTGTAGTATAGTTTAGGAAGCGGTATTAAAAAAATACAACCATGAGACATTTTCTATTTATTGGTGCATCAATTATTGTGCTATATTGTGCTGCTGTATATTCTGCTGCACAAAGTCTTCCCATCTCTAAACCCATACCCACATCAACAGAACAGCCTTTTGAAGTTGAGATGGGCTTATACTTATTGCACATTGTAAAGATTGACCAGCCTAATCAAATTTTAAGCGGTCTTTTTGAGATAACTATGCTGTGGAAGGATGACAGAGTATCTTTTCAAAGCCCGGACGGTGCTCCAAAGGTCTATTCGGGACCACTGGCTGATAAGATGCTTGCTACAATGTGGTATCCGGACCCCGAGATTATCAATCAGGCCAGCAAACCGAGTATCCAGAAGAATAATCTCACAATATTTCCTGACGGCTCTATTGTATACAGATACATATTCTCAGCCGATATTCTCACAGAATTTGACTACACAAGATTTCCTTTTGATGATCAGGAGTTAAAGCTAGAATTACAATCATTCACTTATAATTCTGACCAGTTGGTGTTTATAGCGTCTGAACAATATACAGGAATCAGCAAGTTGTTCAGGAGTGATGACTGGGTTGCTTATCCTATATCTGTATTTGCGGGATTTAAAAGGGCATTTGGATTTGAGACCCAAGACCGCGCGTACATACTTTATGAAATGAAGCTAGAACGTAGGTCTGCATTCTACATATTACGGATTATAATACCGTTTTGCTTCTTCATACTGATGGCGACCTGCGTGTTCTGGATAAACTCGTCTTTTATAAGCGGCCGGACTAGCATTGTAGTATCCTTTGCTCTTACATCAGTTGCCTTTAATTTTTTAGTCCTAAAGTATCTCCCAAGTGTTCCGTATAAAACAATGTTAAACGCTATAATAACTTCCGGATATTTTATGTGCGGGATGATAATTATAGCAATCATTATTTTTGAATTATTTAAGCAAAGAGGACGTGAGAGAGTATGGAGTCTTGGTAACAATATTTGCAGATTTGCTTTCCCGGTATTTATGATATCTGTATGGCTTTTGATTTATTACATATTTGATACCAAGGAGCTGCAAATAGTGGATCTAATCAAATGAGAATAATATTGGAATCATCCGGATGTTTTAATATCATACAAGTGCAAAACAATATTGGCAGACATAGGAACGTTTGCATATTGTTGAGCTTGTTGTTCATGTCTATGGTCGCCACCAGCTGCAGCTCAGATACAAGTTCGGTTCAAAGAGCAAAAGTTTACGGCACAATATCTATCTCAGGCTCATCAACTATGAGCAATATTTTGTCTCTTTGGTGTAAAGGTTTCTCGGATATATATCATAATACCAATTGTATGGTCGAAAACTTCGGCTCCCGCAAGGCTCCACAAGATCTAGAAACAGGCAATGTTGATATAGGGGCTATGTCAGAGCCTATGTCAAATCAGGAAAAACAGGATTTTAAGAATGTATACGGTTATGAACCGGTGGAAATTAAGGTCGCAATCAATATGATTGCTGTTCTGGTGAATATAGAAAACCCCATAAATTGTATGACAATAGATGAATTAGACGGAGTATTTTCAAATAGTTACTCCTGTAAGGGGTCAGCTGATATCACAACTTGGGGAGGATTAAACCTTGTGGGCGAATGGTTAAATACTCCTATTCGAGTATATGGGAGAACCTCAACATCTGGCACATATGATGTTTTTAGAAAGATAGCCCTATGCGACGGGACATACAAACAAAGCATTACAGATCTGGCAAGCTCAAGAGACATTGTTGATTTTGTTTCGCGTGACATTTCTTCGATAGGATACACCGGCGCAGGATTGCTACCGTCCAGAGTGAAAGCGATTAATATAGGCGAATCAGAAGATAAGTGCTTCCCACCAGAAACTCGGTATGCCAGATCTAAGCAATACCCCTTAACCAGAGACCTTTATCTATATTTGAGGGAAAATCCTTCAGAAGGGATGAAAAATGTAACAAGGAAGTTTGTGGAATATATCTTGAGCAAGAATGGCCAGGAAGCTATCACCGAAGCTGGGCTTGTTGCTTTACCCCAAGAAATCCTGCAAAAAGAAAGAGAAGAACTATTCAATTAGCCCCAAGCTATAATATGCAACCCTATTAGATTTGAAGACAACATTAACAAAAATGTCTGGCATTATTTGACTGAAGAAAAATCCCAGTCCGATTTAAACGTTGTAGGCTCTTCTGTCAGAATGAAACGACCATATTTATTTAGTGTTAAATAGTCGTCCCTATATTCAGCAACATAAGTCTGATTTTGTAACCTGTAATCACCCGCAAAACTTGTTATAAACCATAGAGTTTCGTTTGTATTGTCTTCAAGTAAACGTACAGCACCGGTATTCTTGTCAATACCTAAATAACAGTTTTTGTAAGCAGCAATGGTAGTTTGAGTTTGTAAATAAAAGCATCCTTCATTCTTTATTAACTTCCACTTATGCCCCCCTGTTCTAATAGGGGATTCTGTTAATGTAAGTCCATTTTTATCAACAGATAAATAACAATCTTCCCATGCAGCTACATTTGTGTCAGTTTGTATTGTGAATATGCCACCCTTTGTTATGCTTTTACTCATAATTACCTCCATTAAATCAGATTTGTACTGTCACACTGTCCTATAAACAATTTTTATCAAATGGGGAAGGGCGTGTAAAGTCCAAACAATGTCTAATATTTTAGGCGACTATATGGGACTTTTGTAAGACTTTTCTATTTGTTTTGATTGTATGAAATGAATATTTCCTGGAGATTAAAGGTTTGAATGGGGCCGACGAGGAGATTTGATATAGAAAGGGAGCCATGATTAGGCCCCCCGATTGTTTACTCTTTGATTAGCTATTTGTTGTTAATTGTCTTCTACGAATTACTATAAAACCGATGATTCCTAATAATCCAGCAGTGGCAATTAATCCCCATTGTGATAAGGTAGGTACAGACCTAGGATCATCAGGAGGTTCCACAGGTTCTCCCTCTTCATTTACACCTATTATAGGATACTCAAAAAAGAATAGGTTTACATTAAACATATCGAGACCAACTGTTTTTACCTGCCACAGACCTTCTGGAAAATCAGCCACAAGCAAATCATCTACTAGTGGATCCAATGGAGGAACGTTAGTCAAACTAAATAGCTCCCATTCCGCATTTCCTGATGGATTAACATTGTTATGCTCTACGCCGTTTGGATCTACAAAACTGTATTGCGCACTAGGTAGTCTTGGAGCAAAACCATTACATACATTATCAAAAGGGAATGTAGGGGTGCTTATGCCTTGGATAACAGACTCCGTGTCTAACGCGAAAAACGGTATAATTGGACCGGTGTTTGGGTCATCAGTATCCACATCAGGACCGCCCACTATGCAAAGGAGATTGTCAGGGTCATTTGGATCAATAATAGAACTGCCGAAGTCAAAATCCCCGTCCCATATAGGCAGTCTCACCACGTCTGGCGGTAGCCTGAAGAAAAATGACCACATACCGTCGTATGTTGAATTAAACAAACAGCAAGAGGGTAGAGTAGCATTGCAGAATGTTGGAAACGGTACCAGAGGATCTGCACAAGACGGATCGAATAAATCTAGATCAGGGAATACAATATGAAAATCACCTGTACCCAAAGTTAAATCGGCATTTTGAGAAACTAGAGAATTAAAATTAAACATCTGGAGTGGAAATAACAGCAGGAATCCATCAGTTCTTACCTTAAAGGAATTTCGATCGCTTTGTGTTGTGGCACCTACAATTTCTATAAAAAGGTTATATTTGTAATCACCATTTTCAGCTATTGCCTGTTGTGTATTCTGTATCACCCTTGTAAACCATGCGTTGTTAAGCATCGGATCACCTGGATTATCGCCTAATATACCGTTTGTAGACCACTGAGCTACTTGAAGGGTCCCGGTGCCGTCTCCCTGGGGGTCGGCAAATAAGGTAAAGGTCATATTAATACCAGGCCCAGCTACAACAAAATCCCAGTCCGAATTAGGGCTGTCTCCATCAAATATGCCTATTTCGACTGAATCTGCACTAGCTGGAGATGTAATACCAAAATTCATTGTTTGGTTCTGAACGCCGTTAGGATTATCTCCTATGAAAACAAAAAACTTTGAGTCTATCTCACTACAGGTTGGTAAGCACGAAAACTGAGAATGTGCAGACTTTAAAGGATAAACATTAATTAAAAACAAAAAAGCAAAAAATAAAACATAATATCCAATGCTACTTCGTGATTTACTCATCGTATCCCCTCTTTATGATATTTTATTGTTTCGATATATTAAATACTGTCTATGCTACTTTTATTATTAATTATAGAGTTCTTGTATAGCTTTTGTCAAGTTTGTTGAATTCTTAAACTATGTTCTTAATGACATATTTTTTATATGGAGTATTGCTATAAGAAAAGCAATATAAAGATGGAGCCGACGAGAGGAATTGAACCTCCGACCTGCTCTTTACGAGAGAGCTGCTCTACCGCTGAGCTACGTCGGCTGTTTAGTAAAGAGTTATGTATAAGAACTTCCATTTAGAATAAACAAATTCTGCCGGAATTCAAAAAATAGTGGTAGATATGTCTTGTAGAATGATGTCTAGCTTTAATATACGCAGGATCTGGCTAGAGACTGTCCTTTCTTTACATAGATATGCACGCAAACGGGCTGTTTCATTGCATCACGCGCACGGTCCTCAATGGTGTTTGCAAGCTCAGGCGCTCTTGATTTCTGACTTGCTGGGATTTGTACCCACATTGATACAGGCGATACCCACTCAACGGTTCTGAAGTTTCTCAGCTGTTTAATAATAGCTGTGAAATGTTTTTGTGAAGGTGTCATAGGATAGTAATTCTTTGCTAAGCTATCTGAAGTCAACAAGCTGAAAGATAAACCTAATGCTAATAGTGTAATCCCTAGAAATCTCATAATCTTCATCCTCCTATATTTTGTACAAATTATCTTGCTACCCAGCCACCATCAACGGATAGCATGGTTCCTGTCATAAATCCTACATTATCATCACACAAAAATAGAACGGCATGAGCAATCTCATCAGGGGTTCCAAATCGCCCTATTGGATGAAATGATTTAAATAGCTCTTCAGCCCCATCTCTGTCTGGCATTGCATCCAAGAGCCCGTCAACCATTGGTGTGACGATTGTTCCAGGACATATTGCATTCACGCGGATTCCCTTGTCAGCATATTCAAGTGCTGAGCTTCTGGTAAGCTGAGTTACGGCTCCTTTAGTAGCATTGTAAGCAGCCACTCCCGGAACAGCTTTTAGCCCTAGTATTGAAGAGTTGTTTACGATACATCCGTAGCCAGCTTCCAACATATGAGGGATTACATGTTTAGACATTAGGTAAGTGCCTTTTACATTAATTGCGAATGTTTTATCCCATATTTCAGTATCAGTTTCATGTGTAGTACCCAAATAAAGGACTCCAGCATTGTTGAACAGAATATCTATTTTTCCGTATTTATCTATTATGTGGTTAACAGTCTCAATTGTTCTCTCTTCATCAGAGACGTCCCCGACAAGATAATCAACTTCTAGCCCCTGTTTCTTTCCTTCTTCAACAGTGTCCTGAAGTTTACTTTCTGTTCTTCCAGTGATGATTACTTTGGCTCCCTCTTTAGCAAAGAGAAAAGCTGTTGCTTTACCTAAGCCTTCACTTCCACCAGTTATTAGTGCAACTTTATCTTTGAGTTTCATATTTGTTTGTCTCCTTGAGTAATACTTAGGATGAAATTATAAAGTATGGACATATCTTATTCAAGCAGGTGCACCTATTCTTGTTATAATTTTTTGTTATAATCCTTGTTGCTATTAAGAAATTCTGAGAAATCATGTTATCTTAATTGGTCTAAATTTATATAGAATAACTAGAGAAATTTGGAGGAAACTCAAATGAGTGAAGCTATTGCAAATGGTGATACCGTTACATTTACATATGAGGGCAAAATTGAAGACGGATCTACCTTTCATCTGCACGATGATGGTCCTGTTGCTGTTGAGATAGGGGATGGTAATTTGGTCAAAGGTTTAGAGAATGGCCTTATTGGAATGGAGAAGGGGCAGGATAAAGAGTTTGAAGTATCTGCCGAGGAAGGTTATGGGGAAATAAACCTCGATTTAGTACAAGATGTGGATCTTGATCTCTTAAAACAGAACGATATAACCCCTGAGGTTGGTATGGTAATTCAAACATCACACGGTAATTGCCATGTGGTTGAGATTGAAGGAAATAATGTAGAAATCAGCTACAACCATCCACTTGCAGGGAACAAACTATCGTATTCTGTAAACATTATAAATGTTCAAAAGAAGTGATATCAGTATAGAATTTTCTAAGGTGCTTATAGAAGAAATACTCCTTGATAATTGAGTTAGTGCTTCCTATACTTTTATTAGGAGACAATAAATGGAAACTATGCTAAGTGTTTTCTTGGGAGTAGGGTTAGCCGCAGCTTGCGGATTTAGAATTTTTATTCCTCTTTTAATTATGAGCATCGCCTCACTTTCAGGTCAGCTTGCTTTATCGCCTGAATTTGAGTGGATTGCAACATATCCGGCACTAGCGGCATTTACTATAGCTACAATATTTGAAGTAGCTGCATATTATATTCCCTGGATTGATAATCTCTTAGATGCTATAGCCATACCAGCCGCTACTATTGCGGGCACTATAGTTATGGCCTCTGCTGTTTCTGATGTAAGTCCTTTTATGAAATGGGCTCTTGCAGTCATCGTAGGTGGAGGGGTCGCAGGCACAATTCAAGGCTTTACGAGCATAACTAGAATTGCCTCTACGGCTACTACTGGAGGGTTGGGTAACCCGGTTGTCTCAACCGCTGAGGCGGGCGGGTCCATCGTTATGTCCATACTTGCCATAACCCTGCCTATAGTCGCTGTTATTGCAGTAGTTGTAATCATCTTTTTTGCTTTTAGAAAAATCTACGTATGGTTGTCTAGAAGAAATAAATTAGAACCCGAACCTTTTATCGATTCTAATTAGAAGAGGTCGTTTAAAATAGATACTGCTGCTTGTTCTCCAGAATGAACGCTGTCTGGAATTCCAACCCCATTGTAGGCGTTACCTGCAATCTCAAGCCCTTTGAGTTTACTAACTTTCTCTACAATTCCTTCTATTTTAGCAATATGGCCGACATGGTATTGCGGCATGGCGTCAGGGTATCTCTGTATCATCGTGAATTCAGGCTCAGATTTAATCCCTAGAATATCGGATAATTCTTTCTCTACTTTTTGGATAATTATCTCATCGTCCAGATCACAAATATCCGGGTTTAGGGCTCCTCCAACAAACACTCGGAATAAAACATGGCTATCTGGTGCACGTCCGTTAAATTTGTTGCTGCTATAGGAGCAGGCTATCAAATTGCTATGCTCAACATTAGGTACGACAAAACCAAAGCCATCTAAATCATGTGCTATTTCTTTTCTTTTATATGAAAGAACTATTACTGCTGAAGATGCATACTCAATTGATGACAAATCTTCATATAATGATGGATCAATTCTCTGAAGCAAAAAGGCTGCATGGTATGAGGGAGTTGTTATTATTAACCCTGATACATCAATCGCTCTCTTGTCAGTTTGTATTTTCCAACTATCTTCGTCCCGAGTGATTTTATTAACTGCTTCATTAAGACATACAGTACCGCTAGGTAGTCTTTCTTCAATCGTTTTAACGAGGGTTTCCATGCCGTTTTTAAATGATAAGAATTGGCTATAACGTGCTCCGCTGTCACCAGGTGTCTCGCCTTTGTTCTGCAACATTCCCCGAATTACACTTCCGTATTTCTCTTCCATTTGAACGAACTGTGGCATTGTGGCTTTTATGCTTAGTTTCTCTGGGTCAGCTGTATATATCCCCCCTATCATAGGCTGAGCAACTCTCTCAAGCGCCTCCTCTCCAAAACGTCTTCTAACAAAAGAGGCCAGACTTTCATCACCGGGCCCTTTCTTAGATATGAAAAGGTCCAATAACATCCTAAGCTTCCCTCTCCAGGAAAAAAGAGATGTTTTTAGAAAAGGGATAATTTTTGACGGGGCCAACATTAAAAAACCCTCTGGAACGCTAAGTAATTTCTTTTGCCAAAGAACACTTGTGCCACGCATGCTTTCATTGGTTTCAATTAACTCTGACTCTAAACCCAACCTTTTTGATAATTCGAGTGCCCAAGGTCTTTTTGTAAAGAACATATCTGGCCCAAGTTCAATTAAGTAGCCATCTTTCTTAACTGTTGATATAGACCCGCCAAGCTTGCCACTCTTTTCAATCAAAAGAACCTCGAGGTCTAGACCCCTTTCTTCTTGCAGTTCCAATAGACGGTGAGCGGCGCTAAGTCCTGTAATTCCTCCACCAATTATTATAATTCTCTTTGGCATGATCTTATTCATTTGTCCACAATACCTATAAAAAGAGCTTGAAGCCGCCTACAAAGGGATAAATAACAGCTGCTACTGAGAGAAAAGGGCCAAAAGGCATAGCGTATTTCAAGTCTCCCTTTTGAGAGATAATTATGGAAATCCCGATTACTGATCCTAGGATTGAGCTTAGGAAGATTATAAAGAAAACTCCTTCCCAGCCATAAAAAGCGCCTATCATTGCAAGCAGTTTCACATCACCAATGCCCATCCCTTGGCGTTTTTTTATTATTTCGTACACATATGCTATTAGGAGTAATATCCCACCACCCAAAAGGGTTGCAAAAATAGAGTTTAGGATTGGTACTTCGCCTAAGAGTTCAAAGAAGTTCTGAAACCCGAAACTGAAATTGTTTACTAACTGAATACTATTTTCCCAGTCTGTTTTTAGTGCATTGTAGAGTATTCCTACCACAATTCCGGGGTAGGTAATCACATTTGGAATTATCATATGCCCAAGGTCTATAAATGTTATAGTAATTAGTCCTGAGAAGAGTACTAAATAAAACAAGGTTTCAATGCTAAGTCCAAAATTCCATACCGTAGCTAAAAACAAGAGCCCAGTAAGAATCTCAACAAGAGGATATCTTTTAGAAATATTAGAATTGCAGTTAGGGCACCTTCCTCCAAGCACTAAGTAGCTGAGGATAGGGATATTATTGTAAAACCTGATGCTTTTTTCGCATGAAGTGCAATGTGACCCTGGGTACGCAATTGATTCTTCTCTAGGAAGTCTGTAAATGCAGACGTTTAAGAAGCTGCCGATAATGGAGCCAAATATGAAAGAAAGAACATATGTAAAAATTTCTGCACTCGGCACGGGATCAGTCCGTTAGGCCTTTGGGGTTTAATCCTGAATGGGCGGATAATTTTTGTTTTATCTCTTCTAAGGCTTCAGTGAAATGGGTATATGTGATTTTGAGACTCTTTTTGCGATTTTTTATATGCTCTCTTATTGCAATCATTGAGGCTCTTTGGCACAAAAGCTCTATATCTGCACCTGAAAAGCCTTTGGCTTTAGAGGCTATTTCTTTTAACTTCGCATCCCTAGCTATTGGTTTTCCTCGGGTATGGATTTTTAATATCTCTAACAACTCTGATTCCCCAGGGTATGGGAAGTTTAAAATAATATCAAACCTTCCTGCTCTGAGAAGAGCCGGGTCTATAATATCTGCTCTATTAGTTGCAGCTAAAATTAGAACTTCTCTTAAATCCTCTATCCCATCCATCTCTGTAAGCAGTTGACTCACAACCCTCTCCGATACGCGTGTTCCGTCAGACTCTCTTCTGGATGGAGCAAGGGCATCAACTTCATCAAAGAATATTATGCAAGGAGCAACTTGCTTAGCTTTTTTAAATACATCTCTTACTGCGTGCTCAGATTCACCTACATATTTAGAGAGCAATTCTGCACCTTTGATAGATATAAAGTTTGCTCCACTTTGATTTGCCAAGGCTTTTGCCGCCAGTGTTTTTCCTGTTCCCGGTGGACCACATAATAAAATCCCTTTTGGCGCCTTTGCCTCGGTTAATTCAAATAGGTCTTTGTGCGTAAATGGCCATATAGCTGCTTCTACCAGCTTTTCTTTGATATCGTTTAAGCCGCCTATGTCATCCCAAGTTACTTTTGATATTTCTACAAATATTTCTCTAATTGCTGAGGGTTCGACCTCTTTTAATGCATCCATAAAGTCGCCCATGTCTACTGATATAGGCTGTATTTCAAGATTTTTTGAACTGGTTCCTTCATCATCTTCATCAAACTCAGGAAGGGTTCTTCTTAGAGCTTTCATTGCTGCTTCTCTGCACAGGTTCTCAATATCCGCACCCACAAAACCATGAGTTAAATCAGCAAGCTTTTCTAAATCAAGATCTTCATCAAGCGGCATTCCGCGTGAATGAACTCTTAGGATCTGAAGTCTTCCGTTTCTGTTAGGAACATCCAAACTCACTTCTCTATCGAATCTGCCTGGTCTTCTA
The DNA here is from genome assembly GCA_029262275.1 of Deltaproteobacteria bacterium. Taxonomy (GTDB): domain Bacteria; phylum Desulfobacterota_D; class UBA1144; order Nemesobacterales; family UBA2774; genus CR02bin9. Next base: position 199,146 of record JAJCZS010000029.1, on the reverse strand, counting down.
AGTGCAGGATCCAGAGCAGAAGGCAGGTTTGTAGCTCCGATCACTACAATGTTTCCTCGATCCTTAAGCCCATCCATTAGAGAAAGCAGCTGGGCTACTATCCTTTTCTCTACATCCCCAGACACTTTATCTCTTTTAGGGGCTATGGCGTCTAATTCATCGAGAAATATTATTGACGGCTGATTTCTTGTTGCTATCTCAAAGATGTCTCTTAGTCTAGCCTCGCTCTCTCCATAGAATTTGTGCATCACCTCAGGTCCGTTAATAACCTGAAAGTTTGCATTGGTTTCATGCGCAACCGCTTTAGCTAAGAGAGTTTTTCCGCTTCCTGGAGGTCCTACAAGAAGGATTCCTCTGGGAGGATCAATACCCATTTTGTTAAATAGTTGTGGGTATTTAAGTGGCAATTCTACAATTTCTCTTATCTTCTTTAATTGCTCCTCGACTCCACCAACATCTTCATAGCTGACCTTTGAGCTGTCGAATTTTTCTTTTGGGCGTTTTTTAACATCTAACTTGGTTGAAGCTCTTATGATTACAGAGTTGGAGGGCATTATTCCTACTACATGAAATTCCTCATTCTTTTTGCCCGGAAGGTTTACTCTTAGCCTGTCACCCACAGTTATTGGGAAACCATCTAGTCTATCTAGTAAGAATTTGCTTTCATTGCCGTTGTAAAGCATGTCATTATTTCTTGGGGCAAGGACTACCTTGGTTGCAGACTTCGAATCGATTTTTTTAACAAAGACGTGCTCATCAATATCTACACGAGCATTTTCTCTGGTTACGTCATCAAGTTCAATAATAGATTTTTTCGTTTTTGATTTTTCAAGAGGCATTACACGGACAATTGTTTTTCTCTTGCCTCCTATCTCCACAAGATCCCATGCTTCAACGCCAATCTCACGCATGTCCCCGGAGTTAAGTCTGGCAAAACCTTTGCCTGAGTCCTTTTTTTCTATCTTACATATTTTTAGTGCAATCATAGTTTAAGCCTTAAAAAATAATACCGCCAAGAGGGTTAGGGTCAAGAAATAATTAGGTAGAACTCTAAACGGTATTTTAAGAATTGAATAAATATCTGACATTTATTATACTGTTTAAAAGAAAAGATTATGCAGCGTACCTGTGATACTTAAATCCCTTACAATAAAAAACTTCAAATCCTACCCAGCTGAAACCTTTAGTTTCCATAACAGATTTAACCTAATTATAGGTGAGAATGCCCAGGGCAAAACAAATCTACTTGAAGCCATACACTTTTTGCTTAGTTTCAAACCCTTTAAACAATTAAAAACTGAAGAAATTATAAGATTCGGAACAAATGAGTTCAAGCTTAAAGGAGAGATTGAATCTCAGGCAGGTTTTGATGAGGTTCATATTCTTCTTAATGAGAATCATAAAACAATTAAGATTAATGGTAAAATCGTATATAAAACTTCCAAGGTTTACGGAAGATATAACATTGTTACATTCCTCCCCGCAGATATAGAGCTGGTTAAAGGCTCCCCTCAGGGTAGAAGGAGATTTCTTGATTCTGTTATCAGCACTCTTGAACCAGCACACCTTGCAGATTTAAAGCTATACCAAAGAGCTCTTAGCCAAAGAAATGCCGTTTTAGCAAAATCTTCTTCTTTAACTCTTGATAAGATAGAGGTTTGGGATCAGCAATTGGCAGAAATCGGATGTAAAGTGATTTCCAGAAGGCTTGATTACATTAAAAAGATAGAGCCTTTGCTTACAAGAATATACGGAGAAACTTCAGGGCTTGACCACGAAATAGGCATACATTACAAAAGCTCTATTACTATATCAAAGAATTTAGAGCAAGAGTTTATGGACAAGCTCAAACTCAACTTTGAGAAGGATAAAAGACGTTTCCATACAACGGCTGGGCCTCATAGAGATCAAATTAGCTTTTCTATTTCAGGCAAAGACGCCTCTGTTTACTCATCTCAAGGAGAGGCGAAGAACCTAGCCTTAGCTCTAAAAGCCTCTGAGATCGAGATTATTGAACAGGAGCTGCAGAAAGTACCCATTCTCCTCTTAGATGATGTTACAAGTGAGCTTGATGGTAATAGGAAGAAGTTTTTGTTTAAGTTGCTTCAAAAGTTTCAGGGGCAGATCTTTATCACAACAACAAGTATTAAGGAAATCTTATATAAAGGGCAGGCCAGAGTCTTTCGTATAAAGGATAGAACAGTCAAACAGAAGGATATAGAAATTTGATTTCCTGCGAACTCCGTATATTTATATACCTTATTGAAGTGGATAAATGTCCTAAATTTGGAGATATGTAGATGAGTGAGAAAGCTTTTCAAGACAATTGGCATCACAATGAGTGTTGGGGCTGCGGATGCAGCAACGAGCACGGGCTTAATATTAAAAGTTTTTGGTCAGAGGATAAATCAATTTGTGTCTGGACGCCTAATCAAAACCACAAAGCCGGACCCACAGGGTATTTAAACGGCGGAGTAATTGCTACGATTATTGATTGTCATTCAATCAGCACTGCAATTGCCGACGGGTATAAACAAGAGGACAGAGAGCTCGATAGCCAACCTATAATTTGGTATGTTACGGCTTCGATAAAGATTGATTATCACAAGCCAACTCCTATAGATAAAGAAGTGAAGTTAAAAGCAAAAGTAACAATGAGAGAAGGGCGCAAACTGTTAGTTGTTTGTAAACTGTTCTCAGGGGAAGAGAAATGTGCAAGTGCTGAGGTACTTGCAGTAAAAGTGCCACCAGAGAATTGGTTCGACTAATACTTCCTCTTTCATTTGATTAGTTCCTGGAGCTAAATATGCTTGTTAAATTTTTGTTAACTGCTTTATTGATTACCGGACTTATTCCCAGCTCTATAGCCCAAGAGGTGCCGACCCCTGTAAATGCCAAATTGGTTTCCAATGTGATTTCAGTTAGACCGGGAGACACTTTTAGTTTAGGAGTATTAATGGAAATTGATCCTGGCTGGCACGTATATTGGAAGAATCCGGGTGATAGTGGGCTTCCTACCAAGATTGAGTTTGAAATTCCCAAAGTGTTTTATCAAAGAAATATAAACTGGCCTATACCTTATTCCTTTAAGAGCCCACAGGGCGGCGTTGATTTTGGATATGAGAGCTCTGTTTTGCTATGGACTAATATAGAAGTACCAGAGGACACTAAATTAAATTCGGTGCCAAGAATAGAAGCCTCAGTATCCTGGATAAGTTGTAAAGAAATTTGTATACCAGGTAAAGCCAATCTCTCCTATGATATAAAGCTCAGTAACAAGACGAAGCATGACAACACAGATTTATTCTCCAAGTGGAATAAATTACTGCCTATTGATGCGGAACATAATGATAATCCTTTTGAAATTGAGGTGATCTCAAAAAAATCAGCTAAAGATATATACAAGGTTGAGCTTGAATTAAAATCGAAATCTAATCAAGATAATCTCAATGCTGTTGAGTACTATCCAAATCCTATTGAGGGTTTTCAAATAGAGAATCTCAATTATCAGAAGTTGCCCGATGATAGTGTAATAAAAATTAGTTTTGATGTGATATCAGATGAAACTGCTAACTCATCCGATACTGAATTAGATGGTCTGATAGTATATACTGATACAAACGGGAATCGCTTAGGAATAGATGCGAAGTTTGACCTTAGTGAAGATTAGTTTTTATGATCTTTAAATTCTGGACACACCTACATTTCTTGGGAGGGTTTATATATTACGATGAATAATTTAGGTCTATTTCTATTTCGTGTTTCGGTAAGCATTATTATGATTCTTGGCCATGGTCTGGGGAAGCTCTTAAATCCTGATCCATTTATAGAAAATCTAGTTAAAATGGGTCTTCCAATGCCAAATGTCGCAGCTTATCTAGCCATATCAGCTGAAACTTTATTCCCTCTACTTATAATATTCGGACTATTCACCAGAATATCGGCATTAATTGCTGGGATAAATATGTTGGTCGCCGCATTTGCTGTACATCTATTCATATTTAGCGACCCATTCTCTAAATTTGAGCTTGCGGTGCTTTATATGATAGCTTTTCTTTTTATCGCACTAGTGGGCCCAGGAAACTGGACTATTCAAAAGTTGTTCGGCGGAGAATAATTTTAGTGCGTCATTATAACTTAACAGAAGTGTAGTTTTCTAATCACGGAGTTTATATAGAGATGGCAGTTAAAAAGAAGATAAAAATTATTGGGGGCGGCTTCGCCGGAGTTAAGTGCGCGCTCACTTTGCGCAAACAGCTAAAAAGAGATGAAGCTGACATTATTTTATATAACAGTGAGAACTATCTAGTTTTCCAACCTCTATTGGCCGAAGTAGTTGGAGCCTCAATCAGCCCTGAGCCTGTGGCTGTGCCACTTAGGCAGATGCTTCCAGGAGTTTATTGCAGAACCGAGGATATAATCAATATTGATGTAAGCAATAACACTGTTGAGTATTTGGGAAATGAGAATAAAAAAGGTCATATGAACTATGATCACTTGGTTATTGCCTGCGGCTCCTCAGTGAACTTGGGATTAATCCCAGGTATGGCGGATCATGCATTTCCTCTTAAAACCGTTGGTGATGCTGTAGCTCTTAGGTATCACGTGATGCAGCAGATGGAGAATGCTGAGATTAGTGAAAATGCGGAGAGAAGACGTTGGTACCTCTCTTTTGTAGTAGTTGGGGGAGGTTTCAGTGGAGTTGAGGTCGCAGGGGAAATTAACGATCTTGTGCGTGATACAAGAAAGTTTTTTAGAAATATCCCAAAAGAAGAAATCAAAGTTACCCTGGTTCATTCCAGAGACCAACTTCTGCCTGAGGTTAGCTCCAAGTTAAGGGATTTCACCAAAGTTAAGATGGAGCAGGCAGGCATAAATGTGATATTGAACAGACGAGTGTCACATGTAACGCATGAGGGAGTCGGTTTTGGTGAAGGAGATACAATAGATGGTGCAACAATAGTTTGCACTGTTGGTAATGCTACCTCACCTGTAATACAGAAGTTAGATGCTCCAAAGGAAAGGGGCAGACTAGTTACAGAGGCTGATATGCGTGTTAAGGGGCATGAAAATGTATGGGCAGTAGGTGATTGTGCACTAATAAATAATTCTTACAATGATACGCCAAGCCCTCCCACAGGTCAGTTTGCTGAGCGTCAGGGGAGACAAGCCGCACAAAATATAGTCCGAGTTATTAGAGACAAAGAGACTAAACCCTTTTATTTTAGACCGCTGGGTCAACTGTGTGCTATCGGGGGACACAACGCTGTTGCAGAATTTCTAGGCTTTCATATTTCAGGATTTACGGCTTGGTTCTTATGGAGATCTGTATACCTCTTTAAGCTTCCTAGTTTCTCTCATAAGTTAAAAGTTGGGTTTGACTGGGCCTGGGAGATCTTCTATTCCAGAGATCTTGCTCATCCAAAAGCTGATCTAACGGAAAGGGTGTGTAAATCACATTTTCAGCCGGGTGATTATGTATTTAGCGAAGGTGATCCTTCAAACGATTTTTATATTATAGAATCAGGCGAAGTTGAAATTGTTAGAGACGCGGGCAAGGAAGATGAAAGTGTACTCGCCATATTGGGTGAGGGCGACTTCTTTGGAGAAATGGCTCTGCTTGATCACAGAGTAAGAAGTTCTGCAGTAAGAGCAAAGACAGAGCTTGAAGTCACAGTTATGGGCAAGAAAGTTTTTGAGCAAATCTCAGGAGCCCTAAGACCCTTTAGAGATTTTCTGGCTGATGCTGTGAAGAGAAGAAGCGGCAGCATGTGGCAAAAATTGCCGGTGGTATTCGAGATTCTTAAAAACCAGCCACTTTCTACTTTTATAAGACCAGTTGATATTAGCGTTGATCCTAATGATACATTTGAGACTGCGGTGAAAACACTGAGTGAAAAAGAGCTTGATTTCTGCTGTGTGATTGATAGTTCAAATAAACTTGAAGGAATATTAACACGGACAGATATATTTAGAGCTGTTGAATCTGGCGCAACTCCTTTGACCAAAGTATCGGAGTTTATGACAAGCTCACCGATTGTTGTGACAGAGAGTGAATCTTGCACTATTGTTGCTGCTACAATGAGAGACCATAATCTAAAATGGGTTCCGGTTGTAGATAATCTTAGCAACCTATATGTTAAAGGTTATATCAGAAGGGATAAAATGATCAATTTTGTACTGGATAAATTCCACGAACATCATGAAGCTAAGTCTATATCATGATGCTTATGATTTTCCTATTAAAATCCCTGCCGTAAGAACAATGACCCCTCCAACAATTATCTGAAAAGCAGCCCTTAAGAAAGGAGTATCCATATACTTGTTTCTAATATATGCAATAACAATCAACTCTATTGCCACTACCACAGAGGCCACTATAAATGCTGTCCAGAAATGTGGGATTAGAAACGGCAATGCATGACCAATTGCTCCAAGGAAAGTCATCCCTCCCTCTACTACCCCTCTTAACCACGGGCTCCCACGCCCACTTATAACCCCGTCATCTGATAATGCTTCAGAGAATGCCATACTTATCCCGGCTCCCACCGCTGTAGCCAATCCGACAAGAAAAGCTGTTTTGCTATCTTGAGTTGCCAAAGCCGCTGCAAATAGAGGCGCTAATGATGAAACTGTTCCATCCATCAATCCGGCCAACCCTGGCTGTACTATCTGAAGAATAAACCTTTTTCTTTTATCCTCAGGTTCAGAATTAGAAGTTTTGCTCTGGGTTTTGTTATGGTCCATAATTTAATTATACATAAACGGTATCGGCAATTAAATTAAGCGATAAACCTCTTGAATTGGTTATCCTTTATAGTTAGAATGGTTTTTAGTTAAGGCGGATTTTAAAATACCAACCAAGGAGGTAGTTATGAGTAAAATCATAATGTCATTAGCCCTTATTTTGTTTATATTCGTGGGCGGAATAAATTTGCATGCCCAACAGTTGTCAACATCTGAACTTAGGCAAATGTACGATAGCCTATTAGCTGGAAAAACCCTGGTCTCTCAAGCTGAGCAAGACGGAGTTACTGTTACTACCCAGAGGCAGTATGGACAGGCTACAGATTTAGCTCAGGGCGATTTTGATATCCCTGTAACGGTAGTTATTACAACTACCAAAAATGGTGAGATGGTTCAGAAAAAAACACTACAAGTGCTAGATAGAGTAAATACTCTTGGTGATTCTGCCTTCATCTTTGAAGAATTAAGGATGCTGACTGTCGAAAGTCCGGGCGCAGAACCCCTAACTACAAGAGATTCAGAATTCCTTGGGCAATTTGTAGCATCGAAGAATGACAAAGGCGGATTCGATATATATAATTTTGGTCTAATACCTTCTACTCATGTTGAAGGTGACAATGACCAAGTGGCGGCCTCCAATATCTCATATTCTTGTTACCCCGAAAACAGTAAGAGTAAATGCGTGTTGACTATACGTGACTATAAACTTGGAGAGTATAAGCCTTTGAAAGGTTTTACACTTGGTGATCCAATAGGTAGTGATCATGTAATAGTTGCAGAAGAACAAGTCGCACCATAAACTATTATTATATGTTTTCTAGGCAAATAGATGAACTTAACTTAAATACGGAGGTTATTAAATTGAAAAAACTATTATTACTAATTCCTATATTTTCAGTAGTTGCTGTTCTAGGATGTCAGACATATTCACCAGTTATAGATCCTGGAAGTGTGAATAATAGCGATAGATATTATAGAGACCAGGCAGAGTGCAGAGCCATTGCCAAGCAAGGTGCACCTGGGTGGAAAGATACGGCCAAAGACACCGTAGTAGGCGGTGCTGTTGGAACAGGAACAGGGGCCTTGATCGGAGCTATAGCGGGAAATGCAGTGAAGGGTCTTGCATACGGTGCCGTAATTGGTGGTGTTGCGGGCGGAGCTAAGGGTGTTTACGATAGCGAGAAGGGTTATGAACAAATCTATCGTAACTGTATGGTTGGCAGAGGTTATAACGTTTTAAACTAACAGGTTTTTAAAAGAAAGATTTCAAGGTTTTTTTGTTAAGAATATGGAAGAACGGGTTTTGTTGAATAAGTAGAGCCTTTTCTGATTGTCTTGGTCTATAGAAATAGACTATCTTAAGGGGGAAAGGAGTTTTTGATGTATAAATGGATATTGTTAATAGTTCCTGTTTTGTTTCTTGCTTCATGTGGTGGCGGTATGGAATGGAAGCGCCCGTTAAAAGAAAAACAAGCTAGCAAGTCAGCATACGAAGAGTGTCTGGAGAACTATCCTGATAACCAGCTAAAGTGTGATGCGTATAAAGACTCCTATGATGATTCAGTAAGACAGATGAAGGGGAAAACTGAAGACCCGCAAAGTGAAGGTGGGTTGTACGACAAATAGATTGTATCGTTGTTGGATTCTGGAGGATCTTAAATGAATGTAAAATTCCCATATTATTTCTTTGCTATACCTGTATTAGTTCTTATGTTTGCCATTTTCCCCCATACGGGTGCTCAAAGTGCTGAACCACCGGATGGTAGTTACAAAAATAGCTGTAAAGATATAGATGTAATGATGAGTAACGTGTTGTCGGCCTTGTGTAAGAACAAGAACGGAGGATACATAAGATCAGCATTGAAATACGAAGAGTGTGAAGGGGATATCTCAAATGATAATGGGAAACTTAACTGTAAAAAGAAACCCGGGCCAAAGCCTCCTTCTGGCAGCTATCAAAACTCATGCAAAGACATAAAGGTGGATGGCAATAAATTAAGGGCTAAGTGCGAGACGCGAAACGGCTCTTGGAATAAGACAAATATTAATTATAAAAAATGTAAGAGTGATATAAGCAACAACAACGGCGAGCTTAGCTGTGGCGGTCAGGGCGGGAAAATACCTAAGGGCAGCTACAGAGACACTTGTAAAAATTCATATGTCGAGGGCTCTACTCTGTATTCAAACTGTAAGAAGAATAATGGTGGTTGGAATAAAACATCAATGAATTACAAAGGATGTAATAAAGATATAAAAAACAATAATGGAAAATTAGTTTGCGGTGGCGGTAACAATTCAAATTACCCTAAAGGCAGTTACAAGAAATCATGTAAAAATCTCTACATGGAAGGAAAAGTGCTTGAAGCCGATTGTAAGAATGATAATGGCAGATGGAAACACTCAAGCATTAAATATAAGAACTGCAATAATGGTATTTGGAATGATAACGGAAGGCTAAGGTGTAATTAATAGCTAATATTAATTACCAAACTAAGAACTTTCATCTGCTTTTTTAACAACTATATCTCTTAAGGTCAAATCTCCAAGTGACGTATGTATTGCGTCCTCTATTTTATCTGTTATCCGGTCTACCTCGGGCTTAGATAAGTGATTGCTTTCTAGGACCTCAGTTTCCCTATTTACTCTTGCAGAGTCTAAAATTTCAGAGAGCTTAATTGATTCAATATCTTTTGCTGGGAGATAGTAGGGCTGATCCTCACCAATTTCAATTAATAAATTCTTGTCCTCAAGCTCTTTGATCGTATCTTCAATAGATTCTCTTGGCAGCTCCAAATACTTAATAAGACTATCATGAGTCCATTTTTCCTTATCGTGATAGAAGTTGTAGCCTATTAGATACATAACCATGAAAGCTAGTTTTTCTTTGACCTTACTGCTTAGCTGAAATATAGTTCGGCCTAAATCAAGCGTTTTTAGGTTTTGATGGCAGTACGTAATCTGGGCGCCAGCTAGGAGTATCAACCAGTTTACATATAACCAGAGCATAAATAGTATTAATACCGCAAGGCTTGAATAAATAGCCGCATATTTAGTAGATTTTGCTACTGAGAATGCAAATACCCAGCCTGTTGTCTGCCATGCTATACCGGCTACTGCACCACCAATAAGAGCAGACTTAAAGTTGACCTTCGTATTTGGAATAATTATGTAGATGAATGTGAAAACCATAAATACAAATAGGTAAGGTATGAATTTGCCTGCAAATAATACCAATGTTCCAAGTGGCTCAATCTCAAGCACTTTTTGAACAACAGCATTGCTTTCAAATGAAGCCGTCAGACCTATTGCTGCGAACATAAGAACCGGACCTAGGAGCAATATAGTTATATAGTCGCTAAATCTTCTAACAATGCTTCTACCTCTTCTTACGTTCCAGATATGGTTCATTGAGTCTTCAATCTTCATAATAAGAGAGACTGAGGTATATATGAGAAGCAGGAGACCTACTACACCTAAAACTCCAAAATTTATGTTATCGATAAATCCGATAATCTGACTCGTTATTTCCGATCCTTTATCCCCAAGCGGCTCTAAGAAGTTAGCTAGAAAGGGTTGCAACTGGTTTTCAACCACTCCAAAGGCTTTTAATATTGAGACACTAAATGCCAGAAGAGGAACTATGGAAAGTAAAGTAGTATAAACGAGCCCCATGGCTCTTAACGCTAGTTCATTCTCTGTATATCCCTTGATAGTCGCATAGATGAGTTTGACAAGATAAACTAGAGAGGATCGGGTTCTATTTAGAGTAGAGGTATCCAGATGCCATATATCTTTTGTTAGAAAGTCACGAACTTTTTTTATTAGTTCTGCCATTTTACGTTCACTATGTAATGTATTGCTTTATAGCTATCCTGCATACTTTAATTAAGATGAATTTCATAGTCAAATGCTCATAGCTATTAATTTTTAGTCTAAATCAAAGCAAATTTTCTGAAATTTGCACAGTTCACAAGTTTTTCTATCCTCTGTTCTTGGGAAATTGGTCATATTTGCTTCATTTTCTTCCTGATTGCTCAGATAACTCTTCATACCATCTATGCTCTGGTTAATGTAGTTTCTTGCATAATCTATTTGTTCTTGGGTAAAAGTGTGAATTCTTGTATAGTTCTCAAAAAGATTTAGCTCCGTGACGCTAATTTTGTCCAAATCAAAGTCGAGCTCTTCAAGTGCATACAAGGCATATATCAAGAACTGCAGGTCATTCGCATCCCCAGATCCAGTTTTCCAATCGTAAATCTTGATGCTATCTCCAATACTATAAGCCAAATCCAGCTTAACGTAATATAGCTCAGTATTAAATGAAAAATATGACCCAGTCATACTTTCTATGGAGCAGATAACCTCTTTGGGAAGACTAGATACTTCTTCAATCACTGAGGACTCGTAAAAATTATCTAAACACAGCATAACCTCATCATAATTTCTCTTCCAGATCTGATCTGGTATTTCTGGTCTGTACTCGTGCTCATAAAGCCCGGGTTCATTTCGCAGGCTGCCGCTTTTGTTCCAGTAAGAACCATTACGAGAAGACCTAAAGTCACTTCTCATAATCTCTGTTACTCTCTCTTTTGATTTATCGAGAGGGGTTAGTTTTCCTGTGCTAACAAGCTCTTTTAATATTCTCTCAATCTCATCATGAACAGCGGATCCCTTCCACTGCCAACGGTTTTGCAGATTCTTTAGTACATAAAGAGTTCTTGTAACAGAGTCTGCTCTATTTTTTTCCCAGCCGCCCCATGAGCCGTAATAATTGTAGTAATACTCTCTTTTACACTCTTTAAAGAGCACGTCTCTTGAATAGGACCAGCTAAATTCATTTTTAAAATCAGCCATAGTAAAGCACCATTAACTTAATGTGTATTCCATCGAACAGTAATTGCTCTCTGAATTTTGTGATTTATATTTAAGACTCTCGTTAATCTTGATGAAACCAAATTTCTTATATAGTGATTGAGCTGCGGTATTGTCTCTATCAACATCAAGAACAATTTTATTGCACTCTTTTTCCTTTGCAATCCTAACGGCCTCTTTGAGCATGAATGCCCCGATGCCCATGTTCCTATATTCTTCATCCACAACTATCACACTTATATAAAAATCGTCCTCTTTAAGGTTCGGTGTGTATATAGCATCAAATAATTGAGAGCCAATTAGTAGGTAGCTTATAACTTGCGAGAGTTTCAGTCTTATTAGGAGACCAAACAACGTTTGTACTTTGCTGTATGATTTTCCTGTGTAGCCAATAACAAGGCCTGACACTGTGTTATCACTAAAACAGAGGTAGATATTTTCATGACCTAGGAAATTGTTCCCTATCTCAACCAAATCTTTAACTATTTGTCTTGAATTTTCGTCATATGAAATTTCTTGCCCAGACTCACTATATGCCTGTAGAATAAGGTCAGATACAGTATTTAGGTCATGAGTTTGTACGTCGAATTTTCTAATTTCCATGGGCATTGTGTAAAAACTTGTTTCTGGTCATTTTAGTCTAGGTTATAATATTTCCAAATAACAATCAAAGCAGGTAACTAATGGCTAATATTGTAGTTCAAGCTGCCCAGTCAAATGATGAGATATTTAAGTTCAAAGTCGATGTGATTGAAGAGGATTCTCAAACTACGCATAAAGTGGAACTAAATCGCGATGAGTATCAAAATCTCACAGATGGCAAAATCACTCCGCAAGAGTTCATACAATGCTCTTTTGAATTCTTGCTTGAAAGAGAGTCAAAAGAATCAATCTTAAGCAGTTTTAATATTTCGATAATTTCCCGCTATTTCCCTGAATACGGCAGTGAAATTATAAATTATTTCTAGTAAATGTTTTAGATCCTATATAACAATAAGAGGGGATATAAGTTATGAAAAAATTTTTCTATATAGTTCTTTTAGTCTTGATAGTAGGTGGATTTATATATGTTTATCCTGAGATCGAGTGGTCATCACCAAAGATTGATATAAAGCTCGAATCAGAAAACATAGGAACGCGTCCCTTTGATATTGAAGTGTCGGATGAAGGGAAGGGGCTTAAGAACGTGAGTGTGGTTTTATCCGGTGCCCATGGGGAATCAATATTGGTGAACAAAAATTACCCTGAAGGTATTAAAGGCGACAAGATTACTGTAAAACTAGATCCTAAAAAACTTGGTGTAAAAGGCGGTCCGGCTGAGCTTAAAGTCAGTGCTGAGGATAGATCCAGGCTTAAAATCTTCTCAGGTAATAAGACCAAAATAAACCAAAAAGTTAATCTTGATCTTGTTCCACCTAAACTCGATGTTATAAGCACAGATCAATATATAAATCACGGCGGCTCAGGTTTTGTTGTATATAAAACATCTCCTGACACAATAAAAAGCGGAGTTACCCTTGGGGACTACTTCTTCCCTGGCTATAAAGGCAATTTTAAAGATGAAGATGTACACATGGCATTCTTTGCCTATCCCCATGATGTTGACCCGGGGGAGAGTATTACAATTGTAGCTCAGGATCAAGCGGGTAATGAGAAGACTGTAGGTCTCATCTACATATTAAGAGATGTTAACTACAGAGAAAGTGACATTAATATAAGCGAGAATTTTGTTGAGAATATTATGGTTCCATTAATGGATGAAGATAGCTCAGGATTGGATCACAAAGAGATATTTCTTAAAGTAAATAATGAGATGAGAAAGAAGAACGACGCTACAATAAAAAAGACGGGGTCTAAATCAGAGAAAAAAATCATGTGGGAAGGAGCCTTCCGTCAGCTATCTAACTCGAAAGTGGAGGCAAACTTCGCAGATGAGAGAACCTATATTCTAAATGATGAACCGATCGATAAGCAGTATCACCTTGGGTATGATCTCGCAGTTACAAAGAGATATCCTATCGAGGCTGCCAACGGTGGTATTGTAGTATATGCTGACGAACTAGGCATATACGGCAATACTGTGATGATTGATCATGGTATGGGACTTCTTACTCTCTACGGTCATATGAGTACTATTGATGTAGAGGTTGGGGATAGCGTAAGTAAAGACGATATTATTGGTAGAACTGGAGAAACTGGTCTTGCCGCAGGCGATCACTTGCATTACGGAATATATATTAACGGTGTTGCAGTCAGACCAATTGAATGGTGGGATAAAAAATGGATAAAGGATAATGTTTCTGCCAAGATCAATCAGGCCTCTGGTGAATTTAATTCCCAAGACACTGGAACTCAAACTCAAAAGAATAGTATAGATTCAAAATCTGAGTAAAAAGAGAATACACCTTTGATTATATATGGTAAAAATCCGGTCATTGAGCTTCTTTCAAATCCTTCATCAGAAATAGACGAGCTTTACTTCTCAAGAGATGATAGACGAAATGACACAGCTGAAATCATAGAGATAGCAAAGAGTAGGGGCTTAAAGGCCTCAAACCTCTCCAAGCAAGAGCTATCCGATTTATGTGAAACGACTTCTCATCAAGGCATAGCTATTCGTGTAAAAGATTTTGAATATACGGATCTGGCTGAGACAATTTCTAATGCTAAGAAGAAACAGGAACAGCTGCTTTTAATTATATTGGATCACATAGAAGATCCCCAAAACTTTGGAGCGATAATCAGAACGGCTGATGTTCTTGGGGCACATGGAGTAGTAATACCAAAGGACCGGGCTGCGCCAGTTACACCAGCGGTGGTTAAAGCGTCTGCGGGGGCAGTAAGCCATATACCCATATCCAGAGTTGTAAATCTAGCAACTGTGATAAGAGATTTAAAGAAACAAGGTGTTTGGATAGTAGGAACAGATTCTATGTCCTCAAAATCTGTTCAGGAAGAAGATCTTAAGAACATTGATATCGCTCTTGTTATAGGAAACGAAGGTAAGGGGCTTGGGAATAATATAAAAAGTGAATGTGATTTTCTGGTTTCAATCCCCCAGAGTGGGAAAGTGTCTTCTTTAAATGCTTCAGTTGCAGCCGGGATTATGATGTATGAAATTGTAAGACAAAGGGCCGGGTCTTAAAAAACATTAGTTCTAGATTGCGCTAGTTGGATTTGACCAGCTTTTGAAATTCCTCTTCTGTTAGAATTTCTACTCCTAATGATACCGCCTTGTCATGTTTTGAACCAGGGTCTTTTCCTACAACTACATAGCTTGTTTTTTTAGTAACAGATGATGTCGCACGCCCACCGTGATTTTGGACAAGTTCTTGAGCTTCATCTCTTGTCATATCCTGAAGGGAGCCCGTGAAAACAAAACTTTGATCGGCAAATTTATCGCTAATTTTAGTTTTTTCTCCATGTTCGATCTCAATTCCTGAGGCAAGCATTTTGGCAACAAGTTCTCTATTTGTTTCTTGCTCAAAAAAGTGGACTATGCTCTTTGCTATCTCCTCTCCAATGGTGTGGATATCTACAAGTGATTCATCCGTAGCATTCATTAGATCATCAATGCTAGAAAAATTTTGAGATAATATCTGAGCCACACGCTCGCCTACGTGGCGTATGCTAAGCGCATTTATAAAACGCTCAAAAGAAACTTTCTTGCTTTTTTCTATCTCATCTTCTAAATTAGTTGCAGATTTTTCAGCAAATCTCTCAAGGGGCACAAAGTCCTCTTTTTTTAAATAGAAAATATCGGCCATGTCTTTGATTAACCCTTCTTGCATCAATTGTTCAACTATTTTTTCTCCAAGCCCTTCGATGTCGAAAGACTTTCTTGATGCCAGGTGCTTAATACGTCCTTTTAACTGCGCTGGGCACGATAGGTTAGGGCAGTAGTAGTAAGATCCTTCTCTTTCAACAGGGGTATTACATGAAGGGCATTTCTCGGGCATTGTGAACTCAGCTTCATTTCCTGTTCTCTTATCCAATATCGGCATTACAACTTCTGGTATAACATCACCAGCTCGTTGTATAAGAACAGTGTCTCCAACACGAATATCACGGTCTTTTATGATGTCATCAGTATGAAGTGAGGCACGCTTTATAGTAATTCCTGAGATCTTTACAGGCTCAAGCTCAGCAACTGGGGTAAGAAGCCCGACTCTACCTACTTGTACAGTTATATCGTTGATTCTAGTTGTTGCTTGTCTGGGTTTAAACTTATAGGCAATGTTCCATCTTGGATGTTTAGCTGTGGAACCCAGTTCTCTTTGATAATTTTTTCTATTTACTTTAAGAACTATGCCGTCTGCCTCATAGGGAAGATTGTCCCTTGCCGATTCTATCTCTTTTTGATAAGAAATAGCCTCATCTATATTTGCACATTTCATGATGTGGTCTTCAACTTTAAAGCCCCAGAGCCTAAGCGCATCTACTATTTCCTGTTCAAGATTAATTTCAAATCCAATAACTTCACCTACTCCCCAGGCATAGAAATCAAGAGGCCTATTTGCTGTGATGCCGGAGTCAAGCTGTCTGATGGCTCCTGAGGCCGCATTTCTAGGGTTTGCAAACACTGGCTCGCCTTCTTCGGCGAGTTCCCTGTTAAGCGCCTTAAAAGCTTCTATGGGATATAAAACTTCACCCCTTATTTCTATTAACTCAGGTATTTTCTGATTCCCTTTTAGTCTAAGCGGTATGGTTCTAATGGTTTTCAAGTTAGATGTAATTTCTTCACCGACAGTACCATTTCCTCGGGTTGCTCCTTGGGTGAGTAAACCGTTTTTATAAGTCAAAGAAGCTGAAACTCCGTCAAACTTCGGCTCTGCTATGTACACTATGTCATCTGTAATCTCAAGAACTCTCTTCACCCGTCCGTCAAAGTCATATGCCCCTTGCTCATCAGATATATTATCGATGCTCATCATAGGCACAAGGTGGGGAACGGAGTTAAACCCATCAGCTACTGCTCCACCAACACTTTGTGTCGGAGAGTCAGGTTTTATGAGCTCAGGATACAGCTTTTCTATATCTTTTAGCTCATTTAATAGAGTATCAAACTCATAGTCAGAGATCTCGGGACTGTTTTTTATATAATAAAGATGGTTATGGTGCTCAAGTTCTTTTGAGAGTTCATCTATTCTCTTAATCGCCTGAGATTCTGTTATGTTTTTACCCACTGCTGCCATTAGTTCTTATCCCACTTTATCTATTTCTTACTCTTAAGCCACTCATTTAGCTCATCAAAATTTAGAGCATTTAAGACATCTCTTTTTTGAACCCATCCTCTTCTTGCAGTGCCTACTCCATAGCGCATTTGTAAAAGCTGCTCAGGGCGGTGTGCGTCTGTAGATATTATTATCTTTACTCCAGCATCCACAGCTTTTTTCACATGCAGGTCTTTTAGATCTAGCCTTAGATAAGAGGAATTAACTTCAAGTGCTTTGTTGTATTTAAGCGCGGTCTCAATTAACTTATCGATATCTACGTCATAGGGTTCACGCTGATTTATAAGCCTTCCAGTAGGGTGTCCCAGTGCGTGAACAAACGGGTTCTCAAGTGCTCTTAGTATCCTATTTGTAATAGTTTCACTATCCATCTTAAAGCCGCTGTGTACAGATGCTATAACAACATCTAATTCTTGTAGGACTTCGTCACTGTAATCAAGGCTGCCGTCAGTCTTTATATCAACTTCAGAGCCCATCAGTATGTTAATTCCTTTAATTTTCTTATTAACCGCTGTTAACTCTTCTTTCTTTTTCTTGAGCCTTTCTACAGAAAGCCCATTTGCTATAGTAGAAGAGGGCGAGTGGTCAGTTATTGCTATATATTCGTATCCTAAATCCATTGCGCTTAGAGCCATCTCTTCTATGCTCGCTCTACCGTCACTCCATGTGGTATGCATATGGAGATCACCTTTAATATCTTGAAGCTCAATCAGATCAGGAAGCTTTCCTTCCATGGCAGCTTCTATTTCTCCTCTATCTTCTCTAAGCTCAGGCGGTATAAACGGAAGACCAAGTGTGGCATACATCTCTTTCTCTGTCTCGCCAGCAACTTTCTCCTCACCTTTGAAAATTCCATATTCATTTATTCGAAGACCACTTTTAGAAGCAATAGTTCTGAGCTTCACGTTATGAGCCATGGAGCCAGAGAAATACTGAAGCGCGCCACCGTAGGACTTAGGTCCTACAACCCTAAGGTCAACTTGTATGCCGTCATTAGTTATCACGCTTCCTTTTGTTTCTCCTGCGGCAAGAATTTCTTTTACAAACGGAAGCTCTGTAAACTCTTTAACCGTTATTTCAGTATTATCAGAAATTGTGAGTATATCTATATCCTTAATCGTCTCCCGCATTCTTCTAATAGAGCCTGCTATTATAGTTCCCTCTGTGCCCTTTATTTTCTCTACTTCTTTTTTTATCTTTTCTGCAAGAGGGAGGGCTTTTCCAAGGTGCGTGCGGTCTCTCTTTTCTTTAAGAAGCGGGATGCCTCTTTTTATTTCATCCACCTTTTTCTGACCAAGACCCTTAAACTCTAAAACTTCTTTACTATCTAGAACCTTCTCTAAGTCTTCAAGGCCTCTTACATGCAGCTCTCTATACAGCAGAGCTAGAGTTTTTGGACCAAGCCCCAATATTCCTAAGAGCTCAGTCATTTCTAAGGGAACTTTTTCCTGAAGCTTGTCGAATTCTTCAATTTCCCCTGTTTGAACATATTCACTCACCTTGCTTGCCAGATCTTTCCCCACACCAGGTATGTCTGTTACATCACCCGTACTTACTCTATCTTCTATGGCTTCACTAAGCTCTAAAATATTGACTGCAGCCTTTTTGTAAGCCCTTATTTTAAAAGGGTTTTCATCCAAGATGCTAAGCATCGCTGCCATCTGCTCAAAAATTGTCGCTATTTCTGCATTCTTGCTCATTGGGTTTGTATCCTCGGTAGAATAGCCAATTTGCTAATCTGATTGAGAAAAATAATAACATGTTTGTATCTTTATTTTTAGCTAAGACTTGTTGAAGGTGATTTTGAGGGTAGGGCCTTGGTTCCCATAGAGACTACTGAACAGAGGCTGTTTGCATTTCAGTGGAGAATCTTTTAACACCAGCGAATATACCATCTGCTATTCTATCTATGTAGTCCTTGCTCTTTAATCTTTTTTCATCTCTTGGGTTGGTTATAAATGAGGTCTCTACAAGTATGCTAGGTATGTCAGCTCCTATGAGAACAATGAAAGGAGCTTTTTTAACACCCTTATTTCTCACAGGCGGGTACTTGGTGGATAC
Organism: Deltaproteobacteria bacterium; assembly: GCA_029262275.1. Taxonomy (GTDB): domain Bacteria; phylum Desulfobacterota_D; class UBA1144; order Nemesobacterales; family UBA2774; genus CR02bin9. The sequence goes on along the minus strand of JAJCZS010000029.1, from coordinate 180,232 downwards.
ATTTTTAACAACTGAGCTCTGAACATGTCCTGCGAAACGCTGGGATTCTTCGATCTTCGCTCCAAGCAAGTATTGTTTAAGTACCTTGTCCATTTCGCTTCGAGATATTCTTGTGCTAGCATTCTCACGAGCAGCAACAGCAAGAGAAGCCTTGTCGTTGGTTAGGCTTAAGATGTATGTTTCAATTCCATATGCCTGTTTATTCCTGGCAGCATTGCAGTGTATTGAGATAAATAGATCAGCGCCCTGTTTCTTTGCAATTGCCGTTCTTTCCTCAAGTGGTATAAACTTATCGGTGCTTCTAGTTAGGTATACCTTTGTAATTCCAAATTTTTTGCCGTCTTTGTCTAGTTTTTCCTTAAGTGCTTTTGCTATTCTTAGATTTACATCTTTTTCCTTAAGACCTGTGGGTCCTATTGCCCCTGGGTCGTGTCCACCATGACCAGCATCAATTACAACTGTTCTGATTTTGAGTCCTAAAGCCTCGGACAAAGAGGCAACATTGTCCTCTGGCATTCCAGATTGGTATTTATAGTCGTCGTCATCTTTAGCATAATATCCACTGGATTTGTTCCCACTTCCTTCTATGTCCATTACAATGCGGTAAGGATCTTTCAGGGCGAAGACCTTGTAATCATCAAAACTTTTTATATATAGCACAACTCTGACCGTGTCTTTAGTATTTCTGCCAAATTTTATTTGCTCCAGAAGCCCTTTTCTTATTGGTTCAACATATAGGTTCTTATCTACTGTAGCACCTTTAATGTCTACAAAAAGTCTAGGTGGCGTTCCATGTTTAGGGTCAGGCTTTAGTAGCCTTGATGTATAGGATGCGTCTTTATTTAGATGAATTACTACCCTTGTATAATCTTTAGTCGACCAGTGTCTTATCTGGTTTACTTTAACCAATCCCGAATTATCAGTACTACTTGTTTTTGGTTTGTATACTGGTTTAGTCGCAGGTTTAAAAGGTTTTAGCTCTTGTCTTTTGTTTAGGGCGACTGTTTTCATGTCCCCTTGAGGAAATTCTACAATTAGCTTGTCATATTCTAGATAAGCATCAGCCTTGCTCTCTCTTTCAACTATTCGTGCTACTCTCAACTGCGCATCGTCGGCAAGGTTGCTCTCAGGATACTTTCTTACAAATTTTCTGGATATCTCGACTGATTTATTAAAATCTTTTTGAGAATTAAATCTCTCTCCGATCTCTTCATACATTTTTCCTGAAAGGAAAAGTGAATTAGGTGCTTTAGGGCTATTTGGATAATCTATATCAATACTAAAGAAAGCACGCGCTACTGTTTCCCAAATCTCTTTGTTTTGTGCTTTATCTTTATTTACTGTTAGGTTTTTGTATAGCTCAAAGGTTTGCTCGTACAAATCTTGCCCCTTATCCTTGCCAAATGAGGCTTGAATTGAGGGAAATAGTACTAATATGGAAGAAATTATTAAGAAAGATAAATGTCTTTTAGTCACCTTAGGTATATAATTATACTATTCCTATAGTCATTTGTAAACATTATTTTATAAACTACTTTAACATTTTAGCCTTCTAAATATCCCTCAATAAATACAATTTTTTGAAATGATTACAACTTAATGCTAAATTTGTCTAAATGAGGGTAGTTATTCTAGGTTGTGCTACATCCACAGGTGTTCCAATTATTGGATGCCCGTGCCATGTTTGTACTTCGGATAATCCGAAGAATAAAAGGACTCGGTGTTCTATATATATAGAGCATCGGGGGAAGAACATACTTATCGACAGCTCTACAGACCTGAGATTTCAGGCACTTAGACACGATATTACAAAACTTGATGCAGTACTCTACACTCATTCACACGCGGACCACACCCACGGGATTGACGAGCTCAGGACATTTAATTTTGTAAATGATATGGTGATCCCTTGCTATGGTAACGAGCTTACAATTAATAATCTTAAAAAGAATTTCGCATATATATTTGACGGCGTTTATTCAGCAGGAGGCAAGCCAAAGCTTGAACTAAACGTGGTAGATGATGAGTTTAGTTTTGACGGGATTAGTATTATTCCAGTGGAAATAGAGCATCACAAATGGGTGATCTTGGGATATAGAATTGGAAATGTTGCTTATCTCACTGATTGCAGTGGTATTCCTCCAGAATCTCTAGAGAAGTTGCATGGTTTGGACCTTTTAATTCTAAGCGCACTTAGATACAGAGAGCATCCGGCTCATTTTAACATTGAGCAGGCGGTTACAATGGCTCAAAAAATTAATCCAAAACTAGCCATTTTTACTCACATGGGTCATGAGGTTGAATACGATACTCTTTTGAGTGAACTTCCCAGTGGCATAGTGCCTGCTTATGACGGTATGGAAATAGAGTTCGACGAGCCCTAACTTGATTCACAATCAAACTACAGGGACAATTTAGTTTGTTATAAACCTAGAGGTGAATAATGCAAGAAGTTATAAAGAAATTACTTCAAAAAAACGATACTAAAATAGTATTTTGTGTATTGGACGGAGTAGGGGGGCTTCCTCAAAACGGGAAAACCGAGCTTGAGACTGCCAATACGCCAAATATGGATGCACTTGCTCAGAGCGGTGCATGTGGTCAGCATTTGCCTGTTGCCTATGGAATTACTCCCGGAAGTGGAGCTGCTCATCTAGGCTTGTTTGGATACGATCCGCTTGAATACGAGATAGGACGCGGGGTACTCGAAGCGCTTGGATTAGGTCTTCATCTCACTCCTAATGATCTTGCAATTAGAGGGAACTTTGCCACAGTTAAATATGAAGGTGATACACCAATTGTTACAGACAGAAGAGCAGGGCGTATTCCTACTGAAGAGAATATTCGCATAGTCTCTAAAATCACTGAGCAGATTAAAGAGATTGATGGTGTCAAAGTTAATATGACATCTGGGATGGAGCACAGATCTGCAATTATATTCACTTTCCCAGAGCCAATCGTTGAAGGCGGGGATGCGATTTACGATACAGACCCTCAGGCCGAGGGAAAAAGCCCAATTCGTCCAACTGGAGATAATCCCCAAGCTCAAAAGGTAGCAGACGTTGTAGCTAAGTTTATAGATAAAGTTTCTGAGATTATCAGAGATGAAGAAGCTGCAAATTATCTCCTCATGCGAGGTTTTGCAGTTCATCCTAACCTAGCTTCTTATTCTGAAGCTTATGGACTTAATGCTGCCTGTATTGCAACTTATCCAATGTACAGAGGTGTGGCCAAGCTTGTGGGCATGGAAGTGCTCGAGGTTGAGGACTACTCTATTAAAGCTGAGATAGATACACTAAAAAGAGATTTTGATAAACACGACTTTTTCTATTTTCATGTAAAGAAAACAGACAGCTATGGAGAAGACGGAAACTTTGATGCAAAAGTAGGTGTGATAGAAGAGTTCGACAGCTTTGTTCCTGATATTTTGGAGCTAGAACCTGACGTCATTGTAGTTACTGGCGATCATTCCACTCCTGCAAGTATGAAAGCTCATAGCTGGCACCCAGTTCCAATTCTTATTAATGCCAAGAATGTAAGAGCGGTAGGTGCCCAAGGCTTTGGTGAGGCGGATTGTCTTAAGGGAGAGCTTGGAACTTTCAGAGCTGTTGATCTTATGACTCTTGTGCTTGCTCATGCCGACAGGCTTCAGAAATACGGCGCCTAAATCTTGAAATTAGATTCCCTTATGCTAATTTATACAGTCCTTGCTGCCAAGCTTGGTGGTTTTGCTACTAAGACTAAGGACTTATTTGTAGATAACCTCACTTTATTTGCCGAAGTGGTGGAATTGGCAGACACGCAGTCTTGAGGGGGCTGTGCCTTCGGGCGTGCGGGTTCGACTCCCGCCTTCGGCACCACCTTTGTTTATTCAGTTGTTACAATAAGTTAGAGCGGTTTTTCTTCTATGTTAACTAAGCAGATATAATCTCTTTTTCATCCGTAGTGTCCAAATAGGTGTCCATAGTAGCTAGAGAATGACCCATGGATACGAAATAAATTGTACAATCTGAATCAGAATCCTAAAAGATTTACACAAGAAACTAAGACTTCTCTCAGTTCAGACCAATAAGAATATAAAGGCATTATGGCTTGAAGATTAGAACTTCTTTTTGACAAATACTCTAAGAAAGCCAGGAAATTTGACGGTGATGTAATAGGCAATGGTTAACACAAGCTCCTAGGCTAGATATTTAATAAATAGTTAAAATAATGGGTCAATATTTCTAAAGAAATATCCAACTAGGCCTGACAGAATCATCAGAATTATTGTTGTGGCATTGCGTCTTAACCATCCTTTGATAGTAAATGTTGTTTTATGTCTGAGTTTTTCAAAATATATCTCTAATTCACTCAAACACTCACTATGTTTTATACTATATTCATGGTCTAATTTCTTTAGGCTACCTGATACAGAACCTTGACTAATTTTTTCTACTCTCTCGGAGCATACTTCTTCGCATTTATGCTTTGCATCATTCGCAAACTCGTCAAACAAATTCTTAGCTTTTGTTTTCAGTTCATCTGTATAAGTAATATTCTTTGAATCAATAATAAGGATTACTTTCTGACAAAGGAAATCTAGTCGTTCAATTAAATCTTTATAGCAGAATTCGGTTGTTTGGGTCACATTTACACCAGAAGATAGCAAACCATCTACTGCTAGTTTTGACCAATTTATTTCAATATCATTAGGTAATATTCCATCTCTTTTTTTAAATTCAGTATCGACCATATTCCGCAACAGTTCTTCTAAATCTTTATTAGGCATGATTATTCATATTAGCATAGTTTCCAATTACCTGTCTATTTATTATTCTTCGTGGTTTTTATTGACATTTCTAACCCCATTATTATATAATTTGCCCAAGATAATCAGGAGGATTTTATGTACTGCACCCCATTTGTCAAACACGGTTTAAGTTGGAATTATGACAATACAAATAAGGAAACTTCGGCTCCCTTATCTGATTTGTTATGACAAATATTTGTAAATATATTGCTACGTATTTGCTACGGTTTTATGCAAAAAGATGCAAAAAAATACACCATTGTTTTCATGTTCCTGCATGGCTAACTTATTGAAATCATTTGTTTACTGCATTAGTCGATAACAGATTTTCAGTCTTGAGGGGGCAGGGTTTTGGGCTTGAATCCTTCCTGAGGATCCTATTGTACTGAGTGTAGGTTATATATAATCTTTTTCCAACATATTCGCTAAATATTTCTATTATACCACTACATACTCTACGTAAAGGTATACATCTTTGAGTTTATGATCATCAATTGCTGAAATATCAGAAGGGGACGATGTCGCAGGAGCGAGATTTCCAGCATCATTTAGTACTATCTTAATTGTAAGAGGAAAATTTGTTGGATTAAAAGGTAGCAAGATGGTAGTAGGTACCCTATGGCTAGGCAGTCCATATTTACTATCCACTACAAATGAGTTCAAGGTGCTATCACCGTTATTTCCTTCAATCGTAATCGTGGGATTAATACCAATAGGAGTGCCAGTGTCGTCAACCATATTTTCTTCTTCAGCTTCAATGACTAAGGTTGCAGTTGTTATGTTCAATTCTTTGCCTAATAGAAAATAAGGGAAATGCTTCTCACTCAGTTCTATACGGATTTCTGTATCCAATTCGCTATGTGTCAGCTGGTTAAAAGCTTGAGAGAATTCTTGCCTCAAGCTAAACATTCGTGGGATTGGATTAGATCCAAGATAGGTATTGAGATTTCCTGTTATAGTTTCGCTAACACTTTCTACATCATCCCTAAAATCTTCACTATACTGGGCTGTATAGCTTATATGAAGAATAACGTCATTTATTGTTGAATAGTCAAAAGAGCGAAATGTACTTGGTAGAGACAATTTCCATTTACTATTAACGGCTCCTACTCCTTCGAAAGGCATGTAACGCTCTTCTTTGAAATTAACATTAAAAACACCCGCGTCATTTTGAGCAGTGCTTGTTGCAATTGTTACTGACCTGCTCGGAGGAACTATAAACAAATTATCGCGGCCTAATTTAGGCTCTTTTCTTATTTCGCTTTCAGTTAAACTTAGAGTAGCGCTTACATTAGTGTAAGGACCTGTAATGCAAGGGATTGTAAGTCTAGCAGAAGTAATTTTCCGTCTATATTGACCAGGGTAAAAAAGATCAAAGTAGAATTCGGGTATTGTAAATTCACATTTTCCTGTAGATTTCAAACTCAAAATCGCACTGGGGTCAAGTTGTGTAAGAGAGAAAGCCTGGTCAATTTCCATAGTTTGAGCGCTTGTCTCAATAAACTTGAGTTCCATATTACGAAGTGCCGTCATTAGTTTTTCTCCGGATAACAATCCAGCTTTAGAAGAATCCCAGTAACTACCTTCTATAAGAACTGATGTATCATCATTTTTCTCATACCTGAAGGCCCTCTCAGCCATTCTCGCAACGTACAATGCATCTTGATAGGCTTCGCGATAAAGCCGTTGAACTTGTGTTGACAACCAAGTATATCTGCCTAGATTGGTAAATTTTTCATTGTGGAACTCATAGAGTTCCTCAGCTTGATCAATTGTTTTCTGATGAATCTCATTGGATTTTAGAGCTATATCACGCCTAATTTCAGCAGTTTCAATTTGCCTATCAATTTCTTTAAGCTCATTCTCAATCTGTGCAATATTAAACTTCCATGCTTGTTCACGTCTATCGAACCCACCAAGAATTCCTTGAATATTCCCCTGACGTTGCAGCAATCCAGATCCTGTCCTAAATGCTTCAGCAAAAGATTTGATAGACTCAGCAGCTTCTTCAGAGCCGGTTGAATTGCTAGTACCAACTCTTCTAGGAGGAATCCCTGCTATAGCTGAGGCAAGATAGAGCGGAGAAATGAGATAATCAATTGCAAAGCTGGAATTTAATAGACCCAACTGACTTGATTCCCAACTATTTAACCCGCTAGAAATTAACTCTGTAAAATAATTTTTCCTAACCTCTAGATTCGTTTTTCTGAGCCTTAATCCTTCGAGGCTAGCTTCGGCAGAGTCAATTTCCATGTTCCTAATTTGTGATGTCATCTTTATTATGTTGTCCTGATGTACTAAACGAAGAAGATTCAATTCCTCGGATTGTTTCTTTTCTAGTACACCCATCAGAGCATTTCCATAGCTTTGAAGAACGGAAGTATATTCTTTTGCTTTCGCAATTAAAAAGGCAAATCTAAACGGTGGAACCTCACCTTGGATAGAGTTTAATACATCCTCTAAAGACAAACCCTGTGCTTTCGCTCTAACCAATAATCTTGGATCTATTTCTGGAGAAAACAGCGGAATCTGCCTTTTCAATCCGCTTATATTCATACAATTGCGGATTTTAAATAACCTATCCTGAACTCTATCCCAATAATCATGAAGATCTTCATTAGGGGGAATACAGAATAAACAAACCTGCTTCAAGAAACTTGTGTGGAATGAAAATATATCAATAATATCCGGAATCTTTTCTCTCCACTCGTCTGCGCTAAACCCACCTACATCAGGATAAATAGATTCCTCAATTCCCCCGATATCTATTGTAGGAGCCGTTATAGTTGAAGATTCATCAGACTCAGACGAACTAGAATCTCCAATCAAACCATATATAGCCGAGTAAAATGAGCTGGAATACTTCTCAGCATCATAAATAATAGTTACTATAGGGGAATCCTCATCCGCTATGTTAATTGTATCCCTGAAGTGTGAGTTTGTTATAGTTTCTACTTCACGAAGGAATTCTCTGCATACATCATTTTGCATTCTAGAGTATAGTTGACTATAAGTTAAATCGTTATCATCGTTTTCACAATCTCCTAATTCATTTGGAGGAGGGCCAAGGATCTCTGAAGCCATGACATAGAGCAAGGTTGCTTCGTTAATTGATTCCATTGTGTCCTTAGCAAAAAGGCTATCCCCCCAATCTAGAAGATTATCTATGTATTTCATAACTATAGATTTCATGTAAGCACCTAACCTCAAACGCGCAATTGCATGGGGGTTAAAAGGATCATTTTCATATGATTGAATTGCTTTGGAATCGTTTAAATTTTCACGCCAACTCTTGAGTGTATGATTTCTAAATTCTATATATTGCCAAACCCTGTCCGCCATTCTCTTTTGTTTTTCTTCTGGATCAGTGATGCCTACGAGATCTGGTAGTTTGTTTGAAGTTGGATCAAATATATAGTTGTACCATTTTAGTGCATCTGCATATTTTCCTTGACTATTAAGATGATTAGCAATCAAATATGGAATATGGAAGAAGATCTCTCTAAAATAGACTCCCATCGAGCCTTTAGTATCCATTTTTCCTACAAACTCACCAGCATCATTCCACACCTGATCTTCATCAACAATAGCAGGTATAGGATATTCTTTAACTTCATTTTCCTGATAATTTATATCCAGCAACCCATCAATTCCAGTTTCAAACAATCGACGTGAAATCTTTGAATCAAGTGTAGTTCCAAGACGCTTTAGTGCATAGCCCCCATATCCAGTGTGACCAGTGGAATGCAAATACAATGTATCATTTCCATACTCCAGCAGTTTGCTGTTGAATTCTAGCACTGCATCGCTAAGTGCGCCGTTGATTACATTCACAGATGGGATAATCTCCGAAAATAATAGTTGAGTAGCTCCACCTGATGAATTAGAAAATCTAGTAGCATCTGCATAGCCAGTAGAATGTGTAGAGGGTAAGAAGCTATATCCTATACTTCCACTGAAACTTGATATTCTTCTTAGCTCTTGTGCAAATGGATTTGAAGAACTTGGAAGACTCGATGCTGGCACTAGGTTTAAGTTGTAAAGGTCTACAGCTCTCCTCATTTCATAATTCTTTCCAACAATTACCAATTGGTTGAATACGTCTACCTCAGGATATACCCTGTCCCAGGGATGTCCAAAGATCGTATACCCTTCAATTGGTTCTAAGTGTATTTTTCTATCTAGTTGATACTGTGGAATTAACAGCTTTCTATTCCAGTCAGTTCCAAAGTCAAAGGTGAAGTCAATTTCTCTTCCGTCAACATCTAGATATAGGTGGTGGCTTCCATGCAGTGGTAAGTGTTTGTTTGATTTAAGATAATTTGCTAATTCAGAATAGATCTTTCCAAAAATTATCTCTACACTTCTTTCAGTCATAATAATTCGACCGCTAGAGGTTTGCTCCCAAAATACCCTATGATTAATGAAATAGTTTGCTTCAGCGCTATCCCAAATAGGATCTACTATGATTCCAGATCCATCTGCAAAATCAGTAGAGCTCATATCTATATCTTGAGGTGTCAGCCATGTTCCATCAAGTTTTAGGTGACTGAATTTGACTGACATTTTGTGATCATATCCGTTAAAAATTCTAGTTCCGTCTATGAAATCGTAGGCTGGATTTGTAACAATCTCAGTCCAAAAGATATACAGTTTCCCTCTGTAAAATATAGGAGATACTTTTTTAACAGGTATGTTTAAATTCAGCTTTTTCCATGGCTCATAGACGATACCGTATGATTTTGAATCTCTTTCCCACCTATATATATTCTTGATAACCCTATAGTAGTACTGCGGAGGATCCGACGATGTAACTCCAAATAAATACAAATTATCGATACCATCATCAAAGCGATAATCATGATAGGAACCTGCAATTTGAAGATTTGATAATTCTTCAAACCCCTTCATATATCTGGAGTAGGCATCTAATGCATTCTGAGAGTTGATTTCTTGCTGCAGAAGTTCTGACTCTAGCTCCTTAAACAATTCTGTCTTATTATCTCTTAGATCTGGCTCTATATAGTTCTCAGGATATAGGAATACTTTTCTGTTTGCTTCCCATACTCTATAGTTCTTGCGCCATTCCCACTGACCAGATGGTATATCGCCAGGCTTAACATGCACCGAGACATCCTCATTTTGCTCTAGATTCATCAAGCATCTCTGTACATAAAGCTGCAAGCTGGATATTCCAGCCACTACACGTGAGGTCCGCGCACAGCCTTCAAGTTCTGTGTCTATTAAGAAATAGTTATAGAGATCATTGTCAGTTCTGAACCATTGGAGTTTATCATCAGCACTTGTATCAGGATTATCAAAACGGAAAGAATTAATTAGATAATCGCTAAGTGCGTCCCTTTTCTTTTCTCGAATACTATCTTCAAAAGGACCTATCTTCTCCTGCCATTGCTCTTCAGTCTCATATTTAGTCCTGATTGCAGTTACTATGGTCTCAACAGCTGAGGCATGTTCATTGTAATCACTTGATAAAAATAGAGGTATAGCTTCTCCACCGATTCCTAAATACTGTACCAATTGAACTATTTCATGGAACTTATCTAAAGACTTGAGACCCAAGTTAGAAAGATCGCCCGAAGAATCCAGAGAAGGGAAAATAATATTGGCATTCAGGGTTCCAATTAAACTTACATCAGCCCCTAAAACATTAGCTAACTCATCAAATACTTCGTTAACGAACAAAGGAGTGGGAGCTGTGTAGTTGTATCCTGCTAACACTATATGAAGATCATCTGTCCTATCTCTAAGTTTATCTCTAAGTTGCTTATATAACTCCATAATTTGCACATGATTTATAGATGGAGCTTGAAAATCAGCTGGAGAATTAATTTGGAAAATTTGAGTATTATCACCTGAATTCTCATGTACGAAAGCAAGAGTTTCAGGATTAAATATTGGGTCTTTAAACCAAACCGACAACTTGAGCAGATTTTCAGTTAATTGTTCAAACAAAGTAAGAGTCAGATTTCCCTGTACTATTTGGGTTAGTTGAGAACTAATAGATTGTATTTCTAGATCGTACCCACTAAGTTTTGAAAGAGTCTTAATTTTTTCTGAATTAAAACCAAACCTGCCTTCAAATTGGTTTGATATAATGCTGCTTACGTGTTTTGTTATCAACATCTTTTGTGCTTCACCAGCAAGTAATGGCACTTCTAAAGGTATGTCAATCAAGACCTCAGGGTCAAAGTCGGGGCTTAACCAAAACAGATTTTCACTTTCTACCTCTTCAAATATGCTGGGATTGGCTAAGAGTATTTCCCGCGATTGTGTCAGGTCTAGTCCAGCAGTGTCAACGAATAGCCGGTCTGATACTTCAGGTGCTCCTTGCTGCATGTATCGGGTAATACGCCGTATTAGAGCTATGTACAATGTATCTTTCTCATCTGCAGATAAGCCGGTCCAAATCGGGCTTGGTACTGACAATCCTATTAGAGGTGGGCTTGATCGAATAGTTGATATAAGTCTATATTCAGTACTTGAGCCAGATATCAGTTCAAAAATTGCCGCATTTGTGCTGATGATTAGTCTCGATTCTTCTTCTGTGAGTCCTGATATATTTTCCAATACGTTTGAATCAAAAGTAGAAGTGATAGATGAAAGCTGATCTACAATCAAGCTCATAAGTGTAGCTACTAGCTCTACGCGTTGCTCTTGGTTTAATCCACCGTATATTGATGATGGTATATCTAAATTAAATGTTGAAGGGACACTAGTGTTAGTCGAGACTCTAAATATTCTAAGATCGGCAGGAATTATAACGCTATTGTTTTCCTTTACTATAGCTCGCGATTGTTGCTCTGAAATTCCCTCAAAATATGCAAATATCGTATCAGAAAATAATAAGCTTTGATCTGATTGGATTTGGGACCATATATCATACGCCATATCAGTTGCATTCTCATATAAGTTCTCAGGGGATAGCGAATCGTTAAGAATATATGCCAATTCAGGCAATGAATAATCACTCTTACGTTGCCATTCAATTAACTCTACTAATGATTTAATGTCATCTATATTTACTAAATAATTTCCTCCAATATTTGGACTTATGCGTATTAAAAAGAATAGTTCATCTACAGAGAGTCGATATTTCTTTAGCAGAAGCGAGTGGGTAAATAGTAGCGATAAGTTGGAGACGTTCAGAGTAAATCTTCCTCTTGTGACGCCTGTAGCCTCAACACGTAGAGGTAATTCCAGGTTCTTAATAATTAAATAAAGTTCTTCATCATTGAGACCCAAACCTGCTAGCAATCTATGCTGCAAATCAGTTGGTGCGGATGCTCCAGAGCCTTCTACATATGCGGAATGCTGGAAAGTTATCCCGCCCGGAGTTAGATTAGGTGCAGACCATATATCAGATTCTTCAGTTATAAAAGCAGGCAGGTTAAACCTCTGATCAAAAAAACTTTCCTCACCGCTTGTTGGTAGCTCATGTATCAGAGTACATAGTTCATCTATATTAATATTTAGGGACTTCTGAATTGATATAAGCTCTACAATTTCATCAAGCATGAGATCTTGTAGAATTTCTGGTGAACTTGCTAAGGATTTATGGATACACTCAATAACCTTGTCAAGTTCTTCTATTGACCAGCGAATATTGTTAGACAAGCGTGTAAACCGATGCATTCGGTCTAAAATTCCGGGAGTCAAACCATCTAGATATTCGATATTATTTTGCAAGCTATCTGGAGTCCGTTCAGCGACAAAAATTGGTACCTGAGTATGATTCGATGTGATAAAGTAGGTGTCGATGAGGGATGTTAGTTCATCACGTGAAATGCCCATACCTCTAAGCATTTCTATTACGTTTATTGGAAGAACTGTTCCTCTTGATAAAGTATGAACCTTAAATAAATCCCTAAAAAATTTGCGGTTTTCACTGCTATTGGCTGATCTATCTGTAGAAATCATTTCAAATTCTTTGGTAGACAATTTCAAATTCGCTTGAGTACTTATATCTCGAGTATCTTGAACGTGAGCAAGGAGTGTCTCAACTATTGAAGCTCTTGTAATTGGGAAGTGTTGCAGGTAAATCTCCAATTCATTAAGGGGCAAGTGGAAGGGTTGTCGGAAACTGTCGATTGTATATGCTGTAGTGTTTTTGCTTAGTAATTCATAAACAAATACCTCTATAGTGTTCCTATTGGGAAGACCAGCAAATGATACCTCAGTTTCCATCATATAAATAAAATTTTCTAACACCTCATTAATAATCAGAAGATAAGGCACCAACTCGTTTGTATTCCTACAATTTAGCACAAGCCCGTCCCATAGGTCAGGTCTCCGCACCCCAGGGCTTATCACCGGTTGCTCTGAAGGGAATCCTCTAAAGTGTTTATCAATTACATTTTCTTTGATAAAAATCATTAGGTCCATGAAATATGCGGAAGGGCTTATTATTGATGCACAATGTTCACATCTACAAAAGTCTGTCTCACCAAAGAATTCTTCATATCCATTTAAGCGCCTAAGAAAGCTATGAATATCGGGACTTGTATTGTCAAAAGGGCTGATATCAAAGGGGCTGTTCACAATATCCGCTATATTCCCTACTCCGACATTTACATTAAGTCCCTCGATCATGGCTCGACCAAAGTAATTAAGTGCTACTGGTTCTTCTAAATTCGTAGATTCGGCAAAGTTTGTATATCCAGTAAGAGTTATTTCGTGAGCCGACTCATAGCCAGCCATTTTTATCTGGAACGAATCAGAGACATCATTAGTTAGAGCAAATAGGCGCTGATTGGTTTTTAAATTGGAGACAATTGATTGTTTATCTGTTTCTGAGAAATTGCTGAGATTTAGTTTGTTTAGATCAGGGCTTGCTTCTTGATAGTCTAAATCAAGAAAATTTAAGCTTTCATTCATACTGTAAAATCTACTCATCAAACTCCTTACTTCCGGCTTTTCAAATGAATTACTCTGAGCCTTGAATGCGTGGTGGGGAAACATGGTCTCTATTTGCTTTTTCTTTATAAGAGCTATTCTAGCAATTTCCTCTTCACTTCCCACTATCCTGGCTTTTTTTAATATCGATTTCCAATCACGCTCGCCCAAGGCAGCTAAGTCACTTATAGATTTAATAGGATTTCTTCTATTATGATTTTTAATTGCTTTTGACAAGCCAATATTACCGTTGGCAATTGAATGAATATTAACGTTTAGGCTCAGGTCTTTTGCTTGTTTCTTAGATAATATTTTGTCGGTAACTAAGGTTTTTAGTTTGTCCCGATCTAAGCTGGAGATGGTAATGTTTCTCGAAAGAAGCTCCTCAACTACCTCATCTTTCAGGGATGAAAGTTGGGCAATGTTATATAGATGTGCATTATCTAGACTATCTTGTAGTAGAGAATTATCTTTGAGTGTTTGATCTGGTTTAATAATGTCATTAAGCTTTTCCTGGCTATCCCAATCCTCCAGTATAGCTATAGCTTCATTCTTATTCGAATCAGACAAATTACTTGTATCGAGTAATTTCAATACGAAATCTTTTATAGATTCATTATTATCTTTCAATTTTGTATAATCGAGATTGTGAATGTACAGCTTGATGTCAGGTGAGGAATCAGCGAAAAGATTGGTGCTGATGTTTTTTACTTCTTGATGCGCTTTCTCTTTAATCGCATTATAGAGTTTTGGATCTTTTTTTATGAGCTCATCAGGAGTTTTTGAGCTGTTTTTTGCTAGATTAAGAAGTGTAGTTTTAGTGAGTTTCGGTGCAGATGGTCCGGTATCAGGTTTGCTGTAGTCAAACCTGATAACTATGTCCTTCTTTTGTTTAACATTCTTAAGTGGTTTTGCTTCGGTACTATATATCATCTCCAATCCTTCATAGATTCTGAAGAAAACATCAGGCAGATAGTCAGTATGATCATCTTTGAACTTGGAGCTGTCATAGTCTATATGGAATGAGCCGTTTTGATCTGAAACTGTTGTACCCAGATGGTCGCTTAAACTTTTGTCTTTATCCCAAGCCTCTATTTTTAAATTTGTGATAGGGGTTTTAGTTTTTCTGTCAATGATGGTGCCATGCACATAATATGAAGGAGTTGCCTCAATATTGCTTAAGTCACTGGTTGTAATTTCAAGTACGAGTTTTCTTAGATCTTTAGGATTTTTTATAGGAGAGTTCTCAGTGCTGTGGATTAATTTATCTCCATTGTATATCAGAAAGAAAACATCAGGAAGATAATCCTCGGGGCCGTCTGCAAAACGATTATCTTCGATATTGATTTGGAATCGACCCTTTGCATCCGAATAACCTGAGCCTATATAATCACTTACTTTTTTGTCTTTGTCCCATGCCGTAACTCTGAGTCCAGAGATCACCTCCCTTGTAGTATTTTGGATAGATCCTAAGATAGTCAATTTTGGCATTATTAATCTCCATGTAGAATGATTAACTTCTACTGCACGTTTGATATATCTTTTTAAGAAAACGCATAGCCAAATTGTTTCTACGAATAATTATTTTGCTTTACCATCTAAGCCCTTTGTATCTGGGGTGTGCAATTACCCATTCAAAAAGTTCTACATCAGTCATCGGACGACGTGTTCCTGTACCCGGCACCGGAACAGTCAATCTTGGGTCCCCGGCTTGCCTTGCCCATTGAAATGCTTCGAATTCATGAAGTAACCCATAACGTACACTAGGATTGGATAGATCTTGAAGTATATGTCTGGTCTCATGAGCGGCAACAGCAGCTCCTCTGTCTACAGTATGTGTTAAAATATCATCAACTATTATCTCTGAAGTTCCCCTAATAGTTCCTTCTACAAAAGGTCTTCCATGGGGATCTGGTCCTAGTGTTAATTTGATTTCTCCCCTTGTTATTAATGCCTCAGTGGCATAAGCTTCAGGTGTTCCTACTGCTCTTAATCTTCTTATAATCGCTGCACGTGTGACATAGTCTGCATCCACCACTAGACCTGGAGTATCAGGAATAGTTGCAGATGCCGGGGGTAATCCTTCTGGACCACCAAATACAGCAGGATTAATTACTCCACTATTAGATGGAGCCGTCCAAGGTGTGACTTGTTCTGCTATTATTAACCGGCTTGTAGCAGGATATTCCCAAATAGGGCGAGGAAGAGGAGTGCCAGTCGCCGCTGCATTTAATCTTTGGGTGCCTGTTGTTATACCCAAACGTGTAAGGCCAGACTGACCCATATTTGCATATGAGCGCATTCCAGCGCGGGCACCATATAACGTAAAACCCAAATTAAAGGCAGCTACTCCCCTATATCCAGGATCAATATCAGGATCGAGCATAGTACTAACCTGATCTGGAATATGGCGTACACCGAATGTTGGTAAATCAATTGCCATATTTGTGAGTACTTCTCCGCTTACATCCGTTGCTGAGCGGTCACCTTCTCCCATCTCATATACGATATATGTTGCAAGATCACTTGCATAACGTTCTGAATGTGGATTATATTCCGTAGGATCATAAAATGAGTGTCCTATTACAGTGACCATATCTATTACCCAACCCACAGGTTCTCCGATAACAGTGTAAGCACCTGCAAGAACCCCCATTCGGGATCTCTCAACTGGGTTATTGCCCCCAAGGTCTATAATAGCGTCACGTACCTCAGAGACTGCTGATCCTCTTCTGCGCTGTACTTGGGGTTCAGGTTCTTCAGTTATAGGAGAGAAAGGAGTCATTTGAGGCTGACTTAGATCAAAAGGATCGAATGATAATCTATCAGAGTCGGCCATTGAAGTATTTATCTCGCCTGTTTGAGGCTCTGAGTAGTTTATAGTGTTGTCATCAGCCTGTGTTTCAGTGCTAGCCAGACCGCCGATAAATTCCTGATATTCCTGATCCGTCATCTGGGAAGAAAGATCGTTAATCATCAAATTGAAATCAAGATCTGAGAGCGGAGTTACAAAATCATCAAGGTTAAATACTGGTTCCCTTGGTCGGCTTCTCCTAGAAGGAGCGTCAACTACTGCAGTTGCGCCAAATCCAATCTCAACTTCTGTAATATGAAATCGGGCCCGATCATCAACTATTGTAGTGCTTACTTCGTAATATACTCCTCCACTGCGATGTTCAAAGGTATGTAATCCAGGAGTACCTACATTTCGTGCATCTTCATGATTAAGATAAATACCGGTTATGCCACCCCCCAAAGTCATTGATCTTTCAGCAAATCCAACGGGAACGTCTCCATTTACAAATATCAAGTGATTTGAACCATTTAATCCGTTTTGATCTATTTCATTGATTGGGTTGTTATGAACAAACTGATATAAATTAAGACCATCCTCAGGCCCGATTGGGTCCGGGTTTGACCATCGACAAAGCCAGGGAATATAGTAGCGGAAACCATAGTAGTAAAGACGTGTTGCATCATCTTGTTCTTTTCCGGAGTAGCGGTAGTCCTTTAGAGCAATATCACGAAGGTCGTTGCTAAAAATAAATGAAGTGCCCCCGTATGCAAAATATTCCTCATAGTTAATTATATCTCCATGATCATTGAGCTCATATGAAGATGACCCTAAGTGATCATTTAGTTGATAATGTATTCTTTTCTGCGAGAGAATGTCAGTTTCTCTTCCTAAAGTATCAGCAGTCCATTGATGTAGTACAGCATAACATGCGGCGCCTTTATTAATCTTTGAGCTGTATCGTTCAAGCAATAGTGTAGATCCTCTTCTGACACGCTTGATCTCACAGCCGTCAAGATAGATTTTCTCTGTAATCTCAATATTTCCGTTATTTAATCTCTGTGTTACCTTCCTCACTCTCTGTCTGTCAGCACCATAGACGTAGTACTCTGCATCATCTCTGCCACCTGGTCTCTCGATGATCACAGCCTTGGATAATTGGTTTAGATAATTCCAATTCACACTTCTTAGATGGGGAAAATAATTTAGATTTCCGCTCTCATCAAACCTTAATTCTTGATCTCTTTCTTCTACTCCATTCAAATCATATCGTTCAATCGATCGGTTTGATGTTCCCGATACCCAGAGTTCTCTCCGCCAGCGGAATATTTCACTAGGCCTTCTGCCTGAATTGTGAACCACAGAAGTCATGTTGCCGTTTAGATCATAACTATATGTGCGTGTGTATGGCTGTACTAGATTCATATTGCTAGGGCTAATGTGATGAGTGCCTTTTATGAATCCCGGAGCATCTGGAGCATGGGCATAATCCGTTCTTTGAAGTGCTTCATGGGTGCGTCCATTTTCTTCTATGAGTTGGTAGAATGCATCATATTTGTAATTGTTTATGCGTGGTTGGTTAAACAGAGGCGTGCCATTGGGATTTGCCGTGTCTGCTAAATGGATAATGTTGCCAACAGGATCATAGGTGTAGTGAATATCTTGATAATATCTAGATGAACTAGGGGTTCCAGCAGGACGAAAACTTCTCATGTTTTTAAGCCTAAAGTCGTACTCGTTATAGTCATGATTTTGAATAACGCCGTTTCCCAGATGCAACTCTTTTATTTGGCCTCGTGCATTATATGTACTTGTTTCAACTATAGGCTTATCAATTATTGATCCATCATTTGTGGAAATAAGTATTTTTGATAAATTGCCGCTTGGGTGATATGAAATCTTGCGAGTTGTATTATCTGGACACTCTTCGATTATAGATCTGCCAAGTGCATCATATTTTATCTTAGATATATATGGCGGATCAGAACTCCAAATTATACTTGATGGATCTGTCCAGTCTGGGATATTTTCATAATCATCAACTAGTCTTCTGGTTTTCTGTAGTACATTTCCTAATAAATCATAGCTATCATAGCTGATCTTACCAGCGCCATCATAAAGCTCTACTAAATTTCCGAGTAAATTCCTATCAGATGCTCCTACAACTGTAGGATCTTCACCATATATGTAGACTTCCGTAAGGTGGTTCATATCCAATGCACCGTCTACATGATTGCTTATAATTCTTCCCCAACTATCATATTCAATATATTGATGGAGACCTTTTTCGTTCCAGATATGAATTTCTCGATCCAAAGAATCAAGAAACTGCATTTTAATTCCTGAATCTATACTCTCTTCTTTCAAAACCCTGCCCACCATATCTCGGTGATAAGTAAATGCTTCTAATTCATTTGCATCTGTTAGGACTTTGGGGTTTCCTAAATCATCAAAATCAAATTTTCTTCGCCGAACATGACCATCTTCATTTTGCTCTTCAATACTAAAAACCCTACCTAGACCATCAAGATGTGATATAACAGGAGTATCAGCATGCAGAAGTGATTTCTGAAGAGCTACTCTTTCTGGACTGCCTGATGTGTACTCTGATTCTACTCTAGTTTGGTAGGGGCTTCCTGCAACAGAATCATTTGGGTCATAACTACGCACGTCCCATGGACCAACTATCGTTTGCTTAATAGATCCATCTGGAAAGAGAACTCTGGATTCTCTGCCTAGTGCATCATACTCTCCAATATATGACTGGCCAAAACTCTGCAGCACTTCATCATTCTCAAAATCTACATTTAGTGAAAAATATGGTTCAAATTCTCGTACTACGATTTGTTTATTGTTAAAGACCTTTTTCCCCGAAACCCACCATCTAGGAATTGTTGAAGTAAGAAAAACGGGATTGCCTTCTGAATCTACTACTATATCACCAGACTCATATTGGATTGTGTCGGGACCTGGCTGTACTAATTTCTTTGACTGAATAGTTCGGCCATATCCATCCATATAGTCAATATTTACTTGATAATCGCTAAACATTTGGTAATTACCCTCGCCATCATGTGCCCAGCCTTCTCTAGTAAGTGTGATGCTTCTTGATGGTGTACCAGCTATAGTCCAGCTGTCTAATTCATAGTAAAAGAATGAAATACATTCTTGCAGATAGTCGAGCGGGCTGTCAATTATGTTACTAAAATTAACTAGGGTAGGGCTGACATGATCTTCTAGTCGGCCTTGCCCTAGTCGCTGAAGCGTTCCAGATTCTGAGAGTATATCACCGTATATAGTTGATAATATTACGATTCCTAAAGGATCATATGAGACTTGCTGAACATTTTTATTCGGATCTGTAATAATGTAGGGTGCTAACAAGTGATAATCTATTTGAGATGAGGTTTTACTTTGCACCGGTGAACCACCCTCTTTATATAATACTGAGGTGATTTCAGTCAACACAAGGTTATACCTATCATATGTTAATTCGACTCTTCCATTGTCAGCATCTTCACTTGAAGAGGGTAAATAAAATTCAGAGGAACCATGATAGTTTATAGGGGAGTTTGATATCCACCAAAAATCTTCATGATATCGGTAATAGCCTTCTATGGGGTAGTCCGGGTCATTATGCTCTCCCAGTACATCAATTAGAAACTCATTATTAAAACATGCACTCTCTCTATGATGTATTAATGATTTATTCCCTACTTGTCTCAAGCTCAATGCATCTGATTGAGTGTCGTTCCAGTAGAAATTTTTGTTCCACTGGTATAATCTCGATTGTTTTCCTGTTGAAAAATCCTCGTAAAATTTTATAGATAAGGATGATATTGAGTCTATGAGATCTGAGATCTTTTGCTGAGTGTATAAAACCCTTTCAGGTGGATGATCAGAATCAGACAGCTCAAACCTTTTACTTTCTGTCTCTAGTGCTAATTCATATCTATCATCAGAATCAAAATTTACTATATCAATTAAATCATATTTGATATGATATTTCTGCTGTTCTTCAAGTGCATCTGGTGCTGTTCTAGGGTATGCAATGGTTACTTGTTTTGTGGGGATACCATATGTGTCCAGGACAAGATTGAAACTATGTGTAATTCTTGGGTCAGTAGGGCTCTCTTCGTAAATGATATTTAGAACCTCTGCTGCTAATGAGGAAAATCCAGGACCGTAGTGTTTATATGATGGTTGATTTCTACGGATTAAATATTTGTTTTGAGTAACTTCAAGTGGATGTTCTCTGCGCGAGCCATCCTTAGCAACAGGATAGCTCTCAGTCCTTATTATCTGTCCAGCCAAAGAGCGTATACCTAGACAAAACTCCTCAGGTAGAAGTTCTGTAGTCTCATTAATATGGAATTCTCCTAACTGATCACTGTATACGTCATTTTTATAATATTTTAGTGCTCTTAGTCTATTCCATCCAATCTCTCCGTTGTGGAACCAAGTCCTAATACATACAGGGTCATTATAATGAGACTCGGCAACAGAAGATGTTCCCCTGTAGATATCAGAGTCGTACTGATCGACGTGAGTAAAACCCCTGAATTCACGCTCTTTACTGTCATAATATCCGTCATGGTATTCATAGCGGCTAAAAGTGTTTGTATTACCTATATGATCGATGGTCTCGATGCTGTCAACCACTGTTACATGCTGGGGTAGCTTGCTGGTCCATTCACTGCCATTTCTCTTATCTCTCAAATAGTGGGATGCGGAGTTCGAATAGGTCAAAGATATATCCATTCCCATCGAGTTTTCTATGGATATCAGCAATCTTGGTTTGATACCGCTTGTTAGCTGAAGGTATTGCAGCGGCTCCTCGGTACGTCCAGGTAGTGTAGTTGACCAGACTAGACACGGCGTGCCGTTTCCTAAAAAATCCGTAATTGTTAATGACGAAAGATTATCTATATAAGGCAGTCCTTTTAAGACTCCTCCTTCTATAAAATGGTTACCATTAGCATTGTACCAATATCTTATTTCTCCCCGTCCGATATATATAATGTCAGAAGTGCCGCTGCCATCAAGATCAACGAATCTAATTCTATTAGAATCAAACTCGGACCCAAAATCGTAGACAGGAGCATTGTCCATAACAATCCCGTGCCCAAAATTGCCATGACCCATATTAGGCCAATACTCAAACTTGCCGTTTGAAACCTGTACTTGATCAGCTAGACCATCACCGGTCATATCCACGAAAAAGTAATCGAGACTAGGGTAATCACCAACAGTAGGGGTTCTGCTTACACCATTTGATCTTGGTTTAATGAATTCTTTTGAGCTGGCGAAACCATCCTTTCCTATAGAGGGATACCATGTAATTCGGTCCTCTTTAACATTTACAATATCAGATCTACCATCACCGTTTAGGTCAATTAAACGGGCATTTGTCCCAATTGGATCTATACTCGGGGATTGGGGAAACGACTGGAAGCTTCTCCATACTTCTCCGTCGCGATCATACTCATAGTAGCCAGAATCTCTTCCGTTTAACACTACAAGATTTAAGTTGCCATCACTATCAAAATCACTGAACGAAAACTCTCCTATCTCAATAGATGGTTTCTCTAAAACAAGTTGCTGTGCCCCGAGTTTTCCTTCACCCAAGTTTGATTTGTAATACCAAGCTTGGTTTTCTTCAAAAAGTATGCCTGGAAGACCCTCGCCGTAGAGATCTATCCATCGATAATTTATATTACCTAAACCATAAGGAACATTCTCACTGGCCTCTCGAGGTGCTGCTCTGAATGTCTGCTCAATTTCAGGACTTGAATAATTGAATGATAGAGCAGGTAGTGTTTTCTTACTATATACATCTGTATCCAGTTCACGGCGATAACCCTCATATTTAATGGCTTCTAATGTCGACGCTACGGAATCTTCTTTGTGTTCTAATGTCAATGCACCAATCAGCGTAGGAGAGTTGCCTAGCTCTTCAAAATGATGAAACATCAAGATCTTACGGCAAAGTCTATATGTTCTTATTTCAAAGCCTGAGCGATAAGTTGAAAACGAATCCAAACGGCTTGGCCAAGAAGATGGACTAACCTCGTATAAAGGATAGGTTGAATCTTCATGGTCTCCGTAATCAAGCACTATCTCAAATAACCACTTGTTATCTGGTGTAGTGACTGAGTCTGGAGTTAAAGGATGAGTATTCCCATAATGTATTCTCTTTAGATATCGCTGTGCAAAGTGGTCAGCATTAACAATACGGTTTATTTCATATAGTTTAGATTGGTCAATATTCTCTTTATTCTCAGCAACATATTCATATTTAATAGCATTGCCAAATTTATCGTACTGCTCTTCTATTATCCAACTGAACGTTCTTTCTTGGTTTTCAGGATCGAAAATACGACTTGTGTTATCTATGTTGTTGCCAAAAATCGATACAGTATTATTTTTATCTCTTGATCGCCAATGAATCCGGCGAGAATCTTTTTGCGTCCATTTTTCAATACGTATATATTGCTGATCCAATTTACTTCTGTAGAGCTGAATCCAGTATTGGCCATCATTGCTTTCAAATTCTCTAGGTTTCCAGCCATCAGTAGTTTCTTCAAGCCAAGGGAGTAGATCATCTCCATTAAATTGATAAGTATCATTGTCATCGTATAATGGCAAGCCTTTTTTAGAGCTGATTCCTATTGCAGAAACACCAGCAAGTGACCATCCTATACCAAAAAAGGAGTTTGGACCTGAAGAGTTATATTTTAGCGAGAGGTTTGGGTTAAAGTCAGAGCGTCCAGAAGTTCTGGGTATATCAATACTTACATTAGCCTCACCAGTTTGAGGATTCACCTGTATATCATAGGGTATTGTTAGATCCTTTAGATCTTTAGACGCAAACGATATATCAAACTCAGAATCCATTTTGCAAGCCTCCAAGCATGCTAATGAATTTGTAATTGTATTCTGTTAATCCAAAATAGATAAAACGTTACAATTTATAATTTTATTGCCATCTTGTAAGTAAATCATTCTTTTACCTAAAACCATTCTACAATAATAAATTGTTTTCTCAAAGCAGTTTTTGTTAGTAGTATCCTATCATAATATCGATAGTTATTTTTAGCTCTTCTATATCTAAACTAAGCAACTAACTCTGGTGTCCAAATAGGTGTCCATACTAGCCAGAAATAGTCTAAATACACTAGATATTCAAATTTAATATTCTATAAATTATCCAACAATATGAGATAATTACAATGATATCAACATGTTGCGAAAACCCCGCTTTTAGTCTTGAGGGGGCTGTGCCTTCGGGCGTGCGGGTTCGACTCCCGCCTTCGGCACCATAATTATTACTACACAGACCATGCGATAATGTCGGACCAGTGTAATAAGAAATCTTTTGCCACATAGAATATAAATATATTCATAAACCTCTATTGACTATCACTCCCCAACAACACTATAATGAAAACAGGTAAGAAGATGGCGGTTACTGATTAGAGCTTACATATTTATTCCGTAAGTCTCATAGTCCTTAACACTTCAAACCAATATTCTTAATCCAAGAATGGAGGGAAGATACTATGGAAACGTTACCACCCACAATAGTACCCAGCTTAGAACCAATTATGAGATCTGTACCGACTCTTAGTTTCTGGGGATTTATGTCGCTAGCTGTTGTGTTAGGCTTTGTGGCTGTTGGGGTTATTCTAGCTAAAAGAAATAAAGCATCAGCATAGTAGATATATTAAGATAAATACAAAAAAGGGGCTTAGATACGATTAATCTGTAGTCCCTTTTTTGTTCAATCCAGAGATCAAGGGGCCGACTCTCAACATCGGCACCATAATTGTATTATAGGACCTAATGAGTTATTTAAAACTCGAGTTCTGTAACAATAAACGCTGAAGACTTTGAGTGATCAATAAAGTTTTTTTCATCTTCCAGCAATAAAGCGCCTAATTCTTGACCTTCGGGAGAACTCATGCCCTTCATAAGTGCTTCTTCTGACTCAAACCATACCTCGGCAACCCCGTCATATTCAGGCAACATACCTCTGGAAGCTTTTATCCCCTCGTTAAGTGGGCTATTTATTGTGTGTGATTGAACATACTTTTTAGCACCCATTGCCTCAGCGTTGCTCATGAAAAAAGGACCATGCTTCTCCATCCAATACTCCTTAAACTCTTCACGAGTTATATCTGGGTGCCTGGTTAAGCACATAACAAGTTTAATCATCTTAATATGCTCCAACTTCGATTATTTTTGATAACTACTATAATGCTGACATGTATCGAAACATATCAAGCTGTCGAGCATCTAGAAAGTCTTACCGTCTGATTATATGATTAGTGTGCAGTTTATTTCTTGAGACTGCCTTTATATTTGTAGAAAATAGGTTCCTGACCGGGTTTTGACCATATCATTGTTCCGGAAATTTCACCGCCCTCTGCTCTGCCTTCCCACTGGATTTCGCCTTCTTTCTCACTTTTAGTACTAGTTATGAACATAGTTACGCCATCTGTTGCCCTGTATTCATAAGGTGCTGCCTCAAAACCGTACTGTCCACAGTCTGTTGAGAAAAAGGTTCCGTCTTTAAATATTAGCTCATCATCTCTAATGTCACTATCTTTACCGTGCTCATTAATTTTGACTGAGAAAGTTTTACCATCCAATGAGTCGTCAGCAAATGCGGTATTGAGATTGGCACCAACTATAGATAGAGATACCCCCAAAACTAAAAGAAATAACTTTGAAATTAGACTTAACCTCATATTTTCCCTCCTAAGTGAAAATGTTTTGATTGTAAAATTACTCTACTACAAATTGTGAAGAGGTGTCAATCTCTAAGAGGCTCAATTCATGAAGTCGTAATATGACTTTACTTTTCCTTACAATTCATTGTTTGAGCATCAAAACCCCATTTGATCCTTGCTTCCTTTCCTTTTATCCATGCAGATTCATTTTGTCCTTGATACATAG
Organism: Deltaproteobacteria bacterium; assembly: GCA_029262275.1. GTDB lineage: Bacteria > Desulfobacterota_D > UBA1144 > Nemesobacterales > UBA2774 > CR02bin9. The sequence goes on along the minus strand of JAJCZS010000029.1, from coordinate 154,772 downwards.
ATCCACTTCCTGATGGCTCTATGTACATCAAAGATTGGCTATCTCCATATTCTGCAACCAGTGTCGGTGGGTCTGTTTTGAAAAAGGTTAGTACTACTTCTGTAGCAGGATTGTCATCGCAGCTATAGAAGATTGGCCCGGTTTTATCAACAAGCTGGTATCTTGCCTGAAGCTCCGCTATTCGGTACAGATAGGTTTCTTTTATACAGTCTTTTTCATCTTCACTCTTCCAGCACTCGTTGCGGCCTTTTATCCAACCGCGCTGCTCAGCTTTTAACACAGGTGGAACTTCATTCACAGCTTTCTTCTCTGCTTCCTTGTATACTTTTGCCATCTTTTGATCAAGCTCTGCGAGACTACTGTCTTTGCATATCATTTCTTCGATACTCCCTGCTTCAACCTTTGAACAGTCAAATGAGGGCGAGGCTGATTGTGCAGCTGTTGATATTATGAATAAGCTAATAGCTATCGAAAACGAGTAAAAAGTGGCCTTCTTAAATTGTTTATATACCATCTTATACCTCCTTGGTATGTGTAATAATCAAAACGGAAATCCGAAATTGATTGTAAATACGTCAAGATCGCCAAATCTATATCCAACTCCGATACGGGGATTATTGAATATCCATAATTTAAATGGTGTAGCAGATCCTATTGTCGCAGCAATTTCGTATTGATTCTCAACTTTTAGTGGACTCCGGAGGAATCTCGAGAACTCAGCATCAGGTAGGTAGCGATAATAAATAAAGAAAGCGCTCATATCAGGTTCAAAGCCCTTTATTCTAAAACCAAGTGGGTGCAGGACTTCAATTCCATTCTCTAGAACTCCAAATGACTCATCAGGCTCTCCATCAATGAAGGTCGAATTCCCCGCCCACAAAATCGCATTACCAATACTAAACTTAAATCTCTCCCAGAAAATTTCATAGAGACTTCTCATGCCGACTGTATAAACATAAATAGTTGAATTGCTTATATTGAGCGCGCGTGGTCTAATTTTCTCAGAAACACTCCAAGCTAAGCCGATATTCCCAAAAGGTTTTAAATACCAGTTATTTAATATCTCATATTGGAGCTCTAAGCCTGGAATATAACTTAGTACATGCTGCTCCGCTGTGATAGTGGTATTTTCATCTACAATACCTTTAAACTTAAATCGACCGTAATAAAAAGGAGATAGTACTTTCAATTTTAATTTTTCATGTCTGGACAGATCAAATGTGTAGGATAAAGGAAGCTTAACCACATCCACATCTAGCCCCCCAATATCATAGGATCCAAAACCCAACTGAAAAGCATAAGCAAAATTGACTCGGATATCAGTTCCGGGCTGTGCTTTAACTTTGTCAGCTTGAATAAATATTATAGATATAGCTAGAAGACAAAAACATACCCACCGCATAACCTCAGTTTAGCAAAAAGTGTTATTTATTCAACAGTATTTATGTTTTGGCGGGCTGCGCCTTTGGGTATGCGGGTTCGATTTCAGAATAGAAAACGTTTAAAACGGAAATCCAAAATTAATGGTAAGTGCTTTAACATCTCCGAATCTATATCCAACTCCGATTCTAGGGTTGTTAATTATCCATAGCTTGTCTGGTGTTGCGGATCCTATAGTGCCGCCTATCTCATATTGATTCTTAAGCCTTACGGGATTATCTAGCAACCTTACAAACTCTACATCAGACATATAGTGATAATAAATAAAGAACGCGCTTATATCAGGTTCATATCCTCCTACATTAAAGCCCATAGGATGAAGAACTTCTATCCCATTCTCAAGCGAGCCAAATAAGTTATGAGGTATCCCCTTTTTAAATGATGTATCTCCACTAAAAAGTATCGCATTGCCAATACTGAACTTAAATCTCTCCCAGAAAATCTCATAGAGACTCCTTAGGCCAACTGAATAGACGAATATAAATACATTGCTTACTCTGAGACCAGGAATAGATGGTGAAATATTATCTCCGATACTCTTAACTAAACCGAAACGTCCGAAAGGCTTTAAATACCAGTTATCCAGTGCTTCATATTGCAGCTCTGCCCCTGGAATAAGGCTAATTAGGTGCTGATCTGCTTTAATGGTCAGAGCTTCGTTTACTTTTTCCTGAAACTTGAAATACCCATAATAAAAAGGAGCTTCTATTTTTAGTTTGAATTTTTTATGCTTAGGTAGATCGAATGTATAGGAGATGGGAATTTGAAAGACATCAGCATCAACTCCGCCTACTTCATAGAATCCAAAGCCTAGATCTAAAAAGGTATAGGCAAAATTAACCCTGACGTTATTAACCTCAGGCAGTTGTGCCTTAACAGGATCAGTTTGGACAAATATCGTAGCTATACCTACGGCTATACTAAAGAAAAACACCCTCCACATAGCCATCTATTGTAGCAAAGGGTGGTTCTTTATGCAATAGAACCTTTAATTAATAACTACATGATTATACAAAAATCTCTTTCAAGTTTGATCTATTCCTGATGAGATAGTTCAGAATAAACTTTACCCCTTCACAAAGTATCTTCAGTTTGATATTATTAAATATATCTATGTTTTCTCTGTAGGGTTGAGGGAACGGATGCGGGTTATTCTTTGTGGGTCCCCACAATGGAACTATGATCAGATAGTCGTTGATGAAGTTGTCAAACTTAGAAGGCTATGCCGCGACAAGGCTGAAAAGCTACTAATTATCACAGGCGGTGAGGTTGGCCCTGAGCGAGCAGCTGAGTCTTTTTGCAAGAAATTAGGGATAGACTTTATGACTCAACAGGCAATTACAGTGCTTGGTGATAGCTCCTATTTCAGACGCAATGAGCTTATGATCAAATACCATAAGCCGGATCTAGTTGTGGGTATTGCTCACAAGATAGATGAGAACCAAGTTATATACCACCTTCTTCAAATTGCTAGCATGAAAGGCATTAAAACCAAAGCAATAGATTATGAAAGCCTGTCCAAAAGGCATGATGAGATTGTCTCAGACTCGGCAATAGGTAGTTATTCATAGTTTTTCTAGCGCGATATGATTATGTGTGATAGAGTGAGAACATAATAGATATTTAGAAAATAATTTTTATGAATAGCAAATTCACGGAACATCAACAAAAATGGGCTTTTAGACTCGCATTTGCAGTAATTATCTTAAGCTGGCTTTCTATTAAGATATCTATGCCTGCATTACCAAAGCTAGCAGAGGTTTTTCACAGCACCCCAGGAGGGGTGAAACTATCCGTTACTCTTTTCTTTGTTTTCTTTGCCCTTTCTCAGCCAATCTGGGGTGGAATTGCACAAAAGATAGGATGCAGACCGACATTGCTAGTTGGCGTATTGGTCAGTATTGTCGGTTCTCTAATAGCAATGCTTGCTTTTGATCTGCCAAGTTATATAGTGGGACGATCACTAGAAGGGCTTGGAATGGGAAGTGCTTCTCCTATTGCCAGAACTATACTGACAGATGTTCTTGATCGAAAGAATCTGGCAAAATCGATGGGTACAATTAGCGGTGTTGCATCTATAATGCCTGCTTTGGCCCCGATTATTGGTGGTTATCTATTGGCTTGGATTGATTGGCGCGCAATATTTGCTTTTTTTCTAATTCTATCGGCCCTGTACTTTTTATTGGCTTTTCGAGATTTGCCCGAAACCCGCTTTTATTCTAAGGAAAATCCGCCTCCGACAACACCTGAGTTACTTGGCTATTATTTTTCAATCTTAAAGAGTACTTCATTCTGGGGCTTTGCCCTTTGTTATGGTGTGATGACAGGCGGGTTGATTGGTTACTATTCAGCTGCGCCTTATTGGTTTGTATCTCAGCTTGGCATAGCTGCCGATCATTATGCGTTTCTCACCGTACCGACAGTTGTGCTCTATATATTAGGTCTATTTGTAAATCGCATGCTATTAAAAAAACATGATCTAGAAAAACTTCTCTTTATAGGAATATCCTTGGCGGTCTTAACAGCAGTCATAACTCTTGTGCTTGCAGTTATGAATGTTTCAGGTTTGATTGCAATTATCATTGTACTCAGCTTGTTCGGATTTAGCGCGGGATTAGTAATGCCGTCTGTTAACGCAGGTGCTATGACGGAGTTTAAGAAAGTTGCCGGACCCGCATCTGCTCTTTTAGTAATGACTGTGTTCGGCACATCTGCAATTACCGCAAGCTGGGCTATGAGAATTAATATAGATACTCTTTGGTCCGTAGGGTTATATTTAGGCGTTCTATCAATGATTGGCCTGTTTGCCAATTTCTTTTGGGTCTGGCGACCGTACAAAAATAATGCTAAGCAAGAAATAAGTTCATGAGATATCTTTAGCTCCTCAACCCACTGTTTCAACTTTCCCGTTTGGGACTATTATCATTTGTTTTCTTAGAACTCTTTTTAATACAACGCTGACATGTACATGTAATGTCATGAAATAAGGTGGTAGTTATAATTTGATTCCAAAGAAGTAAAACCCATATACTTCCAGTTATATCCTGCGTCTCCTTTAAATAAAGATAATCAAACACATCAGGATAATTGCTTTTCCCTTTCATTCCTTTGAGATATACAAACCATTTAGGAGGTTCTTCTCCAGGGAAAGTGTATAAAATTTTATGATTAGTTTCTTCAGGGAGGAGTAAACAATTTTCTATGTAATAAAGACCACGTGTAATTTTCCAAATTATCCTATTAATTCTAGTACGATCGAATCGTTTTAATATCTTATCGTTTGGTAGGATCAAACCACTGGGATTTGAATCGAATTCCTCATAGACTCTAGAAACTAGACCGACATTTTTACCTCTATCATAACGTCTTTTAACATCATTATAAATACTTCTACCTGATTCTGATTCTTGAATTAAAGGCATTAAACTGGCCACAAAATATTCCTCATCAAGTTGAAATGAAGAATTGCATTTTTTGTGAGTATGAAGAGTTGTTAGATCGGGATTGAGTTGTCTTCTAAGTTCTTTTCCGAAGAACTGTTTGGGTGGAACATGATCCTCATTTCCATCTTCTACAATTTGTTTGCCACACAAATAACATATGGTTTTGTTGTCAGACATAATTCAATTTCTATGCCAACCTTTATCTAATCCTTCAAATAAAATTGAGTCTATTTGCTCTTCGGTTATACCGTATTCTCGTTCAATCTTAACATCTATCTTAGCTTTTAGTGATTCAGAGTATTCTCTTGACGCATCAATTTGTTTTTTCATCTCTTCCAGAGTCATAGAAGGATCATCAATAGGATATTTTGCATCTGCTGCATCCTCTGCTTCTAAATATTGAGGATAAACTACATGAAATATATTCATTCTCTTCTTAATGGATAAACTAGACTTTGTTTCTTGACTATCTGAGCTTGCAGAAAAAGCATTTATAAATGATAAGGTGGTAACAGATATAAGCAACATTAGAGGTATAATGATTATAAGGCATCCCTTTCCTCCGGTAACCATCTTGCCAATTTTTCTTTGTCTTCCTGATTTAGTAAGTGGTATTCCAGTTTTTCTGGATACTTTGCGTTTAGCTTTAGTAACTCCTAGAGCTCTTTTCCAAGAAAAGCCTCCTAAGCCCATATTCGCCTCCAGTAGTCATTATTGTATATAATTAATTATAACATTATAGAACATAGTAGGCAAAACCATTCCTTTGAATCTTATATCTAGAGCTTTCGAGAATTTAGTATGAGAGTGATTAGGAGCGGTGATAAGAGCTAGCGCGGGGTAGGGGATGTCTTTTAAAAATTCTTGTTAGTGAGTAACTACTCTTTTTAATCTCTTAGCATGTTTTACCCAAGCTTTAACCATGCTGAGTCCCGGCAGTTGTCTTACTAAACTTTTCTTTCGCTTGGAGTTTGTTTTTTCCATTGCAGCAAGCAGGTTCTCAGGAACTCTCTTCCCAAGCTCAACCACTGTGTCCACGCCGCTTGCCTCGAGTAAATCCGCATACTGGGTTCCTACTCCTTTAATTCTAAATAGGTCAATACGATTTACCCATTCCAATATTAGCTTAGCAGAAACTCCTGATTCCTTTGCAAGCTGATTGCGTCCTTTTCTTGTAGCGCCGGCCTTTAGTAAGGCTTCTGATGTAGAGATTCCAGCTTTTTGAAGCTGCTTCTGGTACTTCTTACCTATACCTTCGACTTTTGTGAGACTAGCCATAGTTAATACCTCCTTGATTGGGTCCTTATAAACCAGACTAGTACAAATCGTAATTAATGTAAACAAGTATTTTAAGTTTTCTATTCTACAAACCATCTAAAAAAGTGCATAATTACTTTTATCTATCAAATGGAATGAGGAGAACGCAGATGTCTCATAATCAAACTACAGATAACTGGAGAGATAAAATCCACGAAGTAATCTTCGAGGCTGACACTCCACTTGGTAAACAGTTCGATGTAATACTAATAGTCTGTATTCTTGCAAGCGTTTTGGTCGTGATGCTCGATAGCGTGGATTCTATTGGTGGCAAATATGCACGACTTTTCTATATTTTGGAGTGGTTTTTTACTATCATTTTCAGCATAGAATATATTTTAAGATTAATCAGTGTTAAGCGCCCTCTTAAGTATGCAACCAGCTTCTTTGGTATTGTAGACCTACTCACCGTTATCCCGACATATCTGGATCTCTTTCTTCCAGGAGCAAGATTCCTACTCGCAATTAGAATATTAAGGGTGCTTAGAATCTTCCGTATTCTTAAGCTGGCAAAATATGTGGGAGAGGCAAACCTGCTTATGACTGCTATTAAGGCAAGTAGTAGGAAGATCACAATATTTCTATTCTCTGTGGTGACCTTAGTAGTGATTCTTGGCTCGTTGATGTATCTAGTTGAAGGTGAGAAGAACGGATTTACAAGTATTCCGAAGAGTATATATTGGGCAATTGTTACTTTGACTACAGTGGGTTATGGGGATGTGGCGCCTCAGACAAGTGTGGGGCAAGTATTAGCAGTCGTAGTTATGATAATGGGATATAGCATAATAGCGGTGCCGACAGGTATTGTAACGGTGGAGATGGCTCAAGCCTTTAAAGAGAACATTTCCACAAGGGCTTGCAATAGCTGCAGCTGCGAAGGGCACGATATGGATGCTAAATACTGCAAATCCTGCGGTTCTGAACTTTAGGATTATTTAATACTGAGTATTTTTTAGAATCCAGTTAGATCTCTGAACATCTCAAAGGTATATACTCCAAATAGTCGTGCGTAGGGTTTTAAATAAGGACCCAAAATTTGATATAATAGATATCTGAATATAAAATAATTAGGCTTTATTAAGCTCGAAAACAAAGAATTGAAGGGAGAAGTTATGGAAGTACAGATCAAGCAAAAATCCATGCAGGAAATAATAGATGGTTTGCCTCAAGATGTAAGAGAAGAACTCGATCTCTTTGAGCGTCAGATTCAGGATTATTTAGGTGGCAAAACCGGAGAGATTAAGTTCCAAAAAATTCGTCTCCAGCTAGGAGTATATGCGCAGCGCCAGGAAGGAGTACAGATGCAGCGTATCAAGATCCCATTTGGCGGTCTTAACTCAGCTCAGCTTAGACGTCTGGCTGACTGCTCGGATAAATATGCAAGCAACTTTTTACACTTAACCACTAGACAAGACGTTCAGCTCTACTATATAGATTTGAAAGATGAGCCCAATATGATGCGCGAGCTTGCAGATGTTGGTATCACTACACGTGAGGCTTGCGGAAACACTGTAAGAAACGTAACAGCCTGTCACCAAGCAGGTGCATCTCCCTCAGACACATTTGATGTTACACCCTATGCTGAAGCGTTTAAAAACTTTATGCTAAGAAACCCTATTTGCCAAAATATGGGCAGGAAATTCAAAGTATGTTTTGAAGGCTGCCATGATAAAGACCACGCAGGAATTATGATTCACGATCTGGGCTTCCGTGCACGTGTTAAAGAAGTTGACGGAGAGCTAAAACGCGGATTTCAAATTTACGTTGGAGGAGGCCTAGGAGCTTCCCCATCACTCGGACATTTGTGGACAGAGTTTTTACCTGTTGAAGAGATGATTCCATTTTCAGCTTCGGTTGTTCGTATATTTGACCGTTTTGGAGAGCGTAAAGTTCGCATGAAAGCGCGCATGAAATTTCTTATCAGAAAACTTGGAATGGATGAATTCCGCAAACTAGTCGAAGAGGAAAGAGCTAAACTTAAAGTAGATTCAAGCTGGAATGACTATTTAGACAATATAGATGAAACACCTCCAGCTAGAAACCTAAATCTGCCATCTGTGCCTGAATCAGTAGAGAGCGATCCTCTATATATAGCCTGGAGGGAAACAAATGTTCTACCTAATGGCCAGGAAGGATTAAATATGGTTAATATCAAAGTTCATAACGGTGATATAACCTCTGATACAGCAAGGGCTTTGGCTGATATTACTGATGTTTTTTCTGCTAGCGATATAAGAATTAGTATTTCACAAAATCTGATTTTAAGATGGGTGCCTACTGAAGGGCTCCCAGCTTTATACCTTGCACTAAATGATATTAACTTGGCTCAGCCAGGTGCAGAGACATTTGAAGACATTACTGCATGCCCTGGCGCTGATACTTGCCGTTTGGGTATTACATCAGCTAAAGGATTGGCAAGCAGACTTAATGAAGATATGAAAAATGGACTAGGTAAATTCAAAGAGCTATCTAAGGGGCTTAATATTAAGATCTCCGGCTGCCCTAATTCCTGTGCGCAGCATGTATCTGCCAATATTGGATTCCAAGGAGCCTCGCTAGCTAAAGAAGGACGTAATGTTCCTGCGGAGCAGGTTTACGTAGGAGGCGGACTCTACGGAGATGATACTAGGCTTGCAACATCCATTATAAAAGTGCCTACAAGAAATGCTCCAAAAGTAGTAAAAAAACTCTTAGAGCTATACAGAGACGAAAAAAATGGCGAAGAGCATTTTGATCTTGTCATGGAAAGACTTGGAAGAGACAGAATAAAAGAAGAAATAACTGAATTTTTACAGATCCCTTCTTTTGAAGAAGATCCTTCTTTTTATCAGGACTGGGGCCATGAAGAAGAGAAGTTTGAACTTCAAAAAGGTGTTAAAGGCGAGTGTGCTGGAGCAACTGTTGAGGAGAAAGTTCCTACATTTGCCGATGCTGACAAACGCTTGCAGCAAGCAGAAGCATTGCTTAAACACGGCGAATACGAGACCTCTATAATGGAGGCTTTCCATTCTTGTGCAGCAAGTGCACATGTGCCTCTCTATACTAAATTAGTAGATCCTTTTACATCAGAGCAAACGATGTGGGAATTTGAGAACCTACTTGTTAGAACAGGAGATTCTGATGAGAAGTGGCTTGATATCTCTAGTGTTCTAAAAGACATGATTGATCAGGAGCCTTCTGAAGAGCTCGCTGTTGAGATGTTGGAGGTTGCCAAGGATCTTTATTCCGAATGTGAACGGATACAGGCAAATTTGGCATAAATAGTTGTAGTTGCCTTAACCTCGTGCTCTAAGCGAGTATATCTATATTCATTATCCTAATTCTTTCTTGTACGGTTGCATTCTCTAAACAGTGTTAATATATTCTCTACATAGGAGATTGCTTTGTCTTATGTATATCCCCGGAACAAGGTTTAAAGTTATATTGAAAATTCAGACTGGAGATGAAGTTTTTGAGCCTGGTCTTGAAGGTGAAATTGTAGAGCCTATAACCAAGATGGTTGGAAAGGCTTATCGTGTTAAGTTCAAAGATGAGCGAGTTGCTCAGATTCATAATGTGGTTATGAATAATCAGACTGAAGTAATTAAGGATTAAGCGCAATAATAAAAGGAACTCAAATATAGGTTATGAGTAAGTTAATGGAAAAATTTGAAGTTTGGTTTAGCTCTGAATTGGGGTTAGAGCAAATGGCGCCACTGGTAGTGGACTTTGTAATTCTGATCTTCTTGTTAATCCTAGCAGTTCTAGCTAACATCCTGGCAAAAAGCTTTATCTTGCGTGTGGTTGAACATTTCGCTGCTAAAAGTCGTACCGAATGGGATGATGTGCTTGTTAAGAATGGGTTTTTTAGGAGACTCTCGCATTTAGCACCAGCCCTGATTATTTACCTTATGTCTTCAGTCTTTTTCGAGAATGCCACAGCGGTATTAATCACTAGAAGAATAGCTGAGATATATATGCTGTTCGTGGCAGTCTTCACGATAGATGCCTTCTTATCCTCAGTTGTAGATATATATCATAGCTATGACGCAACTGGGAAGCTTCCTATAAGAATCATAGCCCAGGTTATGAAAATTATTCTCTATTCTGTAATTGTCATAATTGTGATATCTACAGTTCTTGGAAAATCCCCGGCTGTTTTCATAGGCGGTTTGGGTGCAATGGCTGCCGTGCTAATGTTGATTTTTAAAGACCCAATACTTGGTCTTGCAGCAGGGATACAGCTTTCGGCAAATGATATGGTAAGGAAAGGGGATTGGATAGAAATGCCCAAATATGGTGCAGACGGCGATGTTATTGATATTTCTCTTACTACAGTGAAAGTTCAGAATTGGGATAAGACTATTGTTACCATACCTACTTTTGCCCTTGTGAGTGAGGGAGTTAAAAACTGGCGTGGAATGTCTGAGTCTGGTGGAAGGAGAATAAAACGCTCTATATATATAGATATGACCAGTGTTAAATTTTGTACTCAGGATATGATTAATAAATTCAATAGGGTCCAACATCTGAGTATGTACATAAGGGATAAGAAGAAAGAGTTAGAAGACTACAATGCTCAGCAGAATATAGATAATTCTGTCTTGGTAAATGGTAGAAGAATGACCAATCTCGGTACATTCAGAGCCTATTTGGAATCATACTTAAGAGACCATCCAAAAATAAGTAAAAACCTTACCTTTCTAGTAAGACAGCTTGATCCAGGGCCAACAGGGCTTCCAATTGAAGTTTATGTTTTTAGCAGCGATCAGGTTTGGGCAAATTACGAAGCCATACAAGCTGATATTTTTGATCATATCCTAGCTGTGATTCCTGAGTTTGAATTGAGGGTATATCAAAATCCTACCGGAGCTGATTTTCAGAGCCTTAAACAATAGTAAAAGAGTGTATTACTATTGAATAGTTGTTGCCATATCTATATTAGGCCTGGTTGCACGTAGGGTGTTTAGCAGTGTTTGGTCGAGTCCATATATATCCTTATGGAAGTTCACATTGCCTTGATCGTCAACCCAGCTTGTGAAATAGAGAATATATACAGGAATAGTCTGATTTAAGTGTACAGTTTTCGTTTTTCTGGAGTTAATACTAGATTTAATTCTGCCTTCGGTCCACTCCTGGTTTGGCTCTAGTACAAACTCAGCTAAGTCTACCGGCCTTTCTACCCTAATACATCCATGACTAAAATTACGCTGCGCTCTTTTAAAGAAACCGCGGTTAGGGGTGTCATGAAGGTAGACTGCATGTTTGTTGGGAAATAGAAATTTAATCTGCCCAAGAGGATTCCCCGGTCCAGGGTTTTGACGCAGTCTATACTTTCCACTAAGTACCTGCGATATATATTGTTCCTGTGCTTCTTTGTTTTGTATCTCAGCCTCTGATAGTTGTGGTTCTCCCACTTCAGTGTTCTCTGTTGTGCCTTCAACGTTTTCTGCAACTTCTACTGTTTCAGTTTCTTCTTCTACAACAATCCTTTCAGGAGCCTGAAGCCCAACTGCATCTATGCCACGCTTAGATAAATATTCTGGGTCTCCTTTTATTCTTGGCGCAATATCATCTTTAAAAATACTAGGTGGTATGTTCCAGTATGGATTCATAACTATATGAGTCATCTCCTCACTGAACATAGGCGTATTCCACTGGGGTTTACCCACTACTATCCTCATATCAATTGCGTTGTTGTTATTCTCAATTCCGTATAGGTGATAGTTAGCGATGTTAACAAGAATGTAACGGCTTCCTAAATATTGAGGAAGCAGACGCCAGCGCTCCATTGTAAGCTCTATTTGAGATATACGCTCTGATACAGGAACATTTAGGGCTTCTATAGTTGATTTCCCAACTACTCCATCTACATATAATCCGTTTCTTTGTTGATATTTTTTAACTGCAATATCTAGAGTTTCATCAAAAACTTCGCTGTTTGGGGTTGAGTCATCTAACTCGCCTGTGACTTTAAGCCTTTCTCTAAGTGCTACGACTCTACTTCCTCGAGCACCTTTTTTGAACTTGTCTCCATAAGGAACCCCTTGCCATCCACCATTTGCAGCAATCTCTTTGTATTCTTTAAGAGAAATTTTTAGCTTGCCGTACATTGGATATTTCGGAAGAAGACTACTTAAGGTTTCCTCAACTTGGTCAGCGCTAGTTGCAGTTATCAACAGTTCTGAAAGATTTACAGGTCTCTCAGTAGACTGTAGATCCAAATTGATTTGCTCTGCCCTTACACGCCCATAGTGTATGTCGTGTGCATATGTAAGAAATGAATTCGTTAAAAGCAGCTCCAATTCTGCCAAATCTTCGGCATCGTTATCGTTTTGTTCAACTCTCTCAAGCGTCGATTCAATCTCTTCTAAATTATAGTCATCAGGATTAAGTGCCTCATCTTCGCTATTTCTAATGATTTCTATCATTTCATATGCTTGGGGCGTAGGACCGTTAGATCTAATCCAATATAGGGAATTATTCTCTTGGTAAAGATTAGGAAGTGTTTTATAAGCTTTTATGTTTTTGGTCTGTATTTGTATTGTAGTAGCATATTTTGATGCTTGTATCTTTTGTCTAGTGATATTACTAACTTTTGTTGTAGAGGCCTGTTGAGTTTGAGCTTTAGGTTCAGCCTTGCCAATCTTGTTCTCCTGCTTAGGCGCAGCACATCCTGAAGCGATTATTAGGCACAAAAATATCGCCGTTACAAAAAAGTATGTCTTCGGACAAATCGTTTTAAGAAATTTCTTCATAACCATTAATTAATAATATACGATAAAATTGCTGGTAAAGAAAAACCCAGCTATTAATTTTGAATTTAGAAAAAATTTATTCCCACCATTTTTATTATAATATGAAATCGATATAAAGGCTATCCTATATTGAATATTATCTAAAGATATTAAATAAATCCACTTCCAGAGCTTATGTCCAAATCCTTAAATAGAAAGCGTTTAATCTTTCGTGTCGTAGTTTTAGGGAATTCATCAAATCTTATTGCAAACTTTCTTATCTTTTTATACGTTTGAAGCTGAGTATTGGTTCTATGTACTTCTTGTTTTATAAGCCCCCACATTTCCTCTCTAGAAGTCCCATCTCTAATAACTTCTTTCAATTCATCTAAGTTAGGGTAGATCAAAGCCTGAATATCTATATCATTAGGACTAAATACTAGCGCCTCTTCTATATATATAGAGCTTGTTAATTTTTCTTCTATCTCCTCGGGAAATATGTTTTTCCCACCCTTTGTGACTATTACAAACTTCTTTCTTCCTGTTATAAACAAATATCCTTCTTCATCAAAATATCCTATGTCACCAGTTAAAAGCCATCCGTCAGACGTCAGCGTTTCTTCTGTAGCAGTTTTATTTTTGTAATAACCTTTCATGATATTTGGACCTCTAGCCACGATTTCCCCGTTGCCCTCAGAATCAATATCTCTTATTTCAACCTCGTCGCTTGGTATTACCATGCCTATACTTCCGTGCTTTGGGTTTGATGGAGGGTTAGCGGATATAAGTGGTGAAGCCTCAGAAAGACCATAACCCTGAATTAACTCTATTCCGTATTTTTTAAATCCTGCAGATACCCAAGGGGGTAGGGCCGCGCCTCCTGAGATAATTAATCTGCTTCTTTCAAGACCCAAATTTTGTCTTATTTTTTTCCCTACAATAGAATTAGGAAGTGCTCTGGTAAGAAGACGCTTAAGCCCCTTTTGTCCAGACAATTCTTTCTCAATTCTTAAATACAGTTTTTCCAACAAAAGAGGGGTATTAAGCCAAATTGTAGGCTTTGCAGCTTTTAAGTCTTGAATTAATTCCCTGGGTTTTAGTCCTCTAGCATAAAAAATACTCATACCGCTTGAGAACGTAGAAATTAGACCTGCAGTGCACTCATAACAGTGGTGAATTGGAAGTATTGAGAAAGCTCGATCATCGGGGCTATATTCAATAATACGATATATGTCGGACACATTAGACATTATATTCCCGTGGCTTAGCATTACACCCTTTGGGTTACCAGTTGTTCCAGAGGTGAAAAGTATTTCTAGTAAATCATCTGGCTCTATAGTTTCTTTTTCGATGCCCTTTGAGTACTTGTTTGTTATTTCATTTATCTCATCCATAAGGATTAAGTGTTTTAAACCCTTTAGTTCTTCTGATAGAGCACTCATATCTTTGTAAAAAGAGCCAGATAGAATTAAGGCTTTGGTTGATGAGAAGTCTATGATAAATTTATTGTCTTTAGAAGAGGCCCTGGCATCAAGAGGTATCGCAACGGCTCCGATCCATGCTAAGGCAAAGAATGAGATACCCCACTCCGGGCTGTTTTCCCCCAAAATCGCTACATGATCACCTTTTTCAATTCCCAGTTTTCTTAGGTGGTGAGCTAGTTTCTTTATATGATCAAGTACTTCATTATAAGTTAGTTGATAAATGCTACCGTCTCTAGGGGTTAAAAATGCGATATTGTTCCCATTTTGATTAACGCTCCACTCTATCATCTCGGCGATAGTGTTAATTGGCAGGGGTTCTTTTATAGTAGGTATTTTGCTTATAGGTTTTGTATATTTCTTCATAAGTAGTTTCTCAGCTATATAAAATCTCTTAGCTCTGGCAGCTTCTTTATTATATATTCTGGTGCAGGGTTAAGATTGCTTTCAGACTCATTTTTTCTGTTTATCCATGCAGCGTCCATGCCTAGAGCTTTTGAACCCACAACATCAGCATTGAAGTTATCACCTACAAAAAGAGCATCTTTTGGTTCAATGCCGAGCTTATTTATAACACTCTCAAATATTATGTTCTTGGGTTTTCGCCAGCCCACTTCCTCTGAAATAATTATTTCTTCAAACAAGGGTTTCAACTCAAACCTCTCAAGCAGCTTATGGGCAGTCGGAGCATAATCAAAATTTGAGACTATGGCTAATCTATAGCCTTCTCCTTTTAAATGATCAAGGAGTTCTTTGTTCTTTTGTGGGTATTCTATACAACCAGCGAGTGCGTTCATATGAGCTAGTACCATTTGGTCTATAAGCAAATCTTGTTTTTGAACAGGAGGTAGACTCATTTTATCTAGCATAAGAATGAATCTCTCACGATTTGGAAACTCTTTAAACTTCTCTAGTTTAATTTCCTGAAATTCATTGTAGCTCTCAATAAAAGGATCATAGAACTCTGTAAATCCAATCTCTGGATGGTAGTTTCTAAAGACCTCGTACACTTCTTTGCTGGTAGTTCGTGATCTAAACCCTTTAAGCTCAACTGTGGGTAGGTGATTAAAGTTAAAGTCTAAGATAGTGTCAAAGAGGTCAAATATTATGGCACTGTATTTTTTCATCTTATATATGTGGACAGCAAGAATCATAAATAGCTGTGTTTTCTCAGCTCTATATTTTGCTCCTCTCTAATATGACCTCGATAATTTTTTCGTGAATACCAAGCGGGTTTGTGACAATATAGGAGACGGCCGGATAATTCTTAGCTGCTTTTTGAACCATCTGTGGTATGTCTTTAGTTGAATGCCTTCCAGGGGCTAAAAAATAGGGGTGAACAACTATATCCGTTGCCCCACGAGAGATACAATCTTCAAAAGCCTGCTCTATTGTAGGCTCAGCAAGCTCCATATGACAATAGGATATTATTTCAAATTCAGGAGTGTCTTTCTCCTTTATCAATTCAGCAATCTCCGCAAGCATCTGATTTGCTTCATTGAACTTGCTTCCATGGTCAACAATAATTAAGGCTTTTTTGCTCATTTGTCTTTGAATAGTAAAGGTTTAAGAAGGAATCATTGTATTTAGTTTTATCGTCTCAAGCATGATTTCTGCTGATCTAAAAAACTCTTCCAATATTAGATATTCGTTTACAGTGTGCAAGTCATACATGCCGGTTCCTAAATTAGCACATTCAATCCCAAATTTGTTGAAGTAATTAGCATCGCACCCACCGCCGCTGGTATGATGTTTAATCTCATAGCCTAGGTTCTTCACAGCTGTATCTACAAGAATTACAGGTCGTGATTCAATATCCACGTCCATTCTATCATAGCTTCTCTCAATAAATTCTTCTAATTTTGCAACATGAGTTGTACCCTCCGCAGACAAATCATCATGCAGGGTAACTTCATACTTGGAAACCGCATCATGAAAACAACTTCTCATATGATTGACTTGGGCTTTGAGTGTTTCTTCATCATGGCTTCTTGCTTCTCCTACTACTTTTACGCGGTTAGGAATAATATTGGTTGCTCTTCCTCCACTGATGACACCTATATTTGCAGTAGTTAAGTCATCAATTCTACCAAGCGTCATATTTGCAATCGCCTCACTTGTTATCTGAATTGCGCTTAAGCCATTCTCAGGACAGAGCCCTGCATGTGCCTCTAGTCCATGGACTACAAAGTCCATTCTGTCAGCTGATGGACATCTTAATACAAGTCGGTCAGGAGTACTACTATCAAGTACGATCCCCTGCTTAGCTCTAAAGTGAGACATGTCTATGTACTTTGACCCTAGAAGGCCAATCTCCTCACATATTGTAAATGCAATCTCTATGTCTCCGTGAGGAATTCCGTTTTCTTTTATAGCCCTTATTGTCTCTACAATTACAGCAATACCACTTTTATCGTCACTTCCAAGAATAGTGGTTCCGTCGCTTTTCATGATCCCGTCTTCAATTTTGGGTTTAATTCCTTCACCGGGCCCTACAGTGTCCATATGAGCTGATAGAAAGAAGGGTGGGGCACTGGGTTTATTTCCCTCCAGCTTAACAATCAAATTCCCTACATTGCCGTCTACTTTTTCTCCAGCATCATCATAAAAGCATTCCGCTCCAAGTTCTTCCATATCTCTCTGTAATTTTATTGCAACATCTTTTTCCTTTTTTGACAGGCTGTCTATTCTTATAATGTCCATAACATGCTCTGTCATTCTTTCTTTCTCAATCATAAAATTCTCCATTAAGGATTATAACTTTCAGATAATCCTATTCACGAATAAAAGTCATCTCATATATTGATCAGTATAACTAATTGGGTGTTATTTAGAAATTTGAAACTACGAATTTAATACAACAATCCCGAAGAATTTAATACAACAATCCCGAACCCTTATATCTTAAGGACCTTAAGTTGGTACAGAAATACTCAAATTGTAATATAAAACCTGATTACTTAGATATTTCTTGTAATGTCTCTATAACTTTTTCAAGCTTAGGTTTGTTTAGAGAGTAGATTCTATTTTGTTTTACCTTCCTTTCTTTAATCAAACCAGCCTCTTTTAATATCTTAAGATGGTTTGAAACGGTAGGTTGAGAAATTTTAAACCTGCGAGCAATTTCTCCGGCATTTGCATCACCCTTGCCTAAAATAGATAAAATCTTTCTTCTTCTCTCATCACTGATAGCTTTGAAGGAACACCCCATTCTCGACCTCCGGGTCAAAGCGAATATTTAGCTAATTATGAAATAGATTATATAGGATAAAGATTAGAAAATCAAAATATATTTAATAGAATCTGATATTAAGAATCTTTAATAGACACAGGAATATTGCTTTTCACTAGTCTCTTAAGTTAGATTGAAAATATAGATTTGTCAGCTGCTAGGTTTATCACCTAGTTTTAGTTTACTATAGATCTGTCTACGGACCACTTGCCCCCGCCTTTAATTAAAACAACAAGACTAAGACCTAAAGCAAGAAGGTGGTATTCAAAACCTTCTCCAGTTTGGTTTCCAAACCAGTTCATAAAGAAGCCGTTTTGAAGGTGTACCATAAATATAGCTCCTAGCATTATGACTGCGATGCCAAGGGCTGCCAATCTACTTAGAAACCCTAGAATTAGACCAAGAGCGCCAAATGATTCGCCAATTATTATCAGTATTGCAACTGCCGAAGGAAGTCCACTGCCTACAAAGAAATCAACAGTGCCGGAAAATCCCGCACCTCCGAACATGCCAAGTAGTTTTTGTAAACCATGGGGCAAAATAACGATACCTAGAAAGATTCTAGCTATAAATAAACCAAAATCATCATCAGTATGGAGTAGTGATCCCATAAATTAATTCCTCCGCTTTTTAATTTATTAATAATTAGATTCTATCTCAATAACGTCTCTTTAATCAAGTCTTTACCTGGAAAAAGATTCTTAGGTTCTGCTCTAGTAGTTTGAGGAGGAGGACTTGTAATTAGTTGGGATTAAGAATAGATAGTGCTTTTTCTTCAATCTTTATCCTTCTTTTAAGTACGATCAGATTTAAAATCGTAAATATTACAGCAGTTATATAGCATGAGAAAATCAGTGGTATAACAGCAATCTCAACTACTACAGCTATGTAATTTGGGTGTTTTAAGTATTTGTATGGACCCCGGGTAATGGCGCTGCTACCAGGTGTAACCAAAATTTTAGTGTTCCAGTAATATCCCAAAGCGCTTATAGCCCAATATCTGAGAAGCTGTGTCAGTAAAAATAATATTATTAGTGGTAGCCAATATGGATTTAAAGTTCTCCCGAGAAGAATATATTCTGCAATTAGTGATACAAAGAATCCTATGTGCATTAATACAATTACTTTGTAGCCTTCTGCGTCATACTCTCTTGCCCCTAGGGATCTAACATGCTTCTCATTACGTTTGGCTAAAATGAGCTCGGAGAGGCGCTGTATAATCAGAATTACTATGAAAATCCAAAAGAGGCTCATGAAATTTCAAATAGAATGATCTCTGAGCTAAATCCAGGACCTAGTGCAGAGATAATTCCGTGCTCACCTTTATCATATTTTTTTTCATCCATTATTTCCTTAAGTACATAAAGGACAGTAGCAGACGACATGTTTCCATGTTCTCTTAGAACCTTTCTTGAATGTTTGAACGCGCCCTCAGGCAGATTTAAAGAGCCCTCATATTCCATGAGTACTTTGGCCCCACCAGGATGCACAGCATATTGAGTCAAATCTGAGATAGACAAACTACTCTCGCTAAGGAGTTGTTCTATGTTCGGCTTAACTTCTTTTCTCACTATGGTTGGAATATCTTTACTAAAAATTGCTTTAAAGCCGTCATCTACGACCTCCCATCCCATAACGCCTAGGGAATCATAGTATGTGGTGCTCAGTGATTTGAGTAAGTTTATGTTGGGTGTATTTGAAAGCCTATGCTCATTGCCTGAGACGATTGAGGCTGCTGCACCATCAGAGAATAATGCTAGAGACACTATATTGCTTTTAGAATAATCCTCTCTGTGGAAAGCCAAGCTGCAGATTTCTAATGCAATCAATAAGACCGCACTTTTGGGAAATGCTTTTGTATATTCCATTGCACGAGTTAACCCTACAGCTCCCCCAACACATCCAAGGCCCCAAATGGGGGTGCGTTTTATATGAGGGTCCATTTGTAGCTCATTTATTAAATGAGCATCTACAGTAGGTGTAGTAATGCCTGTACTGGATACGAAGATTATATGATCAATGTCATTTAAGTTTGCGGAGGCTTTATTTAGGCAATCGTTGATCGCGGATACGGATAGTGATATTGAATTTTGCAAGAATGATTCTGATCTTTCTACAAAGTTTCTTGGATTATCAAACCAATCTCTAGGATGTGCAAAATGGCGTGTTTCTATTAAAGAATTATCAAAGACTCCCAACATTCGGTTTATATAGTGTTTGTTTTCACTAAAGAGCTCACTAGCAAATTTCTTTACTTCGCACTGGTTGAATTTATAAGGACCATCTGCTGTACCTATAGATATTACTCGTGACATTTTTTTTCCGTACTTAGAGATTCTAAGATTAAGTGTAGCTGAGTATTATCAAAATACTTTAAAAAAGGAAAAAGCCGTTATGCCCACCTAAGCATAACGGCTTTTATTGTATCTGTTCTAAATACTTTTGTTCTTAACTATTATCAATACTATTAAGAGCCTTATAGCTACTAAGCCCTTAAAGCACCTTTCTGTTTGGCTGATAGTGAGTCAAGGAAATATTTCATTCCATTGATCTCTTCTTTGTTAAGAGAGTAAAGACGGTTCTGTCTTACTTTACGCTCGTTAACAATATCAGCCTCCTTCAATATCTTCAGGTGATTAGAAATAGCTGGCTTAGATATATCAAACTTGCTTGCTATTTCTCCCGCCGGAATTTCTCCTTGGCTTAAAAATTCCAGAATCTTTCTTCTGGTGTCATCAGCAATGGCTTTATATGGGCAACCCATTTTTGATTCCCTCCTAAATTAATAGATTGTTACTTCAATATTTAGTTTAACTAATTTCGCATCTAAATTCCAGTACTTTTTTTTCAATTTCAGTTTTTTAAATAATTTGTTTTATATCTATGCATCACAGATTCTTCAATAGGATAATGATAATATCAAATATTTCAAACCATCTCAAAAGTACGTGAGAATTTCCGTTATAAATTTCAAGTGGTATGCTAATTTTAATACTATTAATATAAAAAATATTAGGAGGTACTATAAATTGGAATTTACTCTAAGTACTGAATCAGTATTAAAACTTAAGGCGGACATTTTAGTTTTAGGAATATTTAAACAGCAGAAATACTCCGGAATGCTTAAAACTATTAATGACTCACTAGGAGATGCTCTAAAGAATTTATCAGAGGAAGAGGGATTTGAAGGTGATTTGGGAAAGTCTGTAATGTTAAGTCGTACATTTGGTAAAATCGGATCAAAAAGGGTTTTGTTGGTGGGGCTTGGGGAGAGATCTGAGTTTACAACAAATACACTTAGAAAAATTGGGAATCTGGTTATAAATAAAATAAAAAGTTTTTCCTCTGTAGTTGCTTTTAGCTCTGAATTCTCAGGTACCTCAGGTTATGTCTCAGCACTGGCTGAGGGTTTGTTGTCAGGAAGTTATGAATTTAAAAAGTATAAGAGCAATGATTCAGGGAAAAATAAAGTTGAGAAAATAATATTTTCATCAAAGCAAATTAAGCCAACTAGCTTTAAAGAAGAAACTGAATTTGCTGTGCTCATATCAGAATCTGTTAACCTTGCCCGTGATTTAGTAAATGAGCCCCCAGTATATCTAACCCCTAGCAAACTTGCGGAGGTTGCCTCAGAAGTAGCTAAGGAAGGTGATCTTAAGTGCGAAATATTTGACTACTCTGAGATTGAAAAAAGAGGAATGAATGGGCTGATGGCTGTCTCTAGTGGTAGCGAAGAGCCACCAAGGTTTATTCACCTCACATATGAACCTTCTAAGAAGACTAAAAGAAGTATTGCAATTGTAGGCAAGGGGATCACATTTGATTCAGGTGGGTTATGTTTAAAACCCGCTGGCAGTATGCTTACAATGAAAATGGATATGGGAGGCTCGGCTGTTGTGCTTGGAGCCATGAAAGCTATAGCTGCCTTAAAACCCTCGATGACTGTGCACGGTCTTATTGCTTCCAGCGAGAACATGACAGGTGGCAAAGCTTATAAACCAGATGATGTGATCAAGGCTTATAACGGGAAAACGATTGAAGTTATCAATACCGATGCCGAAGGTCGCGTCGTTCTTTCAGACGCTCTCTCTTATGCAGTTGAATTGAAGGTTGATGAGATTGTTGACCTTGCTACACTTACAGGAGCCTGTATGGTTGGGCTTGGAAGCTACACAGCTGGGGTTATGGGCAATAGTCAAAAATTAGTAGACAAGATAAGAAAAGCCTCTGATTCCATTGGTGAGAAGACATGGCAGCTACCGATGGATGATGAACTGAGAGCAGAGATAGACAGCAATATAGCGGATATTAAAAACGCCGGAAGCAGGATGGGCGGAGCTATTACAGCGGCTATGTTCCTTGAGAACTTTGTTGGAGATGTGCCGTGGGCTCATATAGATATTGCAGGGCCTGCATTTATGGAGCGAGAAAGCCCGTATAGTCCTAAGGGCGGCACAGGTTTTGGTGTTAGGACCATTATTAAATACTTGTCCGGGAAATAGCTATTACTCTTAACATCAGTCCCTATTAAATTCAGTATAGCTTAAATTGTTTATCTAGAATTAGGTGACTCAGGTAGCCGATTACAACTGGGGTGTAGTATTCAAGTCCTCCTATTCTAAGCTCGGGCTTAATAAGGGGCAGAATAATAAGAGGGGAGGGGACTATAAAAGCAGCAGAGATTGAATGTGTCCAGCCCCTGTGTTTTCCAAGAATTGGCAGAAGAGCAAAAAATCCCAAAATAGCTGCTTCCTTGTAGCGTCCGGAGAGAAGAAATATTCCATCTAAAACCAAGAAAAATCCATAGAATAATTTTTGTGCGAAACTGTTTGTATCTATATCTGGCCAGATTGACCCAAGTATGCAAAGACCAAACCATATTAGGACTTCATAACTAGGTTTGAAGGCGAAAAAGATAACCAGAACTAAAATATATAATATGAACGCAAAGACTCCGCCTGCAATGTGTCCTTTATAAAGACTCATTCTTTACTTTTAGCGGTGTGGTTGTAAGGAAGAATTCAAGCCAGTCCATGAACTGTGGATCTCTGCCTTGAACAATATCAAAAAATCTGGATTGAAGTTTCTTAGTTATAGGTCCTGGTTTCCCTGATCCAACAGTTCTCTTATCTACTTCTTTTATTGGAGTAATTTCAGCAGCGGTTCCAGTAAAGAATGCTTCATCTGCAATATACAACTCATCTCTTGTAAACCTTTCAGTCGAGATTTCAATGCCCTCATCTTTTGCTATTTGAATTACAGCGTCCCTGGTAATACCTTCAAGCACTGAGGTAAGTGGAGGCGTTTTTAAAATGCCGTTTCTAACTATAAATATATTCTCACCGCTTCCTTCTGCAACGTAGCCTTCGTTGTCTAACAAGATCGCTTCATCAAAACCAAGAGACGTAGCTTCTATTTTTGCCATAACAGAATTAGCATAGTTACCACTGATTTTAGCTTTTGTCATGAACGAGTTAACACCCATTCTGGTAAGGGAGGAAATCTTGGTTGTTATACCGTTGGAAAGTGCACCTTCTCCCAAATAAGTTCCCCATGGGTATGCTGCAATTGCAAGCTCAATTGGATTATCTCCCGGGTGTAAGCCAATTTTGCCACCACCTATATATGCAATAGGTCTTATATATGCTGCATCAAGCTCGTTTGTACTAAGTAGTTCCAGTATTGCATTAGTAGTTTCTTCTTTTGTAAAAGGAATCTTTATATGTGCTATGTGTCCTGAGGCGTAAAGACGATCTACGTGTTCTTTGAGTCTAAATACCGCTGATCTCTCTTCATCACATTTATAGGCTCTTATGCCTTCAAATACAGCAAGTCCGTAGTGCAGAGTGTGTGTAAGCGTATGCACATTGGCATCTTCCCACTCAACAAGCTCTCCGTTAAACCAAATTTTATAGGGCGATTTTTGCATCCCTAGCACTCCTGTAGAATCAATAAATTATACTATAAAAGTAAAATAATCCTTTGTTTATTGGTACTTGTCAAGTATTGAACCATTATTTCTTGACTCAGCAAGGTTTCTTTGAATACTAATACTAATGCCAGTTGAACAAACACAGACAAACGATCTTATAACAATAAAAAAATACAGTAATAGAAGGCTCTATGACTCTACAAACAAGAGGTATGTCACACTAGAGGATATTGCTGGTCTTATAAGGGAAGGAAGCGAAATAAATGTAGTTGATTCTCAATCAGGGGAAGATATTACAAAGGTAATTTTAATTCAGGTCATATTAGAGAGTGAAAAAAATAAAGAAGACATACTTCCCGTATCTTTTTTGCACATGCTAATAAAATACGGAAATCATGTAGCAAAAGACTTTTTCGAGAACTATTTCCTTATGATGTTTCAGCCCTACAATTATGTAAAAGAAAATTATAAAAAGAATATACATATGTGGCAACAAATGGGTTGGTATCCTGAAGATTTAAACATCCCATCTGAATTTGAAAATAATGGATCTACTAATTCCAACAGCCCTGATAATCCCACTCAAGACAATAGTTTGAAAACCGGCGAAGGCTATAATGATCCCGGTTCTTACAAAGCAAGTGATGTTGAGCTCTTAATGAAAAAAATGAAAGAGCTTGAGAAAAAAGTAAACTCACTTGATGAAGAGAAATAGTTTTTCTAAGAATAATCCAGTTTTAATCAAGTTCCCAGATATTTAAAGTGAAAGTGTGCAGGTGGATGTATTAACGGTGGCGTTACTGTTTACATTTACCGCCTCTCTACCACCGCTGATAGAACATTCATTCTCCGGATTAATATTTACAGTTGAGTTACCCGAAGCATTTATGCCAATTTGATCTATGGATTCTATAAAAACAGTATTATCAATAGGATTTGTTGTTTGTCCTATATCTACCATTGCATCATCAAGAGTTAGGATTGCGTCTCTACTGCTTGATAGCGAAATGCTTTCATCAGCTTCTAAAATAATAGCCGCCGAACCCTGAAGTCTTATTCCTTCTCTACATCCTGTGATGTTAATGCTTTTAACTCTGTAAGTGATCATGACCGTATCAGTAGCAAATATACAGTTTCCATCATTTCCTTCTATATTGAACTCTACTTGGCTCTCATTAAATTCAATCACAGTCGTACCAAAAAGAGATAATGTATCTTGAAAGACCTGCCAGCGATCTATAGATATTAAACTAGGGTTTTGCTGAAGAGTGATATCCAAAATAGATGTGCTTTCATCTTCCACTGAGAAATTAGGGAGTTCGGCCCCAAATGATCCGGATTCAAATTCTAAAGATACAACTTCTTCCGATGTTCTAAATTGTAGCCTAAAGTTGCCAGAGGCATCAGCGGTGTTTCTGTCTAGACGGATATTGTTTTGTAATACAGTTACTGTAATTTCACCAAACTCAGAAAAGTTCACAATGGTACCTTCAATTATAATATCACCGCTACCGCTACCACCACCGTTATCATTATTAGTACTAAAACTGACATCACAACCGCCCATGGATAGTATTGCAATTAAAGAAGTAAAGAGAACCATAGTTATTCCAAACTTCATATTTTTTGTATTCATTCTTCCTCCAAAGGCCTGTTAATGGCGAATATGAGTAATATTATACCTATCAGTCTTAGATTTTCATTAAATATAATAGATTAGCCTATTTTGTTTTGTCATGGTAAATTGCATAATCCGATTTTTAATTACAAATTATTATGAATAGCATACCAAGAGCACTTTTTATCAATCATTCTATTAGAGACGGAGGCCCCGGCAAGAGCCTCTTCTATATACTTAAGTACCTAGATAGAACGAAGGTGGACCCATATGTGCTGATTCCCAAGGATGAAGTTTTCTCTGAGCGTCTTAAATCGGAGGGTATATATGAGAATATAATTCTTGATAAAAGATTTCCAGAGAACTTAAAAAGACCGCGTCTAGGATTATCATTTCAAAAAGATAGCCCAGGATATTTAGATAATCTGCTCAAATTTGTTTCCGTTCTGCTTAATATTTTTGATATGCTCTCTTTAATAATTACTTCCCCACTTTGGCTGAGAAAACATAAAATAGATGTTATTTAT
Organism: Deltaproteobacteria bacterium; assembly: GCA_029262275.1. GTDB lineage: Bacteria > Desulfobacterota_D > UBA1144 > Nemesobacterales > UBA2774 > CR02bin9. The sequence continues at coordinate 129,066 of JAJCZS010000029.1, read as the reverse complement.
TGCAACGGTACTCAAGCCAAAGTTGTCGGTGCATTGATCGGTCTCGTTAACTGGTCCCCAGTGATTTGGCACGTGCGAAACATCCAGCAAACAAGGACTCTTGCCTTTATTATTGGCACTTTATCCAAATTGTCTGTTGTGAAAAGAATTATATGCGTATCTAATGCTACTGCTGAGCAATTTAATCAAGTTAGTGAAAAGGTTAGGGTGATTTATAACGGGGTAGATATAGAGGACTATAACCCTAAGTCCATAGAGGGTGAGCTTAGGACTACTTATGGGTTGTCCAAGGATACTCTTGTTGTTGGAAGCACAGGAAGGATTGTTCCCAGGAAAGGGTATGACCTTTTTATAAAAGCTGCAAAACTAGTTATTGATCAACTGGAAGATAAAAACAAGGATATAAAATTTGTAATAGTTGGTGATACCCCATATTTCTTTCAAGACGATCATCTTGGCTATCTAAAAAGTCTTGTAAGCAAATATGGTCTGGATGATTATTTCATATTCACTGGTTATAAAAAAGAGGTTAAGCGTTATCTTAAGGATTTTGATATTTTTGTCATTCCCTCTAACTATCCTGATCCATTCCCGCGCTCTGTGATTGAAGCTATGGCTTTTGAGCTTCCATCCATAGGTTTTAAAGAGGCAGGGGGCATAGTAGAGTCGATCCAAGACGGTGTCACTGGATTTCTCTGCGACCCCGGAGATACTGAGCAAGTGGCGGAGTCCATTTTAAAACTTGTCCGAGATTCCAATCTTAGGAAACAAATGGGTGCGGTAGGGAGAAAAAGAGTAAAAGATGAGTTCCTAGCGGTTGATCGTACTGCTGATATTCAAAGAAACATATTAGAAGTTCTGGGCATATCTTAGAAGTTAGCTGTCTTCTCTCTCAGAGCGAAATACTAATTTCATTGGTGTTCCTTCCAGATCAAATTCTTCTCTAAATCTATTTTCTAAGAATCTTTTATAATTTTCAGGCACACCTTTAATACGGTTTGTGAATACCACAAATGTGGGTTGCCGAGTTAGCGGTTGGGAAATATAGTAGAACTTAATCTCCTTTCCTTTAAAGATTGGAGGCGGAGTTTTCTCTACTATAACTTTAAGGAAATTGTTAAGTTTCTTTGTAGGAATTCTTTGAGAAAAGTTTTTATATACCCGGTCAATTTCGTCAAATATCTTGTGAACCCCTCTACCAGTCATGGCTGAGATGATCATCACAGGGGCGAAATCAATGGCTTGAAGCTCCCCTCTAAGGATTTCATCTACACCTGGTAATTGCGCAACCTCTGTCGGGACTAGGTCCCATTTGTTTAGTAAGACGAGGCATCCTCTGCCTTTATCTGCAATTAAGCGTGCAAGTCTGGCATCCTGATGCGTAGGACCTTCCTGAGCATCTATAATCAACAGCGCAATATCCGCTCTCTCCATAGCCCTTACTGCTCTAAAAACGCTGTGTCTTTCAACTGAGAATGTTATTCTTGATTTTCTTCTTATCCCTGCAGTGTCAATTAGTAAATATTTCTTGTCATCTATTGTGATATATGTGTCAATCGTATCTCTAGTAGTGCCTGCAACCGGGCTCGTTATTAGTCTCTCTTTGCCTAAAAATTTGTTTATTAAAGTGGATTTTCCGACGTTAGGTTTTCCAAGCACTGCAACTTTTATAACATCTTCATCCTCTTCTTCCACCGGCTTGTAATCTGGTATGAGTTCTACTATTTTATCAAGCAATTCATTTACATTTCTTCCCTGCATTGCGGAAATAACAATATATTCCTCTATTCCTAGACGATGGAATTCAAGTGCGCTGTCCTCATGTTTTTTATGGTCGATCTTGTTTACAGCAAATATTACAGGCTTCTTAACTTTTCTAAGAAGCTCCATAACATCCATGTCATGAGGCATAACTCCTTCTGTTCCATCGAGTACACATAAAATCAAATCAGCTTCATCTATTGCAATATCAATCTGGTTTTTAACTAGTGAGGGATAGAGCTCTTCCCCTTCAGGATCAAAACCTCCCGTGTCTACAAGGCTAAATTCCCTGCCGTCCCAGTCTGTATCCGCGTATATTCTGTCCCTTGTGACTCCGGGAACATTCTCTACAATGGATTTTCTTTCGCTAATAAACCTGTTAAACAGGGTCGATTTGCCGACATTAGGTCTTCCGACTATTGCCACTAGTGGTTTATGTTGTGTTGTCGAATCACTCATTTTAGAATCCATATAGACTTATTTTAGGGATACAAGAATGTTTATCTCGAAAAGAGGGCATTTCCATTTCCGCTATTGCACAAACTGCATTATTAATGTATTTAAATCTCAAAAATAGAAAAGTCAACTTTAATTAGATTTTATTCACAAATAAGTCTACCGTTATGGTTAACTACATCACCGTAGCAGTCACCAAAATCAATAGAGGTCCATCTCCAATTACCATTCCTTTTTTGACACTCTGCACTTAGAATATCGCCATTAACACTAAGATCCCTGCAGCTTTGCTTATAACTGCCTCTAGGCAGCATATTATGATGATGGCGCTGACCGCATGTAAGACGTCCATTTTGGTTTGTTATATCAGAGTAGCAATTTTCGTAGTCTATGCTTGTAAACCTAGAAGAACCATCACGTCTTTCGCAGCGTGCTTGCAGCATGTTTCCTTCCACCCGAATATTAGTGCAGCTATTCTTATAATTCCCAGGTGGGAGCCAATTATTGCCTCCTCCTCCCTGATTGCATGTTAATTGACCATTATTATTATGAATAGGGCCGTTACAGCTGCCATAAAACAAAACAGTACTATTCCACGTTCCATCTTCTTTTCTGCACTTAGCTTCAAGCATATGGCCTATTTTGACCAAGTTGGTACAGCTTTCTTTATAGTTTCCTGGCGGGTACTGCTGAGCCATTGTGTCAGTTGGTAGCAATAGTGATGAAATTAGCATCAAACCCAAAGCACTTAATATAAAAAATGAAAGATTAAGATTTTTCATGATACTTCCTCCACGTTTGAATTATATACCTATTCATTATGATTGAATTAATGTTGTGGAGTCAAGAGTTAAGTTTAATCTTGGAAATATTCTTTTACACTTTTTAATACAAACTTGTGGTGATAGTGGAGTTGATCTGCTGGATATTGCTGTTCTTGACCATAGGGGCAGGCTAGTCTTGAAGCGCAAGACTTAGCACAAGTTATATCATCTAGTCTAAATTTCATACATGCTTCCCAGTCCCATCCTGACTCTGATATTGTATGAGCAGGGCACGCGGAGATGCAGGGTTTATCGCAAGTAGGGCAGGGGTCAAAACTATGTATAGGCCTATCGTATTGATTTGGCTCCAGATTTGTTATAAAAGCCCCTCTAAGTGAAATCCAAGTTCCATATGCCGGATGCAGAAGAAGTCCTAACAAGCTTGGGACCCCGGCACCCCCTAGTTCTGCAAGTTTGAGAAAATTCAGTTCAATAGCGTTCTCTCCAAAGGGGTGGAAGGATTCATATTCAAGATTGTTAGAATCTAGAATACGACTTGCTTCATTAAATTTAAGAATTGTATAGTTGTCGATTAGATCAATATTATTAGTTTTAAACTCTGGATTACTTTGTAGATAGTTCTGAAAAATGCTCCAGAACTCTTTTCCCGCAAAACCAACTAAAATTATAGATTTCGCCTCAGGTAGAAAGTCTTCTGCATTCTTTTTGTTTGCTCCAGCTGCTTTGTTATATTGGAGTGGGTCAATTGTAAGAGTTAGATTGAACCCTGAGTTTAGGAAATGACTTTTTACTTTTTCTAGGACAATGTCTGCGTCCATCTTATTTGGTATTATAACGCAGTCTCGTTATTTTCTTCTATAGGTGTAATGTTAGGTTCAAGGTTCTGGCTTATCTCATCTATTTCTTTTAAGGTAGGCAAGTCATTTAGGCTCTTAAGTCCAAACACCTCAAGAAATTCAGACGTTGTTCCATATAGAAATGGTTTACCTATAACCTCTTTTCTACCTTTAATTTCAATAACCCTTCGCTCTAACAGTACATTGATTACACCTGAGGAATCCACACCTCTTATGCTTTCAATCTCAACCCTGGTCACAGGCTGTTTATAAGCAATTATGGCTATCACCTCAAGGGCAGCGCGGCTTAGGCGGAATTTCTTAATCTTTTTGTTGTAATTAGATATATCTTCACTGTATTTAGGGTCGGTTCTAAATTGAAAACCTCCTGCAATCTCTGAGAGTAAAAATCCTCTATCGAGATCTTCCCATTCTTGAACCAAATCCTTTAAGCATTTTCTTATCTGGGCTCTCTCAAAATTGGGAAACGCAAGTGAGAGCTTGTCCACACTAACAGGTTGGTCAGCTATGAAAATGATACTCTCTATCGCTTTTTTTAAATCAGAAAGATCCAATTTGGCTTTCTCCTGAATATGTTATTAAGATTGACGAATCAGGTGTTTCTTGAACTACCTCTATATTATCAGTTCTTGCAAGCTCAAGCAAAGCCAGAAATGTTATCACAAGGTCAGATATTGAGGAACAATCATCAAAAAGTTCCTCGAATTTTAATTGAGGCCTTGTTTGCAGAAGTATAATAACTTGTTCAATCTTATCCTCAATTGAGATTGTTTCGGCTTCAAAGGAGATCTCTTCAGCCCATAGATAGCTTCTTCTTTTGTAGAATTCACGGAAGGCCTCAATCAGAGACCACATATCCACAGGTATCATCTCAACTTCTTCATTAGTCTCAAACGAAGTGTCTATATAATCTCTCTTGAATACATCTCTTCCAAGAACATCTCTTCCCACTAAATCTGTTGCTGCATCTTTGTAGACCTGATATTCGATCAGCCTTCTCACAAGCTCCGCTCTAGGGTCTTCTTCCTCTTCTTCTATGACGGGTTTAGGGAGCAGCATCTTAGACTTGATAAGACTAAGCTCTGCTGCAATCACTAGATATTCTCCTGCGAATTGAAGATTTAGAACTTTCATAAATTCTAAGTATTCAATGTACTGCTCCATTATTCTGGCGATGGGAATATCATAGATATCCACTTCATTTTTCTTAATTAAATGAAGAAGTAGATCCAGGGGACCTTCAAAGAGTTGAACCTTTACCAAACAGGGTTCTGGGTCTTGTAGGTGTTCTTGTTCTTTGCTTAATTCCGTCATTGTATTAGATGATACACAATACCCCATAGAGTACTAAAATTGTATCCTGAAAAAAGTAGTGAAATATATGATAGAGGATATAGCAAATATCTGAAAATTCCTCCGCCAAATATAAATAATCCGAACAAAAATATTACACCATAGGGCTCAAATCTGCTATAAGGGTATAGATATTTATCAGGCAAAATAGCATACATTACGCGTGAGCCGTCCAATGGGGGAATTGGAATCATATTAAAGACAGCAAGTGCAATTCCGTAGACAAGAGCTAGAATTAGGATTATGACAATTATTGAGTCAATGCTTCCGGGCGCAATCTCTCCTGTTATTACCTTTGGTATCATTGGGCGCAAAATCATTCCTGCCACTATGGCTGTGGCTATATTTGAAAGCGGTCCAGCTATAGCTACAAGAAGAGTTCCTTTTCTAGGATCCTTAAAATTCATTGCATTTATTGGCACTGGTTTTGCCCAACCAAAACCTACAACAAACATAAGAATAGTTCCTAGAACATCTAGGTGGGCGATGGGGTTAAGTGTAAGTCTCCCCATTAGCTTAGCTGTAGGGTCTCCAAGCTTATTTGCTGTCCAGCCGTGGAAGTACTCATGTATAGTTAGAGACAGCAGGATCACTGGCGCCTGTATGATAATTAATTCAAAATTAATGTTGTTTAGGAAGTCGAAATTCATTAGGTCAATGGTGTAATTTTTAGATAGATAATATACTCAATTTATATTGGATTTACGATCTTGGATGATATTTTTTGTGAATTTCTTTAAGCCTCTCACTCTCTACATGCGTGTAGATCTGCGTAGTTGATATATCTGAGTGTCCAAGCATGATCTGTATTGCTCTAAGGTCCGCTCCACGCTCTAGAAGATGTGTTGCAAAGGAGTGTCTTAGGGTATGGGGACTAATATCCTTAGTTATACCGGATTTAAGCGCATAGGTCTTAATCAGTTTCCAAAATCCCTGTCTGGTCATACCACTACCACGTCTGGTGACAAAAAGTTCTTTTGCCTCTCTTGATTTAAGAAGAGACGTTCTCGATTCACTCATATATGTCTTTAATTTTTCCTGTGCTCTCTCACCTATAGGGACTATGCGCTCCTTTGAGCCTTTACCGTATACTATGACAAATCCCATCTCAAAGTTGACTTCATTTAACTTAAGCCCTATCAACTCGGACACTCTTATCCCAGTTGCGTAGAGAACCTCAAGCATAGCCAAGTCTCTTATTCCCTCAGGTGTTGATTCAACTGGAGCTGCAAGTACTCTCTCAACATCCTCAAGGGAAATAACCCCAGGAATACTCTTTTTCATCTTAGGGGTCTGTATTTGTGAGGTGGGGTCTTCGTCTATTATTTTTTCTATCAGAAGATACTTAAAGAATTGCTTTATTGATACTATGGTTCTTACTGTAGTGGTATCACTAAAACCCTGTTTTTTAAAATGGGAAAGGAAATCAAGAATGTTCTCATACTTTATACTGCTTACTTCTGAGATTTGATTTTCATGTAGGAAGAGAGCAAGTTTCCTTACGTCTCTTCCATAAGATTCAATTGTATTTTTTGAAAGACCCTTTTCCACTGCAAGATAACTTAGAAAAGAATCTAGGAGTTGGTCCATATGTTATTTATTATAGACCATTATGTTCCGAATTCCCAAGAGCTTAGGTATTTCTTTTGCTCTGGGGTTAGTTTGTCAATATTTACGCCTTTTGCTTTAAGCTTCATTCTGGCAACTCCATGATCTACTGCCTCAGGAACATTATAAACTCTGTTCTCAAGCTTCTTAGCATTTTTAACAACATATTCAGCGCAAAGAGCCTGGTTAGCAAAACTCATATCCATAACGCTTGATGGATGTCCTTCTGCTGCAGCTAGATTTATGAGTCTTCCGTCTCCGAGCACATTTATCTTCTTTCCGTTCTTAAGTGTGTATTCATCAACAAATTCTCTTATCTGACGTTTTTTCTTTGAGATGGTTTTTAAACCGTCTAAATCAAGCTCAACGTTAAAGTGACCTGAGTTACATATGATTGCGCCATTTTTCATATTTTTGAAATGTTCTTTTCTAATAACACTTATGTTTCCTGTAACAGTACAGAAGAAGTCCCCGATCTTGGCTGCCTCAGCTATAGGCATTACTCTAAATCCGTCCATTACTGCCTCTAGTGCTGCGAGCTCATCGATTTCTGTAACTACTACATTAGCGCCAAGTCCTCTTGCTCTGCTGGCAAGACCCTTTCCACACCAACCATAGCCACAAACTACAAAGGTTGTTCCAGAAATTAGTCTGTTAGTAGCCCTGATTATTCCATCAAGTGTGCTCTGTCCAGTTCCATATCTGTTATCAAAGAAGTGCTTTGTATTAGCGTCATTAACTGCAACTATCGGATATTCTAAAACTCCATCTTCGGCCATAGCTCTTAAGCGTATAACGCCTGTTGTAGTTTCTTCAGTTCCGCCTATTATCCCTGCAATTTTGTCTTTTCTGCTTTTATGTAGAATTGATACTACATCTGCACCGTCGTCCATTGTTATATGTGGTGACATATCTATTGCGCTGTTAATATGGTTGTAATAGGTCTTGTTGTTCTCACCTTTAATAGCAAATACAGAGATTTTGTGGTCTTTCACTAGGTAAGCCGCAACATCGTCCTGTGTGCTAAGAGGGTTTGACGCACAAAGTGCAACTGTAGCGCCGCCTTCTTTAAGCGTTATAGCAAGCTGAGCTGTTTCTGTGGTTACGTGTAGACATGCTGCAACTGTTATACCCTTTAAAGGTTTTTGCTTCTTGAATCTCTCTTTAATCAGACCAAGAACTGGCATTTCCTGTGTAGCCCATTCTACTCTTAATTTTCCCTCTTTGGCTAGAGATAAATCCTTTACATCGTATTTCATTAAGTGCCTCCGTATACTTTAGAAAAAAGTATTTTTATGATAGTTATTATCCAACTGCTTTCTTTAGGTCATTAACTCTGTCAATTCTCTCCCATGAAAAAGCGTCCCCAGATCTTCCGAAATGACCATAAGCAGCAGTTTGCTGATAAATGGGTTTTAAAAGTTCGAGACTGCTAATAATTCCAGCAGGGGTTAGATTAAAGACTTCTTTTACTGCAGCTGCAATTTTTTCTTCATCAACATTATTTGTTCCATAAGTTTCTACTAATACAGAAACGGGTTCAGCAACACCAATAGCATATGCCAGCTGTACTTCACATTCCTTTGCGAGCCCAGCAGCTACAACGTTCTTAGCAACATAACGCGCCATATAAGCTGCGCTTCTATCTACTTTGGAAGGATCCTTTCCTGAGAAAGCTCCTCCTCCGTGTCTTGCCCATCCGCCGTATGTATCAACTATTATTTTCCTTCCAGTAAGTCCAGCGTCGCCTTGAGGTCCGCCTGTGACAAATCTGCCGGTTGGATTTACATGAATTTTTGTATCTTTTGTTATTAAATCCTGATCAATGCAAGGTCTTATTACTTCGTCAAGAACATCGTTATATATTCTTTTGCTATCAACATCATCAGAATGCTGAGAAGAAACTACAATTGCGTCAATTGCAACTGGTTTGTTGTCTTCATATCTGAAAGTAACCTGTGACTTTCCGTCAGGTCTTAGATAAGGCATGATTCCTTCACGTCTAACCTCAGAGAGTCTTTTTGTTAGTTTGTGAGCGTATATAATAGGGGAGGGCATAAGCTCAGGCGTTTCATCCGTTGCATAGCCAAACATAAGCCCTTGGTCTCCAGCTCCTTGCTGCTTAGTTTCTCCAGAGTCCACACCCATTGCAATATCACTTGATTGTTTATCTATCGCTACAAGTACTCCGCAGGTATTAGCGTCGTAACCCATATCGCTGTGTGTGTATCCAATTTCGGCAATTTTGCTTCTTACAATCCCTGATATATCTACGATTGCGTTTGATGTGATTTCCCCTGCAACCACTGTTAATCCTGTTGTGATAAGGGTCTCACAAGCGACTCTGCTGTGAAGGTCTTGAGCCAACATAGCGTCTAAAATTGCATCAGAAATCCCGTCCGCCATCTTGTCAGGGTGGCCTTCAGTTACTGATTCAGAAGTGAAAATAAAGTTTTTCAGAGACATAGTATTAGTCCTTTTGTGGTACTCAGGTTATTTAATAAAGTCGTCTATGGTAAATTGTTTTAGGGGCACTGTCAAGGTTTCTGTTAGCAAGTGCGGTCTATTACTTAAAGTCTATGAGTGTATTTTATAATGTTAATTTTACATCCAACATTCTTTAGTGTTATAATCGGTATCCTCAATCACTTCTAAAGGAAAATATAAATGAAGAAAATTATAGCACCATCTATACTCTCAGCTGATTTTACCAAACTCGGAGAAGAGGTCGACGCAATAAAACAAGCAGGTGCAGATTGGATACACGTAGATGTAATGGACGGTCATTTTGTTCACAATCTTACATTAGGCATTCCAATTGTTGAAGCGCTTGCCAGAACTAACCCGCCGCCCCTAGATATACACTTACAAATAGAGGCTCCAGAGAGTTTTTCAGAGAAATTTATTGACGCAGCAGGCGACTCAATTTTAGGAATCACACTTCAATATGAGACATGTAAGCTCCTTCACGGCAGTTTGTCTACGATAAAAGCTAGAGGAGTCTCAGCAGGAGTTGCGATTAGCCCCATGACACCAATATCAGTATTGGAAGAAGTAATTGAATACGTTGATATGGTCTTGATAATGACTGTTGAGCCAGGGTTTCCTGGTCAAAAGTTTATTGAGTCTATGGCAGATAAAGTGGGCATGCTAAGAGAAATCATAGATGGTTTAGAGCACAGGCCTCTAATTCAGGTAGATGGCGGAATAAAGCTAGAAAATATTAAACTCATAGCAGATGCGGGGGCAGATTCAATAGTTTCAGGCTCTGGCATTTTCGGCACTTCAGACTATGCAGAGACCATCTCTTTGATGAGAAATGAAATGGAATCCTAATAAATTAAAGATCTTATATACGCCTCGCATGTTATTCCCTGAAGTTACGAAGAAATAGTGTACAAGCGGGCGCTGCCCGCTTTGGATTTTTATAGAATTGGTTTAGAATAAATAGACCCGATGGAGCACAATTCTAATTACATAAAAGATGTAGAAAAGTACTTTCTTTCATTAGCTGGAGAGGGGATAATGCTCTCTTCTATGGATTATAGTCTGATAATGGAGTGGAAGAATAAAGAGATTCCAAAAGAAGTTGTGTTCAAGGGTATAAACAAGGCTTTTGAGAAATGGAAATCAAAAGAAGGCCAAGGCCCTAAATCCAAAAGAAGTTTGATGCAGTGTGCAGAGTATATAGAAAACTCGATAGAAGAGTACAGTCCTATAATTGGAAAGGACTCGGATACATCAGAAGACTTAGACACGAGCGCAAACTTCGATATAGTAGTTAAGAGAGTTAACAGCTTTATTGAGTCAGAGAAAGAAGATATTTTAAGGAGTTATTACCTTAATATGAAAGAAAAGTTATTAGCTCAGATGAAATCTAATAGAGATAGTGCCCTCAGTATGAGTGCTCAGATAGAACAGGAGTGTATTGATGATTTCTTCGAAAGTCTTACAGAATCTGAAAAAAAGGACATTATGCTTGAAGCCCAGGGTAAGTTAGGAAATAGAGCCCGTCATATGACCGAGGCTGCTCTTTTAGAAAGCACAGCTTCTTTTCGTAATGAAATATTGATTAATAATTATGGGCTAAAAAGTCTGCATGTATCTTCAGAGGATTACAATGGGTAGAGAGTCTCAAAAAATAGGTTGTGATGACTGTAACTGGTCAGGCTATGTAATAGATGATTCCAGCAATAATGCCAGAGCGGTTTTATGCAAATGTATTGAAGAGTGTCCTCATTGTGGAGGCACTGGAAACATCTTATCTGAAAATAAAGCTGGGTATTCCTATATTGCCCCTTGTCATTTCTGTGGTGTTATAAGAAGGAATGTAAAACTCTATAACATTGCTGGAATTCCAGCCAAATATTCCCATGTTGTGCAAGTGGATGCGGGGCTTGAACTAAATAGGATGAACCCTGCACTTCAACGCGCGCTCAAATATGCAAAAGAGGAGTTTGTAAAAAAATATCCTACAAAAAATGGTTTTTTGCTTATGGGTCCCTCTGGGCTTGGGAAGACTCATCTAGCGGTTGGCACAATCGCCGAGCTTACACTTAAGCATGGAGTAAAGTGTATGTTTAAGGATTTCTTTTACTTACTCTCTGAGCTTAAGCAAGCCTATTCAGAAGGGACTCCGGAGAATGACGTGATAATGCCACTTGTAGAGGCCGATGTGCTTGTAATAGATGAGTTGGGCAAAGGAAGAAGCAATGAGTGGGAGCTAAACATATTAGATCAGCTTATTTCTAAACGCTATAATGCCTCAAAAAAGACATTAATAACAACTAATTATGTAACATACGATATAGCCCAAGAGATAGGTGATAAGCACGAAATTTTAGAGGTAAGGGTAGGGGAGCGTATTGCGTCGAGGCTTCATGAAATGTGCGAGTTTCTCTATCTTAAAGGAAAGGACTACAGAAAAGAGCGGAAAAAAGCTTAAAATTTCCAATAATCCGAATAAATCTTCTTAATGTTTTCGATCAAATCATCAGCCTTAGTCTCCGAGTCTCCAATATTATAATCCGAACGTTTTTTGTCGAGTAGTTCCTCTAACATCTCCTTAGTAGATATCCAAAGCCCGTCCAAATTATATCCGCCCTCGAGTAAAAATATTATATTCCCATCGCAAATTCTATCTGCTTGATCTGTTAGGTGTCTTGTTAGTTTTGCAAAGCCCTCGGGGGTTACTTTCATTCCGCCAAGAGGGTCTTCAAAAAAGATATCAAACCCAGCTGAAACTAAAATAAACTGAGGTTTATATTGGTCTATGACAGGTTTTAGTATTTCATCAAAAATCTTTATGAATTCGTTATCTCCCATTTCAGGCTCCATAGGCACATTAACCGTGTAACCTTTTCCCTCACCTGTTCCAACTTCTTCTGCCGCTCCTGTGCCAGGATAAAACGGAAATTGGTGTGTTGAGAAATAAAGAACCTTAGAGCTATCTTCAAAGATATGCTGGGTTCCATTTCCGTGATGCACATCCCAGTCTATAACTAGCACTCTATCGAGCCCCTTTACTTCAGTTAAATAAGCAGCTCCTACAGCTACGTTATTAAAAAGACAAAACCCCATAGGTCTATCAGCCTCTGCATGATGCCCGGGAGGGCGCACTATTGGAAAAGCTCTGTCCACTTCTCCGCTTAACACACTGTCAATTGCTGAAATTGTCCCACCAGCAGCACGTAGTGCTGCATCAAAGGATACTGCGCATGTTGTAGTATCTGCATCTAAAAAAACTCTATGCTTTCCTTTTGTAGAGGCTATTTTGTCAAAGTGCTCAGGTGTGTGCACTAGGGTTATTTCTTCTTTTGTTGCGTCTCTGGGTTCGATCCTCACCACTTCATCAAACATTTTAGTGAACTTTAGCATGTCCACAATTGCTAGAACTCTTTCGAATGTTTCTGGATGTCCCGGACCATTGTCATGATCCACATAGAGTTTGTCTAATACAATTCCAACTTTGGCCATTTAAGTTATCTCCTTTGTATTAATATATAGCCTAACTCTTTTGATGTTAAGGATTTTGTCTTAGATTCTTAATTGCGCCTATTAAATAAAGTGAACCCGTGATACATGATGGCTTATTAGAATTCAGAACGGTCGAATAAGCACTTCTATAATCTTCAATTACTTCTACATTGTCGATATGTTCTTTAGCTAGAGTAAGAAGTTGTTGTGTTTCTGCTGTCCTCTCAGATGGCACTTTGGTGATGATCAGCTTATCAGCGATAGAGCATATTTCCTTTAAAAATTCTAGATGGCCCTTATCATCCAGCATAGCAATTAAGAAGGTAAATAGTGTATCAGGGTATTTTTCTGATATTGATTCTACAAGCGATTTTGCAGCTCCAGGATTGTGCGCGCCGTCTAGAATCAGTGGAGGTTCTTCCCTTATTATCTCAAACCTGCCTTCCCAGTGTATATTTGATATACCATCTCGAATGCATTGTTTAGAGGTAGTTATATTGTGATTTGTTTCAAGTGATTCGATTGCCGCTATTGCAAACGCTATATTTTTTAACTGGTAACTACTCTTTAAATTTGATCTCAAATTTTTTAAATAAAAATTAATCCCTTCGTAGTCAAAATCATCTGGATTATTTCCTTTAATAAGAAAATCTCTACCATATAGAAGAAGAGGGGAGGCTTCTTCTTTGGCCCTTTGTTTAATAACTTCAAGCGCTTCTGTAGTAGCTCCGGTAATGACAGGAACCCTAGGTTTGATTATGCAAGCCTTTTCAGCTGCGATTTGCTCTATTGTTTCGCCCAAGTATTCGGTGTGATCTTTTGAGATATTTGTTATGACTGACACAAGGGGAGTAATTACATTTGTAGCATCCCATCTGCCTCCCATTCCTACTTCAAGTACGTTGAAATCAACATTTCTCCTTGCGAAATATACAAAAGCACAAGCCGTAACAATTTCAAAATAACTTGGCTCTATCTGGGATTTTTCGCAAACTTCTTTTAATTCCAAGAGGATTGAAGATAGATTAGGCTCAGTAATCTGTGCACCATTAATCTTGATTCTCTCGGTAATACTGATTAAGTGAGGTGAGGTGTAAAGGCCAACATTATATCCTTGTGCAGAGAGAATAGATGCAATGGTTGATGCAACAGAACCCTTCCCATTTGTTCCAGCAATAATGATTCCAGGAACTTTCTCTTGTGGATCTCCCAGTGAGTGAAGCAGCTTATTTATACGATCAAGCCCCGGTTTTACTTTATGAAGTCCTAGCGAATTTAGGTAGTCGATTCCATTTTCCATAATTGTCTCAATTAAAAGTAGAAATTATATCACACTCTCAGAGTAGAAATGATGTCTGAGGTATATAGTGGTAATTATTTCCATTTAGTAGTTCTCACCTATTGATATTATTTTCACTTTAGTTTATTATTGATAATCAATATCAATATCGTAAAGGAGCTATATAATGACTCCAGTGGCTAAAAGGAAAATGGAAAAAAGAAAAAGATTTAACGACTACATAAATAAAAAGCATCTTAAGTCTACCAAACAAAGGGATATTATTTTCAATGAGTTTTTTAACAATTACATGGGAAAACATGTGACTGTAGAAGAACTTTACGAAGATATTAAAAAGAAAAGCCCCTCAATTGGATTTGCCACTGTTTATAGAACCCTTAAATTGTTTAAAGAGAGTGGGATTGCTTCTGAGAGGAATTTTGGTGACGGAAAAGCCAGGTACGAACCTATAAGGTCAGAAGCTGAGCACCATCATCATATGATTTGCACGGAGTGTGGGCAAATCGTAGAATTTGCGAATATGCAAATAGAATCTTGTTTATTACAGATAGCAAAATTAAATGAGTTCAATGTTTCTAATCACAAACTCGAGATTTATGGGCTTTGTTCATCATGCGGGAAGGATTAAAATAAACTTAGTCACATAGAATTAACATTTCACTAACAGCTTCTTCAATTCCTACAATAACAGCTCGCGATATGATGCTGTGTCCTATATTTAGCTCTTCAATTTCCTCAATCCAAACTATAGGCTCAATGTTGTTATAATCAAGACCATGGCCTGCAGCCACTCTTAAATCTTGATCAAGTGCTACTGAGACTGAGTTTTCGATTTTTCTAAGTTCTTTCTCTATTTTGCTCTCGCTGGTGGCCTCAGCATAAGTGCCGGTATGGATTTCCACCATATCTGCTCCTATATCTTTAGAAGCAATAATCTGTTTCTCGTCAGGATCGATAAAGAGGCTCACGAATAGTCCACTATCTTTTAGCTTATCGACTGCTTTAGAAACAGTCTTTTTATTGCCTATAACATCGAGACCGCCTTCTGTGGTAAGTTCCTCTCTTTTTTCAGGTACAAGTGTAACCATATCAGGCATAACATCTGTTGCTATTCGGACCATCTCATTTGTTGCAGCCATTTCCATGTTCAGCTTGGTCTTCACTGTTTCTTTAAGAATGTATAGGTCTCTGTCCTGAATATGTCTTCTATCTTCGCGTAGGTGAACAACAATACCATGAGCGCCTGCTAGTTCTGCTAAATATCCTGCCAAAACTGGATCAGGTTCAGTTGTTCCTCTCGCTTGTCTTACAGTTGCTACGTGGTCTATGTTTACATTTAGTTTGGGCATTGCTTTAAGCTCCTAATTCTTTTTCAATGGTGTCTGCAATTTCAGATGCAATTTCATTTATTAAAGCATCGTCTTCTCCCTCAACCATAACCCGAGAGATTGGCTCGGTTCCAGAGTACCTGATGTTAATACGTCCCTTTCCATTTAGTCTCTCTTCATTTAGCTTGATCTGTTTTTCAAGCTCAGGGATTTCGCTCATATCTTTTTTATTCTTCACTCTTACGTTTATTAGAACTTGTGGATAAAGATCTATAATCTTTGAAAGTTCAGACAATGTTTTCTCTTTTGATTTCATAATTCCAAGAACCTGAAGAGCTGCAAGGGTACCATCACCAGTTGTCGTGTGGTCTAAGAATATGATATGCCCTGATTGCTCACCGCCAAGGTTTGCGCCTCGGGCTCTCATTTCTTCTACTACATATCTGTCTCCAACTTGAGTTCGTATAAAGTCTAGCCCTTGGTCCACTATGTATTTCTCTAAACCCATATTACTCATAAGAGTAGTTATTACAGCGTTGCCTTTTAAAGTACCTTTTTCTATCATTTCCTGAGCACAGATAGCTATTATTTTGTCCCCGTCTACAATCTCACCTTTATCATCGCAGAAGATAACCCTGTCCGCATCTCCATCAAGCGCAATACCCAAATCCGCTCCACTTTCTAGTACCTTTTCTCTAAGTAGCTCAGGATTCAAAGAGCCGCAGTTCGTATTTATATTTTTCCCGTTTGGATCTACCCCGATTGTTATAACGTCTGCGCCTAGCTCACGAAAAATAATGGGCGCAACTTTATAAGCGGCACCATTTGCACAATCTAGAACTATTTTAATACCTTCAAGTGTCATATTGTTAGGAAATGAGTTCTTGGCAAATACCACGTATCTCCCAGGAGCATCATCAATTCTAAAAGCCTTTCCAATTTCTTCAGGTGAGGATTTAAGTAGCCTCCCGTCGCCGTCCCATATTAAATCTTCAATCTCCATCTCTTTCTCATCTGGAAGTTTGTATCCATATCTGTCGAATATCTTTATGCCGTTGTCTTCGTAAGGATTATGCGAGGCCGATATAACAATCCCCGCATCAGCTCTCATGCTGACTGTGATAAATGCAATTGCGGGTGTTGGAAGAGGTCCTACCAAAAGAACATCACCTCCCATAGATGCAATGCCTGAGGACAGAGCTTGCTCAAAGATATAGCCAGAGAGTCTTGTGTCTTTGCCTATCACTATAGTTGGTTTGTAAGAGGGTTTTTTGTTTTGTTTTAGGATATAGGTCAGAGATTTCCCAAGTTTCAAACTAATCTCAGGAGTCATCGGGTCATGATTTGCTAAACCCCTAATGCCGTCTGTTCCAAAAAGACGCCTTCCTTTGTTTTTCACTTATATCTCCAATCTAATTAAGTTTTATCTCAATCGTCTTAGGTGATTGCTTTGTTAACTTAAGAACATCTTTGTTAGGGTAGTTGACCCCAACTTTTAAAGTGTAATTTTTAGTTCTATTGGTTTTGTTAATATCACTTCCATCAACAAACAGTTCTATGTCATTACCGCTGAGATTGTTAATAATGCTAAAAGGTCCTTCAAATGTGAGCTCCGTCGCTATGTTGCCATTCTTTTCAAAATCAAAATCACCAAAATTAATATAACTTATGTCTAAGTCATTAAATTCTTTTTCCAAGGTTTTTTCTTTAATATCAATTGTAACTTTTACAGTATTATCTCCCAGAATATTTACAATAGAGTAGGGGGAGCGTAGAGGGACTTCTATCGTGAACTTAGATTTTTCACCTTTCACAGATACCGGATCCGTAGTAATACTGTTTATTTTTGAAAGTAGATTTTTGGGACCTTCAATTTGAGCAGTTGACGGACTCACCTCAGGTTTGCCCACAATCTCATAGCCAACCTCAGGAGGTCCTATGCTAGGCTCGACCTTAACTTTCTTATCCGCAAGCTTATCGGTTTCAATTTTGATTTCAGCCGGGCTTATTCCAGTGACCTGAACGTCTCTGGGTGGTGTGATCTGGTCTGTACCTATTTCAAACTTCGACATTCCATCTGAAATATTTGAAAGGTCTATAGTAAATAACATATTTTGAGCTGTTATTGATGATAACTGGCTTCTAGGTCCTCTAACTCTCAAATTTAGTTTCTCAGGTGGATTGTTAACAATTACAAGTCCTGAAGGTACGTTGGCATAATTAACATCAATTGCAACATTTCTTTCCACGTCTGTCTGAAGATTTGCAACAAGCCAAAGTGATATAGCAATTACTAAGGCAAGAACCTTTTTCCCAATATTATTTAGAAATGGGTTTTTCTTGCCTTCTTTATTGAAACCAGGTTGAAATGGATATTTTAAATCTACCATAATAGTTCTCTAGGTATTAGCCTGTTCGCTCTCCTCAGTCTTAATTTTATCGGCTGTTTTAGGTCGTTTAATTCCAAGAGCATCTAGGAGTTCATTGTTTAGCGACGTAGCATCAAGTCCCCTTTTAATTTCTCCCCCCATTGCAAGAGAAATCTTTCCAGTTTCTTCAGATACAGCAACAACCACAGCATCAGATTCCGAAGAAAGCCCAATTGCCGCCCTGTGTCTGGTTCCTAAATCCCTTTCTAAGTCTGGATCTGTTACCAGTGGGAAAAAGGATCCTGCTGAGGCGATTCTATCTCTGACAATAATAATGCCACCGTCGTGAAGAGGGGAGGATGGATTAAATATGCTTATTATGAGTTCTCTTGATAAAAGTGAGTCGATCCTCATCCCTATTTCTATGAAATCAGCCAGGCTATTGTTCCTTTCTATTGCTATCAAAGCACCAATCTGTCTGTTGGCAAGATAGCTAGAGGCTTTTACCACTTCCTCTACATAAGTTTCTTTCGTTTTTCCAGACGATATCTTTAACAAAAACGGCCGTCTCCCGATTGCCGCAAGACCACGTCTAATATCATGCTGAAATAGGATTACTACAATTAGTATTATTGACCCTAGGAATTGGCCCAATATCCAGTTTAAGGTGAATAATCCACCCTGAGATAGATAAAAAAGAACAAATAACAATACTAGGCCGAACAATACCTGAAGCGCTCTTGTGCCTTCTATCATCGTTAGAGCGTAATAAATAATAAAAGCTACTAGCACTATGTCTAGCGTATCCCATACATATCTAAAATTAAGTATTGTATCAAACATTGTTTTTCTCTGTGTCGCCTTCTAATTTACGTTAATAATTGCATCAACCATTTTGCTTACCTTCTTCATATAAGCTATATCATGAACCCTAATAATGGAAGCTCCATTTAATATTCCTACTGCAACAGTTGCTGCTGTGCCCTCAACTCGAGCATCAATTTCGGCATTTAAAGTTTTCCCTATAAATGATTTATTTGAAGTGCCTATTAATATAGGTTTTCCAAGTTCGCAAAACTCTCTAAGATTTTTAAGAAGTATTAGATTCTGCTCAGCAGTTTTTCCAAAGCCAAAACCAGGGTCTATGGCTATACTCTCATCATTTATTCCGCTTTCCTTAGCCATACGAATTGAACTCTCTAAGTCCTCTATTATGTTCTCTACTAGAGATTCATACTTGGTATGTTCTTGCATATCTTCAGGGCGTGAGGAGGTGTGGGACAATATAAGACCAGCCTCAAACTCTCTTGCAACATTCGCAATGTTTCTATCAAACTTAAGTCCACTTATATCATTTACTATTGAAGCCCCTTCTTTTAGAGCCTCTAAAGCTACTTCTGATTTTGTAGTGTCGATAGAGATTATAGAATCAAAGTTATTCTTGATTTCTTTTACAACGGGGATAACTCTCTCACATTCTTCATCTAAGCTTACTGCTAATGATCCTGGTTTGGTAGATTCTCCACCCACATCAATAATATCAGCACCGTCCTCTATCATCTGCTCTACATGTTTTAGAGCGGTGTCTAAAGTATTATATTTTCCACCATCATAAAAAGAATCGGGAGTGAGGTTTAAGACTCCCATTATATAGGTCTTAGATCCTATTTCTAGTTCGTGATCTCTGCATTTGAATATTTGATGAGACAGCTCTAATTGCTGAGCGTTCATCTTTTTAGGCCGCTCTGGGTTGATCTTATATTCCTTCTGTGATGTTGTTTTTTCCTCAATATGCATTGTCTATATTATTTTGGTAAATCTATTCATATTGCATTATGTGAATATTAGATACTGCTTAACTATTAGTAAGAAATATAAAATGCCTTAATAAGACTAAGTATCTTTTATATTATTATCTCTAAAGGCCATGGAACCTTCCGGACTAATCGGGTTATCCCATGGTGACGGGTAATTTGTAGGTTTATTATTCTTAATTATTTCTTCCAATTCCTTGCCGTCTATTACTTCTTTGTCTAAGAGGACTTCAGCTACCATATGAAGAATATCAATGTTTTCTTCAAGCAAGTGTTTCGCTTTTTCATAGTTTCCAGTAACGATAGATTTAATCTCGCTGTCTATATCCATTGCCGTTTCTTCACTATACTTTTTTGTTTGTGACATTTCTTTGCCCAAAAAGACCTGCTCATCACCTTTTCCAAAAGTTATAGGGCCAACTTTCTCGCTCATACCCCATTCGCACACCATTCTTCTGGCAATCTCAGTAACTCTTTCTAGGTCATTTCCAGCACCACTAGTTCTTTCACCAAAAACAATTTCCTCTGCTGCTCTTCCACCTAGCAGTACCATGATTGTGCCATTAAGGTTAGTTCTGGATAATGTGTAGCGATCCTCTATGGGAAGCTGCTGCGTTACACCAAGTGCCATTCCTCTTGGTATAATGGTTACTTTGTGTATTGGATCTGTCCCTGGAGTAAGTTTTGCAACCAAGGCGTGACCCGCTTCATGATAAGCAGTTATTTTCTTTTCTGAATCACTTATGATCATGCTCTTTCTCTCTACACCCATGATCACTTTATCTTTGGCATATTCAAAGTCATCCATCGTAATTTTCATTCTGCTAAATCTTGCAGCATGTAATGCCGATTCGTTTACAAGGTTCTCGAGATCGGCACCTGAAAACCCAGGAGTAGATCTTGCAATTACTGATAGTTCTACGTCATCTTCCATTGGTGTGTTTCTAGAATGAACCTTCAAAATTTCTTCTCTGCCCCTGACGTCAGGTCTAGGTACAACAACTTGTCTGTCAAACCTTCCTGGTCTAAGAAGAGCTGGGTCCAGTACATCGGGACGGTTAGTTGCTGCCATTACAATTATTCCTTCGTTAGATTCAAATCCGTCCATCTCTACTAAGAGTTGATTTAGGGTTTGCTCCCTTTCGTCATGACCGCCGCCTAATCCAGCGCCTCTGTGTCTGCCAACAGCGTCTAACTCATCAACAAAAATTATGCATGGAGCATGGCGTTTCGCTTGTGCAAAGAGGTCTCTTACGCGGGATGCTCCCACGCCAACAAACATCTCTACAAAATCACTACCACTTATGATAAAGAATGGAACTCCAGCCTCTCCAGCAATAGCTTTAGCTAAAAGAGTTTTACCTGTTCCGGGAGGTCCAACTAATAATATGCCTTTGGGGATTCTTCCGCCTAATTTTGTAAATTTCTTTGGACTTCGTAGGAATTCGACTATTTCTTGTACTTCTTCTTTTGCTTCATCAACACCCGCTACATCTTTGAAAGTTGTTTTGTTTTGGTTCTCATTTAACATACGAGCTTTGTTCTTTCCAAAAGACATAGCTTTGTTTCCACCAGCTTGCAGCTGTCTCATAAAGAAAACCATAATTACAACTAGAAGCAGAAGAGGGGCCCAATTTAGAAGAATGCTTGTTAGAGAACCTTCTTTGTCAGAATCAAATTTGAATGTGATGCCTTTTTCTTCAAGGGTGGTTAGTAACTGTTCACTTGCAGGGCCAATAGTTTTGAAACTTTTAGTCTCACTATCTGATGAGTCAGCGTACTCACCTTTGATTTCCTCACCCTTAAATACTACATCTTTTACTTCACCTGTTTCTACATTTGTCAGAAATTCGCTATAAGGAATTTCTTCATATCCCGTTCTTGGAGTATTAACAAGTTGGTAAAGTGCTATTATCGCTACAAATATTACTAGCCACAATACTAAGTTTTTCATTAACTGACTGTTCAATGTTCCCTCTTGTACTAAATGAAATTAAAAGCTGCTAAATCAATCAAAATGATAGCATAGTTATAGGGGGTTTTCAACAGAGATTCCCTAATTATAAAGCCTAATTAGGTCAATATATGACTTTTTTGCGCTTAATCGAAAAGACCCGTGCTTAAGTACCTCTCTCCTGTATCGCAAAAAATCGTTACCACATTTTTGCCTTTTCCAAGCCTTTTTGCTACTTCAAGTGCAGCAAAACCTGCAGCTCCAGCGGAAATTCCTACAAGAACACCCTCTTTTAGAGCTATTTCTCTAGTAAAAGAACGGGCTTCTTCAGTACTTACGGGAATAATCTCATCATATATACCCACACTTAAGATTTCAGGAATAAAACCCGGCCCAATACCCTGTATTTCATGGACATTTGCCTCTCCACCTGAGAGAACCGCACATTCCTTTGGTTCAACTGCTATTAAACTTATATCAGGATAGTGCTCTTTTAATATCTCTCCAGCGCCGCTAATAGTGCCGCCAGTTCCTACTCCGGCCACAAAAGCGTCAATTTTTTCAGGAACTTGCTCAATTATTTCAGCGCCCGTTGTAAGTTTGTGTGTCTTCGTATTTTCTTTGTTATTAAACTGATTTAGCATGAACGAACCTGGAGTAGAGTCAGCAATTTCAAGTGCTTTATTAATTGCTCCCTCCATTAAATTCTCTGCGGGAGTTAGAACTACTTCCGCACCATATGCAGCTAGAAGAAGTCTTCTTTCCATGCTTTTATCATCCGGCATGGCTAGGATCAGTTTGTAGCCCTTGATTGCGCATACAAGTGCAAGTCCAATACCTGTATTCCCGCTTGTAGCATCGACGATAACGGTATTTTTAGGGTCTATAGACCCATCTTTTTCTGCAGCCTCAATCATGCTAAGGCATATTCTTTCTTTAATGCTGCCCGCAGGGTTTAAGTTCTCTAGTTTTGCCCATATCGTTGCAGAATTAGGGGTGGCAAGGCTATTTAGCTTGATTAAAGGAGTATTGCCAATCAACTCTAGAATGTTGTTAACTACATTGCTGTGAGGATTTGATAAATTCATAATCTTAATAGCCGCCAATTAAAATTAACTTATTTCAGACCATTTCTATTCTGAGATAGAACTATTCTGACTCTTGTATAAGTAGCAGTAGAATCTCTTTTGTGATCTCCGGATCTTTCTTTTCCAAGGAAACAAGTATGGTTTTAACTGCTTCCCAAGTAATATCCGGTTTGCGCATCTCATTTTTGAGCTTTAGTAAAATACCCTTAACTTCCTGGTTTTCTACGCTTCGAATATAAGTGTCAAAAGTAACTGTTTCTGATGAATTGTTCATAGTTATAAGGATAGCCTATTTTTTTGTTTAGTTAATACAATTGTCTCAGGTATAATTATTATTGATTTATAAGACCTAACCCATACTACTTAACGGACAATATTAGATTTAATGGCAAAAAAACAGAGTAAGAAACTTAAAACAAAACCAAAGAAAAGCAAGTTCCTTTTGTATTTTCTGCTATTTTGCCTGTTCATAATTGGTGCAGGAGTATTAGCCTTATATGCTGGATATAAATACTACACCAAAGACCTTCCTGATTTATCTGTAGTTACCGGCTACAAACCCAAACTTGTTACCGAGGTTTACTCTGCAGACGGCACAATGATAGGTGAGTTTGCTTTTGAGCGCCGTAAAATAGTCGCGTACGAACACATTCCACCCCACATTAAAAACGCTTTTATAGCTATTGAGGACAGACGCTTCTTTGAGCATGAGGGTGTTGATATAAAAAGCATAGTGGCTGCAATGATGCAGAACATTCAGCAAGGGGACTGGGTTAGAGGTGCAAGTACAATAACTCAGCAGGTTATAAAAAATGTGATTCTGACTCCTGAGAGAACTTTATCTAGAAAGATTAAAGAAGCTATTCTTGCCCACAAGATAGAAAACAATTTATCAAAAGAAGAAATACTCTTTCTGTACCTAAACCACATATACTTAGCTGACGGTACCTATGGAGTGGAAATGGCGAGCCAAAACTATTTTGGGAAATCAGCCGCGGATATTAATATAGCAGAAGCAGCCCTTTTGGCGGGTCTCCCCAAAAAGCCAGAGTACTTCTCACCTCGTAAACACATGGATAGGGCTTTAGAAAGGCAAAAGACAGTACTCAAAATGATGGTTGAGGGCGGTTTTATTACAGAGGAGCAAAGAGCAGAGGCAGTTGATTTTAAGATTGAGATTGTTCCTAGAAAGAGGGTTAACTATGAAGTCGCTCCTTATTTCGTTGAGCATGTGAGAAAGTATTTAGAGAACAAAGTTGGCACAGAAGCCTTTTTAGCTGGCGGGTATAAGATATTTACCACCTTGGATCTAAAACTTAATGACGAGGCCAAGTGGGCAGTAAAAAGAGGTGTGCTCGATCTTGAAACAAGACGAGGCAGGAAGTTTGTATCAAAGAATTTAAAAAATACAGACCAGATAGATAAATTCAGAGATGATCAAAATGTTAGTGTTGTGGAGAGTGGAACTATTTATGATGGGGTAATAACAAAAATAGCTAAACTACAGAAAGCGGATGAAGAAGATATTCAAGTATATCGTGCTCAAATAGCTGTAGGGGAAGATATAGGTGATCTCCTTTTTTCTGTCAGCAAACCATTTGGCCAAGGCCTGAGCTATCCTGGAGAGCCAACCTTAAAGGGTGTTAGCCTCTCCCCACAGCATCTTAAAGTAGGGGATGTCATAGCAGTAAAAGCATTAAAAAAGAAAGATGATAAAAACCGGTTCTCTCTATATATAAATCCAGTAGCTCAAGCTGCGCTTGTGTCTATGGATACCAACGGTCATATCTTGGCTATGGCGGGTGGATTTGATTTTGCTAACTCTCAGTTTAACAGAGCAACCCAAGCACTCAGACAGCCAGGATCTGCTTTTAAGCCTATAGTATATTCTGCTGCTTTGGATAAAGGATACTCTGAGACCTCTATCGTCTACGATATGCCTGTAGTAATAAAAGACTGGGCACCTCAAAATTATGACGGGGACTACAAAGGTGCGATGGTACTAAGACAAGCTCTCGCAAAATCAAGGAACTTGGCCACCGTGAGAATAATGCTGGAAATCGATCCTCACTATGTTGTCGATTACTCAAAAAATTTCGGTTTCACATCAAAGCTAAACCCATATCCCTCTCTTGCCCTTGGTGGTACTGATCTTAAGATGTTAGAGATGGTAAAGTCTTACAATGTGTTTGCTAATGGCGGTAAGTTGGTTGAACCGCAGTTTATTCTTCGTATATATGACAGGAACGGACGCATAATTGAGGATAACACTGGTGGAACATTTGTTTCACAAGAAGAGAATCTAAAGGCGGAGAGAGAAAAAAAGAGATTAGATATTATAAAAGAGCTTGCCAAAGACCAGGGCAGGGACACCGATTCAGAATCACTTAAGGAGCAAGTTTTCGTAGATTCAAATGACTTCTTTGGTGACAGCGCATACTCGTTCTTAACTCCAAATGAGTTTTTAGATCTTATTAGAGAAGGTCCTGTAGATTTCAGCTCTTCAGATATGGCTCAGCAGACCATTAGCCCTGAAACCGCTTTTATAATGACTGATTTGCTTCAGGCAGTTATTAAGGAAGGCACCGGGATGAAAGCGCTTAATCTTACAAAGTTAGCTCCTCTTGGCGGGAAAACAGGTACCACAAATGATTATACAGACGCGTGGTTTGTAGGTTTTAGTCCAAGGCTAACAACAGCAGTATGGGTTGGAAGAGATGATCACAAAAGTCTTGGTAAGAAAGAGGCTGGATCAAGGGCGGCGCTTCCAATATGGATCGACTATATGGAAGATGCTCTTAAGAGCTATCCCGGAGGATCATTTAAAAAACCCTCAAGTATACAGATTGTGAGCACTCCTTATGGGAATATTCCCTACGGTGTGGAATCACTTAGAGAAAACGTTTTAGATTCAATTAGACACAGTGTTATGATCAATGAAGGAACTTATGAGATGCCCAGAGATTATTACCCCAACGACTATGGGCAATCTAATAATGATACTGAGACCGAGATTGATTTTATCCTTAATCGTTAATCAAGATAGGTCAGCTTCTTTATAGCTTTTAATTTCTTTTTTCCTATGCCCTCTACATTATCAAGCTCATCCAGGTTTTGAAATTCTCCCTTATCATCTCTAAAGTTTATGATCCTGATCGCTAGTTGCTCACCAATACCAGGTATTGCTTTTAGGTCGTCAGGAGTCGCTGTGTTTATTCCAATAGGAACTCCAAATGAAATCCTTTTTAGTGCGCTTATTTTGGTAACTGATACTCCACCATCGCTGAGTATGATTTTGTCACCCGATTTCAAGTGTTCTGCTAGAGAGTATTTATTTTTTAGTTCCTTAAGTTGATTGGGTTTAGAAAAACTCCTTACGGTAGAAATTCCATTTTCTGAAATCTCAACAAAGGTTACTTGGTTTTCGTAAATTGGATTCTCAGGGATTGATGATAATGGCAAATAGTTAGATGTGATAAAGAAGTACAGTAAGCAGAGTAGGGCTAGATAAACTACTGAATTGTTGCTATTGGAACTCACTGTTACATTAGGCTCTTTGTAAGACCGCCGTCTACCTGAATAGTCGTTCCAGTGATATAACTTGCTTGCTCGGATGCTAGAAAAACAGCTAGCGCCGCTAGCTCTTCAGGCTTTCCAATTCTTCCCACTGGGACATCTGATCCCATATGGTCTATGACTTCATCAAAACTTTTCCCTTCTTTCTTAGCGCGGTCATTTGCTAGAAATACAATTCTATCAGTATGTATTCTTCCGGGGCAAATGTTGTTCACAAGTATGTTATCTCCACCAAATTCATTGGACAGAGATTTTGCAAGACCTATAATCCCAGCTCTCACTGTGTTGGATAACATAAGTCCATCAACAGGCTGCTTTACTGCATAGGAGGTAATATTGATAATCCGACCCCACTTATTTTTCTTCATATAGGAGATCACTTCGTTACTAAAAGTAATTGCACTAAATAGATTGAGCTCAATTGCTTTTTGCCACTCCTCGAGTGTAAAGTCTAGGAAGCCTCCTGTGGGAGGTCCGCCTGCATTGTTGATCAGGATATCAACAGTCTTGAACTTCTTTATAGTTTCATTAACGACGTTTTTAATATCTTCAGTTTTAGATACATCACATGGTATAGGAAGAACTTCAACACTAGTTTGGGACCGTATTTCTTCTGCGGTGCTCTCAAGAATTGCTTTATCTCTAGAGCAGATTGTGAGATGTACACCTTCTTTGGCTAGGCCTAAGGCAGTGGCTTTACCAAGTCCTTTGCTTGATGCGGCTACAATTGCAACTCTGTCTTTTATTCCAAGGTCCATGGTAGTAGGTGATGATTAATGAAATATTGAAATACCAAAGGGCAGGTCGACTATTTTTTCTTATTAGACTTAGCTTTTTTAGTCTCTTTCTCTATTGATTTAAAGGTGTCAGTTGCGGAGGAAGGTCCAGTTTCAGCAACTGTTGCCTTGCTATCATCTGAGCTAGTAGTAGACTCGCTAGTGCTTTCTTCTGCGACTGCGTCTTGTTGGTCTTTAATGCGTCCCGGAATGCCTGGCCCATTAGCATAATCTGTTGCGTACCATCCTGTGCCAGTTAGCTGAAAAGAAGAAAGAGAGATAAGTTTCTCAAGCTTGTTCTTTTTACAACTAGGACATTTTTTAAGTGGTGGGTCTGAAAAGCTCTGAAGCTCCTCTAAAGTCATCCCGCAGTTTGTACACTCATATTCGTATATAGGCATTTATCCGTACCTCAAATATCTAAAGTATTACTCAAAAGTTAATTTAATATAATGATTTACGCCGATTTTTCAAGCTACCCATGAGTAACTATCAGGGAATCGTGGAGTTTGGACCTATGTGATTGCTTATGAGCAATTAAGGGATTGTTAATGTTGAAGGTGTTTTAACTACACATCTTCAACGCTAAGTGCTCCAGATGGACAAGCTGCCACAGCAGCTCTTAGGTCAGCTTCTGTACCACCTGATTCGTCAATAACGAATTGGTCGTTCTCAATTTTAAAAACTTCAGGGAATCCTTTAACACAATTACCGCTATGTATACATTTTCCTTGATCCCAATTAACTTTAAGCATTGTTGCCTCCTAATGACAAAGTTTATTATATGGTAAAGCTTTCTATCTCAGTATACATAATAAATATATTTAATACCCGTTATTTTAATTTAATTGCTAAACGAGTACCAAGACTCTTAAAGAAACCTGAGCACATACACATAGTCATATATGATGTTGATGGGGATAACTGGTATGCTGTGGCGTCAGATTCTTTATCGAAAGAGGGTATAGACCGAAGCGATTTTGCCAAAATACCTAAACAGTTCTCAAATTCACAAATATATTAGTTGACATAATATACCTTATCGGACATTATGAATACAAACTCAGAATATGCCGTATCTCAGTGTTTGTGAGCTTTTAGGCTTAAATAAGGAATTACTGAGGCTTATTTAAAGCAAGGCGCTTTGGCTCTCAAGTTATATAAAGAATCAAAGCGCGCTATTGTTATTCTTTTAGTCCCAAAGTCCTTGTATAGCAACTCCATTATGAGCAGTGATTACTTTACAATTACCCGACCATTCTACTAATGCGCCGATGTCTGCCCAATCTTGAGGAGCTCTTTTCCAATGGTCGTCAAGACCCGCCTGAGACACATACATCTCGTCCAATACAAACATAGTGTTGCCAGTTGGAGCTGATGTAGGATCTAGAGGGTTTTCTAACTCAGGTCCTTTAATGATATGATAGCGAAGTAGTTCTAATTCACCAGATCTGTGATGAGTTTCTTTCATCCACTTAGCATGACTTTCAAAAATTCTCTCTCCCTCAGCTACGTGTTCCGCTGGGCATATAAATGTGATAGTAATCTGCGTATTGCCAATGGTTGACATAATAACGCTCCTTTTGTTTACTGATATATTCTTCTTGGATTTTCAGTATTCATTATCCGCTATAACTGTGTGTTGGGTTAACTAGCGCTGATGGAATATATTAATTACCATTATACAGCATCGTCGTAATTAAAATAAGCCTTATTAATATTTATTCGTTATAGACGAAATGCTCTGGTAAACTTCACAACCATGAAAAAACTCGACGGGAAAATTGCTCTTATAACTGGTGGCAGTAAAGGAATTGGAAAAGGAATTGCTGAGGCTTATCTCAAGCAAGGCGCTGAAGTTATCATCTGCGGCCGAGATGAAGACAATCTTAAAGCTGCCGGTGATGAATTAAAAGAATTTGGTCTAATTAATTATGTCGTTTGTGATATTACCAAATTGGACGATGTCAAAGAGCTTGCGCTTCAAATTGAAGCTGTAAAGCAGAGGATTGATATTCTAGTTAATAACGCAAGTATTTTGGGTGTTAGATCTCCAATCATGGAATATCCTGAGGATGTTTGGCAAGAAGTTATACACGTAAACCTAAACGCCCAGTTTTTCGTCACTAAAAACCTTCTTTCTTTATTATTCCAATCTAAGTCTGCTTCAATTATAAACGTAAGCTCTAGTGTTGGTAGAAAAGGTAAAAAAGAATGGGGAGCTTATGCTGCATCCAAGTTTGGTGTTGAAGCCCTTACTCAGGTTTTGGCCGACGAACTAGAAGGTATGAAAGTTAGAGTGAATTCTGTAAATCCAGGAGGCACCCGCACTGATATGAGAGCTGGAGCTTATCCTGATGAAGATCCAAATACTCTCCCTACTCCGCTCGATATCTCACCTGTCTTTGTCTATTTAGCCTCAGATGAGTCCAAAGATATAAATGGTCAAGAATTTACAGCCCGCGAGTGGATTGAAAAAGAATAAACCCTATAACATCACTACATACAATTCTTTCGGGCCATGTACTCCTAGCGTTAGATTGAGTTCTATGTCTGCAGTACGGCTTGGGCCGGTTATAAAGGTCATACAGTTTGTAATATTATCCCCTTCTTGAAGCTTGCTCTTTAATATTATAAAAAGGTCTTCGATATTTCTGACTAAATTTTTTGGCCTCACAATAGCCAAATGTATAGGAGGCAAAAGTGACACAGTTCTGGGTTGATTCTTGTTTGTTAAAAGCACCAACGTTCCTGTGTCTGCAATTGCATAATCAACCTCAGTGATTCCAATTTCAGATTCGGCAATTCGGTTTTTGTTTTTTGCTGTGACTAATTTCAAGCCCGCATTTTTGAGTTCCTGTTTTAAGTTTATCTCTTTTAAATATCTAGATTCCCAAATTGAAAAAGACTGTAGTTCTTTTTCTTTGATAAGATTGAGCAAGGAAGACTTTATTTCTTTCTCATCACTAGCCTCAATTAAATGAGTGTTTACGTTATCAAGCTCTTCTGTAAATTGCGTCTTCAATCTTTCCCGAGTCTTATCTGTAATGTTGCAAACTTCGTGTGCCTCAGCCTTCAAGGTTGGACTCTCTGGCATTGGAACTGATACACCTTTAAGTCCTTGTCTGATGTTATGTAGAATTTCTTCTCGTGAATTGCCCATAATATTAATTAACCACCCTAGCCCATCTCATCTTTTATATGAGACCATCTTTCTCTAAATGTTTTCTTCGCAACTGAAGGAAAATCTCTCTTCTCGGTCCATCTTGAAAATGGATAAGGAAGGGATTTTAATTTTCCATTGCTTCCTTTCCAAGGTATTTGAAGGTAATACGACAGCTTATTAGCAAGTTTATAAATGCCCTCATGCTCAACACTAAATCGCCACATCTTAATTCCAGCTTTTTCAAAAAGTGCTCCCCCTGCCCTATTCTTTGATTCCACTACATTTTTTCTAAGCTCTAAAAGTACTTTTGGGAAGTCGATCTTAACTGGACACACGTCATGGCATGCTCCACAAAGAGATGATGCAAAAGGCAGCTCAGGAGCTTTATCAATACCCATCAACTGCGGGTTTATTATTGCTCCGATTGGACCTGAATAAGCCCATCCATATGCGTGTCCGCCTACTTGTCTATAGACCGGGCAAATGTTTAAACACGCCCCGCATCTTATACAGTAAAGAGATTCTCTTGTTTCTTCAGACGCTAAAATTCCGGAGCGTCCATTGTCGAGCAATACAAGGTGAAATTCTTCTGGACCATCCATGTCGGTAGTTTGCCTAGGTCCTGTGATGAATGAGACATAAGTAGATGATTTCTGCCCAGTTGCGCTCCTAGCGAGTACTGTTAAAAAAAGAGAGAGGTCTTCGTATCTGGGAATAAGTTTTTCTATTCCGACAAGTGCCACATGTATTTTAGGAACTGTTGTAGTGAGGCGTGCATTGCCCTCGTTTTCGACAACGACAATTGTCCCTGTCTCTGCAACTGCAAAGTTAGCCCCCGAGACTCCCATATCTGCATTTAGAAATTCACTTCTCAATTTCTCTCTTGCAAATTTAGTTAGGTCCTCAGGTTTTTCGTAATAAGGTATGCCAAATTTTTCTGAAAATAGTTTAGATATGTCGTCTTTCGTTTTATGAATAGCTGGAGCAATTATATGTGAAGGGTGCTCTCCTGCTAGCTGGATTATATATTCACCTAGATCGGTCTCAACTACTTTTATGCCAGCCTCTTCAAACTTGTCGTTAAGTTCAATTTCCTCAGTTGCCATGGATTTGCTTTTAACAACTGAATTAACATCTCCTTCCTTTGCTATATTTACTATTATTCGTGAGGCTTCATCCGCATCCTTAGCCCAGTGCACCCTACCCCCTGCCCTTTTAACACTCTCTTCGAGCATAAGAAGATATGTGTCTAAATTAGATATAGTTTCTTTCTTTATCTCTCTTACGGTTGTTCTTAAATTCTCCCAATTATCTACTTCGCTACTTGCCTTGCTTCTTCTAGTCCGAAATTGGTTTGTAACATTAACAAGCGCCCTCTTAAGCGATTTGTCGTGAATAGCTTTATTGGAGTCCCTCTCGAATTTTACTTCTTCATATCCCATTTTTACCTCTTTGAGCAAGTAATTGGGCTAGATGCATTACTTTTATCGGAATATTTTGCCTGCTTAAAGCTCCTCCAATATTCATAAGACAGCCCATATCTGCAGAAACCACAGTATCAGCCCCACTATTTACAATGCCCTCTATTTTCTCATCCAACATTGATACTGAAATATTTGGGAATTTTATTGAAAATGTGCCACCGAACCCACAGCATGCATCGTGGAGCTCCATTTCTTTAAATTTGAGTCCTTTTACTGAATTAATAAGCTCTCTAGGGCCATTTTTTACTCTGAGCTCCCTTAGTAAATGACAAGAATCATGATATGTAACTATCCCATCATATTGGGCTCCAACATCGGTAGTTCCAAGCACGCTGACTAGAAAATCAGAAAATTCAAATGTTTTTTGGGATGTTCTCTCAACTTTCTTCAATAATTCCGGGGAGTCTTTGAATATATCTTGATAAAATACTTTAACCATTGATGTGCAAGAACCCGAGGGGCATACAACGTATGTTTCTTTATCTGGGTCACTATTAAGTGCTCTATCAAAGATAGATAGGAATCTTTCTGCTACAGCTCTTGCATCTTTTTGATATCCGCTATTATATGCAGGCTGCCCACAGCATGTCTGCTCTTCTATAAAATCCACTTCTACCCCAAGTTCTCTTAGAACTTTAACCATACTTTCCCCTACTTCGGGGAAAAATGTATCTACAAGACAGGTTATGAATATATAGGCTTTAATAGGATGCTGTGGATTTCTTTGTTGCATCATTTAGGAGAATATATATCATACTAGAATTAAGAACAAGAAAATACTATGAATAATAAAGAACTACCGATTCCTGCACATTTCAAATCTGAGAAAGTAGGAGAGGTATGGCGTGTAAATTATCAGGATATTGCCTCTCATGCATCCGGTTGGGCTAAGAAATATGAATTAGAACCAGCTTCCTATGATGATTTTAAACTCTGTCTTATATTGGTGGATGTTCAGAACACATTCTGCATTCCTGGTTTTGAGCTATTTGTGGGTGGAAGGTCTGGGACTGGTGCAGTTGATGATAATATCCGTCTTGCGGAGTTCGTGTATAGAAATCTTCATAACATAACGGAGATTGTCCCAACCATGGATACACACCAGGCTATGCAGATGTTCCACAGCATTTTCTTTGTAAATGAAAATGGAGAGCATCCAGAGCCTTATACTCAGATAGCTGTCCAGGATATAAAAGAAGGAAAATGGAGATTTAATAAAACACTTACCCATAACTTGCCCTACAATCTTGAATATATTGAGAAATACTTGCTCCATTATACGAAGGAATTAGAAAAATCAGGCAAATTCAATCTCACAATTTGGCCTTACCATGCCATGTTTGGAGGATTAGGGCATGCCCTGGTTTCCTCTATTGAGGAGGCTGTATTCTTCCATACAATATCTAGATTTTCACAGCCCTATATACATGTGAAGGGAGACCACCCACTTACCGAGCACTATTCAGTTCTCAAGCCAGAAGTATCTACTGGCCCTGATGGAGAGCTATTATTTCGAAGGAGCGAATCATTGTTTGAAAAACCTGCCGGGTCGGAGACTCTTTATCAGAAGTTGGTTGATTTTGATGCGGTAATAATTGCTGGTCAGGCCAAGAGTCACTGTGTGGCATGGACTATAGCGGATCTGCTTAACTTGGCTAAAACAAACGATAAGAAATTTATTGAGAAAATTTATTTGCTAGAGGACTGCACTACATCCATAGTAGTTCCAGGAGTGATTGATTATACGGATCAGGCTGACAAGGCATTTAAAGAGTTCTCAGATGCAGGCATGAACATCGTTAGTTCAAGGGACCCAATATCTAGTTGGCCCGGAATACGTACTTAAGGAGAGTTGCTTATGAGCACAATTTTTAAAAAGATTATTGATAAGGAAATACCTGCTGATATTGTCTATGAGGATGATTTGTGTCTGGCTTTTAGAGACATAGATCCTAAAGCGCCGACTCACGTTTTGATAATTCCCAAGAAAGAAATTCCTTCTATGGCCGAAGTGACTGGGGATGACAAGGAAATTCTAGGCCATCTTTTATTAACAGCATCAAAAGTAGCAAAGGACTTAGGCATTTCGGAGTCAGGTTATAGACTTGTTGCTAACACTAATAATGAGGGCGGACAAGAAGTGTATCACTTACACATACACCTTCTTGGAGGAAGGCAGATGACCTGGCCTCCAGGGTAATGTCTACTGTTCTAAGTTAGTCCTAATGCCTCAGCATCGCGGTCAGATAGGAAACCACCATCTGAGCGTTCTTTAACTGTGGTATCTCTTTTCCAGGAGCGCTCACATCTTGGCTCTTCGCTTAAATTTTCAACAGAGATATTTAGGGTGTCAGATTCATTTAATGTGAATCTGCTAACTCCACAAAGGTCTGCAAATTCTGATTCAAAAGGTTTTAGTTTCTTAAATGATTCAGAGTCTAGATTTACAACAACTCCTGTATCAAGAGGATTACTTATGCCATCAGAAGCTTTTGCATCCTCGATCGCCTTGAGAGCCTCACCCCTCAATTCCATTACTTTATTCCAATTTGAATCAGTTTCAATTTGTAGTGTCTCCGGCATTTCCAGGAGATGAATACTGTTTGGACTATCTGGTTCCTCACCTTTTAGGCTCCTATATGCCTCATCAGATGTATGGACTAGTATCGGAGACATAAGTGTTATGAGTGCTTCAGCCATTTCATGCATTACGGTTTGTGAGCGTCTTCTTTTTCTACTATCATTCTTCTCACAATAAAGTCTATCTTTTATCGCTGCCAAATAGACCGCACTTAATGTCTCATAACAGAAATGGAATATTAACTCGTTTGCCTTTTTATAGTCCAGATTTTGATATGCCTGTTTAGTATCAGTTACAAATTTAGATAGCTCTGACATTGCCCACGCATCAATTGAATTTGCATCTTCTTGAATAAACTCGACTGAATCTTTTGCCGGGTCAAAATCATTAATATTTCCAAGTAGGAACCTGATCGTATTTCTAACTTTGCGATATTCATCCCCCGCTACTTTGAAGAACTCAAGATCCACTTTTATATCGTTTGTATATTTAAGAGAGCTTACCCACCAGCGGCATATGTCAGCTCCATTTGTTTTTAAAAGCTCTTCAACCTCAAGTGCGTTACCACCTGACTTGCTCATCTTTCTGCCCTGAGCATCAACCATAAACCCGTGGGTTAGAAGTGCTTTGAAAGGAGGTATCCCTGTTGCCCCTAAAGCCGGCAATAGTGAAAGCTGAAACCAGCCTCTGTGTTGATCTGATCCCTCAAGGTATAGATCAGCCGGGTAGCCAATGTTTCTTTGTTCTAAAACAGAGTGCCATGATGATCCCGATTCAAACCAGACATCAAATATGTCCATTCCTAATTTTAAGTTTTGGAGTGCTCCATCTTGCTTAGCCCACTCTGGAGCGAGCTCGTCAGCCTTGGGATCATATCCTTCTATTATTTCATGAGGCTCAGCTTTAAACCAAAAGTTTGCTCCATTTTTTCTGATTTTATCTATCACTACTTTTACTGAATTTGGAGTTAAAAGAATTTCATCTTTATCATTTAGAAATGCTGGTATTGGAAGACCCCATGCGCGTTGTCTGCTGATACACCAGTCAGGTCTTGACTCAAGCATCCCTCTTAGACGATTTCTTCCCCAATCGGGATAAAAATTTATTTTGTTTTCCGTAGCATCAAGTCCAAGCTCTCTTAGACTTTTTTCTAGCTCAGGCGTGCTTTTGTCGACCCCTACAAACCACTGTTCTGTAGCTCTAAATATGGTAGGTGTTTTACTTCTCCAGTCGTGAGGATAGCTGTGAAGATACTCTTGGTCGTGAAACAGATGACCTGAGGTCTTTAGATGATTTGTTATAACCTCGTTTCCTTCCCATACATCTATGCCACGTATCCACTCGGGAACCGTATCATCAAATGTACCGTCTCCCAGAACTGGACAATAAATATCAAGCCCTTCTTTGAGCCCTGTTTGATAGTCATCAACACCATGACCTGGAGCTGTATGTACGAGACCTGTTCCATCTTCAAAAGTGACGTATTCAGCTGTTACGACTTTTCCTGATCTGTCTACAAAAGGATGTTTATAACTAGTAGATCTATCCACCAAGTCCTGACCTTTGCATCTGCCAAGTTTCTCGTATTCTGTGACACCAGCTTTTTTAAATACACTCTCTGCCAGGTTATCTACGATAATTACAAAGTGATCATTTCCACTTTTCTTTACTTTGTATAAGCCATAGTTACCATCAGCCGATACGGCAACTGCTAAGTTTGCAGGTAGTGTCCAAGGGGTAGTTGTCCAAATTATGAGAGACGCGGAAACTCCACCTGGTAAACTCAATTCTTTAGGAAGCGACTCAGAATTCTCAATTTCAAATAGAACATAAATGCTTCTGTCTTCCCGGTCATAATATTCAAGCTCTGCATCGGCTAAAGCTGTTTGATTTTCAATTGACCAGTGCACAGGTTTTAAATCTCTATAAATCAGACCTCTTTCAACCAACTTTGAGAATACTTCAAGCACTCCAGCTTCGTAGTCAGGGGTCATCGTTAAATAAGGGTCATTATAATTACCAATCGTGCCGAGTCTCTTCATTTGCTTGGACTGCATCTTTACATATTTCTCTGCGTCTGCCTGACATTTGTATCTTATTTGAAGTTTTGATAGGTCTTTTGCTTTGTCTCCGAGTTCCTTTAAAACTTTGTGCTCAATTGGGAGTCCGTGACAGTCCCATCCTGGAATAAAGTCCACATCGTATCCGAGCATGGTTTTTGATCTAACGACTATGTCTTTTAGAACTTTGTTTAAAAGATGCCCTAGGTGAATGGGTCCATTTGCATATGGAGGTCCATCGTGAAAGATAAATTTGTCTTTCCCCTGTGACCCCTCTCTTATTCTCTCGTAAAGGTTTATTTTTTCCCATCTCTTTTGAATCTCAGGCTCTTTTTGACTGAGATTTGCCTTCATAGGAAAAGTGGTCTTTGGAAGGTTAAGGGTATCTTTGTAATTGATTTTTTTAGCTTCTGACATCTAACTCTAATTAATCTCCTAAATTATTCTTTGAAAACTGCATTTTCAGATAATGTTTCATTGGAAAAAAGACATAATATCTTCTATGAGTTGAGGGAAAATATTAGCTTAGATGGGATGAAATGCAAGTTCTAGAACGCTTAAAGAAGCTGTAAATATTAGACTCTATTCGCCAACTACCTGCTTTAATTCATCTAGTAGCCGTTGTGTAAAAACTACCCATTCTTCCCATAGTTCCATATAGTCTTTGTCTGGATCCACAGGTTTCAGCACCTTAAAACCATAGTTAGTATGTTCTATATGAAATTGGTTATCATCGCTCAGCTTATTATCTAGGATTTCTACGTATCTTTTTAAGAGGTCTAATTTGTCTTTGTCACCTTCCCTAAATTCAGCTACAAATTGCTCCCCTGTCCTTGCAGTAGGCATCTGCATAGCTGTGCATTCAAAGTAGATGCCCTTATTTAGGATTTCAGCCTGCATTGAAATAAAGAGTTCCATATTATCTCTGCCCGTTATTAAGCCAAAACTATTTTATGACTTTATGGTGTGCTATGTCAAGGCAGTATTTCTTGCGAACATACCCAAAGCCGATTTTATAAAAAGTGATGGGGATAAGATTAACGGAGCAGTTATTCCGATTATATGGAAAGACTTAAATGATATCAAAAAGTAATTAGAACTATTTTGTAGCTTGCGACCAGTCATCGAATATTATATCTAAGAGTTTCTCCCCAAACTCTGATGCTGTTTTGATATCTTCTTTTGAGATCTCCACGTTGTTTAGATACTGAAGTCTTAGGACATCTGAATCCGAGTACTCAGGGATCAGATACCCATAGAAAAAGCTTAGCTCCCTTAGTTTTGAGGCAAGATAACCTGAGCCCTTTTTGTTAAGAGGTATGTCGACATATATGCAATCTATCCTCTGCAGACAAAGCTGTTTTAAATGAAAGTGAATTTCTTCTAAGGTGTTTTTGCCGTATTTAGAGACCGAGATAATTCCCTGGTTATGGTCTGAGCGTATGGATACAGAGATGTGCCCCTTCCCTTTTTTTAAATAATTGGAGTCTTTATTTTCTGTAAGAAATTCCCTTTCATATCCGATCTGATTGTAGATTGTCTTAACCAATTCTTCGTAGATCTGAGGCACATAAACCTTGGTATGATTGCTTTTAAGAACCGGAGTATACATCAGAGCTATTGACTGGCGTCTTGGTTTTTCATCCTCAGATATGTTTTGAAATGAAACAGTTCCAGGACTATAACCAAGCAAAAAACCTGTCTCAGCCGAACCCAGCTCAAGGCTTCCTTTTTGGCTATAGGGATGAATTGTTACTGCTTCTCCGTAAACTCCAATTACTCCCTGTGATACGGCATGCTCAGTCATAAATCTCTTCATTTTAGGGAAAATGCCATGCCCCCGGTAACGTGGGTCTACGACCGCTTCCCCGGATTCGCCTACTTTTGCCCCTGGTTTGCTATAAATAAATGCCAGGTGCCCTACTAGATTGTCGTCAGCATCATATGCAGCACATGATGACATCAAACTAGACTTTAAGCGGGATTCAATTTGCTCGGGATAGTACATAAATTCATTGGCATAAGTATAGCCATAACATTTGTAGACTAACCTCACTAGCTCATGAATTTTATTTTCATCTAAGATATCAATCTTTACCTCTGCATCTGATTCTACTGGTTCTAGTTTTAAGTGCTCATGATGTTCTGAAATGTCCATTTCCTCTCGAATGTCAGATGAAGGTAGATTCTTTACAATCTCAGTCCTGTTTCCCAGATTCCCTAGAGAATAAAAGTGAACCTGATCTGCATATCCTTTAGATAAATATGATTTGAACCTTTTGTCTTCACCATGTTCAAGGTTCTCATAATCAAAGGGAAGACCTTTATCTTCTATAGCAATCACAAAACTATGAAGGCGTTTATAGATGGAGATGAGTATTGGTTTACAGGTGTCTTCTTCAAATCCATACTTAACAATGTTTTTGAAAATCTCAACTAAAACTTTGTCCAGATTCTTGGTGTCTTTTTTAGTTATACCGTTTGCGCTTGCAAGATCACTTACAACATCTACGATCGCATCCAAATACCTTTCTTCAGGCAGTATTTCAAGGCTAGCTATTTTGGTATTGTTGTCTAAGCTGCTCATGTTTTTTGTAGACTAACCTTCTAGTGACAATTTTAATGGCTCTTCCAAAGTTTCAATTATCCAACGTAAGAATCTGATAGCATCAGCCCCGTCTATTAGTCTGTGATCATAGGAAAGAGATAGTGGGAGCATGAGTCTTGGTGAAAATTCTCCATCAATATATACAGGCTCTACCGCTGATCTAGATATTCCTAAAATGGCCACTTCCGGGGTATTTAATACAGGCGAAAAATATGTGCCCCCAAGGCCACCCAAGTTGGAGATAGTAAAGGTCCCGCCTTGTAGCTCGCCAACAGAGATCCTTTTGTTCCTGGCCTTTTCTGAAAGCTTACTTAACTCCACAGATAATTGCGCAATACTTTTTTCATTAACATCTTTTATAACAGGAACGAGTAGGCCCCTCTCTGTATCTACGGCAACTCCAATGTTGTAGTACTTCTTGTAGATAATTTCTTCATTTTCCATATCTACACTTGCGTTGAATTGAGGGAAAACTTCTAGAGCAGAGGCAACTACTTTTAATAAAATTGAGGTAGTTGTTAATTTTCCGCCAGCCTTTGCAATGCTCTGACCAAATCCTTTTCTTAGCTTTTCAAGCTCGGTTATATCTGCTTTGTCGTATTGTGTTACATGAGGAGCTGTCCAAGCTTCGGTCAGGCGCTCTGCGGTAAGCTTTCTGACTCTTGTCATGGGAGTTCTCTCTGTGTCTCCCCATTTGTCAGCGTCTGCTTTGCTGCTGGGCTGTTCTACTTTAGTTCCAGTAGTTTTAGACTCTTGTTGCCTTGATTTTGTTTTTGATTTGTTGCCAGGGTCTAGGTTTAGAATGTCCTCTTCTGATATTCGCCCACCGGGTCCTGTGCCTTCTACGGATTCAATATCCACACCTTGCTCTCTAGCCAATCTTCTTATTGAGGGAGATGCGGGGCTGGTTTTCTCGGTGGCTTTGTCTGTGGCTTCTTCTGTATCTGATACCGTTTCTTGCTCAGTACTGGCTCCTATTTCTTCTTCAGGTTCGGGATCGGCATATGTTTCTTCTTGTACTTCTTTCTCAGCGATTTCTTCTATTGTGTCATCTTGGATTTCTACTTCTTGAACTTCTTCTACATTTCTGTCCTTCCCGCTCCCTTTGCCGTCGTCTATGGTGACTAGGAGCTGACCAACTTTAATAGTATCTCCCTCACTTACGTGTACTTCTTTTACTATTCCTCTAGCCGGTGAAGGAATTTCTATTGCAGCCTTATCAGTTTCTACCTCTAAAAGAGCCTGGTCTTCAGCAACTTTATCTCCAGCTGAAACAAATACTCCTATTACGTCTCCTGTCTCAATATCTTCACCCAGGTCGGGTAACTTGTATTCAATTGTCATGCAGTCCTACCTCAAACAATATTCTTTGATGTTAATTATATCTTATGTTTCGTTTTTTCTTTATTTCTATGGTCCAACAAATTTAACTATTATGAAAGTATAGGGTTTGCTTTGCTTGGGTTTATATCCATGTCCCGTATTGCCTTTTCTACTACGGCCGGATCAATTTTTTTCTCCCAGGTTAGAGAAGCTAGTACGGCAAGTGTTATGTACCTCCAGTCAACTTCAAAAAAGTCCCTAAGCTCTTTTCTACCAGCACTTCTGCCAAACCCGTCTGTTCCAAGTGAAACAAGTGGTTTGGGTAGCCATTGTGATATGGAATCAGGCAGAGCCATGACATAGTCTGATGCTGCAACGAAAACTCCTGGAGCATCTTTCACACACTCCGTTATGTATGGAACTCTTTTTATTTCAGAGGGATGAAGCATGTTCCAACGTTCTTTATCAAGACCGTCACGGTAGAGCTCCTTATAGCTGGTAACACTCCATACGTCTGCAG
This sequence comes from Deltaproteobacteria bacterium, assembly GCA_029262275.1. Classification (GTDB taxonomy): domain Bacteria; phylum Desulfobacterota_D; class UBA1144; order Nemesobacterales; family UBA2774; genus CR02bin9. The sequence goes on along the minus strand of JAJCZS010000029.1, from coordinate 88,323 downwards.
CCACGCCGTACTTCTCACCTAGTACTTCCTGTGCTTTTAGTACTTCGTTGAGTATGGTGCCACTTCCAAAAAGTTGTGCATGAAGAGTTGCTTCCTTATTCTCAGAATCCCTAAATTTATAGATGCCTTTTAATATTCCATCTTTAACTCCCTCGGGCATTGAGGGTTGAATATAGCTCTCGTTCATCACAGTTATATAGTAAAAAAGATCTTCTCTATCAACGTACATACGTTTTATGCCGTCTTCTATAATCACAGCTATTTCATATGCAAAAGCAGGGTCGTAGGCCTTTAAGTTTGGCACTGGATAGGCAAGTAGATGGCTATGGCCGTCTTGGTGTTGAAGTCCCTCTCCTGCAAGGGTTGTTCTGCCGGCTGTTCCTCCTATCATAAACCCTTTACATCTCATGTCCGCTGCGGCCCAAACTAGGTCTCCTATTCTTTGGAATCCAAACATCGAGTAGTAGATGAAAAACGGGATTGTATTAATTCCATGTGTAGCATAGGCGGTTCCCGCTGCTATAAATGAAGACATTGAGCCTGCCTCGGTGATGCCTTCTTCTAATATTTGACCGTCAACCGCTTCTTTGTAGTATAGAAGTGTTTCAGCGTCCACTGGATCGTAGAGCTGACCTACATGAGAGTAAATCCCAACCTGTCTAAAAAGTGCTTCCATGCCAAAAGTGCGGGCTTCATCCGGTACAATTGGTACGATGAGTTTGCCAATGTTTTTATCTTTAAGCATCTTGGCAAGCATCCTAACAAATGCCATTGTTGTAGCTACTTCTCTAGTTTTTGACCCTTTATGGAATTCTTCAAATAGTTTCTCAGAAGGCGGTTTTATTGGATCACAAATAACCTCACGCTTTGGAAGATAACCTCCAAGCTCTTCTCTTCGTTCTTTTATATATTTGACCTCTGGACTGTCCTTTGATGGTTTGTAAAAAGGCGCTCTTGAGACATCTTCATCAGATATGGGAATATCAAAACGTTTCTTAAAAAGCTTGAGCTCATCTTCGTTTAACTTTTTTTGCTGGTGGGTGATGTTTCTCCCCTCTCCAGCTTCTCCAAGTCCGTAACCCTTAATTGTTTTTGCTAGTATGACAGTTGGCGAGCCAGTGTTTTCAACAGCTTCTTTAAATGCCGGAAATATCTTCTCTGGGTCATGACCCCCCCTTCTTAGTTTTTGAAGCTCGGTGTCTGAGAGATTTTTTACCATCTCCTGGAGTCTAGGGTCGGTACCAAAAAAATGAGACCGTATATATTCACCAGAAGCGACAGAGTATTTTTGATAATCACCATCAAGGGCATCGGTCATTCTTTTAACAAGAATGCCATCTTTATCTTCAGAAATGAGCGGATCCCAATTGCTTCCCCATATGACTTTAATTACGTTCCATCCGGCGCCCCTAAAGATTGCCTCAAGCTCCTGGATTATTTTCCCGTTTCCTCTAACGGGGCCATCTAGGCGTTGAAGGTTGCAGTTGACCACAAAAATCAGATTGTCCAGATGTTCCCTCGATGCTAGAGTTATAGCTCCTAGGGTTTCAGGCTCATCAGTCTCTCCGTCTCCTAAGAAAGCCCATACTTTGGCATCTGAGCGCTTTTTAAGCCCTCTATCCTCAAGATAGCGGTTAAATCTGGCCTGATAGATTGCCATAATGGGGCTTAGGCCCATGGATACTGTAGGAAACTGCCAAAAATTAGGCATTAACCATGGATGGGGATAAGATGTAAGCCCACCTTCAGGCTGAAGGTCTCTTCTAAAGTTTTGAAGGTCTTCTATGCTAAGTCGTCCTTCAAGAAACGCTCTAGCATAGATTCCAGGGGCTGCGTGACCTTGGAAATAGACAATATCACCTTCATGGTTTTCATTTCTGCCACGTAGGAAATGATTAAAAGCAACTTCATATAATGCAGCAGCCGAGGCGAATGTGGATATGTGGCCTCCAATTCCCTCCTCTAGTCTGTTGGCTCTAACAACCATAGCCATAGCGTTCCACCTAATCAGACTCCTTATCTTCCATTCTATCTCTGGATCGCCAGGGTACTTTGGCTGTTTTTCTGTAGCAATTGTATTGATATAGGGAGTATTGGCTGTAAATGGTAGCTTAACTCCTCTTTTCTGGGCGTGGATTTGAAGCTTCTTTATGAGTATAGCCGCACGCTGTTCTCCAGCATTATCTAATACATAGTCAAGTGATTCTATCCACTCTTTATTTTCTAACTCTTCTTCTGAAATATTCTCTTTCTTCTTATCAGGCTTTTTATTCATTTTATTCAAATTTTACAGCAATGATTAGATATTCGTCAATTCCCTTAACATATTATACATGCTACTTTATTTTTGATACTGCTCTAAGGAAATAGATTCTTCAATTTATATTCTGACCACAATAAATTAAGAGATCAATAATGCCAAAGGATTGACCAAGGTGTTATTGAATATATAATAACAGGGCTATGGAAAAATTTGACTTAACAGTTATAGGATCTGGCCCTGGTGGCTATGTGGGAGCTATAAGAGCTGCCCAACTTGGAATGAAGGTCGCGGTGATAGAAAGGGATAAACCCGGTGGTGTGTGTCTTAATTGGGGCTGTATTCCCTCAAAGTCAATCTTAAAGTGTGCGGAAGTCTATCAATACTTCAATCATTCAGAGGAGTTCGGCATACAACATAAAGGTCTTTCTTATGATTTCTCTAAAGTTATTGATAAGAGCAGAAAGGCTTCATCTACGCTAAATAAAGGTGTTGAATACCTATTTAAGAAAAATAAAATCACTCTCTTTAGCGGTACCGGCAAATTAATAACAAATAACAAGATTGGAGTAACTGGAGAAAAGGACCAGTTTGAAATAGATACTGATAAAATAATGATTGCTACGGGGTCTGTTCCCGTAACACTTCCCGGGCTAGATATAGACGGAAAGTTAATAATGACAAGCGATGAGGCGATATTTCATAGAGAAGTTCCTGAATCAGTTGTTGTTATAGGCGGAGGATATATTGGTGCTGAATTTGCATATGTATATAATTCCTTTGGAAGTAAAGTGACAATAGTTGAGATGATGGACAACATTATACCGGGAGCCGATAAAGAAGTTGCTCGTGAGCTGCAAAGGCTTTTTAAGAAAAGTGGAATGACAGTTCTAACTGGAACAAAATTCAAGGAAGTCAATAAGAAAAAGAAGACAGTTGATGTAATACTTGAGAATATGTCAAACCAAACAGAGACAAAAATAACGACCTCTATGGTGCTTGTTGCAGTAGGAAGAAGGCCGGTTGCAAATGATGCGCCTACATCTCTTAGTTTTTACAAGAAAAGTGGTGATATTGGACTTAGTGATCTACGTATAGAGCTTGATGAAAGAGGATTTATTAAAACTGATGATCAATATATGACCACTTGCAGCAATGTTTATGCTATTGGAGACATAATAGGCCCGCCGTTATTGGCTCATAAGGCCTCTGAGGAAGGTGTTGCTGCGGTAGAGATGATGGCAGGCCAAAATAGCAAAGTTCATTATAACAATATTCCCGGATGTGTCTATTGCCAGCCGGAAGTTGCTACAATAGGATTTACTGAGGAGCAGGTGCAGGAAAAAGGTTTTGATTATAATGTTGGTAAATTCCCCTTCCGGGCAGCAGGAAAAGCTGTTGGAACTGGTGAGACAGACGGGTTTGTAAAAATAATTTCAGAAAAAAGTACAGGTGAGATACTAGGGACTCATATAATTGGCCATGGAGCAACCGAGTTAATCGCGGAGATAGGAGTTGCTCGCACTTTAGAATCAACCCCGCTTGAGATAGCTATGACTTCTCATGCCCACCCTACTCTGTCCGAAGCAGTAATGGAGGCCGCATTGGCTGCTATGGGAAGAGCAAGAAATGCATAATTTTTTGGAATGCTGAACTATGAACACTCTTAATGTATACAAAATTGGTTTGGTTCCTTATAAAAGCGCCCTCGATCTCCAAATGAGGTTGCTTGAGAAAAGAAAAAATGGAGAGATTGGCGATACACTTCTTTTGTTAGAACACCCCCCTACTTTTACAATTGGCAGAAAAGGACATAAAGGACATTTGCTTATTAACGAGCGTTATCTGGCTGAACGTGGGATAGATTTTGAGGAAATAAGCAGAGGCGGAGACATTACTTTTCATGGTCCGGGGCAACTTGTCGGATATCCAATTTTAGACCTTAACACAAAGGGGCGGGATGTTCATAAGTATTTAAGAGGGCTTGAGGAGTTAATTGTCTTGATGCTTGGGGATTTTGATATAGAAGCTAACCGTATTGAGGGGCTTACAGGTGTTTGGGTGGATGGACACAAGATTGCATCTATAGGGGTTGGAGTAAAAAGATGGATTACCTATCATGGGTTTGCACTCAATGTTAATACTGACCTTTCTTATTTTGACATGATAGTGCCTTGTGGTATTCCAGATGTGAAAATGACCTCTGTTGCGGGGTGGTTAGGAATGAAAGAAGAGATAGAAATGGAGGATATTGAAGAATCTACAATAAAATCTTTTATTAAGATCTTTAATTTTGATAACGCCAGAGTTTTAACCACTTTTGATAAAGACACGGATAACTTACTTGAAAATGATTTGTTACTGAACCTAGAGTCTTCTTCTGAAAAGGATAAAGATCTACTTATATAATAGTATCAATCCTTCTTCCTACCTGCTAAACTATTTTTATGAATTGGGTCAAATTATTCAATGTAATCACGCTTTCCTTTTTTCTTTTCATCCCTTTAACCGCTATATCTTCAGTTGATATTCTCACTGTTCCAGAGGGGTTCGTAATAGAGGAATATGCCTCAGGTCTGGGTAGTCCCAGGTTTATGGCTCTAAGTCCTGACAACTTTCTTTTCGTAACACTTATTGGTGAAGGTACTGTCGTTGGCATATTGGATATGCATGATATTGAACCCCCTGTTAAAAACAAAATAGGCATAAGAAAATTCATAGAAGGCTTAAAACGTCCACATGGAATTGCATTTCACGACGGGTATCTATACATCGGGGAGACAAATCAGATAGTTAGATACAAATACAATGGGTTCCATGAAGAATTAGGTGAAAAAGAAATAATTGTTCCAGATCTTCCAACCAAAGGGCACTTCACTAGAACGGTGTCTTTTGGGCCGGAAGGAAAAATGTACGTTTCCATAGGCTCTTCCTGTAACATATGCATTGAAGAAGATAAACGTAGAGCTACTGTTATGAGATTTAATCCAGACGGTACAGACGGAGAGATTTTTGCAACAGGGCTTAGAAACTCTGTCGGTCTCACTTGGCATCCTATAACTAAAGAGCTGTGGGCTACTGATAACGGAAGAGACTGGCTTGGGGATAACCTTCCACCGGATGAAATAAACATAATTCAAAATAACAAAGATTACGGATGGCCCTATTGTTATGGCGATAAGATTGCGGATCCTGATTTTAATGACCCAAAAAGATGCGAGGCCACTATAGCCCCTGTTGTAGAGCTTCAAGCTCATTCAGCGCCTTTGGGATTGACATTTTATGATGGAGCTATGTTTCCTGATGAATATAAGGGTGATCTTTTCGTTGCCTATCACGGTTCATGGAACCGCTCAGTCCCCACTGGGTATAAAGTTGTCAGAATAAAGATGAAAGATGGGAGACCCATAGGTACCGAAGATTTTGCCTCTGGGTGGATGACCGCAACTAAGAAGCTTGGAAGGCCTGTTGATGTCCTAGTTGGAAACAGTGGGGAGTTGTTCGTATCAGATGATCTAGGTGGAGTTATTTATAAAATCACCACTAAGCAATAAAGTGGCTGAATTATTATCTATTCAGAAATTAGTTTAGATTGCTGAGTGAGGTTTGAAATATTAATTAAGAACTCCTGCATATCTTGCTGGAAAATTGGATCGCTATAGTGGGGTGATTGTAGTTCTGAGCGTTGATATAATTTCTTTTGTGACTCCTTTACCGAAGTAAGAGCTGAATTATAATTCTTTAACAGTTCTTGACGGGCATTCTTGTCCCTACTTTTGTTTATAACAAATGTTCTTTTAATTGCATCACTTGATCCTGTGTCATATATTAAAGTGTCTAGGACTTTGATGTTTCTTTCATAGTTATCAAGTTGATCCTGGTATATCAATGAGAAAATAGTTAAAAGCTCAAGAGTAGCATCTACTTTTGGCTGGGTTTCCAGTATTACCTCTTGTGGAGTTTTCTGGGCAAAGAAGGTTTGAAAGTAAGGCTTCCATTGGTTTACTGTCTCAATATCTTTTTTGCTGTTACTTAATTCTGGTACGGTATTAACAATGCTTTCATCGATCCCGCTAAACTGAGAAATAATCTGTGTGTTTCTAAATGAAGGACCCTGGTTCTGTTGCGCAACTAGCTGTAGTGCTTGGCCATAATCTGAAAGAGCTAAAGAGCTCTCGTTAAAGGCCTCTGTCGTAGGTTTATAAGGTGCACAAAGCTCTTTGTCGTCTTGCAGTTGTGTGAGTGGTGATCTTGAAGGTGTTTCCCCCAATTCAATAATTACGTTTCTTATCTCCGCACTTGTAAGACACGTGTCATAACTGCCGGAATATACTTTGTCATATGAACTTGCAAAATCTGTGGTGCCTAGTCCAAAATCTTGTATCGATTGTAAGTTTGTACAACTAGTTGCAAATCCAAGAGCTAAAATCAATATAAATACGAGGTGCCATCTTTTTGTGCCCATCACACACGTGCCTCCAAAGTAATATTTATGCTTAGCGAATTTACATTCTAGCATGTATCAGCTTTTAGCACAATCATTGCATAAACGGGGGATAGTTTGAATCAAGATGAATGTATAGCGTGTATGAGTAATTTGTTTACAGGGCTCATAAATATGGACGCCTATAGCTCTACGATAGCGGATTGTACACCAACACAATAGCCTCAATAACAAAACTTATTCCAATGTAACTATCGTTTGTTTTAAATGGGGAGCAGTATATATATCCTAACTATGCAGTTTCAGGTTTCTTTTTAAACAAATAATAGAATATCAAGATAATCGTTATTCCTATTAAGACAAACTTAACTAGTGCTGCGCTAGAGGCTAGAAAAATTAGTCCTCCATTTAGGCTATCAAGATTCTGAAGTTGAAACAAGAAGATGGTGTTCTCTATCACATCTAATACACCTGCTATAATTGGGATAGAAAACAAAGTTAAAGCTCTTTCATATTCAATGTTCTTAAGCAGGGAGCCAAGAAGGTTGGCTAAGAATCCTACATAGGAGACAATAAAAATATAATCCACCCAGAGCATGATTAAATGGGAACGCACTCCTTTAGCTCCACAATCAAGTAAAATTTGATTTAGCCCACTCTTGGTGAATACCAGTTCAAGAGAGATCATGTCAGCGCATCCCGAAGGCCTTATCTGAGCGTCTAATATAAACATTACAAAAGCTGTTAAAACAAAAAACATTCCCGAAAATATGAGATACTGTTTTACAGCTAGAGCTTGAAATAAAAAATCTAAAGTTTTTCTATACATGAGATTAGTTTGTCTGGTTTTGTTAGCATATGAGTATGCAGGATAAATATAAACAATCAATGTTTTTAGTGAGAATTCTCTTGTTGCTAATGCTATGCTAGAATTCATATGACTAAATATGGAATGGAGAAGTTCTGATAAATGAGTGATTCAAGAATAGAGCAGTTAAAAACATTAATTCAAAAAGACCCAAGTAATCCGCTTGGAAGATACGGTCTTGCAAATGAGCTTTTTAAAGCAGAGCTGTACGAAGATACCATTGTTGAAATAAATGAGTATCTAAAATTAAAAGAAGATGAAGGAGCAGTTTACCGGATGCTGGCTGAGTGCTATGTGAAATTGGGAAACATAGAGAAAGCAAAAGAATCCTACAGCAAAGGGGTTGAGGCTGCTAATCGTCATGGACACCCCAGTATGGCTGAGGAATTTGAAGAGTCCATCGAATTTCTTGATGAGTAGCTGGATCTTAGATTTTTAGGAGTTGTAAATGGGAGACCTTGTAGAAGTGGCTAAGGTAGGCGAGCTTGAGAGTGGTCAGGGCAAATTTATTGATGTTGATGGTAAGGAGATAGCCCTTTTTAATTGCGAGGGTCAATATTATGCCGTTGATAACGAGTGCTCACATGTGGGCGGTCCTCTATGTGAGGGTGAAATTGATGGCACAACTGTAACTTGCCCCTGGCACGGTGCGGAATTTGACCTTAAATCAGGAGAAGCTATAGCTCCTCCTGCCGAGGAATGTATAAATACATACAAAGTACATATTGATGGGGATTTAATAAAGATAGAGATTTAATGCTGTTCAATCCAAACAATCTCTATTTATCAATATTTAAAATAACCCCCTTGGCGGAAACCTAGAAAGGGTCCATAATTATCTTAATGGATCATAATTCAAATAAAACACTGGATTGCCTTTTTCTCGATATGAATTCCTATTTTGCCTCTGTCGAGCAACACTTGAGGCCTGAGTTGAGAGGCACCCCTACCGTTGTTGTTCCGGTGATGGCCGACAGCACATGTTGTATTGCTGCAAGCTACGAGGCTAAAAAGTTTGGTATAAAAACAGGTACAAAAGTAGGAACTGCAAAGAAGCTTTGCCGCACTCTAAACGTTGTAGAGGCAAGACCAACTTTGTACATCGAATGTCACAACAAAATTGTCTCTGCAGTAAGAGAAGTTCTGCCTATAGATAAAGTGCATTCTATTGATGAGATGTCATGCATGCTTACGGGAAGGCATAAAAAGTATGATAATGCAGTCGCTTTAGGCTACCAAGTTAAAGAATCCATTAAAAAGAATGTGGGAGAGTCTTTGCGCTGCTCTGTTGGTCTTGCCCCCAACCGTTTTATTGCAAAAGTTGCAAGCGGTATGAAAAAGCCTGACGGATTTACCGTAATAACAAGGGATGATCTGCCGCAAATTCTCTATCCTCTCTCGCTTAGGGCTCTTCCTGGTATAGGTAGGAGTATGAGTGCCCGTCTTAAAAAGCATAATGTTCATAATGTAGAGGACCTTTATTCATTATCTGGGGATAGGTTCTTGGATATCTGGCAGAACGTAGGTGGGAAGCGTCTTAGCTATCTATTAAATGGTGAGGACCTGCCAGAGAGAGAGACTCAAAGAAGAACTGTGAGCCATTCACATGTATTGGCCCCGGAGATGAGGACAGAAGAGCGCACGCGGGCTGTACTTATAAGGCTGATACACAAAGCTGCTTTTAGACTCAGGAGGCTCAAATATCTGGCCGGCAATATAACAATTAAGGTCAAATACTTTAATACTAAAAGAAGCTGGAAAAGAACTCTTAAAATAGGTAAACGCCATGATACCCAAAGTATGATTCAGGCGTTCTCTGAGATGTGGAGAGAGGCCCCCCGGGGGCTTACGCCTCTTAGCACTGCTGTGGTTTTGTCTGATCTAGCTCCGATTAATGAGACAAGCTATTCTCTTTTCTCAAATGAGTTTAAGCAGGATAAGTTAGCAACGGCTCTTGATAAGATAAATGAACGCTATGGGATGAATAGTATATATTTTGGATCGATGCACGATGCGTCAGAGTCTGCCCCGCTGCGCATTGCTTTCACATCGATTCCAGATGTAATTGCTGAGGGCACAAAATCTGAGCGTGCCACTTTATCAGAACAGAAGTAAAATTCCTAATAACCTTAGTCTTTTGAGAATGAGAAAAGATATTGGCTTGTATCTTTGGCAAGCTCAAAAGTTTTGCGTGTGACTTTATTTACAAACTTTATGGATTTGCCATCAGTAATGAGGTTCCAGTTTTGTGGTGTTTCTAAGACATCAGGCATTTTCTCTTTAATGAAATCGATGATGTCTCGAAAGCGGTTTACATTTATTCCGTTTTTTTGAAGAGATATGAGCCACCTTAGGATGATAAAGTCTTCTGTGGAGTAAAGCTTGGGAACTCCCCTGCCCTGAGATTTCTTTAGGCTTGGAACTAATAAACCTGTGTGCTCATAGTAGTAGAGATGATCAAAGTCTAGTTTTATGCCCTCAAGAGCTTCTATCAAATGTATTATATCGATGCTCTTAAGCCCAGGCTCTATTTTCTTTATGGTAATTGCTTTTGGTTTATGCCGGCTCTCTTTTTCGATCTTGTCTGGAGCGCCAGTGATGTAGCCAGATTCCATAGTTTCAAAACTATCATAAACCCACGCTCAGTTCAATCATTCTTGACAGGCTCTCACACTCTATCTATTTTTCTAGTTAGCGTACTTAGGAGATAGATGATGACTAAAGGTCAGAAATTAAGAGAAATTTTATCAGATCCTGGGATATTAGTGCTTCCTGGTGTGCATGATTGTGTGAGTGCAAAGCTTTCTCAAAAAGCAGGTTTCGAGGTAGCATTCACCAGCGGCTTTGGAATATCAGCCACAATGTTGGGGAAACCCGACATGGGTTTTCTAAATGCAACAGAAATGCTTTGGAGCGTGAGTAGAATTGTGAGTTCTGTGGACGTACCTGTTGTTGTAGATATTGATACGGGATATGGAAACCCTTTAAATGTTATGAGGACTGTAGAAGAAGTAGTTAGAATTGGTGGCGGTGGAATTATCCTTGAAGACCAACAGTGGCCTAAGAAGTGCGGGCATTTTGATGGTAAACAGGTTATTACCATGAGTGAGCATGTAGAGAAAATACACGCTGCTGTGGAAGCCAGAGGAGACACTGAGCTAGTTATTGTCGGACGTACTGACTCCAGAGCCTCTTTAGGTATTGATGAGGCTATTAATAGAGGGAGAGCTTATTCCGAGGCTGGAGCAGATGTTGTTTTTATTGAAGCTCCCAAGAGTGTGGAAGAGCTAAAGGAAATAGCCGGGGCATTTGATAATGATGTGCCTCTGTTTGCCAATATGGTGGAAGGTGGGAAGACTCCATTTTTGAGTTCAAAGGAGCTTGAAGAGCTAGGATACAAAATAGTTGTTTACCCTCTTGCCGGCTTGTTTTCGGCAACTAAGGCCATTGAGTCTTGTTTTGCTCATCTAAAGGAAAATGGTACTACTGAAGGTTATAGCGATATGTCCAATTTTAAGGACTTTGAGGAAGTGATTGATACAGCTAAGTACAGAGAGCAGGAATCAAAATTTAAAGCTGATTAATAAGCGCGCCCAGATCCAAAGGGTTTCCGTTTAAAGTTACTCGTCCTACCCCGTAGGTGGCCTCTATTTCATACTTGCCGTTATTTAAAATCAGTATTTTCTGATCAAGCATTTCTTTGATTTCAGCTTGTGCTCTTTCTTGACCCAGAGTTTGTAGTTCTTTATCTGATGGAAGTTTTTCATTGTTGTTCATCTCGTCTGTGATTTCTTCAATTTTGTAGTCTTTTAATAAGTTGTCGAATAGTGGCTTTGAAACCGAAAAGTTCATCTCGGCTGATAGAGCAGCTAATAGAAATATTGGATTCGCTGCTAGCTCTGGATTATCTAGGCTATCTCCGCTGGCTGCTATTATAGCGTGCCCATTAATTTCACCCTCCCCTGTTTTCACAGATAGTTTTGTAAGCTCGATTTCTGGCGAGTTTTTTAATAAACTTGGAAGTGTTTTCATAATCTGAGCTGTAAGTAAATCTGATAAAGTTACAGTATCTTGATTTTCATCTGCTTGGTTTTCTTTGATAGCCATCTGTATTTCCTCAAATGCTGTTTTATCTATATTCCTTATCTCAAACTCATATATGCCGGGTCCATAGCTATTGCCACCTACAGATATTTGGCCGATCCCTGCACTATGGGTGTGATTTAGTAGGTTCCCCGTTTGGTTTGTTGAAGCAGTAATTTCAAAATTGCTTATTGTTACTTTATTAGGGTCTTCTCCTTCTCTACCTTCTGAACTTATCTCCTCGATCTTTACTGACATATCCCCTAAAGGATTTTTGAAATTGGAGGCTGGATAATCCAAATTGGATTCCAAGTTCAAACCACTTACGCTTATGAGAGCTTTCTCATCTTCTATCTCAAGTTCAGAGAAGTTGAAAACAGAAGATGCCTTATGTAGATCAGGAGTAAAGTTTATAAGTCCATCTAGACCTGACCAATTTAGGCTTGTACCACTTTTTAATTTGTTATCCACGGCCGGTATCGAGACTTCGGTAGTTCCATAGCCGCTCAGCGATAGAGTTGTTTCAAAGTTAGCCTGGGGCAGGGAATTAATGAATTCAGCATATTTCTCTTTTGAATCAGTTTTTATATCAGCATCAGTTTCAATAATAGCCATTACTGGCTTTAATGTGATCTTGTCTGTAGATAAAGTACCAATTGGAATTGGGCCGTGATATATTGTATCTCTTTGAATAATTTTTAAATGATTTTTATCTTCATCTTTGACGGAATACTTAATTTCTCCAGATGACTTTAACCATCCCCTTTTGTAACTTCGACTAATAATCTCTAGGTTTTCATATTTAGATACGGTCTCTATAAGATTGTTGTATTCCTCTTCGGCCTTCATGCCAAACCAGTAAGGGGGAACTATTATAGCTATCAGAGCTATTATAATGATTATGATTATTGCACGCATTTTACTCCTCTCTTTTGCCCAGTTTTACTAGCAAATAGAATATACTAAAAATTCTGGATTTTAACACTAAATTGTGATTTATTTCTGATTCTTACAATATGTGTTTACTAATTTCAGCTAGGTTTCTAGTGAGTATTTTTATTAATTAACGCATTGTTGACTGGGATATTCAGCCGTGATAAGATTGGATTATGCACACAAAATATATATTTTCACCCCTTGTTCTAATATTAAGTTTTCTTTTTCTATTTGCAACTAATTCCCAAAGTGATGAATGGGTTCTCACCACTGAATGCAAGGTTAAAGTAGCGGATGCTGACCGAGGTATGTTACATGGCAAAGGCTTTCTTTATGGAGCACCTAATAATAAGGCTAAGATAGTTGTAAAATGGAAATCTGGATCGGTACTAAACTTTACTGGAACCAGTAATGGTGATCGCGCCAAAGGGACTTGGAAGAATGGAAATAACACTGGCACTATGTCTATTGAACGAACATCTCATACTACTTTCGAAGGACCTCTAGAGTGGCAAAATAATGTAAATAGTATTAAATTTTATAATTGTAGAACCGTGAATAATCCTTCAGTGGATGGCGGTGGTGGTGAAAATGAAGATAGTTCACTTCCTACATACGGAGTATTTTTCCATAATACTGGCAATGTTAATTTAACTGTGTTAGTAAACCAAACATATGCCGTTGCTCCTCCAAATCCTAGTCCATCGACTGTTGTTTTCACAGGACCGCCTACTTCGACAAGAAATTCTGCAGCGGGTATGTCACTTGCATACGGTTGTTATACTTTTTGTGTGTATTGGGATACGGGAAAGACTAATGGATTGAATCAGAAAATATATTCCTATAGATATATTGGCGATCTAGCCAAAAATGAATTCCCACTTTGTCACAACGAGAATACTCCTAAAAAGCCTATTGTAAAAGTTAGCAGCGGTAGACCTGATGGAACCGGTGTTGGCTATGAGGGACAATGTCCCGGAGTCAGACATTCTGGCAATCCCAATGCACAACCAGATTATCCAAACACCCCTGCCCAGCCACAGGGCCAAACTTCATCAGGGAGTTATTTGCCCCCATGTGATTGTACAAATCCTCGAAATGGAAGGCGTTTTTTGTTGCCGACGTTAATTACAGGGGCTTGTACAGATGAAACAGTGCTCGACTATCTGAGGCCTGAAAACTATAATTGCAGATAATTTTAAGACTGATTTATTTACAGTTATTCAACAGATTCAGATTGTTTTAAAGAATAGCTTAGGTCGTCTAAGAATTCACCTAGAATATCTTCAAGAGCAAGGTTCCAACCATTCATTAAGGCATTGGGAGAAGCTGCGCCTATAGATTGCTCAGATAAATACGTCTTGCCAAGCACGACTGCTGGATCAGTTCCATCCGCTGGGTTTTGTAGTAAAAAGAACTGAATTCTAATGACAGCCTTTGCAGCAGATGTATCTCTGTAGTCCCCGTATAGCTCTATAACGTTTCCTTCAATTGTATATTTAGGGAACGCTTGGCTAGCAGGGGATAAAAGCTCCTCAAATAGACCCGACTGGTTTAGCCATTGTCTGACAGCTTCAGTCATTATATTGTCTGGAGGTCTAAAGAATTGGTTATAAAAATCTGTTTTATATTGAAGATCAGTTGTTCGGTATATAAATTCTCTTCCCTGACTGGACGGAGAAATGGTAAATCTGTCTACTGCAACTATCGCATCTTTAATTGGGCTGACTGTTTGTGATGGAGCCGGGATTTCAAAAAGGAAAAAAGTTCTTTCAGGATAAGGTTTGCTTACACTTGGGCATCCATAGATGAGAGCTAGCATTAATAGAAAGGAACATAAAGATACTATGTGTAGGTTTCTCATTTGTTTTTATTCTCCTCTTCATTTTCATGCCCTAAATGAGGTGGTGGTTCTCCAAAAAGAACCCAGGAAGGATACCTTCTTACTGTAACCATGAATTCACTTATGTCCTCTGATATTCGCTCAACATTCTGAAGAATTGTTCCAATATTGTGCTCTCTGTTTTGTAGAAGACGGTCAGTGCGTCTTAGTGTTGCTTTGAGTTCCTCTGTGGTTTGGGCGATATTGGCCAAAGTTTCCTTAAGGTCTTTGCTCTTAATTATCTTGTCGGTATTCTCAACTGTTTGATTAAGAGTGATTAGCAATTGTTGAAGGTCTTTACTAACTCGTGGGATATCTGCTTGTTGTACGGCCATATTTAAAGTGACTACAAGCTGTTCTACATCATCTGATATTTCCTTAAAATTAATACTTTCTATAGTTTTTGTAAGTTTTTCAATCATCTGAGTAATCTGAGCTATTGTTCCCTGAGCTGAAGGTATATAAGGGTTGTCGGGCTTCCAGTCGATGTTTAGCGGGGGATAATCCGCTGGATCAAGATATACAGCATTTAGAAAAGCAATTCCCGTTACTCCCTGGGACGCAAGCTGTAATCTTAGACCTTTATCAATCATTTTTTGTAAACCTTCTTCTCGGTTACTGTCATCTATGAAGATCTTTGATTTTCCCTTGTGACGGTTTTTATTGGGATAGATTTCTGCTCTGACTAAAACATATTGATAATCAGTATCGTAGTCTTGAAACACAAAACCTATTTCGCTAATATTTCCAACCTGTACTCCCTGAAATGTAAGAGCAGCACCTACGCTGAGTCCTTGAACAGATTGATCAAAATATGTTTCGACTACATATTTTTCCTGGAAAAATTTGCCTGCCCCAAAAACAATTATAGCTATTGCCAGGAATAGTGATCCCGCTATTACAAATACTCCAATTTTAAAAAAGTTAGGTTTTTGGCCCATAATATTGTCCGTTAGCTATTGTTTAACCGCCAAGCTGTTCATCAGTTTGTCTCTTAAAAAACTTTTGCACTATCGGTATTTCCGAATTGTCTCTTAAGTACTCGGGGTCTCCAGTAGCAATTATTCCCTTAGTGCTCTTATCTAGCATAATAACTCTATCAGCGATATTGTAAATACTATTTAGCTCATGTGTGACAATTACAAAAGTTACTCCTAAACTTTTTGCAAGCTGGTTTATAAGCTGATCAAGCTCAGCTGAAGTAATTGGATCAAGACCTGCTGAGGGTTCGTCTAGGAATAAAATATCTGGATCTAGAGCCATAGCTCTTGCCAGAGCTGCACGTTTTATCATTCCTCCGCTGAGTTCAGACGGGCTTTTATCCTCAGACCCAGTCAAACCAACTATGTTGAGCTTCATTCTGGCAATTAGATCTATTGAGTCGTTGTTAAGATCCGTATATTCCTCAAGCGGGAGCCTAACATTTTCTAAAACCGACATTGATCCAAAAAGTGCTCCTAATTGATAGGCTACACCTATATTCTTTAGTATTTCGATTCTCTCCTGACCCTCGGCTTTAGATATATTTTCACCTTCTATCAAAATGCTTCCGTTAGCGGGGCGATATAGTCCAATCATGTGTTTTAAGAGCGTACTCTTTCCGCAGCCCGAGCCACCAAGGATGATAAACTTCTCTCCCTTATAGACATCAAAATTTATATTGTCTATTATGACATTGTCGCCGTATGCGGCTGTAAAATCTTTAACGTTAATTATTGTCTCAGCCATTTTATATTCCCAAAATGTAGTATATGACTCCGAACAAACCATCTACTAAGATCATTAGCACTATTCCTACAACCACAGCTTTTGTAGCAGCATCACCTACAGCAGAAGGTCCTTTTGCTGCTCTCATTCCAGCAAGACAACCAACGCCAGCAATAATTACAGCAAAAAAGAGTGTTTTGAATAATCCCGCTAGCAGCATTCCGTATGTGGCTGCAATTGTAAGCTGATTTATATATGTAGAAAAGGTAAAGCCGAGAGAAAACATAACAACCAGTCCTCCGATTAGTCCAAAGAGGTTTCCAAAGACTGTTAGTAGCGGCAGCATAGCTACAGAAGCAATTACTTTTGGCACAACCAGAAAAGGAACTGGATCTAGCCCCATAGTATCAAGTGCATCAAGCTCCTCGTTTACCTTCATTGTTCCAAGCTCCGCTGCAAAGGCAGATCCGCTTCTGCCGTTTACAACAAATGCTGTCATAAGAGGACCTAACTCTTTAAAATATGCGATAACCAGTAGGTCAGCCACAAATATCTGGGCTCCGTATTGTTTCATGGGAACGGCTGACTGAAAAGCAATTACAAGCCCTACTAGAAAGTTCACAAGTGCTATTATAAATAGAGCATTTGCTCCAAATTTCTCTGATGTGACAAATACATCCCGCCATCTAATCTTGTCTGGACGAAGTAGTGCCTGAAATAGAGCTACGGTAACACGACCAGTGAAAACTATATTTATTTTCAATTCTTCCCAGGCGGCATAACCTAATCTGCCTGCGGCTTCTATTTTGTTTTCTGAGACTTTAGATTCTATTTCCTCAGGTTTTTCAAAATCCTTAGGATCAAAGAGTTTATATAGTTTGTTTATTTCATCTGAGAGCCCTTCTACTTTGTAGGCCCCGCCTGCTTCATCTTGTTTAATTCTAAGATCGGTTATAAAAGCGATACCAGAGGCGTCACAGTAATCGATTCCTGCTCCGTCAAGTATTAATTCTTTTGGGTTTGTTTTTTTAAACTCTGATAGAGAATCATTCCATATAACAGCGGTTGTATAGGCATTCAAGGAACCCTTAACTTTGAGCCTAAGTGTATTGTTATTCTCTTTTATAATTTCAAGAGAGGGTCTCGTAGTTGTTGTATGTGGTTTTGTCATTATAACCGTCTATGTTGCTTGATAGTCTATGAAATGTTCGCCCTCTTTGTGGATTTAAGGTGAGGTTAACACAGAACATTAATTAGAGTCAATTGTGTAACAAAATACAGCAGCGCTACTGGGAAACAGGGTTAAATTGCTCCATGCATGCTGTAGTAAAGTATTATAAAATAATAAGAGACTGGAAATACAAAAATAAGGCTGTCAAATCTATCCAGAACTCCGCCGTGTCCCGGAACTATATCTCCTGAGTCTTTGATACCCGCTCCCCGTTTTATGGAGGATTCAACAAGATCGCCCAATATAGCGGCAATTGCAACCAGCAGTGCAAAGGCTATGGTCCAGTCGGAACTAAGTGGGTTTCCAAAGAGATAATTCACTATTAATCCCGTAATAATACAAACCACTATTCCGCCAACTGTGCCTTCAATGGTTTTAGCCGGACTAATTTTTGGGGCGAGTTTGTTTTTGCCCATCATTTTGCCAGTGTAGTAGGCACCTGTGTCATTTAAAAAAGTGCATGCCACTGCGAAAACTACTAGAAAAAAGCCTAGATCTGAAAGACCTTGGTTGTTATATGCATATGCCCTAATGTTCTCAAACTGATCTAAATTCCTAAGTAATATGCCGTGACTAAGAAGCCAGCCCAGATAAATTACTCCAAAAATCGTAGCACCGATGTTTGTAACCGTTTGGCTGAAATCACCTTTCCGTAGGTCTAAAATAAGTATGACCAACACCACAGCAGTGAAACAGAAAGTGAAGTAGTAGTAACCTAAATAGGCAGACAATCCCATCAGCAGTGATGAGATGATTCCAAGAATTTTTTCGTTGGGTAAGTTCTTTGATTCGAGCAGTTTTTGGTACTCAAGTTGTCCAGCGAATATGAGTGCAAGGAAAAAAAGAAGATAGAGTATGCCTCCTATTAAGAAGATTACATACATTATCGGAACTGCTATTATAGCCGTGAGTAGTCTTTGAATGGGGTTGCTCATAGTATTATTATAGATATAATTTCCCTGAACTGATTAATATTGCAAATGATTTCTAATGGATAGATGTATTTATGAATAAATCTGAGATAGAGCTAATTTATAATCCTACCAATAAACCTATGAGTGTCGCCGTATTATTATCAGGCTCCGGCACAAATTTTATAGCTATTTATGAAGAACAAAAGCGTCTTGAAAGACTGGGTGAGAAAGACTATGGGAGAGTAGATGTTGTGTTCACAAATGTTCCTAATTGTAAGGGGGCTCGAATAGCTGAGGAATATGACATTCCGGTTGTTAATCTTAGTTCTAAGAAATTTTTTGAGCTAACCAGTAGTGATCCAAACGATGAAATAATGAGAAGCTACTATGACGCAGCCGTAATCTCCCAGATAGAGGCTGTATGCAGCCCGGATTTGATAGTACTTGCAGGCTATAGAAGAAGACTCGGGAGCCTATTTTTAAATAGATATAAAAATAAAGTAATCAATCTCTACCCAGGGGATATTACGAAAGATTATCTCATTACAGGGGTGGACGCCTCAGTTCAGGCATTAAGAGCCGGAGAAGATAGTATTAAGTGCACAGTATTCCTACAAAGTGTGGATGAGCGCTTTGGCTCTTCTCTAATACAATCCACATCAATATCGCTAAAAGGCTGTTCTGAAAAAGATAAAGATCCTATGAATGAGAAAATCAGAGAAGAGGGAGAATGGAAGATATTCCCCTATGCGGTGCACAATTTAATTGCAAAGGGTTGTTTGGGAGTGGACAGTGAAAATAATGTATATATGGATGGAGTTAAGTTAGAGCAAGCAGGATTACAATACGCAGGCTAGTGGATTTTATCTGCCCTTCGCTTTAGCCCACGCATCTCTAAGTGTGACGGTTCTGTTAAATACTGTCTGTCCATCATCAGAAACATCTGGATCTGTAATAAAATAACCCAGTCTTTCAAACTGATAATTAACACCCGGCTTAACATCAGCAAGACTTGGTTCAAGATAACATTCTTTAAGTACAGTAAGGGAGTCGGGATTTAGAAATTCTGTGAATTCTTTTCCTTCTTTATTATGCTCCGGGTCAGGATCAGTAAACAGTCTGTCATATAATCTTACTTCTCTCTTAATTCCATATTTAGCTGAGACCCAATGAATGGTTGCTTTAACTTTTCTTCCGTCTGGTGCGTTTCCACCCTTGGTCTCAGGGTCGTAAGTGCAGTGAATTTCAATTATATTGCCGCTCTCATCTTTTATGACATCTGTGCAGGTTAAGAAATAGGCATACCTAAATCTAACCTCTCTTCCCGGAGAAAGTCGGTAGAATTTCTTTGGAGGGTCTTCCATAAAGTCGTCTCTTTCAATATAGAGCTCTCTACTGAACGGAACTTTCCTCTTGCCTGCGCTCTCATCCTCTGGGTTGTTCACGGCGTCCAATTCTTCAGATTGATCTTCGGGATAATTAGTTATAACAACCTTTAGTGGGTTTAAGACACCCATTACACGTGGGGCTGTTTTATTTAAATCATCTCTTAAGCTGTGCTCAAGAAGTGCCACATCCGTTACGCTGTCGTGTTTAGTAACGCCAATTTTATCACAGAAGGTTTTAATTGAGTTAGCCGTATAGCCTCTTCTTCTGAGTCCTGATAATGTCGGCATTCTAGGATCATCCCAGCCAGATACTTGCCCCTCGGTTACAAGTTGCATAAGCTTTCTTTTGCTCATCACTGTATAAGTCAAATTTAATCTCGCAAATTCTATCTGTCTTGGTGCGTAAATACCTAGCTCGTCTACAAACCAATTGTATAGTGGTCTGTGGGCTTCAAACTCAAGTGTGCACAGAGAGTGTGTAATTTTTTCTATCGAGTCGGACTGCCCATGTGCAAAATCGTACATTGGGTAGATTGACCAAGTGTCACCAGTTCTATGGTGTGGCTGTTTTAGTATGCGATACATTATGGGGTCACGCATATTCAAATTACCAGAAGCCATATCGACTTTTGCTCTCAGCACATGTGCGCCCTCATCAAACTCGCCACTCTTCATACGTTCAAAAAGATCAATACTCTCTTCAACCGGTCTATTCCTAAATGGACTTTCTTTTCCCGGTTCGTTAAGGGTTCCTCTATGCTCTCTTATTTGGTCTGCGTTAAGACTATCTACATAGGCTTTGCCGTCTTTAATTAATTGAATTGCATAATCATATAAATTCTGGAAGTAATCAGATGCGTAATATAAGCGGTCACCCCAGCTAAACCCCAGCCACTTTACATCCTCCATAATGGATTCAACGTATTCGGTGTTTTCTTTAGTCGGGTTTGTATCATCAAACCTAAGGTTGCAGGTGCCGCCGAATTCCTTTGCAACACCAAAATTAAGACAAATAGACTTTGCATGACCTATATGGAGATGGCCATTGGGCTCGGGTGGGAACCTTGTTGCTACCCTACCCTCGTTCTTATTGTTTGCCATGTCTTCTGTAATGATTGTACGAATGAAGTCGAGGCTTTTATTATTATCTTGTTCCATATTTGTCTCCAAGTTGAGAGGGAATTAATATTATACTATTGCCTGCAAACATCAACGGACATAAAGATCATAAATGTAGCCGGCAATATTGCTTAGTAACTTTAAAACAATTAAACTTAGAGACCATGTATTTTCCAACATATCGTCCAAGAAGATTGAGAAAGAATTCTAATGTCAGAGCACTTGTGGCAGAAACCAAGCTCAGTGTGGATGATCTTATTTATCCAATGTTTGTTATGCCCGGAAAGAACAAAAAAGTGCCAGTAAAATCGATGCCAGGCATATACAAGCTATCCATAGACAATCTTATCAAAGAGATTAGGGAAGTAAAAAAACTTGGTATAAAAGCTGTACTCCTCTTTGGTATCCCCTCACAAAAAGACGAGATGGGTACTGAGGGATATGACAAAAACGGAATAATCCAACAAGCCGTCAGAGAAATAAAGAAGAAAGTAAAAGATATAATCGTCATCACAGATGTCTGCATGTGTGAGTATACAAGCCATGGTCACTGCGGAATTATAAAAGATGGTGATGTGGATAACGATGAGACTCTAAATTATTTAGCTCATATGGCGCTCTCCCATGCTGAGGCTGGAGCAGATATGGTTGCCCCATCTGATATGATGGACGGGCGAGTGGGTGTGATAAGGGAAGAGCTTGATGAGAACGGTTTCGAGAACGTTACGATAATGTCATATTCTGCAAAATATGCCTCAGCGTTTTACGGGCCTTTTAGAGAAGCTGCTGAGTCTCCCCCTCAGTTTGGTGACAGGCGCAGTTATCAGATGGACCCCCCTAATGTTAGAGAAGCGCTTAGAGAAATAGAGCTCGACATTGAGGAAGGAGCCGACATTGTTATGGTTAAGCCCGCACTTCCTTATTTGGATGTTATTAGAGCTGCTAGGGAAGAGTTTGATCATCCTGTAGCGGCATATAACGTAAGTGGTGAATACTCTATGGTTAAAGCAGCCGGTAAGCTTGGTTGGATTGATGAGGAGCTTGTGATGATGGAGACTCTTATCAGTATTAAACGAGCCGGGGCTGATTTAATACTTACCTATTTTGCAAAAGATGCAGCCAAAGTTTTAAACCGAAAATAGAGCCTCTATTTCAAGAATTTATGGATATCCTCTAAGTTAGAAACCTTATGTTGATCCCCAATTGATTCATATTCATTTTCTCTGTCTAGCACTAGTGCTTGTATACCAAGAGACCTAGCACCATGAAAGTCGTTGTAGATGTTATCCCCGATATGAATACATTCTTTCGGATCAGATCCTATGTCTTTTAGCGCTATATGAAATATGTTCGGATCAGGTTTGGCATGTCCCGCTTCACTTGAAATCACGAAGCTGTCGAAGTATTCGCGTATCTCTAAGTTGTTCATCACATCATATACTCTTGAGTCAAAATTAGAGACAATTCCAAGTTTGTAGTTCTTTTCTTTAAGGTCGTTTAATACGTTCTTAGTCTCTGGAAAGATTTCCCAAGCATCACTTCTAAATACCTCAAAAAGCTCATCAAAGTGCGCATCAAACCCTTCAAACATACCTACCTCGTTGTAGACGTTCTCTACAATATCTCTCCAGTAACTTTTCTCTAGAAGTTTTCTTTCTTCTTGAGATACTGGTCCAAATGCAAGTGGAGGTGCGGTGGTGAAAGCTTTTGAAAAAGCCTTTCTCAGATCCTCAGGCTTTGGATCAGCACCGTGTTTCTTAGCTACAGAGGCGTATGTATTTCCCAGGCCTTGTTTGATATAAAACAGCGTGTCGGCTGCATCAAAAAATATTGTGTTTATCTTTGCGTCTTTCATGATTGTACCTTCTTTGTAGATATCGAGTCATTGATATAGAATTGTTTAAGAGGAGTATATTAAATGAGTGAGGCCATACAGACAAGGGTTGTTGCAGTATTAGACGATATGTTTTTTTCTTCTAAGATTAAAGAAGCTGCTAAACAGGCAGGGGTAAATCTGGAAATAGTAAAGAATACAGACGGATTGATAGAGTCTTTATCAAGCACGCTACCTAATTTGATAATAGTTGATTTGAATTCTAAGAAGTTAAATCCTATGGAGGTAATAAAGAATATTAAAGCCACCTCAGAGTTAGTGGGAGTAACTATGCTTGGTTATATGCCTCATGTGGAGGAGGAGTTAAAAAAACAAGCGGTCTTGATTGGATGTGATGTTGTTATGCCCCGCTCAAGGTTTTCAAGAGAGTTGGTAGAAATTTTGAAGAAGTATTCTAACTAGTCCATCATACAGCCCGCTTGGTAGTGGATGTATCATATCCCAAGTTAGGCCTGAGCCATTTCTCAGCTTCAGACACTGATATTCCTTTTCGTTTAGAGTATTCTTCAACCTGGTCTCTATCTATCTGTCCTAGGTGGAAGTATTTAGACTCGGGATGACCGAAATAAAGTCCGGCTACAGAGCTTGGAGGATAGATGGCATAATTCTCTGTTATGCTGGCTCCAATATTCTTCTCTACATCCAGAAGCTGCCAGAGTGTGCCTTTCTCTGTATGGTCTGGGCATGCGGGATAGCCTGGTGCCGGTCTGATACCCCTGTATTTTTCTTTAGTTAAGTCCTCCGGAGACAGATTCTCCTCTTCTCCGTAGCCCCAAATCTCTCTGGCCTTTTTGTGTGTCATCTCTGCCAGAGCCTCAGCAATACGGTCTCCGAGTGCTTGTACCATAATGGCTGAGTAATCATCATTATTATCTTTGAAACTCTCAGAGAAATGCTCAACCTCTTCCCCGGCTGTTACAACAAACCCTCCCATATAGTCTTCCTTTCCTGACTCTTTAGGAGCTATAAAATCTGATAAGCCCAGGTAGGTTTCATTCTGCCCCTTATCTTTTTGCTGACGGAGTGTGTAGAATTTGGAAATTATCTTATCCCTTGCATTGTCTGAGTAAATCTCTATATCATCACCCACACTATTAGCAGGCCAGAATGATAAAACGGCTCTTGGTCTAAAGCGTTTTTCCTTTACAATTTGTTCTAATAGTTTCTGAGCATCGTCAAATATAGTCTTTGCTTGCTCACCCCATTTTTTGTGCTCCAAAATTTTTGGATATGAACCTTTAAGCTCCCAAACCCAAAATAGAGGTGACCAGTCTATATAGGGGATGATTTCTTCGACAGGAGTCTCTATTACCTGAGTTCCTAGTTTCTTAGGAACATCGATAGTAATTTTGTCCCAATCGCTCTCAAATCCTTTAGACCTAGCTTCTTCAATCGATAAGTAATTTGTTTTCTGCTGTGTTGAGGTGTGAAGCTCGCGCAGCTCCTTGTGTTTTGACTGAAGCTCAGTTGCAACTTTGTCGTATTTCTCAGGGTTAAGCAGATCGTTGCAAATATTTACTACTAGTGAGGCATCCTGAACATGGCTTACAACACCACTGTATTCTGGCGCTATCTTAATAGCCGTGTGTGCTTTGCTCGTTGTAGCTCCGCCAATTAGAAGAGGGGTGTTAAAGCCCTGTCTCTCCATCTCAGAGGCGTTATAGATCATCTCATCAAGTGATGGGGTTATAAGTCCGCTAAGGCCAATAATATTTGCATTTAAATCCTTTGCTGTTTTTAAAATGTTGTCACACGCTACCATGACTCCTAGATCTATAACTTCATAGTTGTTGCATCCTAGCACAACGGCTACGATGTTCTTCCCTATATCGTGTACATCGCCCTTAACAGTGGCTATTACAAATTTGCCTTTAACCTGCCCTGATCCCGAGCGGGCTTTCTCGGCTTCCATATATGGCTCGAGGAATGCAACTGCTTTTTTCATAACACGGGCACTTTTTACAACCTGAGGTAAGAACATCTTCCCTTCCCCAAATAACTTTCCTACCACTTTCATGCCGTTCATAAGTGGCCCTTCAATCACCTCTAGTGGTTTATCACATTTCTGCCGTGCTTCCTCAGTGTCCTCATCTATATAATCCACAATACCTTTCACTAGTGCGTGAGAAAGTCTTTCTTCGACCGTGCCCTCACGCCATTTCTCGGTGTCTTTCTCTTTGGTTTGTTGAGAGCCCTTTACTTGCTCTGCATGTTCTATAAGAGCTTCTGTCGCATCGGGGTTTCTGTTTAGAAGTACATCTTCTACTTTTTGAAGTAATTCTTTGTCTATGTTCTCATATACTTCTAGCATTCCGGCATTCACGATTGCCATGTCCAAACCAGCTTTTATCGCGTGATATAAGAAAGCGCTATGCATGGCTTCTCTTACTACATTATTGCCACGGAAGGAAAATGATATATTGCTTATACCGCCGCTGGTTTTAGCCCCAGGGCACACTTTCTTAATCTCACGTACAGCTTCAATAAAATCTACTGCGTAATTGTTGTGTTCTTCAATTCCTGTAGCTACAGTGAGCACGTTAGGGTCAAAGATTATATCGTTAGGGTCCATGCCGACTTTCTCAGTCAAAAGCTTATAAGCACGCCCGCAAATACGGATTTTCTCTTCTTTTGTAGCGGCCTGTCCTTTCTCATCAAAGGCCATGACTACAGCAGCAGCTCCGTAGCGCATTACTATCTCCGCCTGCTCTAGGAATTTGTCTTCCCCTTCCTTTAAGCTTATGGAGTTAACAATTCCCTTCCCTTGAATGCATTTGAGCCCTTCTTCTATAACTGTGAATTTAGAGCTATCTATCATTATTGGAACTCGAGAGATGTCAGGCTCGGAGCCAACCAGGTTTAGGAACCTTTTCATGCAAGCCTCACCGTCTAAGAGCGCTTCATCGAAATTTATATCGATTATATTAGCTCCATTCTCTACCTGCTGTTTGGCTACACTGAGAGCTGTATCAAAATCATCTTCTTTAATAAGCCTTGCAAACCTGGGTGAGCCAGTAACGTTTGTGCGCTCTCCCACCATTATGAAAGGTGAGTCCTGGCCAATATTAAGTGCTTCAAGTCCACTCAACCTAGTTGCTTGAGTAAGAGTTGGCACAACTCTAGGGGTGATACTTTTAGATTTATTTACCAACGCCCCAATATGATCAGGTGTTGTACCACAGCATCCACCTACTATGTTTATAAATCCGCTTTCAGCAAATTCCTCTAAAAATCCTGAAGTGTCATCCGGTGTTTCATCGTATCCGGTTTCGCTAAGCGGATTAGGTAATCCGGCATTTGGATAACAGCTGATGTAACAGTCTGCTATTTTAGATAACTCTTCTATATAGGGCCTCATTTCCTGAGCACCAAGTGCACAATTTATACCAACACTAAGTGGGTCCGCATGCCTTACTGAGTTCCAAAATGCTTCTATAGTCTGACCAGACAACGTACGCCCAGAAGCATCTGTTATGGTTACTGAAAGCATGAGAGGTAATTTCACTGGATGTTCATCTAAGAAGTTTTTAATACCACATATGGCGGCTTTAAGATTTAGCGTGTCGAATGTTGTTTCCGCCAATATTATATCGATCCCGCCTTCTACTAGAGCTTTTACTTGCTCGTAATAAGTTTCCACTAGCTCATCGAATGTAACACCCCTATAGGCCGGGTCGTTCACGTCAGGAGAAATGGATGCAGTTTTATTAGTTGGTCCAAGTGCTCCGGCAACAAAACATTTGCGGTCAGGATTCTCTGCCATAAACTCATCGACCGCGTCTCTCGCAACTTTTGCTGCTGCTTTGTTTAACTCTGGGATTATATGCTCAAGCTCATAGTCTGATTGAGAAAGTTTGTTGGCATTAAAAGTGTTAGTTTCAACAATATCTACGCCAGCTTCTAAGTAATTTTTATGAATCTCAACAATTATCTCAGGTCTTGTAAGACAAAGTAGATCGTTGTTCCCTTTAAGATCAATATGGTGGTCCTTAAACTGCTCGCCTCGGAAGTCTTCCTCTTCAAGCTTATAGCGCTGAATCATAGTGCCCATAGCACCATCAAGAAAGAGGATTCTCTCTTTGAGCAGATCGTTTAATAAATCGTAAGGTTTTGAGACAGATTTTGTCATAGCTTTATTTTACCAGACTATAGTTTTATATGATTAATACGAAATTGTTTGGGTTTAGGATGTCCAGTCATCTCTGAGTTCGCGAAGCTCTTTAAAAACGGATCCAGGATCGGATTTTAATTCAGGATTTCTGCCCTTGAGCTCATCTACAACCTCGGACACGTCATAGCGCATAAAGGGGTTGTACTTTTTCTCTTCACCCAAAGTAGATGGTGGAATATCTTTACCCTCCGATATAGCTTCCTCTATTTCATCAAGTTTTGTTTTAGCAGCTTCATTGTTTGGGTCCAAATCTAAAGCAAACTTGAGGTTTGTCTCAGCATAATCATGGCCCACGAACATTCTGTAGTCATCAGGCAGCTCTCTTACTTTTGATAAACTCTTATAAAGGTCTTCGACAACACCTCTGTGTTTGATATTGCCGCATCCTCCTACAAAAACTGTATCACCTACGAAAATATTATTCCCAACAATAAGGGATATGTGCTCTGGGCAGTGGCCCGGGGTATGAATTACTTTAATTTCTATGTCGCCAACTGAAATTGTATCGCCTTCCTCCACTGTTTCGTATCTTGTGCCAATTAACTCTACTCCCAATGGATGCACGAGCGCTTTGGATATTAAAGAAAGGCTTACTTTTAATATTGGATCATTTCCACTTATGTGATCAGGGTGGCAGTGGGTATTTATGACATATTTGACCATAAGCCCATTGTCTCTTATGAAATTTAGAATCGAAATTGGATCGATAGGGTCAATTACGGCACATTCTTTGGTTTTGTTGCACCAGACTATGTAGTTGTAGTTGTTGTCGCTTTCTTCAATTCGCATTCTTGCTATTGAGAATCCGTCTTCATTGTAGATGTCCATATTCTCTCTCCTCGGGTCTCTTTTTAAATTAAGTTAGTTAGTATGCCATAAAATATTAAGGTTATTCATTCTTTGCAGGTAAAATATATATCTATGCTAAATAATCAAGGGAATTCACGCAGTATGATGAAATTTAATAAAAGTTACATTCTTTTGCCTTTGTTGTTGATGTTTGCTCTTGTTGGGTGCAATAAGGAGCCAAAATATATACCTGGTGCAGGAATTCAGGGTATTCGCGAGCCGATTTTCAGAATTCTTTTGTCCCCAGTGGCTTATGACGGAGCTATAGTTGTCGTTGAGGGTATTGTCCGGGATTTTTCCGAGCAAGAGGAAGCGGATTCCGAAAGTGCTGACGATCTTGAGTCTACTTTCAAACTCTTTGATACAAGAGGTAGTTTCATAAATATAACAATGCCTGGGAGCTGGGAAATAGTTGACAATGATTATCTAATTGTCGGTGGAATATACAGAAAAAACTCAAATGAAATTGAGGCAAAACAATTTGAGAAAGTTGATTTCGAGGATAAGGATGAACAGGGCATAGAAAAAGAAAGAGAGAAAAGAGATGATTGGTAAACCCCTTAAAATAGAGCATTATTGCTTTGACAAGGTAGTAGATAAAGGGTATTTTCTAGGGTTTATTTAATATTTAAGCGAGGAATTTTATGAGTTTTGTGAAAGGACTGAAATGTAAAGAATGTGGTGAAGAGTATCCAAAAGAAGCACTTCACGTCTGTGAAATCTGTTTTGGGCCATTAGAGGCTGCATATAACTATGATGAAATTAAAGGTGCCCTATCGCGCGAAATCATAGAGAGCAGAGACCATAACATATGGCGTTATAAAGAACTTCTACCCATAGATAAAGAACCTACTGTAGGGCTTAAAGTGGGATACACCCCTTTAATAAGAGCCCATAATCTAGGTAAAGCTCTTGGGGTTAGTGAGATATATATAAAGAACGATGGTGTTTGCTTCCCTACTCTTTCATTTAAAGACAGAGTAGTTTCTGTAGCACTGTCCAAGGCAAAAGAGTTTGGTTATGACACTGCTGCATGCGCATCTACGGGGAATCTGGCCAATGCGGTTGCTGCGCTTACAAGAGCTGCCAATCTTAAGAACTATATCTTTATACCATACGATCTTGAGCAGGCTAAAATTGTAGGTACGACTGTTTTTGGTGCAAATCTTATTGGAATTAAGGGAACTTATGATGATGTAAATAGGCTGTGCAGCGAAGTCGCAGGTAAATTCGGCTGGGCATTTGTTAATATAAACATGCGTCCCTATTATGCAGAAGGCTCCAAGTCTCTAGCATATGAGGTGATGGAGCAATTGGGATGGCGCACGCCTAAACATATGGTGGTTCCAATGGCCAGTGGCTCACTTCTTACCAAGGTATGGAAAGCAATAAAAGAATTTGAGATGCTGGGATTGGTTGAAGAAAATGGTACAAAAATTTATGGTGCCCAGGCTAAAGGCTGCTCTCCTATCACTACAGCACTTAAGAATAAGTGGGAGATATTTAAGCCTGTTAAGCCCAATACCATAGCAAAATCACTTGCTATAGGAACTCCCGCCGACGGATTTTATGCCATGCAGGTTATGAATCAGAGTGGCGGATGGGGCGAGGATGTTACAGATCAAGAGGTTATAGACGGAATCAAACTGCTTGCAGAAACAGAGGGTATTTTTACTGAGACAGCAGGCGGAGTAACGATTGGAGTTACCAAAAAGCTTATCGAACAAGGAGTTCTTCCAAAAGATGAGACAATAGTGGTTGCAATAACTGGAAATGGACTTAAGACCCAGGAAGCTATTACTAATGATGTATCGCAGCCTCATCTTATTGATGCTAATCTAGAGGAATTTGAAGAGCTCTACGATAGAATAAACAAAGAAAACAAAGGAGGGTCAGAAGATGCCATCAGTACGCATTCCAACACCGCTTAGAAAATTAACGGCTGATAAAGATGAGGTGACCGTAAGTGCCTCCAATATATCCGTGTTGATAGATGAATTGGAAAATCAGTTTCCAGGAATTAAAGCAAGACTTTGTGATGAGTCGGGGGAAGTAAGAAGGTTTATTAACCTCTATGTCAATAATGAAGATATCAGATTTTTAGATGGGAAAGAAACTGCACTTAATGACGCGGATGTAGTATCTATTATTCCAGCGATTGCCGGCGGATTATTAGTTTCTTAGTCGGCTTCGTTGTTTGATGATTTGTTGAATATCTGATTTAGCTTATCAAAAAATCTTTTAGATAACGGATCGTTGTCTTCTTCACAGGCTTCAGAGAATTCTTTTAATATTTGTTTTTGCTTTTTGTTTAACTTAACTGGTATCTCTACATTTGTTTCTATGTATAGATCTCCAACACCTCTTCCGTCTAATCTTGGCGCACCTTTTCCTTTCAACCTGAAAGTCTGACCGGACTGGGTTCCTGCCGGAATCTTTATGGTGCTTTTACCTTTTGGTGTCGGAATATCTATTTCAGCTCCAAGCGTTGCTTTAACAAAGCTAATTGGTACTTTGCAATAGAGATCTTCTCTGTCACGTTTAAAAAGCGGATGCTCTTCAATATTTATTTCGATATAGAGATCGCCCTCAGGACCTCCGTAGAAACCAATTTCTCCCTCACCCCTTATCCTTAAGCGTGAGTCATCAGTTATACCAGGCGGGACTTTTACTTTGACATTATGGTCGGTCTTAATTAGTTTCTCGCCTCTACAGGTTGGGCATCGTTTGGTGATCCTTTTTCCTGTACCACCACAAGCTGGACAAGCTCTTTTTATTGCCAGAAACCCCTGAGTAAATCTAAGCTCCCCTCTTCCACCGCAGTCAGAGCATGTAACCTCTCCTCCCGGTGCAGCGCCACTTCCTTCGCAATCAGAACATATAGTGTGTTTTGGGATTATTAATTCTTTCTCAGTTCCTTCAATTGCCTCTTCGAAAGTTATCTGGAGTCCATATTTTAGATCCCTACCTCTTTGAGTCCGTGCCCGCGTTCCGGCATTAAAAACTTCTTCAAAAAGATTGCCGAATATATCATTAAAACCACCGTCAAAGTTCTGATCAGAAAACATACTTTCAGAAGAGATATGTCCAAAGCTATCAAAATGCGCCCTTTTATCAGGATCGCTTAGTACCTGATATGCTTCATTTATTTCTTTAAACTTTTCTTCTGCTTCTGTGCTATCTGGATTTCTGTCTGGATGGTATTCAAACGCAAGTCTCTTGTACGATCTTTTAATCTCTTCGTGATCTGCATTTCTCTCTATCTCTAGAACTTCGTAGTAATCAATTGATGTCATTTGTGATACCTGGCTATTTTAACAACTGCATTTCTTGTAAGCTTAATTGCTAAGGCTAATTCTAGCTTTAGTTTTCTTTCGATTTGTCTTTTGATACAACAACCATTGCAGGTCTTAATAGGCGATCCTTAAGAGTGTATCCCGGCAGCATTTCCATAAGCACAAGTCCCGGGGCTATTTCGTCAGATTCAGCATGGTCTATTGCCTGATGCATCATAGGGTCAAACTCGCTACCTTTGGAAGCATCTACAGTTTTAACACCAAATTTCTCTAGAGTGTTTAAGAATTGTTTTTGAACAAGCTTTACGCCGTCAATTACTGGTTTTGCATCACTTTGATGCTCTGTGTGCTCAAGAGCTCGCTCTAAATTGTCGAGTATGTTTAACATCTCTTTTATAAGCTCTTCGTTGCCGTAGGCTATGCTGTCCTCTCTATCCTTGGACATTCTCCTTTTATAATTCTCAAAATCTGCTGCAAGCCTAAGATATTGCTTGTTCAGCTCTTCAAACTCATTTTCTTCTTCTTGCACTTCTGATTCTTCATTCTCTTGTTGAGAATCATCTAAGTCAATTGGAGTTTGGTCTTCACTGGTTTCTATCTCAATGCTTTCATCTTTCTCTTCGGTATTCATGGTTATCTCCTACTAATAGTAATGATTAATACTCAAATTGCTCAAAATATAGATCCTTTATATGGATTTATTCCCCTCAAAATATAATAATTAAGTGCAGATTGTCAACGAGGATAAGTAATTAAGTTGGCTAAGCCATTCTTGCCTTATTGGTTAATGCTGTAGGCAATTCCTTCCAAAACTCCTCCATCGCTTACAGTTAGCTCTTTTGCGGAGAACTTGTTTAGTGTTTTAAGCAAGATTAGCGATCCTGCTATTATTATATCTTCTCTTCCTTTTTCAAGCCCGAGAATGTTTGCTCTGTCTTTTATAGGAATTTTTAATAGGTTCTCAATCGTTGAAGATACCCATGTTTTCTTGAGAATATGATTGTTTACTATCTCTGGTCTATATTCTTTAAGGCCTAGTTCTATAGCTGCTAGTGTTGTGGGAGTTCCTGCCGTTCCAACTAGGGTTATCTTATTATTTTGACCAATTTTAAAGTTAACTAGCTCTTGATCTAAAATTTCCTCAATATTCTCAGATAGTTTCGCTATTTCCTTTGGGCTTTCGATTTTGCTTGTTAAAAACTCTTCTGTCAGATGCACTACTCCTAAGTTGATGCTTTTAAGGTTGAGAATCTCGGAATTTTGAATATGTACGTATTCAGTACTTCCTCCTCCTATATCAAAAATAATGCATTCTTCGGTATTGACTGATATGGAATTTAATACTCCGAAGACTGTAAGCTCTGCTTCTTCGTCACCAGAAATCACTTCAACTCTAATACCCGTTTCCTTATCTGCTTCACTTACAAAATCTGATCCATTCTCAGACTCTCTAACAACACTTGTTGCTACAGCCCGTATTTTGTTCACATTATGATCTTTTATAGTTTGAGAGAAGTTTTTAAGCGCTGAGATGGTCCTGTCTTTAGCTTTTGTTGTTATTAGCCTTTTATCTTGTGAGAATCCCTCTCCAAGTCGCGTAATAACTCGGTCTATGTATAGCTTCTCTAAAGTGCCATTATTTGATTGTTCGCAAATTAAGAGCCTGATAGTATTTGTGCCGATATCAATTGAAGCAGTTCGCAAAGTATATCCTTAATCCACAGTAATGTGGGGTGTTTATGGTGAATAGTTAAAGTTGAATATCTAAAGTGTTAGATGAGGTATGTTTTAACCTCTATTCTTCAGATTCCTTATCTGCAGAGGCTTCTTGAATGATTTTTTGAGCTTCCTGATTAGGAACTTCATCATAATGCGAGAAATCCATTGTGAACGATCCTCTGCCGCTTGTAATTGATCTTAGTTCAGGGGCATAGGTAAGTACTTCAGACATAGGAATTAGGGCATTGATGAGGTGTGAGCCCGCTAGAGAGTCTACGCCTGATACTTTTCCTCGTCTAGCATTCACATCTCCTATTACATCACCCATGGAGTCTTCAGGTATTGTAATCTCCATTTTCATAACAGGTTCAAGTAGCTGAGGTTTTGCATCTTTCATTCCTTGTTTAAAGCCCATTGAGCCCGCTATCTGAAACGCCATATCTGAAGAGTCTACAGGATGATATTTACCGTCAAATAGAGTTACCCTAGCGTCAACAACAGGGTAGCCAGCAAGGATGCCGCTTTTCATAGCATCAAGAACCCCTTTTTCTACTGAGGGAATAAAGTTCTTTGGTATTGCTCCGCCCACAACTTTATTTACAAACTCAAAATTCTGTCCTCTAGGCAGTGGCTCAATATTGAGAGAAACTACTCCATATTGCCCCTTGCCGCCCGTTTGTTTGACATACTTTGCTTCAGTTGTTGCTTTGCCTCTGATAGTTTCCTTATATGGGACTCTAGGTGTGTGAAGCTCTACATTAACCCCGTAGGTATCTCTTAATTTGTTTACAACAACTTCCACATGGGACTGACCAGTGCCTGAGAGAAGAAACTCATTGGTTTCATTGTCCATATGGTACTGAATTGTTGGATCCTCTTCCTGAACTTTTGCAAGTGAGGGGTTTAATTTATCTTCATCGTTTCTGGATTTTGGTTCTATTGCAAATGATAGAACTGCTGCAGGTAGCTCAGCAGGTGGGATAATGGCTGGATTAGACTCCTCGCATAAGGTGTCACCAGTATGAGCTTCTTTTAGTTTATTTACCGCCACTATATCACCGCAATATGCTGTATCGACCGGGTATTCCTTTTTGCCTATTAATCTGTGTAGGTGACCTAATTTTTCTTTAGACTCTTTTGAAGAGTTATAGATGCTTGAATCTGCTTTTATAGATCCTGAAAAGACTCTGAATATACTTATTTTGCCAGCATAAGGGTCTGAAATGGTCTTGAAAATATAGGCTGCAGCTTGGCCATCTTCTTTAGGTTCAATTTGAATTTCTTCCCCTTCACCATTTGTTGCACTAATAGAATTGCGTTCAATTGGTGAGGGTAGATATCTGCAAATACCGACTACAAGAGCTTTAATCCCTAATAAATTGGTAGCAGAACCTGCAAATACGGGGTAAATCTTTGCATCTAATATGCCTTGATGGAGCATTTTGATCATCAGATCTTCATCTATTTCTTGGCCGTCTAAGTATTTCACAAGTAATTCATCATCGAGCTCAGCTACTGCCTCAACAATCTTCTCTCTAGCAGCTTTTGCTTCTTCCAACATGTCTTCTGGGATAGGCATCCCTTGAGTGTTCCCATCGGAGTCGTAGGTATAAGCTTTCATCTTGACGAAATCTATTACAGCATTGAAATTGCCATCTTCACCAATAGGAAGAGTAAATGGGAGTGCTTTAATTCCAAGCTCGTTTGAGATGCTGTTCAATGTGTCTTCAAGCGAGGTATTTTCTCTGTCGAGTTTGTTAACGAAAATAATTCTCGGTAAGTCCCGGGCCATGTCCCAATATTTCCCGATACCGACTGACCCTTCTCCCTGTATAGCTTCTGCAACTATAACAGCCCCGTCGACAGTTTTTATTGCGCTTTCTGTTTCGTAGAGAAAGTTTAAAAATCCAGGAGTGTCTACAATGTTTATAAAGTGGTTTTTGGTTTCAAAGAATGCTATATGGGAATTGATGGACATTTCACGGTTTTTTTCTTCCGACTCATAGTCCAGGTTTGAAGAGCCGTCATCAACCTTTCCTAGGTTGTCTGTGGCTCCATGCATAAACAGCATAGCCTCTGCAAGTGAAGTCTTTCCGGCACCGTGGGGAGCAATTAGAGCGATGTTTCTGATTCTATCTCTACTATACTCTGCCATAGTAGGTCACCTCCGCATTCTTTATGGTATGAAGTGTTTACATATTGGCTCTATTTTTTGTTCAATTACTCCTTCTACTAATTTTATTAAAACAAAATTAGAGCTAATTTGATTCGTATTTTCTTCTAAATCTCTCGACTCTACCCTTTGCTTCAGCTGCTCTTTCCTTTCCTGTATAGAAAGGATGACAATTGGCACATACTTCTACAGTAAAGTCTTCAAATCTTGTTGATTTAGTTTTATAGGAAGTTCCGCAAGAACAGCTTACGTTTACTTCTTTGTATTCAGGATGAATTCCTGCTTTCATTTTTCTTGCCTCCAAATTTATTGTGATGCTAATTGTGTTATTTGAATAACCCCAATAATTGATAATAAATTAACATTTATTTCATAACACAGCAATAGTTTTCGTTAGTTGATCAACTTTATTCAATAAAAATAATAAAGGCGACACTGGGCCGCCTTATTATTCTTTCTTCTTAATTTGAATTTTGTTTTAGTTTTATTTTTCGGTAAATTCAGCGTCTATAACGTCATCACCGTCTTTTTTGTCCTGTTCACTGTCATCAGGGCTTTCTTCACCGCCTGGTGCATCTGGCTGCTCAGGAGCACCTTCTCCTTGACCTTCAGCATTCTCTGCTTGCTGTTTATACATAAGCTCAGCTAGTTTATGAGAGGCCTGAGTTATGTTCTCTGTAGCCTGCTCAAGGGCCTGAGCGTCTTCACCCTTAACAGCTTCTCTACCTTTCTCTATAGCCTCTTCGAGTTCCTTCTTCTCTTCATCAGAGAGTTTGTCCTCATATTCTTTAAAGCTCTTTTCTGTTCGGTAGATAAGCTCATCTAGCTTGTTTCTACTCTCAACTAATTCATGGCGCTTTTTATCCTCATCGGATTTATCTTCAGCATCTTTAACCATAGAGTCAATTTCTTCTTTGTTAAGTCCGCCCGAGGCCTCAACTCTTACTTTTTGTTCTTTCTGAGTCGCCATATCTTTTGCTGAAACATGTAGAATACCGTCTGCATCCATATCAAATGTAACTTCTACCTGAGGAATACCTCTTGCAGAGGGTGGAATACCATCTAGTATGAACCTAGCAAGCGTTCTACTATCACCGGCCATCTGACGTTCACCTTGAAGAACATGGATTTCAACCGATGTCTGGTTATCCTCAGCAGTAGTAAATACCTGGCTCTTCTTTGTCGGTATGGTGGTATTTCTTTCTATAATTTTTGTCATAACACCGCCTAAGGTCTCAATACCAAGTGAGAGCGGGGTAACATCGAGTAGTAGAACATCTCTTACCTCTCCGCCTAAAACAGCACCTTGTATAGCAGCGCCCATGGCTACAACTTCATCAGGGTTAATACCCTTATGAGGTTCTCTACCAAAGAAATCTGTTACTGTTTTCTGAACCATAGGGATTCTAGTAGATCCACCTACTAGGATAACTTCGTTAATATCTCCTGCTTTTAGCCCGGCATCTTTAAGTGCCTGTTTGCAAGGCTCCAGGGTTCCTTTGATTCTATCTTCAACTAGTTGTTCAAACTTTGAGCGGGTTATTTTCATAACCAAATGCTTAGGTCCTGAAGCATCTGCCGTGATAAACGGTAGGTTTATTTCAGTCTCAAGCGTGTTGGAAAGCTCGATCTTCGCTTTCTCCGCCTCTTGTCTTAAACGCTGTAAGGCCATTTTGTCCTTACTTAAGTCTATGCCAGATTCTTTCTGGAATTCTTCGATAATGTATTCCATTACCATTCTGTCAAAGTCGTCACCACCAAGTCGTGTGTCACCATTAGTAGATTTTACTTCAATCACATTATCGCCTACTTCAAGAATTGATATGTCGAATGTACCACCACCTAAATCATACACCGCTATCATGCCTTCTGTTTTTTTATCG
Source organism: Deltaproteobacteria bacterium (assembly GCA_029262275.1). Classification (GTDB taxonomy): domain Bacteria; phylum Desulfobacterota_D; class UBA1144; order Nemesobacterales; family UBA2774; genus CR02bin9. The sequence continues at coordinate 51,506 of JAJCZS010000029.1, read as the reverse complement.
AATCCGTATGATAGTGCGGCTGCGGTGGGCTCGTTAATTATTCTTTTCACCTCTAGCCCAGCTATTTTTCCCGCGTCTTTTGTTGCCTGTCTCTGAGAATCGTTGAAGTAAGCAGGTACCGTTATTACAGCCTCTGTCACTTCTCCTCCAACATAGTCCTCAGCAGCTTTTTTTAGCTTCATAAGTACATGTGAGGAAATCTCTGGAGGTGAATATTCTTTGCCATTAACTTCAATCCAGGCGTCATCGTTTTTTGATTTAACCACTTTATAAGGCAAATGAGATGCCTCTTCTTTAAATTCCTCATAACGCATACCCATAAGTCTTTTTACAGAAAATATGGTGTTCTCAGGGTTTACAACTCCTTGTCTCTTAGCTGGACCTCCAACCAATATTTCTCCTTCTTTGGAGAATGCGACAACCGATGGAGTAACCCTTGCCCCTTCTTCGTTGATTATGACCTTTGGCTCACCGCCTTCAACTATAGCAACCACTGAGTTTGTGGTTCCAAGATCAATTCCGATTATTTTTCCAGTGCTAGCCATTTTATAAGCCTCCTAAACTTTTATATTCTTTATTTGTTTTTCTTTGTGCGCTTGTCTTTTTGTATATGAGTTAATTCCCTTAGGAGATAACAGTTTCAACCGCACCTTTTAATTTCTTTAGAGCATGAACTTCAATCTGTCTTACTCTTTCTTTTGAAATACCTAACTCCTCTCCAAGTTCTCTTAGTTTTTCTGGTGGATTTTTCAAATATCTGCTTTCAATTACTTTCTGTTCTCTTGGAGATAACTCTTCAAAACCATTCTTTATTCCTTCGTTTGCTAAATCGCTTGTTTCAATTGACTCAAGAACTTCTTGTTGATTAGCTCTCGGGTCTGACAGCACATCTAAGTAGGTGACTGTGTTGTCTTCTGTTGAAGTGGCATCCAGTGAATAATCCCTTGATGCCATTCTGAACTCCATGTCTACTACGTCCTTGTCCTTTACTCCAAAGAGTTCTGCAACTTGATTTACTTCTTGCTCTGTCATTTCACTATTTTCTATATTCAATTCCTTTTTTGCTTTTCCAATTTTATGGAACAGTTTTCTTTGTGCTTGCGTTGTACCAATTTTTACTTGGCTCCAGAATTTCATAATATGATTCTGAATACTTGCTCTTATCCACCAAACAGCATATGAGATAAGTCTGTATCCCTTGTAGGGGTCAAATTTTTTAACTGCCTTCATAAGACCCATTGTTCCTTCCTGTACAAGATCAGACAGAGGAAAACCATAAGATAAATACTCTCTTGCTATCTTTACAACGAATCGTAAGTTTGATACCACTAGAGTATTAGCTGCTTCGAGGTCTTTCTTCTCGTAGTAACTAACCGCGATTTTATATTCCTCTTCTTTACTTAGAACAGGATATTTATCAATTTCCTTAAGAAATATGTTTAACGGCTCTCTTAATGCTATTGCATTCATAATGTTGTAAGCCTCCTTCTCACAAAATAAGCATCATCGAAGGAATGTCAAGGGGTTAAAACTTGAATATTTCAAAGTATAAATGCAATAATTGCAAGAAGTTACAGCTATACTGCTATATTTTGAAAATATTTGGTCCTAAATTCTATTTTAGGGGTTATTTTGCAGCTTCTACGGCTTTTGCTGCGGCATCTCTCATATCAGAGCCTGTAATTATGTTGAGCCCGGATTCTGAGAGTAGTTTGCGACCAAGTTCTACGTTTGTTCCCTCTAGTCTAACTATTAGTGGTACTTCAATTCCCACTTCCTTTGCCGCGCTTATTACACCCTCGGCTATTGTATCGCATTTCATAATGCCACCGAAGATATTGATAAATATGGCTTTCACGTTAGGGTCGCTGAGAATCATTTTAAGAGCCTGCAGTACCTGATCTGCTGTAGCGCCTCCTCCAACATCTAGGAAGTTGGCTGGCTCAGCACCGTGGTGTTTGATAATGTCCATAGTAGACATAGCAAGTCCAGCACCATTTACGAGACATCCTATATTTCCATCTAATTTAACATAGCTTATTCCCCACTTCTTAGCCTCAAGCTCGGTTGGGTCTTCTTCTGCGGGATCGTGCATTTTTTCTATATCTGGGTGTCTAAATAATGCATTATCATCAAAATTCATCTTTGCATCAAGTGCATATACATCACCGTCATTTGTCAGGATTAAAGGATTAATTTCAGCCAATGAACAGTCATTTTCTGTAAATGCGGTATATAGTCCAATAATGAACTTTACTGCTTTATTTACAGTCTTACCTTTTAGTCCAAGGAAATATGCAATTCTTCTGCATTGGTAAGGCAAGAGCCCAACAGTGGGATCAACGTATTCTTTGAGTATCTTCTCGGGGTTTGTGCGTGCTACTTCTTCAATTTCCATCCCGCCTTCTTGGCTTGCCATAATAACTATTTTCTCAGTAGCTCTATCGATTACCATTCCAAGGTAGAGCTCAGTTGCTATGTTTGAAGCTTCTTCTACAAGCACTTTACTTACTAATTTCCCTTCTGGCCCTGTTTGGTGTGTTACCAAGTTCATTCCGAGTATCTCAGATGCAAGACGTTTTACTTCATCTAACATATTTGCAAGCTTAACACCGCCGCCCTTTCCTCTTCCACCTGCGTGTATTTGGGCTTTTACTACAAACTTTTCAGAATCAAGATCTTTAGCAATTTGCTCTGCTTCGTCTTCATGTGATGCTACCTTTCCCATTGGGGTGGCAACTCCATATTTTGAAAGTAATTCTTTGGCCTGATACTCGTGAATGTTCAACTTTGTATGCTCCTTATACTTTAAATCAGGGTTTTCTTTTAGTTTCCTTTTACTTTATTTAGTATCCACTGAAGGGGATCAAAATAGGTGTCCGCAACTCTTTCCTTCAGAGGGATAATTGCATTGTCTGTAATGTGAATTTCCTCTGGGCATACATCAGTACAACACTTGGTTATGTTGCAATACCCTACCCCTGCAGCCTCTCTTAGCATCTCTTTTCTATCCTCTATGTCCAGTGGATGCATCTCTAGCTCTGCAATCTTAATCATCATACGAGGTCCGAAGAACTCATTCTTTTTATTATGGTTTCTTAGAACATGGCAGACATCCTGGCATAAGAAGCACTCAATGCATTTACGGAATTCCTGGCTTCTCTCCACATCAACCTGCTGCATTTTCCAGTCGGTATCTTCTGCATATTTAAATGGAGGAATCTTCTTTCTAACCTCATAGTTCCAAGATACATCTGTTACTAGGTCTTTCATTATTGGGAACGTTTTAAGAGGATAAACAGTGACAGGTTTATCAAGAGGTAGAGAGTCTAGCCTGGTTTTGCAAGTAAGCTTAGGCATACCATTTATCTCTGCACTACAAGAACCACATTTAGCAGCCTTGCAGTTCCATCTTACAGCCAGATCACCATCGTAATTAGCTTGAACAAAGTGAATAGCGTCTAATACAACCATGCCTTCATCAACAGGAACTTCGTATTCAACTTCCTGACCACCTTCTGCATCACCGCGGTATATTCTGAGTTTAGCAACAGACATTATTTATATCCTCCCTCTACGATCTTCTTTAGTTCCTCTGGCATTTGAGGGAGAGGAGATGTTCCAAGATTCATATCACCACTGCTATCCTTGGAAATTACAGAGTTAACTGTGCCCCAAACTTCATCATTGTATTTGGGGAAATCAACACGGCTGTGAGCTCCTCTACTCTCTTCACGCTGGTGTGCGCATCTTGCAATAGCTTCTGAAATTATAAGCATAGATTTAAGGTCCTTACAGAGGTGCCAGCCTGGGTTAAACATCCTAGATCCTTCTATCTTGAGCTGGGACGCTCTTTCTTTAAGAACGTTAATTTCTTCTATTCCTTCGTGAAGTTTATCTTTTGTCCTAAATACTCCTACAAAATCACCCATTGCATCCTGAAGCCCTTGATGAACTGTGTAAGGGTTTTCACCTTCAGAATTCTCAAATGGGGTTAACATTTCTTTTACAGCATTGTTAATGTCCCCATCGTTAACTTTAAGTTGATTATCTTTAATTTTGTTTGCGTATTCTGCGGCTCCAGCACCGGCTCTCTTTCCGAACACTAATAAGTCAGATAGGGAGTTTCCACCAAGTCTGTTGGCACCATGCATACCACCTGCTACTTCACCGCAAGCGAACAAGCCGTTTACTGTGGTTTGTTCTGTCTCAGGATCAACCCTTACTCCACCCATTACATAGTGAGTGGTAGGGAAAACTTCCATAGGTTCTTTTGTTATGTCTATTTCTGCAAATTCCTTAAACTGATGGTACATGCTTGGGAGCTTTTTCTTAACGTACTCTGCTCCTCTGTGAGATATGTCTAGGAACGCTCCACCGTGGGGTGATCCGCGTCCTTCTTGAACCTCGGTGTAAATAGATCTTGCCACAACATCTCTTGTGGAAAGCTCCATTCTCTCGGGGTCGTATTTTTCCATAAATCTCTCGCCTTCTCTATTTGTGAGTATTCCGCCCTCTCCTCGTACAGCTTCTGTGACGAGAATACCTTTTACACTTGGAGGCCAAACCATTCCTGTAGGGTGGAACTGTACAAATTCCATGTCTATTAGATCAGCACCAGCTTCATATGCAAGAGCGTGGCCATCACCTGTGTACTCCCAGGAGTTTGAAGTAACTTTATAAGCCTTGCCAATACCGCCCGTGGCTAAGATAATAGCCTTAGCTTGGAACAAGACGAATCTACCACTCTCTCTCCAGTATCCAAATGCTCCAGAGATGCGGTCACCGTCTTTTATTAAATGTGTAATAGTGCATTCCATATATACATCAACCCCAGTATGAATACCTCTATCCTGGAGTGTTCTAATCATCTCAAGACCTGTACGGTCGCCAACGTGGGCAAGTCTTTTCCACGTATGTCCACCGAAAGCTCTTTGGTTTATATTTCCTTCTTTAGTGCGGTCAAATAGAGCTCCCCAGTGCTCGAGCTCCCTTACGCGCTCTGGTGCTTCTTGAGCGTGCAATTGCGCCATACGCCAGTTGTTGAGCAATTTGCCGCCATGCATGGTGTCATGAAAATGAGTTTTCCAGCCATCTTTGGAATCTACGTTTCCTAGTGCAGCTGCTACCCCGCCTTCAGCCATCACGGTATGGGCTTTCCCCAGAAGGGATTTACACACGAGTCCAACTGATGCTCCTTGTGCAGAAGCCTCAATCGCTGCTCTTAGACCGGCTCCCCCTGCTCCAATAACAATTACGTCATGTACATGTGTTTCAAATTTTTCCATTATATTATCCTCAAGTCTGTAATAACACCTTTTGCTAATAAGAATATGTACAGATCAGCTAGTGCAACACTGAATAAGCTTAGCCATGCCCATAAGGCATGATTTTCGTTCCAGCCGCTAACTTTTTCCCATAGCCTAAAACGAGTTGGGCATTTTGAAAATACATCTAATCTTCCACCTATTAAATGTCTAAAGGAATGACAGGACATTGAATACATGCTCAGTAAAAATACATTTACAAAGAGCACTATAGTACCGACTCCAATGCCGAACCCATCTTCAAACCATAGAGCGTGGAATGCATCTACCCATAAGAAAAAGAGAACTACTCCTGCTGCATAGAAAAAGTAGCGATGAATATTTTGAATAATGAATGGAAACTTTGTTTCTCCATCATAATTACCCTCTTTAGCCATTGGTTGTACGGCACATGCCGCAGGAGCTAAAAAGAATGATCTGTAATAAGCTTTTCTGTAATAATAACATGTTGCCCTAAACCCAAGTGGGGCCCATAGGATCAACAGTGCAGGAGAAAATGGCCACCATGAGGCTAGAATATAGGGTGAATAAAAAGGTGACAGATAAGGCTGAACTAAGAAATCAACATTAGAAAAAGCTCTCCATGTTGAATATGCACCAAATGTGGCAAGTACTATCGCAGTTATAAGCGGTAGAACCCACCAAGTATCATTCCTTAGTGTAATTGAGTTTTGTGCAGAACCGTTTGCCATATCAAATCCTCCGTACAACTTATTAATATAGTTTGTGGCTGAGCATAATATAATTAAGGGCTATATTATGCCAAGTCCTTCAATGTGTTCGCATAGCTCTTTTACGTGGCTAGCAGATTCGTGAAGTTCTTTTCTTTCTGAATCACTTAGGTCAATCTGGAAAACTTCCTCGATCCCAGTTCTTCCTAATTTAACAGGTAATCCAACAAAAGTATCTTCAACCCCGTATTCTCCTTCTGCGCGTACGCAGCATGGAAGAATCTTCTTCTTGTCTTTAAGGATTGCCTCTACCATTTCAACTGCTGACATTGCTGGTGCATAGAAAGCACTTCCTGTTTTAAGTAATTTTACAATCTCCCCGCCGCCGCCTCTGGTTCTCTGAATAATTTCTTCAAGTCTTGCTGCTGGAATTAGTTCTGTTACTGGAACACCGGCAACTGTAGTGAATCTACCAAGTGGGACCATGTCGTCTCCGTGTCCGCCAAGTACAAACGCGTTGATGTTTTCAACTGACACTCCAAGTTCCATTCCAATAAATGCTCTGAATCTTGCTGAGTCTAATACCCCTGCCATTCCCATTACTCTCTCTCTTGGGAAACCGCTTACTTTGTGTGCAACGTAAACCATTGCATCAAGTGGGTTTGTAACTAGTATTAAAATTGCGTTTGGTGAATGCTTTGCTACGTTTTCTGTAACCTGTTTTACTACGTTTGTGTTTGTTGAAATAAGGTCATCTCTACTCATTCCTGGTTTGCGAGGAATACCAGAAGTAATAACTACGATATCTGACCCTGCTGTTTCTTCATAGCCATTGGTTCCTGTTATGTTTGAGTCGTATCCGTAAACAGGGTTCATCTCCATCATATCAAGCGCTTTACCCTGAGGCATGCCTTCTACGATATCAACTAGGACGATGTCTCCTAGTTCCATTTGAGATAGCATTAATGCTGTTGATGCGCCTACATTTCCGGCGCCAATTACTGAAATTTTTGGTCTAGCCATTTGACTGCTCCTTTAGTTTTTCTTTGTTTAAGTAAAGAGGGTTTAAAACCTCAATTTCAAATTTGTTTTTATACTTTATCCATATTTGCTGCTATCGCTTCTCCGAACTCTGAGCATTTAAGAAGCTTAGCACCATCTAATTGACGTTCTAGATCATATGTAACTGTTTTATCTAAAATGGTTTTTTCCATTGCTTTTAATATTATGTCACCCGCTTCATCCCAGCCTAGATACTCAAACATCATTACGCCAGAAAGAATCACAGAGCTAGGATTAACTTTATCCTGTCCTGCATACTTTGGTGCTGTTCCGTGCGTTGCTTCAAAGAGAGCCATATAGTCTCCAATGTTTCCACCAGGAGCCATTCCAAGGCCTCCAACCTGCGCTGCACATGCGTCTGACAAATAGTCACCGTTTAGGTTTGGGGTTGCAATTACCTGATAGTCCTTGGTTCTTGTTAGTATCTGCTGAAGCATATTGTCAGCAATTCGGTCTTTTATTATGACTTTTCCGTCTGGTGCTTTACCATCAAAGTCGTCCCAAAGTTGGTCCTCTGTAATTGTATCGTTGGCAAACTCTTCCTTTCCAAGGTCGTAGCCCCAGTCTCTGAAGGCGCCTTCTGTGTATTTCATGATATTCCCTTTGTGTACCAGGGTTACACTTTCTAGCCCTTTATGTATTGCATGTTTAATGGCTTTTTTAACAAGCCTTTTTGTACCTAATGGGCTTATAGGTTTTATGCCGATTCCGGAATGTTCTCTTATAAATACACCGTATTTTTCTACTAAGTAGCTTCTAATTTCATAGGCTTCTTTTGTTCCACTCTGCCATTCTATACCAGAGTAAACATCTTCTGTGTTCTCTCTGAAAATTATCATATCCATATCTTCAGGCCTCTTCACAGGAGAAGGTGTGCCTTTTATGTATTTTACGGGTCTAACACAAGCGTATAGGTCCAATATCTGTCTGAGTGCAACGTTTAAACTTCGGATTCCTCCACCAATTGGGGTTGTAAGAGGACCTTTTATTGAAACTGTATATTCTTTCAGATCTTCAATAGTTTTGTCAGGTAGCCATTCACCTGTTGCCTCAAAGGCTTTCTCGCCAGTAAGAACTTCGTGCCATACAATCTTTCTCTCGCTTTTATAAGCGTGATTAACTGCAGCATCGAATACAATCTGGGAAGCATGCCAAATATCTGGTCCAATACCGTCACCTTCAATGAATGGAATTATAGGATCATTTGGTACGATAAGGCAGTCGTTTACTTTATCAATCTGGATCTTGCTGCCCTCTAAGGGCTTTTCGGATGACATTATTTAAACTCCTCTATATTTTTCTCTAATTTTTGGTGTGAAAATATAAACAAAATAAATCAAATTTCAAATAATTACAGCAAATCAGACTTAATTATCAGCTATTAACCCTGCATCATTTGTCTGAGCACAGTCTGAAGGATGCCACCATTTTTGTAATAATCTACTTCTACTGGGCTATCGAGGCGGCAAATTGCATTAAATGTAAAGTCTTGGCCCCCAGGAGGCATTACTCTAACTAAAATGTCTTTTCCTGGAGCAAGTCCTTCTTCTATTCCTTCTACATCAAATTTTTCATACCCAGTTAGTCCTAATGATTGAGCGTTGTCACCTTCTTTGAACTGAAGTGGAAGAACTCCCATTCCAACAAGATTGCTTCTGTGAATTCTCTCAAAGCTCTCGGCAATAACGGCACTTACACCTAATAGGAGTGTCCCCTTTGCTGCCCAATCCCTTGAGCTTCCGGTTCCATATTCTTTTCCACCTATTACAACTAGTGGAACTCCCTCTTCTTGATATCTAATTGAAGCGTCATAAATTGCTAGTTCTTCATCAGTTGGAACGTGTTTTGTAACACCACCCTCTGAGCCTTCTACCATGAGGTTTTTAATACGGATGTTTGCAAAAGATCCTCTTACCATAACTTCATGGTTTCCTCTTCTGGATCCAAAGCTGTTGAATTGTCTGTGTTCGACACCTTGTGATATCAAGTATTTACCAGCAGGACCATCTTTTGGTATAGCCCCAGCTGGCGAGATGTGGTCTGTTGTGATTGAATGACCAAGTAGTGCAAGAGTGTGTGCTCCCTTAATATCGCCTGTTTCCGGCAACTCAAGAGAGAAATCATCAAAGAAGTTTGGCTCTCTAATATAGGTTGAGTCGTCGGTCCACTCATATAAACTGCCCTCAGGTGTATCAAGAGATTTCCATGTTTCATCTCCTTCAAATACCTGTGAGTATTGAGATTTAAATATCTCAGGATTTAAAACTCTTTGAACAGTTTCTTTAACTTCATCCTGTGTTGGCCAAATGTCTTTTAGGAATACCTGCTCACCGTCTGTTCCAGTACCAATCGGCTCATTGTATATATCGATATCCACCGTTCCTGCTAGTGCAAATGCTACTACTAGAGGGGGCGAGGCCAAATAAGAGAATTTTACAAATGGATGAACACGGCCCTCAAAGTTTCTGTTTCCACTTAACACAGCAGATACAGTCAAATCATTCTCTTTAATGCTTTCTTCTATAGGGGCTGCGAGAGGTCCACTGTTTCCTATACATGTGGTACATCCATATCCAACTAGGTCAAATCCTAGTTTGTCTAGATAAGTTGTAAGGCCTGCTGCGTCTAAATAGTCTGTAACTACTCTAGACCCTGGGGCTAGACTAGTTTTTACGGTAGGATCGACCGTAAGACCTTTCTCAACAGCTTTTTTGGCTACAAGTCCTGATGCTACCATCACTGATGGGTTTGAAGTGTTTGTACAACTTGTTATAGCAGCAATTGCTACTGATCCGTTGCCCATCTCAGATGAAGCACCGTTTAATTGAACATTAACACGTTTGTCGAGATTGACCCCGTTACCTGTTTTCTCTTTTAGTGAATTTTCAAATGAATCCTTTAGATCTTTTAATGAAACTCTGTCTTGCGGACGGCTAGGTCCAGCCATGGATGGCTCGACTGTGGATATATCAAGCTCAAGTGTATCTGTATATACAGGATCTGGAGTATCATCAGTTCTAAATATCCCTTGCTCCTTTGTGTATGATTCCACTAATTCCACTACATCTTCTCTGCCAGTTACTCTTAGATAGTTTAGTGTTTCATTGTCTACTGGAAAAAATCCCATTGTGGCACCGTATTCAGGGGCCATATTGGCTATGGTTGCTTTATCTGAAAGTGCTAGCTTGCTTAGACCTGGTCCAAAGAACTCTACAAATTTACCTACTACACCCTTTTTCCTTAGCATTTCGGTTACTGTGAGTACAAGGTCGGTTGCTGTTACTCCTTGTGCTAGTTCTCCATGCAATTTAAAACCAATCACATCTGGAACCAACATATATAAGGGCTGGCCTAACATACATGCCTCAGCCTCAATACCGCCTACACCCCAACCTAAAACGCTAAGTCCGTTTATCATAGTTGTGTGAGAGTCAGTTCCTACCAGCGTGTCTGGGAATGCTACTTTCTCACCTTCTGTCTCACGTGATGCAATAACACTTGCCAGGCACTCGAGATTTACCTGATGAACGATTCCTGTTCCGGGAGGAACAACTCTGAAATTATTAAAAGCTTTCTGTGCCCAACGTAGAAATGCATATCTTTCGCCGTTTCTTTCATATTCACGCTCAACATTCATAGTAAATGCTTTGTCATTTCCAAAATAATCGACTTGTACTGAGTGATCAATAACAAGGTCTACAGGAACTCTAGGGTTAATCTGATCCGGATTACCGCCTAGTCTATTAACAACAGATCTCATTGCGGCCAGATCAACAACACACGGCACACCAGTGAAGTCTTGAAGAATAACTCTTGCCGGGTTATACGGAATTTCCTGATTTTTGTTGTCTTCAGGGCTCCAGTTAGCAAGAGCCTTTACATGGATGTCATTTACAACTGTGCCATCGTAGTTCCTTACTACATTTTCTAACAATATCCTGATTGATACAGGTAGTTTAGAAAGATCGCCACCAAAGTTCTCTTCAATAGTTTTTAAAGAATAGTATTTCACATCACCTGAGGATGTATTAAGCGTAGAAAGTGCATTCAATTTGTTGTTAATTTGACTCATAAAAATCTCCTTAAATATTATTTCCAGATGAAATGGAAGGAACCTAGAATCCAGGTTATTCTACAGTTAAATCAGCACAAATCAAGAATATAGTGTTTACTTAGTTTAGAAGCTGATAGCTTGTATTAGAGTAAATAGTTAGAGCGGTTAGCAAAAAAACAAACTTAGCTCACTTTTCTAAAGATTAATGTACCGTTTGTTCCACCAAATCCAAAAGAATTACTAAGCACTGTTGTTATATTTGCGTCTCTAGCTTCATTAGGTACATAATCCAAGTCACAGTCTGGATCAGGCGTATTGTAGTTAATTGTTGGGGGCAATATTCCTTGTTCAATTGCTAAAACACTAATTGCAGCTTCCAGACCACCTGCAGCACCAAGAAGATGACCAGTCATTGATTTAGTTGAGCTTACAGGAGTTTTATATGCTTTATCTCCGAGGATTTCTTTTATAGCCTTAGTTTCATTTGCATCGTTTAGTTGAGTTGAGGTTCCATGTGCGTTTATATAATCAATTTCTTCAGGATTGATTTTAGCTTCATTTATTGCATCTTGCATGCATCTGACTGGACCGTCTAAGGATGGTGCCGTAATATGACTCGCGTCGCCGCTCATACCAAACCCGATCAGTTCAGCATATATTCTAGCTCCTCTTTTCTTAGCAAACTCCATTTCTTCTAAGATAAGCATTCCCGAGCCTTCGGCTATTATAAAACCGTCTCTGTCTTTATCAAAAGGCCTAGAAGCACCTTGCGGGTCATCATTGTTAGTAGAAAGCGCACGCATTGCATTAAAGCCGCCTAAGCTTAGGGGATTTATCGGGGCTTCTGTTCCCCCGGCTATCATCACATCAGCCTCTCCCCTTTTTATTGCCATAGTTGCATAACCTATAGAGTGCGCGCTTGCAGCACATGCTGTTGTTGTTGAACAGTTTGGTCCTCTTGCATTAAAAGCAATTGACACCTGCCCTGCTGCTAGATTGGTGATAATGTTGGGTATGAAAAAAGGCGAAAGACGTCCGGGTCCTTTCTCTTCAAGTACAAGTACGGTATCTCTAAACGTATCCATACCACCAATACCCGTACCAATTAATGTTCCAGCCCTAGGAGATAGCTCGTCTGTTATTTCTAACTCAGCATCTTCGAGGGCAAGTTTGGTACTAGCCATGGCGTATTGAATAAATCTATCGGTTCTTCGTGCCTCTTTGGGATTCATAAACTCTTCAGGCTTAAAATCAGTAACCTCACCACCAATCTTTGTTTTATGATCAGTGATGTCAAACCTTTCAATAGTACTAATTCCTGATTTGCCATTACAGATTGCATCCCAAGTCACTTGGTTCCCAATACCTAGAGGGGTAACAAGACCAATCCCGGTTACGGCTATCCTTCTACTCATTATTTTTTGCGCTCCGCTATAAAGTTGATAGCATCTTGAACTGTGATGATGGACTCTGCATCTTCATCAGAGATTTCTAGACCAAACTCATCTTCCATAGACATAATAAGCTCTACAAGGTCTAATGAGTCAGCTCCTAGGTCTTCAATGAATGAAGATTCTGGAGTAACCTCGTCTTCTGATTTTCCAAGTTGGCTTGCAACCATCTCCTTAACTTTGGCAAGAATTTCTTGTTCCTGTGCCATGATAAATACCTCCTTTAATTTTTATGTATAAATTCCACCGTTGACTCTAAATACCTCACCTGTAATGTATGAGGCATCATCAGAAGTCAGAAAAGCTACGGCTCCTGCAATATCTTTAGTGGTACCAAATCTATCCATTGGTATTCTAGATATATAATCTTTTTTTAATTCTTCGGTCAGTTGATCTGTAATATCTGTCTGAATGAATCCTGGGCTGACAGCGTTGACAGTGATACCTCGTGGAGCCATTTCTCTGGCGCATGCCTTAGTAAATCCAATTATTCCTGCTTTGGATGCAGCATAGTTAGACTGACCGGCATTTCCCATCTCTCCCACCACTGATGTAAGGTTAACGATACGACCCCCACGTTGTTTTAACATATTTCGTGTTACAGCCTTTGTGCAGTTAAAAATTCCTTTTAAGTTTATTGACATTACATTGTCCCAATCTTCTTCTTTCATTCTCATCAGTAACGTATCTTTGGTGATTCCAGCATTATTAATCAGTATATGAAGTCCTTGGTGATTTTCAATGATTTTATCAACTGATTCATGCACAGCATCAAAATCAGATACATCAAATTTTGACAGTGTAGCTTGACCACCAGCATCTTCAATTTCTTTTTTTGTCTCATTTGCGGCTTCTTCATTCCGCATATAGTTGATTACAATTGTGGCACCCTCAGATGCAAGCCTCTTTGCAATGGCTTTCCCGATACCTCTAGATCCACCTGTTACTAATGCAATTTTTCCATCGAGATTATACATTTTTCATTGACTCCAGTTGAGATATCTTCTCAAAATTACTAACTGTCACATCTGATAGCGTTCTCTTTATTAAACCTGATAATACATTCTTAGGCCCTATCTCTATAAATTTATCGCATCCTTCGTTTTGTAGTACTTCAACTGATTCAAACCACCTTACGGGGCTTGTGACCTGACTTATCAATAGTTCTTTAATTTTACTAGGATCATTAGTAACTGATGCTGTGCAATTTGCAACTAGCGGTGCACTCATTTTGGAAACAGAAATTTCATTTAACACTCCAGACAAGCTGTCTGCAGCAGGTTTCATTAGGGCACAGTGAAATGGTGCGCTCACATCGAGTGGGACTACGCGTTTTGCTCCTTGGGATTTTGCTATCTCGGAGGCCTCTTCTATTGCTTCTTTATTCCCTGATATAACTGTTTGTCCCGGAGCGTTAAGGTTTGCAGGACTAGCAACCATCCCATTTTGGGAGACTTGATTGCAGATTTCCTCTACTTTCTCTTTTTCGAGTCCTAATACTGCTGCCATGGCTCCTATGCCTACAGGGACTGCTTGCTGCATGAATTCACCACGTTTCCTTACAGTATGTACTGCATCGCTTAATTCAATTGCTCCGTTTGCAACCAGCGCCGTGTACTCACCTAGGCTGTGACCTGCTACATAATTAGGTTTCAATGAAGTTTCGCTCTCTAAGACTCTTAAGCATGCAATGCTAGTAGTCAACAAAGCAGGTTGAGCATTTGCGGTTAAAGATAACTCGCTCTGCTCTCCTTCAAAACACAGTTTAGATAAATCGAATCCTAACACATCACTAGCTTCCTGAAAAGTTTTTTTTGCAATATCAAACTCGTCATAAAGCTCTTTTCCCATTCCCACATACTGGGAACCCTGGCCAGGAAATACAAAAGCAATCATATAATCTTATCCTTGAACAAAATTGAAATATATTATGACTCTATTTCTTGACCCTCTTCCTTAATAAAGGTCCTTCCTTTGTAGAAGCCACAAATTGGGCATGCTCTATGCGGGGGCTTGTGCTCTCCGCAATTCTGACATGTAGACATGCCTGGTTTTGCTAATTTGTAATGGGTTCTTCTCTTCCTAGTTCTAGACCTGGAATGTTTTCTTTTGGGAAGTGCCATTGTTTAAATCTCCCTTTCTATTATTTTCATATTTTTAGATCTTTTAGAATTGCAAATCTAGGATCAACTCGCTCGTTATCGCATGTACAATCTTCTTTGTTTAAATTAGTTCCACAATTTGTACATAAACCTTTGCAATCCTCACCACAAACTACTTTAACTGGCATTGCTATCGCCACCTGTTCTCTTAAGTAGTTGCTTAAGTCTATTTCATCATCCCGATAAGTCTCGTGCTCAAGGTCATCTTCTTCATCTTTGACCCTGCCTCTTGGAGATAGTACCAGGCTTATCAAAGGATTGAGCTCTATTTTAACTGCTTCTACGCATCTTGAACATGGAGACTGAATCGAAAGGCTGACATTTCCTATAACTGTCACTTCTTTTAAAACTCTACTTGCCTGTAAATCAATTCTGATCTTTGATAGAGGTTTATATACATCACCTTCAGACCAAAGCTCAGGAAGATTTACTAGCCACTCAGGCTCCTCTAATCTTTCAATGTGTACTCCGATTTCTGTAAGATCTGAAACACGAAGTATTGTTGCGTCTGTTGATATCATCTGACTGCCAAAAAATATTGGGTTTTAATAATAATACAAGATTACTCATTTGCAAGTATGGTTTTACATTCAAACTAAATGACAAGAGACAAAATGCTCTCCTTCTATACTACGAAGTTCAGGTTCAACCGTCTTGCATTTCTCTACCGCTATTGGGCATCTGGGGTGAAAACTACATCCTGAAGGTGGATTAATAGGGCTTGGCACATCCCCAATTAGGGCTGCAGTTTTTCTTTTCTTACTTGGATCTGCAATAGGTACTGAAGAAATCAATATTTGAGTATAGGGATGGAGCGGATTTTTGTATAGCTCTTTACTTGGAGATATTTCAACTATCTTTCCTAAATACATTACGGCTACTTTATCACTGATATGCCTAACAACCCTAAGATCATGAGATATAAATAGATAAGTAAGTCTAAATTTTTCCTGAAGTTCGATAAACAGGTTTATAATCTGAGCCTGGACTGATACATCAAGGGCTGATATGGGCTCGTCGCATACTATAAACTTTGGCTTTAGAGCAAGAGCTCTGGCTATTGCTATCCTCTGCCGCTGTCCCCCGCTGAATTCATGGGGATAACGGGAAAGAGCATCTTCTCTTAGCCCTACTGTGATCATGAGTTCACGAATTAAATCTCTTCTTTCTTGGCCTGAGGATACGTTGTGGATCGCAAGACCTTCAGATACTATGCCCTCAACTTTCATTCTGGGGTTTAGTGAGCCATAGGGGTCTTGGAAGACTATCTGCATTTCTCTTCGGTAAGGTCTCATAGCAGATGGGGACAAGTGGGTTAAATCATTATTCTCAAATAGGATTGCCCCATCAGTAGGCTCAAGTAGTTTAAGAATAGTTTTCCCTAGAGTTGTTTTGCCACATCCACTCTCTCCAACAAGCCCTATTGTCTGTCCCGCTGGAATTGAAAGGTCTATTCCGTCTACGGCCTTTACATAGTTCGTAACTCTAGAGAGTATCCCTGACTTAATGGGGAAGTATTTCTTTAGGTTCTGAATTTTTAGTAGTTCTTTCATTTTTGCCATATCAGCTCTCTACTTTTACCTCGTCGGCTCTCCAACAAGCAGCATAGTGTTTATTTACGAATTCTTTTAGTGGTGGCTCATCAGTTCTACATTTCTCTATAACCAGAGGGCATCTATCTTGAAACCTGCATCCCTCAGGGAAGTTGTCTGGACTTGGAACCACTCCTGGTATCGGATTTAGCATCTCTTTGTTTTCGTGTAGATCGGGTACTGAGTGCAAGAGCCCAACGGTGTAGGGATGATGAGGTTCTCTAAAAATATCTGCTGTATGGCCATGTTCGACAACTTTTCCTGCATACATTACGTATACTTCGTCTGCTACTTCTGCGATAA
Source organism: Deltaproteobacteria bacterium (assembly GCA_029262275.1). Classification (GTDB taxonomy): domain Bacteria; phylum Desulfobacterota_D; class UBA1144; order Nemesobacterales; family UBA2774; genus CR02bin9. The sequence goes on along the minus strand of JAJCZS010000029.1, from coordinate 34,884 downwards.
TTCCTAGATCATGTGTGATTAAAAGCACAGCCATTCCAAGCCTTACTCTTATATCATCAATAAGTTCCAGAATCCCGGCTTGAATTGTCACATCCAAAGCAGTCGTGGGTTCATCAGCTATTAGCACTTCTGGATTACAAGCAAGTGCCATGGCTATCATTACTCTTTGAGACATCCCACCGCTTAGTTCATGTGGATAGTTCTTTATTCTTCTCTCAGGGGCTGGGATTCCTACTAGTTTTAGTAGTTCAATGACTCTTTCCTTCTCCTCAGTCCTTGATAGATTCAGGTGTGTTCTAAGGGCCTCCCCTATTTGATCACCTACTGTAAAAACCGGATTGAGTGAACTAATGGGTTCCTGGAATATCATAGATATTCTGTTGCCTCTAATTGAGCGCATATCGCGGTCTGAATAATTTAGAATATTTGCACCATCGAAGATTATTTCCCCAGTATCAATACTCCCGGGGGGCTCTGGTATTAGTCTCATAGCTGAGAGAGCAGTTACTGTCTTACCGCATCCGCTTTCTCCTACAACGCCTATAATTTTCCCTTTAGGAACATTTATAGATACTCCTCCTACAACCTCTACTCTTTTCCCATCTGAGGCAAAAGAGATTCTTAAGTCCTTTATTTCTAGTGCATTGTTCATATTTTATTATTCGCTTCCTAAAAATTTGGGGTCAATAGCGTTTCTAAATCCTTCTCCCAAAAGATTAAATGAAGTTACAGTTACAAATATAGCCGCACCGGGAAATAGGACAAGCCACCAAGCAAAATCCACGTAACGCTGAGATTGAGAGAGAATATCTCCCCAGCTTGGCTCGGGTGGAGGCACGCCAAAACCTAAAAAGCTAAGCCCTGATTCCACCAGTATTGCCCCTGCTATTCCGAAAGAAATATCTACTAACACTGGAGCAAGTGAGTTTGGTAGCATATGTTTCATCATCACTCGCCAGTCGTTGCCACCAAGTGCAACTGCCGCATCTACATAATCAAATTTTCTTAGCTGCAAGAACTGCCCTCTTATTAGACGTGCAATTCCTGTCCAGCTAGTGGCTCCTATTACTATCATAATGTTATATATGCTTGGATCTCGGAAAGCCAGAATTGTCAGGATTAAAAAGAAAACGGGGAACGTCATCATAACTTCAAAGAGCCTGGACACTATAAAATCGATGGTGCCCCCGTAGTATCCAGCTATAGCTCCCAATAATATTCCTATCACTGCTGCTATACCTACTGCTACAAATCCTATAGAGAGCGAAATTCTAGCCCCATGGATCATGCGGCTAAGTACGTCTCGACCTCTATCGTCTGTGCCAAATAGATGTTCTTTTGAAGGAGGAGTTAATACAGAAAGCAGGTCGTTTTCTGTAGGGCTATATCTTACAGGAGGGAAAACCGCGAAATCTCCTGCTGTTAATTTCTTATCAAGCTGTTTAAAATCAGTTCCAAAGAATTCGTTATATCTAAAGAGGACTGGGAAGTAATACTCATTTTGATATTTTAAAATTATTGGTTTATTGCCAGCTAAGAAATCCTGAAATATTGCAATTCCAAAAAGCAATATGACTATTGTTAGAGCAGTCATTGCCAGCTTGTCTTTTTTTAATTTCTGCCAAACACTACCCCAGTATCCAACACTCTTTGTTTCGCTCATTTTTTAGCCTCGAAACTAATTCTGGGATCTACTAATACGTAAACCAAGTCAGCGATCAATATTCCAATCAATGTGAGAACTGCAGAAATGGTAGCAATTGCCATAATCACTGGATAATCGCGTGAAAGGACAGATTCAAAGCCCAGCTGTCCAATGCCGGGAATTGAGAATATGCTCTCAATGATCACACTTCCTCCAATCATTGCAGGTAGTATGCCGGCTAGAATTGTTATTATTGGAATAAGCGCATTTCTGAGTGCATGTTTGAGCAGGACTTTATGTCTAGGGAGCCCTTTAGCTGTAGCTGTTCTTACAAAATCTTCTCTTAGCACCTCAAGAAGGCTTCCTTTTTGGAATCTTGATAGATAGGCTAGACTGCCGTAAGTAAGACAGAAAACCGGAAGCGCAATATGCCATAGGAAGTTAAGTGCTTTCTTATAAAATGGATAGTTCTCTGCCCCAGGTGAGAGAATTCCGTATACCGGGAAAACATCCCAGTAATCTCCACCTCCTAGGAAAAAGATTAAAATCATGGCCATCCAAAAACTAGGTATGGAATATAAAATAAATAGAAAAAAAGTGCTTACTCGCTCTGAGAATCTGCCATGCGAGACTGCAGAATACACACCTATTGGAATTGCGATTAAATATATGAGTATGATCGAGATAATATTTAGCGTAAGAGTAATTGGAATTCTCTCTGCTATTTTGTTTATTACAGGTCTGTGGTCTTTATAAGATCTGCCGAAGTCAAGTGTTGCTATCTGTTTTACCCATATCCAATATCTCTCGTATATAGGTTTATCTAGACCGTAGAGTTTCTTGGTTTCTTCAACAATCTGCTGCGTTATAGCCTCAGCCTGAATACCTTGGTCTAGCTGTAGTTTTCTTTCTACCGGGTTTCCTGGGGCAAGCTGAATAATGAAGAACGTAATAAGGGTTATTCCAAACAGGGTTGGTATAAGTAGAAGGAGCCTTTTAAATATATAGTCTCTCATAGGTTAGAAACATTCAAGCGGTATAATTTGTATAATAAGACTAAGTTTATACCTAAATAGTTGCGTTTATTAAAATGTATTATAGAAATAAACCTAACTTGAAAGCATATATTGCGCTATTCACTGTACAATTGAAGAGGCAGAGGCACATGCCACTCAACAGGGTCAATTCCTACAGGATAGACTGTTACATTTTCAAACCTTTTATTTACTGCAACAGTGGATTTTCTACAGAAAAGAAAAGTGTACGGCTGTTCTTCATGAACTATTTCTGCAAATCTTTTATAGAGTTGTTCTCTCTTCTCGCGGTCAAATTCAGTTCTCGCTTCCACTATTAGTTTATCAGCCTCTTCATTTTCAAACCCAACAAAATTTGATCCGCTCTCAGCTTGGGTTGAGCTCCATATCTGATATGGGTCGGACTCTATGCCCATAGACCAGGCGAGAGTTACAGCGTCAAAATTCCTATCCATTAGACGGGAGGTGAAAACTGCCCATTCTGTTTTTCGTATATCCATTTGAATGCCCATTTTATCAAGCTCTTCTTTTAAGATTGTTGCAATCTTCTCTCCTGTTTCCGATCCTCCTGGAATCAAGAATTCAAATGCAAACTTAACCCCATCTTTATCTCTAATCCCATCTCCGTCGCTATCTACCCATCCGGCTTCTTTTAGTAGTTCTTCAGCTTTTTTAGGATCATATGGGTAAGGTTCAATTGATTTATCATACTCTGGGCTGTTGATATAAAATGGGTTCGTTACAATGGCTCCTAAATCGTAGAGGATTTTGTTAAGTATTAACTCTCTATCGACAAGATGAGTCAGAGCCGTTCTTACTGTTTTATCTGCGAAGAAAGGTCTCTTAGAATTCCATCCAATATAGCTGTAATTAGGGGTGAAGTAGCTTAATTTGTCATAATTCTCTTGAAATGAAGCAGTCTCAGTTTGCCTCTCCCACTGAATTGGAGTAAGTGCTGAGACATCAAGTTCTTCGCGTTTTAAAATCTGAAAAGCTACGGTGTTGTCAGTGATGATCTTAAAGACAATTTTATTAAGATTTGGTTTCTCACCCCAGTAGTCAGGATTTTTTTCGATGACAATATCTCTTCCAGTTGTCCATCTATCGAATTTGTAGGGCCCGGTGCCAATAGGACTTCTACCCGCAGGGTTAGTGTTAAAGTCTCCCTTGTCGAAAATGTGTTTTGGGACAATCGGCATTCCTCCACAGAACTCAAGAGCTAAAAAATAAGGTCTTGCATAAGTGAATTCAACAGTGAGATCATCAATAGCTTTGACGTCCCTTATTTCTTGAAAGTAAGCTCTTAGCTGAGGGCTGTCTACCTTTGGATTCATAATGGATTTATAGGAAAAGACTACATCTTCGGAGGTAAATGGAGTTCCATCGTGCCATTTAATCCCCTCTCTGATTTTAAAAGTGTATTTCAGTTTGTCTTCTGATACTTCCCATGATTCAGCTAAAAGTGGTTCAAGCTCAAGGGTCTCGTTGTTTCTCTCAATTAGTGTCTCATAAATCTTCCCGTTATTTACTGTGCCTTCATAAGCATCTGTAGCTGTAATAGGATTTAGTGTTGCAGGTTCTGCACTTAGGTGATAAATAAGCCAGTCGCCGTCAACAGGATCAGAATTAGAAGTGGACTCGCTAGATTGCGCAGTCTCTTGAGATGCCATGGGTTTCTCATTTTCTGATTTGCAAGCAGCAAGAGTCAATACAATGGCTATATTTAAAATCGAAATTAACAATAGTCTTGGCAATTTAATTCTCCTTAGCTTTTAGAGATCTTTATTCACTTTTATCACCCGAGGTGTCTTCGTCTTCTGTTACGCTTTTAATCAGCTTTGGAAGCGCCTTTTCATAAAACGGTCTTAAGAGATCTAGTGGGAGCGGGAAGACTATTGTTGAGCTTTGGTTGCTAGACATTTCCGTTAATGTTTGTAGAAATCTCAATTGAAGTGACATAGGGCTACGGCCTAATATGTCGGATGCTTCTGTTAGTTTCTGGGCAGCCTGGAATTCACCTTCGGCACTAATGATTTTTGCGCGCCTCTCCCTCTCAGCCTCAGCTTGGCGTGCCATAATCTGTTTCATGTCCTCAGGAAGATCAACATACTTAAGTTCAACCAATGTGACCTTTATGCCCCACGCATCTGTCTGTTTATCTAAGACATCTTGAAGCTTGATATTTAGTTTCTCTCTTTCAGCAAGTAGTTCATCAAGCTCCACTTGTCCCAAAACACTTCTTAATGTCGTCTGAGCCAATTGAGATGTTGCATAGAGAAAATTCTCTACCTGTATGACTGCTTTAATTGGGTCTACAACACGAAAATAAACGACCGCATTTACCTTCACCGAGACGTTGTCTCTAGTAATAACATCCTGAGGCGGCACATCCATTGTAATAAGCCTTAAGCTCATTTTGGTCATTTTGTCGACCATTGGTATTATCCATTTTATGCCCGGGCCTTTTAATGCTACTATTCTTCCAAGCCTAAATACAACTCCCCTTTCGTATTCATTTAGTATCTTTATTCCTGACAAAATAAAAAGTGCAATTATTCCAACAAATATGATTACAGGTGAAAACATTTTGATGCCTCCCGTTTTATTAACTTATAGCTTAGATTTTTTCTACCTTTAGTTTGAAGCCTTTTTTAGATTCTACAACTTTTATCTTCTCGCCACTTTCTATTGGTTGATTGCTCTCAGCGTCCCAATACTCTCCCATGATATAAACTTTTCCAGTTGCGCTAATATCTGATGCGGCTACACCCAATTCTCCGACTATACTTTCCATGCCCATTTGAGGCTCTAGGTTTTGAGCCTTGATTAAGTAGAAGAGAACATAACCAAAAAATAAAGCTATTGCTGCTGTTGAGGCGAATACCACTCCGTACCCTACCCTGACATCAGAATCCGGGGTGTCAAAAAGAAGCAGTGCTCCCAATGCAAAGCTTATAACCCCACCTGTGGTTAAAAGGCCGTAGCTCGACATATAAACTTCAGTAATGAATAAAGCCAAAGCCAAAAGTAATAGCACTACGCCCGCATAATTGAAGGGAAGAATTTGAAAAGATACAAACCCCAACATTAGACATATCACACCCGCAGCACCTGGGAAAATAAGACCAGGGTTATAGAATTCAAGAAGTAGTCCAAGAGAGCCTAGAGATAAAAGTAGAAAAGCTATATCTGGCGTGCTTAGAATATCAATTAATCTTTGTTTCATGCTCATTTGTACTCTTTCAATTTTAGCGCCTTGTGTTTTAAGAGTCAGCTCACCCGCAGGAACTGTTACTTTCATTCCATTAATCTGAGTCTGGAGGTCGCTTAAGCTAGGAGATATTAAATCTATTACATTTATCTTAAGGGCCTCTGTGGCTGTTATGGAATCACTCTCCCTAACAGCATCTATTGCCCACTCTACATTCCTGCCCCTATGCTCAGCAATACTTTCAATAAATGATGAGGCATAGTTCTCAATCTTCTCGCTCATAATGTCTTGGTCTGATCTCTCTTCGGATTCCTCTGTTTTCTTATCTGTAATATCTTTTGTAGGGTCTTGCTCCTTTTTCTCAGGCTGTTTTCCTCCAGGGCTAAGTGATACCGGATGGGCTGCACCTATGCTTGTTCCTGGAGCCATCGCAGCCACATTAGCTGCCATAGTTATGAATACACCAGCTGATGTTGCGGATGCTCCACTTGGGGATACATATACAACCACAGGTATGGGTGAGTTGAGTAGGAGTTTTACAATTTCCTTTGTTGAAGAGAGGAGACCCCCCGGAGTATCTAAAAGAATGAATAGAGCCTGGGCAGATTTTGTTTCTGCTTCTTCAAGTCCTGCTCTAATATAGTCTAAGGTTGCGGGGTTAATAGTTCCATTTATTTCAATTAAGACAATTTCATTAGATGGATTAACTTCTTCAGCATTGGGTGTCTTTTCTTCTGCTTCCGTAGCGTTTGTAGCTTTTTCGGTATTAGTATCCGCATAGCTCAAATAGAAGCTCAAGAAGGAAAGAATAATTAACACAACTGATAGTAATCTGATCATTATTTTTACCCCAAAAGAAGTGTAGCTTTCGCACTTACAATCCGCAAGCGCTATATTAATAATGCTTATTTGTATATTCTGACAATTTGGTCTGTAAGATCTTGTAATTCTTTAAGCTCTGATTATAATTTCCCCCATGTCTACGAAAATTAAATACACAGAAAAAGAACTTAAACAGCCCGACGAATTTAACAAAACAGTTACTCGGGCAATAGATTTTACAGCAGATCACGGAAAGAAAATTCTAATAGCTGTGGGAGTTGTTATCGTTATTCTTGTTGGAGCTTTTCTTGTTAACTCAAACTCCGAACAAAAAGGACTTGAAGCTAATACCATGTTTAATAGCGCAATTGCTAAGTTTGAAGCTGGAGATACAGATGGCGCACTGCAAGGTTTTATAGAAACCGAGCAGAAATTCTCTGGTCAGGAAATTTCTAATATAGCTCTTTATTATGCAGCAATAATCAATTTTGATAATCAAAATTATGCAGAGTCTATTGATTTGTTGAACCGTTTTGAGGCTGAAGAGCTTAGGGAGCCTATGTTAATTGATTCTGCCATTTTGACTCAGGGGCTTGCTTACTTCAATCAAAATGAATGGCAAAAATCTATAGATTACTTGTCTAAAATAACAGATCCTTCAAGCCCATATGAAAACCAGGCAAAACTCCATATGGCTATGTCTTATGAGAAACTTGGCGATAGTGATCGTGCCGGCGCTATTTATAATCAAATATATCAAAACCAGCCAGGCTCTAACCCCGGATTATCTTCCATAACTCAGACACCCGCTACAAATTAAATCATAAATGTGATTTGATTATCTGATGGTTTGTATTGATTAGCTAAAATTATTTAATAATTGGAACTCGTCTTGGTGAGATTATATAGGTTTTATTTTTGATTCGAGAAGTATTTTTAATCTATTTCTTATCTCTGGTGTTACAAAGGGTTTATCTTTTAGTTTTCCTGTAATTTCCAACATTCTTTTATATGTATTAACAAACGCCATACATTCAGGACAGTCCCCAGTATGTTTCTCAAGTGTTTTTAGAGTCTCTAGATCAAGCTCGTTATCTATATACTCCATAATATTCTCAACGACATCTTTACACATAAACATAATTATTTTCTCCAATCATAAAAGTAGTCTGATAGTTTATCTCGTAAAAAAAGTCTTGCTCTATGAAGTCTTGATTTAACAGCGGATACTGAAATCTCAAGAACATCTGCAACTTCATCATTTGAAAGACCTTCTATATCTCTTAGATGGAAAACTGTCCTATAAGACTCAGGTAAATCATTAATTGCCTCATCTATAATTTTAATTGCCTCTTTGTTAAATACAATAAGATCTGGCCTTGAGCTCCAATCTTTATACATGATTTTGCCCATAAGAGTCCCCTCTTCGTCATATGGAGAGTAACCCTCGAGGCTAAGATTGTTCTCATGCTTTTTTTGTGATCGCATGAACATATATGCACTATTGGCTGTGACTCTATATAACCAGCTAGAAAATTTAGAATCGCCACGAAAAGTATCTAGTTTCTTTGTTAGAATGAGAAATACCTCTTGAAACACTTCCTCTGCATCACTTGTGTTCCTGGTTATTCTAAGTGCAAAACCATATACTTTATCTGCGTATCTGCTTATTAGTTCATTAAATGCAGCACTATCGCCAGTGCGTAAGTAGGTACTAACCAACTCTTCATCTGTGGCGCTGCTTTTGCTCTCATTTGATACAATAACATTTATGAGCTTTTTAATAAACCCAATTTCCATATTCCCTCCACAAGAATTTTAACGAAATACTTGTAGAAATCAGTATGCTCTAGATTGTTTGTGAGAATGCTACATATACTAGGATGAAATTATTTTGCAGAAGTTTCAGATTTGCACTCATATTTCTTAGAAAGTTGAAAAATTCTGTCTTGGTTTGGGGCAAAAGAACTTTTTTCATGATTTCTAGATTGGATGAGCACTTTGTCTGATCCACACGCGAAAGTAAGTACTCTTGATTCTGAATCTTTGATACCCATAATCTCAGGACGTATAGAGGATATATGAACAAACAGAGCTCCATTGAATTTATCTTTTTCAACTATGTTGTTCATTATGCCATGAGGAAGATGCAGGTGTCCTGAAAGCCATATATCAACGTTATAGTCTCTTAGAACTTCAGTGAATCTTTTTGAGTTGATCACTTTTCTGTCTTCAAAAGAGGAAAAAGGAATACCACTGTCTTCAAGCGGAGCATGGGTAGTAACAACTATAATTTTGTCTTGATTATTAACTACTAGATCTTTCCACCACTCAAAGGTCTCATCAGATATTACCGTTGATTTGCCACGCTCGGAGTCAGACATAAATATAAAAAGTATATTGTCTTTTACTATAGAATAATTGACCTCTTCTCTTAACTTTTCTCTAAAGAGCTTTCCCTTGTCAGATATTAAATCATGGTTTCCTATTATCTCATACCACTCTTTTATGTAGGAGTTATCCCTAGTTTCAATATACCAATCAAATTTGTGTTCTTTTGCTTTGTTTACTATATCCCCTGCCACTATTGCAAGATCAATATTCGGAACATTGTTGTTTATATCTTCTATGGCAAATTCAAAAGCTTCTTCATGCTCTCTACTTTTGGGTTGAATATCGGCAAGTGCCCAAACTTTTAGGGTGTTTTTAGAATCAAGCCAGTTAGCCTCAGAGAGTTCATCTCCTGATGAATAGCCTACGTAGCATGAGGAATTTATTAGAAATAAAAAGAGTATAAGTAATTTTAAATTGGTGGGCATAGTCAAAAGTCTAAATGATAGCTGTTTGAATTTCTCCTATTGCTTCTTCGCCTTGAACTTCATTTATTCTGACCATTACTTCATCACCTATATTAAAGTTTTCAGAATCAATCCTAACTGGTATGTAGTTTGGTGTAGTTCCCTTAGATCCTTTTTCTATTAATACAGGAAAAGTTCTTCCAATGAACTGTTCAAAAAATTTAGTTTTCTTTTTGCTCCCAAGTTCTCTAAGCCGTTTACTTCTGTCTTTGATTTGCTCCGGGTGTATTTGGTCTGCCATAACTGCAGCTGCAGTCATCTTCCTTTTTGAATATGGAAATACGTGAAAATATGTAAGAGCAGATTCATTTGCAACGTTATATGTATTTAAGAACTGCTCTTCGGTTTCTCCTGGAAACCCCACCATAATATCAGATCCAATAGCTGCATCAGGGATTTTCTTTCTTATAAGATCTGTTATTTCAAAAAATTTCTCTGGATTATATCTTCTACGCATTCTCTTAAGCACATCTTCATCACCACTTTGGAGAGCTATGTGGAATTGTGGGCAAATAGTCTTGGACTCAGCTATGAAGTCTATTAGCTCAAGCTCTGTATCAGCCGGATCAAGTGATGTTAATCTTACACGGTTCACTATCTTTTCTTTCTCTATTTCGCGTAGGAGTTCAAAGAAATTCGTTCCTATATCTCTTCCATAACTAGCTATGTGAATACCTGTTAAAACAATTTCCTTATATCCTGAATGGGCAAGCTTTTCCATGCGGGTTAATATCTCCGGAACCTCAAGACTTCTAGAGCGTCCTCTTGCCCGAGGAATGATGCAAAATGTGCATGCATAGTTGCAGCCATCTTGAACTTTAAGAAATGCTCTTGTTCTGCCTGGGAATATTTCTATGTCTGGGGATTCAAAGCCTTTCTTTTTTTCTTTAAATATGTCTGATATAAAAACTTTAGGCTCTTCTTGTCGTTCACCCTCCCTAATAACCTTTAGGAGAGATGTGAATTTGTCGGAATTACCAATAACATAGTCGACTCCTTTAACCTCTTTTAACTCTTCGGGGGATACCTGGGCGTAGCACCCTGTAACTACAACCAAACCCTCAGGGTTTGCCCTCTTTGCACGGTTAATATAGTTTCTGGCTTCTGCATCAGCCCTATGGGTAACTGTGCATGTGTCTATTACATACACATCTGCTTTGTCCGAAAACGGAACTCTGCAGTACTTGCTTTTAGGTAGCTGGTTTAAGATTACAGCCGTATCATATTGATTTACTTTGCACCCTAGAGTGACTATGGAGATACTTTTCATAATTATAAGATCCTATTGATCCATCCACCGCCTAGGACTTGTTTGTCTCTATATAATACTACTGCTTGGCCTGGAGCGATTGCACGCTGTGGGTTTTTAAATTCTATTTCAGCTTCTGTGTCTGATGTCATAGTTACTAAGGCCTCGTCTTCGCGGTGTCTAGATCTTACCTTAGCTTTTACTTCAAATGTTCTATCTTTTGTTTCACTCTCATTAGAGACCCAAGATATATTTTCAGCAAATAGTTTGTGGCTGTAAATTTTGTCTTCTTCTCCTACTATGACTCTATTTTCTTTGGGTTGTAAACCTACTACGTACATAGGTTTTCCTGTGGCAATGCCAAGGCCCCTTCTCTGCCCTACGGTGAAGGAATATATGCCTTTGTGTTTACCTAAGATATCCCCCTCAGTATTAACAATCTCGCCTTCCTTCTCTGTAAATGCATCCTGGCTAATTAGATAGTCTCTGTAGTTGTCAGAAGGTGCAAAACAAACTCCTGTGCTGTCAGGTTTATCGGCTAGTTTCAAATTCAAATTTCGAGCCATATCCCTTACATCATCTTTTTTTAATGAGCCTAGAGGGAACATAAGCTTGCTTAATTCTTTTTGTTTTAGAGTGTAGAGAAAATAGGTTTGGTCTTTGTTTTCATCATCGGCTTTGTTAAGAGAATATAATCCATTTCCATTTTCTATTTTAGCGTAGTGACCTGTGGCTAGATAATCCGCCCCAAGCTCAAGAGCTCTTTTTAGAAGAAGATCAAATTTTACATACTGATTGCAAAGCACGCACGGTATGGGTGTCATGCCTGATTCATATTTCTCTACATAATCCTTGAGTACAAGTTCTTTGAAGGAATCCATAAAGTTGACTACGTAATGGGGTATATCAAGCTCCTGAGCAACGCGTCTTGCGTCTATAACATGATCCAGTGAGCAGCATCCTCCCTCTGCATCCTTGTAATCCAAAAGCTGCATAGTTATGCCAATTACTTCATGGCCTTCTTCTTTAAGTAGTGCAGCTACTGTGGTGCTATCAACGCCACCACTCATGGCCACTACTATTCTTTTTTTGCTCATAGTTATATTAGAGGTTACCTAAGCTCCATATTGGAGACAACATCTTATATCCTGGTGTGATTATAAAGGTTGGTTGTAGCGCTTAAACAACGCCTTCTTCAACGCCGACAATTGAATAGTAGGAATCTCCACTAAGGGTAAGTTCTCTTGCTTCTACATACTCGCTCACAGACAAGTAGAGCTCTTCGCTTACGATAACTCTCCAGATAGGTGCTATATCGCAAATCCCTCTGGCTGAGTCAGTCACTGCCTTTATTCCCTGTGGGACACCGTTATCACCGTAAACATTTAGAGTCTTTGATCCAATTCCTATTTTACCGCTTATAGCTATTTTCCCTTCGAGTTTTCTCTCTCTTGTTATAGTGGCTAAATGTTGAAGTACTTCGACTGCTGAGCAGATGGCTCTTAATTCAGGGTTTGTTTGTTCTTCAGGTGCATTGAAGAATGCAACTATTTCATCTTTCATTAATGCTTCTATAATTCCGCCGTAGTTTGATATTATGGAGGAGGCGGATTTTCTGTAATCAGCAAGAAAAGCATTGAACTCAGTTGAATCTAAGGTTGAGCTTAGTTCTTGGAAATCAGCAATTTTTGCTACTATTACTGTTACTCTCCTGTTTCTTGTTTGTTCCTCTTCCTCATCATCATCTTCTTCTTCTATCTCATTTGTCTCAATTAAAGTTGGTTGAAAAACTGGCTCATCTGGAGGCTCAGCTTCTTGCTTTCTTTTGAGTAAATCGAGCATTTGATTATAGGTTTCAAAGGCTCTTATCATAGTAACGTTATCTCCTGCGTCACTTGATTCTAGTTTAGTCGCTAAATCTCCTCTTGATACCCTTTTCATTCCAGCTATAAGCTTTTCAATGGTGTCTGATTTTCCATTTGAAAGGAATGAGAGTAAAAATAGAGTAACGATTGAGATAGCAAGCCCTATAAGTGCACTCCATATGGCAGTGGATATTGTTAAGCTCTTAAAATCAGTTCCAACTAGACCTACTATAATTGTAGTATTTTCAACTGTGGAGATGGGGAATATTTCTATGTTCTCTATAGTAGTTGTAGAATCGCCTAGGCTTTCCTGTAATACACCTTGTGAATCGAGGAGTTGTACATAATATACATCTTCTCTGGAGTTCAATATATTTTCAGCTGTTTCCTGAAAACCTGTCTCTGACTCGCTAAAAAGTTGTATAAGTTCTTGTGATTTTTGTTCTGAAACTGTAGAGGTGAAATAATATGAACTAAATACTGAGACTAAAACTGATAGGATTACAAAAATTACTACTAACAATATGGAAGCTGGAGTTCCAAGCTTAGTCATGTTGGTTCCTTATCTCCATTTTGGTATACACCATTTTGATATTTAAATTTAAGAGGTTTAGTATAGGCATAATCAAACTTTATAGCTTTCATAATACTAATTTAATTCCTACTAGTAAAGATAAAATAAGAGAATAGTCTAAATTTGCCTGTAAAACGCGATAAATTCTTACATAAACCAGAATAAATTAAGATTATAAATAATCTACTACAGAATTGCCGGTTGTGAATATTTGGATGGCTCAAGTAAGTCACCCAAATTGCATAAGTCTAATTTGATAAGGGTTGGATATTAATTTTAGTCTTATTATTTGCAAACTTTTGAAATTCGACTGTTCCGTCTATAAGAGCAAATAATGTATGATCTCTACCCATGCCAACGTTAAGACCAGGATGGAACCTTGTGCCACGTTGTCTGGCAAGTATATTGCCGGCAATTACAACTTCACCACCGAATTTTTTAATACCAAGCCTTTTTCCGTCAGAATCTCTTCCGTTTCTACTACTTCCGCCGCCTTTTTTTGTGGACAATTGAGTTTACCTCCTAATTCAGGATATCTGTTATTTCTACCGTAGTGTAACGTTGTCTATGACCGTTTTTGTTACGGTAGTCTTTTCTTCTTTTAAATTTAAAAACTATGATCTTCTTAGCTTTTTTCTCGCCAACTATTTTGGCTTTAACAACAGCGTTTTCAACAATTGGGGAGCCAACTTGTACTTCTCCCTTATCATTTGAAACCATTAGTACTTCTTTAAACTCAATAGCTTCCCCAGGCTCACCTGATAGAAGCTCTACATCTATTAAATCTCCTGGATTAACGGTGTATTGCTTTCCGCCAGTTTTAATTACTGCATGCATTATAGCTTTCCTCCCAATTGACTAAACCACTTACATTATTCCATTATTTGTGCTGTTTTGTCAAATTTTATCTTAAATAAGTCTTGTTAAATCTTTGTGAATATTAATTTAGGGTGAAATTATACCTAATAATTCAATGATTGCACTATTCTTCTTGCACTTTTTTTGAAAATTTGTTTTAATAGAAATTAAGCCATATAGTTTTTATTGTAACTTAACAAAGGAGAGGTATGGAGTTTGTGAGTATATACAGGATACCGTTTTCATTATTTCTTCTTATTATAGCTTTTGTAGCTATAGGTGGTTGCAATAATGCCAATAACAACGGAGACGGCATTAAAAGAGTCATTGTCATCGATCAAGAAGATGATAGCTGTGTACCTATTGAACCTTCTACATTTGAAGACTGTGCTCAGGCTTGTGAACATAATCCCCTAGGTTGCGCAAATGATATACTCCGTCATATTGAAAGTGATGGTTTTCTCGCCAGACGCGAGCTCAATCCCGGAACTATTGAGCAGAAGCCAAATATACAAACACCAATGCATGGACTTTTTGCTCCGGTTTGGAATAACCCTCAACTAAACACTGGAATAAACCAAGCACTAGCTAACCCTTTTGATCCTGTTGATATGCCCCATTGGTCTATATCGGCAAAATACAATAACAATCCTGGCATTACCTTTAACACTGATCCTAAAAATATAGATTGGGTAACCGTTATGTATAAGATCCCAGGGTATTGTCCTGAGAGGATATTCCCTGATGATCCTGATTCTCCTTGTAAAGGTGGGGAGTGGTTCTGGTTCTTGTATAGAGGTGGATTTTTAGGGTTTGAGTTTGATAAGAGTAATGATAGTGCTGTTCCATCATGGGGTAAAGCTGAGACATTTTGCCTTGATTGCCACGGAGCGGTCGCAGATACAGATTGGCTCTGGATTACTCACGATCAAATAAGAAGACAACAAGAAGTTCAAAATCCGGTTAGTGAAGATGGTCATAAACCTGCTGAAGGAGGTGCCGGCTTCTGTGACGATGTGATGGAACTAGATCCTATACGCCCTACTGATGTACTTCTTGATCCTTTGTCTATTCCAGGTTCTGCTTCAAAGGTTAACAGAATGTTTAATTGTTATGGGTGGAGTACTTTCATAGGACTATTTTGGCCAGCACTAGATGGTCAGAGAGGTATTCCAGATACAGAGAGAACTATTACTGATCCAAGCACACGTGTTTGGGAGACTTATAAACAAGCTTATGAAGTATTTCAACCAAATGATCCTCAGTGGACACTGGATGATAAGAATTGGAATGATCCTCAGCCAATCCCACCTGCTTGTGTAGATGAACTAGAAGCGCAGGGTATAAGTTTAGAGGAGGCAGAGACCTTCCAAGTTCTAAATGAAACTCACTTAGCTTATGGAAACCAATTTAATAACTTAATAGACCAAAACGGAAACATAGTGCATTACAATGTCCGCGTGAATCAGGACCATTTTGAATTTATTAAGAATAACAAATATGCAGACACTGGTTCTTATAATTACAACGGTCCTTTGGGAATTAATAAACGTCAATTTCAATTCCCTGACAATACAAATGGATTTACTGGGAAAGGAGCCACTGAAATAAAATCTGCATGGAAGACTCTGTGTACAGATGAAAGTTGTAATGTGGTGGATGATCCTAGTCGTTATTTTACTCGTCAAGCACTTATCTATACTCCAGCTGTTACAAAAGTACTAGATCCATTTGAACAAGACGGTGATTTGCCAAGACCAACATTTACAAGCTTTGCTACTTGTGAATTAAAAGAAGTTGCGCTAGTGGGTATTCATATTGCAGTTAAAACATTTTGGGCCCCTCAGTGGATATGGACGACATTTGAACATATAGACAATGTTCCCGGGAATACAGCTGATGATGAGCCTCCACCAGAGCATTACAGCTTCTTTAATCCAATCTGCGGAGATGTTACATTAGAGATGTGTTTGGAACAGCGCCCTGGTATAGCACCTCCAGCATTTGAGAAAGACCCACTTCTAATATGCTGCCCTAATCAGCAAAATATTATAAATGCTAAGCCCGATCCTGGTAATAATGGTGATTTGACTCCTCCAATGTTTCCTCAGGAACTCCTGCCAATACAGGTTACAAGACTTGATCCTATTGGTGGAGGCCCTAATGAAGAGTCAGTAGCAGAACTCAACAAATTGTTCAGGGGCATACTATCTGATCAAGACTCGGTTCTTAATAACTATGTAATGATCAATACTCAGTGGCCAATTAATGGCAGAAGACCCGAGAGCGATGATGTTCCATTTGGCATAAGCAATGCTCTTTGTTTAGATGGTCAGGATTTTTCATCAGATTGTTTTGCCTTTGTACCAGCAGGTCTCAGGCTTAGAAACAGTGTAATAGAGACATATGATATGAGCTACTGTGCTCCTGATGATGAGGATATAGGAAATGATCCTGCAGATTGCACTCCCGAGAATGTGGAGAATAATCCTGCTGTGCAGCATTCAAGCGGTGGATGTATGAATTGTCATTTCAGTGCGGGTACGGATTCAAGTTTTATATGGTCAGATGGTATTGAAGAGCAAG
Source organism: Deltaproteobacteria bacterium (assembly GCA_029262275.1). Taxonomy (GTDB): domain Bacteria; phylum Desulfobacterota_D; class UBA1144; order Nemesobacterales; family UBA2774; genus CR02bin9. Next base: position 18,182 of record JAJCZS010000029.1, on the reverse strand, counting down.
TGCCGCTTAATTAAGACGCTTTATATTTATTATATGCCCGCGCCATCTTTTCATCATATTTATTTTGCTTATAACCTGGACCATTATAACGCCTTGCAAAATTAGCCCAATCTTTATCTTTTAGATATTTGGTGAGATTATTAGCTACTATAAAACGTCCAAAGGCTTTTAACTGTTCCCCTTCACTCTTGTTCATCAGCTTCACGAATTCTGCCACACTCTCATAACCCAAGTTTTCCCAGTGATAACCCATAATCTGGAAAAGTCCCCATGAAGCAGATTCAAGAGCGGCATTCTCATGTATCTTCTTGGCTTCATTAAGCCTCTCGTGCTCTCTTGCTCCTCCATAGTAATGCTCTCTGGTCCACCTGCTGTATAAGACATTTTCATTTCCTGTTTTATGATTATTAGGATCGAGTCCGTGTTTCTTGAGCTGTCTCCAGAACACGTGACCTTCAAAAAGTATCTTGGGTTTGTTTCCAAGAAAGCCCTGCCCGCTCGACTCTACTTCATTAACGGCTTTTATAACCGCTAGTTCAACACCTAAATCATCCGCAACAGCTTGTAAGTCTTTTTCTGATAGAAAGCGTGATTTTAGGGCTACAGGGTTTTCTGGCTCCTCACTTAAGAGAGTACGCCAGGTTTTCTGGCCCACAATTCCATCTACAACGAGTTTGTTTTTAAGCTGGAAATCTTTCACTGTTGCTTCAGTTTGAGGACCAAAAGCTCCGTCAGCAGCAATATCGTAACCAGCTTTTTTAAGAAGGTTTTGCAACAGCACTACAGAGTCTGATTTAGACGTATTTCTTTTGATAGTTTCCATTGTCTATTCCCGCAATATTATCTTTTTAGTAAATTCTACTCCGCCATCCGGTAGTGAATCCACAATTGGTTTAAATGCTTAACTCTCTAGAACTAGATTAAAGACCGAAGAATCTATGTTTACTTTGTCACGCCATTTTTCATGAACCGCAATATAAACCCTGTCGCCATAACGTGAGAGTCTATTAAATAGCCTATTCATATGCTGTCGTTGTGCTTCCTGAAAGTGTTCTATATTTAACGTTACAGATGAAGATGTGTTTTTCAGAATATTCTCCAGATGTGGCGCAACATTTTCAAAGAAATCCTGGTCTAATATGCCTTTTATAGAAATGGATAGATTGGCAGCAGTGTTTTTAACCCGGCTAAGAGATACTTCAAGTGTCCCCTTTTGCATGTAAGGCTCAAATGATTTCTCTATAGATTCAGAATATGTTTCAGCAAGTACATTATTCTGATCAAATTCCCTTATGAAATGACGTTCTACATAGTCTTTCATCGAAATTCCCACTGTCCAGTCCTGTATTACTAGAGGGATTTGCTTTGGATTACTTAAGGGCAAGGTTCTAAGAAAATGGTATACCCTGCTGGGTCCGCCTTTTAAAATGCCGCTTTTCATAAACTTAGCAAATGCGTTTAATTGATCTTGAAAACCATAGGTGCTTTTAAAAATTGGATTTTTAAGATGCTTCGTTTTGTTATTGATTCTCTCAGCGATTCTTTCATCATCTAGTAGTTTATAGTAGAGATCGCGGTAGCCTTCCACCATGTCATCATATGACATTTGTTTGGGTATCAGGTTGGTTCCTAGTTTTGTGTTATCTGTTCCACTGGCTTCTTTTATCAAACGCCCATCTTTTTCTAATCTTTCATAGAGTGGTGTTTTGGGCACTGCTGTTAGAAGGCCAATCATTGAAGCCTGAATACCGGAGTTTTGTATAAAATTGTACTGGAGATCAAAAGTTTTGAGAGTGTCGTTGTCAAACCCTATAATGAATCCAGCAAGAACTTCTATGCCATAGGAGTAAACATGATGAATAGATGATAGAATGTCGGAGCGGGTGTTCTGGAACTTAAGAGTTTCTTTTAAACTCTCTTCATCAGGGGATTCTATTCCTATGAATACCCATCCAAAATTAGCCTCAGTAAATAGTTGTAAGAGTTCATCATCCTGGGCTAAGTTTAATGAGGCCTCAGTGCCAAAAAGAAATTCGTAATCATGCTCCTTTTGATAGTCTCTTAAGTAGGACATAAGTTTTTTAGCCTGAGGTTTGTTTCCTATAAGATTGTCATCAACAAAGAATACGTTTGTTACATTTAGCTTTCTTAGTTCATCAAGTTCTCTTCCAACCTGCTCCACAGATTTTATTCTTGGCTTGCGTCCAAACATCACAATAATATCGCAGAATTCACATCTGTATGGACAGCCTCTAGAATACTGAAGGCTGACGGCTTGATATTTGTCGATGTCCAATAAATCGAAACGTGGTGTTGGAGAGTCTTCAAGCGATACTTCTTCTTTTGCTTGATAAAGCGCTCTATGGTTGCCTGACTCAAAGTCCTTACAGAACTCTTTCCAAATATATTCAGCCTCACCCGCAATTACTGTGTCTGCTATGGTTTCATAGTATTCAGGGCAAAGAGATGCGTAGCTGCCTCCTGCTACTACGAAATGTCCTTGGTTTCTATAAAAATTAAGAAGCTCGGTTTGTCGTTTAAATTGAACTCCCATTCCGCAAATACCGATAATATCTGCATCTGGTTTTAAAGGGATGGTTTCAATATTTTCATCAATGATCTCGATTTCCCAATCCGGGGGTGTGAGGGCTGCTAAAGTTGCCAATCCGAGCGGAGGATTTATGGTTCGAATCTCACTAGGCATTATGTTGTCTACAGCCCATTTAAAACTCCAAAAACTTTCTGGAAATCTTGGATTAATAAGTAGTAATTTCATTTTCACTCCAGTATATCAGTGCGTAAGTCCCTATAGTTACGATTCTAGATTATTTTATCCTTTTAATCAATACACTTTATCTAACTCAGTTTTGTATTTATTAGTTATATACAAGACGGATAGAGATAGTTTTTAATATAAAATATTTTTTCGGCTATTCCCTATAAAGTTGGTATAATAAGTCCCATATTTAAGTACCCTCTAAAAAAATAAGTGGCGGATATATTATAAGATATTCAAATTATTTGATGAGTTTGGCTAGAGAGCCAATGAGCGCATTGACCCATTTCATAGCTCTTGTTGGGGCTTTCATCGGGCTTTTTGTTCTACTTTATATATCTATCTTTCCAGTGATTAAACCACTCCATATTATTACGTTTTCGATATTCGGCGTGGGCATGATGATGGTATATGCTGCAAGCACCATATATCACACACTATTCTTGTCAGAAGAAGGTATAAAGAGGCTTAAAAAGATCGACCATATGATGATTTTTGTCTTTATAGCTTCTACTTATACTCCAATTTGTTTAATTGCACTAAAAGGATTTATGGGCTGGAGCCTACTGGCTATTATTTGGGCCCTTGCGATTATAGGAGTACTTATAAAGGTCTTCTGGATACACGCCCCGAGATGGTTTTCCTCTGTAATCTATGTAGTAGCAGGTTGGATTGCTCTAATTTATTTGCTTCCGATTATAAATGCACTAGGAACTGCCGGCTCATTATGGCTTTTTATCGGAGGGGGTTTTTATACTCTTGGAGCCATCATTTACGCAACCGGACGTCCAGATCCCTGGCCCGGGTTTTTTGGTTTTCATGAAGTTTTTCATGTGTTTATAATGATTGGAAGCGCTATGCACTTTTGGCTCATGTATTCCTACATTGCTAAATTCTGATAATTAATCTGATTTAATTAGAGGCTCACTTGATACAATAATCCCTGTTGTGTCAGCATAAATATGCTCACCTGGGGTAATTGTGACTCCTCCAATAGTAATTGGTATGTTAAGATCCCCTACCCCTTTTCTCTGGGTCTTAAGTGGAATTGTGTTTAGAGCCTTAACACCGATTTGCATACTCCCTATTTGCTCAGCGTCTCTTATGCAACCGTAAATAATAAACCCTTCCCAGCCATTATTAAGAGCAGTCTCTGCAATTAGATCCCCTAAAAGGGCTTTTTTTAGAGACCCTCCCCCATCAATTACCATAACTTTACCTTTACCAGGTGTGGCGGCACTTTCTTTAACTCGGGAATTGTCTTCAAAGCATTTGATAGTGACAATTTCTCCTCCAAATGAGGTTTTGCCACCGTAGTTTCTAAAAATAGGCTCTAAAATTCTAACTGAGTCTGGATACTCATCGCATAAATCAGGTGTAGAGATTTTCATGGGAATTTTCTACCACAATTTCTTTGGATAATCAAAACTTACAAGGCTAGCCTTGTTTCTATCTATTTTCTTCCATGAATCCACTTTACACTTTAAGATAGCCACTCCACATGTGGGAACGTTATCTATATGGGAGCCTGATAGATAGTTTACTGTGTCAGTTATTGCTGGGTTATGCCCTACAATCATTACCTTCTTGTACCTATTTTTGATAGAATTAATGGCACTTAACAAATCTGAATGGTTAAAGCTATAAAGATTATCTTTGACTATAATGTCTGAGGGTTTTATACCTATTCTGACTGAGATCAATCTTGCTGTTGTAAGAGCTCTTAGGCCAGGGCTTGAGAATATGGCTTCAGGTTTAATGTTTAGATTGGACAGATGCTTACCCATTTTGGGAGCGTCTTTATTGCCACGTTTGTTAAGCGGTCTTTGTATGTCGTTTAGACTGTTGTCTTTCCAGCTCGATTTAGCATGTCTTACTAAGATTAAAGTTTTTTCCTCTGCCATTGTTCTATATCTTACATATCTGGGTAACTATCGCAAAGGACAATTATGACCAGGGTTCACTGTAGTAATATACGAAATTAGCAACTTTAGGTCTTTCTGTCCAACCCATCTTTTTATAAAATCCCATTTCGTAGGAGGGTTTTTCTTTCCCATTAGTCAGCATCAACCTCATACAACCTCGTCTCTCTCCTTCAGCCATTACATATTTGATCAAGGCACTGCCCGCTCCTTTACCACTTGCACTTGGGCTTACGAAAACATCTGAAACATATCCTTCCCAGCTCCCAAGCATTACAAACGGTACCCAGTGAACTGTAGTAAAACCTATAACTTCTTCATCCTCATCAACAGCTACAATCATTGTATGCCCCTTTGGATCTTTATTACAATGTTCGATAAGCTCTTCAATAGGACTTGAGACTTCTTCAAGGGGCATGCTGTTTCTTCTTTCGGACCACCCAATTTCCCTAAGGATTTCGGCCATGCTCTGAGCATCATTTGTCCTTGCTTGCCTTATAGTCAAGTTTGCCATATAAACTCCTTTAGTCGTCTATGTATTATTTAAAGGATATCAAAATATTTATGGAAAGGGAAAATTATGTGGTATTTTTGAATCAAATATATGGGTTGATCATCAAAATAACATATAAAATTCAAATACTCACAGGAGGTTTTACCAATGAAGGTTCTAAGAAATTATATTGCTTTAGTGCTATTAGCATTCACATTGTTTTTTGCAGGTTTTAGTCAGTCTCAGGCTGAAGTTGCTGAGTATGTTATTGATGCTGGCCACAGCCAAGTCATTTTTAAAGTAAAGCATTTAGCCATAAGCACTGTGACAGGACGTTTTGATACTTTTGAAGGGACATATAAATTAGATTCAGAAGATATTTCTAACTCAAGTGTAGAGACAGTAATTAAGGCAGCAAGTATTAATACAAACGAGACAGATAGAGACGATCATTTAAGGTCTAATGATTTTTTAGATGTAGAAAAATACCCTAATATTACTTTTAAAAGTAAGTCGATTAAAAAAGGTAAAGGAAACGAGTTTCAGATAGTGGGCGACCTTACAATTCATGGGGTTACAAAGGAAGTCACTCTTGATGCTACCTTCGAAGGACATGTTGCAAGTGACCCATGGGGCAAAGAGCGCACAGCATTTATTGCAGATACAAAAATTAGTAGAAAAGACTATGGTATGACTTGGAACAAAGTTCTAGAAGCTGGTGGTTTAGTTGTAGGAGATGAAATTAAGATTACTTTAGAAGTAGAAGGTATTCGTAAGAAATAGTAAATATTAGTTAAAGGCTGACCTATTAAGGTCAGCCTTTTTTATTTTAATTGTGTTACTGACCCATCATTTGATTCATATCTATTTCTTTGATTTTAGCACCACCAATATCACAAATAGCTTTTGGTCCGGGGTTATTCCTTTTAACTTCTGTAGCAACTTCCAATATTTCAATACCTGCCATGTTTGCTCCTGATTCAACAGCTATCAAATCTTCTGTTACGCAAGTAAAAGCACCACCCATAAGTGTCCATTCTGTACATTTTTCTCCATTTACGGTTTTCTGACCTTTGACCTGTCCACCCATTTGTTTCATGAACTGTTCACTGAATTCTTTAGGGTTTTTGTTTTTGGCCCCTTCCGCTATGCCTGGGAACATAGGGTTTTTCATTGTAGTTCCTGTATTGTCATCAAGGTTAATTGTTGTTATCCACTGCTCTCCATCTTTGATTTCGGAAATGACCTTTTCATTTTTCTTTACAGAGTTTCCCATAATGTTCATATCTGACACTTCAATCCAGCATTGTTTTCTACCCCAGTCTTGAGATGCGTGTTGTTTGGTACCTGATGAGTTTCCTTTTAGTTCATAGGTGACCGAATATTCCTTTAGCGTACTATATTTTTGTTCTGCATTAGCATTTGTAGCAAATGAAATACTTAGGGCTGAGAAAACAAAAATTGCTATTACATATTTTATGTTTCTTGAGATTGTTTTTACTTTCATTCTATACCTCCTGAAGATTTTTGTTTAGGTTAATTGTTCTCTTTTGTATTGAGTCTTAAGACAACTTTTTTATCATCTCCTTCTTTAACTTCGAATTCAACTTCTTCATATGTGCCCTCTTCCTTGCTTGCTTTGTGCTGCCAGCCAGAAACTGAATATTTTCCGGGAAGTAGAGGAATCTTTTCGCCGCCGTTTTTATAGATTCCTTTTGCGTACTTGGGGACTGTCCCACCATCAACAGAGACTGTGGTTACGAATACTCTATCATACTTATCTCTTGTTCCGTCTTCTTTTTCATATATAAATGTTACATACCCTGTGGGCACAGTAGCTTTAATTTCCTGCTTATCTTCATCTGTAATAACAACCCCTTCAACTGTGTACCAAAAAAGCCTTTCAGGAAGAACCAAGTCATATGTCCCTGGAAGCACGCGTCCACCATTGCTTATATGAATCATATATTCTTTCTTGCCATCTTTCCAAAGCTCATAATTCTTACGGTATTGCTCTCCTGTTCTTGAGGAAACCATCTTAGCATTTACTAAAACAGTGTGGGTCATATTGAAAACTATTTCTTTACTATCCCCTGCTTCAAATGTTTCAGTTACTGAAAGCTCATTTTCTGCGTTTGGTTTGCTCCTAAATTCATAAGTTCCTTCGTCTATATAAACTTGACCTTGGGGTCTAAACCTAAACAGCTCTTTCTTTATACCCTCTTGGTATGCGTAAACCAAGGACCCGTTTTGTTCTTTTTCCCCATCTAAGAACTTGGCTCTTACTGAGGGCGGGACCTCAACAACTACTTCAACTGTGGTCTCTCCCGAGTCGGCAACTGTAATGGGTTGTTTAACAGGCTTGTATAAGTTCCCATTTCGAGTGATAACTCCTACTTCCATATTGTATTGACCGGGTTTAACTACATTTCTTCCATTACTGGTAACTCCGATCGGTTCTTCTTCGTCCCTAGAAATAGTGCCTTCAACTCTTATACTGTTTCCTAATGAATCAACACCTTTTATAAACAGGGCCGTATGGGTCTTGATTTCCTTCTTTTTTGAAGCCGGGGCAGGTGGTGCGGCCTCTGTTTCTATTTTCTTAAGTCCTTCTGAGAGCTCTGAGGCCGATGCAATCTCTACCTTTCTAGATTTATCAGGAAGCTCACCCCACATCGAGCCAGAGGAGTCTAGAATAATATAGATAGATGGGCTTGTGCTCTCCTGTGAAAGCGAATAAGTTGAAAAACATCCTAGGGTAATTAATGCAATTACAAATGAGTAGTAAATATAATTTTTCACAACAAACTCCTTAAATTTATTAATGCAGTACCATCTTATCTGTAATAGATGAACTAAGTCAAATAATACCTTGAAGTAGCTTAATATAGAGCACTTTTTTTATTTTTAACTGCTAGTTGAATTTTGTTTATACTGATCTATAATTCAGCTTTGTTTTGAATGTCAAAGATGTTTTATGAAGCAGAGCATGAAAGAAATTAACAAACATAGAATCTTATCTTTATGCAGCCACGCAGTTTCTTTAATAATAATTCTACAGCTATGTTTTCCGGTTCTAGCTTTTTCTCATACATCCGAAGACTATTTCACACTAAGAACCAGCCACGAGAACTACTCAGAAATACAGGTGCTTTGTATTGAGGATATTGAAGATAAGAACATAGACATATCACCACTTTGTTTTAATATTTTTAGCTATGCTGATTCGAAATTATTCTTAACAATAACCAACTCTCTAAATGATTATATTCACAATCTTAATCATTCTAGATCTCCTCCAATTTCTTAACCCACTTCTTTTTAGCCTTAATAGCAATTTCTTTGATTGAACATATTCCACTAGCGTCCAGATAGTAGTGGTCAAAGTGGTTTGATGTTCCATTATTGAAAAGAAAAGTATCTGCACTTCTAATTAACAAATAATATGAGGTACATAAATATGAATTTGAGACTATCATTTCATGTAGTCGGTACGTTCCTTAAATTCTTTGGTTTATTTCTCTTGATACCCTCTATCTGCTCATTTATTTATAGAGATGGGGATTTATATATATTTTTGCTAACTGCCGGTATTACAAGTATTTCAGGGTATTTACTTGAATGGCTTTTTAAACAAGTAGAAGAAAAAACTGTTATATATAGGAAGGAGGCATTTCTTATTGCCTTTCTTTGTTGGATAGCTGCCTGCTTATTTGGAGCTATTCCCTATTTTTTCATGCCGCTTTTTGAAAGTCCGATAGATGCTTTGTTTGAATCAGTCTCTGGCTACACAACAACTGGAGCGACTGTGATTTCAAATGTTGAAAACCTTCCGCATGGGATATTGTTTTATAGAAGTTTCACTCAGTGGTTAGGAGGTATGGGAATTATTGTTCTTGGAATAGCCATTTTCCCTAAACTCTCAGGTGGAGGAGTAAATCTTATGAACTCGGAGACTCCTGGGCCAGTTACAGAAAAACTAACTCCTAAAATTGCCGAGACGGCTAAGAAATTATGGTTTGTGTATATAGGTTTATCGGTCCTATTGGTTTTGCTGCTTTACCTATCCAAAATGCCAGTTTTTGACTCAATAGTTACCTCATTCAGTACATTGTCCACAGGTGGTTTTTCTATAAAGAATAACAGCATTGAAGGTTATAACAGTTCTTTAATAGAAATACTGATAACACTATTTATGTTTTTTGGGGGGATTAATTTTCTAGTTCATTATCATTTCATATCTGGCAGATTTTTAAAGGTGTTTAAAAGTTCTGAATTAAAATTCTACACATTGATTGCGATTCTGGTCGTTTCTGTTTTAAGTATTTACTTGTGGTTTAATGAATATCCAAATTTCTTAGATGCTCTTAGGTATTCGTCCTTTCAAGGTATCTCCATTCTTACAACTACGGGCTTTAGTTCGACAGATTTTGATCTATGGTCAGAATTTGCAGTGTTTTTATTATTCGTTCTAATGTTTATAGGAGCCTGTTCTGGTTCTACATCGGGTTCTATTAAAGTTTTGAGAATTTTAATTCTTATCAAGGAGATATTTACGAGAGAGATAAACCGTCTCATTAAACCACGTGCTGTATTAGTTATAAAAATTGATAATAGAACTGTTACAGAGGAAGTTATCGCAAGTGTGACAAGTTTTATCCTTCTTTATCTTCTTATTTTCGCTTTATCTGTGCTAGTTGTATTGTTTGTGGAGGATATTTCTCTTTTGGGGGCTTTATCTGCATGCGCTACTTCAATAGGAAATGTGGGGCCTGGGTTTAGTGAATTGGGCCCAACTCATAGCTACCAGTTCCTATCGGGTTTTACGAAAATATGGCTTTCCATATTAATGCTCTTGGGAAGACTTGAGCTCTTTACAATATTAGTAATTTTTACTCCAATGTTTTGGAAGAATTAACTAGATATTTCTTATCTCAAGAGTGTCTATTTTATTACTAACTTCTAGATATGCATAGGATCTGGTTCCAAGCGGGCCAGGGTTTACTATTTTGGTAACACCAATTTCATCTATTCCGGAGGCCTCGTGGATATGGCCAGTGAAGCACACCAGGGGCTGAACTTTTTCAATAACTTCTCTTGTAATTTTACCTCCCACGTGACCACCTGAAGCAAGTGTATCGTTCATGGTGTTAATTGGAGGGTTGTGTGAGACCATTATTTTAGGCGAGTTCTCATCTAATTCCTGGGTTGAGTTTTTTAGAATATCACTATATTCATCCTCAGTGTAAACATTTGGAGTGGGTTTAGGACATGGAAGTGATCCCCCTGCCCCAAATATAGTAACTCCATTCAAATCTATGCTACGCCCATGGATCTGAATGTTCTCATGATCTAAATAAGAATCCACATCTTTATTGTCACAGTTGCCTGTAACAGCAAGAATATTGGGATTGTATTCCCTTATTTGATCTATGATTGCTGATGCTTCTTTTTCTCCGCCAAAGTGCGTAATGTCTCCACTTAATAATACGAGATCAGCAGAGGATAGCACCTCACTCATTTCAGATATAGGTGCGGCGTTTCCGTGTATGTCTGCGATATTTATTATTATCATATTAGAAAATATTATTACAGCTAAGAAAAACAAGTTCAAATTTAAAATTGCCTATCGAGTAACTCGTATGATTTAATCATTCCAATGGCTGAAGTGAGCCTAGTACGGTTGGAATTAGCTCAGACACTGTAGGATGAATATGTACAGCTCTTTGGATCACCGTGTATGGAGCTTTGGCGTACATAACATCAAGAATACAGTGGATTGCCTCATCTCCCTCGATTCCCAGAATTGCAGCTCCAAGAATCTCTTTTGTCTCAGCGTCAACAACGACTTTAATAAACCCATCTGTCTCTCCTCTCTCGCGAGCTCGCCCTACTCTTGTCATCATACGTTTTCCTACTAGAGCCTTGCGTCCGGATTTTCTGACTTGCTCCTCTGTCATTCCAACTCGGCCTAGTGGGGGGTCAATGAAGAGTCCATAGCAGACTATTCTATCGCTGACCCTTCTTGGGTCGTTATCAAGTAAATTAGCCGCAACTATTTCAAAATCGTTATAAGAGGTATGAGTAAAAGCTCCTTTACCGTTACAGTCGCCAATTGCCCATATGCCCTCGACGTTAGTTCTAAGCTGGTCGTCAACGTTTATATAACCCCTCTCATTTGTCTCAACCCCTGATTTATCTAGACCGAGATCATCAGTATTTGGTACACGCCCTACTGCCCAGAGCACGTGTGAGCCTATAATCTCAGTATCACCCTCATTACAGTCAACATCTACCTTAACGCCCTGTTCGTGTTTTCGCACGCTTATACTTCCTGCGTTGAGCCTTATACCTATTCCTTCTTTCTCTAGTATTTCTTTTACAGTGTCTGAGACGTCTTTGTCTTCACGGCCAATTAAACGCGGGCCTTTTTCTATGATTGTTACCCTGCTTCCGAAACGTTTGTACATTTGCCCGAATTCAAGCCCAATATAACTTCCACCGATAACAATAAGGTGCTCTGGAACAAAATCGACATCCATCATAGTTGAATTAGTAAGATAAGGTATCCCATCTTCGTTCCCATCAGAAGGAACAAATGCTCTTCCGCCTACATTTATAAAAATTTTCTCTGCCTCAAGAATCTCGTCATTAACACTTATGCTATGAGGTGATTGAAATCGAGCATGGCCCTGATAGACTGTGACATTCTTCATTCCCCTTACCCAACTCTCTACACTTTGACTCGAAGTACCTGAGACCTCGTCTTTTCTGGCTTTAACCTTTTTCATATCTATATTTATGGTGCCATCTATCATTACGCCAAAAGCTGATGCAGTTTTGGCCACATGAGCAGCTCTAGCACTTGCAACAAGGGTTTTAGTAGGAATACAGCCTGTATTAACGCATGTGCCGCCGAACTGCTTGCGCTCTATAACAGCAACCCTCATCCCAGCATCGGACATACGCTCAGCTAAAGCAGGTCCCGATTGACCAGTGCCTATTACTATTGCATCAAATTTTGTGGACATAAATTTCTCCTAGAAGTACCAATTTCTATTATTTCAGTCTATTATATTTTATAGGTTTAGGGAAATACAAGATAGAATTCAATTTATCTTATTAGATACTAACAAGTGAGAGGATGAAAAAATGAGTCACATGGGCAACGTAACAATAGGTGAATATATTGCAAGCAGGCTAGTGGAGATAGGCGTGAGGGACTATTTTACAGTTCCCGGCGATTACAACTTAATACTTTTGGATGAGCTCCTTAAGAACAAAGATTTGCAGATGATAAACTGCTGCAATGAACTCAATGCGGGCTACGCAGCAGATGGTTATGCACGAGCAAATGGGGTTTCTGCTCTAGTTACAACTTTTTCAGTGGGCGGCCTAAGCGCTTTTAATGCCATAGTGGGAGCCTACGCTGAGGATCTACCAATAGTATTTGTTAGCGGCGGCCCTAACACTAATTCTGAAGTAGAGAACCAGAGACTACATCATACAACGGGCAGTGTATCGTATGGGTATCAAGAGGAAATATTTACCAAGGCAACTGCATACGCAGCAATAATAAAGCATCTAGAAGACGCCCCATCTCAGATAGATGAGGCTATAAGGATTTGCCTTCTTAAACACAAACCCGTTTATCTTGAGGTGCCTTGTAACTTAGCGGGGCTACCAATCTCGCCTCCTCATGAGAGAGAGTTTCTGCATGGTCTTACCAGTGATGAGATGTCATTAAATCAAGCTATAGATGATGCGGTTAGGCTGCTAAGTGAGGCACCAAGACCAGTTCTCGTAGCAGGAGTGGATTTAAAGTCATCTGGAGCAACAGAGGCATTTGCTAGTTTGGTAGAAGCCTCTGACTATGCTTATGCTTCTATGCCTCAGGGAAAGGGACTTGTATCTGAGAATCACCCAAACTATATTGGCAATTACTGGGGACCTGTTTCAAGCCCTGGTACAGCTGAGATTGTAGAGTCAGCAAATATGTATCTCTTTGCCGGCCCCAGATTTACAGATTACACAACTTGCGGTTTCACAACCCTGATTAATCATGATAAATCGATTTATGCAGGGCCTGATTTTGTAAGGCTTCCTGATTGTACATATAATCACGTTATGCTAAAGGATTTCCTTGAGGGGCTCTCTAAGAAGATCAAGCCAAACAATGCATCGCTTGTTGCATACAACCGAGTTAAACAAGAATTTGCTCCAGAACCACCTGTTAAAAAAGACGAGATAATTACCACTCGCAGGCTCTTTGGACAAGTGCAGGAAATGCTTGATGAGAATACAACCGTTCTTGTTGAAACAGGTGATTCATGGTTTAACGGGATTAAATTAAAACTCCCTGAAGGTGCTAAATTTGAGATACAGATGCAGTACGGCTCAATCGGCTGGTCGGTGGGTGCAACACTTGGCTATGCGCTTGCTGCTAAAGATAAGCGAAGGTTGCTTACCTTTGTTGGTGATGGCTCTTTTCAGCTTACTGCGCAAGAAGTTTCTACTATTATCAGATATGAGCTTGATCCAATAATCTTTTTGCTCAATAATGGTGGCTACACGATTGAAGTTGAGATACATGACGGCCCTTATAACAACATTAAGAACTGGGATTACGCAGGGCTTGTGGACGTGTTTAACGCAGGTGAAGGCAATGGATGGTCTACAAGGGTTACGACAGAGGGTGAGCTTCAAAAAGCCATTAAAACCGCCCTTGCCCACAAAGGTGGCCCTAGCCTTATAGAAGTAATGCTAGACAGAGACGATTGCAGCAAAGAGCTTCTTGAATGGGGCTCACGGGTTGCTTCAAACAACTCTCGCCCGCCTAAGGTGCTTTAATCAGTTCTCTTAAGCATTTTTAAAGCCCAGTCCCAAGATGGTGGGAACTCTGAGCCTTTGATAAAAACTGTGACGAATTTTTTGTCATTACCTAAATATTTAGGTAATTTTGCCATAGTTTCTATGTGAGCATCCGATGTTATAAAATTCCTAATCGACTTTGCATCTTCCCATACAGATAGCGTATAAGTTTTCTTAGAGAGTAAATCTACTCTGAACTTAAATCCCACAAGTCCATAAGATTTCTGTAACTGCTTTTGTATTTTCCCTACATCTTCGAAGAACGTAGAGAAATTCAGATAACTTTTAATTGGGAGATAAGTAATTACAGCAAGATAATCCTTATCTGGCTCTGGATCGATTTTAAATGGTGATATCCACGGTGTCTCAGGCATAGGTATAATAGGTTACATAATCCACATAATATTTTTGAGTTGATTCATTAAGGAGATTCGATATGAGTGAAAAAGTAGCCCTTATTACAGGCGGAGCCAGAGGGATTGGAAAAGATATTGGGCTTGCCCTTGCAAGAGAAGGATGGAATGTGGCGATCTGCTACAGAACTAGTGAAGATGATGCAAATGAGACTATTAAAACTATAGAGGAGATAGAAGCAAAGGCATATGCCGAAAAGTGTGATGTTTCGAATCCTGAGGCAGCAGTTCAGCTTGTTAAAAATGTCGAAAAACAATTTGGTAGGATAGATGCACTAATTAATTGTGCTGGGCCATATCATAGAATAAACATCCTAAAAGAATCCCCAGAGGGCTGGAATAGTATGTTTGATAATAACCTTCACCCTGTGTTCTATCTCACTCAAGCGGTGGCCCAAGGGATGCAGGACCGCAAGTGGGGAAGGATTATTAACTTCAGCATGGCAAATGCAGACAAAATGATAGCTCAAACAGAAGTTACTGCTCATTACATAGCCAAAGCAGGAGTTCTTATGCTTACGCGCGCATTCGCTAAGCAGCTAGCTCCTCATGGTATAACTGTTAACTCTATATCACCAGGGTTTGTAAACTCAGGCAGCGCTCCTGAGGAGGAACTTCAGCCAATGGTTAAGCGTATACCCGCAGGCTATATCGGGAGCACTAAGGATGCAGTGGATGCGACTCTATATCTACTGTCTGATGAAGCTGCATACGTGAATGGTTCTAATATGATCTTGAGTGGCGGCTGGGGCCTTTAGCGGGGAGCCCCCGCGGGCAATCTATTTCTTCGTATCTTCTCTGATAGATGAAAACTTAAAGAATCTAATAGACCACTTTTTGAGTTCGGAAGTCTATCACTTAATTTAGTTGGCAAATTATCCCCGTCCTAGTTATAATGAATCTCCACTATGAATATAAAACTACTAAAACTACTTTGTGAAACACCAGGACTTCCAGGTGCTGAAGATCTGGTCAAGGATATTATAAAGAAAGAATTTAAGAAGCTTACAAAAGAAGTAAGTGAAGATGTAATGGGAAACATTATTGCCCATATCCCGGGCAAGGGGCCCAAAGTTGTTCTGGACGCCCATACTGATGAAGTGGGCTTTATGGTTAACCATGTAGATAAAAGAGGTTTTGTGCGTGTTACATCGCTTGGAGGTATGGACCCTCGCGTATTCTACGGTCAGAGATTAATCATCTATGGTAAAAGGCCGCTTGTTGGAATGGTCGGAGCAATACCACCACATATAAGTAAGAGCGGAAATAACAAAGAAGTTCCCGAGATAGAAGAATGCGTTATTGATCTGGGACTCTCTGCTGATAAAGTTCATAAACTAGTCAGCGTTGGAGATGTAGTATCTTTTTATCCCCCTTTTGAAGAAACTGAAGACGCTGTTATATCAAAAGCTATAGATGATAGAGTTGGGCTGTTTGTAATGCTTGAAGCTCTTAGAAGAAAGCCCAAACTGGGCTGTGATCTATATCTTACTGCCACGGTGCAAGAAGAAGCAGGACTTAGAGGAGCAAGGATTATTGTTCCTGTGGTCGAACCTGATTTTGTAATAGCACTTGAAGGCACTGTTGCAATGGACCTACCTGGAATACCTGAGCACAAAACACTTGCCAATGTAGGGAAAGGACCTGAGATAAGACTTCTGGATAGATTTTTAGTAGCCCACAGGCCATTTAGCTATTATCTTATGGATGTTGCTAAGAAAAAGAAGATACCTTGCCAGGTTACTGTTAAAAATGCCGGCAGCACAAATGCCACTGCTATGCAGGTTACAGGTAAGGGAAGCCGCGCAGCTGTAGTATCAGTGCCAACACGTTATCTTCATAGCCCAAGCAGTATTGCCTATAAGTCTGATATAGAGCATACAATTAAACTTATTGCTAATGTTTTAGAGGACATTAAAAATTTCAAGATGAAATAAGCCCTCACTTTTGTTAAGCTTATACAATGTCATATAGAGCACACAAGCTCATTCTTGTTTTCTTTATCTTTCTATTTGCAATTTCTGAATTCGCTTATTCAAATGAAATTAAGGATGTTGCTAAAGTACAACCCCAAAAAGAGCCAACCATAGAAGATGCCAGAGAAGTTTTGGCGACCTACCACAAAAACCGTTTGAATATAAACCGCTCTATGGAAATCACTAATGAAGTATTAGAGAGAGATCCTAATAATGTTGATGCTTTAATTTTTCTCTCTCGCGTTTGGCTCACTCGTGGATATGTGGGAGAGCGGACTAAAGAAGCAAGAATAAGTTCGTTTGAGACCGGCAAAGAAATTGCAGAGCGTGCAATTGAAATCTCCCCTGATAATCCTGATGCACATTTTTTCTATGTTGCAAACTTAGCACTAGTAGGCCAAACAAAGGGAATCTTTAACTCTCTATTTATGCTTCCTGAGGTTAAAAAAAGGTTAGACACATTACTTGAACTGGATCCAAACCATACCTATGGTTTGGGTATGCAGGGAACTCTCTACTATTACCTACCCAGTATTTTGGGTGGTGATATGAAAATCTCTGAAATATATCTCAGAAGAGCCTTGTTTAACGACCCTCACCTTTCGTCCGCCAAGCTCTACCTTGCTATGAATCTTAAGAAGCAGAAAAGATACGATGAAGCAGTTCAAGTATTGGAAGAAATAATAAGAGAAAAAGAACCTACGTTTTACCCTGATTGGTATTTAAATAAGAACTATGCAGTTATCCTTAGATCCCAGATACAAAAAGAGAATAAATGATTTGTTTACTTTTGAGTTAAGCTCGATAATATTAGCAAAAGAGGGTAAAAAAACATGTATATAGATGATCTTGTAGAAGTTTTTAAGAATACAGTCTCAGATTTTCCTGAGCTAAACAGTAGTGAAATGATAAGCTCTTTAAGAGAGAATCTTGAGGCTAAAAAGTACGACCTTCAAGATGAGGGTCTTATAGAAGCTATCTTAAGAGAAGATAAAGATGACCTTATCGAGCCGCTACAGCAAAGTTTAAACGAAGCAAATAACAGTGAAGATATAAAAAAAGAGGCGATAAATATTTTTATCGCCTCTTTAGAACATTTGATTAATTATTATTATAATAATGTGATCGGTAAGCACTTCTCAAGCTCTTAACCCACCAATTATTATTTTATTTTCTTTTACTCATTGGAACATACTTCAAGTTCTTATCACCAAGATAAACCTGTCTTGGGCGAGCAATCCTTCTCTCTGGATCAAGAAGAAGCTCTTTCCACTGTGCAAGCCATCCTGGGGTACGACCAATTGCAAAGAGTACTGTAAACATCTCCACAGGAATACCCATGCTCTGATAAATGAGTCCAGAGTAGAAGTCTACGTTTGGATATAGTTTACGCTTTACAAAGTAATCGTCTTCAAGTGCAATTCTCTCTAACTCGAGAGCTATATCTAAGTATGGGTTTTTACCCGTTACCTGGAATACATCATGAGCGATGTCTTTGATTATCTTCGCTCTTGGGTCATAGGATTTGTAAACCCTATGTCCAAAGCCCATAAGTCTGAATTCGCCGTTTTTGGCTGCTTTGATTGCTTTTGGAATATTATCTTTATGTCCAATCTCAGCTAACATTTGAAGAACACCCTCGTTGGCTCCGCCGTGAAGTGGTCCGTATAGTGCAGCAATACTAGCTGCTGTTGCTGAATATGGATCTGGGTGCGAGCTTCCTACATTACG
>JAJCZS010000028.1 GCA_029262275.1 Deltaproteobacteria bacterium | reverse complement strand
GTCATACCGAGCTGTCTATAAACAGAGGCTTCATTTGTGTAGACCCACTCTTCTGAAATCTTCCCGTCTTTAATTTGAGCAATTAGTATTGACTCTAATCTTACTGTCTTATTGGTAGCAGGTGCCCTACCCCTTGCGCCAGTGTTTGTCCCGCTAAATGTCATTTGAGTTATGACCATATCGCCATCCACAACCATCCAGTTGGGCTCATATTTCATATTGGGATAGGCGGCTCTTAAGAATTTTGCGTATGCCAGAACTGACTTGTACCCCTTAAGCACAGGCTTTTTGTGGTCTACCATGTTAAAGACAAAGTCCTTGGTAAATATATCCTTTGCCATACTTGTGTCCCCAGTGTTCCAAACCTCTATGCTCTTTCTTACAAGCTCCTTCTTAGCATCATCCGAATCAGCATTGGCAATATTAAAGTTGGCTGCAAATATAAAACAAATTGCTACGAATAATATTATTTTTTTCATCTACAAACCTCTTTTTACTTACTGTCCCCTGTAGGTATCTCAGTCATTCCAAGCTGTCTGAAGATTGCTGCTTTGTTTGTGTACACATCTACCTCTGATATTTCTCCATTTGTAATATAAAAGACTGAGACCGATGAGAATGTTACTTTTTTGTTAGTTGGAGGCGCATCCCCTCTTGGTCCGGTGTTGGTTCCTGTGAATTTGTTTTGAGCTATGACCTTGTTCCCATCCACAGTAAGGTGCTTTATTTCATACTTCATATCGGGATAGGCGGTTCTGAGGAAATCATAATATGCCATAACTTCTTTTACGCCATTTAACTGCGAAGGTACCTGATCTACAAGATTGTATTTAACATCCTTTGCATAGAGCTCAAGAGCTATTGCCGTATCACCTGTGTTTCGCACCGCTATGGCTTGCTCCACAGTGGACTCAAGATCACCTTTTGATTCTGCTTGAGCTTGATTCGTACCGCTCGCCAAGAAAACACTTATAAGTAAAAATGCCAAAAGATATCTTTTCATGATCATGCACCTCGCCAATTGATTTGTTGTCCAAAGCGTAACAAATGGGCCCGGCGAAAGCAATAGCACCCTCTTCAATATACAGCTTGGTTTGAATATAAATATATTTTATAATGGCAATACCTACATGGCGGTAGGAATTGAAGCAAAAGGAGGGATTACCATGAAGAATATGGTTCTATATTCTTTGTTTACAGTATTGGTGTGTCTGATGTTTGTTTTACCAAATAAGGCATTCTCACAGTGCGGGTGCTGGTTTAGTGGAATTGAGAATGCCGTATCTGACGATCCCATAATAAGTTGCAACGTCTCTGAGAGTTCTGCAACACTTATCGTGGACAAAGGGATTATTAGTGGTTGTAAAAATACACTCACATTGCGGGCAAACTCTGATTCATGCGGAGTTTCAAATAATTCGAGCCCGGTTGAGCCTGGAGTAGCGTGTGCTAGTGTCGGCTTAGGGGGAATTGACCCAGAAGGGATTTGTATTGCAGACTTAGAGGATTTTTGTGCAAGTTTGGATACTGACGGAGACGGAATTCCGAACGAAGATGATTTGTGTCCAGACTCTATACTCGACGAAACAATCATAATCGATGGATGCGATTCCGGAGTTGAGAACTTACTTTTAGAGGATGGGTGCACAATCTCCGATCTGATTGTGGAAATTGCAGATGAGGCAAAAAACCATGGAAAGTTTGTAAGCGGTGTAGCTCATCTGCTTAAAGGCTTAAAGAAAGATGGTTTGATTAGCGGAAAAGAAAAAGGAGCTATCCAAAGTTGTGCCGCACAGTCAGACATCCCATAAGTTAAAGATGAAAAAAGGGGGCACCTGCCCCCTTTTTATAATTCAAGCAAATCTTTATTCCAAGAAATACTCATATTCTTTTACAATCGCTTCCTACACTCCCTATTTTATATTATGATTTATATAATATGCATATAGCCGGATATATCTCTAGGGAAAATATGAATTATTAGGAAACGAGGTACAGATGAAAACACCACTATTATTCAAATTAGTCTTAGTAATACTCTTAAGCATATCCTATGCACAGGTAAGCAATGCAGAGAGTGAGTCTCAAAATTTCAGCGAACATGTAAGCGGCGGAGCCAATATTATTCTTAGAAATGAGCTGTGGAACACCTTTCAAAAACAAGACTCAGATACCGATCGCACTTATGACTTCTTTCTTATAAGGGCTAGAGCATTCATTGATTTTGACTGGGAGCATGTCTCAGTTCATGTAATGGGGCAAGGTGTAAAAGCTTTCAACCTGCCTGAGAATGGGGCCTTTGGTCCGGGAGTTTTATATTTCAATAATAGTGATGAAGAGAGTAATCCAGGCAATTTTCAATTAGTTGAAGCATTTATTCATCTAAAAAACTTAAATGGATTTTATTTAAAAGGCGGAAGAATGGGATTTAAAGACGGTGGTCAGGTGCTCTACAAAGATTCACCCAAGCTTAATTGGGTTATTAATAAACGATTGTCAGAGAGGCTTATAGGTAATTGGGACTGGACGCTTGTGGGAAGAAGATTTGATGGAGGAAGCGGCGGCTATAGCAACGATATGTTTGATATAAACCTTATGGGAGCAGTTGTAACATTCGGCGGTTTTGACATAGAAGATGGGCTTTGGAAAGATTTAGATAGAGTAGTAGTTACAGGGGGCGCTTTTACAATTAAAGAAGGCGTGCTTCTTGAAAACACTCAATTTCAGTTATTTAACTATTTCTATTTTGACAACAGAACTCCTGCTATAAACCTTGCAGGGAAGGATCTTAAGATAAACACAACCGGTGTCAGCATGGCCGGAGCATATCCGATGGGATCAGGGGAATGGGATACTATGCTTTGGTTTGCATTTCAGCTAGGTGAATTTGGAGAGCTTGATCAAAAGGCACTCGCTTTCATTGCAGAGTTGGGTTATCAGTTTACCCACACCCCTTGGAAGCCTTGGCTAAGGTTCGGAGTAGCTTACGCCTCAGGTGACGGCGACCCAGACGACTCTAACAACGGCACTTTCTTCAACATGGTGCCTACAAATCATAAATGGTACGGTTACGCAGATACGACTGCTTTTAGTAACATAGTCGACCTTTATAACCAAATATTATTAAAACCACATAAAAAAGTATTTCTAGGTATTGAAGGGCATCTTTTCTGGCTGGCCTCAGACGAAGAGGTATGGATTGGGGGTGCTGGACCATTTAATGACTCCGCTTTCGGATACGCTTTTAGAAACCCTGTCCCCGGAAATGATATAGAAAGCTTTTTAGGCGGTGAAGTAGATATAACCCTAAGCTTCCAAGCCCTAGAATATCTAATCCTGCAAGCTGGGTACTCACATTTCTTTGGAGCTGAAGGGGTTGAAGCCGTATTTGACGGAGAAGACCAGCTGGACTGGTTTTACACCCAGGCAACTATTCCTTTTACACTTGGAAAATAAAGTGGTTAAACAAACTCATTGAGAGGAATATGTATTTATGTTAATATCGAGAATTATCTAACAAGAGGAGAAAAAAAAATGGCAATCAGAAAGAATATATTAATATTATTTGTTGGGTTTATCGCTTTTAGTTTCCTGTTTTTAGCAATGCCAGCTAACTCTCAGCCCCCAAAAATAGAATTTGGCTGCTGCCAGCTTATTATTGACGGTGAACCTGAGTGCATATATCCATCATCATCCAAATCATGCTCAGGTGATAACAAAACTTATATAGAGGATGGATTATGCGATACTGGTTCAGGATATTGCTCAGGTTATAAGAAAGAGGAGTCAAAATCCTCTGAAAAAGAATTATAAAACAGCAAAACTGTTGGGAGCAAGTTGGGTTTAATAAATATAATATGAATGAATAAACGATTTTAGGAGGCGCAAGATGGGGATTAAAAGAAGTTTATTCTTACTATTTATTGGATTTACAGCTATTAGTTTTCTTTCTATAACACTACCAACTTATGTTAACGCGGATGAAGAAGGCTGCTGCCAATACTCTAATGGTGACGACTTAATTGGCTGTCAGGATGTTTCATCAGCTGACAGTTGTGATGAAGATAGCACCAGCCCAAACAAGAAGTTTTTCCCTAACAGCGAGTGTGGAATGAAAACTGGCTTATGCGAAGGCAGCAAGGAAGAAAACCCAGAAGAAAAAGGTTTTGGATGCTGCCAGATGTTCTTTGGCGAAGACCCTGGTTGCATGTACCCATCCACAGTTGGATCATGTACAGGTGAAAACAGAACCTTTGTCGAGACCAATGAGTGCGGTGATGACGGATATTGCGCTGGGTACAAAAAAGAATAATTCAAATCATCGGAACCGGGGAATGGTTATTTTGAGCGAATTTCTGATAGCACTTCTTTAAAAGCTGGGCTTTGGATAATCACCTCAGCATAGGCGTTGCCTAGTTTCTGCCCTGCTACTACGATAGTGCACACCTGCAATAGCGCGCCCATAGCCAATCTGAAGACCAAGCTCTATAAGCTCGTCCTTTTTCTCTGGGAACACTTCTCCCAAAATTCTTGCATATACAACTGCTCTGGTCACATGACCGCTTGGGTAGCTAGCCACCGGACGGGCATCAATGGGTGGTTTCACCTGATCGTTAACCACAAAAGGTCTGGGAATATTCTAACATCTACCTTACTCTCGTGAGTTTCTTTTTATACTGTTATATAGGAATTTGCGTGCTACACTTTTTAATGGACACTTTATTTATTAAACGTTTAAGGAGAGTAATATGAGAAAAACTGCATTTTTATTATTAGTAATGACAATGGTTATGGCGGGATTTAATTCTTCTCAAGCACAATCTCAAAAAGAACTAGAGGAAAGAGCAGTTATATACGCAACCATGCAGTTCTACACAGCACTTGAAGGTGAATACAAAGACAAACCAGAGATTATATCGGAGATGTGGTCCCAAGGAGATGATGTTACTTACATGGGAGCTGACGGCGGCTACGACATTGGCTGGGCTGCGGCTTACTCAGCTTGGCAGACGCAGTCTGCAAAACACTTCCCAATCAAAGTGCAGCCTACAAACTTAGTAGTGACAGTCGGACCTGAGCTTGCTGTTGCTCATAATTATGTAGAGGCAGTGACAGGAAAGGCTGACAGTGCAAAGGGGACTAGCGACATAAAACTAAGAGCAACAACTGTGTTTAGAAAAGAAAACGGAAAGTGGAAAGTAATTGGACACCACGTTGATGCTATACCTATGATTGAAAGAAGCACTACCAAATCAGAGTAAACAGATATATATGAGTACTACTCTACCAATTAGATAGTAGAAAAAGGGAATCCAAATTAAGGTTTTTTATGATAAACTCTGCTTTAGGGTTATTTAGTTATGAGAAAAGCAATCTTAATATTTGTAGGATTAGTCTTTGCTTTTGTGATCATCCGAGCTTTTATTATAATTGTCCTACTTCTAACTTCCCCAGAAGGTGAGATTCACAGAAAAGGACTAATTGTCGGCCACAAAGGTGATTGGGAGCAGGCTATTACGCACTTTGATGAAGTAATAGGGTTGAACCCACATCATGACAAAGCCTACAGAACCAGAGCTTTTGCCAAAACACAGCTTGGTGACTACCAAGGCGCAATACAAGACAGCAAGATTGCCATAGCCAAATACCCATTCTATGGGGAATCCTACGCAGTGCTAGGAGTGGCTGAGATACAATCTGGACAACAAAAGAATGGCTGTGACAATCTGCAAACCGCACTAGACCTGGGATTTGAGAAAGCTAAAGAATATATAAAAGAGTATTGCAACTAGAATCTATCAGATATAATTTCCCCTATTCTAAACAAAGTTAATGTGTACAAGGAGAGTTTTATGAAAATCAGGTCAGCAATATTAATAATGCTTTTGGTAATCTTACCAATTGTGGCGCACTCCCAGTCCGCCAATGAATATATAGACCAAGGTGTTGAAAAAGCCGGGGCCGGAAATATGAAGGGAGCAATGGCAGATTTTAACAAAGCAATTGAAAAAGACCCAAAATCGGCTGAAGCATATTACAACAGAGCGGTAGTCAAAAGTGCCTTGGGAGATATTAAAGGTTCTCTTGCAGATTATGATAAAGCTATTGAGATCAATGACAAGTTCGCACCTGCCTATAACAATAGAGCCAACATTAAGGACAATATAGGAGATAAAAAGGGAGCAATTGAAGATTACAGCAGTGCAATTGAGCTTGACCCCAAATATGCCACAGCATACAACAACCGAGGGACTTCAAAAAAGGATATTGGAGATACTGAAGGTGCCCTTGCAGACTATGAGAAAGCAGTCCAAATAGATCCTTCCTTTGCTATGGCATACAACAACCTAGGGAACTTAGAAAGCGAGAAGGGAGAGTATAAACTTGCAATCGTAGAATTTAACAATGCAATTGAGCTCGAGCCTAATCTCACAACCGCCTATTTTAACAGAGCCAATGCCAAAGACGGCATGAAGGATTATAAAGGAGCCATAGAGGATTACTCAAAAGTAATTGAGCTAGACCCCAAACTTTTTATTGCCTATAACAACCGGGGAAATGTAAAAAGTAAGCAGAAAGAGTATGAATCTGCTCTTAAGGATTATCAAAAAGCTGTAGAGTTAAACCCTGAATTCAAACTGGGGCACTATAATATTGGCCTTTCCTACTATAATTTAAAGAACTATCCTGATGCTATTACCAACTTTGATGAAGCAATTAAACTAGACCCACGATTTGCCCAAGCCTATGAAATGAGAGCACAAAGCAGAGGATTTACAAAAGACTACGAAGGGGCTTTATCAGACTATACTATGCTGATAGATCTTGATCCTGAAAACGCACAGGCATATCTCGGCAGCGGGTATACAAAAGTGCTTTTAGACAAAAAAGAAGCTGGCTGCGTAGACATTAAGAAATCACTAGACATGGGATATGGGTTTGCTCAAAGCGCGTTAAATCAATTCTGTGTAGAAGCAAAGTAAGATATTGTCATTACACAATGTTCATTGGATTTAATACTCGAGTATAGGAGATAGAGTCATGAGGACATTACCCCCTAGGATGAGTGAGAGTCTCTACCATGATGATTATGTTCCACAGGAGACTCTGAAACTTAGAAAGAAATTCAGGGCCTTTGCCGAAAAAGAGCTATTCCCTATTGCATACGAGTTTGGCCAGCGTAGAGAAAGTAGTGACAATTTTCCTTGGGCGCTCTTTCAGTCCATGGCAAAAAAGGGCTTCTTCAAAGTACCCCACAAAAAAGGTGACGGCGGGCTTGGACTCAAATACCCCGCATGTGCAGCAGCCACTTTGGCTGAGGAGCTTGCCTACATAAGTGCAAGTTTTTCTGGCTCGGTGAATGCTCATTTCCTACTTGCAGGCATAAGCCTTGCTCAAGGCTCAAGCTATATAAAACGAAATTACTTAAAGCCACTCATGGAGTGCGAGGCAATTGGGGCATTTGCAATGACCGAGCCTCAGTCGGGCTCTGACGTGCGCTCTGATTCACTAATAACCAAAGCCTCTAAAACCAAAGGCGGATATGTCGTAAGCGGACAGAAACGATACATCACAAACGCTGGGATTGCAGATTTCACGGCCACCCTTGTGGACTTAGGCGGCAAGTCCTGCATGTTTGTCATTGATATGAACTCAAAAGGTGTCAGCACAAGCGAGCCTGACAAAAAGCTTGGTAACAGAGGTGAGCTTACATACGACATATACTTTGACAAAGTACGCGTCCCCAAAGAAAACCTAATTGGAGAAGTTGGTGACGGTCTCAAGGTTTGTCTCAGGGCTCTTATGTACGGACGTACAGGTATTGGAGCAGGTGGAGTTGGGATGGCACAGTCCGCTTTTGATGAGAGCGTCAAATATATGAAAGAGAGACAAGCGTTTGGAAAACCCCTTAGCCAGTTCCAACACTGGCAGTTCCTTATGGCAGAGCGTGCGGTTGAGATTGAAAACGCTAGGAACCTATACATAAAGAGCGGCCGTCAAATAGACGGCGGCAATAAATTCCCTATTCTGGAATCCTCCGGAGCAAAGTTCTACGGCTCTAAAATCTCAGTCGATATGGCCAGAGACGCGGTGCAGATATTCGGCGGCTACGGACTCATGGTCGAGCTTGGACATGACGGGTCCACTTATAAGGTTGAGGAGATATACCGCGACTCAAAAGTGGGCGAGATCTATGAGGGATCAAACGAGATTCACAAGATGGTAATTGCACGGGAAATCTTCGGCAAAGAATAGGACCAAAACACAACCAACAATCCTAAATCATAATCTAGCTGTATATTGATTTTTTGTGGCCTCGGGGTTTACTTATACACCCATGGCTATGAAGTTAAAGGAAGTTGTACCTCTGGGGAGGTCGTTTGATGAGTATAGGCTCATGTTTAATCTCTCAAAAAGCGACCTAGAAAAGCGCATTATAGGCGTTGGAGACGGCCCTGCAAGTTTTAATGCCGAGATGAATGAGATGGGAAGACCCGTTACATCGATCGATCCTATTTACTTCTTCTCCGCAAAGGATATTGCGCAAAAGTTTAATAAGGTTTTCGACAATATCATTGAGCAGGTCAAAAACACCCCCGGAGACTGGACATGGACCTACCATATGTCTCCTGATGATTTAAGAGAGCACAGAAGTGAGGCTCTGACTAAATTCACCCAAGACTTTGAGCAGGGGAAAAAAGATGGGCGTTATCTAAGAGGAGAGCTGCCGAATCTCAACTTTCCAGACCACACTTTTGATATTGCGCTCTGCTCACATTTCCTATTTTTATATTCCGATCATTATGATTACGACTTTCATAAGAGCGCCGTTTATGAAATGCTAAGAGTGTCGAAGGAAGTCCGCATTTTCCCTATCTTAGATCTTATGCTAAACCGCTCACCTCATCTTGAGCCACTCATCGATCAGCTGCGTGCAGACGGCTACAGAGTAGTTATAAAAAAAGTCCCATACGAGATACAGCGCGGTGGGAATGAGATGATGTGGATATTCAATAAATCCGAAGGCAAAATGCTACCGATTTAATCCCATACTCTTGCTAAAATTTACAAACTCCCCCACCCATTTGTATACACCAATTTAAGTTCTAATTTGAATCACTAAAACAAAAAAGGGAGCCGACACTTATAGCACCAAGCTCCCCTTTAGTAAATTGTCAAGATGTTCTAGCTTTTTCTTTTTAAAAGTCTTCTGAATATTATCAAAGCTGGGAATAACATTAACAATGATAGATCAGACAAGTTATTATCCGATGGTGCTAATGAACATCCACCACCTCCACTATTATCAATGTCTTGTAAAATAGCTATACATTCAGCTATAAAGACCTCTGTGTTATCATCGGGATTTTCCCCGGTTAAATTTCTATTATATGTTGTAGCTAAAAAGGTAAGGTCAAAATTAAACGAAGCCCCAAATCCGAAACCCCCTATTGAGTCAGTTACCTGAAGAAAACTGTCGTCGCCCAGATCATAGAGAAATAGTTCAAGATTCCCATCCGGATTATCTCCGGTAAAATCCCTATTACTATTAAAACGAAATGTGTTTCCATCCGGAGTAAATATGGGGGAACGATTAACAGAATCCGTATTGGTTATCTGTGTAATAGTATCTGTGGCAATTTCAAACAAAAACATCTCAACATTTGCATCAGGATTGTTTCCGGTAAGGTCAAGATCAGACTCAAATACTACAAGCGATCCATCAGGACTAACCGATGGAAATCTGTTGCTCTGAACTGTACTTCCACTGCTATCAGTGACCTGTACGATGGTATCAGTATCTGCAATATATATAAACAGTTCCCGGCTCCCATCAGCATTCTCACCCGTTAGATCGCCCTCTGAAGGAAAAGAAGTAACAGAACCGTCACTATTAATACTTGCACGATTATTATGGGCAATACCTTCCGTGTCAGTAATCTGAGTAAACATCAAAGAATTAATATCAAGAAGAAATACCTCAATATTATTATCCGGATTTGCCCCTGTATGATCTCGGTTAGAACCGAAAACAATGTGATTGCCGTCGGAGCTAATCATTGGAAATCTATGAGCAGCAGTTGAACCCCCGGTTGTATCAGTTAACTGTGTAATCACAATTGTTTCTGTATTTAGTAAAAATAACTCTACATTACCATCTGCGTTATCACCTGTAATATCATTTTCTGAACTAAATACAACCAATAATCCATCAGAACTCATTGAAGTACTTGCATTATTGTCTCCAGAAGTGTCAGTGGCCTGTGTGAGCGTACTTGAATTAACATCGTATAAGAAGACCTCACTATTTCCATCAGCATTGAATCCTGTTAAATCATGATCAGACAGAAATACCACTATTGTTCCATCAGTATTTGTGTTAACACCTCTTGTATCACCATCAATTGTGTCTGTGATCTGTGTAAAATCACAGTCAAAATCTTGAGAATAAACAAATTGTGATGTGTATAAAACAAAGAAAAATAAAAGTGTAATTAGTGTCGCAAATATTTTTTTAATATACATTGTTAAATCCTCCTAAGTCTTTGATTTTAGTGAGTCAGTAACATTTTCAATCAAAAAAAAGTTCAATTTCTTTTTATCTTTTCGCTTTAAAATATAAGAATCGAAGTCGTATCAGAGTGGGGTCAGATTAACACTTAAAGTCGTTTGAGGTATGTCCGCTTGTGATCCACAACTTTGTAAGGCTCCTTTTTTGCAACACTTGTTGTGGTTTCTTGACACATGATGTGGCTCATCCACAAAATGTATTTTCTACCGCCTATAGAAATCA
>JAJCZS010000027.1 GCA_029262275.1 Deltaproteobacteria bacterium | reverse complement strand
ACCAGCAGTTCCCATAGGTCCGGCAGGTCCAGCGGGTCCAGTAGCACCATCGCTACCAGCAGTTCCCATAGGTCCGGCAGGTCCAGCGGGTCCAGCGGGTCCAGTAGCACCATCGCTACCAGCAGTTCCCATAGGTCCGGCAGGTCCAGCAGGTCCAGCGGGTCCAGTAGCACCATCGCTACCAGCAGTTCCCATAGGTCCGGCAGGTCCAGCGGGTCCAGTAGCACCATCGCTACCAGCAGTTCCCATAGGTCCGGCAGGTCCAGTAGCACCGTCTGCTCCGGCAGGTCCAATAGGTCCTTGAGCACCTGGAGTTCCCGGAGGTCCTTCGGGTCCTGGAACACCTTGATCACCCTGCGGTCCTTGGTCACCTGGAGTTCCTTGAGGTCCTTCGGGTCCTGGAACACCTTGATCACCCTGCGGTCCTTGGTCTCCCTGGGGTCCTTGCGGTCCATCAGGTCCTGGAACACCTTGATCACCCTGCGGTCCTTGGTCACCTGGAGTTCCTTGAGGTCCTTCGGGTCCTGGAACACCTTGATCACCCTGCGGTCCTTGGTCACCTGGAGTTCCTTGAGGTCCTTCGGGTCCTGGAACACCTTGATCACCCTGCGGTCCTTGGTCTCCCTGGGGTCCAACAGGTCCATCAGGTCCGGCAGGTCCAACAGGTCCATCAGGTCCGGCGGGTCCAACAGGTCCATCAGGTCCGGCAGGTCCAACAGGTCCATCAGGTCCGGCGGGTCCTATATCGCCAGTGTCTCCTTTTTCTCCCTGGTCACCTTTCTCACCCTGAGGTCCTTGCTCGCCTTGTTCGCCCTGGTCACCTTTCTCACCCTGTTCCCCTTGCTCGCCTTGAGGACCTTGTTCTCCCTGCGGTCCTTCTTCGCCTTGTTCCCCTTGAATACCTTGAGGTCCAGTAGGTCCTGTAATTCCCTGATTCCCTTGAGGCCCCTCATCTCCCTGGTCTCCCATCTCACCTTGGGGACCTTGTGCCCCAATTGTAATAGTTCGTTGGTCCATTTTTCTTTTTCCTGGACCACTAGAGACGGCTAGAAGGTAATCTCCCTCTATAAGACCACCTTGAGGAAATTCAACAACGATTAAGTCTGGCTGCTCTGTAATAATATTTAGATTGCCGAAGTTTCCCAGGCTTACATTTATAGCGTTTGGGCCTAAATTAAAATTGAAACCCATAATCTCTATAAGCTGAGTATCAAAATCCACAAATACTTCTGTTATCGTCAGTTCTGGTTGTTGTGCAACTGCTTTGTTGGATACTGTAAAAGAAAGGGTAAATATACTTAAGAATAATATGCTATATAGTGAAAATTTGCTTAATATGCTCAATATATCTTTTGCATTAGATAGATGTGTACTCTTCATCTCTCCTTCTCCTCCTGAGAATTTGATGTGCTTTTGGTTGACTTAGATAAGATTGAAATCCAAGACGCTCCGCCAAGCCGAACAATATATCTGTGGTATAACTATCTGTCAAAATAGATATATGTCTTAAAGATATATACGTACGTATGTCATTTTTTGGATTGAGGATAATGAAAAGTTTTAAACATGCTAATAATAATCTAGTAAATTAATAACTTGTTTTTACCTAAACAGAATGGATTTTTGCTAATAAAAAAACCCGGGGAGGCTTTCTAAGGCCTCTCCGGGTTTGGTTAATGTTTTTACACTACGCTTTAATTATCTTTAATTTGGGTTTTCTATGCATATCACGTAAACAATGAATTCATAGTCAGCCGCACCAATGGTTGTTGATGTACCAGCCCAAGATACCGGAGGATCATTCGGCATAGAAAATACCGGTACTGGACCACATGAGGTTAGAAGTGGAACAGTCACACTTCCTGGGTCGGGTGTAAGTATACATCCTCCGCCAGTTGCTACATTCCCAGCAGGACAGCTCACGTCGTCAGAAAAAGTGCTTGGTCCAAGCACGGTTATTGGGTTCGTACCCCCATCCTGCATGTTGATGCCAGTGAATCCTTGGCAATCGTCTGCATCGCACATGCCGTCACCATCGACATCTTCACCGGTTCCAGCTCCGCCAGGTATATCACATGCCAGGTTGCCGTTTGTATCCCAGCAAGCTTGGCCAACAGGTCCCGCACAATCTTCTGTGCCGCATGTTCCAAATGGTGCAGCAACTGCAGCTTCAAGAGTGTCGCAGCCTCCATTATTGTTTAAATCCCAGCAGGCTTGGCCGAATGCGCCATCCATACCGTTAGTACCGTTAGTACCTGGATCGCCCTGAGGTCCTGGGTCTCCTTGAGCACCTGGATCACCCTGAGGTCCTGGGTCTCCTTGAGCACCTGGATCGCCCTGAGGTCCTGGGTCTCCTTGAGCACCTGGATCACCCTGAGGTCCTGGGTCTCCTTGAGCACCTGGATCACCCTGAGGTCCTGGAGGTCCCGGATCACCCATAGCAGCAATCCTACAATCCGTTGTGTTACATCCACCAACACCATTTAAGTCTTCTGCCGGATCACATGTCCCGTTTCCATTTGTGTCCCAACATGATAGCCCGTCAGCTCCTTCAGCGGCTAAAGCACAGTCCGCTGCGTTACATCCGCCAACGCCATTGAGGTTTTCGTTGCCGGGCACACCAACTCCAAGATCATCACATCGTAAATTGTTGTTTAGATCCCAGCATCCTAAACCGGCACAGTCTCTAGCATTACATGAGCCAATACCGTTAACATTTTCCTCAGGATCACAAACGCTATCACCATCTAAATCCCAACATGCAACTCCATCATCACCCGGATCTCCTTGAATTCCTTGAGCACCTGGGTCTCCTTGAGCACCTGGGTCTCCTTGAGCACCTGGATCACCCTGAGGTCCTGGGTCTCCCTGAGGTCCTGGATCGCCCTGAGCACCTGGGTCTCCTTGCGGTCCTGGGTCACCTTGAGGTCCTGGAGGTCCTGGTGAACCTAAAACACAATCAAGCGAATCGCACATATTGTCATCGTTTAGATCTTCATTACCTGGATTGCCCATTCCTGTATCTGTACACATTCCGTCACTGTTTAGGTCCCAACATGATATTCCGTCTGCTCCTTCAGCGGCTAAAGCACAGTCAAGAGGATCACAGTCTCCAGAACCGTCAATGTCTTCTCCGGTTCCAGCTCCACCAGGCATATCACAAAGTCCATCAATAGTGATAGTGTCCCAGCAGGCAGCACCCATAGGTCCAATAAGACCCTGAGGTCCTGGGTCTCCTTGAGCACCTGGATCACCCTGAGGTCCTGGGTCTCCTTGAGCACCTGGGTCACCCTGAGGTCCTGGGTCTCCTTGAGCACCTGGATCACCCTGAGGTCCTGGGTCTCCTTGAGCACCTGGATCCCCTTGAGGTCCTGGGTCTCCTTGAGCACCTGGATCCCCTTGAGGTCCTGGGTCTCCTTGAGCACCTGGGTCACCTTGAGGTCCCGGAGGTCCAATAGCGGCAGCGGCACAATCAAGTGGATCGCATCCCGCAGGAGCTGCTATATCTTCAGATGCATCACATGTTCCATTAGTAGGGCTTGTATCCCAACACTCGGCACCGTCAGATCCGTCCATTCCTGGAATTCCAGGAGGTCCTGGATCGCCATCAGCACCATCAGCACCAGGAGGTCCCGGATCACCATCAGCACCAGCAGGTCCCGTAGGTCCGGCAGGTCCCGTAGGTCCGGAAGGTCCAGCAGGCCCGGAAGGTCCACTAGGTCCGCTAGGTCCCGAAGGTCCACTAGGTCCTTGAGGTCCATCATTACCAGGGTCACCTGGAGTACCAGGGTCTCCTGTTGGTCCTATTGCTCCAACAGTTATAGATTCTTCGTCTTTTTTCCTATTTCCCGGTCCACTAAAGACTTTTAGTAGATAGTCCCCAGGCATGATGCCAGGGGGTAATTCAACAACAATAAAGTCCGGTTGTTCGGTGATAATATTTAAATTTCCAAATTCACCCAGAGTTACTTCCAATGCATTAGGGCCTAAATTAAAATGTTCACCTGTAATTTCAATATGACCGCTATCTTCATCAACAAATACTTCAGTGATTTGCAGTCTAATTCTTTGTGCATAAGTATCAGTTGTTTGCACAACTAAAAATGAGAAAAGTCCTAATACCAAAACCATACATATCGAAGCCCTACTTAAAGCGCTTGATACTTTACTTGTGGTAGGTAGATGTTTCCTAATCATCTATATCCTCCTCCTCTTTGGTTATTTTACTTTTTATACCATCCTAATTGCATACAAATTAGCTCATAACTTAAATACCTAATTCTTTCTTCAAAAGCTTAGAACATAAATAATCTAATGCTCTCATCAAATAAGTACAATTATAGTACTTGTTTTATTGTCTGTCAAAATTAATTTATAATTATATTTAATACGTGCGTATGTTCGCAGAACACTGTTGGTAGGGGTTTTTAGAAGAATCCTCGGATTGAAAAAAGTCTATTCAGGTAATTGTTCACCTGAGCCTCCTGCCTCTTGGGGCAAATCTTTGAATTTTGGCAATCCGTCTTTAATTGGTAAAACAGATTCTCCATAAAAAACATGCATAGCAGGTTCGAAAGAAAGATCAGGAATTACCGCCGCATATACATCGATAAGTTCCATAGGTTTATGGTCAGTGAAAAGGTGGCCGCCGCATGTTTTGCACCATTTGCGGTAGCTATTTGGGGTTTTGTTATATGTCTCTATGTTGTCTTCGCCCTTGGTGACTTGCACGGCACCGGGGGACCATAGGGTAAACTCGGTAACAGGGCTTGCAGACCAAAGTCGGCAGGAACTGCAGTGGCAATAGCCCATAACCACAGGCTCACCGCTTACGCTTAATTCAACTGCACCACAAAAACAACTTCCTTTGTGAGTTTTCTCGCTCATAAATTGTCCCCTGTATAGAGATAAGTCCCTATACATCAATAAACAGTCTCTATGCCCGGTTTATTCCCTTTGTTGCAAAATAGAGTATTAAATAGCTCATATACTAGAAAGTTTGTTTTTTAATTTGAATTGGTATGAAATATTTCTTAGAATCTCAAGCTATACATAAAGCCCAGAGATGATTGGATAAAACTCTACTAGTAATTAAGGGGAACAATAAAATATATTTTATGGACTATATACTGAGTGCAGACTATTCAGGAATTATTTCACCTGAGCCGCCAGCTTCTTTGGGCAGGTCCTTAAATTTGGGCAGCCCATCTTTTATTGGTAGAACAGCTTCACCATAATGGACATGCATGTCGGGTATGAATTCAAGCCCGGGAATGATTGCTGGATAAACATCAAATATCTCCATCGTTTTATGATCTGTGAAAATATGGCCTCCACAATTTTTGCAGGATTTTCGGTAACTCGCCTCTGTTTTATTATAGGTTATTAAATTATCTTCACCTTTGCTAACATTCAGAGCCTCGGGTGGCCATAGTGTATAGGCCGTAACGGGTGCTGCAGACCAATGCCTGCAAGAATCACAGTGGCAGTATCCCATAAATAAGGGATCACCAGTAACTTCAACCTCCACTGCTCCACAAAAGCAGCTTCCTTTATATGTTTGACCTTCGCTCATCACGCACCTCCTTGGTTTTTCATTGATATCTCTAAATGGTTTATGAAATATTATTCTAACATTATGAATTTAGTATTAAAACAGCAGTTTCCATGTTGTCTCAATGTAGATTTTCCAGTAACTTTGAGAGAATATGAATCCTGCTAACGGTGCCACACCTAATAGGTTAAAAGAGTTAGCCTATCTTTTTCTTAGGCTTGGGATAACTGCATTTGGAGGGCCTCCAGCTCATATTGCCATGATGAATGACGAGGTTGTAACCAGGCGTAAGTGGATGGATGAGCAAGAGTTTTTAGATCTTATGGGTGCCACAAACCTGATCCCCGGGCCTAACTCTACACAGATGGCAATCCACATGGGCTATAGCCGCGCCGGGCTTTGGGGGATGCTTGTGTCGGGCGGGTGTTTTATTATCCCCTCAACTATCTTCGTAATAATCCTAACCTGGCTCTATGTTGAATACGGCACCACTAACTATGCCGAGTCGCTATTTTATGGAATAAAACCTGTGGTGATTGCAATAGTGCTGCAGGCTTTATATGTGCTTGGCAGAAAAGCTGTAAAAGGGGTGCTTACTTCGCTGGTGGGGGTAGGGGTTGTGGCCGGATACTTTTTAGGTCTAAATGAAATACTTTTAATCTTCTTGGGCGGAATTATTATAATGATCGCAGGCAATTACAAGAACATTGCAGGCTCCCGGATGTTTAGCTTTGTAGCCCCTATCTTAGGAATAAATATTGCTGCAATAACCGCGGCAGAGATAACTCTGTCTACACTCTTTTTAACCTTTCTTAAGATCGGAGCTGTGCTATATGGGAGCGGCTATGTGCTGCTTGCATTTTTGGAGGCTGATTTTGTAAACACACTTGGATGGATCACGACTCAGCAGTTAATTGATGTTGTAGCAATAGGGCAGGTGACCCCAGGGCCGTTACTTACAACTGCTGCAGCGGTAGGATATCTAGTATCAGGGCTAAAGGGGGCAATACTTGCAACAGTAGCCATATTCTTACCTTCCTTCTTTTTTGTTCCGTTTGTAAACAAGGCTGTGCCGTGGATTAGAAAATCTCCTCTTGCAGGAGCCGCTCTTGATGGAGTAAATGCTGCCTCGCTCGGATTAATGGCTGCAGTTACGATTCAGCTTGCAAGGGTTTCTTTGATCGACCCAGTCACTATTTCCATTGCAGTGCTTTGTGTAGGGGCTCTGTTTTTCCTTAGAATTAATTCCACATGGCTAATAGCAGCTGGAGGTCTAGTCGGAATTCTTTACGGACTTTTTTAGTTCCTTACCAAACTTTAGCTATAATATTATTAATCACTTTATATGGAGGGTTTAAATGAGACGTACTAGCTTACTAGCATTACTTCTGCTTATAACGGTTTCTTTCGGAGTAGCCGGAGGATGCAACAACAATAATAACAACGGTAATAATGGCGGTGGTGAGGTTCCTGATGCTGAAGAGGGGTTTGATCTGGACCTTGCAATTGTGCTTGGGGAGCTTGCACTCGTAGCATATGAGCAGAGGATTCAGTGTATTAACATGGGAAAGAACGCAATCACAGTTCCTTCTCCTTATAAGCTGGAGGAAGTGATTTTTGAACCAGTAAGTACATTTTTTAACAGCAGTTGTCTTGATGATAGCGATAATATCCCAATTGCATTTATTGCAACGGAGGGAGAGAATATATATGTATCTTTTAGAGGCACGGCAAATTTCTCGGATGCTATAAGTGATTTCGCTGCGATTCAGATCCCCTATCTCTTTGTTCCGAACGGTGGTAATGCTGCGCTTGGGTTCTTAGATGTATATGGATTCGATAACACGCAGCCGATCGCAAGCACAATTCTAAATAAACTTGATGAACTCACAATGACCGGGGATTTTAAAAACCTATACATTACAGGTCACAGCCTGGGAGCAGCGCTTGCGTTTTTAGCTTTCCCAGATTTCTCACAAAACCTGGGGATGATAGATAGTGTTACAATGTATAACTTTGCTGGCCCAGCAGTAGGTGACAGCACTTTTGTAAGTACTTATGAAGGAATAGAGTCTGCAAACAGAACTAGTGTCAGGATAGTAAATACTAATGATTTAGTCCCTATGCTACCGCCACAGGGACTAGATTGCACTTTGTTTTCATATGAGCATGTGGACGGAGAGCATGAGATAACTTTTGGAACACCTCTACCGGCGCTTCCGGATTTTGCTTCGGATGATTGTGACCTTATCACCATAGCTGCTCAGTTGGTTACTTATGGATTAGCGAATTCTGATGACATATTAGAGGATCACAGTATGTGTACATATTACGACACACTTTGTAATATGACTTCAGATCCATCCTCTTGTGCCGGTGGTGCAGTTGGATGTGATGATGGCAACCCAAATCCCTAGGATTGGATATAGAAAAAATTAGATGGAGTTAGGAGGGAATTAAAATGAGACGGACCAATTTATTTTTAGTAATATTTCTTGTTGTAGTTTCTTTTGGAATTGCGGGCGGATGTAACAACAATAACAATGGCAATAACGACGACGGAGGAGTAGGGGACCCAGGGCCACAAGAGCCGCAATATGATCTTGAGCTTGCAATTGAGCTAATGGAGTTATCACTGGTGGCTTACAACCAGAGGGTGCAATGTATAATGGGTGGAAAGAGCGCAATCACAGTGCCTTCTCCTTATACGCTTGAGGAAGTGATATTTGAGTCTGAGAGTGATGCTAAGAATGCTTGCATGGATGATAGTACGGTCGTCCCTTTTGCGTTTATAGCTACAATGGACGACAACATCTATCTCTCCTTTAGAGGGACAGAGACTTTCTCTGATGATGTTAGTGATTTTGCAGCACTTCAGGTTCCTTACAACTTTATTCCAAATGGTGGCAAAATTTCTCTTGGATTCTTAGCATCATATCAAGGCGATGAGACAAACCCTATTCAAAGTACTATCATTAATAAGCTTGATGAGCTCATAATGACAGGGAATTTTACCAACCTCTACATTACCGGGCATAGCCTTGGAGCAGCTGTTGCAGGAGTGGCTTTTCCTGATCTTGCTCAGAATTTAGGGATGATAGATAATGTGACTATGTATAATTTTGCAAGCCCCGTTTTGGGTGATAGTGATTTTGTAAGCGCCTATGAAGCGACTGAATCAGAAAATAGGATCAGTTTTAGAGTCGTAAACACAAACGACTTAGTTCCAATGCTACCGCCAATTGGTCTTGATTGTACTAACTTCTCATATTTTCATGTTGATGGAGAGGAGACTATAACTTTTGGTACCCAGCTTCCTGCTCTACCTGATTTCTCTCAAGATAATTGCAACCTGATTACAATAGCAGCGCAGATAGTTTTATATGGAGTGGTTAATAAGGACGGCATTGGAGAGAATCATGATCATTGCACATATTTCTCCACCTTGTGTGCTATGGGCTCGGACCCAAGCGGCTGTTCCGATAGAGCAATAGGTTGTGATAATTGAGATCAAAATCTGCAACTAGGTTATTTTAGAATCCACTAACCTTGATAATGAATCTATAAGTTTATGCATCTAAATATGAATACTGGGATTCTATATGGCCGGATTTGATAAAGTGGATGTGGTTGTAGTAGGTGCTGGAATTGGGGGCTTAGCTGCAGCCAGGGAGCTAAGCGCCAAAGGATTTTCCGTTGCAATCTTAGAAGCAAGAGACCGAATAGGCGGGCGTTTGCTATCTGATTCTATCTTTAATCTGGACCTAGGCGCTACTTGGTTCTGGCCAAACGAGCCCAGGGTCACAAAACTTGTCTCTGATCTTGGAATTGAAACTTTCCCTCAACACACATCAGGCGATGCTTTGTATCAGACACCTGATGGAGTTGAGCGTATCCAAGGGAATCCAATAGATGTTTATTCAAGCAGGTTTACTCATGGTGCTCAGTCCTTGGCGCAGGCTATAGCGGATGAGCTGCCCGAGGGAGCTATAAGGCTTAGCGAGCCTGTTACACAAATCAAATCATCCGAGGGTGAGATCCAGGCAATAACGGATAGCGCAATATACTCAGCTAAGCATGTAGTACTAGCACTTCCTCCCCCGCTGGCTGTTACGACTATTGAATTCACCCCCAAGCTTCCGGAGCAATTGTTTAAACTTGCAAGAATCACCCCTGTTTGGATGGGTGCTATTACCAAGTTAGTCGCAATTTATGAAGAGCCTTTTTGGCGCAGCGAAGGGCTTGCGGGATCAGCTATTAGCTATGTTGGGCCAATGAGAGAGGTGCACGATATGAGTGGGCCTGAGGGAGCGCCTGCAGCACTTTTTGGTTTTGCTCCTCCTACAAAGGTTAGTCAGCCAACTTTTTCAAAGGAAGCTTTACTCGAACAACTTGCTGCACTATTTGGACCAAAAGCTGCTGAGCCAAAGGAGCTGTATATAAACGACTGGCGGCACGAGCGCTATACATCTCCACCAGAAGTAGAGCGTCTTGTTACTTATCAAGCCTTCGGGCATTCTGCATTTGCGGAGCCTGTAATGGAAGGTCGTTTGCATTGGGCATCAACAGAGACTGCAACTGAGACCCCCGGACACATAGAAGGAGCTCTTGCAGCTGCAGCAAGGGCTGTGAGTAGTATTGTAGAAGAATAGTAGAGCTAAAAAAAGGGAGCCAAGAGGCCCCCTTTCGTTTATCCAACATCCCTAAAATCTTATTATCTTTTTATGATGGTTCTTCTCAATGCTACAAATAGAATCGGAGCAAAAAGAAGAATCGCAGGTATAGCTGCTTTGGATGTGGTTCCAGCACTTGCTATAGAGCAACTGCCACTACCGCGTATTTTTTCCTTAAGCACTACTGCAACAGGTCCGCTTAGAGTTCCACCGCCTGGTGGAACAAATACTCCAAGGAATGAGCCGTCTCTTCTTGAGTATCTTAGTATCTCATTCGTGTCGAAGCTGCAAACAAAAACGTTTCCAGTGCCCTCAAAACCAAAATCAATACAAGTTGGGATTTGAAGTCCACCAGAACCAGAGCTAATGAACACACTCTGGAACGCACCGGTGTGAGCATTGTAGCTTAGAACGTTATTAGTACCAACACTTGCTACAAGCAAGTTTCCTTGGGAGAAGAATATAGCGCTTGGTATGGACAAGCCTCCTGAACCACTAGCAACATGAGTTCCTACGAATGCTCCGGTGCTGCCGTCGTATTCAAGGACTTCACTAGTGTTTTCACTGGCTACAAATAAGTTGCCTCTTGGGCCGAATTTCATGTCGATTGGA
Organism: Deltaproteobacteria bacterium; assembly: GCA_029262275.1. Lineage (GTDB taxonomy): Bacteria > Desulfobacterota_D > UBA1144 > Nemesobacterales > UBA2774 > CR02bin9. The sequence goes on along the minus strand of JAJCZS010000027.1, from coordinate 36,036 downwards.
CCATCCAAACCGCCAGATCCTGCTGAGACAAATGCTCCAACAAAGGCTCCAGTAGTTCTATTGTAGCGTAGTATCTCATCACTGTTGAAACTTGCTACAAGAATGTCATCGTTTGGAATAAAGACTAAAGCCGTTGGACAATCAAGACCGCCTGTGCCTGAAGGGATAATTATACTAATTAGTCCTCCAAATCCGCCGTCATAATAAAGAACAGAATCATTCTCACAGCTGCTAACAAAAAGATTCTCATTCCTATCAAACAGCAAACCTTCAGGACCGTCTAATGGGGGACCATCAGCAAATGCTCTGAAGAATTCACCATCGTCTGGCTCAAATTCGAGTATCTTGTCATTTCCGTTACTGCTTATAAAAACTCCTGACGCACTAGCTATGCTGGTCCAGCTAAATACTGAAACCAAAGCAACTAGAGCAATAACAAACATCATTCTTGAAGTAAAAAAAGAACTGTAATTCATCCTTACACCTCCATGAAAGTTTTTACAAAGAAATAAAAACCCTTTCCATCCCCTGCTTAAAAGAATATATAGCTTTATTGTATGAGCTATATCTATAATCGTAGTCGATTAATACTCCTACCATTTCCCATTCTACCTTAAACGAAATATTATTTCTAGAACTAATTTGTTGATCATTTGTTCAAAAAAACTATCATTTTAGGTAAGTTATATGTAAAATAGACGGTATGAAAAATTATCGAATAACTCTCATAGCACTCTTTTTTCCTCTCTTTATTCTTGGGCTTATAACATGTGATGATACTGCAAATAATGAAATATTATCTTCCTGGGTAGAGTATGGACCAAACGGTTCTACGATTGCAAGGGTCATATCATCAAGGAAGGACTGTCCTAACATAGTCTTAAACGGCGAAGCAGTTAGGATGGAAGTACGCCACTCGCCGGATAATGATTTCCCTGTTTTAGTGTGTGAAGTTGTTATTCCGCCAGGAACTAACAAGGCATCAATTAAAGGCAAATTTCTTAAACTCCCAGTAGAAAACCCAAAGAGGATCGTATTGTTGGGCGATACCGGCTGTAGATTAGAGACAGGTGATCCGCCTCAGTCTTGCAATGACCCGGAGCAGTGGCCTTTTAAGCAGATAGCAGATAAGGCTGCGTCATTTAATCCGGACCTTGTTATTCATGTAGGTGACTACTTATATAGAGAGGACGCTTGTCCGCAAGGGGATGCTGGCTGTGAGGGCTCACCTTTTGGGGATAATTATGCTACTTGGGACGCAGATTTCTTTGCCCCTGCCAATAGACTACTTAGAAAAGCCCCGTGGGCTTTTACAAGAGGTAATCATGAGGAGTGTGGGCGAGCAGGCAAAGGCTGGTTTGTTTTTCTAGATCCTAATACACCTTTTGAGAAGTGTGAGGAATTTACTCCTCCATATGTTGTAGATATAGGACCTCTAAATCTCTTAATGCTTGACTCATCGGCTGCAAAAGATAACAGCGCTCCTTCTGACCAAGTGGCAGTTTATGCATCTCAGATTGCTACACTAGAGGCATCCTCAGGAGATAGTGCATGGTTTGTAACTCACCACCCATTTTGGGGAATAGGTGAGAGCTCGGGTGAGCTATTTATGATAAATGATACGCTTATGGCGGCTAGTGATAACGTGCTGGGCGGCGGAATAAATCTTGTACTGTCAGGACACATACATTTCTTTGAACTCCTTAACTTTGTAGGCAGCCGTCAGCCACAACTAATAATAGGAAATAGCGGTACAGAGGTAGACTCACTTGTTACAACCCCTTTCCCAGGTCTTGAGGTAGGAGGGGCCACAGTAAACGAGGGCTTTAACCTAAATCAATTCGGCTTTGCTTTTCTTGAACTTCAAGATGACGGCGTTTGGCAAATGAGTATCCGCGATGTAGAAGGTCAGGAAATCCTAGCTTGTGAGATTGATGGCGATCAAGCTACCTGTTTTCCGTAGTTAACTCTTAGGTGAGTAATTCTCTCTTAGCACAGACTCAGTAAATCCGGCTTTCAAAATATTTTTATAGGAATGCTGGGGATCACCCTCAACAGCTTCACCTGTTTCTGTGAACATTTGTTTGCATCCAAGATCAAGGGCTTTTTGTATTCTAGCGGACATGATTGCTGCCTGGCTACCGCGGCGTCTGAACTCAGGATCTGTTGCCCCCCATTCCATCCAGGCACTCTCACCACTTACGTACATTGCACCTGCTCCTGCGGGTGAGTCACCCAAGTAGCTTAAAAAGATGTGCCAGCCAGGGTCGTTAAATAGTCCTGCGAGCATAGGGGCTGAATTCTCGGTCATGCCAAATGCGTTTGCTACAATTCTTCCAAAAGCAAGAGCTTCCTCGGGTGTTTGAGCCTCTCTGATATCAAGCTCGGTTGGAGCTTGAGGGGCAGGTGAGTTGTCACGGCTAAACTTCATCCAACCGCGCGATTTTTGTAGGCCAATTGCATCTAAGATCTCTCTGCTATTTTGTGGAAGCTCGTCAGGATAGATATGTATAAAGTATTTCACAATATTCAGACTTTTATAAAACCCCACAATGTTTTCTAATGTGTCTTGAGTAACTTTATTTTCTGTTCCAAGCCCCAAGGTTCTGTTTATAACTACACTTGGATCATTTGCAGCAGCAGCTGAGACCGCATCTCCAAATTCCGAGATATGGAGCCCAAGAGTTTGGGCTGCTTGAGGTGGGCAATGTTTATGTAGGCTAACAAGTGCTTCTTTTTCTATTCTCTCAGATATCTTCTCGACTTGATTCATAACATAATTATTACTGCTTATTATAAATATTCGCAAATAGCAAAACCTATAGCACTTTCAATAAGACTCCGTTTTGGTTTATAATACAAAATGGCGTAGGTAATGGGTTCCTTTAGGAGTTACCTCGGATAAAAATTTAACGTATGTGGAGGTGCGTGATGTTCATATCAAGGATAGTTTTATTAGTAGCGATCTTATTTGTTTCGGCAAGTTTAGGTTTTGCTGAGGCTGCAAAAGATTCGAAGATGGCCGAGGGTTCTCTTGGAGTTGTTGAATTTGAGACCTCTTGTAGTGATGCAGTGGCAGATGACTTTAACCGTGGTGTGGCTCTTTTGCATCATATGATGTACAAACAGGCAGAGCAGGTTTTTACTGGAGTTGTTGAGAAAGATCCCGATTGTGCAATGGGATACTGGGGTCTTGCAATGACTCAGTTTCATCCCCTGTGGGCTCCGCCAAGTAAGGAAGAGCTTGCAAATGGCCTAAGCGCAGTTAACACCGCAAAATCTAAAGACCTTCCGACCAGAAGAGAGAAAGATTATGTGTCGGCAGTTGAACTATTCTATACAGATTACGATACCAAGGATCATAAGAGCCGTATAGCACTATGGGAGATAGGACAGAGAAATGTCATGAACTCAAACCCTACTGACGAAGATGCTGTAGCTCTCTATGCTCTCTCACATCTTGCGACAGCACCTAAGGCTGATAAAACATTTACAAATCAAAAAGAGTCTGGCGCTATGCTTGAAGAGCAACAAAAAACTGCTCCACAGCACCCTGGGGTTTTCCACTATACAATTCATGCATACGACAATCCTGTGCTTGCGCAAAGAGCAGTTCCAGTGGCGCAGGGCTATGATAAGATTGCACCAGATGTGCCTCATGCGCTTCATATGCCAAGCCACATATTTGTTAGACTTGGGATGTGGCCAGAGGTTGTCAGTTGGAACCTGCGTTCAGCAGATGCGGCAAAAAGGCAGTCCACAGATACAATTTCTCACCATTTTACCCATGCTGCTGACTATTTAGTCTACTCATATCTGCAAAAGGGACAGGATAAGAAAGCCATGCAGGTACTTGAAGAGGTAAACAATATATCTAATCATCAAGTCAGTTTTATCTCAGCCTACGGTATTGCAGGAGTGCAGTCTCGCTATGCTCTTGAGACTATGAACTGGGAAGAGGCGGCCTCACTTAAAACCCGTACTCACGAGAACTTTACTTGGGATAAGTTTCCTCAGTATGAAGCGATCACCTATTTCAGTCGCGGCATTGGTGCAGCAAGGAGCGGCAACATGGAAGTTGCTGAGCAGTCGCTTGCCAAACTAAATGAGCTGTACGAAGCAACCTCTGCAAGTGGGGACAAATACTGGAGCACAATAGTAGATGCACAGCGTAAGTCTGTAGAAGCTTGGATTGAGTATGCCAAGGGTAATAAGAAACAGGCTCTAGCAATGATGGAGCAGGCTGCGGATGTTGAGGATTCAGTCGACAAACACCCTGTGACTCCTGGTGCAGTGCTACCTGCCAGAGATCTGTTGGGCGATATGCTAATTGATATGGGTCAGCCAGAGAAAGCTCTTGTTGCATATGAGAAAAGTCTCAAGACCTCGCCTAACCGTTTTTATGCCCTATACGGAGCTGGTTATGCAGCTGAGCTCTCAGGCAATAGTGAGCTTGCTACCAAGTATTACCAAGAGCTGATCAATGTTGCAGCAAATGCTGACAGCCCTAGACCAAGGGTTGATAAAGCTAAGGAATACTTATCACAAGACAAAAGCTGAAGCAGTTATTAGAAAAAGATAATTGAATCTCAGCCATTATTTCTATACTCTAAAATAATAGAGGTGGATAAATGGCTGAGAAAACTATAGTAGAAGACTTGATGACCTATCCCGTCTCACCTGCGCCGCTTTATTTGGTGGAGCTGCCCAAGACCAAGTGCAAAATTATAAAAAATAATAATAGCCAGATTTACTGCGCCAAATATCCTCTCCTCAAAGGGCTATTTCGAAAAGACAGAGATGAGACCAAAAAGTACGGAAGATTAATCTGCGACACAGTTGCAGAGAAGCTGGATAACTTTGGCTTTTTCACCTCCGATGAGAGACCTGAATATGGAATCTCATACGGCATATCCGAGAGTGAGTACGCATACATTTTTGAGCAGGTAGAGGCTAAAGAGGATGAGCATCTAGTTGTAATGTTTGCCTATCCCGAACGGGAGGCGCTTCATTCACAAGACTTTCTTGAAAAGCTGCTTAGAAAAACCTACTTTTCCTATCACATGGATGAGGACACACTTAAACTAATTTCCTAATAACTCCTTAGCTACTATAATCATAGTGTATTAAGTATAATTTTGTTTCACTCTATTAGATAAGCCAGAGGTGTCTGTATTTGTTAACATCACATATAACAAGGTCGGTAATAGAAAACTTTGTGGTTGCGGTAATAGCCTATATCCTGGGTTATTACTTTACAGTAATGTTCCATCTGGGCACTGCTGAGGTAGGGGGACTGTGGTCAGTTATCTCAGGCGTTTTTGTAATGTCCGACAAGGAAGCCTTAACTGTAAAGTCTGCAAAAATGAGGATAAAGGCCTCTTTCATGGGCTGTTTGATTGCAGGTGTATATCTTTATTTCTTTAGCTTCTCCGTAATCGGTTTTGCAATAGCAATAGCAATCGGAGTTCTTGTTTGTCATATCTTGCGGATTCCTGACTATATTAGAACTACAAACATCACCCTATCAGTTGTGGTGATCATATCTCTGATTGTTACTGACATCGGCCCAATAGCCAACGCAGGGCTCAGGTTTGCTGAATCCATAATTGGTTCACTAACTGCTGTTGCTGTAGGGCTTGTTGCAATGTATGTCTTTAAAGTGAGAAAGTCAGAATAGCTAAGCTCTCTTTAGAAAAACTAAAAGGTCTAGATATGAGAAAGGGAGCCTCTTTTTTTAAGAAGGGCTCCCTTTTTTGTTATCATTTTTTGATTTAATAGCCCGTTGGCTATTTATATTGTGAGTTCCAATTCCGACTCACTAGTTGTTTTAAGCGCTATACCTAGCACTTTTATTATGATGAAAGTTCCTTGTATGGTGGAGTGTCACTTGTTGTCATAATTAAAACCTCCTATGTAACTTTCATAACCACTAACTAATTATATTATATGAGATTTTAGGGTCTCAAGTCAAGTAGTTTTTTTCTACGTGCAAAGTGAGATCCTAATAGAGAAAAGACTGGATTTTATGATCGGTTTTATGTGATAATAATTTCTAGGGAAGACTTAGTTACTTGGGGCTGTAATCTGACACATTCGGAGGAGCAAAAATGAAAACGAGAGCTGCTGTAGCATGGGAAGCAAAGAGTGATCTAGTGATCGAGGAGATCGAGCTTGAGGGGCCAAAGGAAGGAGAGGTGCTATGTCGTATGGTGGCAACTGGTGTTTGTCACACAGATGCATACACCCTCTCTGGTATAGATCCCGAAGGAGTATTCCCGGCCGTATTGGGCCATGAAGGTGGCGCGGTTGTTGAGGAAGTGGGTTCTGGGGTTACAAGTGTTAAACCTGGAGACCACGTGATTCCTCTATACATTCCTGAGTGTAGAAAATGTAAATACTGCTTGTCCGGTAAAACCAATTTATGCCAAGCTGTAAGGGACACGCAAGGAAAGGGGCTTATGCCTGATGGCACTACTAGGTTCTCAAAAGATGGGAAAGAAATATTTCATTATATGGGCACTTCTACATTTTCAGAATACTCTGTTATTCCCGAGATCTCTTTGGCTGTGGTAAACAAAGAGGCGCCGCTTGATAAGGTGTGTCTTCTTGGATGCGGTATAACCACAGGGATCGGAGCAGTTTTAAACACGGCAAAAGTACAGCCTGGCTCAACAGTCGCAGTTTTCGGGCTTGGGTGCATAGGACTGTCCGTGATCCAAGGGGCCGTGATGGCAAAGGCTGAGCGCATAATTGCAATAGATGTAAATGAAGACAAGTTTGAGATTGCGGGGCAGCTTGGGGCAACTGATTTTATAAACCCGGCAAAAGTTACAGACCCTATTCAAAATGTGGTTGTAGATATGACTGACGGCGGAGTTGATTATTCCTTTGAGTGTGTGGGGAAGGTGGATATTATGAGACCCGCTCTTGAGTGTTGCCACAAAGGGTGGGGCGAGTCGACTATTATCGGTGTTGCTGGAGCAGGAGAAGAAATCTCGACAAGACCATTTCAGCTGGTTACAGGGCGCGTATGGAGAGGGTCAGCATTTGGAGGAGTCAAAGGACGCACTGAGCTCTCAGGTATTGTTGATAACTATATGGCAGGGGATATTAAAATAGATGAGCTTGTGAGTTTTAATATGCCTCTTGAGGAAATAAATGATGCGTTTCATTTAATGCATGAAGGCAAAAGCATAAGGAGTGTAGTACTCTACTAAAAAAATAATGAGTGAAATAAAATTACTAAAACAACATCTATCTTTTGGTGGAAGAGTGGCATTTTATTCCCATGAGTCAGAGTCCACCAAAACTGAAATGAAATTTGCAGTGTATCATCCGCCTCAAGAGTACAAGGTGAAAGTGCCAGTGTTGTTTTGGCTCTCAGGGCTTACCTGCAACGAGGAGAATTTTATAACCAAAGCTGGTGCTCAGATGTGGGCATCACACTACGGAGTGATGCTAGTTTGTCCCGACACTAGCCCCAGGGGTACAAATCTTCCTGGCGAGCATGATAGCTGGGATTTTGGTTCTGGAGCCGGGTTTTATGTAAACGCGGTAACCCCCGGGTGGAGTATTTACTATAATATGTATGACTACGTAGTAGACGAGCTCCCAAAAATTGTGGAGTCGAACTTTAATGCCGACATGGACCGAGTTGGAATCTCGGGGCATTCAATGGGTGGACACGGAGCTTTGGTGCTAGGTCTTAGAAACCCCGATCTCTATAAATCCATATCCGCTTTCTCTCCAATAGGGGCACCATCTCTATGTCCTTGGGGACAAAAGGCTTTTACCGGTTACCTTGGAGAAGACAGAGAGCTATGGAAACAGTACGACGCCTCTGAGTTGGTTCGGAACATTAGAAGAAATGATATTGTTCTTGTGGATCAAGGCACCGATGATGAATTTTTAAAAGACCAGCTATTACTGGACTATCTTGTTGAAGCATGCCATGAAAAGAAGTTCCCTCTAAAGCTTAGAATGCAGCGGGACTATGACCACAGCTATTATTTTATTGCCTCTTTTATTAAAGACCACATCGAATTCCATGCCGAGAATTTTGAGAAGGTTTAGCTCTCCCTTTTTAGCAACATAAAAAAGGGTGGATACTTGCCGTACCCACCCATAGGCTAATTTAGCCTTATCGAGAAGGGGATTTGTCTTGATTCCCGTTCCCTCCGCCAATCAGAATAGCACCAGCGAAGTGGGTGTACAGTCCCAAGAAAGTCTAATTCTTGTTGTTCTTGTATCGGACTTTTATAGGACCGTTTTGGATATAAAGAGTTTAATTCTTGAGTAAATATAAGAATGCTGGAGGTAAACGATTGTAGTTAGAGAATAGATACTCTATTGAGGTAAGCCGGGCGGTTTTTCGCCGGTGAAAGGCTCTCTTGCCCAGAATGTTCCGTCTGACCATTCTATAATAGTGGCATCAAGTTCTATCTGGCCTGAGATGTTCTCAGATGGCAAATAAATAACAGTTTCATTAAAGGCTTTTCCGGTAGACGTTTTTCCCGCTTGGTTTATGACTCTAAAGCGCCAACCGCCGTCATAAATCTCAACGGAGAGCTCTTTTTCTCCCATATACCATGAGCCGTCTATGCCTTGAACCTGTGACCAAGATGAGTTGGGGATAAACAAAGCAAGAGCTAGTAAGATCATAAAAACAAAAGACGATATAAATTTCATTAACTTCTTCTCCTAAATATTAATCCATCCTACATATAATTATATGCTCACTCGGTCTTTATTTCAAACCCTATTTCTATTTTTTATTCTAGACGCTAAATGAATTTATAGTATTGGTTATAATATGTAAACCCAGTTTTATTCAACAAATGGCTTTAATCTAAATAAATATGAGAACACTCTGCGTAGGCGACATACACGGAAACTACAAAGCTCTGGTGCAGGTACTTGAGCGCTCAAAGTTTGATATGAAGAAGGACCGTCTAATATCTCTTGGGGATATTTTTGACGGCCATTCAAGAGCGCCCGAATGCATGGATCTTCTTATGAAGGCTAAGAATTTTATCTGGGTCCTTGGGAACCATGATGAATTTGTCAGACGCTGGTTTCGGGGGGAATGGAACAAAGATCCGGTTGGTGAGGAGAGGTGGCTCAAGAAAGGCGGACTTATAACGAAAGAGACGTATCAGAAAAATGGAAAGCTTCAAAAAAAGCTAATCAAGAAACACGCAGAGTTATTGGATAAGGCTGTACTCTACTATATAGATAAAAAGAACAGACTCTATATTCACGCGGGCATTGATTGGAAATATCCAGTCGATAAGCAGCCCCATGAAAAGAACTACTACACCGGTAGGGATACTTGGAGAGTTGTAGCTCCAAAACTAGAGAAGGCTGGAAAAAAGTTTCCATATAAAACAGTCTTTATTGGACATACTCACACGGAGCTTGATTACCCGGACTGTAAGCCCGTAAAGATGGCTAATCTTTGGAATCTAGACCAGGGAGCAGGCTGGGAAGGTAAATTGACCATTATGGATGTGGATACTTTTAAATATTGGCAGAGTAGCTAACAACATATTGTTTTTGTAAGCACGCTGTGTAAATTATTATTTTTTTGAGGGATAAATGCATATGTTCAATTTAGAAAAATATAAAATCTTAGTTGCTCTAATTCTTTGTATGACAGTTTTTGCTGCGTGCGGAAAAAAAGAGGCTCCTGTTGTTGATACGACTGTGGAGCCAGTCAGAATTGCTGTAGCTTCAGGTTTCTTGCCTACTGCTAAATTGTTAGCCGCTCAATTTACCACTAACACTGGAATTGGAGTTGAGTTAACAGGCGGATCAGATCAGGAGCTTGTGGGGATGATAGTAGACGGCTCAGAGATAGATGTTTTTATGGCCTCAGATGCGGAGCACCCTAGGGTGCTTATAGATAAGGGCAAGGCAATGGCTGATGGAGCATTTGTGTATGCTCTTGGAACAGCCGTTCTTTACAGTAGAGACTGGAAGGTAAACTGGACTGGAGTTAAATATTTAAAGTCCGGACAATTTAATACTCTTTCAATTCCTAATGACGATAACCGCTATGGAAGAGCTGGGATTTTGGCTCTTGAGAACGTGGGAGTTTATGAAGCTGTTCAAAAGAAGCTAGTCCTTACTGAGAATGAAGCGGAATCCTTTGAGCTTGTTGATACAAGACAAGTTGATTCTGGTTTCATAGCTTTTTCTTCACTTTCTGATGAAGATAAAAGGTGGGCATGGATTGTGCCTCAAGCTTTTTATCCACCGATAGAGCAGGGAGCTGTGTTGGTTAAAACAGAACCTGTTAATGAGTCCGCTAGAATCTGGATGGGATACCTAAACTCAGAGGGTGCCAGGTCAATTATCCAACAATCAGGATATGGGATTATAGGCAGTGAAGAAGTAACCTCCTCACATTAATCACAATTAATTATTTTTCTGTTCATGAGTTCGGATTCTGTACAAACTCGAAACTTCCTAATATATTTAGATATAGATTTGGCGATAGGTATTTAAATCAAACCAGGCTTTATATTTGAAGCTCTAGGAGGATCTAATAATGTTTAGATTGAGCAGAATCTTATCTATATTGGCGGTCTTGATGTTATTTGTTTTATACACAAACACACCAAGTTTTGCATGGAGAGTCTTTGCGGCTACAAATGGGCTCTATGCTGTTGGTGTTGTGAAGGGTACAGAGAAAAGTTATCTATATGAAATTAATCCGGTCACGGGAGAGCTTAATCTGATAGGGGATACAGGGCTCAATAACTGTAGGGGGCTTGATTTCAACCCTGAGGGAAAACTCAAGGCTTTTTGTGAGACAAGGGGTGAAGTTGACTCTAAAACAAATGCCTTAGAAGCAGGGGTCCCAGTTGTTGTGGAGCTTGATGTTGATGATGGTGGTCTAAGCTGGGCAGTCCCTCATGGGGTAAGCAATTACATAAGCGATATTACAATACGTGAGGATGGCACTCTATTTAGTTATGAAAACCTTAAAGAGAGTAACTTGCACAGACATGAAGAGGTTGATGATTTCCAGGCTACATTTATCGGCAACCCGGGAATTGAGGCCTTTGATCATGGTCTTGCGGCTTGGGGAGATGCAGAGCTCAAGGTTGCTGCAAATGTGGATTCTGTACCGGGAATTTATTCGGTGGATTCTGAAACAGGTGACGTTAAATTCTTAGGGGCTTTTAGTTTCCCAGATTCCATAGGTATAGCGGTTATGCAGGGAATCAGTACTAGGGCGGAGCCGGCTTTGATTCAGTTTGCATCGATGGATACTCGAAGAATAGCTGGAGTAGATATACCACCCACAAACACTTTGTCGGCAGCAGCTATAGGGTATGCATTTGATGAGAATGATGCTGATTTTGCAGTATTAATGAAAAAATCCGATATGGTCGCAAGTCCAGCGTTTGAGACAGCAGAAGCCGGCGATTGGATCGCTATTGGCTTGATTGACCTTGAAACACTTAGTGTCGACTATATTGTAGAGCTTCCTGACGCGCCAGTTGTGGTTGAAGCGATTGCCGTAAGAATCCTTCCAACAAGAGAAGTTCCAGCACTTTCAACTGCTGGGATTATAGTCACGGGTGCAGTTCTTTTGCTTGTTGGTCTGGTCTTTTACAAAAGAAAGCATGGTTTAAGTTCTTAAGGTTTGACAGTTGTGTCAGAAAAGAGAGATGAGCCGTATTCTTAAAGTGTTACTTTAGGTTAATTTCAACTGTTATTTAGGCTTTTTAAGCGGTTTTATCACAGTTATATGGCCCATTTTGCGGCCATTCCTGGTTTCACTCTTTCCATAAAGATGGATGCATGCGCCTTTGGTTTCATAGAACTCTTTGACCTTGTTCACATCATTTCCAATTAGGTTAGTCATAACTGCTGCAGAATGTGGGGTAGGGTCACCTACCGGTAATCCACACACCGTGCGGACATGCTGCTCAAACTGAGAGACGGAGCAGGCGTCTATGGTCCAGTGTCCAGAATTATGAGTGCGCGGGGCTATTTCATTTGCCAATATAGTGCCTTCTTTAGTTACAAACATCTCAAGTCCAAGCACTCCTATGAGACCAACAGCATCTGCCAGTTTCTTAGCTGTTCTTTTGGCTTTGGCTGCAATCTTAGGATCAATCTTTGCTGGAGTGGTACTTGTGTGAAGGATATGGTTTTTGTGGACATTGGCAACCGGGCCATAGATTGCAGACTTGCCCCATTTATCGCGAGCTATTATTACCGAGATCTCGCACTTAAAATCGACCATCTCTTCAAGAATTAATTCATCTGAGCCAAGTTTGTTAAAACTTCTCTTTGAACTGTCACTAGATCTATGAACAGTCTGCCCTTTGCCGTCGTATCCAAAGCGTGTGGTTTTGAGAATATAATTTTTGCAGCCCAGATCACTAACTGCATTATCTATATCCTCGGGGCTATAAATAGGTGCCCAACGCGCTGTAGGTATTCCAACATCGTTTAGATATTTTTTCTCGGTAATGCGGTTTTGGGCAATCTCAAGAAGCTTGTCGTCTGGATAAACAGGTTTTATCTTCTGGATGTAACGCGCAGTCTCAACAGGCACGTTCTCAAACTCATACGAAACCACATCAACACTCTGTGCAAAAGCCTTTAGCTTTTTCTTGTCCGTGTAGCTTCCAACATATGACTTTGCCGCAACGTGTTCTGCCGGGCTGTCCTTGTCAGGTCCGTATACGTGAACCCTAATTCCAAGCTCAGCAGCAGCAAGTGCGCTCATGCGCCCAAGCTGTCCAGTTCCAAGTATGCCTAGTGTTATAGTTTTCGGTTTCATTTCGTGCTGACTACAATCCCGTATTGTTTAATCCCAAGCAGTATGAACTTAAGCGAGTCTACTTTTTTGTAACTTTTTTTAGTATCTCAGAGCTTGGGTCCTTCTTAGGTTTAACTGCAATGCTCTTTGTTTGTTTGCTTCTATATTGCTCTAGTCTTGTGGCCACCTTATCATCTGAAGTAGAGATTATAGCCGCAGCCAGAAGCGCTGCATTTTTGGCCCCTGCTGTGCCTATGGCCAGTGTCCCAACAGGAATACCAGCTGGCATTTGTGCTATGGATAAAAGACTATCTAGTCCCTTAAGTGCTCTGCTTTCAACGGGCACTCCAAGCACTGGAAGGCTTGTCATACTAGCCGTCATCCCAGGGAGATGAGCTGCCCCACCTGCGCCTGCGATAATAACCTTTAGTCCCCTGTCCCTAGCAGACTTAGCATATTCGTAGAGTCTGTCTGGAGTACGGTGAGCGGATACTATTTTGCTCTCATATTTTATCTTAAGTTCATCTAAGATCTGGGCTGTGTTTTCCATAGTCTTCCAATCTGACTGGGAGCCCATTATGATACCGATTACAGGTTTTTTAGGGGAATTACTCATGCAAAATGTTATGGAAAAATCAAAACAAAGTCAAATCCCACATTAAGCAATCAACGAATTGAATACTCCATCGTAACTACGGCTTTAACACTCTTCTCTATTGTGCTGGTGTCGTACACTCCGTAACCTGAAACCTCTGTTGAGTATAGAGGGGTTATCTGAAAAACACCCTGGCTTGCATATTTGAGCGCGCCCACTTTGCTGCCGCTATTCTCTGCAAGTGAGCTTGCACGCATGCCGGCGTTCTTTGTGGCCTCACCAAGAAGCTCTATCTTTATATCATCTAGCTTTGTATAGAAGTATCTAGGAGCAAAAGAATCAAACTCTATTCCTTCTTTTATAAGACCTGTAATACTGCTTGAAATCTCGGCCACTTGTTCAATGTTTGAGGATGATATTTTTACATTTTGCACCAATACATATCCGTCTACTATGTTTGTTGAGCCGCCTTTGTCTGTTCTCCTATACTGAATTCTTGTTGTAACAGCAGACATAGAAATGTCATCGCTCTGGACACCTTGTTCTTTTAGATATGAAAGGACTTTCTGGAGATCTGCTTGAAGGTTGTCATATGCAGTAACAAGCTCTGGGGATCTGGCAGTAATCTGCCCCTCCCATACTGCAATGTCTGAGGTGATTGTGCGCTCGGCAAACCCTTTGACAGTAATCCTCTGGTTTTGGGTTTTTACTCGCTCAACTGTATTGGATATGACAAAAGTTGAAATTATTATTCCAACTGCGAGTAGTAGTCCTAAGAGAGATAATCCAAGCCAAGAGCGATTGTTATTGTCCATTTGAGAGCCTTGTGTTGTGTTGAGATTTGTTATACAAATAAGATATAGTGTGCTATATAAAAAATCTACAAAAAATATTTTATTCAGTCCAAAATACGAAGAAACTATAAATAATGCTTTTTTCAAATAAGTTGATATAATCATAGTCAAAACAAGGAGGGAGTTCGATGCGAATTTCAACACTTACTATCTTATCAATATTATGTTTTGTTTTGAGTGCTAGTTTTATTCAAGCTAATCCAGTTATTAATGAAGCAGATGCACCAAAGTTTCTATACACAATGAGTGCAAAATCAGGCACGTTTGAGAATGGCAGACTTACACTTAAAGACGTACCACTTGTTACATATTTTGCCGACCGTCCACATAGAATCTCAGGAATGCTTAGCATCCAGGTGTTTGAGCAAGGATGGAGACAAGGATCTGACAGCTTCAAAGCTGATCCTCCAAATGCGACACTCTCAATCTTAGGAAAAGATAGCGATACTAATGTTGTTGTTGAACTTTCCGATCCAAACGTGAAAGTGAAAGAAGGGTCAATTTCGTTTAAGGTGCGAGTTCTTCAAGGAGAGCTGCCAGAGTCATTTAAACATGCAACACTTTTTGTTGACTCTGGACTTGTACAAAACCCTGGTTACTAATAACGGTATATACAGAGTAGGATATTTAGACCATCACAGGAGAAATTATGTTTAAACAAATATTAATTGCACTTACATTAATTGTAGGACTTAGCACGGGTGCTGTTAACGCACAGAATGAGAAAACACCTCTAAATGTAGCAGTGGCTGCAGATTTTGCACCAACTGCGAAGGTGCTTGGAAAAGAGTTTACAGCAATTACCGGAATTCCTATTAAATTCACAAGCGGCTCAAGCGAAGATTTGCTCCAAGAGATTAAAAAAGGTGCCCAGTTTGATGTTTACATGTCCGCCAATACTAATTATCCATTGGATCTTCAGAAAAGCGGCTACACAAATGGCAGCCCATACCTTTATGCCCTGGGTAGTCTAGCGCTTTATGCAAAAGGGAAAGAAATTAGCCACAATGGTCTAGATCTCCTTCAGCCCGGAGGATTTACACAACTCGTTATAGCAGACCCAAAGAATGCTCCCTATGGTATTGCTGCTGTGGAGACACTGAAGAAGCTAGGCATTTATGAACAGGTGCAAAGTCAAATAGTGTATGCAGACAATGTGTTAAAGGCATATGAAATGGTTGAGTCTGGAAAAGTAGAGGCAGGTCTTATTTCCTACGGGGATCTTAAAGAAGGTCAGACCTCTCAGGCATGGATTGTTCCCTCTCGTATGCACAATCCTATAAACCAGGCCCAAGTTGCTCTTAAGGGAAGCGGCCCTGAGGCATCAAAGTGGATCAAGTTCATGGAGACTGATACTGCAAAGAACATTCTTATATCCCAAGGCTACGGTGTAACCAACGTAGAAGAAGTAAAGTAACTACCCTTTTAGATTACTTAAGAACGAATTAGGTAATTAACGAAACCTCTTGCAATTTATTTTGATTTATCTTAAAATGAAAATAAGGGACAAGCATAAGGTCGTTCTATTGATATCTGTGTTTGATATTCATACATGATATTAATAGATACAAAAACTACCTTTTTAGAGGAGGGTATTATGAGTAAATCAATTTTAATTACTGTTTTTGCGTTGTTTATGGTTGTAGGGCTTCAATTTACTAGTTCTATAGATACAACCGATTCCTTGATGGAAAAATGTCACAAATTTGAATATTGTGACTTTTAAGTTTTGAATAAAAGGTTAGGGGCGTTGTGAATTCTTCATATCGCCCCTTTTTATACTCTTTCTACTTCTAACCACATTAAACACTAACAATAAGTTCATTTTTTTCCTTCTGTTAAAATTTCCAATTTCGTATTTAGATTACTATTCTATAAATTCTCACAGTAATATGTTATTGTGCTCGTAGGCAATATTTAGGGAGGAAAATTTTGAAAACCCAAATTCTCATTCTGTCTATAATCTTTAGTTTTAGCGGCTTATTAAATAACACACAATACTCTATAGCTGACGATTCCAAAAAACTTGAATATCTCTTTGTGATAACTAGTGACATTGGTACATATAAAGATGGCAAACTTGCCCTCACAGGGGTGCCAATTGTAAGCTTTAATTATCTTGGAACTACAAGAGGTGTGGGACATTTTCTAGTAGGCACTTTCGTTGATGTGTGGGAGAAAAACTCAGCGATCTATAGAGCAAACCCTCCAAGAGGCACACTATCCGTATTAGATCAGTCCGGATCAGTGGGTGCTGTGATTCAGGTATCCAACCCTACATCAACCCTAAATTCTCTAACTTTTGAAGCTAAAGTATTAGAGGGCGAAGTGCCGGACTCTTTTAATGCTTCATCATTGTTTCTCAAATTATCGGTAGACGAAAAACTTCAAACGCAGAATTAATTATTTCTGCTTTCGTCTCAATCTTCTAAATAAAATCAATGCAGGAATCAGCAAGTATAGTGGAAACGCTGTGCTTGAGTTATTAACTGAAGCCATTGAACATCCACCGCCTCCGTCACTAGATGTTGGACCCTGTGTAATGAGTTCTGATAGTAACATCTCAAGAGCGGCCATGTCACATACTGCCGCTCCATTATCATCGCCGTCCTGAGGGCGAAGTGTTGCTCTTTGACCCTCATTCTCACATGTAGCGTTGTTACCAGCATCCACTGCAGGGCTTCCGCTCAAAAGAGCGTGCGAATGTGTAGGACCTCCGTTATCAGCAAGTGGTCCAATCATTGGATCTGTATTGGAAATATCTCCTGCTTGTACAAAACCACAGCTTCCGTCACTGTCCAGATTATTCCCCTGGGAAACAATATTTGCACCTGAACCAGAACAGTTGAGGCCAGAGTTGTTTGCCACAATCGAGTTAGAGATGGTCAAATCGCCTGGAGCTGAGCTGAGTATTCCCTGAGCCCCGTTTTCTACTATTGTTGAGTTTGTGATGACCATAATTCCGCCGGTTGAGTTGTCTATTCCTCCCGTGTTCCCTGTGGCAGCATTATTAGATATAGTGGAGTTGAAAATGCCTAATCCACCAAAATTCATGATGCCAACTCCAGTCCTTCCGATATTGTTGCTTACTGTGCTCTGAAAAATTTCGAGAGTATTGTTAGAGAATATGCCTGAGCCTCTGTCTGCCGTATTGTTGTCTATTGTACTTTCGATTATGGCTACCGTGCCGCTATTGAAAATCCCGCCCCCAATGGCTGAGCTTGTTGTTCCTAAGACGACATTTGTATGAATGGAGACATTGTCTAAAAGCAGAGTTCCTCCGTTTGATATGCCTGCGCCAATGGTATCAACTAAAAGCCCGCCGGTTATGGTCAACTGAGACATTGAGACCATAGGGGTACTGCCGATTATCTGAAAAACTCTTTCAATAGAGTTTGCATCAATCACGGTGTTGTCTACACCATTTCCCATAATCATAATATTCGAGAAAATGTCCAGGTCTCCTGTAAGGTTGTCATCATCTCCTATACCGGGAATGCTAAGCTCTATTGGAACGCCGTTTAGAGATGGATCAAATACGATCAGATCATCTCCGCTTCCAAGGATGCATTCTCCAAGCACTATCAAGCCGACTGGATCCGTGTTGGCTCTAGTAATTGCCTCTCTTAAACTGCAAAGGCCGTCAGTTGCAAGAACATCACTGGCTGTTGTTACAGTGATCGTAGCCGCTCTTGTATCATAAGAAAAAGAAAGGAATAAAGCTGAAGATAAAAATAAATATAAAACCGTAGATAGTAATCTATGCATGATTACCCCCCAGTACATTTATTTTTAAATATGTAAGTCCGCCACTAAGTCGAGTATAAAATATTAAATTGGTGCAAGTCAAGTCAAGACTGCTCTCCTTGTTTCCCTTTTGCTCCTAGGAGTGGATCCAGAGGGAGAGCTCCCGGGTGTCCGGCAGAAGTAAGTTTTCCAACACTGTTCGGAGTGGGGGGTGTTGCTACGGCTGGTATTTTGGTAATAACGACACTATATGTTTACACAGAAGAAATCTAAACGATTTACTATAGTTAATGTTACATTTCTTTAAAGAATATGATATAGTTCCCGTTAACTTATGCGTATATTTCTAAACAGAAATATATATCTAATTGGAGGATATAAAATTGAACACTATTAGAACGATTTTGCTACTAGCTTTAGTATTATGTATTCCAAATTATCTATATGCTCAGGATGTAGTGCTTTACGGAGCCGCCGCTGAAAGCTGCGCTACCGGCACCAACCCTGGTGCTGGTCAGAGTCTTTTATACAGGATAAACCCAGATACAGGTGATATGCAGCCAATTGGGCCTATAGGGTTTGATGGCGTTACTGGCCTTGAGTTTCTGCCTGACGGACGGCTCATAGGGACAGCCAGGCAGGGAGTTGATGCAGGAGTTCTTATACAAATTAACCCTGCTACTGGACAAGGAAGCTTGATTGGTGTTCTTGGTAGTTTTAATAATCAGGGCGAATGCGGTAGGTTTCCCGACCTTTCATACGACAATACTACCAATACTCTTTATGCAACTGGTTCTAATTGTCTCGGAATGAGCAGGTCTATCTTTACGATTGACCCTAATACTGCACAGGCTACATTTATAGGAGTGACAGGATTCAGTGGAGGCGGACTCGGTTTAGCCATGAGGTCTGATGGCACATTGTTTCATTCCACTTTGTCTAACGAAAACCTTTCATTCCTTACAATCAATCAAAATACAGGTGCTGGAACTCTAATAGGTACTATAGATGCTAATATCCCACCTGTCCCAAGACTCAACGTCAACTCATTAGACTTTCATCCTATTACCGGTCAGCTATTCGGGTCAAGCAAAGATGCTGATACCGCAGGACCTGGTTATCTTGTAACCATTGATGAAAACCTGCCTAGTGTTAGCCTTGTAGGCCAAGGGGTTGATTGTTTTGATGCTTTAGTGTTTGAGGCTAAAGCAGAGCCTGTTCCAGCTCTAAGCACATGGGGAATAATGGCCGTAGTCGTTGCTTTCGCAGTTGCTGGAATCTTCTACATTAGAAAAAGAAGAGTGATTGCATAACCTAACTTAAAAATTCCTAAGATTGATAATATCCACAGATAAAGATTCAATTGGATTAATAAAGTTAATCCAATTGAATCTTATTGATACATCTATATAATTCAGAGTATGTCCATCAAAAACCCGATGCATGTTAGCGAGATAACCCACCAGTGGCTGACCCATGCACTTAGAGAAGGCGGGTCTCTAAAAGAGGCTGCTGTAATATCAATCGACAAAAAAATAATTGGCGAGGCCAAGGGTTTTCTGAGCTCCGTTGTGAGGGTCAAGATTGACTATGATCACAAAGAAGAGGGGGCACCAGAATCTGTGGTTGTTAAACTTGAGCCGGAAGAGGGCGGGTTTAAAGATTTTGGCGATGAGATGCATGCCTTTGAAAGAGAGATACGCTTTTACAGAGAAGTAGCCGGCAACGTGCCAGTTCGATTGCCAAAGCTGTATTACGCTGTTGATGAGCCTCCAGCATATTCTATTGTTATGGAGGATTTGTCCCATTATGTGCCCGGTGACCAGCTTTCAGGTATGCATTCTGCACAGGTTATGAAAACAGTAGAAGAGATAGCCAGATTGCAGGCAAAGTACTGGAATAATGAAGAGCTTGAGAAGTTGGACTGGATGCCTGAGTTCAACGGAGTGGGTCTCGATTACGTCCAAAAGTGGCCATCCTTTGTTAAGCGCTTCGGATTTTGTATAGATGATAGGGCAGTTGAGCTAGGCAACAAAATCAGCCGTCATATAGATTGGAAAAAACAACAGATTCTAAGCAGACAAAAAACAATTGTTCACTTTGATCTACGTGAAGACAACCTAATGTTCCCCCCAGCGGGAGAGGAGGGGCCGATACTTATTTTGGACTGGCAGGTTACAATTCGGGGTATAGGTGCTATGGATGTTTTTAGGGTTATGGGAGGAAGTGAGATTCCTGTTGAGCGTAAGGGGCATCAGTTTGAGATCCTTAGAAAATGGTACGATACGTTGATTGAAGAAGGGGTCTCTAATTACTCCTGGGATGAGGCCGTATATGATTTCCGCCTTGGAGCAATCTCGTATTTGTGCATCCCGGTTCACTTCCATACTGCGGCCATTGAATCTGTGGGAAGAGCTCAGGAGCTTATACGTGCTATCGTTACTCGTACATTTGCTTCAGCTGTGGAGATTGATGCGGGCTCAATTTTGCCAGATTAAATGTAGAGCTATTTGTACTTAAATATTTCATACAGACCTGTTCGTTCAGAAAATACTTTCGCTGCATTCTCAAATCCAGCTTCTTTGCCAAGCGCTATCCAGTCACGGGTGGTTTCGGGTTTCTCAGTTTCTCTCACATGCTCAAGCAGGTATTCAGATTCTTCATTATTAAGTCCCTTCCAAAACTTATCAAATGTAACTTTAAATCTCTTGTAGTATTGGCTTAGATCCTCTCCCTCAAGCAAGATCGGCTCATAGAGCATAAAAATGCCCCCATCTGCTAGAACCTCTCGTACATCTTTCATAAACTGAAGCTTATCTATAGTTTCTAAATGGTGCATAGAGAAACCCACCCATATGAAATCAGCCCCAGGGTCTATGTGCTCTGCAAAATTAATAAAATCAGTTCTTATAAAATCAGCTCTTATTTCAGAGTCTCTAAAGTTCTCCCTTGCAAATGAAAGTGCCTGCTCTGATATATCAAGCCCGGTATAAGTCTTAGCATTTGTTTCTCTTAAGACTCTCGAAGAATAATAGGCATCCCCGCAGGCTAAATCAACAAATGAAAAGGGTCTTTGCATTTCATAAGAGATTATCTGTTTTAGTTTTGAATAACCTGCATTGTGAGACATATTGTCATTTTCTATAATCTTTTTGTAAATAGACCAATTCTTAACAAATATTTTAGTTGAGAGGTCCTCTTTCGTATCTGGTTTAGTCATGGGATTAGGTAGATATTATATTTGATATATGGGGGAGGTGAAATAGATATAAAAAAAGGCCCCTCCTTATTTTACTAAAGAGAGGCCCCTACCTAATTTCTTATCAGAGAATAAATATATCTTCCGGAACATATTTGTTTCTCTGGTTGCTAATTGCTAATTGTTGTTGATTCCTGCTGAGTTGTCGTGTGTTGCTGTAATTAAACAGCAAGAGCATGATACCATTATTTATTAAAATGGTATATAGCAAAATAAAATAAATACAAAAGTCGAAACAGTATATCAAATAAATAAAATTAGCACTCGCATTGAGGGAGAAGTTGATATTTATACTCTAATTGATCATCATGTCTTAGAGATCTTTATATTATTTGAGATAATTTATGAGCCTTCGTCTAATTGAAATCATACTTCCAGAGACTGAGAACCTAGAGCGGCTTCGAGAGCTGCTTGAGGATCACCCGCTAATTGAGATATGGGAAGACAGCATCTCGGGGCAGAAAATAATCATCAAGATATTGGTAAAAGCTGAAGAGTCTGAGAAGATACTAGACTTACTTGAGAAGAGATATTCTAAAACTGAGCACTTCAGGATAATGCTTCTTCCAGTTGAGGCTTCAATTCCAAGACCAGAGAAACCAAACAAAGACGAAGAGCCTGAGGTACCGCAAAAAAATAATGAGAAAGAGAAGACTGCAACAATTGGCAGAATCAGCCGTGAAGAGCTCTATGCTGATATGGACGGGAAAGCTAATATAACCTCAGTATATCTTGTCCTGGTTGTTCTTTCCTCAATAGTTGCTTCAATTGGAATCCTAAAAGACAACGTCGCAATAATCATAGGCGCAATGGTAATAGCCCCTTTGCTGGGGCCAAATATTGCGCTTGCCTTGGGTACAACGCTTGGCGATACAGACCTGATAGGAAGAGCACTCAAAGCTAACATTGCAGGGATCTTTGCAACACTACTGCTCTCAATTGTTATAGGCGCTCTCTTCACCGTAGACCCAACTATAGGGGAGCTCTCCTCCAGGACACAAGTTGGCCTTGGGGATATTGCAATAGCTCTTGCCGCAGGAGTGGCCGGCACATTGTCTTTTACCAAAGGGCTTCCAAGCGCGCTAATAGGGGTGATGGTTGCTGTGGCTCTTCTTCCTCCAACAGTAACGGTGGGTATGCTTCTTGGCTCAAACAATATGGCTCTTGTCCCGGGGGCAGTTCAGTTGGTGCTTGTAAACATCATATGCGTCAACTTGGCTGCTGTGACAACCTTTTTCTTTAAGGGTGTTAGGCCAAGGACCTGGTGGGAAACTAAGAAAGCTGAAAAGGCCACAAGAAGAGCAATATTAATATGGAGCGCTCTCCTGATTATATTAGTTGCTACGATACTAAGGTCTCAAGGATACTTCTAAAAAAATCTAAAAACTTACTTCTCTCGACTATATTTGATTTCCATTACAAGAACTTCTTCCCCACTTGGAGAATTTATATACATGTTATAAGTAAAGTTATCTTTATCTACAAAGTGCGTTACACCTTTAAAAGTTTGTTCTCCTGACATAGGATCATTGAATGTTCCTGTCTCCGTCATTGTTTTAGAGCTGGCGTCATATGTGCCCGTTGCGCTCATCATGCCTGTTCCCATGGTGTCCATCCATGTGCTTATGTATTGTTTCTTGGCATTGTCATAACCTATAATTCCCATTCCCTTAAAGGGCTGCCCCATGGAGGTGCCTTCTACATCCATTTCCAGGAAGCGTTTTCCCAATATCCACTCGATCTCATTCTCACCCGTAGATTCTTCAGGAGGTGCGCCTGCTGATGACCAATATTTAAGAGTATAATCCCAGTCGCCTACTAATTGGGCCAAAACTTCATGTCCCTCTCCTGGTGTGGCATATGCCTGCCATTTGGCCATCGCTTCGGCCTTCATTTTTTCCATGTCTGCTTTCTGATCTGCATTTGATGAAGTGGATATTCCAAGGCTAAGTCCCATGATAAACATAAATAATAGTAGTAAACTCTTCTTCATAGTTATTCACACTCCTTTGTTTATATATTAAAGCTTAACTGATAAATTCTCGGAAAAAAGAAGTTTTTAGTACTTCTCAGGAACAAATGTTTTATCCAATACTCGGGGCCTCTTGTAATTCTTTTTCTTTTGAAGTGAAGGGAGCTTTATCTTATCTTTTGGCACTTCTTCATATGGTATGTGGTCTAACAAGTGACTGATACAGTTTAGCCTCGCCCGTTTTTTATCATTAGCGTCTACAACATACCAAGGACTGATTTTCTTGTCCGTAAACTTGAACATATCGTCCTTAGCCTTGGTATAGTCATACCATTTTGTTCGAGCATATTTATCCATTGGGCTTATCTTCCACTGTTTCATCGGGTTCTCTATCCGCTCTTGGAATCTTTCCTCTTGTTCCTCAGGGGTTATGTCGAGCCAGTATTTAAATAGAATGAGACCCGATCTGATTAAAGTTTCTTCAAACCCCGGGCATATTCGCAAGAACTCGTTGTACTGATCAGAGGTGCAAAAACCCATAACCCTCTCCACTCCAGCACGGTTATACCAGCTGCGGTCAAAAAGTACTATCTCCCCAGCCGAGGGTAGGTGTTGCACGTAGCGCTGAAGATACCACTGGGTCTTTTCTTTTTCTGTGGGAACCCCAAGAGCCACTACTCGGCAGATGCGATGGTTGAGAGGCCCTGTAATCCGCTTTATCATCCCACCCTTACCAGCGGCGTCTCTTCCCTCAAAAATAACGGCAATTTTTTTGCCTTCCTTCTTTACCCATTCCTGAAGTTTTACAAGCTCAATCTGTAATTTTTCAAGCTCTTTCTCATAGGTCTTGTTATCAAGCTTGTCCTGGTTCATTTTCTCTTCTTTTTTCTTTCCCATTTAGGTTTCCACTCCAGTATTTGTAAATTAAGACTATTATAATCTCTACAACATATTAATAAAACAAAACAATTGTGTAAAATAGTGATCATCAACTCTTAAATACGAAATTCGGAGAACAGCAATGGCTAACCTTGATGCAACTGATATGTTAGATAAACACCTGAAAGAAAATACCGCTAATGGAAATATGCATCCGGGCGAGAATTGGTATGAAAAGGATTACCGTGAAGCAGAAGACCTTGTGTGGGGATTTACTGATCTCAATTGGCACAGCCTTAAAAAGATATTTGAGGAGCGCTCTCATGTATGGCAGGAAGCGTGCGTTTTTGTGCTAGGGGAATCAGGATCAAGTGGTTCTATTAAAATGCTGACAGACATATTTATAAATGGTGGAGATAAAATTGCCTGTTACGCATCTATTTTTATCTCCGATCAGAATATCTCTGGATTCTCTGAGGATGAAAAAGCAGGTATTTCTAGCCGAATAGATGAGCTTTTGTTGGATGAGAAGTTCTCAAAGTTTGGAGATCACTACCGAATTAGTCTGGATAAAATCTCTTCACAATTGAAATAAAAATCAAGAATATATGTATTATATATCTGCTTGATTTATAATTTGTTTAATATATATTCATAACATACGTACGTTCGCATGAACTTGTTGTATTTTAGGTTTTCGTGATTACAATATTATTACTTAGGTAGCTCAAATAATTTAGTTGATAAATTATTTTTCCGTTTCGGGAATATTTTGTGATTTATAACTGTTTATATATATAGAGAGGGAATAATAAATTTTAATACCAGCGAAATACATTAAAGTTTAAGTTATTTTGACTACCTAATCCAACATCCCTATCCCGGGTCCGTTCCCTCCACCTACCGCCATCTTGGATTTTGGGATAGGATGTTGGAATTTTTCCTTAAATTCCCCATCTTACTTACAATTTAATACCTTCCATCTTAATCTTTATAGACTATTAACGTCTAAAAAACATATAATCTGAATTTTCTGGGAATATTTTGGCTCCATGGGTTGTTATATATAGTAGAGGGGACATTTACAATTCTGAAATAATTTCCTTGGCCGCATTTAAGTGACAATGGGACGGGCAACCCCATTTTGTTGCGGCATAATAATTATGCCGCTTAAGCTCTATGAGCTTAAGCGGCATTTTTTGTTTCAGGACAATTTGAAGAGAATTAAAACTTTTACAGTCTATATCCTTTGTCTTCTTCTTACTGTTAAAATACCAATAGTAGCCATTAATAGAGCAACAGTGATTAATCCCCACTCTGACATTGTTGGTACAGGAATGTCATCAGGTATAACTTCTCCTCTAAAAGCGGTTAGAGGCCGTAGAGAGACAAAATTGTTTATATCCAATCCTTCAAAACATACTTGATACTCACCTGCAGGTATTACAGGGGCCATTCTGTCAGCTATAGCGGGGTCATCTGTTATAGTGGAAATTAGCCACTTCTCCCATTCTCTATTGCCTGAAGGATTAATGTTGTCGAAAATTTGACCGTCTGGAAATATAGTCAGATATGATACAGGTCCTTCTTGGAATATTAAGAAATTAAAGCCTGAAGGATCAGCTATTAAGCTTGGATTCACATCATCAAATGGTATAGGTGGGTTTACTCCTTGTGCAACGACATCGGTGCTTAGCGGAGCAAAGTCTGGAATAGTATTCGGGGTGTTTGGATCATCCGTATCTGTCTGTGTTCCGTCAAAGTTACCTCTGTCAGCATCACCATCCCAAAATTCTAACTCTGATGAATCTTCATCAACGTCAAAGAAGAAACAAACTGTCCCATCATAATTTGCACCTACTTTATCTTCAGGGTCGAAGCCATTTGTAGTGTCTAAATTAGGATAGATAATACTAGCATCTGAATCAGGAAAATCTAAGGTCTGCATAGAAGCAGTAAATGTAAATATCTCATTTATTTGTACTAGCCCGCTAGATCTAATCTTAAATGAATTGCTCGTAACAAAAGGGAATGCTGGGTTAAGTGGGTCCTGGGCTGTAATGGTTAGCGTGTATACAAAGTCTCCCTCGGCATTCCGGGCAGCATCGTTAGTTGGTAGTGTAAAGTCCCGCCAATCATTATCCGGAAAGTTTGTTCCAAGCTCACTTAATACGCTAGGACCGTTATCGTCTTCATCCGGGTCTATTTTTAAATCGTATGAATATTGAAACGGCGCACCTGCATCCCAATGTCTAGTTGGCATTACCCCAGGTTCTGAATCTCCATCAAAAATCCCGAGTGTGAATTCTTGTTGATTACCGGGGATAACAACCCTTATATTTAGCGTTTCGGTTGTTAGTGTCTGAAATCCAGTTCCAACAACTACCAGTAAAAATCTTCCATCAGTGCTGCTGCATGTCGGCATGCAGGATAGCGCATAGGAACGTACCGTTGAGATTGAGAGAGTTAGTAACAGTACCGATAAACATGTAAAGATATTTCTCATTATTAAATTTTTCACCATATCTCCTTTGTTGCATAGTCTATCCATTTTGGTTTAATCTATAAGTTTCTATCTGACTAAAGAAGTAATTCTAAATATAAATATGTCGAAATCAAAATCGAATGTCAAAAAAAGACAATTATCTATATGGTGAATAGTTAAACTGTTGTCAGGCGTTAATTGCTTTGATTGAGTTTTAAGAGCGATGGTCTATATACTAAGCTGTAATTATGTGAGATATCCTGGGTCTCAATTTAATATGATATTATTACTTTTTATATATTTTTAAAATTTCCCAAAAAAGGAGAATCTTTAATGAAATATCTAGTTACAGGAACCGAAGGGCCTGGGTTTTTTTCCGCAGAAGAAGCGGCCGAGATATTAGAAAATGTTGTTCTTCCAGCATTTGATGAGCTTGAAGAGCTTGAGAGTGATGGGGCGCTCGTGGGTGGTGTGCCTGTTGGTGAGCGTTCTTTAGTGTTTATTATAGAGGCAGATTCTCACGATGATGTTGACCGCACATTACGTTCACTGCCTATGTGGGGTGCTATGGAATGGGAAGTAACGCCACTTCAAGATTTTGAAGCAAGATCTGCTCAGGAAAGAGAAATTCTTACAGATCTGAAGAAGAAAAACTAAGCTTTATAGCAAAAGTCATATTTTAGGTTTTGCCTCTCAGGTTATATTTCTACAACCTGGGAGGCATTTTTTTTTGAATTAAGAAACTTGCTGTCTTCTTCTTACTGTTAAAACACCAACAATTGCCATCGCTATTGCAACAACGATTAGTCCCCACTCAGAAATCGTTGGCACTTCTTTTGTAATATCATCCTCTATTACTTCTCCTCTTAATACCAATGGGAAAAGTGGGTTAACAGAGACGAAATTTCCCATATCTAGACCTTCAAAACGAATTTCATAATCCCCTGCGGGTATAGAAGTTGGGGTAAAATCCACAATGTTAGGATCAGAAGACAAAGTGGATAAAACTAAATTTTCCCATTCACGGTTTCCTGAAGGATTGGTGGAACTAAATTCTTGTCCATCAGGAAATATTATCTTGTATGTTACTGCTGGAGATCTAAGAAATAATATGTTCGTTCCTGAAGCTCCATCGGGGTCAGTATCGTCAAAAGGATTGGCAATGTTTACTCCCTCAGCCAAGGTGTCCGCAGCAGGTGGGGCAAAAGCAGGAATGACATTAGGTGTGTTTTGGTCATCGGTATCTTCACTTGTACCATCAAAGTTCCCGTGATCTGCATCACCATCCCAGAATACTAACTCAACTGCAGGCTCGGCAATGTTGAAGAAGAAAGTGAATGTCCCATCATATGTAGTAGGGGTAAGATTGGCAGGATTTGTAATGTCAGTTCCATCAATGTTTGGGTAAATAATCGGCAAATCAAAAGCACTTGATGCATTGGCTATAAATGTAAAGATTTCGTCTATTTCCAATTGCCCTTCACTCAGTCTGATTTTAAATACATTTGAAGATGAAACATTATTTGTGAGAGTGATAGAGAAAGTGTAGACATAGTTGCCATCAGCATCTAGTGCAAGTGGACTGTTCTCAATTTCAAAATCTACCCAGTCGTTATTTAGCAGATCCGTGTCTATAACAGCAAATATTTGTTGACCATTATTGTCTCTGTCAGGGTCAGCCTTTAGAGAATAAAGATATGTTCCGGGAATCAGTGGATTTCCAGTATCCCAGTGAAACTCACCGCCAGCACCGTTTAGATGGTCACCGTCAAAAATGCCGATCTGAAAGGTTTCAACGTCAGGTGGTACCACTACTCTTATATTAAGCATGCTTGGTGTTAAGGTTTGAAAACCAGCGCCCTCAGTTACCGCTAGGAATCTTCCGTCAGTGCTGCTGCATGTTGGAAGACAAGATAGTGCAAGTGATTGTAGAGTTGAAAATGAAAGCAGTAATAATGTTGTTAATAGTATAGAAAAAACAGGTTTTCTATTTATCATCCTATGTCCCCTCCAAAGAGATATGTCCGTTAAAAGATACATAAATTCTTATCTATATTAAAAATTATGCATACCTTCATATGCCATGTCAATAAAGAACTTTCATGAGAAGGGGTCATGCTCTTTTATTTGTTATTCTTGGATGTGATAAAGTTGGTAGTTTTGGAGTAAATATTTCCTGCTAGGTTATATTGATATATAACCTAGCAGGTTTGTTTATAGAGTTATGATACTTGATGTCTTCTTCTAACTGTCACAATACCAATAATAGCCATCGCTATCGCTACCGCAATCAGTCCCCATTCAGAAATTGTTGGTACCGCAGCAGCCTCAGGCATAAATCCTGGTTCACCTGGACCTGGCGGTGGAATCACTTCTCCTCTTAAAACTATTGGGAATAGTGGGTTGATAGAGACGATATTTGTTATATCTAGACCTTCGAAACGGATTTCATAAGAACCCGCAGGTATTTCGGGAACATTGAAATCAACTAGAGTTGGGTCATCAGACAAAGCTGATATAACAAAATTTTCCCATTCCTGGTTTCCTGATGGATTTGGATTATGAAAAACAGTGCCCGTAGGAGAAATTAAGCTATATGTAACTGCAGGAGATTTGGTGAAAAAGAAGTTAAACCCACCGTTTCCTGCAGGGTCTAGATCATCAAAAGGATCCGCAATGTTTATGCCTTCAGGTAGGGTGTCTGCACCGGGTGGCGAAAACGCTGGGATATTATTAGGTGTGTTAAGATCATCAGTGTCGTTGGTTGTACCGTCGAAATTACCTATATCTGTATCACCATCCCAAAATACCAGCTCAACTGCTGGCTCTGCAATGTCAAAGAAAAATGTGAACGTCCCGTCGTAGGTAGTACCGTTTAGATCTTCAGGCTGAAATCCGTCAAGGAAATTGGCTTCAGGATAAACGATTGGAATATCAGTCAAGCTGCCCATATTAGCAACGAATGTAAATATCTCGTCAATTTCTAATATGCCAACATCAGTTCTAATTTTAAAAGCATTTAATGCATTACCGCCCGTTATATGGGTGATAGTAATAGTGTAAACATGGTTTCCATCAGCATCCTGTGCCGCTGGGTCGTTTGTAATATTGAAATCTGCCCAGTTGTTGTCTGGCAAGTCGCTACTTTGTACTCCAAAAACTGTAGCACCGTTGTTGTCTCTGTCTGGATCTATCTTTACAGCATAGTTGTATAACTCTGAGGCAGGGCCGCTATCCCAATTAAACTCACCGCCGGTATTGAAGCCATTTTGATGATCACCATCGAAAATGCCCAGTGAAAAAGTTTCAACGCCTGCCGGTACAACTAGCCTTATATTGAGTGTGTCAGGTGTAAGAGTAGCAAAAACATCACCTTCTGTTAATGCCAAAAATCTTGCATCTACGCTGCTACAAGTTGGAAAGCATGATTCTGCCTTAGATTGTATTGTTGAAATTGAAAGTACAAGGAATGCACCTACTAATACAGTAAATACAAAATTACTGATAAGTCTTCTCATTTGATCCCCCTCTAGAATCTTTTTATCCTCGGTAAGACGTTAAAACGCTACTTGTATAAAAAAGTATGCATATCTTTGCATAATGTGTCAAAAATTAGATTTATTATCTATTTTATAAATATCTACGATACTTATATTATAAACAGATGATAATTACAGTTTTTCCTATCTTCACATCCAAATTTAATAGTGGCTACGTAGTATATAGTGGTGAGGGAACACCAACGCGGTTTCCCTCGTTGCAACATAGGGCTGACCTTCAGTTCTAGAGTGCGGCGAGGGTTCCGCATTCTTTTTCTAGACAACTTCTATGCCCTATCCCTACTATATATAACAGTATAAGAGGCTGGATTATTTCTGAGTTTAACTTCTTAGCTCTGTGTTTTGCTCTTTTCTATAAACTTGAGCCAGTTTGGGGGGAGTTCACTTACGTCCAGCACAGCATCGTGGTCGCAGTGATCACAGGCGCCGCAATCCACGCACTCATCTAGCCCGACCGGGCATTCTATGCAGTGCTCTTCCTTGTTTGCTTCCAATTTGTCTTTTGTCTCAGACATTTTTTATTATAACCTTATACTCCTGAAATTTTCTCAATTAATGATTTGCGCTCATCAATATCATACTTGCGCATTATTTCCATTCTTGTAGCCTCGGGCGATCCGCCGCCTGAGATGCTAATGGCAGAGTACCAGCCGCCTTGGTATGAGGCTGTTATATCTTCTAACAGTTTAGCAACAGATAAGCGGTAGTCTGTTGAAATATCCTCACGGCCTTGCAGATAAGTGTTGAGCTTCTCACCAATGTCTGGGATTTCCATGTCCTCAAGGTAGGGAGATGCAACAAGTATTCCGCCAGTTGTGTCGTGCACAATTCTAAACATATCGTATATATGTGTGCCCTGCAGCAGTTTGCCGATGTTTGCGTATACTGGGTCTGGCTTGAAGTTGCCAGCAGTGGTTTCGTTGCCAAAAATTGCAGATGTTACTCCGCAGGCATAAAATGACTCAACAAACTTAATCAAATCAGCAATTTTTTCTCTAACGTGACCTGTTTTTTGTATATCGAGACCGTTTGCCTCTGCCATTGATGCTGTGGCTCCGATCAGTATATCTCCAAGCCCTGCTCTGGCTCCAATGCAGCTAACTCTGTGATGAGTGGCGAAGGATTCCGTGAGAGATCCTGCAAAATCCCACTCTCCTGCTAGAAACACCCTGTCCCATGGGACAAACACGTCATCAAAAAGTATCTGCGCTGTGGCCTGACCATATTTGGATGTAAGCGGCGCTCCTGATTCTCCAGGTCTTCCTGCCTGGCGTGATACAATTTCTACACCCGGGGTGTCTATTGGAATAGCAAATGATATTGCGTAGTCCTTATCTTGAAACGTCATGTTTCTTGTGGGCAGAACAAGTATTTCATGCGTATACGGGGCGCCCGTGACAATTGCTTTAATGCCTCTGACAACTATCCCATTCTCATCCCTGCTAACCATTCTGAGGTATAGATCTGGATGGTGCTGCTCGTGAGGGCGCTTGGTTCTGTCACCCTTGGCATCAGTCATTGCAACACAGGTGGTAAGGTCTTCATCCTGCACGCGCTCAAGATAGTTTAAAAATTTTACGTGATAGTCGGTGCCGTATTTTTGATCGGTATTGTTTGTGTTTTCATATAGGGCGTTTAGTGCGTCGTGGCATAAATATCTCTGCGCGCATCCTGTCTCACGGCAGAGAAGCCTTGTCATCTCAAGCTTTTTAAGTAGATCGTCCTGGCTTGTGTTTATATGCAAAAGGCGGTTTACCTTTCTGCCGGTCACGTGAGATATGGCAGTCATTGTCTCAGAATACTCAGGCAGCAGAGCATACTCATAGGTTACGGAAATTGCCTCTACCCCAGGGCGCAAAAGCGGTTCGTCGACCACACTTTGGACCTTGTTTCCTTTTATATAAACAGTGGGGTTTAATTCTCTTAGACTTTCAACAAATTGCTCTGGAGTTTTTAGCATGCGTGCCCTCTAAAAACAGGGTCTCATATCGGGATAATTATGTCAATGATTTTTCAATCTGATTAAAAGTTTGAATACAATTATGTATAATCCCATTTACTACAGATTTTGTGTTTACTGGAGGCGTATATGTATCCAACACTAAAGCCAGGCCTTACTTTTGAATTTGAATATGTAGTTCCTGAGAATAAAACTGTTCCTCATATATATCCTGAGTCAGAAGAGTTTCAGCTTATGCCTCGGGTTTTTTCGACCGGGTTTATGATTGCGCTTATAGAGTGGGCGTGCGTGCGGTTTGTAAACGAGCACATCGATTGGCCCAGGGAGCAATCTGTGGGAATTGATGTGAGAGTTAATCACACAGCCGCCACACCTCCAGGGATGACTGTTACAGTTAAGGGCGAGCTTGCGGAGGTTGATGGAAAACGCCTTGTTTTTAATGTTGAAGCAGACGACGGGGTCGATCAGATTACCAAAGGAACTCATCAAAGGTTTATTGTGAACGCTGAGAAATTTGTTGCTAAAGCCGAGGAGAAAGCCAGGTCAGCGACCTGATTTTTAATACTACTATGAGTAGAGATCTCTCATCAGTAAAAGCGCTTACATTTGATGTATTCGGCACTGTTGTCGATTGGCGGACTTCTATAATCAATGAACTAAAACAACTTGGCGAGTCAAAAGGCATTAATGCCTTTTGGGAATCCTTCACTGATAAATGGAGGGGAGGGTATGCGCCTGCAATGGATCAAGTGCGACAAGGTGAGATTCCCTGGAAAAGTATTGACGAGCTTCACCGTATGGTGCTTGATCAACTGGTTGACGAGTTTCAGATCAATGATTTAACAGAAAGTGAGCTTGCTCACCTTAACAAAGCGTGGCACAGACTTGCACCATGGCCCGATTCTGTGGAAGGACTCACCAGACTAAAAAAGAAATACACACTTGTCACCCTATCTAATGGGAACGTCTCACTGCTTACCAACATGGCAAAACACACGGGGCTCCCGTGGGATGTAATACTATCCTCTGAGCTTGCAAGACACTACAAACCTGACAAGGAGGTCTATATAACCGCAGCATCACTGCTTGATCTGCAATCTGAGGAGATAATGATGGTTGCTGCTCATAGATACGATTTGGATGCAGCGGCAGAGCTCGGGTTTAGGACTGCCTATCTGTCCCGTCCGCTTGAGTTCGGCCCAAATGGAGAAACTGACGAGGCTCCTGATATGCCTTATGATATAATTGCCCACGATATGAACGACCTAGCCGATAAACTTAATTCATAGGAGAATTTTATGCTCGATTGGATTGCTAATCTACTTGTTAAGAAACCTGTTACGGATGAAGAGATGGAGGAGAGGGTATTTCTTGAAGGTCCTCACTCTAGACTTAGAGAGCTTTGGTTTCTAATTCGTGTAATGTGGGGATTTTTGTATGGTTTTCGTAAACTGCATTTTGTAGGCCCTCTTGTAACAGTATTTGGCTCTGCCAGGACTCAAGAGGATGAACCCTATTATAAGAACGCGGTCAAAGTTGGAGAGGAGCTTGTGAACCTTGGATTTGGCGTTATGACAGGCGGTGGGCCTGGGATTATGGAGGCTGCAAATAGAGGCGCCTATCAAGCAGGCGGAACTTCCATTGGCTGCAATATTATCCTCCCTTTTGAGCAGGAGCCCAACCCGTACCTAGATGTGATGATCAACTTCAACTATTTCTTTGTAAGAAAAGTGATACTTCTTAAGTATTCCTATGCTTTTGTGGTTATGCCGGGCGGAGCAGGTACTATGGATGAGCTCTTTGAGGTAATCACTCTTATTCAGACCAAGAAGATCTTCCAGTTCCCGGTAGTGCTCATTGGAACAGAGTATTTCCAAGAGCTAAGAGAGATGCTTGAGCATATGGTGGAGGAAGAGACAATCAGCCCTGAGGATATAGACCTTTTCTACTTCACGGACTCGATTGAAGACGCAATGAATCACATAAAAGTCAATATTGTAGATAAGTACGGTATCACACTTAAGAAAGTACCTAAGCCTTCTAGAATTCTGCTTGAGAAGTGATTTAATAGCTCAATCTACACCCTTCCCCCCATTTATTATAGAGAGAAGGGCATAATTTATTTCTGGAAATTAACTAGCTAGGCTGACATTGCTCATTTACACATCCAAAATCAGCAGGACATAGCACCATTTCGTCACATGGTTGAGGAACGCAAATAGCTGGTGATAAATCTGTAGCACATACCTGTCCCACGCCGCAGTCTTGATTGGTTGAACAATCTTTCGGAAGCGGTGGAACGGGAACCGCTATTTTAAGCACAGGGATAAAAGTGGACGTCTTAAGTGGGGCACAACTGTAGGGATAAGAGAAAAAATCGAACCCCTGCTCCAAAGTAATAGAACCTGCTGCACGCGTAGAGGGGGTAGCTTCCCATATCCATTGATAGTTAGGTTTGAACGAAGACGTGGAAACACGGGAATCCCCAACAAACCAGACCCACTCCGCATTATTCATATTTGGACCGGTTCCAATAAATGCTGTTGTTGTAACTGCCGGGGAGCTATATGAAGTACTATGAGAGTATGTGCTGCTGTTGGTAACTCCTACTCCTCCACCATCATCTTGGGTATATGAAACATTCTCAGAAAAAGTATGATCAAGGCTGCTAGAGGTAGTGATCACTCCTGTCGTTGTGGTCGGGTTGAAATCGGTGACGTTTAACTCAGAGATGTTAAATGTTGGCTGAGTACTATTCAAAGTATACTGGATAACCCCTACTTGATCAGCGAAAAATGCAGGATCTTCAGAACATACCCCGTCCGGTGTGAAAATATTACAGACTTCATTGCAAACAGCGCCTAGTGCGCCAAGCGTAGATGTGGGAGTCAACCCCAAACTTTTAGTACGAATGTAATAAAAGTCGTTATTGCTTGCAGTAGAATGGGCTGACCAGGCCTGTACAGTGCTGCCAGGAAATGTCACTCTTAAATCTGGAGGGAAAGCAGCTAATTGTGGATCTGAGGATGGGGTTGCTGGCCAGGTACCGTGCTCGGTCCATGAGACGCTGTCGGAAAGTAACGTCAAATCAGACAGTCCACCTGTTTCTCGAAGGTCCACCTGTGCTGTCGATACTGAGGACGACATTATCGGTGCCCAATCACCAAGAGCGACGACGCGGTCTAAATTTAGGTCCTCAGGGATAGGGCTTCCGTCATGACTTTGGTAAGGTCTCAATATAAAGTAGCGGATCCCGCTTACGTCAAATTCCCTTGAGAACGCCAGAAGATCAAGCGTGCCGTTATCAGCAAATACCGGGTTTAGCCCAAGCACATCGTGCATATTTAGTATGTGGTCTATATTAGGGGTTACGAGCGCCACTATGTAACCCATTTGATATGCATCACTTACAGCCTGCTGCTCAGCGGTTGTAAGTGTGGCTACTCGGCTCCCGTTTAGATAGAGATCGCCGTCGGGGTCTCCCTCTTTCCAATTTCTAAGAGTAAGCACCTGCTTGAGCGCCGGTACTACGGCACCGTCTATCTCCCCGATTGTACGCGCGTCTACTTGGTTTGAATCTGAATTATTACAACCTCCGATTGCAAAGAAAGATATAATAATCAAGCACGTAACTGCGGGTATGATTGCTCCTAATTTCTTAAAGCTGTTTAAAGCTGAAAAAATTGATACGTTTGTCATGATAATCCTCCTCTACCTTTACTCTCTTTAACACTATAGCCCAGTTACCGATATTTGTCATATGTGCAATATATCTAATCATACATGCTCCTGCCTAGTTGATTGTAGAGATTAAATGAGTCTTGAGAGCATGATTTATATGGATTATAGTGGTATGAATTATGGCTAAATGGTGGAGTAGTTATAAATCATATAAAAGTCAATATTGTAGAAAAGTACGGTGTTATTGAAAAGAAAGT
>JAJCZS010000026.1 GCA_029262275.1 Deltaproteobacteria bacterium | reverse complement strand
AGGTAAGACAAGGCTATTTGTAACACAGGGCAAAAAAGACGGCCTCACATCTGAAAAACTAATACACTTTATACAGAACAAGTGTGGAATTAAGGGTAAGAAAATTAGGGATGTGCAAATTCTTGAAAAATTCTCTTTTGTCACTCTTCCATTTCATGATGCAGAGATGGTGCTGTCTTCTTTCAAGGGCAAGAAAAAGGGTAAGGGGCCTTTCATAACAAAGGCCAAAAAAGCTCGTGAAAACAGAAGATCATCTAGGTGAACATAAATGGTTCATAATTCGTTATACCTAAAGCAGTCCATTGTATGATCATTTACCATTCCTGCTGCCTGCATATATGCGTAGCATATGGTTGAGCCTACAAAGCTAAACCCTCTTTTTTTAAGGTCTTTGCTCATGGCATCAGATTCAGCTGTTTTAGCAGGTACATCACTCATCTTTTTCCATTTATTCTCTATAGTCTTATGATTTACAAACTGCCATATATACTGATCAAAAGAGCCAAACTCTTTTTGAACTTCCAAAAAGGATTTAGCGTTTTGCACCGTTGATTTTACTTTTAATCGATTTCGAATGATGCCTGGGTCTCTAAGCAGTGTCTCTATCTTTTTTTCACTGTATCTAGAGACCTTATTAACATCAAAATTATCAAATGCCTCACGATAAGTCTCCCTTCTCTTTAAAATGGTTATCCAGCTCAGGCCAGCTTGGGCTCCATCTAAAATAATCATCTCAAAGTGCAGTCGGTCGTCGTGTACGGGTACGCCCCATTCTTTGTCGTGATAATCCACATATATAGGTTCAGTACCACACCAATCGCAGCGCTTTTTCATATATAACTCCTTGCTATTCTTCGTCCCGGTTAACAGTATCTGGTGAGAACGCAGGTAGACATACTGCTATATACTTGGCCCCCCCTTCTTCAGGGGTACTATATCTGACCCATTCCCCAGGGTGCGTGATAACTGCCTGGCCCGAACTTACTTTCAGTGTTCCACTCTCATGTTCCACAGAAAGTGTTCCTTCGAGTACAACTGTAAGCTCTTCAAACTCTGGCCGTTGTCCAGGCTCTACCCATCCCCCGGGTGAGGTCATACGGGCAATGCTTATGTTATCGTGGCCGGAGTTAACCTTGCCTGCAAATTCCTCAATCTTTTTTGGCTTGTTTCCTGCTGCTTCAATTATCGTAGGTTTTTCTATTAGTGTTGGCATGGTTTATAAATTTAATTCTAGTTTTTCTTTTATTCAATGCTTTTATTTTATAGTTGGGAGATTAACACATAAAAAAGTTAGAATCCTTTTGCTCAAAAGTTGTATCTCAATTATTGAAATCAGATTTGTTTATCCGACATCCTATACCCTCCTTCTTTAAGGAAAGAAGCCTTTTAAGGAAACTTAAAGGGCTTCTTTTTTATTCAATTTCCTCAAGGGTTTCCCTGGCTATAACTATTCTTTGAATCTCTGATGTCCCTTCATATATCTCGGTTATTTTTGCGTCTCTAAAGTACCTTTCCACAGGATAGTCTGTTGTATACCCGTAGCCACCATGAATTTGAATAGCCTTTGTAGTTACCCACATTGCAGTCTCTGCGGCATAGAGTTTTGCCATGGCCGATTGTTTTCCAAATTTCATATATCTATCTTTCATAACCGCAGCCTGCCAGACTAGCAGTCTCGACGCTTCTACTCTAGTTGCCATATCGGCAATCATAAACTGAAGACCCTGGAAATCAGATATTGTTTTGCCAAAGGCCCTTCGCTCTTTTGCATATCTTACAGATTCCTCAAGTGCTGCCTGTGCTATTCCAACTGCTTGGGCTGCAATCCCTATTCTTCCGCCGTCCAAAGTGTGGAGTGCAATTTTAAACCCCTCTCCTTCATTGCCTAGCAAATTTTTTGCAGAAATTTTGCAGTCCTCAAAAAATATCTGAGCAGTACTCGTAGCCCGTATACCAAGTTTATCTTCCAATTTCCCAATTTTGAGCCCCGGTGTCTTCATATCAACTATAAAAGCTGAAACCCCTTTATGCTTCAAACTCTTATCTGTAGTGGCAAACACTATTGCAATATCTGCCTCGGCACCATTGGTGATCCATGATTTTGTTCCATTAAGCAGGTAGTGATCACCATTTAAGACGGCTGTAGTCTTCATTGATGCTGCATCGGACCCAGAATCAGGTTCGCTCAGCATAAAGCATCCCAGTTTTCCTCCGCTGGCAAGATCATTTAGGAATAACCTTTTCTGATCCTCTGAGCCAAATGTTTTGATAGGACTGCATACTAGAGAGTTATTTACAGACATTATGGTTCCTGTGGAGGCGCAGCCTTTGCATATCTCTTCAAGAGCTAGGATGTAGGAGAGGTAGTCGAGACTGCTTCCACCATATTGCTCAGACACATTCGTTCCCATAAACCCGAGCTCACCCATCTTCTCAATTAAGTCTTTGGGATATCTGTGTTCTCTATCATTAATTGAGGCTACTGGCTTAATTTCATTATTTGTAAACTCCCTAGCAGTACTACGGACCATCTCTTGCACTTCCGAAAGACTAATAATTGACATGTAGATGCCTCCTTGCCTACGATTGCCGAGCGAGCGCTTGCTCGGTTTTATTATAATAGACAATCAAAATGAAATCAAGGAGCTTATGAAATAGAGTCTATTACCAGATCTGTTTGAATTTTGATGTAGTTGTTGAGAGAGAAGTTCTTCTGTGCTACCCAGCGTCTAAAGGACCACATCTGCCCCTGGACCATAATGTTATTAGCTACAACTTTTGCAGTACGTTTGTTTATCTTAAAAGTTTTTTCTTTTATGCCTTGGGTAATTATTTTTTCAAAGATATTAGTCAGTTCCATCTCAGCTGAAAGCACATAATTTCTATCTTTTCTATTAAGTGACTTTGTTTCTTGATATAAAAGAAGGGTGTAATCCTGTATGCTGTCAATTATTATGAAATAATCACGGATGGCGTTTCTTAGTTTTTCTTTTGTATCTTTTTCCGTTTTTATTGATGCTTCAAGCTTATCGCTTACACTCTTGAATATATGATCACAGACCAGAAATAATATGTCCTCTTTAGTTCTAATATAATCGTATAGAGCACCCATGCTCATGCCGAATTCCTTAGCAATTTCTCTGACAGTTGTTTTGTGGAAGCCCTTTTTTACAAAAAGCTTAACTGCAGCATTAACAAGTTCTTGTCTTCTTACATTAATAAGCTCTTCATTTTTAATATTGGATTCTATTTGAACTTTTGAACTAGCCATTTATATACCATCCTCATATCAGGTAATTACAAATACATAGATATGAAATTATATACAGGTTCATATTAATATGAAACCGCAGTCTTATCTTTCGCGTATAATAAGAGTAAATGCACTCTAATAAGGGAGAGAAGTAACGTGACAACTAAACTACATAATGTGTTCTTTTATATAACTATTGTGTTCGCAATGCTTGCTCTAAGCAATGCAGTTTTTGCTGCTACAGATCTAAAACTGAATCCAGATTTAAAATACTCGAGTGACTCTAATGATGGACCCTTGATTACTGGTAAAAACATGAAGGATGGTACTATTACCAATGGTAAACCTGCTTATGTCATTTTCTATCACAGAGAGTGCTATAACTCAAAAAGGCAGGCTAGAAGAGCGGTCTTTTTATACGAGAAATACAAAGGCAAAGTCGATTTTATAGTTGTTGATTTAGATTCTCCAAGATCAAGCGAACAAACAGCCCTTCTCAGAAAACACTATAAAAACTACATCCCTCATGTGACTGTATATGATAAGAATGGAAAATCTGTCTATGATAAAAGTGGAGAGGTTAGAAACTCTCAGATGTCTGAGCTGTTAGATGGTCTTATATAGTTAGTTCAATTACTTAAATGGATTCAGTGTATTAAGCTCAGTAAGCGTCTCAACGAATTTAGGCTTTTCCACATATAGTCTGTACTGCATTAATTTAAAGACAGAGGAAAGATCCTTCCATTCTGACATAAAGGATTCAGG
>JAJCZS010000025.1 GCA_029262275.1 Deltaproteobacteria bacterium | reverse complement strand
ACTAATAGATATGAAAAATATATACCAATTTAGGGATGATATAGAGTTAATGGCTGATAATGGATATATATATCAAGAAAATATAGATAGTATTCCCTAAGGTTATTAGAAATGTACTGCACCCCTTTTGTAAAGCCTGATTAAGTTGAAATAGTCAAAAGTAATATCCCATTACATGCTGTAGTTGAGCTTCTAGGACACTCTTCTATAAGAATGACTGAGAGATATTCTCATCCCCAGGAGAGTGTAATTAGAGGAAGCGAAGTGTTGGCAAATTACTAATAACCAGCCTATAAAGTTTCACCTAAGAGTTCTTAATCTTAACTATACAACTACTAAATTTAGTAGGCACCCCAAAATATAGTAGACTTATCGTTCAATAATTATCTTGTGGATACACAAAATAGTTAATTATATAAGACGGTTAATTAATTTTAGGTTTATCTTCAATTCTTGGCATGGATATTGCAATTATATAATTAATATAAAAAGTAAATCAGGAGGTCAAAGGCATGAGGTTAAATATCAGAGGTTTGGTTAGTGTTGTAGTAATAGTATTACTAGGCGTTGGTGGGTTTGCTTATTGGAGCAAGAGTCAAAGCAAGATCCCTCAAATATATTATTTAGAATTTGCTGAAGAAAAAGCTATTAGAGCAGGTGAAAATTTTCTACTGCCCTCAAGTATAGAAAATCAATTAGCTGAATATGACTATATCACACTGTCTGAGTCTGATTTTCAAACAAAATTGATAGATGATAAATATGGTGAGAACGCGTTACTTGAGAGAGAACAAGTTTTTATAAGGTTTCCAAATGATAGACAGGGAGCTTTTGCTCTGAGTGAAGGAGGCCCAACCGTAAATGAATTAATTGATTGGAGTATAGAGAACAACAGAGATGAGTTGTATCTTATGTTTGATTATGACGATCCAAATTTAAAATTTGAAAATATTGAGATTCCTTTTGATATTATAGATGCACTAAATCCATCAAACATTCTCGAATCTATTTTTTCTCCTCTAGAAGCACATGCAAACTCGATTCCAAGTCCTACTGGTTGTAATACCGGTTATTATTCACCATCTGGCGGACTTCGCTATATGTTACAGCTAGATAATTGCTCACCCTATCTTAGCGGTTATACATTTGTATGGAAGTATGGTGCGTATCAATGTCATTTTGACCCTATGGAGGAACATGCTTATAAAAATATTTATGATCATAATGGCTCCCAAGGAATGGTTGCATGTATGAACGACCACAACAGCCAAACATATATGTGTGCACCTCAAAACACAAAAGTTACGTTTTTTAATGGAAACTCTCATCCTCAATATAGATGTAGTAGAAGTAGTAATGTTTATGGATGTGCTTC
This sequence comes from Deltaproteobacteria bacterium, assembly GCA_029262275.1. GTDB lineage: Bacteria > Desulfobacterota_D > UBA1144 > Nemesobacterales > UBA2774 > CR02bin9. The sequence goes on along the minus strand of JAJCZS010000025.1, from coordinate 4,473 downwards.
TGTAGGATCAGGAACAGTAGGAACACCACCTTTAACCTCTGTCAATCAATGGATAGACATGAGAGAAGGCAAATTTAGAAGTAATATGTGGTTAGTAAGACATGAAGCACAACATAATTATGGCTATACCCATGGTTCCTCGGCTGGAAATTGTGGTAGTTTTGGTAATAGCAAGTTTGAAAAGCATTGCTGCAATAATCACAAATACCATTAATATTGTTGCTAATATTAGTATATTTTCAAAGAAATATAGGTTAACATTTTTTATATAAGTTATGTAATGGAGGGTTTTATGAAACACCTATATATATTAGTATTGCCTATACTAATTCTGCTTTCATATGGTGGTTGTAGTAGTGATAGCAACAATAAAGATTGTGTATCTACATTAGCAGAAATTCAGAACTCAGAGTGTCTAGCCGAGGACATGCTTGATTTATGCTTTGGACTCAGCTGTGACACTATTCCTCCAACAGGCGTACCAGAGTTATTCAGGTCGTCATGTTCTGCAATTGACTGTTCAACCCTTGAGTGTACAGATATGAATTTTACTGAGCTAGGCTTTAATCCTGAAGGTATGTTATTTTCAACTGTAATTTTGGATGGCCAAAACCTAGGAAGCGTACAATGCCAGTTCTTTCAAAATTAGTAAAGTAAGTATTTCGATTCATCTACTGACAAATCCACTGACATTCAAAATTTGAGAAGGTGTGAAAATTGCCTAAGTGCCCGTAATTAAATGGTAGCCCCTACGGGATTCGAACCCGTGTTTCAGCCTTGAGAGGGCTGCGTCCTAGGCCAGGCTAGACGAAGGGGCCATGTGAGTTAAGAGAAGTACACTTTATCACAGGATATTACAAAATCAACGGTGGCAAATCACACTTTTTCTGTAAATCCCTAAATAGTAATTGGATCGTATGTTTTTGTTAGGTACAACTGTTGCTATGAAAATCAGCCTAATAAAGAAAATAATCCTAAACAACAATCTTTTAATTCTATTTTTTGTAATCTTAATCTCCTGTGACAGTACGGGAGGCTCAAACCAAGATAGTACAGAGAGTATGCCTACTGCGAGTCCCAATCCTACAACAATGCCAACAGCCCAGCCACTATTGCCCCCACAAACTCCACCTACTAACTCACCGGCACCCGGCGCTCCTTCAAATCCAGCCCCATCACCTACAAGTCCTCCTTCATCTCCTACTAATCCGCCAAGCACACCCAATCCAACTACTCAGCCTACTCAAACTCCATCGACTCCAAACCCAACTCCTTTACCTACCGCAACCCCTCGGCCTACTGCCGCTCCAACAATCCCACCTAGTAGTCCTCCCGGAGGACCACTAAATGAATTTCAGACAGAGGTATTGGATCTGGTAAATGAAGCTAGAGCACAAGCCAGGAACTGTGGCAGCGAATTTTTTCCAGCAGCCCCACCAGTTGGTTGGGACGAGCGTATTGAAGCCGCAGCATTGGTTCACTCTCAGGACATGGCTCAGAATCAGAACTTCAGCCATACGGGCACCGATGGCTCAAATGCTGGAGATAGACTTTTAATGCAAAGCTACAATTGGAACACATGGGGTGAGAATATTCTAGTAGGTCTTGATGACGCTCGTGATTCTATAGATGCTTGGATAGGCTCTTCAGGTCACTGCAGCATTATTATGAGTTCATCACTTAGGGAAGTAGGGGCAGGAATCTCTCAAGGTATTTTTCAAGGTCGAACCGCCTCATATTGGACGCTTCTATTTGGAACGGAAAATTAAGAGGACTAGTCCTGGTTCTTTAGTTCATTTTTAAACCGCTTAAAATTCTGAATGTAATGCTTAGCCGAATGCTTTAGATCTTCTATTTCTGCAGGGGTGACTTCTCTTACGACTTTTCCAGGCGAACCCAGAACCATAGAGTTATCAGGAATTTCTTTTCCTTGAGTAATTAAACAATTTGCACCAATAATACAATTCTTGCCTATCTTAGCATTGTTCAGCACAACAGCATTAATCCCAATTAAACTGTTATCCCCAATTGTGCAGCCATGCAACATCACTTGATGTCCCACCGTAACTCCCTTTCCAATGTTAAGAGGGATCCCTCCATCTGTATGTATTACAGTGCCATCTTGAATATTTGTGCCTTCTCCAATTGTAATTAGATCGTTATCCCCTCTAATTACAGCATTGAACCAGATGCTGACATCATTATGAATTACCACAGAGCCGATCACGGTCGCATTATCTGCAATAAAATAATCTTCTCCCAATGTCTGAACCTTTCTATTTTCTAGTGAGTAGAGCAATGTCCTCTCCTTAGTCTTTTGTAAACATTTTACACATTTTAGGTAAAACGTTTAGATAACCCTGTGCCAGCCCTTTACCCCGGAGGCTAAAAACACTTTAAATGTAGGACTTGTTTTTAAATAGTCATAGATCTCATAAGCTTCATCTTCGTCTCTAAATATAGCAAAAACAGCAGAGCCACTACCAGTCATCTGTACTGATTTTAATCCTAAAGAAGATAATATTTCTTTATAAGCTTTTATCTCAGGGTGAACTGAGATAGCTGCTTGCTCCAAATCATTTCGCAAAGGTGGATCTATGTTATTATCAGAAAACTGTTTTATTCGCTCATCAAAGCCCTTTTCAGGGCTCTTTGTTATATTCTGATCTGTGCTATTTAATTTGTCCCATTCTTTATATACCTGTTCAGTTGAAGAGTTAATATTAGGGCATAGAATCACATAGTGGAAAGTTGGAAAATCTCTGATTGTAGAGATTCTCTCTCCAGCCCCTTCCATTACTGCAGTGTGTGAGCGAACAAAAAATGACACATCTGCTCCTATTCTAGGTGCGATCTTAAACAGTTCTGCCTCAGATAGAGTTTTTGTAATTCTGTTTAGTCCTATCAATACAGCAGCTGCATTTCCACTCCCTCCACCAAGTCCCGCTCCAGAGGGGATCTGTTTCTTTATAGAAATTTTTATTTTGTGTTGTAATCCGCTTTCTTGCATAAACAGCTCCGCTGCTCTCCAAGCCAAATTATCTTTGCCTGAAGGAATAGAGAGCCCTGTTGATTTAAGTTCGATTCCACTTCCTTCTTCAATGTCTATGATTACTTCATCAAATAGGTCAACCGGCTGCATCATCGAGCGAATTTCGTGATATCCATCAACTCTTAAACCTAGTATTTCAAGCGTTAAATTGATCTTTGCAGGTGATAGTAGTTTGAAAGAGCTCATAAACTTTTATTATGACTGATTATATTAGTAAAGTTTATAGCCTATTTTGCATATTTTTTTGTTATTTGGTCTTTAATCTGATTGCAAACTGTAGTAATATCAGACACTTATGGCAAATAGGATGATCAATTAAGTAAAATCCTTAAATTTTGTTAAATTTCCCTTGACATTTAAAGTAAAATACTTTATTTTTATATACAGAGTTAAACGGCATACTTAAAAATCATCCTCCATCCTCCTTTAAGAGAACGGGAGCACTTCTTGAGCAAGAAGTTCTCCCGTTTTTCATTTTAGAAGCTTTTGTTAAGCAAAAACCTCCATATAGAGTAAAGTTATAAACATCATAGAATAGACTATATACTTAAAGACCTGAGGAAATCTTGCTCACAAAAAAAACAAATATAATTATATGTGCTGGAATATTCTTCTTACTCCTAACCCTATCGGGCTGCATATTTTTTAGGATGCTTAATGTAAAAGACCAGCTAAATGATTTTGATACTAATTTCGATCTAAATGACGAGCGGGGTCTTACTCTTGTTTTTAAAAACCCGGAGCTTCTCTCAGACGATGTGATATGGCTTATGAAGGGAAGCCCTGGATCAGTCAAACCCATTGAACAAGGTCAGTTGTGGACCTATGTATTTCAGAAACAGTATACTACGTCCCAGGAAGAAGGAAACGCCTATGATATTCCTATATTAATGGTAATGGAAGACGACAAACTTACGGAAATCACTTTCCCAGAGCGCTTTTTACAAAACCTTTCAATACCACTACTTAAGAAAATGCTCTCCTCAATGGGTAATGCGGATGTAAGTAAGTTTAAAAGGAGCGCCAGCTCTAAATACTCTGGTGATGACCCATCTGAGATTCCAACTTCAGATAATGTCATAGAGACTCTGGGCGCACCTTATGAAGTTGAGATAGTTGGGGAGAATTCAAAGCTCTCATATCTATATTATTTAGAGGATGCTCAGTGCAACGCCAATAAAGATAACTTGAATTTAGAACTTTGGTTTGTAGCAGGGAGTGAAGATAAAGTACTAAAAAGAGTTGGCGGTAAGATTAGAGGCATCAAATTGTATATGGACTTTGATACACCTAAAGAATAATTTCTAATGTGTTTCTTCTTCAAGCCTAAGACCTCTTGGGACAAACACTCTCTCTGATAAATCAAATAGTCCTTGTACCAATAAGGCAAGCACCGCTGCCGGTATAGCGCCTTCTAGTAT
>JAJCZS010000024.1 GCA_029262275.1 Deltaproteobacteria bacterium | reverse complement strand
TCTCCTGGAGGCACATCTCTTGGATGATGCTTTATTCTTGAATCATGTGAGTTCTGCGTTGTATCTACAATTACACGATAATTCCTTCCAGATACAATTGGCTCAACCGTTTGAAATAGCTCACAATTAGCCTCTACTATCTGATAATCCTCTGTTTGTGCTATTGGATTTCTAAATACACAGAATCCTCCAACAAAATCTGAGCGGTTGTCTGATCCTACAAAATCAACAACATATCCGCCCTCTCCGTCAGACATTACGTCTATTTCAGGTACAACATAGGCATGTGCATGACCTAGACCAGCTACCTGTGGTTGAAACCCGTATTGAGTTGCTGCACTCGTAGCTGCTGTAAAATCAATTGTATAGTCTGAGTCAGGACTCATGATTACAGTTATTGGCAGCTCTACAAATCCATTCCCATTTGAATCTGTTAGAGTTGAATAATCTATAACATCTCCTGGCTCTGGGCTTATGATTTTTAGCTGAGGGGTTACTTCATCAATATCCCCTTTGGACTGAAAACGATCACAGTTATAGGCTATGATCTTGGTACCACCAAGTTCTTGATACTTACACTTTGGGCCTTTTGCTTTAGAACCTTTTGCGTAAGAATCTACTGACATCGCTCCAAGTACTGTTAGTAGCAATAGAGCAACAACTGGGACGAACAGTACTGATCTTGTAAGTGAATTTAGACTTTTCATCTGTATTTCCTCCTTTTTTCAATATGAGTTTCCGTTCTAATACTCGGATGGTTTGTAGTTCCGTCTATTAGAAATCGTGATACAAAACTTCTGACTCCGCTATTTGTTTGTGAAGTCCGGTTTGAACAATAATGTGAACAAAAAAGTTGCTACATGGAATGCAATTCTACTGTTTGATAAGCATCACCTCCGCCATTAGGATTGCTTATACACCACGCTAATTGATTTAGATGACCAAGTCAATATGTATTTTGCTATATATCTATAATATTAGAGGCAAGAGATTATCTATGACCGTGTTCTTCTTCGGCTATTTTCTTAAGTGTAACGCGGTCTATCTTTCCTGTGGGATTAAGGGGCATTTCATCAAGGATAACTATGTCCTCGGGGGCCTTGTAGCCAATACGCTCCCTAGAGAATTTGATTAGATCGAAGATGTTTGGAACTTCGGCACCTTCTTTAATGGTAATAAATGCGCGTACATTCTCCCCGTGCATCGTGTCGTGAACACCAACTGCGCCTGCGAGCTCGACTGACTCATGCTCAAGCAGTGATTCTTCTACTTCAACAGGGCTTATGTTTGAGCCGTCATGCACAATTATCTGCTTTTTACGGCTTCTAAAATGCATATACCCATCTTCATCAGCACTAAGCACATCCCCAGTGTCAAACCAGCCGTCTACTTTTACCTCGTCAGTAGCCTCAGGGTTTTTCCAGTAACCATACATAATGCTGTTTGTCTGAACCCACGCGTTACCATCTACACCAGGTGGTATTTCGTTGCCCTGGTCATCTTTTAACGAAACTACAAACCCGGGCGTAGGGAGGCCAATGGAGCCTATCTTGATTAAGCCAGAAGGAGGGTTCAAAGTTGCAATACCCATCTCACTTGAGCCGTAGCCCTCATCTATCTTGTGACCTGTTAAGTCAATGTATTCTTTCTCTAATTCTAGTGGAACGGTATCAGCCCCTGCCCTGCACATTCTAAGTGAGGCGAAATCCTCACGTTTTGCTCCGTGGTCCCTTATGACTCTAAATAGAGCTGCCGGGATCATGCATAGTACTGTTGGTTTCTGCTCCCTGAGCAAAGGGATTATCTCATCGGGATCTATATGTCTTGCGACCAGAACTTTTGCCCCTTTTGACAGGGCTGCAAACGTGAACAGAAAACCTCCTAGATGTGATATAGACGAGCCTGGCAAAAGAGTGTCTTTATCTGAGAATTCAAAAGCTCCCGCAGCACTTGCTATCATCCAACAAAGGGATTCATATGTATGAGTAACCCCTTTTGCGGGTCCTGTGCTACCTGACGTGAAAAATATAGCAGCAGGACTTTCTGGATCAGGAGCGGGAATATCAACATCTTCTATATCGGTCAATAGCATTTTTTCTAAGCTTACAAGTTCTTTTTCCTGCGCACTGTGGGTTATGATGCCAAGCGGCAGATCAGGGGCTAGCCTTGATGCTGCTATATCCTCATTCCTCTCTGCGTGTGCAACCAGTACTCTTGCACCGCTTACCTCAAGTGCATGATCTATCTCTGGGGACATATATCTATAGTTAAGAGGCACGATTACTAAGCCTGCTTTGAAGCAAGCAACATAGTGAACAAGTAAAGACACCCTATTTGGCATAAGTGATGCGATTCTATCCCCAGGCACAAGCCCGTGTGCAAGATATCCTGCAGCAAGCCTTGTAGAGGACTCATCCACCTCATTCCAGGTGAATTTTGTGTCTAGTGATACCAGCGCATGCTCATCAGGCTTTGTACAAAGCCCCAAGTTGAGCAGATCTAGTGCTGCTGTTGGCTTTTCTAATTTAGGTCCGTAAATAGGCATTCAAGGCATCCTTTTTATTGATGGTATTATATCCAAAATTTAATTTTTCTCTAAAACACTATTATTTATCTTTAGAAATAGAAAAGTATTTATTATTTGTTGACATAATGATTTATCTACAATATTATGATATTCGAGAGAGGGGGAAAGGATATTTATATTGGTATAGCTACCTCTAAGTAGATCTAACATACAATCCTTCCCTATATATTTGTATTATCAGTCAACACCATCACAATTACCTTTGGAGGGTAAGATGATTCCAATTTCTTTATCTTTAAGAAAGTTCTATATTGTTCCACTCTTTATTTTTTGTTTCACACTATTTTTCCAGTCCAATGCTTCATTGGCACAAGAAAAAATTGCAGGCCCGGATACCGTAGAGGTGGAGATATGCAGTAAATCATCAAAAATTATTATTGCCTCAGACGGAGGAAATCTTGATATATCCAGCCTAAAAGGATCAATACTAGGAATAGCTCAAAATGACGGAGATCCAATACAAAGTGTAATTGATGGATTAGGAGCGGAGTGCGGTTATAAATCCATTATTTCAATTAATGGTGATTCGCTTTCAGTTGGTAATTCCAGCTCAAGAGTATGGAATCTTCGCGCATCTGTCATTGCTCCAGCTATCAGCGATAAAACACTAAACGAACTTTTAATTGAATCATGCAGCTATGATGCTGTATTAATAGAAGATGTCCAAGAAGATAATTGTGATCAAAAATTAGGATTTGTTTGTGAGAGAGAAGATGGCTCCACATGGGTAGACACAAACGGATTTCCTTACATTGATGTAAATGGTTTTCCTTACATTGACGTAAACGGATTTCCTTTTGTTGACGTAAATGGATTTCCCTACATAGATGTAAACGGATTCCCTTTTGTTGATATACGTGAATCGGCTTGCAATAGTGAAAAAGGATTCCCCTTTGTTGATCTAAACGGTTTTCCTTTTGTTGACGGAAAAGGGTTCCCCTACATTGACGCAAACGGATTCCCTTACATTGATGTAAATGGATTCCCCTTTGTTGATGTAAGATCAACTACAGGGACAGTACGTATTATGGGATTATCTCAAGTTGAGAGTGAAGAAGATGCTGACGGTATAAAACTTCTTGGCTTTCCATTTGTTGATGTAAACACCTCACAGCTTTCAAAATAAAATTCAAATTTGATATAAACAACATGGGAGCTTCGGCTCCCTTTTTTTTATCATTTAGAATCTAAGGAATAGCTGTCATACCGAGCTGTCTATAAACAGAGGCTTCATTTGTGTAGACCCACTCTTCTGAAATCTTCCCGTCTTTAATTTGAGCAATTAGTATTGACTCTAATCTTACTGTCTTATTGGTAGCAGGTGCCCTACCCCTTGCGCCA
>JAJCZS010000023.1 GCA_029262275.1 Deltaproteobacteria bacterium | reverse complement strand
ATGCTGGTAAGCTTGAGTACTGTGATATGATAGCAGCCGGAATCATCGACCCAGCCAAGGTAACAAGGAGTGCAATCCTAAACGCATCAAGTGTTGCTGGACTACTCCTAACCACTGAAGCTCTTATCGCTGAGAAACCAGTATTTGCTGATGAAGCAGGTGGTGGTGGAGGCGGAGCACCAGCAGCAGGACTTCCATCCGTAGGTGGTATGATGGGCGGCATGGGCGCCGGTATGCCTGGAATGTAAGTTGTTTCAACAATAAATAGATAAAAACAATTTTGATACAAAAGAAAAAGCGGACTTTCCTATAAAGGTTAGCCCGCTTTTTTGTTTCTAATGAACTTGAGGAAAGGTAGCCCAGGTTCTAAATTTTTAATCAAAACTATTTCTGAATTTATATCCTACTGATTTGTATGCTAGCTTCGCAGCTAGAACATCGGGACCGGTAATACCTGCTATGGGAGCAAGCTCCACAATGTCGAGCCCCACTACTTCACGGCTATAAAACACCTCTCTAATAAGCCTGATAACTTGGTACCAGTCAAGTCCCCCTGGCTCAGGAGTCCCGGTTCCAGGAACAATTGAAGGATCAAAGCCGTCCATATCAATACTTATATAAACCTTTGGAAGAAGGGTAGATAGAGCATCTTGAACCCATTTGTCATTTTTATTTTCGTTAATTTCCCGGGCGTGAATTATTTTTATGTTTTCTTGTCTTTTTATAAATTCAGCTTCTTCTATGGAGTAGCTTCTAATTCCGACCTCAGTTACGGGGATTCCGTCTTCAACAATTCTCCTCATCACACACGCGTGATTAAATTTTGTGCCTTCATATGAATCTCTTAGATCACAGTGGGCGTCAATATTTAAAACAGAGAACACTTCGTGCTTCTTCTTATGCGCTTTTACAGCTCCGTAAGTTATTGAGTGCTCTCCGCCCAGTGTAATAATAAACTTGTTGTCTTTTAATAGGTCGGTGCAAACTTCGCTCAAGCTCTCTACCATCTGAGCAGGGTCAACATTACTCTCAAGTTCAGAAAGCGTATGTATCCCTATGTGATGAGGCTCATACCCAAGCTCGTCATCATAAAGCTCCAATGACCTGGATGCGTAGATAATCGAATGTGGTCCCTTAGATGTCCCTCTTCCAAAAGACACTGTTCTCTCAAATGGCACGGGAAGAATGACAACCTTAGAGGTATCAAAAGCGGATTCCTCTTCATCGAGGCCAAGAAAATTAAATGGTAGAAAATTTGCCTTACTCATAAGACTTGAAAATCTAACTAAAAATAATACCAATATCTACTTCATTATTTCTTCCCACTTCACCACTGTTGTTTTAAAATTATTTTCAAAGGTTAAAATTAACTTAGTTAATCAAATGTCAGATACACCTCACTATATTAATCATAGAAGTAGATTGCGGGAACGGTTTCAAAAAGCCGGTGCAGAGGGAATGCATGACTATGAGCTTCTTGAGCTACTTCTTACATTCTCAATTCCCAGACGGGATGTTAAACCTGTTGCGAAAAAATTGATAAGTACTTTCGGAAGCCTCTCCGGTGTTTTGGACGCAGAGCAAAAAGAGCTAGAGAAATTAAATGGAGTAGGTTCAATGTCTGCCTCTTTAATCCATCTAGTAAAGGAGCTCTATAGCGGCTATTTAGCTGAGAACATGAAAAAAGAGGATGTCCTATCATCGCCTGAAGCTGTTATAGACTTCTCTAGGATAAAGCTCTCCGGTTTATCAAATGAAGCTTTTATGGTTATCTACATTAACGTTAAGAATGAAGTAATAGATTATGCATTGCTGCAGCAAGGTACTCTGGACAATGTAGCGGTCTATCCGAGACAGGTTGTAGAGACGGCTCTCTCCCATCATGCCTCTGGGGTTATACTTGTGCATAACCACCCAAGTGGAAATCCAATGCCTTCAAAGGAAGATAAAATTCTAACAAAAGAGATTGCAACAGCAGCTTTTGCTCTTGATATTCGTGTTCTGGATCATCTAATAGTTGGAAAAGAAGGGTACTTTAGCTTTATGGAAAACAATCTCCTACCAGTTAACAAATAGATTAATAAAACTTCGGCGCTCCAAATTCTTTAAATCCATGGTATATTTTTATCCACTTTACGAATTACCAATTTAGGCGGAATACAAAAACTAATTAATCAGGATAGAGATGACCGATACTAATACTACTGAACCTCAAAAGAAGTCTGAATCACTTAGTGTTATAAGATTTATACTGACCTATGTCATACTAATGGGAGTATTTTTCCTTCTAATTGGGCTTGAGCCTGTTAAGCAAGTTCTAGATATTAATGGCGGTTATTCAGAGGCTATAGTTGTCTTAACGGCGAAGATTCTTGAATTGTTTGGTGTAAGCTCTACTTATAGCGGAACACTAATTAACCTTCCCTCTATTTCTCTAGATGTAGAGTTTGGATGCAACGGGCTAGAGGCCGTTATGATTTATATCGTTGCAGTTTTGACTTTTCCTGCCACATGGAAAAATAGACTAATCGGAATAGTAGGCGGATTTTTAGTTATACAGGTTCTAAATTTAATTAGAATTGTGGCGCTAGCTTATTCAGCTGTTTATCATCGAGATTTATTTGACCTCATACATATATACGTCGCCCAAGGTGTTATGATAGCTGTAGCTCTTGGTACTTTTGTACTCTATTTATCCTATATAAGCCATGGACAACCAACAAAACAAGCTTCAGCTGAATAGAAGCGTAATAATTAAGACGGCCATAATTTTTATTGCCGCCTATGCTCTATCTCTTGCAATCTGGCTTATAACCCCCATCGAAGACTACTATGGATTAGTTATTACGAAAGTAGCATCTTATTTTATTTCTATGCTTAAGGGCTTAGATATAACAGAGATTGTAAAAAATAAAGATATTATTTCAGTCGGTTTTATTCCTGATAAGCAGGGTTTAACTCAAATTATTAAAACTACAATTGATGTACCTACCGGAAATTATGCATTTAACGTTCCCCTTACGCTGGCAATTATGGCAGCATTTTATCCTTTTATAAAAAACAAATGGCTATATCTTGAAGCTCTTCTTATATTGGTATTTGTACATTTTCTTTTTGTTTTCTCTCTAGAAGGGCAGAAGATTACAGCGGTGTTGTCAGATCGGGGTTTTGAGGCTGCCAGCGGCTTTACAATTTTCTTCTGGGAGTTCTTATGGGGTTTTGTAGATAATATGGTTGTAAGGTTCGAACCATTTCTAATTGGTGCATATCTGTTTCTAATGAGAAATAGAGTGCGTGTTAAGAAAGTTAAACCTCAGACAACTCAGAAAACTATTCAACGTCAGGCCCCTAAAAAGAAGAAACCCAAAAGGAAGAGATAGTTCTTTGTACTCTAAGCAGGTTTGTTTTTAGAGCTCAATATAATTCTGCTCCAAAATACACCAAGCATATAAGTAATATAGATTAGAACTATTCCAAGTATAAAAGATAGTATTACCCCTACAATATCTATAATCCCATAAGGAGTACCTGCAAAAAACATCTCACCCACAAGCTTAAACACGTCATCACTTCTCCATCTTAATGCTTCTATTCCAGGCGAGATCCGATCCGCTATTTTTGAGATTATTATAGATCCCATCTCATAGTAATCTCCAGAGAATGAAATAAAGGGTGCAAATGCAATAGGAAGCCCAAAACCTAACTTTATTGCAGCCCAAATTGGTTTTGATCCGGCTGCTGATCTGAGCAAGGGAACTCCTACAAATATTGTTAATAAAAACGGAAAGAAATCAGTTAGAAGGTAAATTAAGTCGCTTCCCTTTGTGTCAAACCCTGTTAATTGACCTGCATATTCAGAGCCTACTGTAACAAATGGAAATATCTCCTTAAGAATAGAGGCCCCATACATAGGACTTATCTGAAGCTCGGTTACGCTTCCTCCACCCAATATGCACCCAAATGCGTGGCCAAGCTCATGGATAGGAACGTAGATCCACCAAGAGGCTACAAAAGAGGCTAATAGGACTATAATCGTAATTAAGGAGAACTTTGCTATACAGCTCTCGAGACCTGAGAAAAAGTCCTCAAAGGGCAATGCCAGAATGTATTTGATATTTTTTGTCATAGCAATATGAACTCCATTTTATACAAGATAATTTCAAATTCAATTATCCAAGCAGATCTGCATATATTTATAATATATAATATATCTTATATATGTTATATGTTTGGTGATTTGTTTGTTGCCATTGTTAATTGCTCAAAGTGTTGAAAAGTACTCAAAAATTAGGCTTATTTATATTGACTAATATATTGATTGTTGATTAAGATATTAGTTGTTCCGATATAACAAATAAGACTACTGGCTGATTTAGGAGGCATTATATGAAACCTACTATTATGGCGATATTGATAATCTTCGCCTTCGGGTTTTTCCTTTACAACATATATACCCTTATCAAAGTTCTCCGTATAGGGAAGTATGATATGAGGTTTGACAACATCCCTGAGAGAATTAAAAAGGTGATTGTATATGTCTTCGGCCAAAAGAGACTGGTCAAAAACTACACCTTTGCTGGTGTAGCACACTTCATGATTTTCTGGGGTTTTGTGATTATCACTATCGGAACAATAGAGATGCTTGTTGGGGGTGTTTTCCCAGGTTTTAGGCTAATTCCAGGTGGGGCTCATAGCGTATATGAGTTTATATTGGACATAGTTCAACTTCTGGTATTGGTAGCAATAGTTATGGGAATAATTAACAGAACTACGATTGCCAAGAGAAGGGAAGTAAACGGACTTGATGCTGTAGTTGTTCTGGGACTTATTTTTGGTCTTATGGTAACTGCCTTCGGTGTTACCGGGTCCGCGATAGCAATGGGCACTGGAGAGCCCGCATACATGCCGGTTTCCAACGTATTTGCAATGCTGTTCTTCAACGGAATGAGTGAGAACGGACTGGTATTCTCAAATGAATTTTTCTGGTGGTTTCATATCCTAATCGTGTTAGGATTCTTAAATTATCTCCCTTATTCCAAACATAGCCATGTCTTTACAGCTATTCCAAACGTATTTTTCCAGGATTTAAGCCCAAGGGGCGCTTTAAAACCCATAGACTTTGAAAATGTTCCTGATGATATAGACCATTTTGGCGCTGGTAAACTCGAAGATTTTACTTGGAAAGACATTTTAGATGCCTACACTTGTACAGAATGCGGCAGATGTACGGATAATTGTCCTGCTTGGCATACTGAAAAACCACTTTCACCAAGAGAAATTGTAGTAAAATTAAGGCATTACGCTTCAAGTGAAGGTAGCGAATATTTAAATGGGAGCAATGTAGATTCCTCGAAGCTTGATGATATTCCAGGACCCGAGTGGGTGACTGAGGAGGAATTATGGGCATGTACCAGCTGTAATGCTTGCGTGGAGCAATGTCCGCTCTTCATCGACCAGATGGGCAAGATAATGGAAATGAGACGTTTTCTCACTCTCGAGGGAAGACTCACAGGCCCTGCAGGTAAAACCTTACAAAAACTCCAGCAACAAGGTAATCCATGGGGATTTGGTGAAGCTGACAGAGCAAAATGGGTATCTGAAGTAGAGGGCCTTAATGTATTAGGCGAAAACGGCGTTGAAGACGCAACCGAGTTTGACTTTGTTTACTGGATGGGATGTTACGGTGGGTATGATCCAAGAGGGCAGAATATAGCAAAATCAGTAGTAAGCTTGTTAACACAGGCAGGAGTGAAATTTGCCGTATTAGGGCCTAAAGAGAAGTGCACAGGTGACCCTGCCAGAAGATTAGGTGAGGAAGCTCTCTATCAGATGTTAGCTACTGAAAACATTGAAAATTTAAACAATCTTAAGGTTAAAAAAGTAATTGCAAATTGCCCTCATTGTTTTAATACGATTAAAAATGAGTACCCACAGTTTGGGGGTAATTTTGAGGTCATTAACCACACCGAACTTCTAAGCGAATTGGTAGAGCAGGGAAAACTCAAACCTACAAAAGAGGTTAATGAAGACGTTGTCTATCACGATCCGTGTTACTTAGGGCGTTATAACCGAGTATTTGACGCACCACGAAAGGTCTTAAAGTCTATACCGGGATTAAATTTGATTGAGCTAGACAGAAATAAAGAGAAAAGCTTCTGCTGCGGCGCTGGTGGCGGAAAGATTTGGATGGAAGAAGAAGCTCCAAGAGTAAACTGGAACAGATTTGAAGAGGTGGAATCAAAGAATCCAGATAGCGTAGCTGTAGCATGTTATTTCTGCGACACCATGTTTGAAGACGCTGCAAAACAGGCTGGGAATGAAGATTTGCAAATCAAAGACATCTCTGTTTTCTTAAGAGAATCTGTCGAACAAGAGAGCAAATCACAAGACTAGAATATACAATGATTCAAGCAAGTTAGTAAGCATTTTGTGGTGTTGCATTTAGAAATCCTCTGTTTGAATGCAAACTGAATTTTGTCTATTGCTTATTTCTTGTAAATATCCTAAATAGAGTTAAGCTTTTCTAGGAAATGAAGATTCCTAACAAATATTCTTCTTTGCTATTAGATTCGGGTAATGGTTGGTTCGCCAATGAAAAGGGGTCCAATTCTTATCTAGCTTACAGCAAGCCTGACATAACCATCTCCTCAACTAATAATATAGTCACGGTCAAGTCTGACACGGATACGAGCCTTATAAGTACAGATCCGCTTGATGTATTAGATGACTATCTTGCGCAAGGTTATACAGCAGTAGGCTATATAGGTTATCCATATTCTCAATATACGGTGCAAGGTTTTTCATTTAAGTACAACAAAGATGGAGACAAGTTTCCAGACGCAAGCTTTTTGCTATATAAAAAATCAAAAGAGCCACTCTCATTCAATTCTGAGAATTTAAATAAGGAGTTGCAACTACCTGAAACTACTCAACAATCTAGCTTTGGCATGCCGCCAGAATCGCATCTTCATTTCTGCCCAAATATGACTAAATATCAATATGTCGATATGATAAAAAGAGGCAAATCATATATAGAGCAGGGAGACATTTATCAGGTAAATCTTTCGCAAAGAATGGTAACTCAATTCAACCTTGGTGCTTTAGAGTACTTTCTTAAGTTTTATACTGTTCAGCCAGTACCGTTTGGTTGTTATCTTGATTTTGAGGATTTTCAGATTTTAAGTGGATCAATGGAGTTGTTTTTACGAAAAAGTGGTAACAAATTGATAACTAATCCGATCAAGGGAACTGCCAAGAGGGGAAAAACTAACGAGATTGATACGATACTGAAGGCCAAATTGATTAGTAGTGAGAAAGAAAGGGCTGAAAACCTTATGATTGTTGATTTAATGAGAAACGACCTGGGTAGAGTCTCTAAGCCTGGCTCTGTGAAGGTAAATAAGCTTTTTGAAGTGGAAAGCTATTCAACCCTTCATCAAATGGTATCCGAGGTTGAATCAGAAGTTGATCAAAATATTAAAACATCACAGATAGTTAGGTCTGTTTTTCCTCCCGGTTCTGTTACAGGTGCCCCTAAAAGGCGCACTTTGGAAGTTATTGACGAGCTTGAGCCACACTTAAGGGGCCCATACTGTGGGACAATCGGTATATTTTATCCAAACGGTGATTTTACACTCAGTGTTGCAATTAGAGTAATGACAATAAAAGCAAGTAAGGCAACTTTTTGTGCTGGGGGCGGTATTGTTTGGGATTCAGATCCAGAGAAAGAGTATGAGGAAACGCTTCTTAAGTCAAAAGCAGTAACCAAAGCTATGGGTATAAAAAATATATAGATAACTATCTGACATTATTGTAGAATTTAAGGTATAAAATGAAAGAGTACATTTATATAGATGGCAAAAAGATCAATGATTCTATGCCCCTGCGCACATTGTTTTATGGTGAAGGGGTGTTTGAGTCCTTTAGGTATAGAAGTAAGCCCCCAGTTTTATTTGATAAGCATATGAAGCGCATGGAAAAAGGGGCAGCTTTGTTGAAAATCCCCCTTCCTAAAAAAGAATATATAAAGGAGCTTGTGAATAAAGCAATATTAAATTCTGAGCTAAGCGACGCATATGTTAAAATATGCCTTTTGTCTAGTGGAAAGTCTGCTTTTTACGAAGCAGCTAGTAGCTCCCAAGTGCTTGTAATCATTAAGGAATACACTCCACCCAACCCATTTGTCAGACTAAAGGTGAACTCTTTCATGGTCACCTCTGACTCTCCTTTGAGAGCAGTTAAATCTATGAATTATTTAGACTATACGATGGCACGAAGAGAGGCAATACACTTAGATTTTGATGAAGCATTGCTTTTAAACGAGAGAGAGGAGATTGTAGAGTGTAGCGTAAGCAATATCTTCTGGTTCAAGGACAAAACGCTATATACTCCCTCGGAGGAATGTGGCTGTCTTCCTGGTACAACGCGTGATCTTGTAATGCACGTAGCAGACTCCTGCGATATGCAGATCCAAAAGAGCAGATTTTTATTAAAGGATATGATTACAGCTGAATTTGTTTTTGTTGCTAATTCTTTAATTGGATGTGTTCCAGTTTCCGAGGTGGATGGAAGTTCTTTTATTACTAATCATGAATCATTCAATGCGATAAAAAGTGCTCTCTTGCAGAAGCTGGAATGGCTTTAATCACCATTCTTTTGTTGATAAATTCTTCTATAAAGGCCTGTTTAATCCACTAATCTTGAAGCCAGTTTATACAACTCCCTGAAATCACACAAAATTTGATAAAAGTGGAAGAATTGTGGATAAAAATTCACCAGAATTGTCCCGAATCGCCCTAAGTCTCATAAATTATTGAATAATGTCTGTTGGCGCACTTTTGGCAATAGTATTGAATTCTATCCACATTTGTGGATGTTTCACGTGAAACAGTAGGTAGGGTTCATTTTCCTATGCAAAATTTGCTGAAAATTCTGCCAAGGATGTCTTCTGTCGTCACTTCGCCGGTTATTTCTCCTAATGAATCCAATGCCACTCTTAAATCAAGTGCTAAAAATTCTGGAGATTCGTTTCTCTCTATTGCTGTAAGGAAGGATTTTAGGCTATCTGTAGATCTTTCCAGCGCAAGCTTGTGCCTTTGCTCTGTCAATACTATTTCGCTCCCCTCTGAGCGGTTTCTGTCTTGAACAAGTAGCTTTTGTATAGTGTCTTTGAGTTCTTCTATGCCTGTGCCATGTTTCGCAGATGTTTTAACTATATTTCTCTTGTCTATGTATGATTCAAGGTCATTCTCGGCAGTTTTTGACTCGATATCGGATTTGTTGAGTGCTAATACAGCTTTTGTATCCTTTATTCTCTCTAAAATTCCTATGTCGTCGTTGTTTAATTCACTGCTTGCGTCTATAACTGCTATTATTAGCTCTGCTTCCTGGGCTTTCTTCTTTGCGAGCTCAACCCCTATATTCTCTATTTCGTCCTCTGTGGCTCTTATTCCAGCCGTATCGGTTAGTTTTAGAGCTATTCCTCTAACATCTATGCTCTCTTCAATGAAATCCCTTGTTGTGCCAGGTTGTGGGCTTACAATTGCCCTTTCTTTCCTTATTAGCTCATTTAAAAGACTGGATTTTCCCACGTTTGGTTTCCCTACAATTGCTGTATTTACGCCATATTTTATAATTCTGCCTTCATCATAGCTGTTGAGTAGGGTATTTATGTTCGTTATTAGCTGAATTGTTTGTTTGATGAGTCTGTCTTTTATGATGGGATCGATATCCTCTTCGGGGAAATCCACTTGTGCCTCTATTTCTGCTAAAATATCGACTATATTGTCTTTATATTGACCAATTCTCTCAGAAAGAACCCCTTCTAGTTGTAATTCTGCCTGTTTTAGGCCTTCCTCGGTCTGCGCATTAACGACATCTGTTACTGCTTCTGCCTGTGCAAGGTCCATTTTCCCATTTAAGTACGCTCTAAGGGTAAATTCTCCCGGATTGGCGGGCCTGGCGTCTAATTTGAAAAGGAGATCTAATATTTTCTTAGGTACAAGATGCCCCCCATGTGAGTGGATCTCTGCCATGTCCTCACCGGTGTATGATTTGGGTGCTTTCATTAGTACGCAAAGCACTTCGTCTACAATGCAGTTTGATTCGTGATCTACAACTTGTCCATGGTGCATATGGTGTGACTGCATTTCTGCAGCTTTTGAATGAGATCCATTTCGCAGGAATATTTTTTCTATAATATCAAGAGACTTGCTGCCACTTATTCTAATAATAGCTACTCCTCCGTCTCCTTGAGCTGTGGCAATTGCTGCAATAGTGTCTTGGTCGTATGGTGTATTTGTTCTCATTTGTTTTTTGTCAGTTCTGTAAACTTAGGGACTATTATAAAGAATTTTGAGCAAGATTCTAATTAAGTACTGTTATTTTCTTATTAATTTTAAAATTGTTTTGCTTCCCAAACTAAGTGCACTAATTGATTTATGGGTCTTTGTCATCATTATAGCACCTTCAAGGTGAGAGAGAGCAATGCTTGAAATAGCTTTTGGCGATATATCGTCTCGAAACTCTTGTTTCCTAATGCCTTCTTTGATGCATGATTCAATCATTTTTTGCCAATTATTAAAAAACTCAGAAAGCCTAACTCTAAACTTCTCGTTTATGTCGCTCATTTCAAGAGCAAGATTTCCAAAAGGGCATCCACATCTAAAGTCCAGGTTCTTATGATAAGCAATGATTTTTTTGTAATGGAGCTTTAACCTTTTCTCTGGTGATATTGTTTTGTCTGCTAAGGTGTGCTCGAATATTGTTTGCTCGTATTCCCTAATCCTTATCTCCAGCACTAGTAGGCCCAGCTCTTCCTTGGAGTCGAAGTGATAGTACAGATTGCTTTTTGTCACCCCTGTGCTTTTTATGATGTCATCAATAGATGTGTTCTGAAATCCCTTAAAGTGGAAAAGCTCTTGCGCGCTATCTATAACCTTCTCTTTGCTTGTGCTCAATTTGTATGCCCTCGCTTGTTGTTAGTACTGACCGGTCGGTACTAATAATAAGTTGCTATAAAATAATTGTCAAGCCAATAATATGTTTGGAACTTAAACAGCTATGTTGTGAATGATTGGATTTTTTTGGTGAAATTGTTGTGTGTTGAATTTTACTTAAAGCACTTTAAAGCTTATTTTAAAGGGTGATTCAGGGTAGAAGTCTTTTAGGCTGTCACTTAAATTCTTTTCTTGTATGAGTACTTTGAATTTATCTCCCATAAG
>JAJCZS010000022.1 GCA_029262275.1 Deltaproteobacteria bacterium | reverse complement strand
GGTCTATCCCCGTGTGGAGTAACTTTTGAGAACACTCCCTTAACGGCATGATATATCAGCGAGCTTGCAGACCATAGGCTGGCTTCTCTCACCACTACAACATCAAGCTTACCATCTGAAACGTCTATATCAGGAAGAAGTTTTACCCTTGGGAGCCCAAGATTGCCTGAGTTGCATATGACACAGGTCACACCCTTCACTCTCAGCCTCTTGCCATCAATAACAAGATGATAATGGGCCTGCTTCATCCTGCTTCCTAGTCTAAACGCTGTCCAAATATAAGCCCAGAAACCATATCTGTCTTTTATTTCCCTGTCTGTCATAACAGTCATGGCAGCCTCAAGCCCTATACCTAGTCTAAGAAGAAAATGTTTCTCTCCCACACACCCGACATCTATCTGCCTTACATGGGTCTCCTCGCTTAATAAATTATGAATTGCCTCCATCTTATCATTTGAGATCTCAAGCTCATTGGCAAACACGTTGGCTGTTCCACCCGGAATAACCGCAAGCGGAACACCAGTGTGTATTAGTCCTTCAGAGACTTGCAGCATTGTCCCGTCCCCACCAAATGTCACCACGAGGTCAGCCCCAGCGGCTACTGCCTGCTTGGCTATCTCACGCGCACTCACATCAGGCTTTGTTTCGTGCACAGTCAACCTGTCCCCAAGGACTTCAAACTTGGAGAGGATTTCCGCAACCGGCACAACCCCCTTCCCTGAGACTGGATTTATGATCAGATGTATTTTCTTAAAACTATCTAATACTTTTTCACTCATAGTTATAAATAAATGATACAGAGACAAGCCAGATATGTCTAAACTATTTTCTCCTGAAGATTAATATGCAAAATCAAAAAACGGTTATAATATTAAACAGTCAGATTAATGGTGGAGGAAATTAATGAGAATCAGAATAATCGGAATTACTATATTTTGTTTACTAATTGCAGGTGCATTCTTTCATATTGGCGGATGCCATGATTCAAATGGCAACGGTCAAAATATGACAGATGTAGGCCAAAACGTTTTCACTCCTATAGTAGCAAAATTCGTAACAGAGCCTCACCCTTTCTTAGGCTCAGACGGCAGATATCATCTAACATATGAGCTTGAGTTAACTAACGCAAACCCTCTCACATGGCTTATTAATTCCCTTGAAGTCCTAAACGCAGAAGACCATAATGAAATATTCGCAGAGTTCTCAGGCGACAGAGTTAAGCCCAACAATCAAATTGTCCCAGGTAGAATTCCAAGCGAAACACTGGCTAGAAGTGAAACCTCGCTTTTTTACATAACGTTTTCTGTAGAGAACATTGATGAGATACCGGAAAAAATTACCCATAGGTTCAAAATTACTGTACCTGGAGGAATACCTGAAGGGTTTATTAGCTTCCTAAGTCTTCCACCAGATACAACAGAACTCGTCCAGATAATTGCTGAAGGTTATGTATCCACCCAGGAGGCAATAATTATGGGCCCACCGCTTAGGGGAGCAAAATGGGTCGCAGCAGACGGATGCTGTACCGCCGAGAGACACGTGCGTGCAGTCTTGCCTATAGATGGAAGACTGGCTATCTCGCAAAGGTTCGCAATTGACTGGGAGCAGCTGGATGATCAAGACAGAATATTCGTAGGCGACCCCCAAGATGTAAATAGCTACTTTGCCTATGGGGAAGATGTGCTAGCCGTTGGTGAAGGAAGAGTTGTTATTGCTGTGGACAAGTACGAAGACCAGATTCCAGGGGAGTCCCCCGTTGGAATACCTCTTGAAGAAGCAGATGGCAACCACGTAGTTATAGATTTGGGAGGAGGCAATTTTGCTTTCTATGCTCACCTGATTAAAGGCACCGTCTCGGTTAAAGCTGGAGACTTTGTAACCCGTGGCCAGGTAATAGGTCTTCTGGGGAATACTGGAAACTCAATCGCTCCGCATCTTCATTTCCATATGACGTCCGGCCCTGCTACATTTGGCTCAAATGGGATTCCATATGTCGTATATGAATACGATCTAATTTCTCAAGCGGCTTCAACTGAGGCATTTGACGAAGCGGAAGCGAATGGGACACCTCTGGAGATCATTCCTGTGGATAACCCTGGAATACGCAAAGAGTCTTTACCTCTGGATCTAAGTATAGTTAATTTTCCTCAATAGTATATTGTAGAGCTTCAGTGGTATAAATTCTCTCTTCGCCGAGCTCGGAACTATGCATGGACGCTAATCTTCTTTTAATTGTATATACGACTTTTTTTATAGCAGCATTTATTAAAGGTCTTACAGGTCTAGGTTTTGTAAGCCTTTGCCTGCCAGTTATTGCAATATTTATTAAGCTTGAGGAAGCGATCCCGCTTGTTGTACTTCCCTCTTTGGTTAGCAACGTCATGATAATTCATCAAACCGGAAGACTTAGACAGAGTATCAGAAGATTCTGGCTGCTCTACATAAGCGCATTTCCCGGCATCTATGCAGGAGTGTTGCTATTAAACATGGTTGGCAACTATGCAGCAAAGGTGATTCTTGGCGTAGTCTCAATTGGATATGCTGTTTTACTGCTCTTAAGAGTTGAGATCTCTATCCCAGAGGTAAAAGAAAGGGTGCTTTCAATTCCAATAGGACTCACAAATGGTTTTCTAAATGGGCTCACAGGAACACAGGTTATTCCGATGCTGCCCTATCTACTGTCTCTAAAACTAGACCGTGACGGCATGATCAATGCAATCAATGTAGGGTTTACACTATCAATAACTGTGCTTCTTATTATTTTTGGCAAATTCAACCTTATAACTCAAGAGATAATCGAATTCTCTGTAGTAGGCGTGATACCTGTAGTAGCAGGCATATACTTAGGAGGCAAACTTCGCCATCATATCTCTGAGGAAAGATTTAGGATAGCTGTTCTATTAATCCTAATTCTTATAGGTGTAAACTTAATAGTAAATGCCTAGTATGCAGGACTAATTACAGTTGCCAGTGCGCGTGCCTTCTGATGTAGAGTTTACAGAAAACTCCTGTCCTTGATATGAGCCTACCATTTTTACGTGAAATTTGAGTGTCGAAGAAGTAGTGCTTGCTTCAGCTTTACCGTTCATAGGCGGCATCACTTGGTTACCACCACATTTAATATCAAAACTAAGGCTATTTCCACTCTTCTTTACATTGGCTGCCTTACAACTTTCGTCTGGAAGAGCCATCTTTGGGTTAAATGAAGTATCCGTGACACACTGCTCTTCAACGTCTACCTGTGGATTAGGATTCATGTTGGAACGAGTGGTTGTTTTTATTTTGTAATTCCCCGGCACGACAGAGATGGAATCATCAGCTGCTATTGAGTCTAAAGCTGGAACTAGTAGAAATATTGAGAGTGCTAGTGTAAGTATATACATATTGGTCTTAATCCTCCGGTTTATTGTGAAATTTAGAGCATAAATGTAAGGAATAATTATAAGTAAACAAAATAGGAATACAACCAATATTATTAATCAGAAGAAACAAAAAAACCGAGACAGGTACAAGGAGAAAACCTGTCTCGGTTTGAAATTAGATTAAAACTTAAAAAGTTTTGATTAGACTTATTGAAACCGAACGCATATCTGGTGAATTCTCAAATTTAACGAAATTACCCATCCCATCAATATTACTAAGACAAAGTATGACCTTTGTCTACTTAGAGGATTCTACAACAACTGACATTGCTGTGTCAACCCACACATTTCTTAAAACCTACACCTTCTGATCTAACCATCTGTTACAACTGAGAATATTCTGATTTTAGAAAACATTTTTAATTCTGGTTGCTGAAAAACGAACCAGAATCAGTGTGTCATATTACACAGTTAAAAGTTTATGTTTATAGAAAGGAAAAACTTACTCAGTGAATGCAGGTTCAGGGACACAATCTCCTATTCTCTCACCCTTACCAATTGATTCTACAATAAGCTCTTGGCCCTTGTATGATCCTTCAAGTCTTATTCTACTGGAAATAGTGTTGCCCGAAGTGCTATATTCCGCATGACCAGTAAGTGAAGATGCCTTGCCTGGTTCATCACAAGTAAAATCGAAACTAGTACTATTTGGAGCCGTCTTCAGATTCTTGATCTCGCAATTCTCTTTACTAGGAAGAATTGATTGAGGATCAAGATCCGGATTGGTAATACACTCCTCTGTAGTTCTACTCACAGGTACCGTATCAAAACTGGTCTTTGTAGTCTTTGATAATCTATATTTGCCAGGTTTAATCGACAACTCACCCTGTGCGTAAAGCGAAACAGGCGCCATTAACCATATGGCTGTAGCAAAAGATAATATCAGGATTGTACAATTCGCCATAAGAACACCTACCAAAATGATTATAACCTAATTTGAACTATTCTTATAACAATATTATGCAAGAGGGCAAAAAGAATGTATTGCTAATTCTATTGCCGAACCTACAAGGAATCCTGTATGATTTAACTATGCAAAAAGAGCTCTTACTAGTAGCCCTAATGTTATTTTTAGGCTGCAACTCATCAAACAAAGAACCTACCGATGCCGTGGGGTTAGGTTTCGTTCCCGGAACTGAAAATCCAGTTATAAAAGAATGCTCGGTAGGCAAGGCGTATCTATATAATGAATATGAAATTCACGTTGAGCCTTCTCCTGATGAGGTTGGGATGAACATATTTCTATACAGTCCCAAGGTCTCAGATGGCAACCCCTGCAAACTAGATAGAAAAACTGCCTCGCATATTATAAGTACAGGTGAGACTGAGGAGAAGAATTTTTTTGCTGGTATTTATAAGGAATATCTTTTTATAGATCAGGGAACCGGGCCCGATCGTAGAATACTATCTATCTACAATTTGAAGGATAAAAAACTTATTCTTTTTACTGAGTACTCAAGCCCCAACTTGAAGAGTGGGGTTTTAACTTTCTATAAAACCCTGGTTCCAGACCCTGGTGTAATTGAAAGTATCCCCTGCCCTGATGCTCAAGAATGGAGAAACCAAGGGCTTACAGTTCTATATGAGCAAAAGGAAACTTTCACTTTGGAGACAGAAATAAGGACGCCCGTTCGTGAATACCGCTGCCGAGCGGGACAGTAAATCCGTTGCTACAAAAAAAAGAAAACAAAAAAAAATTGCAAAACACCCGTATTATGTTGTAGAATAAGACGTCAAGGAGGAAATACTATGACTAAAAGTGAATTGATTGGGCAAATCGCCGAAAACGCAGGAATCAGCAAGAGTGATGCTGATAAAGCATATGATGCAATTGTTAGCGCTATAAAAAGTGGCTTGAAGGCTGACGGAAGTGTACCTCTTACAGGTCTTGGAACTTTCAAAGTTACGCACAGAGCTGCACGTGCGGGAAGAAACCCTTCAACGGGCGAGACTATACAGATACCTGCAAAAAACGTTCTTAAATTCAAAGCCTCCAAAGGCGTTGAATCAGAGATTGCATAAGCCGGTAAAGTATTAGCTTTTAACTTAATTTAGTTAATCCATATTAAAGCGTAGGATTGCTATCGCTTCAAACCTGTCGTTAAGAGGGGGCGTATTTTTTTAATTTCTCTATGGAGATTAATTGCCTTAGAGAAACCCCCTTGATACGGACAAAGCTGACTGTATCCTTTTGCCCATGCAAAAATTTATATTTTCAACTTTAAAAATTACAATCCTAATTGTTCTAGCTACAACCTATTCATATTCTGAGCAAGGCTATGATGGGGACAAAGCAAAACTAATTCCCGGCACAGAAAAGCCAACAACTAAGAACTGCGAAGAAGGTGGCACTGCATATATCTATGACGATTATGTGATTTACACAGAGGCTTCTGGAGATTTTGATGGAGCCAACGTTTATATCTACGCCCCAACTTCTGGTGAACAAGACCCGTGCAAGATGGACCGCAAGCAAGCTCACTATTGGATAGGGGTCGGAGAGTATGGTGGGGTCAATAAATTTGTTGGGAAGTATGGGAACCTGCTGTTTTTAGATCAGTGGACTGGCCGTAACTTCAAGAGGCTCGTTGCTATAAACATTGAGACTAAAAGCCTTGTTTTTTTAGATACGTATACCAAACCCGAGATAAAGGATGGAAAACTCAACTATTTCAAAACTCTAAAGTCTAAAAGAGAATCTGTTAGAGAAAAGATACCTTGTCCTGATGCATCAAAATGGGAAGCACAGGGCAAACAGGTGCTCTATGTTGAAAAAATGAGCACCGATCTGGACACTATGAAGAAAACTGCATCCAATGAATTCTCTTGTATGCCCACAGATCCAATCGGAACAACCAAACCAAGAAGCTACGGCCACTAATTTAGGTATCTTTTAAATCATTATCTAAACAATACAACAGACGGCGGCACTTCATTACTCACAGGACTCAGAGTCATTAGGTATTCATAGACCGATAGAAGCTCTTCATCACTAAGTTCAGAAAGCTCCTGCCAGGGCATTGGGTATTTAATACGGCGCTCTATACCACGGTGTCTGCCCTCCCTGATGGTCTCAACAAATTCCGTCTCCGTCCATGTTCCTATTCCAGTGTCATCATCTGGAGTCAGATTTGCCGAGAAAACAATCAGATTGTCTGTTGCCCATGCAGTTGAATCAAGATTATCTAAAAACTCCATCCACTCGGGAGAAGTAATTACCATATCCGGGACAGTGGGAATTTTTTCATCAGCCGGGTGTCCGGACATAAACCTTTTGGGATCAGGAATTGGTTTCCCGTCAGGCCCTTTTATTTGTGGAGAGTGACAGAAGCTGCAGTTCCAACCCTCTACAACCGCTTCCCCTATCTCAATACGCTCTGGGCTATAGGCAACCTCTTGGGCGGGCTTTTGATTACAACCAACCACTATAAAAGAAACAAAGGTTATTACGAGTAGAGAAACAACAGTTAAAACAGAGCCAACATTTCTCATGTTCCATCCCTCCCTTTAGTTGATATTATAATTATGACACAACCAGAGAGAGTTATTAAGCTCTATTTCACAAAGTTCTAATCACCCATTATATCAGTTTGTTTTATATGTCTTATCTCTTTGTTTGTAAGATTATAAAACAACGCAAGCCGCTCAATTGTCTCGGTACTGTATTTGATTGAATATAGGTCCTCTATTTCCAGGCTGTATCTAAATGCGAGTTTCGAAACCTTGCTACGCTCAATCTTCTTGGGAAGATTAGGAACATTTGCAGCAAGAGACTCATTTGCTCTAACTCTTTTTTCAACGTTTTGCATTAACCTCATTAGTGCCGCGTAATTTGTTGTACCATCCACTATCCTAATGCTCCACAGCGTCCCATTTTTGGCACTTTCTGTAAAAGACATTCCAAAAACACAAAAATCAGGGTCTTCATTTTCTGAATCCTGATATTCACATCTCTGGACACTATCCCCCAACTCACAAACGTTCGTTAACCGATCCTCTAAATAGTAGTTCTTATTATCACACAGCTTATAACTCTTATATTTATTGCCTTCACTAGCGATACTCAAATCTTCCGTTTGTGTTTTATTAATCTTGGCACCATCTTCATTTTTATAAGTGGCCGCATTTTCATGCAAAACCCTCTCACGCTTCCTACTGGGTCCATCAAATGGCTTTGGATTATTTCTACATCCAAGGTCATGAGTACCTTCTGAATAAACAAGTTCACTGCCACAAATAGGGCATAGTAAGTGATTGAATTCTTCTGCCATTTTGGTCTCCTTTTTACTATAATTGTCCTCAACTTATTTCCTCCTACAGGAAACCAGGGCATTTGATTGCCCACTTCTCTTAAAGAACAATTTTATATTATTTATGACACCTCCTTTAACCAATCTCACAGCTTAAAAAACTCTGTTAAGATGATTTATATACATTTTAAATACAGCTCTCCTATAGGGAGTATATTCCTCCTTATTCCTCTAAATAACGAAAATATGTTATGAGTTACTGAGTGATATCAGCCTGAGGTCTGTGGCCACTGTGTAAAATTAGTGACCGTTTGCCTTTTCCGATTTATTATCCCAAGGTAGATTAATCTCTTTTGGCTTTGAGCTAGAAGACCCAGTAGCAGCCTTTTCAAAATTCACCAGAGGAACATTGAACTTTCTTCCGCCTTCCTTTTTTGGGAAGTGCAAAATTAGATCCCTGTCGTATTTCTTATTACGGGCGTGGTAAATTTCGTACCTTTCGTCCTCAAAGAGTAACCCTATTATCCTAAAGGTAATCCCCAAACGCTCATGATAGTAATTTGCTCTCATTTCTTCCCCTTAACTTCCAAAACAGCTTGATTATGTAGCAGCTATGACTACTAGCTCTAATTTAACCATTTTGAAAAATGTTAATCTCTCGCTTACCTAATCGAGGATATTTAATAATATCAGGCATTTATATCTAACTAAAGAAGAGTAGATGCCTTAGGCAATAGCATATAGCACCGCTATTTTTTATTATACCCCATTATCACTCAAAAATCTCGTATTTTCTTAATATTTCTACTGTATTTCACTAATTTCAGTACCTCACCATTCTAACAACGTACTATTCTACAAATTCTGATATGCACTATGAGCTTTTCCTAGATTTACTAATGCCTCCCTACCCTCATTATTTAGTGAATCCATGGCACAATTTCCAAGAAATCCCTCAACCACATTCATCATATCTTCAAGAGTAAGAAGCTTGCCTTCCTCTTTTAGTGTTTTACTGTAGTCCTTATATTGGCTGCTATAATCAATTAGTCTCTTATCTACCATTTTTCTTAGATTCCCTCCAATTATAATTGTTGAAAATAACCCTTTTCCTTATTACGCCTTTGAATTTGCAAAAGAAGTGTATCAGCAGAGATAATATCCCGCCTTTCATTGTGCTTGTTATTCCTTATGCGGTCCCTCAACATTTGTAGCTTCTCTGGTGAGGGAGGAACATAATCAGGTGGACTCAGAGAAGGGTTTAAATATTTAGGCTTATAGTTGAACTTCTCATAACTGCTTTTCATGCGTCGCCAATCATATGCAACTTCCCGCCCCCTGCCAACACAGCAGTACTCATCATTCCCTAAGATACCAAAACAAGCCTTGAAATATTCATACATCACAGAAAATCCTTCTTCGGAATCATCAAATTCCGAGCGCCAAAAGTTAAAGCTTTGCCGGTAAAAAAGAGATTCTTTTGCGCAAACATTAGTTATAAACTTTTGAGAGTATTTACAGCGGCGGAGATATGACATGCATTGCTCCCAGAAATTATCGAAAGCATTTTTTAGATAAAGCCTCTCCTGTGCACGCTTGAGTATAAAATAAATGTATCTAAATCCCTCAAGAAACCGCTGGAGTGTTCTTTGTGATTTATTCTCAGGGAAAAACTGCCTCTCCCCAGGGCTAATATAATCAGCCTTGGAATCGATGCTCTCATAAAGAGCAAAAAGGGCTTTCATCGTCCCTTCTGGATTCCTTGTGTTTTCTTCACCCTTTAAAAATTCTAGACACTCTTCCAGAAGCCTTTTATTCCTAGCTCGCTTCCTAGGATTTATCTCTTGATAACCTGACTCCATGGCTTTCCTGAAAGTCTCGCTGTACATCTCTTTGCTCAATTTCTCTGAGCTCACTGTACATTCTTTCGATCTGGTCTGAAGCATTTTCTATCTCCTTATCTTCTTTTCTAAATAGAACCTCTACTTTGCACACATCACTTACTTCTTTGTTGAGTTTTTCCTTTTCCCCATAAATTTTTTCAATACACCTTAGTTGGTAATCAACAGCTTGGGCCTGATTTGCAATCATGCATATGTCTGGTGGCTTATGGAGCCAGCCAAACACACCTCCCTTAAGCTGCGAATCAAGCATGTACCTCGCCCCCTCTGTTGCCCGCTGGAAAACATCTTCAGCAGAAAACTCAGGATTAAGCTGCCTGAGTCTACGAAAATAAGTCTCAGCAGATTTATACTCTCTTCCCCCGGTCAACACCGGCTGTCCCGAGGTTTCCTCATACATTTCAGAGAAAACATCGTTATACCATCTGGTCGAGCAATACTCATTTTTCCATTTTTTATTCATATTCCGACACATACTCCTTTCATCCTCTATGTATTCGAAAGAATATTGTTCAAATTGATGTTGCCTGATTTTGCCCTTCAATATTTCCTACTCCCGCCAGCGCTTGAGTGCTCTTATGAACTCACGCTCAAGCAAAATTGCATCTCTCATTAGGTCTTCCGGGCCAAGTGCTCTTCCGCTATAGCTCTCAGAGATGACCTTAAGGAGCTCCATCAGTCTCCGCTCTCTATCCTCTTCCCATGAGGACTCATTCTTGCGCTGGCCATGATTGAGCGGGAGCCCATCTTTGATAGGTTCCTCGCGCCCTAGAACATTTATGGACTGAACCCATGTTCCCGTTCCCTTCTTTGCATACCGATACTCAACAAAATCACCTACTATTGGTATCTCAAAGGGCTTTTTTCTGTATTCAGGCTTTGAAAAAGAGAGCCAGTTTTCTCTCCCTTCGATTTTGATCCCCGTCTCGCTGACCCTGGAGACCCTGCCACGCCCATCATCGCGTTTAATTCCGTTTTGCTGCATTGTAAAAACCCCCACTTATTATTCGTTCCAACTTCCAGCAGGTAGGACCTGCAGCCATAAAAATTCTTCCGATAATCTAAAATCTTAAATCCGTTACATCCATACTATGGCATCCCGCAGAACTTATATATCAGCACACATTGTGTGTAGATGTGCCCCAGGTGTCCTCGACTTCTGGGCAGCAGCAATCAGAAAACACCCAGGGCTGTCTCTGTAGGAGTGCTGTCTCGGCCTTCCCTCTTTTAAGAAGGATGGAGGATTGCGGGAAGGACGAGACGGATGGATTTATGTAACTAGGCCTCATCTCTTTGTGAACTCCATATACTTAGTATTCAAATCGGATTTTGGAGTAGGGTTATCAAGTTCGTTAAGCACTTCCTGATAAACCTTGATTTCTTCCTCACAGCCAGCGCTATCCCCAATTTCTGCAGAAGCATTAACTGCTACATAGTCAAAAGTGCCTTTCTCATATGCTCTGCCGAAATGCCAGGACATATAGAAGAATCCAAAAACTAAAACTAAATAACCTGTATAGCGAAAAATAGATGACAACATAATTTCCGACCTCCTAGGCACAGGGTGCCTCTTTTTAATTTTCTTCCTTACTTCCTTTCCCAGACAAACCACTATTAACTTCTTCCGACCCTCTCTTGGTCTCAAGCACTCCCCAGTATCCCCTTCGCTTGAGCCCCAAGAGAACCTCAGGGTGAATCTCTTTCATCCTAAGGGTCTCAATAAGCTCAACAGGATTAAGCCCGTCCTCTGCAAGATAGTCTGAGAAAGTCTGTCCTCGTTTCCTCAACTCTTTCTCAAATCGGAGCAAATTTAGATAACCGTACTTTTTCAGGGCCTCCTCTACCGGCCTGCTCTTTGCTCCGTCCACATATATCACCATCTTGGTTGATGCCGGGCTAACCCCGTGTGAGCTTGCAAACTTGTTTATACTTCCCCACTCCCCAATTATCTGCTGTGTTGTGATATGCTCTATCCTTCCCATGTATTCACTAACTCCCCTGTTCATTTTTTTGGTAGCAGCGTCCAATTCCTCGCTTGCTCGAAATTGTTGTTCAATTCGTCCCATTAAATAACCTCTCCCATTTAAACCGTTATCTGACATTCTATGTCCAATCATTGTTCTGTGATCGCTTATCATCATTTTGTGTGTCTTGTGCTTGCAATTTCCAAATTTGTGTATTAATATTGTCATAGTCTTATTGTTTATGTATATTATATTCACAGAACTGGTAATTTGTCAATACAGAAATTTACAAATTTGTGAATTAGGGGGTTAAAGTGGATCACAATAACGAGATTGGGAAGAGAATAAAGCTTATAAGAGAGGCTGAAGATCTCACCCAGGAACAATTTGGAAGAAGAATTGGTAAATCATTAAATACAGTAAACAGTTGGGAGGCTGGCAAGACTAAGCCGCCCGATCACTTTATGAAGGTAATAGAAAAAGAGTATAATTTGAGCCCAAAATGGTTTCGCCGGGGGCAAGGGGATATGTTTTTGCCTGATATCTCTGGACTCATGGGCGGAACAGACATGCTAGAGATTAATATATGGGAGCTTGCAGGCGCGGGTAATCCGCTTGTGTCTGTGGATGCAGAGCCCATAGAAAGGGTCACCCTGCCCTCAAAGATGGTACATAACCATACAAATGGCTTTAAGGTCGAAGGGGACTCTATGTATCCCACAATTGTGAACGGTGCATATGTTGGGTTTGACCCGAACGATAAGAAGGTTGTGAGCAATGGTATCTACTGTCTCCATCTTCCATATGAGGGCTACGTTGTAAAACGCCTTGAGATTAAACCAAACGAGATCATTATAAAGAGTGATAACAAAATGGTTGACGACTACCCTATCCCACTTGATGATATGAGCCAAAACCTCGTCGTCGGCCGCGTCCGCTGGATCTTCCAGAATGTGTGATTGATATATTTCACCATGCCCAACTATTCAAAAATCATAATCGCAATTATTATCGCGGCTGGGGTTGTGTATGCAGGGAACGAGCTATTTTATGGGCTTCCCGAGACAGAGCACGATTTCAGGCAGGCAAAGTGGGGGATGAGTCCTGAGGAAGTGAGGGCTTCTGAGAATCCGGATCTGCAAGATACATTTGGCGACAACTTCATTTTCTATGAAGATAAGATTGCAGGCTATGACGCCGTCATTTCCTATATGTTCTGGGGTCAACTCGCAACAGAAGACCAATCGCTACAATTAATTGCCGGCAACTATGACTTCGGCGCTGATAATTTAAACCCTAATCTAAGCGTTGGAGACTTTGAGGCAATCAAACAGTTTCTTTCGAGTCAATACGGCAAGCCTTTGAGTGATGTTGGAGTAGAAGTTGGACATGGGTCAATAAAAACCGTAATGTGGGAAACCCGTTCCACAGAAATAGTACTTAGCCTAAGAGACATATTAGGTGATGGGAAGTTTCAAATCGATGTAGCCTTTTTGAGTAAAAAACATAAATCCCAAATTGATTCAGCCCTGGATTTGTAAGAATCACACAAACTCCATTTCTATTTCAGAGTTATGCTGTAAACTAAAGCCCAATGGGTTCACAAATATGGTTTTACGAAAAGGACAGCAAACCAGCTGGTCCTGTCTCCGAAGAAGAACTTTGGGAATTATTAAACACCGGCGAGATTACAAAAGACTCCCTTGTTTGGAAAGAGCCTATGGAAAAATGGCTCCCGTTCTCAAAAGTGCAGGAATTACGTCTCACACCCAAACCCAAGCCACCACCCATTCCAGAGCCTGAGATACCACAAATCTCAGATGACTCATCATTTCAGCCACCGCAAGCTCCGGAAGCTGCTGAAGAAAAGGAAGAAACTGTTGAGCATGTGGAGAAGGTGGTATTTAAGCAGCCTGAGTATCAGGGCGGCGAGGCCACTACAATGGATGCGACATATGAAGAAGTTAGCCAACAGCGCCCATGGGTAAGGTTTTTTGCCCGCATGACCGACTATTACATCTTCTCAATGCTATTTTCATTATTGATCACACTGATGTTTCCTGATTTTATGGAGCAAATGTCTCAAAGCCTAACTCAGCAGGCAGCACTAGAAGATACTGATGGTATGGGCTATCAAAACATTTTGTTCATTATTATCCTAAGAGTAGTAGTCACATTTATATGGGTATTCCTTGAGGCATACACCATAAGCAAGTTTGGAACAACTTTTGGCAAAAACCTGCTTGGCACTAGGGTAGTGGATAAAAACGGCGAGCTTTTGCCATATGACAGATCTCTTAAAAGAAGCTATAGCGTCTGGCTAAGAGGTATGGGCGCCGGATTTGTACTAATCTCATGGATTACAATGCTCTTTGGATATCAAGCACTAAAAAGAGACGGAGTAAACTCCTGGGACAAAGAGGCGGACTCTAAAGTAGTCCACACATATTTCAGCACAACTAGACTTCTTATTATCCTAGGGTTCTTTTTTGTAATTGAATTCGTAGCGCTTGGATCACTGCTTTAACTACTGGCATGAAATCCCAAGAGTCATTGCAATAGCCTCAACTTCTGTTTGACACGCGGCTTGCTCTTCTTGCGTTATTACAATTTTTTCAAAATAAATATCCTGAGTTATAGTCGGCGTAGGATTCACGCCACTAGCAATACAGACTACACTTGTCTCACAGAACAGACTTCCGTCCATTTCAACTGCAGTTCCAATTTGATTAACACAGTCTAGAGTTACTGCACCTCCAATCTCATTGTTAATACCTCCAGACAATTCAATTACATTTGTCTCTGTACCACAATCATCAAACAATCCCCCACCTTGATTAGTCATCCAACCCATAGCCGTCCAGAAATCGTGATCAAGATTACAAGGACACATAGCCATAGGTCCTGGGTCCATTGGTCCAGGCTCTTCCATATCTTGAGCATTACTGTTGTTGTCACTATCGCAACTAATCACTAGGCCAACAGAAAGGGTTAATAGCAAAACTACAAATAGGTTATGAATTTTCATTCTCTGATGCCTCCATGTTTATACCTTTATAAAATTATAACCAAACTATGAAGCTATGAGGAATATAGAGAACATGCCACGTTGAACTGAATATGAGCTTGTGATATTGTACGAGATAGAGCCATGGAAAAAATCAAAGTAGGCATACTGATTTATGATAATGTTGAAGTTCTGGACTTTGCAGGCCCATATGAAGTTTTCAGCGTTACAAGAATGTTGGACAAACCCGCTTTAGCCGACCCCTGCCCTTTTGAAATCCTGGTTGTCTCAGAGCAGCTTCGCAAAGTGAAAACAATGGGCGGATTGAGAGTTATCCCAGACCATAATTTCGAGGACTTTCCAGGCGCGGATATTCTCATTGTTCCAGGCGGGCTGGGAGAAAGGCACGAACACAACAACTCCATAATTCATCATTTTCTAAAAGTCCAAGCCAAAAAGGCAAAAACTTTGGCCTCGGTATGCACAGGTGCATTCTTTCTTGCCAAAGCAGGATTACTAAATGGCAAAAGTGCTACAACCCACTTCCTCTCACTTGATAGATTAGAGGAGGGATTTCCTGAAACTAATGTCGTGCGAGATAAAAGATGGGTCGAATATGAAAACATCATAACTTCGGCAGGAATTTCAGCAGGCATTGATATGTCACTCTATATTGTTGCCAAATATCTGGGCGAAGATATAGCAAAACTCACTGCCCACGAGATGGAATATCCTTATTTGGGTAGTGATAATAGATAAATCAACTATAATAATAGAAGCAAAGAAAATTTATGAGTCGAGAATTATAATTTATGCAATTTGTAACTGAGCTTTTTTCTTTCGTAGCAATAGTCGTAATTGGACTACTACCAATAGCTAACCCATTTAGCACGGCCCCAGTTTTCCTAGCAGTTTCTTCAAACCTAGATACCAAATCGAAGTACAAGCTGCTAAAACTAACATGCATATATATGTTTTGCATACTGATTGTTTTTTTGCTGGCAGGAGCTTTAATTCTAAGCTTCTTTGGCATAAGTGTCTCAGCACTCAGAATTGCAGGTGGACTTATCATAACGGTTCTTGGATTTAGAATGCTTTTCCCTTCAAATTCCCCAGAACATGAAACTTCCCATATCACTACATACGAGCAGGCAAAGGGGCTTGCTTTTACTCCACTTGCAATGCCAATGCTAAGCGGTCCGGGATCTATAGCAGTGATTATTAGCATGGCTGCAGAAATCTCAGAAAAACAAGGCTTTCTTGTTAGAACAGCAGGCTATTTTGTAGTGGGACTAGGGATACTTCTTACTGTAATAATTTGCTGGCTTGTTTTGAGAAGCTCAACGAAAGTTATAAAAATCCTGGGACCAACAGGCATAGACGCATTAACTCGCATTATGGGCTTTATTCTGATATGCATTGGAGTTGAATTTACAGTATCAGGCATAAAAGGGTTCTTTTGATTCAGTGCAAGTTAAAGCTCTTGCTTATCAGAGAATCGCACAGATAATATATTCTATAGCAAAATACGGAGGCAAAATAAGAACATGAGAACACGAGCCCTACTCTTTCTTACAACAATACTTTTCACGACAGCCTGCTCAATATGGGACAAACCCGATGTGAGAGAGGCAAAATGGGGTATGAGCAAGGAGCAAGTTAAAAAAGTTGAAACCGCAGAGCTTATAAAAGAAGGTGACAACATACTCACATACAGAATTGGCGGAGAGCCGGTTCCTATGGAGATTGAATCCGCCGAAGTTGTAGAATATGAAGGCGAAGAAGTAACCCCTCCTGTAGTTTCTAGTATCGAATATGAATATGACCTACTATATGTTTTCGGAGATAAAGGGCTAGGAATGGTAGTGATACATCTAAGAGAACCCTTGGATGGCCCTGATGCTTATCTTGAGCTCTTTAAAGTACGAACAAACAAGCTTACAAAAGAGATAGGCGAGCCCGCAAAGGGAGTTGCCTCATACAAAAACCACGAGGTTAAAGCCAACCCCTATGAAGACCCGGCGGCTATTTGCAGGGGA
This sequence comes from Deltaproteobacteria bacterium, assembly GCA_029262275.1. GTDB lineage: Bacteria > Desulfobacterota_D > UBA1144 > Nemesobacterales > UBA2774 > CR02bin9. The sequence goes on along the minus strand of JAJCZS010000022.1, from coordinate 65,927 downwards.
GAGCATGGCCTTCAACACATATGGCCAACGAAAGACAAGAAAACCAATGTGTCTTTGGAATTAGACAGCAAAAAGTTCTCAGCAGAGCCGAAATGCACGATATCAATATTTTATGAGAGCGTTGAGATCCCTGTTGATCAGGAGCTCTCAGACCAGCTCCATGATCTGCTCTAGTTAGTAGCGCTTATAGTATCTAGGTTTGCAAAAGCGCATTCAAGTCCTGATGTGCCTGATAGGTTTGCAAATTCAATTTCTTTAACCTGAGATGAGAAAGCAACCGAGATGTCTAGGATGTCATTTACTTCAATCCCTGGAATATTTGAGCTGCTCACTGTGCAACCCATAGCTTCTGTAATAAGCGGTGGATCTGCCATACCGGTGCACTTAGCCGTTGTATCCGCCGTTAAATTTGTAATTGTGGCTTCTGCCATCAATCCCTGAGCGGGAATCATTTCAAGCGTTACAACGTCTTGAAACTTAAGGCCTTCGATCATTATATTTGCAGGACAGGTTTGAGCAGATGGAGCCTTTACTGTGCCCATGGCATCCGTTCTCTCCATGGTTGATGGCTGAGCATTTGCATTACCGCTGCCGTCGCTGTCGCATCCTATTGCAATAGTGATAAGTAATATAGCAGGTAGGACTAGTATAAATCGTAGATTTTTCATGAGTTTTCCTCCGTATTTAATTCTAATAATATTATACAGCATATAAATTTTTGTAGTTTTCTGAAACCTTTTTGTTATTCTTGTGTTTATATGATCAAAACCAATATTTCGGAGGCTTTACATGAAGAGATACATGATATTACCCCTTTTATTAGTACTTTTTGTTAGTTTTTCAGCTCAAGCTGACCATCATAAAGGAAAAAATTGGAATTGGTGGGAAAACGAGAAAATCACCTCTAAGTTGGATTTGACTGATGACCAGAAAACTCAATTAAATGACATAGCAACCAAATATGAACCTGCTATGACAGAAGCCAGAGAAGACTTTATGGCTAAGAAAGCTGCATTTAAAGATGCCAAGACCAACAAAGAAACCAGCAGCGCAGATGTAATAAAGGCTTTTGATGTTATGTGGGATTCTAAATATAAGATGAAGAGAATTAAGCTCGACAGAGGACTCGAAATGAGAGATGTTCTTACTCAAGAGCAGCTAACAACACTTAAAGAAACAAAAGAGGCCCGCAAAGACAAAATGATGAAGAAATATAAAAAGCATCATAAAGAAATGAAAGAAAAAGCACCTCAGTAAAAGTATAGAGAAACCAGGGGCGGGCTCTATCCGCCCCTATTTTTTTATGACAAAATCAATATCGAATTTTCATTTTGCTATTTTTTTACTCAGCATTTTATTTGTACTAAACCCAGTACAAGTTTATTCAAAAGACATTACAGCTAAGGTTATTAAAGAAACCCCTCTTGATGAACACCTAACACTTTTTTGTCTCACTCATTGTTTAGGCAATGAAAAAAAAGGAACCCTAAAATCGGTAACAATAGAACCAGCTGAGAATAACCACTATACAGTTCAAGGAAGAGCTGCTCTGCGTAACCGTCAGGTAGCCGGAGAACCCTTTAACTTTACTGTATATGATAGGACTATCTTTATTAACTCAACTGGGAACTTAAACCCCAAGACCTGCAAACTCCGTGTTGATGACGTGGTGGTCGAGAATGATTTCCAAAATATCGTCACGAACCTCCTAAAGAACAATAGCGATGTCATCGGCAAAGTAATAGAAGTACCCAACTGCAAATCTTTTCTTAATTAGTACAAAAAAATGGTCCTTTCATAAATCTCTAGAGAACTATCGCGCTATATAGAGTTTTCTTCCCAGATTATATATAGTTTATGTTGTTATTTAACAAAGGAGGCTTGCCCTATGTCACGAAGAGTACTTATGATAGCAGCATTAGTTGTAATTGCAGGATACTTTTATTTTAAATCAACAGATAAATCACAAGAGATGATGTCTTCTCAAACAAGTCAGGTCGAGGCTCCAAGCACAACTGAGGGACAACCTGGCATGACAGAAGATCAACTTTTAGTTGAAAACCTTATCAAAGATGGAACTCTAGAGAAGATTGATCAAGAAAGTAATCCACCTAAAGTCTATGTTACTGCTCATTTTTACACTGCCCCAAATGTAGACAAACAGGCGATCCTAGAGGTATTGCTTAAAGATTTTAAGGCCAACAATCCAGCAGTAAGCTCCTTTTATTTATATGATGCAAAATCAGGCGATGAAGTAGGAATATATGATTCCGAAGGGCTTAAGATAAAATAGGAAGAGCTATATACAATGACGCACTCTAAAAAACGCAAACATCATCAGAATACAAAAAGCGGCTCTAGTATTTCTCAAAGAGGTAGAAAAAAAGCTATGTGGCTTCTAATCATTTTAGGCGTAGTTGTTATGTTGGTTTATGCACTGTCTTTTCAGAACGCCGAGGATTCAGAGCTTGTTGAAGAAACTGGAACTCAAAGTGAGCAGCCACTGAGGTAAAATCTAGCCATAAAATCACTCGTAGTATAAAATACTTTACAAATTCTATAGAACTTTGAATTTTAACGAGCATAAAAATGGATAAGAACTCAATTACGCTTGGCGACCTTGTTTTAACCGTTGATGAAATCAGTATGGTCATGGACGGCAATATAATATGCAATTTTCATCTAGGTCATAAGGCAGAGCCAAAAGAGGCACTGGTAGAACTCTCTGGAGAGGTAACCGGGGACCAGCTTGAGGTTCTTTGTAAATCTAAGTTAACATCCAGACGCTTTGAAATATTCGCCCGTTTTCTACATATGTATGAGGTAAACATAATAAGGTTCTTTAGAATTCTAACCGAAGGTACAACTCCCTATATGTTTAAGGACAGCTAGTATAGAAAGCAGTCCTAACTATCTGCTTGCACAACAAAACTTGCTTCCGGAAGCAATCTAGATTTAACTCTACAAATTATCAAGACATACTGTGTACAGCTATCTTATTTCCCTCTGTATCTAAGAAATAAGCAATAAACCCATACTCACCAATACTCATTTTATCCAGCACCACCTTTCCACCTGCTGCCTCAACTTTGGATAGCGGCACAGAGAGATCTTCTCCCCCGTTTAAATACACTACCGAGCCCTCAGCGCTAGGCTTATAATCAGGTCCCTGAACAAGACACCCTGAGGCCATTCCTGGCTCAAAGGGAAACATCGACATCCTGTTGGGGCCCATTTCGTTGTCAATGAACTCAACTTCAAAAACTTTGGAGTAGAACTCTTTTGCCCTATCCAGATCACTTACTGGTATATCAAACCATACGACTCTGTTTTGCATCATACTGCCTCCTGATTTTTTTACTTGCATTATGCAAGCAAAACAAAAATATCACAATAACTTGTAAAATGCAAGCTATTTGATATAATTTTATTATGAAGGACGGAGAGGGGAAAAATTGCCCTATATTTTTTTCATTAGAAATCTTCGGAGATAAGTGGAGCTTACTTATACTCAGAGACATCCTGCATTTTGATAAGAAGCACTATAACGAGTTTCTAGAATCTGAAGAAGCCATTTCAACTAATATATTAGCCGACAGACTAAAGAAGCTTGAGAGTGAAGGAATCATCTCCAAAAAAAGAGATCCAGATAACAAGAAGCAATTTATATATTCTCCCACCAATAAGTGTCTTGATTTGGTACCTATAATATTAGAAATTGTAGTTTGGGGAGCCAAATATGACCCTGACACTAAAGCCCCTGCCGAAGAGATGGCAAAAATAAGAGAAAATCGTAAAGAATATATACAAAACATCCGCTCTAAATTTAAATACGTAGACCAATAATATTAGAGTTCCATAAAGTGAGGTACAATCATCTAAATTTATTTATATAAGAAGGAGATCTGGATTGAAGAATCATTATAAATTCTTAGTTCTTATTACATTTATATTTTTTAGCTACAGCTGCTCAAATAACCCTCTGCAAAACAGAGATCAATCGGAAGAAACCACAAACGAAGCTAGTCCTGAGAATATTGGTAATAATGAATATGATTTTAGAAAAGCTAAATGGGGAATGTCCAAAGAAGAGGTCAAGAGCAATGAACAGGGAGAGATTGTATTTGAATCAGACAAAAAGATTGATTATCACACAACAATGATGGGCATGAATAGTAAAATAGGATATACATTTAGAGATGATGAACTGGTCCGTGCAAGCTCTTTCTTTTCAGATGAACATAAGACAAACGACGAATATATAGAACAATATGAGATTATTAAGAAAGAGCTTAAAAAACAGTATGGCAGGACAGTTATTGACACTATACAGCAGAAAGACCCTTCCAAGAGAATCGATCCCGAGAAAACAAGTGACGTAGTCTGCAATGGTGAGCTGCTATACGCAGCACAGTGGGATCTTCCTGGATCAGACATACAGTTATTACTAAGGGGAGAGAACTCTAAGTGTATTCTGTCGATACTCTATATAAGTGAAGAGGGATTTCGTCAAATCATGGAAGGTAGAGAAAATAATGACATCCCTAGATGAAAAATCGACTATGACTCTGGTCCACCTGACTCAACCCATTTTCTTATAATCTCTTTTTGAGCATCTGAGAGTCTCGCCTCTGGGTGAAGCGGCAAATAGAACCAAAGAGGCATTTCTCCTTCTTCTATTTCTTCCCATATCTCTTCTATGTCTTCAGCCTTATCTTCAGCACTATAAGAATCCCACTCCGAGAAATTTAGATGCTCTCTTGCCTCATTAACATCACTTATAACAAGCCAAGAAACTGGAGCAACATTCGAGTACCAAGGCCATTCGGATTCATTTGAATGACAGTCATAGCATGAGGTTCGAAGGATTTCCATCACTTCTGCAGGCGCTTGAATTTCTCCTGTCACAGGCGGATTCGTTTTGCTCACAGGAACAAACTGAATTCCTATTAAAACCACAATTATTACTATGACTATAATTCTAAGCATTCCTTGGTCCTCCGGTATAAACTAGCACATAAGGAAAGTATTAAGGGTATAACAAAAATTGTAAAGAGAATATTATGAAATTCCTAACTGGCGGGGATCAGGCACTCGGGAACATCATTTTTTGGAGAATTAACAATTGTAGACACTCTAAAACATTCCATCTCATCTGAAGCATAGGGCTTTAAAAGCGGAATCAAATCACTGGGCTTTCTAATTTCAGGGTCAAGCCACTTAGCTTCATCCTTCTCCTCTAATATTACAGGCATACGGCCATGTATAGGCTCCATTAGTTGGTTAGGAGTAGTGGTTATTATGGTAAAAGTCTTAAGGGTTTGCCCATCTTTTTCCCAGACATCCCACAGCCCGGCGAATGCAAACGGCTCATTAGATTTGAGTTTGAAGTAGTAGGGAATTTTGGTTTTCTTATCAGGTTTATGCCACTCATAAAATCCATCAGCCAATACTAGGCACCGTCTTTCTCTAAGTGGGGTTTTGAAGCTGGGTTTTTCATGGATCCCTTCAGAGCGGGCATTTATCATCTTAAACCCGATTTTAGGATCCTTAGACCAATGTGGAACAAGTCCCCATTTCATCATAGTAACAATTCGCTTGTCTTGAGAAACTATTAAAACTGGTTGTTCTTGGGAAGGTGCAATGTTGTAGCGTGGTTCAAATAATGTGTCTTCAGAGGTGTCATTGAAACCAAATCGTTTTCGAAGATCTTCTTTACTGCTCTTTTTAGTAAATCTACCACACATCCAATTACTCCGACATTAGTAGCCCTTTTGTGCCAAACGTGCCTTTTTGCTCCCCAGTGTTGTTATCATAAATCGTAACCACATCTACCGCTCTATCCTCAGTTATATAGTAATACCAGATTACGTTCATTAAAGATGCCTGGTCTGACGATGGAAGCATAAAAAAGGGCTCTGTAACATATATATAGGGTTGACTATTAGGGTTCTCAATTCTCGTAGCAAGACCGCCGTCGAGCATGCCGTCCATTATTTCTCTTCGGTGGCTTTGCAAGTGCTTGGTCTCCTCTATTCTCTCCTCAAGACCATCATCATTGTTCTGATTACAAGATGTACCCGTAAGTGACATGATTACTATTATAATTAGAAATAGAGTATTTCTATAGTTCTTCATGATATCTCCGATTAAGAAAAATTAAAACTCAACAAGATCACAACCAGCTTTAGTCTTATTATAATGATTAATCACACTAAATGCCAAGCTATAAGAGCAAATATTATGAAATAGCAAATAAACTCTCACAACTACGAATAAATATTATAAGTATCCACACTGAACAAGCCTAATATCAGCAAATAGAGATTCTATCTAATAGATAGCGATTTAGAAGCTATCCATTAAATCCCTATTCACCAACTCTACCTTGGCAAGTTCATTAAGAGCTTGAAGTACATGGTAGAGTGCTGGAGAACATTGTTCCTCTGAGGTCACTTTGCTCTCAGCTTGTAGTTCTAAGAGTTCTTTTCTTGTGAGAGAATCCATATGAGATAAAATCTTTTTAAACATCTCACCCGACACTTTCAATCTATCTTCGATCATTCTGTACCCCCATCTCTAGTATTTTTTGAATCCTCTACAGAGTTTGAAGAACCGTAACAATTTCGAAGCCCCCTCTTGGCTTTTAGATCATTAAAGATCTTTGAGCGTAACCCTACCGTTCCCTCAATATCTTAAGGGAAAATGAAACATTATCGGATATGCTGAATTTCTTAGAGTTCTTCCAACCCAAATACAAGCAGCATAATCTATATGAACTATCAAGCGATCAATTGACCCAATTGATGTAAGACTCGCTTGATATATTGCATATTGTGTTATATAATTACATTACGTTAATTACATAACATATTAAATCACAAATTGTGACATATTACAAGTAACTTTTTCACATTTTGTGTAATTTATTCGATTTTAGCAATAAATCTTTGGTAATTGGAGGGATTACAAATGCGTAAGACAGTAACAGGCATTGTAAATACCATAAAGTACATGAAGAATTTAAGCAACGATTATGAAGTTGCTGATTCTATTGGAGTAAGCAGGGGAGCACTTGCTAATGCTAAAAAGCGCAACAGTATCTCTTTTTTCGATGAGCTTGTGCAGTTTTGTGATCAAGAAAATCTATCATTGGATTTTATAAGACATAATCCACCTGCTGTGCTAAAAACAATCATAGCTCCCAGAAATTTTGTTTCCGGAGAAGACAGTGGATTAATTGAGGTAAGCGTCTACTCAATTGAGAATGCCGACAAACTAGATTTCTCCAACATAGATCCCGTTGGGACAGTTGCAATTCCAAGGGAGTTGTCTAAAGATGAAAATGTTGTTATCAGAGTAGCAGGTGACTCTATGGAAAAACTTCTAATGAAAGGAGCCAATGCAGTCATTGATAGAAATTCGAAGGAAATAGTATCAGGCAGTGTTTACGCTTTTAGGATTCCTCATGAAGGCAACATAGTTAGAGAGTGTTATTCTGAACCAAGGGGCCTTAGCCTTGTACCCTATAACAAGAACTACCCTAAGGCTCAAGTAGAGTGGGACGACTTCGATCAGGATATGATAATAGGGAAAGTATCGTGCAGTGTGCTTAATGTTTTTAGATAAGATTTTATGATCATGATTGAAATCAGAATTTTATAACCCCCTTAGCCTGTTTTTAAAAGCTAAGGAGGTTTCTTATTTTCCAGAGTTAGGTGTCATCTATCAATTTTATTGAGTACCTCAGTATCCAAAGCCCATTTGCCTCCGCCTTTTAATAGCACCACAAGCGAAATCCCTAAAGCGAGCAAATGATATTCAAACCCCTCACCTGCTTGGGCGCCAAACCAGTTCATGAAAAATCCATATTGTCCGTGAACCATTATAATTGCGCCAAGCATGATTATGGCTAGCCCAGCAGCAGAGATACGGCTTATTAATCCAAGAATCAAGAATAACGCTCCAAAGGATTCTGCCAAAACTATTAAGATCCCGATCACACTTGGTATGCCGGTGCTCGAGAAATATTCGACCGTAGCTGAGAATCCGTAGCCACCAAACATGCCTAACAACTTTTGAAGCCCATGAGGCAGAATCACTACTCCCAGAAATATTCTTGCAATCAACCCACCCCAATCCTCAATATCAGTGCTTAGTATCTTGTTTATCACTTTTCTTTAAACCTCCTTATTATTTTTAAAAGACCTAACTAGCACTCCGTGTAATAGGTAGTCCAGCCTCCAGCCAGTGCTGTTTTCCCTCGACATACTCATGCACATTTGTATAGCCTAGATTCTCAAGCTCACGAACTGCGATTGAGGAATTTTGGCACTCTGTGCTGGCACAATACACAACTATTTGAGCTCCTCTATCAGGCAGAAGCCTATCTGCTTTTTGCAAGACTTCTTTGTAATCCATTTGAACTGCCCCTGGTATATGAGAGCGCTCCCAGTACTTCTTAGGAAGTGCTTCTACCAACTTTAGGTTCTCATGTATTATCAACTTATCCCTAAGTTCTTCTCTACTGATTCTCTTCATACTGATCTACCTCCTAAAAGTTTTTTTCAAATCTAAATTTCTTGAATCCACTATAGTTGCAATTGCAACTATTAATATGTATATCACAGTCTTGTTGCAATTGCAACGATTTTATTCTATATTTTAAAAAAGGAGGAATATGATGAAGGGAAACAAAAGTAGCAATGACGCAAAGTGGACCGAAACAGAGGCAAGCACATGGATTGGGCTTGTTCAGGCGCAGCAGAGTTTAATAGAAAAAGTTGAAGAAGAGTTAAAGAAGAAGGGGTTTCCTGCTCTAAGCTGGTACGATGTATTATGGGAGCTTGAGCGTGTTGAGAATGGAATGCTGCGTTTAAACGACCTTGGCAAGAGGGTGCTCCTTGATAAGTATAACGTAACCAGATTGGCCCAGAGACTTGAAGAAGAGGGACTCGTAGAAAGAGGCCAGTGCCCTAATGACGGCCGAGGGAGAACCGCATCAATAACTCAGAAGGGAAGAAAGTTACGAAAAAAGATGTGGCCAGTCTATGAGAGGGTTGTAAGGGAAAATTTTCTTTGCAAATTCAACAAAAAAGAGTTGAAAGAGTTTAAGAACTTCATTGAGCGCATTCAAGCAAGCGGACTTTCTTAATCTTCTAAGAAATGAATTGAGCTCTTAGTGGACATTGAGTATACTGGGTATCCATTAAACACTGGAGGAAATTATATTGAAAATATTCATTACAGCACTGCTAATCCTATCAGGACTTTCAATGACTACATTTGCTCAAGGCTGGGGAGAGCACACGGTAGAAGCAATTAAAGGCAACTATGTAATCATAGGGGAGAAGCCATATAAAATGCTTACCAAATGTGAAGGGATTAAGCCTCAGGATAAAGTCTCGTTCTCTGAGAACCCTATCACTTGTTTGAAAACTACCTTGGTCAACTTACTCACACTTTCTGAATGTGAAGTTGAGTGTATATCTAATGAAGGAACTCCGTACGAGCCGCCAGCTGAGCCAGAAGTTATGACAGAGTAAAACTCTATTTACTGTGCTTGAAACACATTATCTTGAAGTTCAGAGCCTATACCGGTATTTCTCTTTATTACATCAGAGAGACTCGTAGCTAGAACTTCTTGCAGCTCAGCATTACCCAGCTTACGTTCATACCAGAACCGGTCTCCGTCCCTTAGAGCCTCAAATTGCACCTTGATAATTAATTGAAACAGCTCACCAAGATGTGATCCGGCAACAGGATCTTCACAAAGTCCACCTACCCAAAGATCAATATCATCCACATTGCCGTATGCCTCCGCAAGACTCATCTGGATATCAGCATCAGAGCTAATTTGGGAGAAAGTTGATACTCTTGAAAGCCCCATTTGCTCCCTTACGTCATTATATCTAGGAAGTCCGTGGTCTCGGCCTCTTTGTATGTTAAGAGATGCAAGGTCAAAACCTCCAGCCCCGGGAGGACCAAAAAGAAAATTACGAACATCATCTATAATGAAAGGATCAAGTCTTTGAGCAACTTGTTTTGCAAGCCCCCTTAGGATTGGATCAATCCCGCCCTCATCAACTATGGCCTCGGGATTAAAAAACGCATCCCTCAACTCCAGGTTGCCCTCAGCAATAACATTTAAATTCTGATCCAGCCTTTGAAGCTCCGGACTTAACATACTGTGCCCAAACCTATATGCAGCTGTGGAGAATATATTAGCTATTGAAGCATCAACACTTGGATTGTAGCCGTCATAAGGAGAGAGAGCTGCGCCGCCCATAAGGGCAGGCAAGAACTCATTGTATGTGATTGCCTGAATAAGCGCTCCTACAAAACGTCTTCCCCGCTCGTAGAGCTCATCGCCACTCAGACCAGGTCTTTGTGCAGCGAGCTCTTCTACATAACGGTTATGCTCTCTTACAAAAAGGGTATGCATTGCAGAAAGCCCAACCTGCTCATTGGCCCTGAAATCACCTGCCAAGAACAAAAAGGGATCATCATCGCCTCCGTCATTTGGAAGCCCCTGGGTATTAAAAGGAAGAAGATCCCCAGAACTCGTGTTCAGCCTTCCGGTGCCGTCATTTGTTCTTAGGGCTACTGCTCTTTCCACATCTGAACCATAAACATTTGAAGCATCAATCCATGTTGTTATCGTATTGATTTGCTGGCGAGGATTACCAACTCCTACACCAGTCGATGTATCATATACTGATCTATCAAAGATGATTACTTGAGTGCCGGTATCAAAAGGATCAAAGAACGGATCTCCTGCTGGCACTGGAATATCTGCAGGCTCAACAGGATTTGCACCATTTGTGAAATCTATGTCATGATCCAAGAACTGTCCCCACTGCCAGATATAGTCACTGGCGCCCTGTGGGTTTGGAATTAGAGTTTCTTGGGAATTTACAAAATTGCTTACTAGCCTTGCGCTTGGAAGATCTGCTTCAGGCATTTCTGAGATGCCATCTTCATAATCTGAAAATACATATCTTATAAGCTCAGTAATGGTCGCACCCATCAAAGGGTTTTGCAAATTGTTGCCTGAGCCATCAACTGATCTCACGTCGTTACCATTTGAATTTGAATCGTCATGGCAACCCGCTATTAGAAATGTAATTAAAATTAAGAATACTAAGGATTTAATACTATTAAAGTTCTTCATCATATCCCCTTTCTCACTACTCATTATTTTGCGTTAAGCTACTCTAATTCTAAAAATAATTATAAACTAAACTTGCAATACCACCAATTAATTCAATCGAACTAATACCCTACAGTTCCATCTTTGCACTTACCATCATAATCCTTGGAAACCCCAGCGCTTATACGACCACAATCATTACCGTAGGTCACGCCGTCGCATCCGCAAACCGGTCTGTATTCCCTTGTGCAAACTTGGGGCTGATATACACAGTTGCCCTGGGAATCAGCAACCTGACACTGTCCAGCAGGCATATCACAGAACTGCCCTTCACTGCATTGAAGCCCCTGCAAACCGCCGCACAGCTCAACACCATTATCTGATGAAACTACAGCTCCTGCATTATCTGCAGACTCAAGACTCTCGCCATGCCCAACACCTTGTTCACTTTTATCAGCGGAACAGCCAAGGGAGAGCAGCACTAAAATTACAACAACACACGAAACCAGTTTATAACTATTCATTCATATTCCTCTTAAATCAGTAATAGACAATATATATATTTATGCCTAAGAAGCTTCAAAATTACAATTTTTTATATTAATTAGCAGCTAAGAATCTTATCTTAATTATACAAAGCTACATAGTTTTGTGGAATATTGTTATATTTACCACTAAGAATAGAAAGACTTGGAGGATATTATGACTACAGAGCAAAATCTGAGTGAGAGCACATTTTCAAAAATACTAGATCGCATTAGAAAAAGGAGATTCGTATATCTAGCCAAATCTCTCCTTCTCTTGATTATAGCATACCCCTATGTGCAAGGAGATATGGGCGGCCAGATATTATTGAGCCTCTTTACAACCATTGTTATGATAATGTCTGTTATAGCAGTGGGCGACAAGAGGAGCCATACAATCATGGCTCTAGTCCTGGCAGCGCCATGGTTTCTGCTTTTATTACTCAAGTTCCCGCTAATCCCAATTGACACCTCCAGTTTGGTCAAAGATGAAATAGTCTTTGCATTTCTTCTTTTTGCATACACTACTTACAGAATATTTGTGCACATAATTAAAAGCCGAGAAGTTACAACTGAGATATTATCCGCATCAATATGCGTCTATATTCTAATAGGGCTTACGTGGGCTACTCTGTATTATATTGTTGAATCCCTATACCCTGGTTCATTTGTAGATACTGACGGGAGAGCTCTTCAAGACGGACCTGATTTTCTCTTTTTCAGCTATGTAACTCTGACAACTGTAGGATATGGAAATATAGAGGCAATAACGAATCAAGCCCGCTCACTTGCATCATTAGAAGCTATGACTGGGCAGCTATACCTGACAATAATGGTCGCTAGATTGGTTGGGCTTCATATATCCAAGCCCAAGCCAAAGGAGTCCACAGCGTAGGAGAAACTTATTGAAGGCTACATATTTTAGGATATAGGAATTTTAATACTGCTCTTGTACTTCAAAATCATCATATTCCAAGAGCCATTTACCGTCTGACTGTTTTACCCATCTTTCTTGGATGACTACGCCTTTTCCGATATTCATCTTCCAATCAGCTCTTAGTAGAACTGTATTTTCATTTTCAACAGCCACTTCAACATTGCTATATTCAAGCTCTGCAGCACCTGTCTCAATAAATGGTTTCCAGAACCCTTCTATCTCACCTATCCCTTTATAGGTTCCCATGGGTCTAGCATTCATTACAGCGTCTGCGGTATAAGCGTCCACACAACCTTTTACATTTTTATTATTGAAATCCTGTATCCACTGGCGGCTGCGCTCGAGCACTTCTGCTTCAACTTTATATGTATCAGTCATTTCTTACTCCTTTATGAATCCGAATATTTTCGTGTTGTTATAAACAATTCCAGGCTTAGGATTCTACCTGAAGATTACGGGTGTTCCCAGATTTAATATACTAATCTAACGTAGTTCCAAAGATGCTACTCATACTCTCAAGAAGTTGGGTATCTTTAATTAAGGACTAAGAGAGCATTTCAATTTTCGAATTCCTAATTTTAATTATTAAAGGAGACCCAAATGAGGACATCAATTCTCTATATTTCAATTCTGTTGATTCTTTTCAGCACTGCACCTCTCAGCTCAAACGCATGCACAGAGTTTAGACTTACATCAAAAGACGGCTCTGTAGTAATAGGGCGTAGTATGGAGTTTGCTCAGAAACTAAATTCAAATGTTATTGTCCAACCTAAAGGACAAAAAAGGACATCAAAACTACCAAATGGCAGTGATGGTAAAAAGTGGACTTCAAAATACGGTGTAATTTATCTAGACGGTTTTGGTCTGGATATAGCTACTGATGGATTTAACGAAGTAGGTCTCTCAGTGGGGGAACTGTATTTTCCTGGTGAGGCAAAGTTTGTTGATCCTCCAACAAAAAGCAAATCAAGAGCGATGTCTAATTTGGACCTACCTTTGTATATTCTCCAAAACTTTGCCACAATCGAGGAAGTTAAAAAGGAGCTACCCAAATTAACAGTTTGGGGCGAAAAACTTGAAGTGCTCAATAATATCGTAGTCCCAGTGCACTATGCTGTCTATCAAGCAGACGGAAAGGGTATAGTCATTGAATACTCAGACAACGGACTCAAGATATACGACAGTGTTGGTGTTATGACAAACTCTCCTAAGTACGACTGGCATGTAACGAATCTTAGAAACTACGTGGACCTAAATGCAGAAAATGTTAAGCCTACTGTAATAAATGGAATCAGTTTTGCAGGTACAGGTCAGGGAACGGGGCTTAAAGGTATCCCAGGGGATCCCACACCTCCTTCAAGATTTGTAAGAGCCGCAGCTATGGCCTATCTAGCTGACAAAGGAGACACAGCAGCTGATATTGTAAACCTCTCAGAGCACATACTTAACAATGTAGATATACCCGTAGGGTTAGTCAGGGACTTTGAAAATGGAGAAACTTTCCATGACTACACACAATGGGTCGTGATCAAGGATCTTGCAAACAAAATTCTCTACTACCGTTCTTATGAAAACATGTCGCTAAGATCTGTTGATATGAACAAATTGGACATGAGCTCAAAAGGAAAGAGACTTAGCTTTCCTGTACATGGAATGGGATCTGGAGTGGTGGATATAACAGCGGAGTTAAAAGCTGCAGAGTAAGCATCAACTTGCAATCAAATTTCTTTCTTCTGCCCAAAGCAATCCTTCTTTGGGCAGAAGCTAGCTCAGATAGAATTTAGAGAAGAAACCCCTCCCCTCTTTATATAGAACTCACATCCACTTGGGGATGAAGGTGTATGTTTAAATCCAGCAGGATATCTGATCCAGCTCATCTCGGGATATGAGCCATTTTCATCTTGAAGATCTCCCTTCAAAATTAGAAGCTCTGCCCCTTGCGGATAACTGATTTCGCCAGGTGATGCTCCACCGTCCCATTTTTGAAGGCTCACTTCCTCTGGATAGTTAAGTTCTGAATAGAGCATTTTTATAGAGATGCCGGGCACTGATTCAATCCACTCCAAGTTTTGCGTGTCAACCACAATTTGGCTTCGGTCATTGCCTGGATACTGCCTTAGCTTAACAAAAATAATCCCGCCCTCTTTCGAGAAAGGAGTATGTTCGTATCCTTCGGGGTTAAGTAAATACGTGCCGGCTGTGAAGTCTCCCCTTTCATCAGAGAACGTTCCTCCAAGCACAAGTATTTCCTCCCCTCCCGGGTGGGAATGGGCATGAAAATCGGAATTAGCCTCATACATAACGAGTGATGTAACTTGGCCCGCCTCGCTTGGGCCAACCAAGTGGAGCCTCTTTCGCCATACTGTCCCGCTTGGGCTCTCTTGCCATTTCATTTTGTTTGTATCGGTTGATACAAATTTGCTCATATCTCCGTTTATATAGTCTAAATCACTCATTGGTTTCCTCTTTATATTTTTTTCCATCTCTAATCATAAACCATGCTATCAGCGCACTTAATAAACATAGCACAGCGGCAATGTACATTAATGTATTAAAGCTTTTAACATAGGAAAGTTTAATCAAATTATTGAGCTTCTGCTCTATCTCGGGACTAATCCCTATAGGCATCTCAGCATTTGCCAAATTAATATACTCCCCTTTAAAAGCTTCCTGAACTTCCTGGGGAATATCACTCAGATGCATACCGTTATCCATCCCGGAGCTAAACAAAAAGAGCATTATTATGCCTAATACAGCAATCGCAACTAGCCCTGAGACTCTAGACACGGCATTGTTTATTCCAGAGGCAGTACCTGAGAAAGCAGTAGGCACTGCATTCATAACAGCAGTGGTTAGAGGTGCCACACATAGGGCAAGCCCAAGACCTAGAACAAACATTCCCGGGAAGAAAGTATAGAAATAGTTGCCTCCGCCTCCCAGCAGAGCAAATAAAGCATAACCCAAAGCTTGGATTATGTTTCCGACCACAAGAGGCAACTTAGCACCGTATTTATCTACCAATCCTCCTGACCAACGCGACATTAAAAAGAGGAGAATTATAATAGGCATAAACGAGGCCCCGGCCCCGGTTACCGTATAGTCAAATATTTGAATCATTGCAAAAGGCAGAAAGAACAGAGCGCCTCCCAAAGGGGCATACATCAGCAAAGTAACCAAGTTTGCTCCACTGAATGTTCTGGAGCGGAACAGTTTAAGGGGCATCATAGGGGCTTCAACTCTATGCTCAACTATCACAAAAGCTATTATGGATATAACTCCAATTAGAATTGACCCAAACACAATCGGATCAGTGAACCCTAATGCGGCAGACTCGATCAATCCGTAGATTATTCCACCAAGTCCAACAGTCGCGAGCACTGCACCCCAGTAATCAATCTTGCACTTCGCAAGCTCTCCTTTTGACTCGGGGACCCGTAAGAACAAGAGAAACAAAACAACTACAGCTATTGGTACATTAATAAAGAATATCCAGCGCCAAGATACTTCCTCCACAAGCCAACCACCCAGAACAGGTCCAACAGCAGTTGTAATTGCCGAGAAAGCACCCCAGGTCCCAATTGCTTTCCCTCGCTCTGATTCATCAAAAAACACTGTGATTATTGCCAAACTACCTGGAATCATTAGCGCGCCTCCTATTCCCTGAAGCGCTCTGAAGTAAATAAGCTCTGTCACATTCTCCGATATACCGCAGAGAACCGAAGCTACTGCAAATAAAGCAATACCAATTGCATATATGAGCCTTCTTCCGTAACGGTCCCCTAGAGCTCCTCCGACTAGTATGAGTGAGGCCAGAAATAGAGCATAAGCCTCAATCACCCACTGCATATCTACTATTGTGGCATCAAGCTGCTCTTGAAGTGCAGGCAGGGCAACATTTACGGCGGTCCCGTCTATATATGCCATACTTGCGCCAAGTATGGTTGCCGCAAGTACCCAATGGCCTGTTCTTTTCTTTGAAGCCGCTCTGATTGGCTCTGTTTGTATGAGTGGAGGTACTGAAGGGGGTCTGCCTATTGTTCCCATGATTAATGACTAATTAACCCTAAGCAAAAGCAAAAGCAAATAAATTTCGAAACCCTGAATCCTTTTTGGTTGCAATTGCAACTAATATTACGAACACAAAAAAAACGCGGCTCACACCGCAAACACAGGAGGCAGTAAAATGAAAAAATTATTAATCGCAGGAGCATTAGTTGTAGGACTTAGTATTCCAGCAGTATCACAGGCAGAGGTAAATGCTTTTGGAGTGCAGCTACCGGTACAGAGTGCCGAGGTAAGTGACAACATCAGAGGCGGATACGTTGCATCAAGCCCCTCAGACACACTAGTAGTACAAAGTCTACAGTCTGACAAAGCAAGTGCCGGAAGCCATGTGGCAAGTAGTGCAGCAGATTCATTTGTTGTACAGAAACTAAGAAGTTCATCACCTAATTCATAAATATGAGCGATTGGTTTTGTAACTAGCAGCAGAAGTTTAATAAAAAAATTATAGGAGGCAGTAAAATGAAAGGTTTTGTACTAGCAACAGTTTTAGCATTAGTGGCAACATTTCCACTAGTATCACAGGCAGAGGTTAATGCATTCGGAGTTCAGATTCCGCTTCAGACCTCAGAAGTAAGTGATAGCGCACACGGCGGTTATGTAGCCCAAAGCCTCTCCGATACGTTTCATGTTCAGAAGCTCAGCAGCTCAAATGAAACTGAATCGTCAGAGAATACGTATGATAATGATAGATACTACGTTTTCGGAGTAGCTTTGGACAGCAACAAAGAAATTTAATTTCTCAAATAGACCATACCATCCTCCATCCAACCAAAAGCCTTGGGAGCCTAACCGCTCCTAGGGCTTTTCTGCGTACAGTGTGCGCTAACATTAATATTCTCTTTAACTTTTTTCTAATCCACCTACCACTTTGATTACGTACTAAATATTAGTAAGGTATTATATTATTAGGATGGTATTTCTAGGAGGGATGCGATGAATTTCAAAACGGTTACAAAGCTTTTTTCTTTGCTTTTTCTTGCTTCATTTATGTCTTTGCTCATAAATGCAGAGAACTACACAGCTTACGCGCAATCTACACATACAATCACTATTAACAACAACTGCTCAGACACTATATGGGTTGGGGCAAACCCAAAAGTACAGTCTGTTACGATTCCAGGTCAGACCGTTACAACCTTTGGTGGTTGGGAAATGATGTCGGGAGACACAGCAACTGTGCAAGTGCCTCTTAGCTATAACAGTGGGAGGTTCTGGGCAAGAACAGGATGCAATTTTATGGCAAATAATATGTGCCCGGCGTTTGGACCAAACAATAACCCTCCAGCAAACTGTTGCGACACGGGGGGGTGCACGGACTCGGCAGGCAATTTTACTCTTGACTGCGAAAACACTGGAATACCGCCCGCTACATTAGCAGAAATAACATTTGTACAAAACGGACAGGATAGCTATGACGTGAGCATGGTAGACGGGGGAAATGTCTCAGTTGATATGATCCCAGATCCAAGCACATATGACTGCACAAGTAATTCAAACTGTATTTTTACAGGAAACCTTCCGGGCAAAAATAATTCAACCTGCTCTCAAGACTCTGACTGTTACGCTCTTTTTGGCTTCGGTTTTAAATGGAGCTGCGATCCGAATCTGAACATGTGCGTGAATCCATACTTTTGCGGAAGCCCTGGATGTACAGATAAGAAAGGATGCGCCCCGCAAGGTTTAACTCAATCTGTACTGCCTCACTCTACATGGGGCGGAACCACAGAGTTTGCTATATCACAAGCCAACTGCCCGGCTGACATGCAAATGACTGATACTCAAAATCAGGGAAGCACCTATGTAGGCTGCATAGCTCCTGAGAAATTTTGCCGGAAATCATGCAGTGCTGACGGTGATTGCGGCCCACCCTACACCCAGGATTGCGGAAACTCTGGCTTCTGTGAGAAAAACGGAACAATTCTTGGAACTGATTGCGATACTACCATAGGCAATACCACAAATGGTCAGCTCTGGGCTTGCACAGGTGTTAATGCAGGTTCTTGCTTTACTCTTAATCAAAACAACCCCGACTGCTGTGGATGTCCCGATTGGGCACCCGGGTTCCCAAATGCTTTTCCTGACGGAGCTTGTGTTGCAGGGAACAACTCAAACTGGCAATCAAACGCCCAGCCGGTAGCTTCTGTGTTTAACGACGCAAGCCCTACGGCATATGCTTTTCCATTCGACGATGCAATTAAACTATTCGCTTGTGAGGCTAAAGCAGGAAGTGTTACCAGTTATACAATTAACTTCTGCTGTATAAACAGCGATGGGGATAATGTATGTAATAACAGCGACACCGACTCGGACAACGACTGTATACCGGATGCCCAGGAAACTTTTGCTTTGCAAGCTAATCAACAGACAAGAGAAATAGCTGATATGAACGATGCCGACGGTGATGGAATTCCAAATGCTTTTGATCTTGATTCAGACAATGACGGTCTGCCTGATATTATAGATGCAGGCGGTGTAGCTTTTGATCAGGACTTCAACGGTCGAGTGGATGATACTACTGATGTCGACCAGGACGGGCTTGCAGATATTGGAGACCCATCTCAGGGTTCAGAGGCGTTCATATCTCCTGATACAGATGGGGACGGTATTCCTGACACACTTGATATAGATTCAGATAACGATGGCAAAACAGACTTTGAAGAAAGCGGAGGCTTTGGGGACAATGATGGCGATGGCCTTCCCGATGATACAACAGACTCAAATGGCGACGGATTTCTAGATATTTTTGATCCTGACCATGGCGGCACACCCCTTACTTTAGTCGACTCAAATGGCGATGGATTGCCGGATAGATTGGACGCATCAGATGGCGGAGGCGGCGGATGTTCACTTGCTCCAAAGGGCAAAACACCTGCTTCAAATCTACTATATCTACTAATTCCAGCATTCTTGATCTTAAGAAGATTTAGCAGGATAGCTAAGTTATAGTACAAATTAATTCGAACGCTCGTATGCAAAGGGTTATATGTGGTCAAATTCATATAATCCTTTGCACTTTAACTATTTCAGGTAAACACCTGCAAATATTGCAAATAGATAGAATTTAATGTATCTAAGGAAATCAATCCACAATTTCTAAAAGAAATAACGCTTTATTTTAATACTAAAAAGGTGCATACTATTAATTAGGTAGGGGTACCACAACTAGCATTTCACGAATGTCGGAAGAAACCCTTAACAAGAGAAGGATGGGGACATCATCATTAAAGCACACTCTGTGTGAGGAGGCTTTTATGAGTGAAATCCAAGAGTTATCCAAATGGATGACTAGGGAAAGAAAGGATAGTGCCTTAGAGTCTATGATGCCACGAATCCTGGCAAGCAGCACAAAGACCAGCCGCGGCAGAATGCCTCAGATTATGGCTGGACTTATGCCTAAATGTCTTGAGACTGTCCTCCCTAAGTTGTCAAAAGAAGACCGGGTCGAATTTGCACTACTGATGATTTCCATACTAGTAGAAAAAGGCTCTGTTCGTATGTCGGAAGAAGAGAGAGAAGAATTTGTATTGCAACTCGTGGAACAGATTAAGTCGTAGTATCAGATTTGCTCGGCGATTTGTTTTATTGTGGAATTCCCAGTAACGCTTTTGAGCGTATAGTAGTACTTTATACCTAATGCAAGACCCTCCCATTGAATTATTTTCCTAACAAGACTATACTCAGTTGCTAAAAATCATTATCCTTAGTTATGCCCAACACTCAAAAGAGCGCCCTACCCCATAAGAAAACTATACTTGCAAGCACACTTGCGATCATCTTGGAATGGTATGATTTCTCGTTGTTTGGGTTCTATGCAATAATCCTCTCAAAACTATTTTTTCCTTTTGCGAGTGAAACAATCGCAATTCTATCTACATTTATGATATTCGCACTCAGTTTTTTATTCCGCCCTCTAGGGTCGCTAATAATAGGAAGCATAGGTGATAGATTCGGCAGAAAAAACGCTTTTATACTTACAGTTATCTTGATGACGTTCCCAACAGTATTAATTGGACTACTACCAACTTATGCAAGTATTGGAATTTCAGCGACAGTGCTTCTTATAGTTTTACGAATTGCCCAAGCACTATCTGTTGGAGGCGAGCGCTCCGCTACACTGTCACTCTTTACAGAGCTTGCGCCGCCTAATTTAAAAGGACTATACGGCAGCATGTCACTCTTTGGCACAACCACTGGGATATTGCTTGCATCTGCAGTGTGTGGCCTGGTGTCTAGCTCAATGTCACAGCAAGACCTTATGTCATGGGGATGGCGCATTCCATTTTTACTTGGAGCACTCACAGGAATAGCTGCACTGTTTCTTAGAAAAATCATTGAAGAATCAGACATATTCACCAATCTGATTGAATCAGGGAAAGCCTCGAAATCCCCCATCAAAGAGTCCCTTACAAAATACTGGCGCCCCGTGCTTGTAGTACTCTCAGCAACAATAATGTTCGCTGTAAGTTTTTATTTCATATTCGTATACATAATCACTTTCGGCATCAGATTTGGCGGAATGCCTTTATCACAGATACTCAATATAAACACAATCAATTTAGGCATAATAACCTTGTTAATTCCTCTATCAGCATATCTATCGGACAGAGTTGGGAGAAAACCTTCCCTGGTTGTTGGCTGTGCTGGAATGGTCGTGGTAGGAGTACTACTTTTTAAAACCTTTGCTGGGGATAATCTAACTCAGAAAATAATAGTACAGCTCGCAGGCGGTCTGTCGATGGTGTTATTCGCAGGAGCATTTGCTCCATTTATGGCTGAATCGTTTCCTACAAAAGTTAGGATGAGCGGCATTTCTCTAGGCAATGTGATTGGTTTTTCAATATTCGGAGGCTCTGCGCCATTAGTGGCTTCATATCTCATCTCAAGCACTGGCAACGTAAATGCCCCTGGGTACTATCTATCCATAGCATCAGCAGTATCCCTTATGGCAGTGCTTACAATCAAAGAAACCTACAAAAACAATCTTAGCTAGAAGAGAGCTTAAGACGTTTATACTCCTCCATGGTCATAATTGCAAGCTTATATCTTGGATCATACTTATTCGTACAATGGCTGCACGAGTAGCTTCTTCTCACTTTTCTATAAAATTTAGTAGTCCTCTCACATACCGGACACACCCCGACATATTTACCGTCTGGCATATTTAGCCCCTGTCCTGTTGCGCAGCGTTTGGGCTCACATCCAACCTTAAGGGCAAACTGTTTCCAGCCGTTGTTGTGATTGGTCTTGCCAGTCTCTATAAAATGAAGAGCATGAGCTATCTCATGTAGAAGGGTGTCCTTAATCACAGCGAACGGATTAGTCTGCATAAATGCCTTTGATATCGAAACAACTTTTTTACGAGGACGGCAGTAACCCAGATGTCTCTTTTGATTTGAGAACGTAAGCTCCCAATCATTTAGTCCCCACTTAGCTTTTTGAATTTCCCACTCTTGGATTACTTTCTCATGTGAAGTCATATAGGACTCAGATTTTAACTGTTGTGTTGGGTTCCATAAAGGGAAATGAAAAAATTCTTAGATTGATTATAATAGTATTATTATATGAATGAAAAAACCTACTTTTTCGTCATCTCCATTCCAAGAGATGAGATAATTGAATACGCTACAAAACTCAATTCCTATATCTCTAAGCTTTTCCAGAAAGAGCACGCCTGCACTCTTGAGCATCTTGAGGTGAGAGAAAAGGATATTATCTCCAAAATAATAATTAATACTACGGAAGAGGATATTAGAGTATTTGCTGACAGGTTTTTTGACAAACAGTACGAGCTCACTGAGCGCGAAGACGGTGAGATAGAAATCACGCAAAAAGATCCAGATTTAATCCAAGAAGATGAAGACCACGGTTTGAAGCACTAATATTTTTCAATTTAGACATCCCATAACCTACCTTTACTACACAACATATTAACAGCGGAGCTCTATTTTTAATATTTCTTCAAAATTCCTGCATCCTTTTTAGTTGCAATTGCAACTAATATTACGAACACAAAAAAACGGCAGCTCAAAGCTGCTAAAACAGGAGGCAGTAAAATGAAAAAATTATTAATCGCAGGAGCATTAGTTGTAGGACTTAGTATTCCAGCAGTATCACAGGCAGAGGTAAGTGCTTTTGGAGTGCAGCTACCGGTACAGAGTGCCGAAGTGAGTGACAACATCAGAGGCGGATACGTTGCATCAAGCCCTTCAGACACACTAGTAGTACAAAGTCTACAGTCTGACAAAGCAAGTGCCGGAAGTCATGTGGCTAGTAGTGCAGCAGACTCATTTGTTGTACAGAAACTAAAGAATTCTTAATTGAATTCGAAACAGATTCATCAGTACTAAAATACGGGTCGAACCCGATAACACAGGAGGCAGTAAAATGAAGAAACTTTTAATCGCAGGAGCATTAATAGTAGGACTTAGTATTCCAGCAGTATCACAGGCAGAGGTAAGCGCTTTCGGAGTACAAATTCCAGTAGAGCAAGCAGAAGTTAGCAACAGTATCAACGGTGGATACGTAGCCCAGAGTCTAAGCGATACATTTCAGGTACAGAAGCTTCAGAATTCAAACCAAGCATCTGAACAGTCAGTAAATGACAATACCTACTATGTATTCGGAGTAGAACTGGGCGGTGACAATGCCATATAAGACACCCGACATACATTCCTCCAACCAACCAGAAGCCTGGTGATTAATTTCACCGGGCTTCTCCTTTTTTTTATAGATTTCGAAAACCCACTGGATCAAGTCATCATACTAAACATTTTAAATTTTGAAAATAATACTTGACAATCAATACGACCAGTCGTATTTTTATATTATGGCGCGAACAAGACAAAACGAACATGTGAGGGTTGAATTACTAAACCAAGGAGTAGCCATGTTCATGGAACAGGGTTACCATGGCACAGGCATCCAAGAAGTAGTGAATAAAGTTGGAATACCTAAGGGCTCATTCTACAACTATTTTAAGAGTAAAGAAGATTTTGGTTCAAAAGCAATAATTCATTATTCAGATCAATTCAAAGAATTCCTCAATTCTATCCTGGCAATTTCCAAAGTGGATACATTAAAGGCACTTAATCAGTTTTTTGATAATTTGACCAAATTATTTGACGATAAAGACTGCAGAGATGGGTGTTTAATCGGAAATTTTGCAGCAGAGATTAGTGATAGCAGTAATTTAGGAAGAAATACTATGTCCAATTGCTTAGGAGAATGGAAAGACATATTAAAAGAGATAATGATTAGAGGACAGGAAAAGAAAGTTATAAGAGAAGACATATCCGCTGATGAGCTTGCAGATTTCTTATTAAATTTCCTTGAAGGATCTTTATTAAGAATGAAAATTGAGTCTAATACAAACTCTCTTAAGCAAATGAAAAAGATATTCTTGAACTATGCATTAAAAAAATAGCCTAAATATATTTTTTTGAATCTTTATAAGACGACTGGTCATCTTAACAAACAAACAGGAGGTAGTAAACATGTCATTTAAAGAAAAAGTAGTATTAATCTCTGGTGCAGGAACCGGAATCGGAAGAGAAGCGGCTTACGATTTTCTATCGAAAGGAGCAAATGTAGTAGTAAATGGAAGAAGAGAGTCAGTATTGGTCGATGCATTTAAAAATTATAATGGCAACGTCAGATATGCCCCAGGTGATATAGGCAATTCTGAAACTGCAAAAAAAATGGTCGATACAGCAGTTAGAGAATTTGGCGGGGTAGATATTGTAATTAACAATGCTGGAATTTTCTCGCCAAAACCCTTTCTTGATGAGACTGAGGAGGGTCTTGCAAGTTATATAGATATTATTCTTAAGGGAACATTTTATCTATCACAGGCGGCAATCCCTGAGATTAAGAAAAGAGGGGGAGGTGCTATCGTGAATGTAGGATCAATGTGGGCAACTCAGGCCATCGAGGCAACACCATCTAGCGCATATTCAGCCGCAAAAGGTGGTGTTCATACGCTTACTAGGAACCTAGCGATAGAATTTGCAAAAGACAACATCCGAGTAAACGCTGTTGCCCCTGCTGTAGTTGAAACACCTGTGTACGGAAGTTTTATCCCTGAGGACCAGGTTTCTTCAGTGCTTGAAAGTTTCAATAGTTTCCATCCGCTTGGCCGTATTGGTCAGCCAAAGGATATTGTATCGGCTATAACCTATCTTGCATGCGATGAGTCAGGCTGGATCACAGGAGCAGTATTACCAGTAGACGGTGGTGTTACAGCAGGAAGGAATGCACAGTAACAAATAAATGATCATGCGGGTGTGGGCATACTCTGCACCCGCTAGTCCATTATTTGAAAATTAGTCCTCTTTTCTAGGAGATCCGTGAAGAATCGCTACGAACACCAGTTCGTCCTCACCAGCTTTTACCGAGTGCTTCTCACCTACATCATAGATGATCATGCTTCCAGGCCCGGCTACTTGATTGGAACTGTCACCACCCATAAACATTCCCTCACCTTGTAGAACAATAATGTTAACTGGGGATGAAGGAGAGCTGTGCTCCTTTAATTCCTGTCCAGGCTTTAGAGCAAATTGTAGTATTCTGCTGTTCTTATCTGCATGAATCGACTGAGCGATTGGGTGGCCTTCATTAAATTTTATATCGTCTAACAACTTCACATATTCCATTGCTCACCCCTTTATAAAAGTAATGTTATTTATTTCTGGATAAAACTATTCTCCTACAGCTTCAGCACCAGGAAATGGCGGCTCTACGCAACAGTAAAACACACCGTTTGTAGAATAACATTGTTCATCTGCACTCGGGCACGCTTTAGCTGGGCTGCATGAGTCTGAAGAACAAGCACCTTGAGGCTCTGGAAGCTGTACTTCTTCCTCATCTATTGCATAGGACACAGATAAAGGGAAAAAAAGAAGTGCGCTCAGCATAATTACACTAAACGCCTTTTTGATTATCTTAGTTTTGTTAAGCATGCTGTAACACCTACATCTTTATTACTATTTTAACACTAATGGAGACAGCTTTCAGCAATTATATGATTAGACGGTTATTGAGATTTCATAGCTTATGATAGCTTGAGCACCAGTCCCACGGAAAGACCCTGTTACAGGAGAGGCTTCAATTGGAGTTGCACCTGTTGCTACAGCAACATGCTGGTCTGCCACTGCTATTCCCAAAGTTGGATCATATCCTCTCCAACCTCCTCCAGGCACATAAACCTCAGCCCAAGCATGCAGATAGTTCTGCATAAGTGATAAATCACCCTCTGTGTAGCCGCTAACAAACCTTGCTGCAAAACCCATACTCCTAGCAGCTTCAGCAAAAAGCACTACAAAATCTCTACATGAGCCTTTCTTTCTGAAAAGTGTTTCTTCAGGCTCCCGAGCAGGTCCTTCATCTCTTAATTCATGTTCAAAGTTCTCATTGATATAGGTGTTTAATATAGATAGGAACTTTAGAGAATCGTTTGATGATTCAAGCATTATTCTAGCCACAAAACCATCGAAATCATCTCCAAAACCCGAAGATGGAATTCTGTAAGGCTCTAGAGTGGAATTATTGATAGTGCCATACTCCATAGGCAATCGCCCTGCCCTATCTGAGGCAAGTATATAGTCAAACGGGTTGGATCTTAGTGTTTCAACCTCTGAGTTACATGTGATCTCAAGGGAATTCGTCATCTCTTCAAACCAGAGAAACACAGAGTCCCCTCCAGGATCTATTATATTTGTAGTACCAGTAGGTGTAGGTTTAACATTTATTTCAAAACTCTTAAGAGTCTGAGCAGAGTCAGATCTAGGACGGAGTCTTACGACATGAGGCTCTAAAAACACCTCTTTACTATATTTATACCTAGTTATGTGCTCAATCTTGTATAACATTTTTTAGGGGTGTTGGACTATCTTCTAGTTTTGAAAATACGGCATTAGTCCAATCATGTGGAAGCTCTCTTATGGCTTCTCTTATGGTTTTTTGCCACCACTCAGATATCTGCATGAGCTCATGGGCATTATACCGATACTCTACAATATCGTATGAATCTGCCCGATAAAGCACCACATCTATCGGGAAATCAACATCCACAGCACTTGTTCTGGTAGCATCAAACGCAAGGTAGCCTATTTTCAATGCCATATCCATATTGACTTCATATGAGAGAGCCCTGTCCATTATTGGCTTGCCATAACTGGACTCGCCAATTAGGTAATATGGGGTCCCCTGGCTCACTTCAACCCAGTTACCTTGGGGATAAAGCATATATAATTTATGTTCTTTGTCGTTTTCTAGCTGACCACCAATAATAGAGTATAGATTAAAAGGCAGCCCACTCTCTTCAAGAGCTTTTTTATCCTCTTCTGCAACTCTTCTAACCTGAGCAGCAAAAGCGTTTACAGCTTTGTAGAGCTTATCGAACTCTTGATCCCTTTCCTCAAGCACCTCATCAAAATAGGTAAGCGCCTTATCCCTAACAGATCTAAGCCCTGAGGTCATGAGAAAAAGTGAATGCTTGCCATATTGGTGTATTGTCACTTTTCTTGCCGTAATCGATTCAGTCCCTGTAGTGACTAAGGTATCAGCTATGCCGACAAGTCCTTTTTTAACTTTCATTCCAACGCAAAACGTCATTGTGAAACCTCTATATCTTTCTTATTTTTTTCAGTGGGACGCAGTGAGAAAAAAGTGTCAAATATTGCATCCCCTACTCCATTAAGTTTATTCTGGAATCCATCTAAAAACTCATGGAGTCCAACAGAAATTATTTCATCAATATTAGCGTAGTCTAGGTCAGAGCGCAAACGCCCTAGCCTTCTCTCAGCTTTGTTTGTAAAGGTCCCCATAACTGTCCCTGTAATCTCATGAAGTGATACTTGGGCTTTAACAAGACAGTAACGTATTGAACGTGGGAACTTTAAATCCAAAACAAGAAACAATGCTACGTCTGTAGGAGTGATTTTTCTATATTTTTTCCTATACATCTCAAATGCACTTGCAGAATTAAGAAGCGCAGCCCACCCTATATTGTCTATTGGAGTTCCAACGTCCTCAACCCTAGGTAAGAGCATGTAATACTTCACGTCCAGTATACGAGAGGTTTTATCAGCTCTCTCTAGAAGTCTGCCCAATCGGTCGAAATGCCAGGCCTCCCCATGGGACATTGTAGTATCAGTTATTCCAATAAAAAGGTGGCTTTCGAGTTTGATCTTGTTGTAAAAATCATATGGTGTGTCTATAGCAACACCCGACTTCTCAGCATCCAGTAGCATGAGATAGAACTTGTTAATCTGCTCCCACATTTGAGAGGAGATTACTTCACGAACAGTTCGGGCATTCTCTCTGGCATTAATAACAGATGATATTATGGAATTAGGATTATCCCTATCAAAGGTAAGAAAGTTTATAACGTTATCTCTGGAAGCCTGACCATACTTTTCCTCAAAGCGCTCACGGTCTCCCGACACAATGACAAGAGGCTCCCACTGCCCTTTACTCTCAACTGGACTGTCCAGCATAAGATGAAGATTAACATCAATAAACCTGGCGATGTTCTCTGCCCTCTCAATGTAGCGGGCCATCCAATATATAGAATTTGCTGCTCTACTAAGCATTATTATCTACCATTACATTTTTCTTATTTTTTGGGCAAATTACTTAAAACCCAAGTATCCTTGCTTCCTCCGCCTTGGGAGGAATTAACTACAAGCGAGCCTTTTTTAAGTGCAACTCTTGTTAGCCCACCCGGCATTATATATATATCCTCTCCATATAGTGCATATGGACGTAGATCCACATGGCGTCCTTCATAATGATCATCATCCACAATCACAGGAACGCGGGAGAGGGAAAGTGTCGGTTGAGCAATGTAGTTTCTTGGATTTTCTTTTATTTTCTCAGCAAATTGAGCCCTTTGTTTTGGCGTAGATTGAGTCCCCATAAGCATTCCATAGCCCCCCGACTCATTTGCAGGTTTCACAACTAGTTTTTCTAGATTATTGAGTACATATTCCCTTTCCTTATCATCCCAGCACACATAGGTTGGCACATTAGGAAGTATTGGGTCTTCGTCCAAATAGTATTTAATAATTTTGGGCACATATGCGTAGACCACCTTATCATCGGCAACTCCTGTGCCAGGGGCATTAGCCAAAGCCAATCTACCCGCTTTGTAGACCTCCATGATTCCAGGCACACCGAGCAGCGAGTCAGGATTAAAAGCTAGAGGGTCCAGAAAGTCATCATCAATCCTTCTATAGATAACATCTACCTTTTGAAAACCCTTTGT
This sequence comes from Deltaproteobacteria bacterium, assembly GCA_029262275.1. Taxonomy (GTDB): domain Bacteria; phylum Desulfobacterota_D; class UBA1144; order Nemesobacterales; family UBA2774; genus CR02bin9. The sequence goes on along the minus strand of JAJCZS010000022.1, from coordinate 36,984 downwards.
TGTTCTCATGTAAACAAACCCATCTTGCACAACTAGGTCATTGCCTTCTACAAGCTCAATTCCAGTTTGTTGAGCTAGAAATGAGTGCTCAAAATAAGCCGAGTTGTGTATACCTGGAGTTAAAAGAGCCACGGTTGGGGATTCAACAGTATCAGGAGCAAGAAACTCGAGCATACGCGAGAGACGGTTGGGATAATCATCTACTGGACGAACAGCTGATTCACCAAACACAAGTGGGAATGTTCTCTTTAAGACCTGTCTGTTCTCTAAAACATAAGAAACACCTGAGGGGCATCTCAAATTATCTTCAAGCACATAAAACCGACCATCAGCATCCCTCACCAAGTCTGATCCGGTGATGTGGCACCATATACCTTTGGGTGGGTTTAACCCCTGACAATGCGGTTGAATACATTTACTGGAATAAAGTATGTCTTTAGGAATTATCTTGTCTTTAATAATTTTCTGGTCGTGGTAAATATCGTCAATGAAAAGATTAAGAGCATAAATACGCTGTTTAAGACCCTTCTCAATCAATTCCCAGTCCCCTGGTTCAATGATCCTTGGCAAAATATCAAAAGGGAATATTTTCTCTATACCCGACTCGTCACTATAAACGGTGAACGTAACTCCCATATTAAATAAAGCCGCCTCAGCAGCTTTTTGCCTTCTTAGTATCTCCCCCTTAGGAAAAGACATCAGGCGATCAATAAGAATTTTAGTTCCTGGACGAGGCTCCCCTTTGATTTTAAAAAGTTCATCATAGAAACCTTGAGGATCGTAATCGTTAAAGTTCATTTTCAATAATTATCTTAACACTCTTTAGAGATATTGTCTTCAATTGATTCATACACTTTAAAGAGCCTATATATATTCCAGAAATATATGCCCCGGATCTCCTAAGACTCTTAGAGGATGAAACAAACACAATCCGGGGCTTGGTTAAAGGTGCATGAATGCGAAGGTTAAATAATAGATGGGGACTGGAATGTCCTTGACTCCGGCCCCCATCTATAAAAGGAGATAAGTAGAGAAATGAGCTCACCATTTCTTTTCTTGATATGTATTAATTGCAACTACCATGCCATTTTATTTCAGCAAGAAAAAATTGTTTGTTATATGGGAATTACGTGTTTAGGGGGGAGAAAGTCATACAGCTAGAAAGCATCTGTGCTTATAAACCATACACCACGACTTAAATTCTAAGCACGTTACTTAAATTATTATCTAGGGGCTATATCCGAACTGCTTTAGGCTGAGTAGTAATTACTGCGACTCTTCCTTATTACTAAAGCAGAGATAACTCCTAAGAGTACAGCCAAGAATATCAGCGCCCAAGCGTTTAAGGTAGGAACATTTCTTACAACAGCTTGTGGATTATCGTAAAGATACGCAGCTCCCGTAAAACTTCCTGCAGCTCCGTCTACTCCTGAAGCCCCTACTATAAGTTCATTTCCGTCAAGCGACACTTCTACGCCAAATAAATCTCCTGGCATTCCGTTGGATGCGGTCAACTCCTGAACCTCAGGCCACATACCCATAGTATCTCTTTCATATACAAATACTCTTCCAGGTGAGGTGAAAAGAAGCGATGCGCTCACTATAGCGGTTTCTCCTGAAATCGAGACATTGCTACCAAAGAACTCACCGATCAATGGCATGGTGGCTGTTATTGTTTGCAGCTCATTCCAAAATCCCATCATATTCCTTTCAAATATATATGCCTTCCCCTGGTTCATATTAAACTGAGAGGCTCCAATGACCATATTGTCCCCATCAAAATCAACATCCACTCCAAAAGAGTTTCCAGGCATACCGTCTGAAGCTGTTAAGAACTGATTATCATTCCAAAAGCCCATTTCATTTCTATTGTATACATATACTCTCTCCCCACCAAAAGCACCTACAGCAGCAACATCCTCTTGAAGCGCCAGTTTAAAACCATATTGAAACCCTGGCATACCTCCATTAGGGACTAGTACTTGAACCTCATTCCACATCCCCATCATATCCCTTTCATATACATATGCTCTACCCTCAACAGCAAATGCTCTGTTTGCTCCAACCATAGCAACCCCTGTGCTCTCATCCACTGTGCAGGCAATGCCGTAAAAATCTCCTGGGGCACCTGTGCTTCCTGTGAGAACACTTACTTCATTCCACATGTTCGTCATTGGATCTCTCTGGAACACATAGGCCTCACCTTGTCCCCCATTTGATACATGAGTAGCTCCAACAATTGCCGTATCTCCATCTATATGAACACAGTTACCAAAGAAGTCTCCCTCACCAACATTACTACCAGTTAATATTTGGGTCTCTGACCATAACCCTGTATTAATATTTTTGTTAAAGATATACGCTTGTCCTCTAAATTCATTAGCATGAATTGCACCTACTAAAGCAGTATTTCCTGAAATTGAAACAGTTCCTCCAAATTGCCATGAAATATCCATTGGGTTTACATCACTTGGAAATATTTCCTGAACTTCAATAAATGTATCTGTTTGCGGCTTAGCATTTAGGGTAAGAAGCCCAAGTATAAGTATTGCAGATATAAAGACAGAACTTGTTTTGATTAACCTATTATTCCTTTTCATAATTCCATTCCTCCTCTAAGGAAAAACCAATACGCAAATAGTTAATTATGAATGAATATAAAATACTTCATAGGTAATATCAAACGAAAAAACCCCTCCCCCTTTGCACCTACCGGCAACAAAGGGAGAAGGGTCGAGAAGGGGACAAAAAACTTAATTGTTTCACTATTTCAATAAACTAAGATTCTACTTGGCAAAAATCGCCTGTGAAACATGATTTTTGGAATCAAGATGAAACTCTTGCCCCCATAAATACCTGGGAGACTTAATTATTATAAACTTATAAATATTGTAGGAGTTTCTATGGAAACTATTTTAGATTTGCAACATTTAGAACGTACTAGATAATGTCGCTCTTCTCCTACCGCCTGTAAGAATAAGTATAGGTCAAACCATTTTTATTGTAAAGCGTTAATATAAACCCTATTTTACAAATGTTACTTTAAGCACTATTTGGAATATTTGAGTAAGTTAGTAAATGAGATCATTAACCTATCAATCTCCGTTAACATTACTTTTCCTTAATTGCTTCTCTAGACGCTCTATATTGGCCTCGTTGTACTCTTCAAAGGATCTATAACCATCCCCAGTAATAACGGCATCTGATCTATACCAGACATCAAGTTGTATGGGCCTATCTATCTCTTCTGAGAGCTCTTTTTCCATTATTGCTACTTCTTGGGGGGATATAGGCTCGGTACCCACAGCTTCAACTAGAAGTTTTATCTCACCTGAGCTCACGGTTGTATGTAAATTAATCAAAAAGAGCTTTGGGTATTCCTCAAATCTAGCTTTAATTTTGTCATCAAGAATGAACAACTGCTTATAAGTCTCATCATTAACATCTTCGTGATAAATCCACCCATAGAGCATCTCTCCATTGTGATCAGAAATGTTGGTTTTTACTGTTCTGATTATCAAGTTGATAGTAGGCTCTTCAAGAGCCTCTCTAATATGATTTTCAATACCTGCTATTTCACGGTCCGTAAGTACTCTAAATCCCGTAACCGTTGCCAAGATGGTAGCCCCTCTGGCCAAATCTATATATTCTGTGTTAACTAGCCTCATCTTAGGCCAGTGTGCTAGCTGCTCAAGTATTACTTGCTCTGACTTTCGTATTATAACTTGATCAGGTTTTAGTTCTTTATTGAGAAAAAATCCATCTAGGTTTTGATCAATAATAGCATTAGCGTTGCCTGTAGCACTTACATCTTTTGATATAATGCTCCTAACAATAAGTTCAATGGGCATATCTATTTGACCCTCGAATGCTTCTTGTAATTTTTTTATGTCTTTTGGCGTCATTACTATAGGAGAGCGCACTGATGCCAGTATGTAGAGTTTCTCATCTTGAATATCATAGACATAACTATCTACAGAAGTTGAGTGAAGTTTATCAAACTCACTATTAAGAGTTGTTTCAATTGTATCTTTAAGCTTTCTTTCTTTAACAATCTCAACAAGTGAATAAGTAAGAAATGCTGCTACCACAACAAATCCGACAACAGCTAGGACAAAGCTCCTTACAAAATTCTTATCCTTTCTCAAGCTAACTGCAGGTGACATACCGGCTGCAATAAATGTGGCTGATGCAACTAGCAATATGGAGAGAAAGTTTGCAAAAAAGAGCATAAACGATCCAAATGCACCTTCGTAGTAGCCTAAGGAAAGACAAATCCCAGTATTGGACAACGGCGGGACAATGGCTGTTGCTATGGCTACCCCCGGGAGTGCAGGGCTCACCTTTTCATCTATCATAGCGTAAGAGCCTGCAAAACCTGCCAGCACAGCTACAAATAGATCGAGCAATGTAGGCCGCACTCTAGACAACATCTCAGGAGTTGCTTCCAGAGCTAGTGGCAAAAAGCCCAGCAGTGCAGAGAAAAATATGGCTAGAACTGTACCTATAACAATAGATCGCAGTGAGTTTGCAAAGAGCCTCCCATCTCCAACCACGAGTCCAAGCGAAGATCCTATAATGGGAGTCATTAGGGGTGATACAAGCATAGCTCCAATTATGACCGCTGTGCTATTTGCAATAAGACCGAAGGCGGCAATCAAAGCTGAGGTGGACAATAGGAGATAAAATCTTACTCCCGGCTCTGAACCTGAAGTAACTTCCTTTACAACAAATTCCCTTCTTTCTCGGGAAGTCTTTATCCAGTTTATTTTGAATCCTTTTAGTTTTGACTCAAACATTTTTCCTCACCATCACCTATAACTAATCTAACGCAAAACCAACCTAAATAACAAATCTAGTATTAGTTGCCAGCTTTAATTCACTACCACGATGGGTAATATTAACTCAATGAACGCAATCAGATTTGGCATATACGCTGGAACAATTTGGGCAATAGTCTCTGTAATGTTAATAGAGATATCTGTTATAAACGGGGCTGACATAGCATGGGTTGAGCTCGACTTCAGATTCCTAACTGGAATTGTTCTTGTACTTATTCATGCCCTGGATATGGGTGGGAGTGTGTCTGGGCTAATAAGCTATGCCCAGTTTGGAATGCCAATAAATTCATTTAATACAATATTTGCAATAATATTGGGTTTTATAGACGGTTTTGTGAGCGGGTTTTTTATTGTAATTTACTATAATTTGATCTCGATAATATTTGAAAAAAGGGATCTACCCACAAGCCTAAAATTTGGTGTCGCAACTGGAAAAGTTCTTGGAATTTGCTCGGGCCTACTTGGTCTAGTTAGCATGTATTATAACTTTGGAATTACTTCCTTCGATTTCTCCATTAGACCGGTGTTCCTAGCTTTTATGGCTATTCCTGACACTACCTTAATAGCACTTAGAGAGTCCTATCTTCTATTTCCACATACTTATTGGGGAGTAATTGAATGGACACTCTGGGGATTTGTCGATGGACTAATTGGTGGAGTAATTCTGTCATTCGTATTCATAAGACTGAGAAGAACTCTTAGAAATAGTTAATTTGATTCTAATCTTAAGAAATAGAAAGGGCCGTGCTAATATAAGACGGCCCTTTTTATTATTGTATAGTAAATCTGAGTTAGGCTTTGGTAGGCACGTTATGATTCAGTGCTCGTGATACCACCACGGAATCTGCATATTGCTGAAGCCTTGTGATCATACCGTCCTGAACGGTCCAGATATGAGCAAAAGAAGGCTCTATTTCCATCCCCGTCTCTTTGGCTTTTGTTTTATAATGACCTAGTACTACTATTTTATCGCCAGCATCTATATATTCATCTGGGTTTGCATTCCAGAACTCAAAGTGCTGCATTACATTTCCGAAGAAATCCTCAAATATAGAGCCAAGTCCATTATACTCTCCGCCATAAGGAAACCCTTCAATAATCTCCCATTTCATATCTGCATGTAATACTCCCGGAAGTCCTGTCGGGTCACTGTTTACATGCTGGTAAAACTCAACCACTGTGTCCATTGCACTTCTGCTCATCTAAATCACCTCGCCTTTTAGTCTTCTCTGCAATATATCATATAAGAACTTAATGACTAGGACGATGTAGGTCATAATTAGTTTTGTATGGAGATCATATTTTGGTGCAGTCGCCAAGTTTGCCAATTCTGTTTTGCATAAGGTTGGCAATAGAGATGGAGCGCTCTTTTGCTAAGGTGGCTTTGGTGCCGGAGTATAGTTCATCTAGTGTTTCATGAAATAGATAAAGCCAGCGGGTGAAGTGCTGCTTTCTAAGCTGCACTTTTTTGTTGAGATCAAAATGCGTTTCCATTGCTTTGGGGCCTCTCTTATAAACTGGCCTCTGGAATAAAATGGTTTCCCAAAAATCAGCAATTATAGGAATATGAACATTTAAATCGAGCTTCGCATAATGTGTGAATATATAACCTATGACTGGATCAACCATCATGCGGTCATAAAAACTCCACATCAACTTGTCGATATCTTCTCTATTTTCAATATCTTTTTGCTGGTTCATAATTGTTTCTCAAGCACTTAGTTTACCAGGTTTCTCTTATTAGTGAATAATGTGGACCAAGGTTGTCCATATTATCAAATCCTCCTTCCAGAAAAACTCATATCATATAGAATATAAGATATGAGCGATTCCTACGATCCAGAGAAGAGATTTAATGAAAGAGCCCAAACTTATGATGATGAAATACAGAGAATCATCCCGGGCTATAGAGTCCTGCATGATATATCTCATAATATTCTAAAGAGTGCTTTGCCTAAGGACGCACATGTATTGATTGGAGGATCTGGTACCGGCAAAGAGGCTATGGAATATGCGCTAGAGAACCCCGGATGGAAGATTACCGGCTTTGATATAGCTCTGCAGATGGTTAATAGGGCAACTTCGAAGGTTGTAGGAAAAGGACTACAAAGCAGAATAAAGATCATACACGGCAGTGTCAGTGGTGTTGAGCAACAAGATTTCGATGGAGCAACATCGTTATTGGTGGCTCATTTTATACCAGGGAAGGATAAAAAAGATTATATAATCGACATATCTTCCCGTTTAAAACCGGCTGCCAAATTTATTATCGCAGATATTTGCAAGGAAGAAAACCCTGAAAAGTTTGAAGAGTTCTTATCTGCGTGGAAATCTTTTCAGCTCCAAACAAGAGACAAAAAAGACATAGAAGAAATGTTAACTAATGTCAGAGAGAACTTAAATACTATCACCGTTGAAGAAACCATCTCGCTTCTTGAGAGCTCTGGCTTTAAAAATATAAATCATTTCTGGAAGTCTCTCCTTATAAATGGGTTTGTGATGGAGAAAGCTGGTTAATAAGCCCCTATTGAACTAAAAAATTGAGTACTCGATTTTTACTATTTTATTCATTATAATAGCACCATGCGTTGTGGGCTCATCTTTGCTTTACTTTCGGTGATAGTGCTTTGTTCTTGCGACAGCGAAATCACCGGATCAGCTACCTCCGAGACAATTCCAAGACAATTAGAAATAGACTGTTCAAGTGATCAAGATCTTGCTCTTAGTGATTGCCCCGCCATTGAGCTCACTAATATTTGCGATCCTTTCTTGTGCAGAGTTGCTCCTGGTCAGATCCTAGAGGATGAAATTGCTTTGGCAACTGACTACACACTCCCCGAATGTGAGCGCGACTGTAAGGCTATGGACTGCAACACTATTGAATGCACAAATAGCAATATCTACGGTGAACTGGATGTAGCAATTAACCAGGATGGGGAAATAAGTGTTAGTGGAATATTAAACGATGAAGTAGTATTCACATGCCTAACCCGCACTTCTTGCGGGCAGTAAATCTTATCCAATCAAAACTCATAACCATGCATTTCAATCTCTTGATCGAACAACTTAGCTACGGCTGATCTCTGCTCAGGTGTATAGACCTCTTGGTAAGGTCTTCTGTCTTTGCGGTAGTGGGACTTTTCAGTGGGTCCTAGCGAGCCTGCAAAGGGAACGCCAAGTTCTTCAAATATCTCTCCAAGATCTTTATTAAGAGTCTCGTACTTAACGACCCTATCAACAATAATATTGTTATCTAAATCTGTATATTTTGTGTAGTTATAAGGAAGCTCTGCCACATCGAGATATTCTTCAAATGAAATATTTTTATCATATTTGCTATAACGTTGCCTCACAAAATGGTAATGAGAGAGCACCTTATCCCATGGGTTTCGCTCCACAGTGAATTTATAGTAATTATCCCAGATTTCCCCTGGAATCCTCTCCCTGACTTCTCTTGCTTTTATGTGAGATTGGAATTTTTTAAGCGTAACGAATCGCCCGAGCGTTCTTACTATCTTGGCTGGCGAGTGCTTCTCAACAAGCTCAGGAATCGGGTTGTAGAGTCCTCTATAATTCCTTGGGTTATAAGGGCGCTCAGGTCTGTCTATAGTGCTAACAATATCAGCATCCCCGCAATGATCAGAAAGGTATATCTGAATACTAGACCCTGCGGTCTTTCTGGTCTTTATAAAAATAAACTTGTATTTATGTGAAATGATCATTGGATAGCACGAACACCTTAGCTAGGTATGAATAAAATTCTACCCAAGTATGACCAAGTTGAACATAGTTATTTAGTACCCAAGTAATTTCGGAAACAAACCGGTCCAGGAGTTATTTAAACATATTCAAAGCTCTTATAGCACGAAGACAACAACCAGATTGTCTAGCATATGTCTAGCCATCTTGTTATATTAAGGATAGTCATATCGTTTATCATAAGTCTATTAAGCAATCATAACTCATTGATATAGTGCAATATTTAGCCATACAAAAATTTTTCTTCAAAAAAGCTTGACAATATCTATACATCATTATACTTATATTATACATTACATAGACAGGAGCGATAAAATGATTAGATCAATAGAAGATATAGAACATTTCGACAAGAAGGTTACAAAATTATTTAAAGCGGCCCAATACAGCCGTAGCGGTTTGTTTGATATGAACAGTACAGGAAAAGAGATCGGTCTCAACAGTACAGAAATTGAAGCAATGTACTATCACCTTAGTAGGAATAGCATGATAGAAATAACAAAAAATTCACTGTGTAGAATTTCAAAATATGGTCGAATGATACAAAATGGCCAGATAACAAATGGCTACGTTCCCATTTAAGTTGAATATATTTAAAACGACATCCTATACCTTCCACCTCTCTATCCCAGCCCTGGATTGAGGCTTAACGGCTTTAGTTCAGGGTTTATTATTTACATAGAACATTTTTCTAGTTTTATATTATGAACCGACATCTTTATGCTGCTTTCCGGAGCTCATAAGAAATAGAGCTATAAAGAATGCCATTAGTGAGACTGCTCCTGCAAAGTAATAGCCAGCAGCAATGCTTTTAGATAAAGAAAAATGGAACTGATCAAGTACGTCAGGATATTTAGACATAAGCTCTTTTATTGCATCTACCTGCCCTAGCTCTGCCTGAGACAATAGTGCTTTAACTTGCTCATGGCCATTGTAACCACTGATTATTTTAGATATTTCCCAACCAAGCATAGTTGTCACGAGCCCGCCGATGGAAGCAAGCCCTATGGTAGCACCCATTTGCCTAATCGTTTGAACAACACCTGAGGCCTGTCCTCTATATTCACTTGGGGCCCTGTTAAGAGCATCGGTGTTTGTAGAAACCATGACCAACCCTATTCCCAACCCAAGCAATATCATTCCAGGTAGTATCAAGAGATAGTCCTCTTGTGTTAAGAAAATGGCCTGTTGCAAATAACCAATTACGATAAGCGCTGTACCAAATAAAGCCGGAATCCTAACACCAACTCTGTCCAGGAGTCTCCCTGATACCTGAGACATGATAACCACGGCTATAATAATTGGCATGAGTGCAAAGCCAGTTTCTAGTGGTGAGAAATGTAGAATATTTTGAAGATAGATAGATCCAAACACAACTATGCTAATCATGGCAAACTGTATACAGAAAAGCAATATTGTGTCTGCAGTAAATGCGGGATCACTAAATAGTTTTATTTGAATAAGGGGATTTTCACTTTTAGTTTGCATATAGGCAAAGATTACTAATAAAAAGAATCCTCCAAATATTGCGCCAAGGGTGAGCGTTGATGTCCATCCCAAGGTATGGCCTTGCTGTATTCCGAACACAAAGGAGACCAGACCAACTATGAGCATCATCGCATAGGGCAGATGTATTGACTGCTTTTGAGTAATTGTCTGAAGCGGTTTTGATAGATAGGTAAGAACAATTGCTACAACACCAACTGGGATATTGATCCAGAACACCCATCTCCAGGACAAATATTCAGTCAGCACTCCTCCTAAGAGCGGTCCAATAGCAAGAAAAGCCTGAGCTACTCCGACATAAATAGCCATGGCTTTTCCCCTCTCGTGTATATCAAAGGAATCTATAACTATTGCAGCTGAGGAAGGAATCATCAATGCAGCGGCAATACCCTGAAAAACCCTGGCACTAACTAGGGTTAATTCATTGGGTGCAAACCCGCATATTGTAGAGGCTATAGCAAATAATATTACACCCGAGACAAAGGCACGCACTCTACCCAGCGTATCTCCAAGTTTGCCCCCAAGTGCGACTGTTGCGGCAAGCGCAAGTACATAGGCATTTACTATCCACTGCAAACCCGTTTGAGAAACCGCGAGATCACGCTGCATGACTGGAAGGGCCACGCTTACAACTGTTTGATCTATAAAGACCATAGAGAGCGAGCCAGTCATGGCAATGAGAGTGAGCCACTTGTGTGTTTGTTCCTGTTTTGCCAACTTTTTCTGTATTCACCTAAAAATTAGTATGAGATCGGTAAACTGTAATTACTGCCGCCTGATTGTCAATCTGAAATAAGTTTACTGCTTTTGTTACATCTATCTACAAACTATGCATGAAACATTAGGCTCTAGGGTATCTAGTATTGCAGTAAGTTTATTGTTATATGGAATAAAGGGAAACCCCGGATTCTTTCTTGGAATCCGGGATTTTAGTGACTTTAATAAAGCAACTTCTTATCTAACACGGAAAACGTCATCTGATATTTCGTCTTCTATGTCAGTATTTCTTTTGATTATGTCTGAAAGTTTAGTTCTCTCAACATCTCTTATCTCATCTCTTGATAGCACTTCTTCATACCAATAACGATCACCATCCCTAAGTGCTTCAAATTGTTCTATTATTATAGTTGAGAAGAGCTCTCCTAAATGTGATCCGGGAAGAGGGTCCTCTGATAGACCACCTGCCCAAAGATCAATATCATCAACACTTTCATACACAGAGGCTAATCTTTGTTGTATATCGGGGTCAGAGCTTACATCTTCAAAACCTTGTGCTCTTCCCAAACCTAAGGCCTCTCTTGTATCATTGTAGCTGGGTAATCCATGGTCCCTACCCCTTTGAATGTTAAGCGAGGCAAGGTCGAAACCGCCAGCTCCAGGAGGTCCAAATAGGAAATTACGAACATCATCAACTATAAAAGAATCTATGCGCTGACATCTCTGAGCGGCTAGTCCTCTCAAGAACGGCTCGATTCCCCCCTCATCTGTTATCCTGAAAGGAGAAAAGAAAGCTTGGCTCAAAGATAGATTGCCTTCTGCTATCTCATTTCCACTGCTATCAATTCGTAGCAAAACTGGGCTTAAAGCACTGTGGCCAAACCTATATGCAGCAGTTGAGAAAAGATTCCTTATACTGCTGTCCACCCTACGATTGTAACCCCTATATCTTGAAAGCGAGCGGTCACCTAAGAGTGCAGGCAAGAATTCTTTATAAGTTATTACCTGCATCTGTGCCCCTACAATCTGTCTAGCTTTTTGATATATTTGTTCCCCGTCCCACCTAGGATTTTGCTGGGCTAATTTTTCAGCAAGTCTGTTATGCTCTCTTACAAACAGTGTATGCATTACTGTTAGACCAACTTGCTCATTTGCCCTTACATCACCTGCTAAAAATAATGATGGGTCTTCACCTCCAGCATTTGGAAGCCCTTCAGTATTAAAAGGAAGAAGATTACCTTCACTAGTTTTCAATTTTCCGGTACCATCGTTGGTCCGAAGCGCATTTGCCCTTTCTTCATCCGATCCGTATACATTTGATGCATCAATCCAAGCTGAAATCTCATTTAACTGTTGGCGTGGATTCTCTTGACTGGTACCAGTGGATTCGTTATATATAGAGCGATTAAAACCAATTACTTGGGTTCCTGTAGATTCCGGATCAAAGAATGGATCACCCAAAGGGACATCAATATCGGCTGCTTCAGCAGGGTCTGTTCCCTCTGTGAGGTCAATGTCATGATCTAAGAACTGACCCCATTGCCAAAGATAATCACTTGCACCAAGCGTATTAAGAATTGATTCCTCTTGCGATACCACTGCATTACTAACTGCCCTAGCACTAGGTCTCTGCCCTCCTGCTAGCGATGAGATGCCATCGCTGTAGTCAGGAGCTACCAACCTTAGAAGATCAGTATGAGCTGCTCCCATTTCCTCGTCATTACGGTTGTTATTACTTCCATCTATAGTTCTGACCGATTCATCTCCACCCCTTGGTCTCCTATTTCTGTCACGTCTATTTTCCGGGAAGTTGATCTGACGCTGAACAGAAATAGACTCTTGATCTGATTCGTTTTGTGCAAACGACTGTGATGAAGAAGCTACGACTACTAAAAACACTACAAAAATGCCTATTGGCATTAAAACATTTAATCTTATTTGCATTTACCTTCTCCTTTGGAAACTAGTTTGGTTAATTCGCTACACAACTATTAAAAAATTTGGTTTTCTTCTTGTAGGAGGGAACCCATATAAAGTCCTTTCAATAAATATTTCAACCTAATTAGATAACAAACCAAAAACAGTAATTAGGAAATGCCCCGGATTCTTTTATAGTAATCCGGGGCATTAGGATGGTGGAGGAGAAGGACTGTCGTCCTTCAAAAATATGTTCTTTTGCTTTTCTTAAGCCCGCTTATCTGGGCAGAACTTCTAAACTAATAACCGCCCTTGCAACCTGGATCATCAGCGCAGTCTGTATCTTCACAGTCTATTCTTGAGTCACCATCATCATCAGTGTTGTTTGTGCAGTCTTCTTTAGTCTCTTCGGCATCAGCCACTTCTGGTACTTCAACAGAATCAACAGTTTCACTAATAGTTTCGGTACTCACAGTTTCCTGCTCTGTAATTTCGTCCTGCCCTGCAAATGCAAGTGGACCAGCTATAACTACTGTTAATGCAATTAGGATAGAAAGGATTGATGTTCTCATTTCTATTACCTCCTGATATTTATTTGACGGCCACTAATTTTTCCAGCCGACATTCATACATAAGTGCAACGATCATGCCATAATACGAGAAAAACAAAATGTCTAATAATTCTAGTTTGTTAGAGAGTTGAACTAGATTGCTTGAGAAGACATATATGAATTTTTGTGGGATATAACCAACTCAATACTGTGCATATTGCACAATTTGAAGAATTGGGAGCTCCACTGATCGGGCTATGTCACCCAATCTATTGAGAATTTATATATTGGCACCCTAATTGCACTATGTTGCAGTGTTATTATTCGTTGTTTTACAACTATAAGAAGGATAGAGGAAATACAAAAAGGAGGTGATATTGGTGAAATCACTGCTAAATATCACTGTTTTAATTTCATCAGTTCTTAGCATCTTTTCAGCCTCATTGACGCTTTATGAGGTACCTGTTCTGAAGGAGACTATATCGGCAGTAGAGAATGAGGGAAAAGTTCAGGAAAGCAGCTCAGAGACTGATATGAAGAGAATATATATTTCTCATGATGTTTCTAACATAGGGGAGGAGCAAAATGCACCTTTGTTAGTAGCTAAAAGAAAACAAAGCATTTCAGATCCCAACGAGGACTATATAAACGTGTTTGGTGTGCAAGTTCCAAACAAAAACACCTAAAGCAATATAAAGGTTATAAGCTATAAAAAAGCCCCAGAGATCGTTTGGATCACTGGGGCTTATCAGTATTCATTTTAAGTTTTTACATCCTATTAATTAACGCTCTTTAAATGCTCCTCAATCTGTTCTTCAAATACTGGATACGGCTGAGCTCCTCTGATAAACGTGCCTTCTATCTCGCCATTATCAGTTGTTTTGCCTATGAAATAGCTAGGAGTTCCTCTTACTCCATATTTTTTACCTTCTTCCATGTCCTTATTAACTTCAGCTACTTTAGATGGGTCACTCATACATGCTTGCAATTTAGCTTTATCAAGCCCCAAAGATTCAGCTGCATTTAGAACGGCAGCTTGATTTACGTTATTTCTACTTTGAAATAAGAAGTCATGAACCTCCCAATACTTACCCTGCTCTCCTGCACAATTAGCAGCTACTGCCGCAGGTATTGCCTGTTTATGAAACCCCAATGGAAAATCTCTAAAAACTAATTTCACTTTTCCAGTTTTTATATACTCTTCATCAATTTTACTTATTACTTGATCGTTTGATCTTTTACAGAATGGGCATTCAAAGTCGCTGAATTCAACAATAGTAATAGGAGCTTTTGCATCTCCTTTTATAGGATCATCATCTATTCTTACTCCCTTAACAACGCTTGGTGTTGGTGCAGCTGGACGTGCAGGCTGACCAGGTGCTGACTTTATCTGTTTCACATCAGCTTCAACAGTTTGCATTTTCTCAATTTGGGTGTCCAATTGTGTTTTCATAACCGCAATCTGAGTTTTCATATCTGAGCGCTCAACAAGTGCCCATGCACTAAGCAATACACTCAATATTACAGCTACCGTAATAATTGTTAACAATGAATTTTTCATCTATTTACTCCTTTATAGTTTTAAGCTTGAGAATAAATATACCCTCAATAACAGGAAATATCATAAGACATTATGGTTTATATATAAAAAAGGCCCCTTAATATAAGAAGGAGCCTTTAGTGTATCAATCTATTTTTTATATTAACTCAAATTATATTTTTGACGCCTCATGATAATCATAAGGCTGAAAATTCCCAACAGTCCCGCCATAGCAATCAGTCCCCATTGGCTCATAGTAGGAATATCTTTTGTAGGGAAAGAGCACTCTTGTGGAAAATCATTCAGACAAGAAGTTCCAACGCCTTGGAAATCCCCGCCATCAAGATTACAAATTGTAGCAGTGGTTTCTATACACTTGTTTGGATCAATTTGTCTATTTGCAAGAGCAGCGTCTGCGCCATTTGCATCTAGGAAACAGCACCCAGGAACATCTGAGCATTCATCTATTCCATCACATACGGTGTCGTCACCCTGATATGTACAGTCCATATCACTACATTCTGCCTCAGTAGTAATAGAACATTCACTCTCGCCACAAACGCAACATCCCTCTGGCTCTACTGTACATAGTCCCTGGCCACATGGTGTATTTGGATCAAAGATACCATCGCATTGATTCAGCGGTACAGAATCCGTGCATTGATTATCCTGCACACAGCATCCTATAGGCTCGACAGGTTCTGGATCACACAAACCCTGCCCGCAGAGTCCATCTTGTTCAAATGTTCCTGAACATTCACTCTGAGGAACGGAATTTGTACATTGATCATTCTCTACACAGCATCCGATAGGGTCTACAACACAAAGACCCTCTCCACATACCGTATCAGCATCAAAGGTTCCACTACAATCGCTCTGAAGCACAGGTTCACGACATTCGTTGTCTACAACACAGCATCCGGTTGGTGGAACACATGGGTCTGTTCCGCATTGCACACCAACACCGCCAAAAATCCCTTGTCCCTCTGTACATTCTGTCTGAGTTGTGTCACTACACATCTCTCCTACCTGACAACATCCTGTTGGTGCTACACAACTACCCTGTCCGCATGGCACATCGTCGCCGCCGTAGGTTCCGCCCTGGGCTGTACATTCTGTCTGAGTTAGAGCATCAGTACACATATCCGCTACCTGACAACAACCCGTTGGGGCTACACAACTACCCTGTCCGCATGGCACATCGTCGCCGCCGTAGGTTCCTCCCTGGGCTGCACATTCATCCTCAGTTAAATCAGGGGTACACATATCTCCTACCTGACAGCATCCGGTTGCTGGTGGAGGAACACATAATCCTGTTCCACACTGTACATCATCGCCGCCATATATACCTTGTAGACTAGTACATTCTGCTTGAGTTACGGCGTCAGTACACTGATCTGCCACCTGACAGCAGCCTGTTGCTGGACATGATCCTTCATTTAAATAAGTACCTCCATCAATTGCACACTGCAATTCGGTTTCTTGCATTAATGAACCATCAGGAAGTTCGCAACATCCAACTACACTCGAATAGCAACAATCTGTGCCATTATCACCGCATTGCCTTTGCATTCCAGTAATAAGACAGGTTTCTCCCTCTATCCAATTATTAGCAATGTTGCCGCCTTCGTTTCCCGGAGCGTTACGGCATGTATCTTCTGTAACTTGACATGTCGCCCCAGCTCCTGGTCCACAGGGTGTATTTGTTCGACATTGATTGTTACCAGAATTGGTACAACATCCTAGTGTTTGAGCATTGGCAGGTTCAATACTCGGAACTAATAACAAACCGAAAATTAATAGAAAAAAGACAAACAAGTACTTGCTTATTTGGAATCTCATGACACATTTCCCTCCACGGAAATTTATAACAACATTTTCCCCTAGTCGTTAAGGCTAAGAGTACTTATACGAATAAATCATAATAACCTATAGACTGTACATATCTATACAAAAATATAACCATAAACAACTTAGCCTCGGCTCTCTAATTAAGGTGGAACTTTTTTTCAAAAGAACCTCCACCACTATTAAAAAGTATACGGCTATAGAGATGGCGCGACAAATAAAGATATAATCGATTATTTATCTTAGAAACTGTCGAATAGCTGTCAAGAAATCACTTATTATGGATGGGCCTATATAAGGTCAGAAATAAAAAAGGCCCCATATGAATTAAGGGGCCTTTGTGGTTTAAAACAATTTTTCTTTAACTCAAATTATTTTTCTGACGTCTTCTGATAATCATCAGACTGTAAATTCCTAACAACCCAGCAACAGCGATCATACCCCACTGACTGAACGTTGGAACACTAACAGGATAATCTTCTTCACATTCCACAGGGAACTCAACACAAGATGTACCTTCTCCCTGGAAAGCGCCACCTTCTAGATTACACAAACTAGAAGTTGTCACTACACACTTATTTGGATCAACTGCTCTATTTGCTAGGGCAACATTTTCATCATCCGGATTAAGGAAACAGCACCCACTATCAGGTACTGCACACTCACCTTCTCCACATACGGTATTTTCGTCAAAGATTCCCCTGCAGTCTGGCCAACTTACGTTATCTAAACAAATGTCACCTTCAACGCAGCATCCATTTTCGTTTGGTCCAAAACATGCACCCTCCCCGCAGGAAGTGTCTTCACCGAATGTTCCATTACATTCACTCTCCAACACCGAGTTCATGCACTGATCATTTTCTACACAGCAACCGACAGGATCAACTGGCGATATCACACACTGGCCCTGACCGCATGGCGTATTTGGACCAAATATGCCGTTGCATTGATTCTGGGGTACAGAATCTGTGCATTGATCATCCTGCAAACAGCATCCTATAGGCTCGACAGGTTGTGGATCACACAAACCCTGCCCACAGAGTCCATCTTGTTCAAATGTTCCTGAACATTCACTCTGAGGAACGGAATTTGTACATTGATCATTCTCTACACAGCATCCAGTTGGATCGTCTGCTACACAAAGACCCTCTCCACACACTTGGCTTAAATCAAAAGTGCCAGAACATTGATTCTCTGTTACACCATTTGTACATTGGTTATTTTCTATACAGCAACCTACACCAATAGGTATATTTACAAATTTGTTCGAGAATGTACATTTTCTCACCGTATCAGGAGCTGATTCATCACACGTTATTCGAACTAACTGATCTCCCTCTACATCAATCTGGAACTGGCTCTGATTTCCTCCTTCACATTCTATAGAGGTAAGAAACCAATTATTTGGCAGTTCTTCATCTACAACAACCAGCACACCTAAGTCAATATCGCTAATTAGTTGCGCTTTCCCTCCACCTTGAAGCATAAACGGGTCAACTTGATTTGAGGTGAAATTAAACAACTCTGGTGAATCAGCGGGGTCAGTTATCTTTGCAATCTCTATATCACATGTCTGAGGAACGACAGGCGGAGAGTTTGTGAAAGTACAAACCGCAGTCTCTCCTCCACCATCTGGACATCTACAAACAATGCCTCCATTACCGTCACTTGCGCATATATTTGTATTGTCGCAACTAGCGCTATCCAGCGTCCAGCCCGGAGGTACCATTGTCTCTGTTATAGTTGTCTGATTTCCTTCTTCTATTTGGAACATAAATGAAGGTGTACTAGGTGGAGTTAGAGTTTGTGTGAAATCAACCGGAGGATTATTTACAAAGTCCACGAAGAAATCAAAACTTGCTGGTCCCTCACTACCATTAAGCTCTTTTGTAACGGTTACATCACATGAGTTTGTTGGTTGTTGGCATTCAACACATGATGGCCCCAACAAACAACCCTGACCACATTCATTACCTGCTTTGTTTAAAGCAAGAGACGGTCCTACTGTAATGCCCGGTGCATCAATTTCCATTTCAATCGTAACGCATTGTCCGGGACCAGGCTCAAAGATACCGTCTGTATTATCACACTTTATCAATAGCTCACTTAAGTTCTCAACACCGCAAGACTTATCTTTATCAGAAGGAGCATCACATGCACGCATGGTTTGGCCATCCGTACCTATTATAGTAGTAGTAATATCTGTATCCGGATCAGCTATACAACCTGGGTTTGTAATAAGAATGTCTGCATGGCTCAAAGCCATTGGAGGAATACAATCCGATTGTGGATTGTTAGCCTCGTTACAGACACTATATGTAAATGTATTACCGACCTGGCCTAGAAAATTAACCCTAAAGCCGTCTGCACATGTACTCACTTGAGAGTTAGAACATGTACATTCAGGTAATTGAGCATTGGCTGTAGGTAAAACAGGGGCAATAAGAAAAGCAAGCAAAACTAAACAAAAAAGGTACAACAAGAACATATTTTTTTGGAATCTCATGACAAATTTCCCTCCACGGAAATTTAGTTAATATTCTTCCTCTAGCTATGAAATACACAGCTCCGCCATTAGGGCATTTCACATCTTAAAAAAAACGCCCAATATACTGCGACCCATCTAGCTATTTTCAGCTAGATCCTCGCTTCTCTCTGGTAAGGGAATTATCTCTAGAGAATCTCCACCTAACAAAAACTATACGGTGATATTTCGAGATGACAAATAAATATATAAAGGGCTAATTAACTGATAAAGAGAACACATATTGTGTTATTGATGTGTTGAATTATCAACTTGAGAGAAAACAAGAAGCAGAAGTTCTGACTCTCCAATATTTAAGTAAGACAGTTCAATTTCAGTTGAGGGGAATATCCATTTTCTGTCAGCAGAGGTTCCAGGATCATTAGAAGTCTCTTCGATATCCGGATAACCATACTTTTCTACCAAATAATGTTCGAGACTGATAAAAGTTTCAGCCCACTCGTACTGATCGGGTTGTCCTTGAGGGATAAAAACGATCCTTGTAAGTTTATCGGTATCAGCTGCCATCCAAATACTAGCTCTTAAAGTAGTTTCCCCCATCTTGATGCCTCTCAGCTCAAGGCCAGAATACATTTTGTCCTTTTCGTCGTGCCTGATTTTTCTTTCCTTAACTTCTTTTCCGAGTATATTTTGCACTTCTTGCCCTGTCATACCCCAGCGCAGATTATCCCACCCATAAACGTCTTTGGGTTTTGTATCGGCATAAATAGTCAGTGAAGAAAAGAACAAGATAATTAGTGTGGTGGTTGAAACTATCTTTTTCATTTGGCCCTACCCTAATTAATGTGTTGAAACTATGTTAGGAAACTTTTATTAACACTATAAACAATAATAGGAGTAATTTGAATCAATAATTTAGGCAATCTCTCTAAGATATAGAGTTCCTAAGATTATTATCCTGTTTTCTTGAAAGGTGGAGTATTCCAAACTCGGTAGAGGATTCATCACTGATGAATAAGAGTCTAATTATTGATCTCTCTGTCAACCACTCAACAATGCACATCTCGGCATTCTGATCAGAGCCGGTTTCAAGACAACAACAAGTTTCCTCACAAGCATTACCATAATCTCTTTGCATTGCAGGTGTACCATAAACCTGACTAAGCATTAGCTTTACTCTTTCATATGCATTTATATATTGAGCTTGGTCTGGATAATACTCACGAAATGCATAACCTGCTTCTATGAGTGAATCATCCAAGAAATGGAAACCCACAGTAGCTTGCAAATTCATATAGGTATCGTCATAAGTAATGTGAGTTTCGTTCTCACTTATGGGATAAGTCTTTTCTGACATCTTCACATCTGATCTTGTCATTCCCCAAGAGGTTTTCCTAAAATCAAAGTCTATATCTTGATCTATAAACTGCTTATATTTTGCCTCCATACCATGCCTCCTGCTTACTTCTCTTGGAAACTATCTATCTGCCGAGGTTTGTCTATAGCTGCTCCCCGAACTACCTAAAAACATTCATCAAACTGCAAAAAACTCTTCCTAAAACCATATTAGGGTCAAACTCTTCCCAATTTATAGTAGATACAGGATAATTTCTATTGTAAGGCCTGAGTAAAACTCCATTAGGTTCTGAATGGCATTCTCTCAATATACATCCCTCCCAAGGTATACTGAGCGCATATATGGAGCCTGAGATAATGTTACAACTAGTTGTATCTATAACCACACTGGCTCCATCCATTATGAGTTTTTCCATTGAATCACCCTTATTATAAATAACAACAAACCCCTCTTGGTGTAGTTGTTTAGGAATCAAAATAGTATCAAGGGGCTCGAATTTGGCTAGTTCCATTAGATCACCATCTCCTTTAAATCTGAATACTTGCACTTTAACATAACGTTCAGTTTGGTCATTCATAGCTATTAGCTTTTTGTTAGAGCTTATGAAATATAAATCTCTGATTCAGTTTCATCGAGAAACTCCCTACGAATCCAGACAAACCCGTATCAGCAAGAAACATCTGCTCCACGCCCTATAGTCTCATCGTTAGTCCCCTATCTTTATTCACCTCTTTTTTTTATTTACCTCTATATCTTGTATATCTTGATTTCTTGCGCCACATCTGCAAACATGGCTCGCCCCTCTACTAAATTATTATCTTAAATAACTATTTTTATTTCAATCGGGTAATCACTGTATTTTTGATAGGGTAAGTATGTAGCGAAGGAAGACACTGTTCATGAAAAATTCTCAAAATCGGTGGAAAACACTATACTATCTCATGTATAGAGGTGATCTACAGCATGCTAATTTATACAAGAATAATCTTATTTAGGAGGCCACTATGAATAAAAAACTTTATCTAAGATCCATAATCCTTTTGTTACTCAGCTCGTTAATAATCACAGACCCTATAATCGCAGAAGATAATAGTTCAACTGAAATAAAGATTATTACTGTTGAGCAAGCAACCACTTTGATAGATAAAAACAAAAACAACTCTGACTTTATAATCTTGGATGTAAGAACCACAGAAGAATTTAATTCCGGCCATATTTCTAATGCTACGAATATTGACTATAAATCTGCCGATTTCAAGAAGAAAGTAAGTAAGCTGAATAGGAATAAGACCTATGTCACTTATTGCCGCTCAGGAAGAAGAAGCACATCAGCTTCTGAAATAATGGCAGAAATAGGATTCGAGGATATATATATGATTGAAGGCGGGTTTGTTGCATGGGATAAGGCAAACTTACCAACAGATAAGTAGCCAATAAAACCTACCTATCACAACTTGGGAGGTCTTCTCCTCTAACCATTGCCTCAAGTGAGACTTTAGGGCAGATGTTATCCTCTATGTAATGCATCATATTAGTAGCCAAGCTACGTATACGGGCCTCTGTCCTGTCATCATTGCAAGAGCCATCCTCGTTAAAAACCTCTCTGCAATTTGCAACAGATACTGGGCCCGGAAGCACAATAGAACCAATGTGGGAGCAAACACCACGCAAGCTCTCAAGAGATTTAATAGCACCTATCGCACCCGCTGCAACTCCGAGCAAGGCAACCGGCTTGCCTGACATTACAGAAGGGAAGCCAAGGTTTTCTATTGCAAGTTTCATAACACTTGAGAATGACCCGTGGTACTCAGGAGTGGCGAGTATAATGCCTGTGGAGTTTTCAACAGCCTCTCTCATTCGTACAGGATCAGGGGAATCTCCCCCAAGCCCTGGCGAGTAGAGATGCAGCTCTGCCGGGTCAAAAAGTTCAACACTTACACCGTTATGTTTACTAAGTTCATCCAGCACCAAATTAAGGGCCATGGCCGTGTAGTTATTTGGCCTCACACTGCCTAGAATTGCTACAATATTTATTTTTCTATCAGCCAATTTTCTTCTCCCTAAGCAAAGATGTATGTCTATTCTCAATTTACACATAGAACTATGAGAAGTAAAATATATATACCACAGGGGACTACACAGACTCAAGACATGAGGGAGATAATGAGGTAACTTTACTAGGGTTATGGCAAACAATGACAACCCTGGAGTTATAGCTCCACCTCCAATTATTTTTCTTTGTTTTTTAATTTTGGGCTATTTCTTAAACCTCTATTATCCGATCTCCGTACTTGAAAAACCTCTAAGTACAATTATTTCAGCCATATTTTTTGTATATGCAGCTCTTACTGCTGGGCTTGCATTCTTTTATATGATCAAATCGGGTACCAATGTCGACGTAAGAAAGCCTACAAACTCAATCGTGACTATCAGCGTTTACTCATATAGTAGAAACCCAATGTACCTCTCTATGGTTATTCTACTCGTTGCATTCGCATTGCTATTTAATGCACTTTGGATCGCACTAGTAATACCACTCTTTATAATAGCGATGCAAAAAGGTGTGATTGAGAGAGAAGAAGCATATCTTGAGAGGAAATTTGGTGATGAGTATTTAGAATACAAAAACCGCGTCCGGAGATGGATTTAATCAATCGATCTCATTAAGAAATTAAGATAATCATCAAAACACCTTCCAAAACAGCGTAACTCCCCTGAATTATTGAATTATCTACAGCTAGATTCCTATTCCCTTAACACAATTGCGCCATATAGCACAATTGCCGAAAAAATACTGATTTCAACCGATATTAGCTGCGCTAATAATTCGTAATAATTACAGGCAGTTAGGTTCCTCTTGGAATCTTCACATTAAAGTGGGTTGACATCATTACGTAATGATGTTATAAATAATTTGTGACTGAAAGAACCATACAACAAAGAGCTAACCCGAATAAAATGCATAGAGGCTCACTATATATCCCCTCTCTTCTATATGAGAGGCTACGCCTGTATTCATTTATGAGCAGAACTAGTCAGTCAAAGATAATTGAAGAAGCCCTATCAAATTTTCTGGATGAGCATATGACTGGGCCACAATATGACAATGTATTAATGTACGAAAAAGAATAGATAAGACGGGCAAAGTGGAGACACACTCAAAGAGAGGATGGCACAATGAGAGTTAGAGAGATGATAAAATTTTTAGTTGAGAATAAAGGCTGGTATCTAGTTAGGATTTGCGGATGCCACAGACAATTCAAACTAAGAAGCAAAAAGAGCCGGCTTACTATAAATTGCAGGATGGATAAGGAGCTAGGTGAAGGTGCCCTATTCCATTCAATAAATCAGTGTTTTGAAACAGAAGAAATAATAGGAAAGGACCATTATGAGTTTACCATCGAAGAGTCTTCTAACTGCTACTCCGCATATAGCCCAGACTTACCCGGATGCGTCGTAGTAGGCGATACAGTCGAAGAAACTAAGGAACTTATGACGGGGGCAGTCAAGCTCCACTTGGAAGGTTTAAAACAAGAGGGACTGATAGTGCCCGAACCCGGAAACGCTGCTACATATTTTGAGTTAAAGCAAGCCTCCTGAAGTGTGAACATATCCCACCTCGCGCAATATTAATTGTATAAATTACGGGGTCTTTAGCAAGGTGGGATATGTTTTTCATCCCAACCAAAATTTATATTCCAGATTAAAATTAGAGCAAAGTTAGATATTCTTTTCTCATACTGGTATAATCAATCCCCTCACAGAGTTTTATTACATACGGAGAGGTGGCCGAGTGGTCGAAGGCGCTCGCCTGCTAAGCGAGTAAGGGGGTTATTCTCCTTCGAGGGTTCGAATCCCTCCCTCTCCGCCAGCACTAGCATCCCAAGACACATTCTAGATATATACATTTAGCAATGGTATCCGCCAGCACTAGCATCTCAACAAAACGCACTTCTACAATATTATAGACACAGATATCCATAAAACTCTAACAAATATAGAACTATCTAATGAACTTAGCTTGAGATGGTTTTAAAAAGCTTTAATAGATAATCTCCGCTTTTATTAGCGAAAGATAGTATATTGGTTTGATCGTCCTCACTTAAGTCGCTCTCGATATGCCTAATGGTCCTTTTAATCGCGAGAGAATGTCCGGGGTCCTCTTTTGCATGAATATCTACAAATTTAGATGGGAACTCAAGTGGGTTTTGCTTAGGGAACATAGCCCCAGATGCGTTTTCAAAGAGATACGAATGCCCTAGAACACCGAGCGGGAAATCACGGGCACATATCTGAAGCAAGTTATCGTATTCTGAGGCTTCAGGTATCTCAGACATATTAACTCCCTCTACCCCTAGCTGCTCTAGGTCTTCAAGGGCAATCTCCGCGTGACCGAGCTCCCCCTTTGCACAAACATCGAATCTTTTGCTTAAATAAGGGTGAGCGTCTCGAGTCATTTTACTCGCCAAGTTTACAGCTCTTTGACTGATGTCTTCCAACACATAAAAAGTCTTTAGGAACTTAATATAAATTTCCTTAGAAATATCACCTGAGAGTAGAGCTTTTACCTCTGGCATATCCTCAACTCTGCTTAGATAAGCTATTACCTGCATGTCTAGTTTGGTTTCAAGGCTATTCATAATTTGGACTATATGATATATGAATTGGTCGACTACGCAATAGGGAATATTGTGCTTATTTAAGAAGTGTATATTGATGTGATGGTGATTATCAGTAAACTAATTAGCCCAGTGTGCGCCCGTAGCTCAACTGGATAGAGTACTTGACTACGGATCAAGAGGTTGGGGGTTCGACTCCCTCCGGGCGCGCCACTTTCCCAAGCAAGTTCCAAGTTACATTCTATGCACCGGCATCCGATTGCTCACTTGATCCCAATCGTCTCCGGGAGCGCCACTTTCCCTATGTAGTTTGTGTATTAATTTACAATAGGGTGTTTATCCTGCACTATGATCATTCGGGGCATTATATATCACCGGCATTTGCCCCTTCCACTCAGC
This sequence comes from Deltaproteobacteria bacterium, assembly GCA_029262275.1. GTDB lineage: Bacteria > Desulfobacterota_D > UBA1144 > Nemesobacterales > UBA2774 > CR02bin9. The sequence continues at coordinate 11,445 of JAJCZS010000022.1, read as the reverse complement.
CCATATAGCAGAATCTGTTATGAGATCTGCCATAAAATGTGCCACGTTTATTCGGCTGGTTGTACCCGCATTGAAAATGGCGCTTCGCGTTGGGGAGGTATAAACCGTATAAGGGCTAACTGAGCTTTCATCAATTAAATTGTCGGGGCGTACCACTGCCCATTGGATGGATGGATGACCAGGTCCAATTGCTTTTCTAAGATAATCTGAAGCATTTTCATTATCGGCATGAGGGGGCAGTAAAAGACGGAGTAAACCCACCACACAATATTGGCCAAATGAAATGCTTTCCGGTATATCTTGATTTCGGCACCCGGCACTATTCATTAAGATGAACTTGATTGGTTTTTCCGGAGCGTTGGCTTGGACAGCCTCACACAGGCGACTGACTGACTCAGTTACTAATCCTCTGGGATGGCCAAAAACTCCTTGGAAACTCAAGGTATGCCCCAAACATGATGCTATAGCATCACAGCCTTGAATATACTGCACGATATCAGCATCAGCCATATCTAAGACTGTACCTTTGATAATGGAAATATTACTGTGATTGCGGATCTCTTCCGGGAGTCTTTCGGTTGTACGTACAATTACTTTAACATCATGACCGCGCTCTAAAAGCTGGCTAACAACATGTTGCCCTGTCGCCCCTGTTGCACCCACTACTAAAATTTTCATTGATACCTCGTTAGTTTTCAGATCTTTTTCTTAAATGATATTATACAGCTGGAATTTTTAACAAGTAGAGTTTTTTAAGCCAGAGCCTCGAAGAGCCAAGTCCAGAAGCCGGATAGAAGAAAGCCTCTTCCTAAGTTGTTTTAGAAAGAGGCTCTTGGTTTCATTGATTATTTTAGTGTAAGTAAAATCTAGCTTAGTTGCTCCATAGATAGCCCCTTCCATTACTCCAAAGATAACCGTTCAAGTTACTCCAGAGATAACCGTTTAAATTACTCCATAGATAACCATTTAAGTTGCTCCACAGATAGCCGTTTAAATTGCTCCACAGATAGCCGTTTAAGTTGCTCCATAGATAACCTTTATCATCTACACACAATTCCCCTTCCTTCTCAAGCCAAGGAGATGCTTCTAATTCCAGCCATGGGCTCGCATCTAATTCCAACCAAGGACTGGCTCGTAAATCACTCCAAACAAAACCACGATCATCCTTTTCTAGCCATGGGCTGGCTGCTCCTAAGCGATACCATAAGTATTCTCTATTTTGTTCATCTCGTTCTAGCCAAGGAGATGCTTTTTTGTCTCCTGTGCACACCGGAACACTAACTCCAGTACAAACATCCTCTTTTTGGACCTCCACGATTGCGACACTATAATTGCATGCGTCAAGAATTGCTTCTGTTGTAGGATCTATGTATTTGTCCGAAGCTCTTAAGCTTACAGCACTTGTTCCATCAGACGCCTGTGATCCGGCACCTTCAAGAAGAACAAAGGATGTAAATCCACATTCTTTCTTAAGCTCACTTATTACATTCTCAGTAGTTCCTTTAGCCCCTGATACTCTTGCTACCCCAGACTCGTCAAGAGCCGATAAGTCAACCACTCCACCATCAGTTGCAATAACTACAGCAGAGCTAGGTCTACAAACCTTAATTGTAACCCCATCTTCTTGAGCACTAGAGAATTCCATTGGAAAAGCAACCAACAAAAGAAACATAAACGGAGCTGTTAAAACTATATAGCTATTACCCAATACCCATCTAGAAAATCTACTCATCCTGAATCTCCTCCCCATCCCTTCATTTTTAACCGTTCGGTCTATAAAGATTATACTTGCATCCAGAATATAAAGTCAATGTTATTGATATTATTATTTGTTGAAATAGAGTAGTTCCGTATAAATAATGTATGAGGTATTAAAAAGAATTAAACAATAAAAGGTTTTATTTGCCGTAACCTCAAAGAACTAAGACAAAATAGAGTCTGCATCAATCGCTAGAGCAAAAAGAAATAGTCCACTATAGAGAATTTTTATATATTCCAGGGCTCTTCCGTGGGCTCTAGTTATTCCTTTATGGAAGTGTACGGGGAAAGTTAAACATGATAACGCACCCAATTTATAATCCCTTTGAGCTTCTTCCCAATTATAGTTCTCCACCCCGTTATCAAGAAGTTTATCGTGCCAGTATCTAAGGGCTTCAAAATGGTGCCCTTCCCGCTCCCTTGGAAACATACTGCCGCCTATCAATCTTGCCACATCAATGGCCCCCATACCACGAATTGCAAATTGCCAATCCAGGATCACGACTTCCTCATTTGTGCCAGCATTTCCAAAGAGCAAGTTGTCGACCTTCATATCATCATGAACTAAGGTCTTGGGTCTCTTAGAAATTTCTTCTAACAACCACGGGATACGGGTTCTCAATTTCTCACCAATCCTAAGACCTTCTGGGTCAATAAAATCTCCGCATAACTCCACAAACGAATCCCAGTTTTCGTCATAATCCACATCTATATTGTTAGTACAAGGCATCCAGTTAAAAGAATCTAAGATAGGATTAGTCCAATAAGTACTATGGACCTTAGCAAGTGATTCAAGGGTTATTAATACTTGCTCGTAGTTCATTCCTCGGATCTGGTCGCCAGCAGTAAGATTGCTTAAGTCTTCCATTAACAACAAATTACAGTCAGGTCCAGTTACTGAATAAAACAATTTTGGAAGATGAATTGGAATCGTGTCAGCAACTTCGTTATAAAAGTTAATTTCGCGCTCGTATGCTTGCCGTTCATAACTGAAGTCACGACTTGAGCGGGATTCAGATAGCAATTTGAGCACAAAAGAATTGGGTGCACTATCTATTGGGGAATCATACTCAACTTCAACTCTTAAAATTGTACTAAGCCAGGCCTTTCCCTGAGCAATTTGCTCCTTTTTTATAGATACCACATTGGAATTCACAATGAGTCCAGCTTCTTTTAATACCTCGGTGAACCATTTTGCAGTAATTTCATCAGGATGTCTGGGATGTTTTTTCACTTTATACCTATAATATTAATTGTAAAAAATCTCTGTTCATAATAACATATCCATGATGGCAAATAATCTAAGATCCTTTGCAGTCAGACGTGCAGTTCTGAGCTCTGTGGTTGCAGGAGCCTTAAATTTAATAATTGTATATTTTGCACTTAGAGGCAAAGGTGAAGTTCCGCTATTTGCGTCAGTTGCAGAAATATGGAACCACTCGTTAATAGGAGCTCTTATCCCGAGGTCTCTGATTATTAGTTTCTTGGTAACAATAGCAACTTTTATAGCTACAATTAAAGAAGTATCGAAGAGTAGGGCTCAAACATCAGGAAAACAGAAAAAAAAACCATGGATCAAAATTGCAATCAGAAAAGCCTTATCTCGTGCACTAATTGCATTTCTATTAGTTATGGGATTGGCAATTATTCTTAGGGCCCTATTTCCCACCTATGCTACATTGTCGGTATCAACAGTAATACCTATTGTGGCCGTCTTTGCTGGCCTTGTAGCATTCTCAATGACATATTCTGCAGTTTTCTCTGCGGGCAAAGTGCTAGAATCTCAAGATTAATTAGCTTTGCCTAATCCACTCTAATAGCCGATTATTTGCAGGCATGGTGTGATCGTGAATTAAAGTGAGTCCAATGTTCTCAGCAAGAGAATTTACCCACTCGAAGTCTCTAATAGCACTTTGTGGATTCTGCTTATAAAGCCACCCATCAAACCTCTCGTTACTCTCACTTGTGTATTTTCCATCGTAGTTAAATGGACCATAAACACAAAGTTTGCCGGTGCCAGTTAATATTTGTGATATGCCTAGAAACATGTTTTCTATGTCTGCCTTAGACATTATATGAAGAGTGTTTGCCGTGAAAACAGCATCAAACTCACCAAGCCTCCAGGGCAAATTGTTCACATCTAACACTAGCGGCTCATAAACGTTTGCAAGCCCCGCCTCATCAAGCCAAAGTGTAATGCCTGAGAACTCAATTTCTCTATCTGTAGGCTGCCATTTAAGATGAGAAAGGTTTGAAGCCAAGTGCACAGCATGCTGACCTGTGCCGCTACCAATTTCTAATACAGTTTTAGTATTTTCAAAAGCACCTTTTAATATTTCTAGTATGGGGGCTTTATTATTTTCTGATGCCTGGCTAAAGGGTTTTTCTTTCATAGTAATGTTTAGGCTACAGTCAAAACTAACTTCTTCAATAAATAAAGCTATTGTTACTTAGCGGCTTGGTTCTCAAGATTAAGAAGGAACTCTTTGGTTCCAAGACCACCCGCAAATCCTGTGAGCTTACCATTGGATCCAATTACCCTGTGACAGGGAACAATAATGGAAAGCGGGTTTTTTCCGATAGCGGCTCCAACAGCTCTTACCGCTTTGGGATTCCCGATTTTCTTAGCAATATCACCATAAGAAACCGTTTTCCCATAGCTTATTGACCTAAGCGCTTTCCAAACCTGTTCTTGAAAATCTGTACCAACAGGCCTAAGAGGAATATCAAACTTCTTAGTTTTACCTGCGAAATAGGAGTTCAATTGCTTAACCGCAGACCTAAGAACCTTGGTTCCATCTTTCTTTTGTAGATCTGGGAATTTTTTATTATCAGGTTTTTGGTTTGGCCAGTAGATGGCGCAAAGACTCTCTTTATCAGCCACCAAAATGATATCACCAACTGGGCTTTTAATTACAGTGTAACAATATTTCATTTAGCTGCCTCCTTGTTCAAATTATTTTGACTGTGTTCATGCCACAAATGTGCTGCTAAATAGGATCTATATGGCGCTGAGTCCTCGAGCTTTATATCCGGATACTCTCCAAGACTGCGTTTAAGTATTAGGTCTTGGGCAGGAAACACATCGGGTTCACCCAATGCTCTAAGAGCAATATAATCTGCCGTCCATGGTCCTACGCCTTTTATAGAGAGAAGGGTTTTTCTCAACATATTGTTATCTCTTGCAGAATCAAAAATTATAGAGCCATCTAAAACCTTCTCTGAGAGATCATTAATAGCCTTTGCACGAATTTTCGTTGTACCTATTTCGTTAATTTTAGCATTTGAAAGTAATTTTGGAGTAGGAAATAGTTTTGTATCTTCACCAGTCATAGGGTTTATAATGGTTTCTCCATAATTCTCCACGAGTCTTCCTATCATTTTTCTAGCCTGGGCTAAAGATACTAGCTGACCTAATATCGTGTACACCGCCCCTTCAAAAGGGTCCCAGAATCTAGAAAGCCTAAGCCCCGGGCTTCTTTTAACCATATTATTAAGAGGCTTAGAATATTGAAAAGTATTGGCAATAAGTAGAGGGTCTGTATTTAAATCAAACATCAGCCTTAGGTTCTGTGTTAAGGGATAAAGACATTTCATGTCCTCAGCTATTATAGTTACAGAAAGCGCAGGTTTATCTGGAACTTGAGATATGTCCAAATATCCCACAGTTCCATACCTTCTAAAAGTGCGTGAGTAACTATGCTCTGAGACCTCTTCCACACCTCTAATCTGATGAGCACGATAGAACCTTAAATGATCATCCCATAGAAATGGGGGACGATATGACAACTCAAGCGTAATCCCGCTACCCTCTTTGTATTGTTTGTTTTTTGACTTTCTAAGGGCTGATGGTGGTTTTGTAAAACGCTTTTTAATAGAATCATTAAACCGTCTGATCGAAGAAAAGCCTGATGCAAAAGCAATCTTTGTAAAGGGCAAATTTGTTTCTGTAATAAGTTTCCTGGCAAAATCAAGCCGATTAGTATCTGCAATCATTTTAGGAGTTCTACCTACTTCTTCTTGAAACAAACGTCTTAAGTGCCTGGAACTAACCCCCAAAGTGTGGGCAAAAGCATCCTCATCATATTCATAAAAATCAGGTCCTAATAGAATATTCAAACCACGCTTTACAGTGTCGCTCTTACCTAGCCAAGCTGGAGACGATGGGGCACTCTCAGGTCGGCATCTCAAACATGGCCTGTAACCTGCCTTCTCAGCCTCAATTGCCGTGTTAAAGAACCTGACATTTTGTCTTTTAGGTTTTGCAGGACATATTGGCCTACAATAGATCCAAGTTGTTACGGAGCCTGCAAAGAACTTCCCATCAAACCTATAATCTCTTGTAAGAATTGCTTCATAGAAAACATCTTCTTCTGACCTCATGTAGAAAATATACACGCTATCAAAAGTGATTGCTGGCCATTTTCGGACATTATCACAAAATAGTTTTAAGTGATATTTGTTATATTATTGAAATGAAAGCTGTCTTAGAAGAGCTCCTGCTGGGCATCCTCAAGCAGCACTCTTTTGAGAATATTTTTCCCTTTCGTAACTGCTTTTTCCTTGATAATATCAAGATCGCTGGAATCGTTTACGAGAGAAAAACTCAATGAGATATAAACTGGGTCTGAGTCAAAATCAATATCCTCCATCTCTACAATCATATCAACAACAAAGGATTTTTCATCATCAGTAAGAGTAATATTTTCTACTTTGTAGTCTATCAATTTAGGCAATCCTATTAGTACAGGTTGATTATCTTTTTCTCAAAAATCTTTACGTACTACTTTATTTATTCAATGCAACTAACTGAAGAAACACAATTAGAAAGAAACACTTAATTGATTATATAAGCTCAGCAGAAAGATTGCAATGAGATTAATAAAATTTCTCTCTAATCTGAAGGTGTTCATCTAGAACGATATAGAGCTCCTAATAACATATTGTAATTATTGCTTTTTAATTCAAGCAATATATTCGATCTATTTGTAGTCCATTTGGCTCTATAGCTTAAGTGACCAATATATACTGCAAACCCGTGGCGGTCCGGATTGTCTTTATAGAGGGAATTAGTCCACTGCTCTTCATTTATCTGCGGCTTGCCAAATTTGCCTGTTAAAAGCGCTTCTATCCTCTTATAGTCTCGTAGGTACACTGTTTCATCTGTATGGGGACCAAGCAGTAAATATCGCCCTTTCACGAGCCTATCATTAGAGAAAACATATTCCAATTCAGCATCTATACCATTATATCTGCCGATATATTTTAGTGAATTTGCTGATTCTGAGATTGGGGATGACGATTCTAAGGAAATTACTTGCCCCCTGGTCATTCCCCACCTTGCAACTCCAAAATCAAACCCTCTAATAGGTTGCTCGGTAGATGAGGGTAGTTCGGCTTGGTCAACTATTATAGGTGCCCTTTCCTGTTGTGGAACAGGCTCTTTACTAGAGTCTATAACTTTTTTATCTTGTTCACTATCAAGTGCTATATTTGAATCACTTCTTTGTTTTGCTATCAAAGGCTTTTTACTATCGGATGGCTTTGGTTTTTCAATATCTTCTGTCTTTTGAGATGCCTTCTGTGAAACCCTATTTTTACTTTCAAAGCTATTTCTAGTTTTGGACTGCAGCCCAAGACCAGCAAAATCAAAGGGCTCTTCGTCTAAAATAGAGACTAGAATCAATTGCCCTGCTCTTTTCTCAAAATGCCAGGTAGAAGTCTGTCCATCGGGGAATACTATATTAATACTATTTTCGTCTCCTTGGTCACTGTGGGCCTGCATATTACAAAAGGCTCCCCCCTCCCCGCTCTTCAACTCTCTGTTCATAATCTCCCATTTAAGAACTACTAGACTCGGGATTACAACCTCTTCAAATTCTTCAAGGTCATCAGTATTAGCAATATTTTCTCTGATTTTCTGCGTGGCAATGTTCTTTAAATTGTTTTCTACAGACAATTTATCAACATAAGCATAGAAGCCCTCAACATCACCTGCACATGCAAAAACTTGCATACGCTCAGCTACTTGCACCGGAGTCTCTGACTGATTTCCACATGAGCACATAATCAAAACTACGATTAATGCTGGATAGATATAATGTTTTTTCAATAAATCCTCTAAGAAATTCTGATTTATCCCCTAATTCACATTCACATATTATGCACTAAGTCATATTATAATTGAACCTCTTTATAAGCACGGGTATTTATTGTTTATTCAGACTAACTCAAGAAGGACAGTCAAAACATTGATGATGGGGAAATCTTAAAAAGACAGAACATCAACAAGCTCATTTAGTCTGAAAAGAATAATCTATGTAGTAGGCTATATCCTTATTATCAAGCACTTTTCTTAGATTTTCACCGCAAGCTCTCGGGAATAGATCACCTTCATCCATGTTCTCTAAACTTCCGTAACGCTTTACCAACTCTCTTGCTGCTTCGACATTACCATCTTTGAATATACCTAGAAGCTCGTTAGTAAAATCAGACACAGATTCTTCTAAGAGCTCAAAGCTTATATTAAATTTCAGCAAATCTGAATCGTATTCGATCACCCCTGAGGACTCAAAGTAACGCCATGCCAGATATGCCGATGCACTATCGGGATGACCTAGGAGATCCCCCCTTCTTATGTAGCGGAGCATCTCAGCAAATGTAAGGAAATAGATCTTCTCAAGCAAACCATCCCCCAGTAGATCCTCCCAATAGAGTCTAAAAGAATAAAGAGCTATCATATCGGACTTAAGCTCATGCAATATCATATAGTCTTTATCAAATTGTGACATCTCCTCACCTAATTTGTCCACTCCAATAAAATGTCCTACATCATGCCCCCTAAGCCATATCAAAAGAAGGTCAGAAATAGACGAATCAGACAAATTTTCCAGCAATTCAGAGCCCAACAAGCAACTCTTGGCAATCTCCGTAGTTAATGCCTTAAACCTAGCTGAGTATAGATTTATAAACACAGTCATATTTGAGAGGGTCGAAATATTCTCTGAATTCTCTCCGGAGAAAAAGATACAAATTGGCTTATGAAGCACATCAAAGGCTCCCGCTAATGAGAAAACATCTAGGCACTTAATCTTGGGCGCTTTGTCTTTTATAGATTTAGTTTCATTGGGCGATATAGTGGATAGTTTTTGACATAGAAGATGAAGCTTAGAGTCAAATTTATCAATGACTGCTTTATAACTATTATTTACAACCCCGGCTACCCCTGAGTAGTAGCTTATAGAATCCCCTTCGGAGGCAAAAACCTTACCAATAACCAGATCCATCTGGCCCTGCTTAGAATTTATAGTTATGGGATAAAGATCGAATATGCCTTTTTCAAGATTTTGTATATGAGTCTCTGGAATATTCGCAGATCCTAGAGTATCTGGAATATCATTCCAAATTCTTCTCTCTTCTCTTATTGATATATCTCCCTTCAACTGCAATTTATAAAGAGACTCTATATTAAAGAGCACATCGGTGAGGGTTTTTGATAAAGCACTTAGCTCATCTGGTATATGGACGGGCAAATTAACCGTAACAGTTTGTCTTTTCATAGTGAGATATCAGATAGAAGCTTGATGCTCAGCTCGTAGAAGATCTAATACTCCCTTTACAGGATTAAAGGTTATAAGAGGGACTTCAACAAATAATGTATTCCAATTTGCCATAGCCCCGTTCCAAAGCCCTGGGAGCTCAAGCGCCTTTAAGTCTCTGCCATCTTTGGATTTATACGAGATAAAGCCCATATCAGGATCAACATATTCTCTCAAATCAAAAGACTCTCCTTTATAATTTTTAAGCCCGCACACTAGATCAACAGGATTAAAGTGAGTTGAGGACTCCCATGCTATCGTTTGTTCTTGAGAATCTAAATTAACCTGCGCAGACTCTACAATCTGTTTCGATACTTGGCCTTTTGAATCCCTTATCCAAAATGGACCGCCTCCAGGCTCACCTACATTCTTTACTACCCCACAAACCCTAAGTGGCCTGTTTAGTTTTGAGAGCATAAACTCTATTTTCTTATCAGAATCTAAATCGTTGAATCCAGATGGAAGCTCGATCTTTAGTTCTTCATTTAAAAATTTTGCTATGCTTTCTACTAGTTCATCTGAGTGTCCACCATCTAACTTTTTCATATAATTGAACATCTTAGATTGTATATTTAGGAGATATCCGCCAAGAGCTTTTTTATATAGATAGGTCTCTGGCTTTAGATGATCAGGGACAACATTATCAATATTTTTTATAAAAGCTATATCACAATCCAGATCGTTAAGATTCTCTATTAGAGCTCCGTGTCCACCCGGTCTTAATACGACAGCTCCATCATTATCTAGAAAAGGCTTGTTGTCCATATCAACAGCTATTGTATCAGTAGAGGGTTTCTGAACGGAATAGCTAATATGTAACTTAACATCATCTGACTCATAGAGAGCCTTTTTTTTGTCTAGAAGATCTTTAACTTTATTTAAGTATTCCGGGGATACTGTAAAATGGACTCTGGACACCCGATCTCCATCCTTTGCATACACTCTTGCCTCAACCAGATGCTCCTCAAAAGCAGTGCGTGATTTGTCCCCATATCTATGAAACTCTATAATTCCTTTTGGAAGATTTACATAGTTCAGACCATCTGGTCCGAGTGTATAGTTTGCTATTTCTTTATATGTGCCGCCCTGTACGAGATTTTCTATATTATGCCCATCCTTGTCCATAGCGAGTTTAAGATCGTTGTAGAAGGCAAATTTTAAGATGTTATCAATAAAGACAAGAAAAACATTGGAGTCTTTACTATCTTCATCAATTAGGTCGCTTTTGCTAACTTCACCATTTCGGGAACTTATAGAAAGAAGTTCTTTAAACATACGGCTTGCAGCACCAGAGGCGGGGACAAATTTTATTGTTTTCAGAGCTGGGGCCTTGCTCTCAAAAAGACTTACATATTCGTCTATTTCTGAACCTATGTTTTCTATACCGTCGCCTAGTGTGCAAGGACGTAGTAGCTCTGTAAATGGTATACCTTTTTTGAAAGTCTCTATCTGAGATAAAGACGATTCTTTTGACACGCCTTTTTCTTTAAGCTGTTTTAGAATTTCCTCTGAAAGAGTGTCAGTTTGAGAGCTCATTTGTATTCCCCTGGAAAAGATAGCTTACGTAGGACTATTCTAAATGGAAACGGATTTATTCCAAGTGCTCTAACAGTAAATTAACAATTATTATGGAATTTAGTTGCAGCTAGAAGGTTGACACTCACACCCGCAGCCTTTATTTCGGTGGCAATGGCACTCACCAGTTTTTCTATTAAAATGACACCCACACTTATTAAGCCCTCCCCCATGAGCATAAAGAAAGTCGACATTTTCTGTAAAAGTTTGAGGTTCAAAGATAGTTAGAGCTGGCTCATCCGAAAAGCAGATATTAGAAGTAAAGTTCTCATCAAAATCATAATAAGATGGTGAGAGAAAAAATATGACCACTAACATTATAAATATATTAAGTTTCTTCACTTTAAGCTCCCCAGATTATTCAACTTCTTGTCAAACCGTTATTAATTATATCATAAGTGCATTAACAATTAAATTTTCTGCCGCAGATACGCAACTTATCTCAATGGTTCTAATCTTATATTAAAATGATATTTAACTACTATTCTCATTGTCTGAAAGTGAAAAAAAGTGT
>JAJCZS010000021.1 GCA_029262275.1 Deltaproteobacteria bacterium | reverse complement strand
CGAGACATTTAAAGAGCGATGGATTAATACAATGTGTGATGACTTTAACACCGCCGACGCCCTTGGTAGCTTGTTTGAATTAACCAGAGCGATAAATAGATCACTAGACACTGTAGGCTGGACCACTACTATTGAGACCGCACTTGAAGAAATAAACCATTTTGGAAAAACTCTTGGAATCCTAGAATACCAACCAGACGAATACCTTCAAGGTCTTAAGCTTGAAAAAACTTCCTCGGGAATTACAGAAGAAGAGATTGAAGAGCTTATAGAGGAAAGAATATCAGCACGCAAAGAAAAAAATTGGACCCGTGCGGATGAAATCAGAGACGAGCTTGATGAGAAAGGAATCGTGCTTGAAGACAAAGCCCAGGGCACAGTCTGGCGGGTGAAATAGTCAGCAGGTAATCGTGATAAAGTCTTATCTCTTCTCTATTTAATACCGAGAAAGGAATTAAACCCAAACACCCATATACTCAAGCGCGCGTTTTATATTGGCCGGAGTCTGAGTCTCACCTCTACAGCTGTACCAGCAAGCTGTGCAATTGGTCTTTTCATAGAGCTTGGGATGGTATTCGGAATAATGTGCGGTAACCGGCATCTCGGAGCAGCGTTTTAAATGTCCGCTAGGCGTAACCTGAATATGGCTTATCCCGGCAGTGCATCCGGGAATGCCTCCTGATTCAAAATACCGTGGTATTTCATTTAGGTAATACTCGGTTGATAGAATCGTACCCTTCCACTCTCTTCTTAAACGAATAAGCTCATCTACCAGATTCTGAACTCTTCGTATTTCTTCATGTGGAACAAAGTGCTCTTCATTGTTAGTTTTCATAACGCAGTACGAGCTGAACGAAATTGCGACTCCCCACTCTCTTGCTTTATGGGCTAGCTCAACAACCTGATCAAGGTTGTCCTCCATAATGATTGTGTTCATCGTGATCTTCTGGTTAGGAAATCTCTTTCCCAGCTCAGGCATTATTTCAGAAAGCTTGTCCCAAAGCCCCGGAAGACCTCTATATGCATCGTGCTGCTTACTTGGAAAGTCTAAAGATATGGCAATCTGATTTATTCCGGCATCAAAAAGCTCTTGAGCTTTGTTAACTGTAAGCAAATCACCTTTTGTGACCATTGAGGTAAAAATGAAGTATGAGCACTCCTTAATCTGCCTTATTATATCGGGCAGGTCCTTGCGAAGCATCGGCTCCCCGCCGGTAACAACTACGACAAGTGGATCAATTTTCTTGATAACCGGACGGTAATCATAGATACGCTCTTCATGGCGGGTCTGCCAGTAATCACAGAAGTCGCACGTGGCGTTGCAGAGTTTTGTAATTTCCAGGTTTAAGAGCTTTGGACTTCCGTTAGCTTTTGTTTGGAAGAACTTAATTGCGCCTTTTAGGCTTTCTTGAGGTGAAATCATTAGGCTATTTTATACATTACTACGGACATTTTATCAAGTAAGAAATGAGGCAAACTCTATATTAAACCTTAAGATGAACCGGGCAGCCCCATAAATTTAAAGAATAAAACCAAGTCCTTGACCACTACTTCATTCAAAATCATAAAGTGCTTGCTAGCTGCACTAAGATCTCAGGGAGTCTTATTTGTGTACGGAGCTATTGCAACAAAAGATAAGCGCTCAAAAACAAATGAGAATATGAGCTTTGGCCAACTTATTCCTACTTGAAATCATGAATCCGGACAGAAAAATATTGACTTATATTCATGAATTTAGTTTAATAGAGAACGGGGATCAAAGAGCTAAGGTAAAAGGTGAAAAGTGTCTAAAAGAACAATAGAATTGGAGATGATCCAGTGTGATCATGTAGACGAGAACGGCAAGCGCTGTACCAATGACGGCAATAAGGATATCATAAAAAGCTGTCATAATTGTCACAAGGATCTCTGCAAAACACATTGCCAAGTTACTACGGTTGTATTCCTGCAGGCTGGCGGCAACGTCAATGCCTTATTCCACGGACACCGACTGCGGTTTCTCTACTACTTCTGCAATGAACATTCGGATTTAATCAAAGATTCTGTTGTAGAACGATACGGCGAGGGTTTAAACTTGCCCAACGTGGGTGACGGCACATATCTGATATAAAGGATCTAATTTAAAAGACAAATATGTCAAAAAGAGAGATAAAGCTTGAAATATTCCAGTGTGATCATGAAGATGAGAATGGTGAGCGCTGCACCAGGGAAGGTGACTCTCAAGCAATAAAAGTCTGCGGTGTGTGCCATAAAGACCTCTGTATCACACATTATGATTTAACCACTGTTACGATCCAGGGAACGAGGGATCACTTTACCTACTATTTCTGCCCACACCATAATGACGAATTTATGGATACTCTGGTGGATAAGTTCGGAGATACAAGACCGGTACCCCAGACTGGATATGGACTCACAATGAACTAACTTTCTGATTAAAAAAAGCTCGCCCCACTTAAAACTATATTGACTTATTCCTTTGGATTTAGTTTAATTGGTAAAGCGAGGACTCATAGGGTTGCGAAAATTAATGCACCCCGAATCAAATGACGGCATCTGTCATTTATAAAATATATGCCTTATCTGCAAGGAGAATATGCATGTCCACTAAAACAATAACAGTTGAAATGTACCAATGCGATTATGTCCACGAGGATGGAACGCAATGCGAGAGCGAAGGGGAGCGCCAGGGAATAAAGCCGTGCGCCCTTTGCAAAAAAGACCTCTGCAGCAGACATTACGAGCAGGTTTCAGTCTCAAGCAGGGGCGGACGGGAGACTCTTATCTATCATTTTTGTGAAGACCATACACAAGAATTCATGGATACGCTTATAAACGCCTTTGGAGACACGCGTCCCGTAGCATATGCCGGCATGGCAAAGTAATTCCCATTGTCTAATTTGGGGTATTATAACGTTGTGCGAAAGATAGTATTACTATTCTTATTAATTACTCCGCTTTTATTTGTCTCGCCGGAAAGAACTTTCTCTGAACAGAGCGCCGAGTACGCCCTGGTTATCACTATAGACGGACTCAGACCCGACGCAATCTTAAAAGCAGACGCCCCTAACCTAAAAGCGCTCATCAAAGAGGGCTCGTATACCCCGGCCGCAAAGACAGTTGATCCACCTAAGACACTTCCCTCTCATGTATCACTTGTAACAGGGCTTGTCCCCAAAAAACACCTCACCTTTATAAATGAGTGGATAGAAGATATGGGCTATACGGAGTTTGAGACAATATTCACAATAGCCAAAAAAGAGGGGTTTAGCACCGCAATGTTTGTAGGCAAAGACAAACTCAACTTTATAGCAGTACCGAACAGTATCGACAAAATTGAAGTAATAAAATACAGTCCCACAAGTGTTGGTGACATTTCTGAAGGATTTACTTCCTATATGAAAGAGAGCATGCCCGGAGTTACACTTATTCATTTTCCCGAGCCGGATATTCCCGGTCACAAAAAAGGCTGGATGTCCAAGGAATACTTCGAGGCAATTCAAAGAGTCGACAAAGAGCTAGGAAAGATAATAGCCTCGCTTAAGCAAGCCGGGGTTTACGATAAGACTTTCATCGTTATTACGGCAGATCACGGAGGCAAGGGCGATACCCACAAAGGAAATCATATCTACGTAACAGCCATCCCTTGGCTTGCCGTAGGAGAAGGGGTAAAACAGGATTACGGTATAGAAGAGAAGGTATACATTTACGACACCGCGCCGACTGTCTTAAAGGCCCTTGGCATATCCCCTCCTCAAAATATAGACGGACGCGTTTTAGAGGAAATATTCATTCACTAGCCTGGATGTAAGATTCACACCATTTTCCGTCATTCTGAACCATGTCCCGTACTCGATACGGGATCTATTCAGAATCTCGTCTTTTATCTCCCCCTTAGAAAAAGGGGGATTTAGTCTGATCACGTCATTTCAACCCCCGAAACAAGTTCAGAGCAGGCTCCGTGAGAAATCTATTTTTGTTCTTTAGTTCCTTCCTTTTCTAAAGAACGAATTCAAGCTAGCGAGAATTCGGACGCCCTTACCCTTTAGCCGGCTAATGTTAATATATTGAAGTTCCCTATTAATTGGAATTTAATAGTTAGGATGGATTTATCTTTAATTCGTCATTCTGAGCCGCAGGCGAAGAATCTCTCTTTAGCTTCTTCCGTCATTCCCGAGCGTCTGTATCGGGAATCCATGTGCTGAATGAAGGTAGCTGCCTTGAGTTTTCATCTAAATTTTACGCACTTATTTCTACTGGTTTCCCAGTGGAGAGCCGTATATCTTCCGCACGGTTCTAATCAGTCCCTATACAATCATCTGATAATTTGTTATTTTTTATAGAAGGTCATGAAAATAGCAACCAGAGAAATTGTAAGAGAAATAGACAGACTCACAATCCAGAAATATGGCATTCCCGGTCTTGTCTTGATGGAGAACGCGGGACGGGCTGCTGCAGACGTGTTGTTGGACAACTTCGCTTATGCTCAGAAAGTCGCCATATTCTCAGGAGGGGGCAACAACGGCGGGGACGGTTTTGTAATCGCCCGGCATCTAATATCAGAGGGACTGGATGTTGACACCTACATAGTCTCTGACCCAAAAAAATATAAAGGGGACGCTCTTACAAACTATAAGGCGCTTAAGAATTTAGACGGAAATATTATTGAGCTTAAAGATAACCTTAGAAAATATAAACAGGCTGATGTTATTGTGGATGCCCTTTTTGGCACAGGGCTGGAGCGTGAAATTGCAGGTTTTCATAAAAAAGTAATTGAATTCATAAACTCCCAGGGAGTTCCGACACTCGCCGTTGACTTACCCTCCGGGATTGATTCCAATACCGGGTACCCACTTGGGACAGCGGTTTTAGCGGATATCACCGTGACGTTTGTGCTTCCCAAGCTTGGCATATCGATCTATCCGGGAGTCGAATACGCGGGAGAAATATATGTCGCGGGCATTACTACTCCTTATTCCCTTGAGGATCAGATCCCATACGAGCTTCTATCAAGTGAATCAGTTGCTGATATCCTAGCGCCCAGATATGAGGACACCAATAAAGGGACTTACGGACATCTTTTCATACTTGCAGGCTCAGCGGGAAAATCGGGCGCTGCGGCTCTTGCAGCTTTAGGAGCACAAAGATCCGGAGCAGGCTTGGTAACGGTTGGAGTTCCAAGGAGCCTAAACCCTATTATGGAGCAGAAAACTACGGAGGCTATGACAGAGCCCCTGCCTGAAACAGATATGGAGACTCTGGGAACCGTGTCGGTTAAAAGAGTCCTTGAAATCATGAAGGGGAAAAAAACAGCCCTCGCTATAGGTCCTGGTATTTCAACAACTGACGAGACCCGCGAATTCCTATATGAAATAATTAGAAACTCCAATCTCCCTATGGTTATAGATGCTGACGCATTAACTCTGGTAGCGGAGAATCCTGAAATATTAAAAGAAGCGAAAGCGCCTATCGTGCTTACTCCGCATCCTGGAGAGATGTCCAGACTAGCGGGAATTTCAACCCAAGAAGTGCAGGATGATAGAATCGGCGTCTCTCTTGATTTCTCAGCTAAATACAACGTTTACCTGGTCTTAAAAGGTGCGCGCTCTATAATCTCAACCCCTGAGGGCGAAATATTTATAAATACCACAGGCAATGCCGGTATGGCATCAGGAGGTATGGGAGACGTTCTTACCGGGATTATAGGCGGGTTTTTAGCCCAAAGACTAGACCCGCTCGAAGCTTGTGTACTTGGGGTATTCGCCCACGGTCTTGCCGGGGACCTGGTCGCTCGTAAAAACGGCGAAGCGGGCATGATTGCAAGTGATGTTGCTAATTCATTACCCCATGCTATTAAAGAAATCCCTCAAATGGATGAGCACCCGGTAACCCGAATCCGATAGTTTTACTCCAGGCCTCACAAAAACAAAAAATGGCAAATATAGAAACTATAGAAATGCAGCTAAAGAACACTAACGAGACTCTCAAACTAGGTGAGATTATTGGAAAATCTCTAAATCCCGGTAGTATTATAGCCCTCGTGGGCGATCTTGGAGCCGGAAAAACAGTGCTCGTTAAAGGAATCGCCAAGGGACTTGGGATTGAGGAAGAGCCCAATAGCCCCACGTATGTGATCATGAACAGCTACGAGGGCCGCATATCGCTCTATCACTTTGATCTCTATAGAGTCTCAAGTGAAGACGAGCTATTTGGGATAGGATATGATGAATATTTCTTTGGAAACGGCGTAGCAGCAGTAGAGTGGGCAGACAGGGTTGAGGATATATTCCCTGAACATACGATAAAAATAGAGATAACAATTCCGGAGTCAGACGGGGAGGACTCCGAGACAAGAAGAGATATCAGAATCGAAGGAAAAAGTAAATGGGTCTTATCGTTCAAAAATACGGCGGAACAAGTGTTTCCAACCTTGAGAAGATAAAGTGTGTTGCCGAGCACGTCGTAAAAACTAAGGAGCAGGGAAATCAGGTGCTTGTCGTAGTCTCCGCCATGGCGGGGGAAACGGACAGGCTTGTAAAGCTCTGTCTTCAAGTTATGGATCCGCCCGATGAAAGGGAGCTTGATGTAATCACTTCGAGCGGAGAGCAGGTGTCCTCCGGGCTACTTTCACTGACAATAAAATCCCTGGGTCATGAAGCACTCTCATTTCAGGGGCACCAGGTGCGGATTGTTACGGATAACGCTCACTCAAAAGCGAAAATAGTCAGCATAGACGCAGATAGAATAAAACAAGCGCTCTCAGGAGGCCATATCATTGTAGTCGCCGGATTTCAGGGTGTTGATCAGGATGGAAATGTAACTACTCTTGGCAGAGGTGGATCCGATCTTTCGGCAGTAGCCCTTGCCGCAGCCCTGGATGCGGATTCATGCGAGTTATACAAAGACGATGTAGACGGAATATATACAACTGATCCGGGGATGGTCCCGAACGCGAGAAAACTTGATAGGATCTCCTATGAGGAGATGCTTGAGATGGCAAGCCTTGGCTCTAAAGTACTGCAAGCAAGGGCCGTTGAGTTTGCCAAGAAGTTTGAAGTGCCCCTTCACGTAAGGCCTACTTCAAAACCAGACTCTGAAGGAACATGGGTCGTAGAGGAGAATGAAGAAATGTCTCATATGGAGAACATACTTATTTCAGGAATTTCATTTGATAAAAATCAGGCCAAAATTACAATAGCCCATGTGCCCGATAGCCCAGGGGTTGCGGCTAAGATATTCACCCCACTTGGTGACAGCGGCATAATTGTCGACATGATAGTCCAAAACGTGAGCATAGAAGGAAATACGGACATGACGTTTACCGTTCCGAGGACAGAATTTAAAAAATCGATTATAATTACAGAAGAAATTGCAAAAAAGCTCGGCGCTAAGAACATTATATCGGACGATAAGATAACCAAGATTTCTTTGGTCGGTGTTGGAATGAAGACACACTCCGGAGTGGCAACAACAATGTTTAAAGCCCTTGCCAAAGAAGGAATTAATATTATGATGATTAGCACATCGGAAATTAAGATTTCCTGTGTAATAAAAGAGAAATATACGGAGCTTGCAGTAAGAACGCTCCATGATGCATTTGAATTAGGAGAAAAGAAATGAGCGATAGTTCAGTAAAAATATATGATGTGACTCTTAGAGACGGAACTCAGGGAGAGAGTATTTCATTCTCAATCCATGACAAGCTCCGCATCGCTCAGAAATTAGATGAGCTTGGCGTCCACTATATTGAAGGAGGATGGCCCGGTTCAAACGAAAGAGATGAAGGGTTTTTTGAAGAAGCTAAGAGACTTAGACTAAGAAAAGCTAAAATTGCAGCATTTGGAAGCACAAGACGTGCAAAGGTTACTTGTGAAGAAGATTCAAGCATACAGGCACTTCTCCAGGCTGAAACACCTGCTGTTACGATAGTAGGAAAGAGCTGGGATTTCCACGTAACTGAGGCTTTGAAAATATCTCTTGAAGCTAACTTAGAGGTTATTCACGACTCCGTAACATATCTTAAAAAGCATGTGGATGAGGTGTTTTTTGATGCAGAGCACTTCTTCGATGGGTTCAAAAATAATCCTGAATACACAATACAGGCAATAAAAGCAGCCCAAGATGCAGGAGCCGATGTTATTGTGCTCTGCGATACAAACGGTGGCACAATGCCTTGGGATATAGAGTCTATTGTAGGGGAAGTAAACACACAATTAGATAACCCAAGTTTGGGCATACACACGCATAATGACGGTGAGCTTGGTGTTGCTAACACTTTATATGCAGTGAAAGGCGGCGTTGGCCAAATCCAGGGAACAATTAATGGTTACGGGGAGAGGTGCGGAAACGCTAACCTGTGCTCGATCATACCAAATCTAAAACTTAAGATGGGTGTGGATAGTCTTGAAGATAAAGAGCTCAAAAATCTTTATGACGTCTCACACTTTATACATGAGCTAACAAATCTTCCACCTATTAAACATGATGCTTTTGTTGGAGAGAGTGCTTTTGCTCATAAAGGCGGCATACATGTAAGCGCTGTCATGAAAAACTCTAAGACTTATGAACATGTAGAGCCTGAGGTTGTAGGTAATAGAAGACGCATACTCATATCTGATCTCTCTGGGCGAAGTAACATACTCTACAAGGCTAAAGAACTTGGAGTGGAGCTTGACCCTAAGGATGAGAGAGTAATTGCTATATTAAACGAACTTAAGAAATTAGAGAATGAAGGATACGAGTTTGAAGGAGCTGACGCATCTTTTGAGCTGCTTGTAAGAAAAGCAATTGGGGAGTACAGAAAGCCGTTTCATCTTGAAAGTGCCAGAACTATCACAGAGAAACGAGCAGACGATGCAGACCCATCCACTGAGGCAACAATAGTAGTTGAGGTTGATGGAGTAAATGAGCATATGGTGGCCAGCGGTAATGGCCCAGTTAATGCCATGGACCAGGCCCTTAGAAAAGCTCTTGAGAGATTCTACCCTAGCCTAAAAGAAGTAAAGCTAAAGGACTACCGTGTAAGAGTGCTAAACACAAAACAAGGTACCGATGCTGTAGTAAGAGTGCTTATTGAATCAGGCGACGGAGAGAGCGACTGGAGCACAGTAGGAGTGTCCGAGAACATAGTTGAAGCTAGTTGGAAAGCGCTTATAGATAGTATCGACTACAAGATTCTAAAAGACGAAGCCAAAAAAGCTGCTAAAGCCAGGGGATAGGTCTAGTTCCAGATAGGCTTAGGAAGCCCGTAGGCAAGTAGAATTATATATACAAGCAAATAGGCTATCAGACCTACTACACACACCCAAATTGCACTCCAGGTGTTTTTAAAATCGAGCGCCTGTCTTACTGCAATAATCATTGCTACAAATCTCCATACCCAAATAATTAAGATAAGAAGCCAAATAACTTTATTTAATAAGGGAAGCAGTGCCAACAAGATAAAAATTCCTGGAGCGGCTGCAAATCCGAGCACTCTAAGAATCTCACCAACATCGGTTTTAGTCTCAGTATCAGGGAAGAGTTTAGTCCCTACAAGGTAGATAAGAAAAGACATTAGAACCCAACCAGCAAAGGTGACAATTGTTCCTACTACTAAGCCTCTAGCACCACCATAGTCATATGTATAGAGACCAGCTGCAAGGCTAGCAAGGAATACCACTCCCATAGCCTGCACGATAGAACTCTTGTCGTTCTCTACCTCTTCATAAAGATTTGGATCCAGAAGTAATGCTCTTATGATACGAGAAATAAACACTAATCTACCGCTCCTATAATTATTCTTATTAGATGCACTAAAGAAGATATTGGATACATTCACAAATTACAACTATAAGGGAATAATAATTGTTTTCGTCGAGTTAAGCTCTCTGTAATTTAAGAAAAATCAGCTTTGTATTTTAAAATGGACTAGAGAGACCCATTAATCCAAAAACAAACCCATATATAACTACTAATACTATTACGTAAGCTATTACGCAGACTCCAATTGCTCTCCAGGTGCTCTTATAATCAAGTGCTTGCCTAACTGCTACTATCATTGCTACAAGCATCCATACGCTAGCAACAATTGATGCTATAGCACCAAGAAAAGGGATGATTCCAACTATACGTATTATTCCAGGAGAACTTGAGAACCCTATTGTTCTTAGCAACTCACCCATATCAGATTTTGTTTGTGGCTCTGGCAGGAGTTTAGTTCCTATAATATAAATTAAAAACGCCCAGATAATCCAACCAACAAGAGAAAATAGTGTTCCGGTTATTAATCCAGATATACCCAGAATACCTATGCTGCCAATACCGCTTGCGACACTTGATAACACAACAACCGCTACAGCTTGGCCCATGGCGCCCTTATCAGCTTCTACCTCTTCATACAAATTCACATCGAGCTTTGAAGCTCTGACCATACGATCAATTAAACTAGACATCACTAATCCTCCTGAGTTATTTCTCGTTAAAAAAGATAATAAAACTTTAAGAACGTTTCGTCAAAGAATAATATATATTGCAGACTAAAGTGCTTTACTAAGCGGGGATTTCAATTCAGATAAGAATTCAAACAGCGGAATTAGTTGCTCCTTGGAATGTTTGCCCATAAACGCAATTTGAATCCAGTTTCTTTGGGCTAAATACTGACTTCTCCAGTGAACCAAGAATCCTTCATCTTGCAGTCTCTTTCCTAAATCCTCTGAGCTATGACCCTCAGGAATTAAAATAGTAACAATCGCAGGCGTCGCACTATCATCGCTGGCTAGAATGTCTAACCCCATCTCTCTAATTTTTGCCCTTGCCCAGTTAGAGATTTCTGTTAATTCTCTATATCTACTATCCTTATCAAAACTCCTGAGAGATTCTCTCAATGCGTAGACAAGATTTGAAGAGATTGTAAATGGAATACCTCCTGACTCCGCATAGAAACCTATGTCCAAATACCTGGGTATTGAATTTGAAGATATAATTTCGTGATTATAAAAGACAAAGGAAAGCCCAGGATATGAGGCCAAGCCCTTACCACTTACTCCAGAGGCAAGATAAATCCCGTTTAAATCAATCGGCACAACCCCAATAGAGCTAACACAATCAACGCACAGTCGTGCGTTTGCTCTATGGCTTATATTTTTTAATAACTCCAGGTCATTCAACACTCCAGTTGAGGTTTCAGAATGTACAAACCAGAGCCATTTTATTTGTGTGTTTTGAATGATGGTGTTCTCTATTTCCTGATAATTTAATGTTTCACCCCAAGGAACTTCAACTGAGTCGAACTCAAGATCCGTCCTATCTGCATGGTCAATCAGCCTCTCTCCAAACTCTCCATTTGATAAAATGAGCCCCTTCCCTCCCTCAAGTGACAATTGCGCCGCAACAGCGTCATTTGCTAAAGAACCAGCACCCATAAATATTTCTACATTCTTAGAGCCTGTTAATTCGCAAAGCTGTTTTCGCACAAAATTAAAATCACTCCTGAACTCTTCCGAGCGGTGAGATACAGGCGGATCAGCCATCGCCCGTTTCACTTCTTCACTTATACTCACAGGACCAGGAAGCAAATTTACACCTTGCCTATTTTTTACTGAGAAGTTACCGGGCAATCGGGACATAAGTTTAGATTTTTGTCTAAACTCTATGGATGACTGAAGTGTTAAATACATTGGCTGATAGAGAGCCCCCTTGGTGCCAACCTCGGGACCAAACGCTTTGAATCCGAACTGTTTGTAGAACCTGATCCTATTTACATTGGCTGAAATAAGAGCTATATCGTAGCCTTTTTCATCCGCGAATCTTGCTAAAATCACAAGAAGTCCCTGAATAATTCTTAGATTTCTAAACTCCTGCTCTATAGACAACAACCTGAACTCACAAGCAAAATTGTGCTCTGGAAGATATGAATCCAGATCTGAGAGTTTTTGGTCCAAAGAAAATGGTCTTTTATCCCTAACAGCCATCATTCCTAACAGTTTTTTTTCTCTTGTGCAGATAATGTAAGTATTCTCAGCATGAAATTTATCCAGAAGTAGTTTTTCGCTATTTTGTTCATGCTGGGGAATTTCTTCTACAAAGGTTCTGTAATTGAGCTCTTTTATTTGCTCAAACTCCCAATTTTCAGATGCAATCTTAAACTCAAGTTTTGCTTTCATAATCTCTTTTTCTTACACCAAAAATCTTTTTTCAACATCTGCGTTTGGAACCATGCATCTCTCTTCTTTTCCGAACCACTTATACCTAGGTCTAGCTACTATATCATAGAAGTAATCTCTAATGGCTGGGGGAACTATTATAAGAACATAAAGCAGTGGCCAGAGGGATCCAAGTTTGCGTAGGATTTTAAGCACTGCAGTTGATTTTATATAATACAAACTGTTTTCAACTAATATTATTGAATCCAAATTATCATTATCTAATTTAAATTCTGAGATAAGATTTTTTCCAGTCTCAGATTGAAGAGGAGCAAATCTGAATTTGGCTGCCGGGTCTCGGTTTATAATAAACTTTACTGACCGGTTGCATAAATTACATACTCCGTCGAATAGAACCACAGGATTTTGAACCTCAGGAGTACTCATTTAATATTCCATCGCAAACTATAAAAGCTTGCTCATTTTTTCCCCACTGCAATAACAATGTACCAATTACCTTGATATTGAGCTATGGGAAGAGGTGTAGGTGTTAGTGGGACTTTAACTATCTTTTTTTCCTTTTTCCCATCAACCTCTACTATTTTCTCTTTTTCAACAACAAGAGCCATTAAGTGTGTCGGTGGAAACTTATAGTAAGCAGGAGAGCCCATCAAAGTAAGAGTTTGAGTTGCTTTGTCATAGCTAGCCATGCCACTATCTCCCAATTGATCTAGGCTAATTACTCCCATTTTATAATCCGCTGGAATCTTCAGTTGCATAAGCGAGGCTGTAATGTTTTCTAACATCGCAGGATTGGTCACTCTCAAGTAGGAAACAACCTGAGGATGAATAAGTGACTGAACCGCAGTCTTATTCTTTGCATTTATACTGCTCACCATAGTCTTAGCAAGCGCATCTGGGGTCGCCTGTCCAGCTTGAGAAGATACAACCCCTAGAGCAGCAAAAAGACCCATGATTAAAATAAAATATTTCGAGATGATTCTTCCGCCATTTTTTAACATTCGCCTCTCCTTACTGTCTTAATTTTGAAAGTAGTCTTAAGAATTCTATATATAGCCAAACGAGAGTTATAATGAGACCAAATGCCCCATACCACTCCATATATTTTGGCGCCCCGTGCTCGGTACCTTTTTCAATAAAATCAAAATCCAAAACCAGATTCAACGCAGCGATAACTACAACAAACAAGCTAAATAATATTCCAATTGTACCGCCAGAGTGAATAAAAGGCACATTAATGCTGAAAAAACTTAGGACAAAAGACAGCATATAAACAACAAAAATGGCTCCGGTTGCAGCAACCACTCCCATTCTAAACTTCTCAGTAACTTTGATAAGTCCAAGTCTATATGCAACAAGCATCGCGAACAGGGTTCCAAAGGTAAGCGATACTGCCTGAAAAACGATACCTGAAAATTGGACTTCAAAAATCGCAGAAATTCCGCCTATGAATAAACCCTCAAGGATAGCGTAGATAGGAGCGGTAATAGGTGCCCAGGTTTTCTTGAATATTGTCACTAATGCAAAAATCAATCCCCCAAACAGCCCGCCATACATCCAATACATAATGCTAGCATTTTGCAAACCGCCTTCGGTATCTATCCCGCTCTCATAAAACATATTCCATATCCAAACAGCAGGAATCACCACTAGCACCAGGAGTATTAGTGTTTTATTGATAGTGCCGTTTATAGTCATAGCACCGGCAGTTTGAATACCCGGCTGGTACTGTTCAAAAGTTTTGCCACCAAGGGCAGGATTGGCGCTTTTCATAATTCTGGCCTCCGATTGTTAATCTAATTAGTATATACAGCGAAATATTATATCATCTGATTGTTATATTTTCATGAAAATATTCTATGAGCCGTTTTGATAAAACCTGCCTTGATAAGTATCTCTTTTCTCAAGCTCAGCTTCTATTGCTTGGAGGATTTGAAGATGTGACTTGCCCCAGTCTGGAGCTATAAGAAGATCGTGAGGTGTGTCCGTAAACAACCTTTCAATTATCATCTCGGGGGACATACGCTCTAGGAAATCTACAACAAAAGAGACATACTCTTCAAAACCAAATAGCTCAAAGGGCTTTTCTTTATACATTCTGGCAAGCGGCGTATTACGTACAATATGAAGATTATGAACTTTAAAAACATCTATACCCAAAGATGAAACTTCATCTGCCATCTGCAGCATCTCCTCTTTGGTCTCAGTAGGCATGCCGACTATGATGTGGGCTCCTATTTCAAACCCCCTGCCCTTTGACATCTCTATCGCGTCCAAAACTGACTGATAATCGTGTCCCCTGTTCATATAATCGAGCGTTTTGTCATAAATAGATTCTATTCCGTACTCAAGACATACATAATATTCCTTAGCAATTTCTTCAAACATGCTCAACTTTTCTTCATCTACACAGTCAGAGCGCGTCCCCACAGCAATTCCAATTACATCATCATAAGCTAATGCGTCTCTGTACATCTGCTCTAACTTATCTACTGAATCATATGTGTTTGTATAGGATTGGAAATAGATGATGAACTTCTCGGCTTTAAATCTATTCCTGAGATATGTCATCCCATTTGAGATCTGTTGATCCATAGAAAAACGAGCTCTTGCATAGGGAGGAACAAAACTGTCGTTATTACAGTAAACACATCCGCCAATGGCCAGATTCCCGTCACGGTTGGGACATGTAAAACCCATATCAACAGAGAGCTTGTTTACTCTGTAGCCTAATTTCTCTTTGATGTAAGGCCTGTAAGTATTATAGCGCGGCATTACACTAGTCCTGCTGAAGGGCAGAGATGGCTAATCATGCAATCCCCGCACATTGGTTTTCTGGCATCACACACTGTGCGACCATGATCTCCTAGGGAGTTTGAGAAAATCGTCCATTTCTCCTGAGGAAGAATTTCATTTAAATCGTATTCGATTTTTGTAGGATCTGAGTTAGTTGTTAAGTTGAGTCTTGTTGAGAGTCTCTTAATATGCGTATCTACAATTATGCCGGGTATTCCAAAATAATTACCAAGAACTACATTTGCGGTTTTTCTTCCCACACCAGCAAGCTCTGTAAGCTCATCCATGGTTCTAGGAACTTCTCCGTCATGTTCTTCAACTAAGGCCTTACTACAGTTTAATATTGATTTAGTCTTGGCTCTATAAAATCCACATGAATGTATCTCTTGCTCCAACTCTCCCTGATCGGCCTTGGAGAATTCATAAGGGGTCGGGTATTTCTTAAATAATCCCGGTGTTACTTCATTTACCCGCTTGTCTGTGCACTGAGCCGACAAAATACAGCCAATCAATAATTCAAAGGGGCCGTCAAAGTTTAAGTGGCATTTTGCCTTGGGATACTCCTGCTCAAGAATAGAGAGAAGTTTGCTTGCTCTCTTTTTCTTCTCCGAAATGGTTTCTTTAGTGTTTTTTAAGGTTTTCTTTTTCAACTTAGCTCACGAAATAAAAAAGGGGATATGCCTTGGACATATCCCCTTTTGGTTTATTTGCAATTTGTTTATTCTAGGCAGATTTAGTCCTTCCTAGCAGGCTCTAACCCTTCTTTGCCTTCAAAAAAATCGGCATTAATAGCTGTATACTCATTCCATTTTTCGGGGAGCTCATCTTCATGAAAAATCGCATCAACAGGACAAGGATCTACGCATGCGCCGCAATCAATACACTCTTCAGGATGAATAACAAGCATTTTATCGGCCTCGTAAATGCAATCTACAGGGCACGCCTCAACACACGCTTTATCTTTAACATCAATACATGGCTCTGCAATTATATATGCCATTGTTAATACCTCCGAAAAAATTATACTTAGTTAATATACTTAATGGGTCTTTCCCACGCAACATATCTTTACTAAAACTAATTTCTGTTATTGAGTTTCCTGACTACTCTCAGGAGCTGGTTCTTCATTGGCCGGAGCATCGGACTCTGAAGCCTCTCCACCCTCTGGTGCAGATTCTTCTGTGTCCTGAGTTACCTCGGCTGGAGCAGTCTGCTCACTAGATGTCTCGGGTTGAGTAACTTCAGCTGATGGAGCAAATTCACTACTCTGCTGAGCAGCCGGTATATCAGTTACTACTGATGAGCTCACATTTTTGGCTGCAAAATAACCAAGCGTAAGAGAACTCAGCAAGAATAGAACCGCTAGCACTCTCGTTACCTTAGAGAGAAACGGAACTGCGCCTGCTGCTCCGAAAACAGATTCGCTTGATCCACCACCACCGCCACCAAAAACCGACCCTAGATCTCCACCCTTACCAGGTTGAAGAAGTACAACCACAATAAGAAGGATACTGACTACTAAATGTATAACCTGTACAGCGTATATTATTAGTTCCACTTTTATCTACTCTCCTGCAATTTTTACTATACTAACAAAGGAATCAGCATTAAGGCCGGCGCCTCCTATCAGTGCACCGTCTATATTATCCATATTGATGAGTTCTTCAATATTATCTACGTTAACACTTCCTCCGTAAATGATTCTTATTAGTTCAGAATCTTGACCGAATATATTACCTGTTATTTCACGAATTGTAGCATGTACATGTTCAGCTTCCTCTGGAGTCGCATTTTTCCCTGTACCAATTGCCCATATAGGTTCATATGCTATGACAAAGCTAGCCATGTCATTAAGCTCTAAATCCTTAAGTGCACTTTCAACTTGAGATGTAACAATCTGTATAGTTTTACCCTCTTCTCTTTGCTCTAGGGTTTCTCCGACACATACTATTACGTTTAGTCCGTCCTCAAGTGAAGCCTTAATCTTTTTTCTAACAACGGAGTCTGTCTCACCAAGAATCCCTCTTCTCTCCGAGTGACCTATGATTGTCCACTCACACCCAGCATCAATAAGCATAGCTGGAGATATCTCGCCTGTATAAGCACCGCGGTCTTCCCAAAAAACATCCTGAGCTGCAAGCTTTATTTCTGTATTATTTAATAGTTCTCTGACTATATCTAATGACGTATATGGTGGAGCAAGTAGAATATCAATATCGTGAGTTAGAGCAGCTACTCCAGAGATAATATTTTGAGTAAGCTCGCTTGCCTCATGGCGGAGCATATTCATTTTCCAATTTCCCGCTATCATATTCCTCTTCATTTAATTCGCTCTTCCATAGCTTCCATAGCAGGCAATTTTTGGCCCATTATATATTCTAATGCTGTTTGCCCACCGTAGGAAATATGGCTTCTTCCCAAATCTTCGATTGATTCAAGGGCTATGTCTATAGTATCTTGCCCAATAATCACATTGAAACTATCTGATTTGGCTAATACTTTCGCAAGAGATTGCGTGCCCTTTTTAAACTCAGAGTCCTCACAAATGCCCATGGGGCCAGTCCAAAGAATCGTCTTGGCTTTAGCCAATCTGCTTTCATAATCAGCCTGTGTAGCGGGTCCCATATCAACAACCTGCATATCCTCAGGCATACGACCGCCAGAAATTATAAAGGAACTCTGGTAATTGTTCAAATGCCCTTTAATTGCAACAATATCTTGAGGAAGGATAAGTCTGATATTCCTAGTTTCTGCAGAGGACATAAATCTCTTAATGTTATATAAAGCAGTTTTATCTATCGTAGATGTACCAGTTTCCCCACTAAGCACATTTAAGAAAGTGTTTGCTATAACCCCGCCAACAATAACAGTGTCGACACTTTCTAGCATACTATCCATAAGATTCAGCTTTTCTGATACATTGTCGCCCCCGAAAATTGCTGTAAAAGGCCTCTCCGGGTTTCTAATACGATCTAAATTTTCAATCTCCTTCTTGAATTGGAAACCTACACATAGTTTCTCAAAGTATCCACAAATACTACTTAGAGAAGCTGTAGTCTTATTAGACAGCGAGAATGCTTCATTCACATAGATGTCTGCACACTCTGCAAGCTTTTTAGCAAACTCCGAGCTATTCTCTAATTCTCCTTTTTGAAATTCCAAGTTCTCAAGAAGCATAATTTGGCCTGGCTGCATATCAGACCCAATTTTCTTAACCGCCTCTCCAATAGAATTGTCAGGGAAAAATATTTCCACACCCAAGGTCTCGGATAAGACTCTACCAACTGGCTCAAGACTGAATTTTTGATTATATCTACCTCCAGGCTTGCCTATATTAGAGCCAATTATTACCTTTGCCTTTTGACCCAAGGCATATCTTATAGTAGGAAGCACATTTAATATTTTATTGTTATTTAGAACTTCGCCTTCCTTACTAAGTGGCACATCAAAATCTGCCCTTATAAAGACACTTTTGTCGGCTATATCTATTTCTGCAATGGAAGGTAGTTTCATAAAGTAATGCCTTTTTGATTAATATATTTGCCCAGCCTTCTCATACCTTCTTTGATGTTAGAAATAGAAGTTGCATATGAAAACCGTAAATACCCTTCTCCACCCTCTCCAAAATCCACTCCGGGGGTTACTGCAACATGAGCGTTCTCTAAAATATCAAATGCCAATTCATGCGAATTAGGATTTATTTTGCTAGCATCAACAAACAAATAGAAAGCTCCTTGTGGTTCGCTATCAATTTTGAATCCAAGCTCTTTTATACCTTCAATCATAATTTTTCTTCTTTCATTAAAGAGCTCAGCCATATCCAGGGCATCCTTCTGTGCTTTTACTAAAGCTTGAACCCCAGCTCTCTGGACAAATGCATTGGGCGATATAAACAAATTCTGTTGAAGCTTCTGAATAGGTCTAACAAAATCTTTAGGTGCTATAAGATACCCGAGTCTCCAACCTGTCATAGAGTAGAATTTAGAAAATCCATTTACAGCAAAAGCTTTATCAGTCACCTCGTAAATAGTTCTGGCTTTGCCTTTGTACACGAGCCCATGATATATCTCATCCGATATTATAAATATCCCTAGCTCTGCTATTTCTTTCATAACCTCAGGTTCCAAAACAACACCCGTAGGGTTGGCTGGGGAATTGATTAAAATAGCCCTTGTTTTTGGCGTGATGGCCTCTTTCAATCTATCTACACTTATTTGAAATCCTTCATCCTCATAAATCCTAAATGTTTTGGGAACCCCTCCTGCGATTTTAATTATCTGAGGGTAGCAGGCGTAATGAGGGTCTGTAATGAGAACCTCATCTCCAGGTTCTATTAAAGAGATTATTGAGAGATATAGAGCAGGAGAGCTGCCCATTGTAACAACTACCGTGCTGGGATCTATATCTACAGCATAATTCTTTCGGTAGTTCTCAGAGACCGCTTCTCTAAGCTCAGGTATCCCAAGGCTGTGAGTGTATTTGGTATCGCCTTCTTGTATGGACTTAATAGCTTCTTCTGATATGACTTCGGGTGTGTCAAAGTCAGGCTCACCTACCTCAAAATGTATAACGCTCTTTCCCGAGGCCTCTATTTCTTTGGCCCTCTCTAACACATCCATTACATAGAAAGGTGATAATTCCTCTGAAAGCTTAGACGGCATGGGGCTTAATAATAAGGAATAAGGCAGATGTTGTCTAGGTAGAGAAATAGTAGGTTTTATAAAACAGAGGATTTCTCTTCTTTTCCAAGAGCTTTGTCAATCTTCTTTTTTAGAAGCTCCCTTTTGAGTCGGCCCAGTCTATCAATAAATAGTATTCCATCAAGGTGGTCAATTTCATGCTGAAATACTCTAGCAAGTAGATCCTCACATTTAATTTCTATAAGCTCCCCATCTCGGTTATAGCCTTCCACAACCACTTCATACTTCCTTTTCACATCACTCACAAACCCTGGGATACTCAAACACCCTTCTTCTCCTACGATCTCACCATCTGAGAATACTATTTCAGGGTTAATCAGCTCTATGAGCTCAGTTCTATCAGGAGGCAATAAAATTTCCTCCTCCTCTTCAGGTTCGTTAATTCGTTCTCTTGGTTTTATATCAGCTACGAGAACCCTCTTTGTAACACCCACCTGAGGAGCAGCTAGACCTATTCCAGGGGCCTCATACATAGTATCGGCCATATCATCTAGGAGCTGAATGAGATCGTCGTCTATCTCTTCAACCGGATCGCATTTTTTCCTGAGTGTGGAGTCAGGATATGTAAGAATTTTAAGCTTTGGCATAGAAAATTAATGCTATCAAAAAGGGGAGAATTGTCAATTTGCCTATTTTACTCTAGGCGCATACCGATAGATCTAACAATAGATACTTCTTCTTATTAAAAAGCTATTAGTCTTCGTCGTTAAGTTTGCCAATTAATTCACGGCTCGGTCTAAAGTGAGGCAGTTTTTTCGATGAAACTGTTACTTTATCACCAGTTCTAGGATTGCGGCCCTCATAGGATCCATAACTCTTCGTAAAGAAGCTCCCGAACCCTCTTATCTCAATCCTGCCATCATTCTCAAGCACTTCTGTCATATGCTCAATAATAGTATCGAGTATCTGCTCTGATTGTGAAGGTTGTAAATTAAATTTTTCGGCCAACTCTTTTTCAATATCTGATCGTTTCATGCAATGACCCCCATCCAAATTAAAGTGAGTCTAAAAAATACCCATCCCAAATGCACTTTAGATAATTTTCAAATGTTTGTCAAGTGTTATATGATAGTTACAACAATTTTTAAACACTTGCAATTGAGAAATTAAGCCCGTGCGCCTTTCTTTCCAGTACCCTTTTTAGCTTTTTTCTTTACTACTTTCTTTCCCTTTTTAGCCTGTCCTGTGTTATGTTCAAATCTTTCCTTATGAATATCAGAATAGGAGCCTTTAGGATAATGCTCATCATAAAACTCCGTATCAATATTCATTGCCTGGAACACAAGACGCATATACATAGGATCAACAAATGCAGGGAATCTGCCATAAGTATCATAAATATAATTGGCAACGTCTTTCACAATTTGTTTAGTTGTCTCTGTAGGCTGAGGAGCTCTCATTAGATGTTTATCCGCTTCTGTATATGGGAAAGGTTTAGTCGATTCCCAGTTAGCATTTTTGTGCTCATGAAACGCATCAATCGCCTCATCCATATTCTTATAGT
The DNA here is from genome assembly GCA_029262275.1 of Deltaproteobacteria bacterium. Classification (GTDB taxonomy): domain Bacteria; phylum Desulfobacterota_D; class UBA1144; order Nemesobacterales; family UBA2774; genus CR02bin9. Next base: position 45,968 of record JAJCZS010000021.1, on the reverse strand, counting down.
AAGGAGGACAGTAGCCTTGAAAGACTCCATCAAGTCCCACAGGAATAGTAGCTGGGGGATTGAGGACTCCTTTCTTGGGCTGTACAAAATTAAAACCTAGGCCCTTGAATAAATCAGGTGCTGCACCAAGAGCAAACCTTGGAATAAATCCGCTAAATGTCCAGCCGGCAAGACCAAGTGCTTGCAAAGCTAGACTCATGTTCTGACATATAAATGCCTGCTCCACGTTTAGACCGGTTAACACTCTTGACTCAAGATCAAACAAAGACATTTTAACGCTATCTTTTAATCTGCCTTTCTTTATCCACTTGCTAACACCAGCAGGTTTACCTGTTAGGTCATCAATAATAGTAAATCCATAGGTGTTACTGCAATAGAGATGAAGCAAGTTCAGATATTCCTCTGTAATGTCAGTCACAGGTATATATACTGAAGTGCCAGGTTTATTAGTATTCCACTCGTTGAAATTAAAAAGCCCGGGCATACGATCCGGCAGATCTGCCCTTCCGTCTTCTAGCTTAACAAGACTTTCTCTGTAAAGCTCTAATACGCGCTCCATCCTTTCATTGCGGCTCATTTTAAAGAACATATCGAGTTCATGGTTTTTAGGAAGCATATGTTTTACATCTATATGGTATAGACCCTCATCATTGGTGAAAAAGAGTTCTGTTCCATGATTGTTACAGGCTGATGGCCAGGTACGACCTGTCCATTGGCAAAGAAGGTCAATCCCTGTCTCAGGAGGTAAGTCGGCAAGACATAAACCCGTGAGCCCTGTTCCGGACCATGCGAGTAAAGCCTCGTCAAGTTCTTCAAGAGGTACAGGATCGTAATTGGATTTAAAACCGAGCGTTTGATCGGGAAGGTCCATTCCTAAACCAAAACGTCTTGAACGACGATTGAAGATTGAATCAAACAATGGATACTTCAGTGCTTGTTCATATCTCTTTGGTAATTTAAATTCCCCTTTCCCTTTTCCATTTTTACTTTTGCCGTTACTCTTCTTAGCCATGCTATAGCCTCCCAATAATTTATGAATAATTTTAGTATTTAAAATTACATAGGAAATTTAAAGTAAGTTAGCAAAAAATGCAAGACATATCGGCATATTAAAGAGAGATTAGGAGCAGAACAATTACTAGATTTAAAATTTTTCTGATTTCATTTATTGCATTAATCATGACTGTGCCCTGGTTTTTTACAGATTTTAATGGAGCTATTGTCTTAGGTTTCCCTCTTTGGGCTATATACAGCTTATGCATGACAGTGCTTTATGCAGTGATTATTGCACTACTTCTTGGGCGCTATTGGAAAGTTTTAGCTGATGAAAATGATAGTGAGGAAAACTCGCTATGAATAATGCCCCCTTGCTTAGCTCAGGCGGCATCATTTTTATGGGTATATACCTGGGCTCTTTAATACTCATAGGATTTTTGGGAAGAATAAAACGAAAAGAGGATTCCCTCTCTGACTTCTACTTGGCTGGTAGAAACATGGGTTTCTTTGTTCTCTTCCTTACTCTCTACGCTACACAGTACAGCGGCAACACCATCGTTGGATATGCGGGAAGGGCTTACAGAGAGGGCTATACTGTTTTGGTTACAGTGGCCTTTATGATGTCAGTTATAGGTGGATATCTGCTGTTTGCACCCAAACTCTACAGACTATCTAGGAAGCTAAAATTCATAACCGTAGGTGATTATATTCAGCACCGCTATAACTCCAGAGTTTTAACAGTAATTGCTGTCATTCTTCTAATTCTAGCACTAGGGAATTTTATCCTGACTAATTTAAAAGCCATAGGCCACATTGTAGAGGCATCCACCGGTGGGCAAATCCCATTTGTCTATGGCGTGCTTGCGCTTTCTTTAATCATGGTCATATATGAGACTCTGGGTGGTCTAAGAAGCGTCGCATGGACTGATGTTATACAAGGGGTCATCTTACTCCTAGGATGCGCTCTAATATTCATAGCAATTGAATATCAATACGGAGGACTTACAAAGACTGCAGAATATTTCGTTACTACAAACCCTCAAACCTGGGCTCCGCCCACATGGGAAGAGAAGAGGCTCTGGCTGAGCACTCTGCTGATTGTGCTGTTTGGAATCTCTATATACCCGCAAGCCATACAACGTATATATGCAGCAAAAGATGAAAGGACACTAAAACGCTCGTTGCAAGTAATGGTGTTTATGCCGCTTGTTACCACTTTTTTTATTGTAGTAATTGGAATCGTTGGCAGCACTCAGATGCCTGGTCTCAGTAGAGACGGGAGTGAGCAGATAACCCTTATCTTACTTAGTGATATAGCAAAGAATATCCCTGGGATCGAACTTGTAATAATTTTATTTATTACTGCTGCGGTTGCAGCGATAATGTCAACTGTAGACTCGGCACTACTAGCAATCTCGTCTCTATTTACTCAGGACCTCTATAGGCCTCTAAAGCCAAACTCATCACAACATCATCTCACCTATATGGGGAAATTATTTTCGTGGGTTATAATGGCCGTTATGGCCTATCTAGCCATACAACTCCCCCAAACCATATGGCGACTTATGGAAATAAAGCTTGAGATACTTTGCCAGGTAGCTCCTGCAATTCTGTTGGGGCTGAATATTAAAAATCTTCATAAACGAGCAGTGCTCTCAGGACTTATAGTAGGAGTTATAGTTACTTTCACTATTATGTTTGGAGACTGGGAGGGGATATTAGAATCTGATAGACCTTGGGGTTTCCACGCTGGGCTCTGGGGACTGGCGGCTAATCTAGCCACAATAGGAATAGTTTCGATACTCTTAAATTCGGGAACAAGCTCACGGACTAAAATGTTGAGGGACTAAAGTGAGGAGCCTCTATGATCTCCAGCAAAAATTAGTTTATCACTAGGCTTATCTGCTCCGCCTTCAGGCTCAAGTGTTACAGAATAATGCTCAATGTTCCCTAAATCTGAAACAGCTTCAAGCTTTACAATACCACTTCCTCTGTTGTCTACTTTAAACACAGCCATGCTCTTATGAACACCATCTGCTCTTACCCACAACTGATAGGTTTCGCCTTCAGGCGGATGATCTAGATCCAAGCAGTAAAACATAGCCTGATTATCATCTGTATCGTAAAGCACTCCACCACCGGCATCTTCATCTGTGTGCAAATTAGCGAGTTGTATAACATGCACTCCAGGCTCTTCCAAAAACTCACTCAATTCATCAAGCCTGGCATAATTTTCTTCTAATTCTCCTATTTCGAGCTCTTTCTCAGAAAGTGTGCTTTGTAGAGAAGCTATCGTTAATCTCTGCTGGTGCATTACTTTCTCAAGATCACTTACCCGAGTACGTTTTGCATCAAGCCTTTGATCAATAAAGTTTCCTGAAGAAAACAGAACCAATATCAACATAGCAGCTACAGCTGCACCAAAAGAAAAGCCTACTAGCTGAAAACGCTTCCAAAAAGGGGGTTTTGCTTCTGCTATTGGACGTTTTTCTGAACCCAGGATTTCGTTGAAAGTCTTAGCTCTTAGATCAGATTCAGGCATTTTGCCCCTAGAGGAATAGGAGATGTGGGAAGTTACATTTTGATATTTCTCTAGAAGCTCATGAGCTTCAGTAGAACCTGAGGCTAGAATTCTCTCAACCTCTTCTAACTCTTCACCTTCAAGAGCACCCAGAGCGTATATGGAAATAAGTTCTTCTAATTCTGCTGGGTCTTTCATCCCTCTCCTATGTTACACAAAGCAACTTTTGCTTCAAATGTAGAACTAATTAATATTATATACAATAACCGCCCCTTATATAAATATACCTACGAATTGAGCGGGCATTTTGGATATTTCTTACTGCTTTATTACCGTGGGTATTGGATTATTGTCAAAGTTCAGTAGGTTATTGAGGGACAGGAAATTTTTGGCTTCTTAGTCAAGAATTAGATATAGTTATTTAATTGAATTTAAAGAAGTTATAAAATATTGGCGAGCAAATCATGGCTGACGGTGGAGAGAAAATAAAAAAGTTATCGGACCGAGAACGTGACCTTTCCATTCTTATATCTAAGATAGCCAAAGGGTGCGAGTCCGCTCTTAAGAAGCTATACGATAACACCATTTCACAGATATATGGTCTTGCATATAGGATTTTGAACAACCAGGCCGATGCAGATGAGGTTGCGCTTGATGTTTTCAAACAGATATGGAATAAGGCTCCTGATTATGAACCAGGCCGTGGTACACCCTCAGCATGGGTAATTACACTAACACGTAGCCGCGCTATAGATAGAATTCGCTCTGACACAAAGAGGAGAACAACTAATGAGCCGCTAATTGCGGAATCAGATTCTATAGATGACACCCCGTTGCCCGATGAAACTAGGGAAGTAGTAGAAAAACGAGAACTCATAGACAAAGCGTTATCAGAGCTGACTCCACAGCAGAGACGTTCTATTGAGCTAGCTTATTTTAAAGGACTTAGCCAAAGTGAGATATCAAAACAAATGAATGAGCCGCTTGGCACCGTAAAGAGCTGGATGAGAACAGGCATGATAAAACTAAGAGAAATACTAATTGCCTAATTGCAGTTAATAACTACAGTGGCAACCCTAGCTTCTTTCCTATTGTGGCATAACCCAAATAAACAACAATCATAACTACACTTGAAATTCCTAAGGACAACCAAAAATTGTACTGCTGTCTAAGTAGCCAAGGCAGCACTAAGAAAAAAAGAAGAGTAGGCAACACCAGCCAGAAAATTGCAATCGATAAGTCTGCAATACGCCCCGCATCCTTTGTATCGGCATATAACCAAATCATAGCTAGTAGCGATGTCAGAGGAAGCGCAGCAAGCAGAGCTGCAAAGGTAGTATAGCGTTTACCTATCTCCGAGATACCAACTATTATGACTGCAGTTAACAATGTTTTTATTAAAATATATGCCATTTGGTTCTCCTTTATTGCTTTTTATAATTTAAGCTCTCCCTTTTATAGTATAAGTTTGTATAATAGTTTAAAAGTCATACAAAATGCAAAAAATTAAGCTCAACAAGTTTATTATAATATCTGTCGCCTTTCACGTTATTCTGATTTCGGCGGTCCTACTGTATTTTCTGAAGAACCCCCTTTCGGGTGGGAAGTCCGGAACTGTGATGGTTGGCATAATCAATAGTGAAGGTGATGTACAACAGAAATCATCCGCACAGGCAAAAGCAAGTAAAAGCAAACCAAACAAACAGATAAGTGAACCCAAAATTGCTTTAGAAAAAACCCCAATTAAGGACAATATAAAAAATCAAAAAAATGCCAAACCAAAAACCCAGGAAATAGCAAAAAACGAAACAAAGTCTACTAATAAAGCTAAGAAGCTGACAACATCTGAGGCTTCAACAAAAAATAATAGAAAGACGGGAACTGAGTCCGCATCCATAGGACAAAACTCAAATATATCAAACCAAAGCCCCGGAACACAAGAATCTATAAGCACTCTTGCATATCCAAACTATAATCTGAACCCAAAACCTAAATATCCCAGAGCTGCTAGAAAAAGAGGTTATGAAGGCGAGGTTAAATTAAAGGTGTTTGTATTGGCGGACGGCAGGGTTGGAGAAATAGAGGTCATACGACCCTCAGGGCACCAAATTTTAGATGAATCGGCACTAGAGGCGGTTAAGGATTGGGTATTTATTCCAGGGAGGGAAGATGGAGAGGAAATCTCAAGCTGGGTTACCGTACCCATTACCTTTCAACTTAAAAGTAGTTAAAGAAGTTCTATGTACTCAGATTACATAATGTAAACTATTGCCTATCCAAACAAGAACGGTTTTCTTTTCTGCATGTTATAGGACTTTCCATGAAATTTGAGAAAATGCTTTTTTCTAAGAGCGTACTATTTTCATTTACAGTAGTATTTATTGCATCAATCATCCTCACTTTTTTCCCTTTAATTGGCACTTTAGGTTTTGAATTCTCAGCACTAAGTGCGGTATTGCTTTCATTTTTGAGTGTATTTGTATCTTCTTCTCTAATCAGTTCTCCGCAATTCAAGGATAGAACCACAAAAGATCTCTCCGACACCATTGGATCAATCTTAGTAATAAATTTCCTCTTACTTCTTATTGCCTTTGTAATTGGGCTCGCAAGCTCAACGATAAAAGAGGACTGCTTTATAAAAGGAGGATCTATATTCTTTTTGTTAATCCCAGTGGTCTCAGTACTTTTCTCTGCAGCACTAGGCATGCTGGCAGGTTACTTCTTTGGAAGAATAGGAATATTTATAGGGCTCCTACTAGTATTGTTCATAGCATTATATGCACTTTGGCAACTTTACTACGGGGTCTCAATTTTCATCTATAACCCGATTTTTGGATTCTTCCCAGGCCCTCTTTATGATCAGGAAATACCAATAACACTGACTCTAATAATCTCTCGTATAAACATAGTGCTCTGGGGGATATTACTATTGCTTGTCCTTAGAATCGCAAGTGGGTTTGGACATAACATGATCAAAGTTTGGGATGCGCTGTTATTTATTATTGTAGCTGTTTCAATAATTGTAATCAGCGTAAACAAACCCGAGATTGGTATTAGCTACACTCGTGATTACATAACAGAGAATATTCTTTCAGAATCCATAGAGACTGATAACTTCATCATTCATTTTGCTCCCGGAACTCCCGAGGCAAAAGACATTGAACTCATTGCAATGGACCATGAATGGAGATATATGCAGTTAGAAGAATATCTGGATGTAGATTCTTCTGAGAAAACAACTTCATATATATATCCTGACGTAGAGACTAGAAAAAAAATCTCAGGAGCAGGAGAAACTACTGTAGCTAATCCTATTCACAACGAAATCCATCTCATATATGACTCTTTTCCACACCCAATACTCAAGCATGAACTTGTACATGTCATGTCAGGGGAGTTCGGGAATAACATACTGAAACTTAGCCCCAAGATTGGGCTGCTTGAAGGAATAGCAGTTGCAGCAGATTGGAGAGGGCAAAGATACACTCCTCATCAGTGGGCAAAAGTCATGCAGGAGATGAATATAGCACCAGAAATTAATGACATAGTGGGATTTGGATTTTGGTATGCTCCCTCTGAGGTCAGCTATACAATAATGGGTTCTTTTTCACGCTACTTAATAGACGAATACGGTATAGAGAGGTTTAAAAAGGTATACAAATCAGGGAACTTCTCGGTTTATAACAAAAGCTTAGATCAACTCAGCCAAGAGTGGGTTGAATATCTAACTTCAATAGATACACCACCTGAGACCAAAACTATTGCCGAGGCTAGGTTTTCAAGGCCTAGCATCTTTCAAGCTACATGCCCAAGAAAAATAGCTCAGCTAAAGAATACCGCTTATAAACATTTTAGAGACAACAACTACTTCAGAGCAAGAGAGAATTTCTCAGAAGCTTTAAAACTAAATGGATCTGATATTAATTTGATAAGTTGGCTTGCGTATTCTCATTACTATGATGGAAACTATGAGCGTGCAAAGGAAATAGCTGGGAGCGCTGCGCCGAACTCAAAGTTGGAAGCAAACACCTTAGAGAACATAAAAGGCAACTCTGAGTGGCAGGCTGGGAATTCTGGTGAAGCCCTTAGAATATTTAAGAGTCTAAGAGGAGAGCAAACAACTAATAACTTAGCTAGAGAGTTAGAGATTAAGATCTCAGCAATATCAGAGGGCTCTATGGTTGAAGAAAAAATAAAGGAGTTTTTTGCAACAAGAGACGAGGTGCTTCAGCTAGGACACCTGCAAGACCTAATAATGGAGAGGCCCTCATATGCTCCTGCTTACTACCTTATGGGGAGACTATTTTTTAATGAAGGTGAATACGTGAAAGCAGCCCCTAATCTTATTGAAGCAAACTTACTTGGTCTACCAGCCGACAGCCTAACCAATGAGAACCTGCGTATTCTTGGCATTTCACAATTCTCTCAAGGAAGATATGGTCAAGCAATGGTGACATTTAACTATTTGCTACTGCTTGAGGACAATGAAGCTGCAAAAGCGTATGCTCAGGATTTTATAGAACGCTCCAAATGGATGAAAGATAATGAAGAATCTAAGTTAAATCGGTTGAAGTAATTATTGAATCCTATATACTCTCTCCTTCATAAAATGCAAAAATTAAGAACACCAATAATCGTAGCAGCAATTGTCGTAATCCTGGATCAGCTCTCCAAATGGCTAGTGGTAAAGTTTGTGCCGCTTTACGATAAAATTGCCCTTTTGCCTTTCCTAGATGTCACTCATGTCAGGAACCCTGGTGCTGCATTCGGAATATTTAGGGATCTGCCGGAGAATGCAAGACTTTTACTTTTTGTAGTAGTGCTTATAACTGCAGTAGTTGTGATATTTTATTTTCTTAAGAAAACTGGACCCCAAGACGGATTACTCAGATTCTCTTTGGGATTAATACTGGGCGGCGCAATAGGAAACTCAATTGACCGCTTCAGACTTAGATATGTAACTGACTTTATTGATTTTCATTGGTTTGGGAACCCTGCACTTCACTGGCCACCATTCAATATAGCTGACTCAGCAATCACGATCGGTGTTATACTGATACTATTCGATACCTTCATAACCAAAAGAGGGAAATAGCATGTTCACGGGAATAATCGAGGACCTGGGCACTGTAAAAAAAATCAAACGTAAACCAAAAGACGTGGAGTTTACTTTTGAGGTTGGCCATATAAAGCTTAAAGAAGTTGTGCTTGGAGACAGTATCTCAGTAAATGGAACCTGTTTGACAGTTACCACCCTTGGAAAGAAAACATTCACCGTAGACGCTTCTCACGAAACCTTGTCAAAGACTAACCTTGGCAAACTAAAGGTCGGAAAAAGAGTCAATCTAGAACGTGCTTTAAAAGCCGGGGACAAATTGGGTGGACATATTGTAAACGGTCATGTAGACGGGGTTGGAAAAGTCAGCTCAAAAACCATAAAAGGAGAATCCATAGAATTTAGAATCTCTGTTCCTAAAAATCTTTCAAAATATATTGTCGAAAAAGGCTCTGTTGCCATTGATGGAGTAAGCCTTACGGTAAACTCAGTCAAAGGCAATATATTTGTAGTTAATATAATCCCCTACACCCAAGAAGCTACAACTTTTGGTACGCTCAGAAAAGGAAGTGTCGTGAACATCGAGTGCGATATTATTGGCAAGTATGTTGAAAAATTTGTAACAGGCACCAAAAACAAAAATTCAATCTATCAATTTCAAAAATGACGAAAAAACATAAAAACATATTCCTTGTAGGATTTATGGGAGCTGGGAAATCTACGGTAGGAAAAATAGTGGCCGATAAGATCGGCTATGGATTTTGTGACGCTGATACCTATATCGAAGAACAAGCGGGAACAACCATAACTCAAATATTTGCTGACCATGGAGAAGATTATTTCAGAGATCTGGAATCTCAATCTATGGAAGAGCTAGCAAAAAATGAGAATCAAGTAATTGCTACAGGCGGCGGAGTAGTACAGAGAGACAGGAATTGGGATGCTATGAATTCCGGTGGTATCACTATTTATCTTAAAGCCGCTGTAGAGGCGATATGGGAGCGTATAAAAGATGACGACACCCGCCCACTTCTTCAAGTTGAAGACCCCATCAAAACTGCAAGGGAGCTTCTCAACAAGAGAGTATCAATGTATGAAAAAGCAGACATCATCATAAATACTGACAGTCTTTCCCCCGAACTAGTTGCTCAGGAAGTACTGAGCAAACTTAAATAAAAGAAATTTAGGAAATACTATGGCGACACAAAAAAGAAAAAGCCATAAATCAAGCGAGCATGACTGGATTGACATATCCGTTCCACTCACAGATGGCATGGTGCACTGGCCCGATGACCCTTCTGTAGAAATAAAACAGATACTTAGTATGAAAAAAGGGGATGAATGCAATCTCACACATCTCTCAATGGCAGCTCACACGGGGACACATATGGATGCCCCATCTCATTTTAAGAAATCCGGCGCGAGTATAGATAAGATGCCGCTTACCGCTACCATAGGAAAAGCCAGGGTTATCGAGATTACTCATAATGAAATTATTACCTTAGAAGAAATTCGTCCTCATAGAATTCGCAAAGGTGAGCGCATTTTATTTAAGACTAGAAATTCAAAAAACAGATGGGACAACAAACCTTTCAAAACAAATTTTGTACATCTATCAACAGATGCTGCCCAGTATCTCTCGGACCGCAAGGTACAGACAATTGGCATAGATTACTTATCGATTGGGGGTTATGACGGGAATGTCACCGAGGTGCACGATATTATCTTAAAAGCTGGAATATGGGTTATTGAGGGACTTAATCTTTCTAAAGTTAATTCTGGCAAGTATGAGCTTAACTGTTTGCCTATTAAGATTGCGGGCTCGGACGGAGCTCCTGCAAGGGCTTTAATTCGTCCAATATAAGCCAGTATTCATCTCGCAAATCCACCAAGTATATAGAGCTCTTTACATCTGAATATTTGTGGGTTTAATTACTCAAACACCTAGAGTTCGATATGAAAGAACAACTTCAAAAAACACTGATTGGTAGAAAGGAAATAGTCGATTTTCCTTCACTTAAGCTATCTAATGTTAGTGCAAAGATTGACACAGGTGCATACACCTCTGCAATACACTGCAAAGAAATTAAAGTAGTACGAAGTGGAGAGCAAAAATTTGTAAGATTTCGTCTTCTTGATCCTTCACATCCTAACTATACTGACAAACTTTACAGAAGACCAATTCACGCAAGAAAGAAAATCAGGAACTCATTTGGTAGTACAGAGAATAGATATGTAATAAAAACAAAGATCAAACTATTTGGTCAGGAACACGATATAGAGCTATCACTAACCGACAGATCCAAAATGGATCATCCAGTGCTTTTAGGAAGAAAATTCATTAAAAAGAAATTCATAGTTGATGTAACAAAGTTCAACATGTCAAAGAAAAAAATATTAATAAAGGTTTAATATGAAAATTGTTATACTTTCACGAAATCCAAATTTATATTCAACTTCGAGGTTATATGAAACAGCTGTAGCTAGGGGTCACGATACACAAGTTATCGATTTCCTTAAATGCTATATGATTATTGAGAAAGAGAACCCTGTCATTTATTATGAAGGGCAGAAAATTTCAGACATAGACGCAATAGTTCCTCGAATCGGGTCATCAAGGACTTTCTATGGAACCGCGGTCGTTAGACAGTTCGAAATGATGAACACTTTCTGTTTGAATTCCTCCCAAGCTATTGTGCGTTCACGTGACAAACTAAGGAGTATGCAGATTCTATCAAGATCAGGTCTAGGTATGCCAGTCACTGCTATGGCATCTAACACAACTGATATAAATCACATAATGAATGATGTTGGTGGTACCCCAGTTGTAGTGAAACTCCTACAGGGAACACAGGGAATTGGCGTTGTACTTGCAGAAACAAAGAAAGCTGCGAAATCAGTCTTAGAAGCATTTTACGGATTAAAGGCACATATGCTTATACAAGAGTATATTAAAGAAGCAAAAGGAGCGGATATAAGAGCTTTAGTGGTGGGAAATAGAGTTGTTGCTGCGATCAAAAGACAAGGAGCAGATGGAGAATTCAGATCCAACATTCACAGAGGGGGAACAGCACAAACTATAAGACTAAATAAAGAGGAAAGACAAACAGCTATTAAAGCAGCAAAACTGCTAGGATTAAACGTTGCAGGGGTAGATATGCTTCAGTCGGATAAGGGCCCCTTACTAATGGAGGTAAATTCCACTCCCGGATTAGAAGGAATCGAATCTTCGACATCGATAGACGTTGCAACAATGATAATTGAATTTATAGAGAGAAACGGGAATAAAAAACGTAACAACAAAACTCTAACCCTATGATCTCAACAGAATATAATCAGTCGACTATCTCAACAGCTTCATCCATCAAAGCCTCTGGAAACCGGGCTACCCTTCCATCCTGGAACTGAACTCTATAGGAATTACCATGATCCATCTCGAATGTCTCTACAATAGTCCCCCTAAGCCCAGCATTAAAACTATCTTTCTTACCTTCGATTACTTGAGTAAGTCTAACGGTCAGTCCTTTTCTCCACATCATTCACCTCGTATATCCGATATTAGTAGCAAGAGAATATATCAAACTTCAGCACTCTTTTCCAAAAGAATTTAACAAAAAATGATAAATGTATCCAATCACAATTTCTATACTCACTTAACAACCATGAATTTTAAGAGCCTGAACGACAAAAGAGATAAAAAGTTCAACTTTAATCGTAAGCCCTTACATCAAGGACAAATTGAGTATATTATTTAATTAGGAGGCACAAATAAATGGCAGACTTTCTAGACAAAATAAAAGGGAAAATAGATCAGGGGATATCAACCGTCAATGTAAAGTCTAAAGAGATCATCGAAAAACAGAAAATCAAACTTCAGATCTCAGAGCTCGGAGCGGAGAAAAAAGATTTATTGCTTGAGCTCGGTAAGTTGGCTCATTTAATGATTGAGAGCACAGGTGGCGAAGAAAATATTACAAAAGAAAGCGGAGCCAAACCTAAAAAATCGGATAATATAAAACCTGACAAATGGGAGCAAGCTGTCTTAAGTGTCTTGAGCAATATATGTGAAGGGAACCGAGGTAGCATTTTATTTGAGAACACTGATAAGGAGTTTAAAATTACAGCTAAAGCACTTTCTGTAGAAGTACAGAAATCTTTGCCCAAATCTGAACAAAAGGGACAAAACCTACAATGGCTTGGACGAGTACTTGGAAAATTTGGTATTGCATCAAGAAAATATTCCAAGAGAATAAATCACGAGCGTGAAACAGTATATGAGTTCGATAAGCAAAAGACCCTTCAGGCACTCAGTAAAGTAGGAACTAGTAAGTCAAAACCTGATAAGAAAGGACAGGGCACAGACTATAGGCAACACATTGTATCTATGAGCCAAGAAATAAATCAGTTAGATAGTAAGATTGCAAAACTTGAGGAAAAATTATCAGAAGTAGGAACCTAGCTACTAACTAAATAATAGAAACAGCCAAAACACAGCAGATTTAGGCTAAAGATTTCTCTACTACTCTCTCTATTTCGGCTTTAGGCACTGCGCCAATAATCTGATCTACTGCTTCTCCACCTTTAAACATAATAATAGTAGGTATGCTTCTAATACCAAACTTCATAGTTGTAGACTGGTTATCATCCACGTTCATTTTGCCAACTTTGATTTTCCCAGCGTATGATGAAGAAATCTCCTCTACCAAGGGAGCAATCGCTCTGCAAGGACCACACCAAGGGGCCCAAAAATCTACTAAGACAGGAACATCACTGTTTACAACCTCTGATTCAAAGTTTGAGTCGCTAATTTCAAGAATTGCTTCACTAGCCATGTAATTCTCCTTAAATAAAATTTGAATGATATTATAGCTGAAATGGTCAGTATGTCACATTGTTTAACTATTTCTTAATAGTTCTGGAATAAATGGGTTAAGGGCTCTTACTCTTGAATAATAACCCCATCCTTTTCAAGCAATGTTCCCTTTGCACGCTCAAGCTCTGCAAGGGCTATATTATAATTTGCTATAGCTGTAATCTCTCTTACCCCTGCGTCAATTAAGTCCCTTTGTGCCTCCAGCACCTCACGCGTTGTACCTATCCCCACATTGAGCCGTTCCTGCTCGTTTTCTACAACTTCTGCGGCAAGCTCAACAGATACTCTAGCCGCATCTATCGCTCTTAGACTGTTTTCTATTTCTCTAATCGCACTCTTTACATCAAGAGCCACATCATCCTGGGTTTTCTTTAGAGTTATTACACTTCTATCAAACTCAGCATTTGCCTTTACATACTCTCCCCTTGCAGTTCTATTAAATATTGGAAAGCTAAAAACACCAAGTATCTGCCAAGTAGTAAAATCCGCTCCGAAAATTTGGTTGAAGGCCTCACTTGAACCTAAGAATCTTGAAGGTATCGGCTCAGGTTCTCCTCCAAAGCTGAGTCTATCAGGGTTTTCATCTCCACCAAGCCCCTGCAGCTGAACACTCCCTTCAACTGATAGGGTGGGAAGTCTCTGATTGGAATAGTATTTCTTTAGTGTTTTCCTATTTTCTATATTGAGCTTAGCCTGCTCAATCTCGGGTCTTTGTTGATATGCCTCATCAAGTGACTCCATCTCATTGAATTGAAAAACTTCAGTTGTAGGTTCATCTGTTGCATTTATGATCTGAGATAAATCCATTGCTAAAACGTTTTTCAGATTATCCTCAGTTGCCTGAAGAGTATTCTCTGCCCTAATAACATCTAGTTCTCTTGCAGCTACTTCTGATTTAGCTTGAGTAACAGCTACAGGTGGCAGCACCCCTACTTCTACCTGAATTTCATTCCTCTTTTGTAAATCTAAAGCTAGCTCAAGGGCATTTCTCTCAAGCTCAAGATTTTGCCTAGCAGCAACCAAAAGCCAATATCTCCTCTCTACTTCTAATAGAGTGTTTGTAACAACATTTTCAAACTCCTTCATCGAGATCCTATTTGATCTTCTAGCAGTAATAACAAAAGCGTTATTAACGTCTACTCCAAAGTTACGCAGAAGTTCCTGGCCTACGGAGAAAGTCACATTATTAAACCAACTTGGGCTTAGATCATCTAGCGGAGAATCCGTGTCAGTCCTAGTTGATGAGACGTTAAACACATCATAAAATGTTCCGGTCGAGAATCTACCCTCCACATTTCCACTGATTCCAAATTCCTGCTGGTTCACAGTACCATCGGGTATGAAAGTATTTACAGTAGGAGTCTCTCCATCATTATAAAAAGAGCTTATATTCAAAATAGGGTCAAATGCACCCTTCTGAGTTCCAATCTCGCCCTCGGATACTACTACATTTTCTTTCTCAATCTGAATATCCCTATTATTCTCTAAAGCAATCCCTATAGCGTCTTTGAGAGACAAATCCATAGCCCCCGCAGTTGCTGTCATTGCAAAGAAGAATAACAACAATATCTTAATCATTTAGGCCTCCAACCATTTCAGTAATATTTGAGACTCGGTGCTCATATGCATACAATATATAGATGATTTACTAAGGTAATTCAAAAGTTTTATTGTCCCTATATAAATGTAATTCTCAAAATTTCATTCTTAAACACACACTATTCTTTTCTAAAAAAACACAGGGTGCGTGAACATTCTTGACACAAAGTACCATAACTGGTAGCTTGTAAGTAACTACTTACTTACATCCTACAGGGATTAATAAAAATGTCAACAGAAAAAGCTGCTGAGAAATCAAATTCAGCTCAACCGGAGAAAACAAACACCCGAGAGAGGATACTGGAGGCTGCAATTGAGCTATTTGCAGAAAAGGGTTTCAATGGCACGACAACTAAAGAAATTGCTGAGGCTGCAGAGGTTAACGAATCACTGATATTCAGACATTTCTCTACAAAAAGAGACCTTTATGGTGCAATAATTGAAAAGAAAATAGATGAAGAGCCGGGAATAGAGCACCCTATTCAGACCTATAAAGACACAAAGGACGATTATCTAATCTTTAAATCTATTGCCGAGAGAATGCTTGATAAGTGTGGCAATGATCCTAGCTTTATAAGACTGCTTCATTTCAGCGCACTTGAGGGACATGAGCTCTCAGACATGTTCTTCAATACATACGTTGAATATGTGGATATGCTACTGAGCGATTACATAGAAGGCAGAATTAAAGAAGGGGCTTTTAAAAATGTAAATGCTTTGTACGCATCTCAAGCCTTTATAGGAATGGTGGTAAATCATATAATCGTAAAAGAACTCTTTGGCGAGAAAAAAAGAAATAAAATTAACAATGAAGAATTGGTTGAGACTTTTGTAACAGTATTTCTTGATGGCATTAAAGTTAAATAGATAAGGGAGAACAATGAGATTTTATAGAAAAAGCATTCTTAACATAACTGCTATTGCAGTTTTTTTGTTTCTTTGCACATTACAATCATTAGCCCAAGCACCTCCCGCAGCACCTGTAGTTGTAGAAAAAGTGCAGGAGGAGACTATTCAAAAACCTGTCACTCTTGTTGGCGCAGTGGAGCCGGATAAAAGTAGTATTATTGCAAGTGAAATTGAGGGATTGGTAGAGAGCCTGCCTGGAACAGAAGGCAAGTTTGTAGAAAAAGGTGAAGTAATTGCTAAATTCAATACTCGTACAATTGAGATAGATTTAAAAGAAGCTCAGGCTAACAAAAGAGAGGCTCAAGCACGCTATCAGCTTGCCAAAAAAAACTTGGTCCGCTTCCAGGAGCTTGAGAAAAAGGGAGTAGCATCAACTCAGCAACTTCAGGACGCAGAATCGGAGAAATCAGCTCTGGGAGCAAGAATAGCTCAATTTCAAGCCCAAGTTGACGGACTAGAGTACGATATTGAGAAATCAAATATAACCGCACCATTTAGCGGCTATATAACTGAGGAATTCACTGAGGTTGGACAATGGGTGCAGAAAGGCGGCCCTGTTGTTGAGCTCATAGATATCGAGATTGCAGAAATTGGCATAGATATGCCTGAGCGTTATATAAGCAAAGTTAACAAAGGTTTAAAAGTTAGTGTTAATTTTGATGCACTGCCCGATTTAAACCTAGAAGGAGAAATAACTTCTCTAGTACCACAGGCAGACAGAGAATCCAGAACTTTCCCAGTAAAGATAAACCTAGACAATAAAGAGGGAACCATAAAAAGCGGTATGGTGGCCAGAGTGTCTTTTCCAGTTGGTGAGCCCTCAACTGTAAAATTAGTTTCTAAAGATGCAATTGTTTCACAAAACAACGCAAACTTCATATACATAGTGAGCGAAGGAGCAGCTCAGCCATTGCCAATTAACACAGGAATGGCATATGAAGATAAAATTCAAGTAATCGGCCCAGTCGAAACTGGACAATTAGTCGTGGTTAAAGGCAATGAAAGACTGATGCCCAACCAGCCTGTAAAAATCATAAACGAAGAAACTAATCAAAACGAAAAAACAAATTAACAATAGAAACTACCAGAGGGTTTAGATGAAATTAGTTGAGACATCCATAAAAAAACCGGTCAGCGTCGCAGTCGGTGTAATATTTGTAATACTCTTTGGCTTCATAGCTCTATTCAAAATTCCAGTACAGCTCACTCCCGACGTAGACAAACCCACAATCACAGTAAACACATTCTGGCAAGGTGCAAGCCCTCAAGAAGTAGAAACAGAGATTGTCCGTAAGCAAGAAGACGAGCTTAAGACTCTTGATAACCTTGTCGAGATGACCAGTTCAAGCTCAGACTCATCTGGAACCATCTTACTCGAATTTAATATTGGTACAGATATTGATGCAGCTGTTGTTGACGTTTCAAACAAACTAAATCAAGTTGAAGAATATCCAGACGATGTAGACCAACCGGTTATTAGTACCACAGATACAGGCTCAAGCGCTATGGCCTGGTTCATATTAAAGCCCAAAGCGGGAAATGATGTTGATATCTACCAATACTATGATTTTGCAAATGACTTTATAAGACCCAGATTTGAAAGAGTCTCAGGGGTGGGATCGTCTAATGTTTTTGGCGGTTACGAGCGTGAAATGCAGGTCATTGTCGACCCTAATTCTCTTGCAGCGCGGGGTATTACAATCTCCGAAATGGCAGATGCCCTAAGCAGTGAGAATGACAACTACAGTGCAGGGAACTTTGATGAAGGCAAAAGGAAATACACCGTTAGAACCGTTGGAGAATACCAATCACCTGAAGATATAGGGAATGTAATTATTACTAGAAGAAACGGTGCCCCTGTATACGTAAAAGACGTAGCAAGGGTCAGTCTCGGATACAAAGACGCTGACTACGCCGTACGCCAAAATGGTGAACCTGCTATAGCAATAAATGCAGTTAAAGAAAGCGGGGCAAATACTATTGAAGTTATGGCCGAGCTTATGGTAGCAATGGAAGAGCTCAATGATGGAGAGCTACAAAAACTTAATCTTCATCTATTTAATGTTTATGAAGAAACAAGCTATATCATAAGTGCTATCGACCTTGTTCAGCAAAACCTGATTATTGGAGGACTTCTTGCAGTTTTAGTGCTACTCTTTTTTCTAAGAAGTGCCAGCAGCACCTTAATTATAGCCACTGCAATACCTATCAGTATCATAGGAACATTCGTAGTGATGTCAGCTATGGGCCGAACCATTAACGTAATAAGCCTTGCGGGAATGGCTTTTGCCGTGGGTATGGTTATAGACAACTCAATTGTTGTGCTTGAGAATATCTACAGGCATATGCAAATGGGCAAGTCCCGTATGGAAGCTGCTTACGTAGGAACAGTTGAGGTATGGGGAGCAGTGCTTGCAAGCACGCTTACCACAGCTGCAGTATTTGTACCGGTCATATTCATACAAGACCAAGCCGGGCAACTATTCCGCGATATTGCAATCGCCATTAGTGTATCCGTAATATTAAGTCTTATAGTATCTATTACTGTAATACCAACTGTCTCAGCTAAAATTCTAAGCGTTGTTAAACCTAGACCGGGGAAGAATTTCACCAACATTTGGGGACTTTCGCAAAGAGCCGAAAATATCTCGATTGGAATCTCAAACCTAGTAGACAAAATACTGTCTAGCACAACTACAAAGCTGTTTGTTGTATGTGGTTTTACAATCGGAGCGATTGTTCTAAGCTGGATTATGATGCCGAAGACCGAATACCTGCCTGAAGGAAACCGCAATCTACTTTTCGGAATTTTAATCCCCCCTCCTGGTTATAACATTGGAGAATTCACAGATATTGGAATTCAAATTGAAGATGATTTGCGCCCTTATTGGGAAGCTGAAGTTGGATCTCCAGAGGCAAAAGAGCTTGATGGTCCACCCATGAGCAACTTTTTCTATGTTGCCACTGGCACTCAGGCGTTTATGGGATCAAGGGCCAAAGAATCTGATAAAGTAAAGGGGCTCATGGCTCCTATGCAAAGCTCTCTTAGAAAAATCCCTGGAATGATAGCCATTGTAGTCCAATCAAGTATTTTCCAAAGAGGCATTGGTGAGGGCCGCTCTATTAACATACAAATCACTGGACCTGAACTTGAAGAACTAGTAGGAATTGCGCAAAAGGTATTTTTCACAGCTATGGAAAAAATCCCTGGAGCACAGGTACGTCCTATTCCAAGTCTTGATCTTGGAAATCCTGAAGTACAGCTCGTATTAAACAGAGAACGTGCTTCTGATGTAGGTATTACAAACCAGGAGCTTGGGTTTATGTTAAATGCTCTGGTTGATGGAGCTACGGTAAGTGAGTTCCAAATTAATGGTGATGAAATTGACTTAACACTTAGGGGTGAGGACGAATATGCAAGCAGAACTCATGAGATAGAAGACCTCATGATAAATACAAAAAGTGGAAAAATGCTCACTTTAGGCTCAATCGCAGATATAAATGTCACAACCGGTCCTGAGCAGATAGATCATTATGAAAGGCAGAGAACAATAGCAATTTCTATTATACCGCCTGAAGAAATGCCTCTAGAATCAGCAATAGATCTTATAAATGAAGAGATATTAGCTCCATTTATCGAAAGTGGTATGCTCTCAGGAGCCTACGACGCAATACTAACAGGTTCAGCAGATGATCTAACAAAGACCAGGCAAGCCCTTCAGTGGAATTTTATTCTAGCAGCAGTAATTGCCTTTCTCCTTATGGCGTCATTGTTTGAGAGTTTCCTATATCCCTTAGTTATTATGTTCAGTGTTCCCCTTGCCTCTTTTGGAGGATTTCTAGGTCTTTTTGTCCTGAACTTTTTCATATATATGCCCCTCAATGTTCTAACGATGCTGGGGTTTGTAATCCTTATAGGTATTGTTGTAAATAACGCGATCCTCATAGTCCATCAATCCCTAAATAACATGAAGGACCATGGAATGGAACATCGAGAAGCTATTGTTGAGTCGGTAAAATCCAGAATTAGGCCTATTTTTATGAGCACAACAACCAGTGTGTTTGGTATGCTCCCCCTTGTTCTGCTTCCGGGATCAGGATCAGAGTTCTACCGTGGTTTAGGTAGTGTTGTAGTTGGGGGATTAATTGTGTCTACCGTATTTACCCTTATTTTGGTACCTGCCGTATTCAGCCTAGTGCTTGATGCAAAGACTGATTTTTCAAAGTGGGTCTCCAAATTCAAGAGAAGAAAGACAGATTTAGCACCCTCTGAATAGAATTTGCAATTCATCTAATTCCATACATGTTCGGTCTTTTTAACGCCAGGGGTTTAGAGATTCTTCTTTGATGGTAAAATGTATCGCCATTAAACAGAACCGGAGAAATCAATGAAATACGATCTTGAACTAAAAGTAGCAATTGAAGCTGTAAAAAAAGCATCAGCCCTCTGTAGAAGGGTTCAAGCCTCTCTTGTATCAGAAGAAACTATAACAAAGAAAGATAAATCTCCTGTTACTGTTGCAGATTTTGGCGCACAAACAATAATATGCCACGAATTAAAGAAAGCCTTTCCTAATGATCAAATAGTTGCAGAAGAAAATTCCAAAGAACTGCAAACTGAACAGGGTGAATTAGTTACTCAGAAAATTTATGAATATGTATCAGATGTACTACCTGAGATAAAAAAGGAAGAAATCCACTCGACAATAGATAGGGGAAACTCTGATGGTGGAGCGGAGGGAAGATTCTGGACCCTAGATCCTATTGACGGCACAAAGGGGTTTTTACGAGGACAGCAGTATGCTGTAGCTCTAGCATTGATCGAAGATGGAAAGGTAGTTTTAGGAATTCTGGGCTGCCCTAACCTCAACAAAGATCTAAAAGATCCTGACGGTCCTCAAGGTCTTATATTTAGTGCTGTAAGGGGAGAAGGAGCAACCACTCAATACATAGATAGTGAGAATACCAGCAATATCGAGGTCTCCGATATTGAGCATCCATCACATGCACCATTTTGTGAATCGGTTGAATCCGCTCATTCTTCACATAACGATTCCGAGAAAATTGCACAAGTATTGGGAGTTACAGCTGAGCCTATCAGAATAGACAGTCAGTGTAAGTACGCAGTAATTGCCAGAGGTGATGCCTCTATTTATCTGCGGCTTCCGACAAGAAAAGATTATATGGAGAAGATTTGGGATCATGCGGCGGGTTGTATTATAGTAGAGGAAGCTGGTGGTAAAGTGACAGACATATTCGGAAAAAACCTAGACTTTTCCCAAGGCAAAACTCTATCTAACAATACGGGTGTTGTAGGTACCAATGGTGAGCTCCACGATTTAGTCATCTCAGCCGTAATTGAGGTTCTTGAATCAAAATGAAGCTGAGACTTCATTTAGAAAACTAATCTCATCCTGAGACATCTCAAATTTCATAGCTTCAGCATTATCCCCAGCCTGTCCCACTTTTGTTGCCCCCGGGATAGTAACAATAGTATCTCCGTTAGAATTTATAACCCAATTTAGTGCAACTTGAGATGGGGTTACCTGATACTTAAGAGCAATACTTTTAAGAGCTTCAACCACAGTGAGACTCTTTTTAATCTTGCTTTCATTAAGAGAGGCATAATATCTTCTAAAAATGTGTCTTTTCTTTATTAATTCCGGGTTATCATGAAATTTCCCAGTCAAAAGACCTCTCCCCAAAGGAGAGTATGCGATCAAAGAAACACCTAATTCCTTTGCTGTATCTAAAATTCCATTTTTTTCTATATCCCGTTTTAACAAACTATAATTAACCTGGTTTGAGACTAACTTCAGACCGCAATTTCTAAGCTCCTTATGAGCTTTGCGCATCGCATTCGCTGAGAAATTGCTTACTCCTACATATTTGATCTTTCCTTGGTCAACAAGCTTTGCCATCTCTCTCATTTGAGAGCTTATAGAAGAGAATGAAAAAGAGTTATGAATCTGATAGAGATCTATACTATCTATATTGAGTGCAGTGAGTCTCTCATCAATAGTCTGAGTGATTGAACTTGCAGTCCTTAACAAAGGCCACCATTTAGTAGCTATTACAATTTCGTCTCTCTCAACCCCGAGATCCCTTAATGATTGAGCTAATGCTCTTTCTGACTCACCCCATCCATATAGCTCAGCAGTGTCAAACCAGTTCACACCGCCTTTAATGGATGTCTCAACAATATCGTTTACTTCATCTCTGCTAAGTGAAGGCCACATAACCCCAGATATACCCCTGCCCCGGCTAAATTGAAGACAGCCTAATCCTACAGGGGACACTAGCAAATCAGAATCACCAAGTTTTCTTAGGTATTGAGAAGTAATTTGAGATCACCTTTAATATTAATAATATTTAACATATAATAGCTCTATGCCCCCTGAAACCCGTATTATAGACCTTAGCATAAATATAGAGCCCGCGCCGGGACCAGAACATCAGAAACTGCAAATTACATATGAAAAACATGAGGACACTGCAGAGTATATGATGATGCGGTTTGAGTGTGATAAAAAGGATCTACCCGAAGGACTTGGGTGGGCCAATGAATATGTCACTTTGGGCACTCACGTGGGAACACACATGGATGCACCCTGGCACTACCATCCCAAATCGGAGGGAGAAAAGGCAAAAACAATCGATGAGCTTCCCGTTGAATGGTTTTATGGTGACGGTGTTGTAATTGATATGAGGCACAAAAGACCTGGAGAGGTTATAACAAACTGGGATCTAAAGAAAGCCCTACATGAGATTAAATATGATATTCACCCTTTTGATATAGTACTAGTCATGACGGGTGCTGATAAACTATGGGGGACCAAAGAATATTGGTCTGAGTTTCCAGGCCTGTCTAAAGAATCGACCCTTTGGTTATGCGAACAAGGAGTTAAAGTCATGGGTACGGATTCAGCAGGTTGGGACAGACCGTTTTGGGCAATGGTAGAGGAATTTAAGGAAACCGGAGACTCTAGTGTTATATGGGGAGCTCATTTTGCCGGCATAGAGAAAGAATACTGCCAAATAGAAAAGCTGGCTAACCTTGAAGAGCTTCCACCCTACGGGTTTAAAGTAGCCTGCCCTCCTATAAAAGTAATAAATGCGAGCGCTGGTTGGGTGAGACCTATTGCTATTGTTGAAGAGTAGCGCTATTAGACTTATCTTTTGGTGACCCGAAGACAACCGTCCAGAAAGTTTTATATTTTGTATCCTTATTGTGAAAACAAGCAGCCCCCATCTCTGTAAAGCTCTGCCTCATTATATTCTCACAATGCACTGGGCTCTGCAGCCAAGCCGTCACTACTTCCTGTGAATCTTCACGGCCAGCCGATATATTTTCCCCAACTGTAATCCAGCTATAACCAACAGCCTCCGCCCTATAGGAAACCTCTTTCCCGTCTGACCCCTTGTGACTGACATAATCCTTTGTAGCCATATCTACTGAATGGCTTAGCGCTGCACGTGCCAAAGTGGGATTCCAGGTGAGCTCGCCTGCGGGAGTATAAATTTTATACCCGCAGTTTCTACTCGACATCCGAGCCCGGTTTATAAGGCGTAACATTCTTTCCTTTGTAACATCAAAATCTTCACAACGGTAAGAATCGTTAGCTAGAACATACTGTATTTCACTTGATGTTCCGCAACTATATAGGAAAGAGAGTGAAAACAGTAAGAGCAGTATTTTCTTCACAAATAATATTATACGCCTCAGCAAAGAATTTTCACAACTTAATTCTATTGTGCATATTGCAAGTTATACAAAATGTTGTGTAGTTATTTTTTAGTCTGACTACCCCAATATTTATCGATGAACTTATCTCTGCCCGATCCATACCGGTAGGTTTTATAAGGCATAGGTTTCTTTAGATAATACATCTGATGATATTCTTCAGCATCCCAGAATATATCAGCCTCAGTTATTTCAACCACAATTGGCTTGTCGAACCTCTTAGACTCTTGCAACTTTTTCTTGGATGTCTCAGCAGCCTTTTTCTGGTCTTCATTCAAGTAAAAGATGCCGGGTCTGTACTGTTGACCTCTATCGTAGAATTGGCCGTCTGCATCAGTAGGGTCAAAACTCCTCCAGAATACAGAAAGCAATTTATCGTAAGTAATCTTTTGAGGGTCATATATGACCTCAATAGCCTCTGTGTGCCCCGTTTTACCATAAGAAACTTCTTTATAAGTAGGGCTTTTCTCAGGCCCACCCGTATAACCCACAGTTGTGGTAATAACACCATCTAGATAATCAAAAGGCGGCTGCATACACCAGAAGCATCCCCCTGCGAAAACCGCTTTTTCATATTTCTCATTTTGTCTAGCCTCTGTTCTCTTCTTAATATCGGCTTCTTCATCGTAAGAATTTGCAAACAAATGATACCCTTGGGCCAAAAGTAGAATTCCAAGAACTATTAAAATTTTACGTTTCATAACCTTCTCCCTATTTGAAAAAACTCGTTATACAGTATTTCTTGATTCGTCATTTATATACGCTAAGTGTCAAAAAATGGTTTCATAAAGACTAAGAATTTATTTGACTGTTCTTTTGAGATTTATATGCAAAATAAGCCTCAAGCAACAGCCACACCGAGAGCGCAAGGATTATAGCTGAGAGAATTAATAGAAGCGGATTATTTGCAAATACCCTAAAATTCCAGATCATTGCCGCAATGGTCATCAAAACAATAAACACCATCGGTATCAATGTATAGATCACAGGACGCCCCGTTTTCCATAGATAAAATGTAGCAACCAACAAAGTAAGCCCCGCAACTAGTTGATTAGTAGCTCCAAAAAGAGGCCACAGCAAAAACCCTCCTGACCCAAGCCCCTTAGCCGGTGCTTCAGCCAAAAGAGCCAGAAGTAATGCAGGAACAACTGCAAGAAAAGCCCCTACATATCTATTTTTAAGCGGTTTAATTTTATATGCTGTACCCAATTCTCCTAGGATAAGTCTTTGAACCCTGGTTGCAGTATCTAGGGAGGTGGCCGCAAAGCTGATGACTATAACGCTTATCAAGGTGTCACCAAAAACTGGGGGAATATTTAGAGCATCTAAAAAAGTAGATGCGCCATGTACAAAGTTGGATATTCCGCTCTTAGCTGCAAGGTCCCAGGTTTCATAGTGAGTGAGCCAATCCCCATGGCTGATGCCTGCAGCAACAGCAAGAGTAGCTATCATTGCAAGTGTGCCTTCACCAAGCATCCCTCCATATCCGATCATCTTTGAGTCCTTCATTTTGTTTAGCTGCTTAGAGGTCGTACCGCTTGAGACAAGTCCATGAAAACCACTAATGGCGCCACAGGCTATTGTCACAAATATGAATGGAAAGAGAGGCACCCCGCCACCCTGAGCATTATGATTAATTGCAGGAGCTTGCATCTGAGGATGAGCAACTAAGAGTCCTATAAAAAGCAGGCCCAGCCCCAATATGAGCTGATGTCCGTTTATATAGTCTCTTGGCTGAAGCAACGTCCACACCGGCAGAACCGATGCAATAAAGGAATATACTAATAAAAGCAAAATCCAGGTGACAATCTGGCTACCCATCACAGCTGGGATCTCTATTGGGACTATAGTGCCTACCCAGATCATCGCATATAGAGTTATTAGAGCAAAAATTGAGGGCCAAAGTATGGGTACACCTTTTTTGTAAAAGAGAAATCCTATAAGAACAGCTACTATAATTTGAAAGTTAACGGGCAATACACTTTGGGGGAAAGCGACAAACAGTGATGCTATCGCGTAAGCAAAAACTGCAATAACAAAGAAAATCAAAAAATATACTATTAATAAAAAAAGCGTTCTGGCCCTTGGGCTAACTAAAAATCCTGCCAAGTCTCCTACGGAACGTCCCTTCTCCCTTACAGATATTACAAGTGCGCTGAAATCATGTACAGCACCCATAAATATTGTGCCCAGCACTACCCAAATTATTGCAGGGACCCATCCCCAATAGACTGCGATAGCCGGCCCTATAATAGGAGCAGCGCCTGCAATAGAGGCAAAGTGGTGTCCAAAAAGCACATGTTTATTAGAAGGCACAAAGTCGACCCCATCATTTTTTTCATGTGCTGGGGTTACTTCATCATCAGAGAGACGAAAGATTTTATCAGCAAGAAATTTGGCGTAAAAACGATAGGCTAGAAAGTAAAGAATTAATACAATAATAGCCAGAAGAGCAGCATTCAATTGTGACCTCCTATTAGCTTAGGAGACCCCATTTCTTCATACGATAGCGAAGAACTTCACGTGTTATCCCAAGCATTTCAGCAGTCCTAGTTTGGTTCCAGTTATGTAAGTCCAGTGCTTTAGTTATAACTTTTCTTTCAATTTTGTAAAGTGAGGCATCATCCAATGGTACATCTATAACCATTTTGTCATCACCATCCTGAACTTTTAGATTATCGCCGTCTTCAAGCTTCACATATTTGGGGTTCAGAAGTCCGTCTTCACCTAGGAGCACCGCTCTCTCTATAGTACTTCTAAGCTCCCTCACATTGCCCGGCCAATCATAATGCAAGAATGTTTTTCTAACCTCTGAAGGGATAATAGTTATATTCTTGTTTAGGTCTAGATTAAAGTAAGAGACAAAGTAATCAGTGATCAAAGGAATGTCTTCCCTTCTATCTCTTAGTGAAGGCATTTCAAAATTAATCACATTTAAGCGGTGGTAGAGATCTTCTCTAAAGCCGCCATTTTTTACAAGTGATTTAAGATCATGATTAGTTGCTGCCATCACACATATATCAACTGTGATATCTCTTGTTCCCCCTACTCTTCTAAAACTCCTCTCTTCAACTGCTTTAACTAGTTTTGCTTGCAGAGAAAGGCTCATATCACCAATCTCATCCAAAAATACAGTTCCGCCGTCTGCCTGCTCCAGTATGCCTTTCTTTAACTTCTTGGCATCCGTAAATGCCCCAGCCTCATGACCGAAAAGTTCACTCTCTAATAGAGTCTCAGGGATTGCAGCACAATTTAATTCAATAAACGGGCTCTGTTTTCTTGTGCCGTTAAAGTGCAGTATTTTTGCTGCAAGTCCTTTTCCGGTACCACTCTCACCGCAAATAAGTATAGTTTTAGGATCTGTCTCTGTAAGCTTTGTAAACAAATCAATTATTTCTTTTATGGACTCACTCTTCCCAATAAGTGAATCAAAGCCGTATTTTTCCTGGGCCCTCATTGCAACTGCACTTAGGCTATTATCAAGCTCTCTAGTTCTTAGTGCATTTCTGACCATAACCTTTAATTTATCAAGTGGAAATGGCTTCTCTATAAAATCATAAGCACCGTCTCTTATTGCAGTCACTGCAACCTCCACACTCCCGTGTGCAGTCATCATTATGGTTGGAGGCATCTGCTCAAATCCGGACAAATCTTTTAGCACCTGAAGACCATCACGATCGGGAAGTTTAAGGTCTAAAATTATGAGATCAGGATTTTCCCTTTTAGCTATTTGTAATCCTTCTCCTCCTTCAAAGGATGTGACAACAAAATATCCCTCCTGTGACAATGCTTTTTGTAGTTGTTTTGAAAGAAGCCTTTCATCTTCAATTATTAAAATTAGTGAGCTCATTTACCCCTTCCTTAAATTAGATTATCCTCATCCGATCCTCTATATGTATATAAAATTCTCGATTAATCATTATTTTTCTTACGCGATTGTATCGTCAGTCAGATCATTTGGTATTTCAACTATAAAACGTGACCCTGTGCCCTTTTTACTTGTAATATGCATCTTTCCCCTGTGTGCCTCAACTATTCCATTGGATATTGCAAGACCAAGCCCTGTTCCTTGTTCCTTTGTTGAATAAAAAGGCTGTATGATCTTATCTACTTCATTTTCAGAGAATCCGCAGCCAGTGTCCGAGACAGCAATCTCTACAGTTCCATTGTGGTTTTTAGTCTCTACTCTAACTTTACCAAAACTCCCTGTGGCATCTATACCATTGATCAAGAGGTTCAAGACCACTTGTTCAATCTGTTCATGATCAACGGAGAACTGTTTTCCACACTCAAGATCCGTCTCAATGATAATCCCTTTAGATTTAGCCTTCATGTTAACAAGACTAAGTGCCCTTTCAACTATATCATTTGGCTGACATTCAATAAGCTGTAGACTCTTTGGATGACCTAACTGGAAAAGGCCTTTAACAATTCTCTCCAACCTCACAATCTCATTTAGGATTTCCAATATAGTCTGCTTATGCTCCTCATTTTCTGTCTCATCCTGCATAAGTTCAAGAGCAATAGCTATTCCCGATAGTGGGTTTCGAA
This sequence comes from Deltaproteobacteria bacterium, assembly GCA_029262275.1. Lineage (GTDB taxonomy): Bacteria > Desulfobacterota_D > UBA1144 > Nemesobacterales > UBA2774 > CR02bin9. The sequence continues at coordinate 17,719 of JAJCZS010000021.1, read as the reverse complement.
TCTCATGTGCCACACCTGTTGCTAGTTCACCAATAGTGGCAAGCTTTTCTGTCTTAATAAGAGCTTTATGCTTTTCCTTTATCTCTCGGGTGGCATCTTCAATCTCAGTCTCCAACATCTCATTAAATCTCTTAGTAGTATCAAGCAACTTGAGGATTTCATCGTTCTTTTTCTGAAGCTCCTTATTATTTATCTCAATATTGTCCATCATATGGTTAAAAGCTTGTGCAAGAGTATTGATCTCGCTACTCGATTTAACCTCCCCTACTCTGTATGAGTAATCACCCTCACCTACGGACTCCGCAGCTTTAAAGAGATTGAATATTGGTTTAGTTATCACCCTTGGTATAAAAAAGGTAAGAGTAATGCCAAATACTAAAATTACTCCTATAACGGTAAAAACAGTAATATAAGAATACTTAATCTGATCATCAGAGATTTTCACAGCTTCAAGAAGCATCTCATTTGCAAAAAACCCATCATTTCCTTCTTCTTTATCGGATACGAGTTTGGAGAGAGTTGTATATCTGCCCTTAATGTTCTCAGCAGCTTTATCTAGATTGTATATGCTGTATACGGAGAATCCGCTAATAAGCAGCATAAGAAGAAACATCAAAGCATATCCAAGAGTTATCTGTTTACTAAGATTCAATTACTTTTCACCTAACCGTTTATACACTTTAAAAATTCTACCTGCTAATACTCTCAACTCATATCGATATTTTTACTATACAATAGATAAATCAGATACATTGAGGTAATTTTACTTTAGACTTTCTTTGCGGTAAATTGAACAATAGTATTAATACAAGCAGCATTACTTAGGGTGAAATCAAGATTACACATAAGAAATTCATGAAATCATATTGCCTAGCATTAGCACTCTCCACTATATTCCTCTTCGGGTGTTTCATATCTCCCGCATCTATCAAAGAAATAAATGAGCGCCAAGATACTCTTGAAACCAAGCTAGATAAGCTCATAGATGAGTTTGAGGCTTATAATTCAAAAAATAACCGTGACATAGAGAGAATAGAAAACAACCAACTGCTACTTGCTGAAGAAATAGAAAGTATGCAGAAAAAGAGTATAAAGCTTAACAAAAAGATAGAAGATGCTGCTAACAAGAATGAAGAAGGAGATCAAAAATCACCTTCCGCAAATGAAATATACGCTAAAGCGGATAATAGTTATAAGAGTCGCAATTATGAAGATGCCATATTGGAATTTCAAAAGTTAATAGATACCTACCCCAAAGACTGGAGGGTTCCTAACGCATATCTTAAACAGGGCAACGCCCTTATTAACCTTGGCAGAAAAAAAGAGGCGGGTTTCTTCTTTAAAACTTTAATAGATAAATACCCTAACTCCCCTGAAGCCAATATTGCTAGGCAAAAGTTAAAGGCCATATAGCTTCACATCTAGTCCCCATACACTTTCCGATTGTTAAATTGCTTTATATAACAAGATCGCTTTATTCCGCGACTTTCTATTAAAAACCAAAATAGTACCACATAGCTGTTCCTAAAGATTTATCCAACAATCACTAGTGCTTACATCTTTAATTTTATCAATCCTCCATCTTGGCACACCCCTTGCACTATATGTGAGTAAATCAAGTTTAAGGAGGCAGTAAAATGAGTGAAGCATTAAAAATGAGTAGCGAATTTAAGCAAGACCCGATTTTAGTAATGCCAGGAGGTGGCGATGAAATACTTATGGGCGGAAGCCAGTTTCTTCATAAAGTTAAAAGTGAGGATACGAACAATGTGTTTTCCGTAATAGAGATCATTAGCCCACCTGGGAAAGGTGTTTCATTACATGTCCATGAGAATGAGGACGAGCTTGTATATCTTCTAGAAGGTGAGATCGAAGTCACCCTTGGAGATCAAACAATGACAGCGGTCGCCGGAGTAATGGCTCTTTTGCCAAGAGGTATCCCACACGGGTTTGTAAATAAGGGGGATAAGCCAAGCAGGCTTCTGGACACTATCTTGCCAGGACCGTTTGACAGTTATTTTGTGGAGCTCGCAGCTCTATACTCTGCAGGCGAGCCTTCTGACGAAGAAGTAGATGCTTTATCAAAAAAATACTCAATCCAATATTTATAATTGAGAGTATTTGAGTCTTACAAATCGAAAAAACTAATAGGAGGCATTAAATGAAACACTTAAAACTTACAACATTAGTATTAATATTAGGAATCACTCTTTCATTTGCTTTCAGTAATTCATCCATCGCTGATAGTAAAGACGACCACGCGACAATAAATGGAAATGTCATTTGCTTACTGCCTGATTACAAAACCGGCAATGTTAATCCGGTTATTGCAACAGCACCATGTGACGGCTATCCGCCGCATCATCATGTAGTTGTAACAGATGATAGGGTTTATTCCCTTCAAGGACTGCAAGATGGTCTAAAGAAAATAGAGCAAAACCCTAATAGAACCAGCATACAAGTTGCTGGCAAAGTGCAAGGAAGCGAGCAAACCGGCTGGGTTCTGTTTGTAAACTGACAGAACAAGAATATAGAGGAAAGGACTCAAGATTTATCAAATTATTGAGTCCTTTTCTTAACATGTGACATCAAATTCTAAAACAGAAAATAGGAAAACATGCTTTTAAAAGGAGGTATTACCATTATGAGTAAAACAATTTTTACAAGATCATTCATCACAGGTGTATTAATGTTAACGATTCTTATTGCCGCTTTTTCAGTTCCTGCACAGGCTGACAAGGCTCCGTCTCCAGCAGATCTTAATGATTTGGAAATTGCACATGTGGCTTATATCGCAGACAACATAGATATTCGCTATGCACATTTAGCACTCGCAAAATCCAAAAATCCCGTTGTTATCGAATTTGCTGAAACAATGGTTAGAGACCACAATGGAGTTAATAAACAAGCACTTGCTCTTCTTAACGAACTCAATGCACAGCCTCAGGACAACTTTTTGAGTCAGCAGCTTAATCAGCAGGCTGATCAGCTAGTAGAAGAGATGAGTGCTTTGAGTGGAGAAGAATTTGATAAGCGCTATGCGGAGAATGAGCTTGCCTACCATCAAGCAGTCAATGGACTAGTAGGAGGCACCTTCATACCTAATATAGAAAATCCTCAAATGAAAGCGCTTTTCGAGCAAGCTCTTGTGATCTTTAAAGCTCATGAAGACAAAGCCCAGGAAATGGTAAATGCTGTTAACAAATAAGATGACCTTACTAATAACGTCACTAAGAACTGCGATTGTCTTAACAGTTGCAGTTCTTATATGTAGCTCATTGATCCCTGTTATGGCCGGTGATTCCATTAGCAAAGAGCATGTAGTGGAAATACGCAATCTTGCGTTTACTCCAAAAGAGCTGACTGTGGCACCAGGTGATACAATCACCTGGATAAACTACGATTTTGTTCCTCACACAATAACAGCAGATGACGAAAGCTGGGATTCGGGGCTTATTGAAGCAGAAGGAAAATGGCAAACAGTTGTTAAAGCAAATATGACCACAAACTATTTCTGTAGATATCATCCAACGATGAAAGCCGGACTTCAGATAGAACAAAAGTAGTTTGTAATGAATACACAAAAAAAACCTGCTCGTCAGGAAAAAACAAAGGAGATTTAAATGAATAAGATTCAATCAATGATGTTAGCAGTATTAGTATTAGCAGTAAGTTTCTTTGCCGTAGATTCATATGCAGGCGGTGTAGAGAGCAGCACCACAGGAATTCAAGGTTATGACCTCGTATCATATCAAACCGAAGGAAAAGCAGTTAGAGGAAATGGAAACAACCTAGTCGTTGTTGACGAAGTAACATATCTCTTCGCAAGCGAAGATAACAAAAAAGCTTTTGAAGCTAATCCTCAAAAATATCTACCAGCTTATGGTGGATACTGCGCCTACGGTGTTGCTGTTGGCAAGAAGTTTGTTGGAGACGCTGAGGTATGGGAAGTAGTAGACGGCACATTATATTTGAACTTAGATCCTAACATTCAAAAAGAATGGAAAAAGGATGTTCCAGGAAATATACAAAAAGCTGATACAAATTGGCCCCAAATAAAGGACAAAGCACCATCTGACCTATAACCTCTTTCTTTATCGGGAGGGGTACTTCAAAACACCGACCCCCTCCCGATTCTATTTTGAGTAAACGGGGATATATATTGCACTTATTTACATCTAATAATTATGATCAAAAAATACAGAAATTAATGATATAATCGCTACTATGGACAAAGCTAAAAGACCCAGTCAGGAAATACCCTGCAAAGACTCTCTAAAAGAAATTGAACTTAGACAGTCCTTAATTCTACGATCAGTTCCAATGGCGGTGTATGCAGTCAATGCGATCAAAGACACTGGGGCTATATATATAAGCGAGAATATAGAAATTGTAACTGGGTTTGAAGCTGAGGAGTTTATGGCTAGTGTTGATTTTTGGCGATCAAGAATACACCCAGACGATAAAGATATGGTTCTGGGCGCTGTAAGCCTCAATTCCTCTAAAACAAACTTCGAAATAGAATACCGCTGGAAGTGTTCAGATGGTAAATACCACTGGTTTTTAGACCGTGCAGTATTAATCAAAGGGGACGATGGTAAACCTAAAGAAATCGTGGGCACTTGGCTAGATATAACAAAGCGAAAAATTACTGAGCAGGCTCTTGTTCAAAGTAACATAGAGCTTGAGAGTGCTTTAGATGAAGTAAACAAACTTAGGAAAAGACTCGAGTCTGAGAACATCTACCTTAAAGAAGAAATAAAAACTGAACATAACTTTGAAGAAATAATAGGCTCAAGTGAAGTATTAGAAGAAGTACTTGATAATGTCGAGAAGGTGGCAAAAACAGATGCTACAGTTCTTATCAGAGGTGAAACCGGCACAGGCAAGGAGCTAATTGCACGCTCTATTCATAACTTGAGCAAGAGAAACGGCAGACCCCTGGTGAAAGTTAACTGCCCAGCTATACCAGCTGGATTAATTGAAAGCGAGCTGTTTGGTCATGAAAAAGGAGCCTTTACTGGAGCACTTTCCAAGAAAATAGGCAAATTCGAGCTTGCTGATGGTGGAACCATTATGCTTGATGAGCTTGGAGATTTACCACTAGAATCCCAGGCGAAGTTGCTTAGAGTACTCCAAGAAAAGGAGTTTGAAAGAGTTGGTGGAACAAGGTCAATAAAAGTAGATGTGCGAGTAATAGCAGCAACTAACAGAGACCTAGAAGATGCTGTGAATGAGGGGAAATTCCGTGCAGACCTATTCTACAGAATGAATGTGTTTCCAATCGACCTACCTGGACTTCGAGAACGCACACAAGACATAGAACCACTTGCACTATATTTCATGAATAAGTTTTCAAATAAGATTGGCAAGAATCTAACAAAAATAGGATCTGAAACCCTAAAGAAACTAATAAATTATTCTTGGCCTGGAAATATAAGAGAGCTTGAGAATGTAATTGAGAGGGCCACTATACTTTCTAGTGGAAACATCCTACATATTTCTGAAAACCTTTTGGATAACCATAAGAAAATTGAGATGCCCGGAAGTAGTTCTCCCAAATTAGAAGATATCGAGCGGGAGCATATTATTAATATTTTGAAAACCACTTCGTGGCAAATCCATGGGGATAGAGGAGCTGCAAAAATACTAGGTATGAACCCAAGCACGCTTAGAACAAGAATGACTAAGCTAGGGATAAAGAAAAAAACTGTTCCTTTCACTTCTTAAACAACATATATTGGAGAGGCGAATAAGGGATACCCACCCCTCCAAGGTAATTGGCTTATCTAAGTGCGCAGAACCCAAAACTTTGAGACTTTCCTGGATTAACAATATTATTCCAAGATACACCTTCCGCTGTCACAGTATTTCCACTTTGCTGGTAGTTTGCGCTCCACATATTTCTAATAGCACCTTCTATTTGAAAAGACACCACCCAATCCACTGAAGATGAAGTGTTGTTTACAACATCAACTACAGCGCAGTAACCAGTTCCCCAATCATCATTTATAGTTACATCTGCGCTAACATCTCCGCCAGTAGTTTGATTGAACTCATCATCATCATTTGTACTCTCGCACCCTGGATCACTAGGGAAATCAGTTAACCCATCATTGTCATTATCTATCCCATCTGAGCAGGCAAATGATGGCTGAGGTGTTGGCTCAGGAGTAGGAGACGGAGTAGGCGGTGGTGGAGAAGAATTTCTATCAGCGCAGAATCCAAACCCCACAGACTGCCCTGGATTGACTAAATTATTCCAAGATACGCCTTCTGCTGTAACTTCATCACCATTTTGTGTATACGTTGCGCTCCACATTTCCCTCACAGTTCCATCAATTGAAAAAACCACCGTCCAATCAGATGTACTCTGCGAGTTGTTTGTAACTGAGACTTCTGCACAATAACCATTACCCCAATCGTCGGTTATGTTCACATCTGTTGTAAGTCCTTCCCCAGGAGGAGTGTCAGACTTCTCTACATCAATCTGAAAAGAAAATTCTTCATCAGATGACACGTATACATTATTGTTTTGCGAACTCTCAACAGGATTCACATTACCATTTGAATCGAGCACCCCAATCTTAACCAATGAGGAGCTAACATTTACATGCTGTGCCAAATAAAATGGCCACTGATCAGCCATGGTCTGGCCATTTTGTAGCTCTATTGTGTGAGTTTCAGCGTCACTTGACTGAGCGTCGAACAATCTCAGCGTAACAGTATCACCAACACTAAGATCTTCTTGGGCTCTGACCTGACCAAGCGATCTCCAGACCACGGGAGCGCCTCCCATAAACTCGACATCAGTGCAGGTGTAAAACGCTTCCTGGCTATCATCACGCTGCCAGATTGTATAGAGAACATGCTTCCCTGACTTTCCCTGTGGGAAGGGGCAGTTCATTCTATATCGGCCGTTATCTAATATGACTTCTTCAATCGTGCAAAAAGGAGGCTCTTCCAGATCAGACCATTTAAGTGGTTCAAGCGGGTTATAACCATCCTTTGTAACGTAAAATCTAAAGTATTCTGTGCTATGTGGAGCAGTGGCAATAAAAACAAACTCGAAATTACCAGAACTATCAGGAGCAATCATAGTCGTATGCCAATCATTTCGAGCCAGATCCATTCCTTTAAATAGTTCCTTGGCTCCACTACAGAGTTTGCCGTCAGGAATTATTTCCCTGTGCATATCATTGGCATTTCCCTGGTTAACCCCGGTCCAATCATAAAGAGCCTGCGTTCCACCTTCTTGGACTGCCGCCCTGCATGCATCCGACTTTGGATTCTCCGGATTTTCTAAAAAGCAATTATAAATTCTGCTCACTGGGGTCTCCATAGACCCATGCCCAAATGCTTGTTCCCCAATCAATCCGATTGTCATTAGACAAACTAATACATAAGAAAAAATGGATAATCTCATATCCATAACCTCCGGTTTTTATATGAATTCAAACTATAACTAGGTACGAGATTAACCTATGGATTGTATGAACAAAGCACTATTTTACTATTTAGTGAAAAATGTGTAACTATGCGCAATGATTGTGTAATTATGCACAAAAAAACATATGTTCGTTAGATATTTGTATGGATTTTATGGCCTACATATTCACTATTGAGCTAAATCTGGGGGATCGACAAGAATGGATACACAAGTGTTTATATTAATTGATAATCATTTCTTAATGATTAGACAAAAGTCTACATTTAGCAATTCTAACCACCAACAAGAAAAATACTGGAAGAAAAACTAGAAGCAAATTGAACACCGACTGTGTTGAATTAGAATTATCTGATAAACTGCACCCACCGCCACTGCTATTTCCATCTTGAGGTTCTTGATTTCTAAATACTGCTGGGCCGCCTGGATCAACAATACGACCATTTTCAGTTAAGTCATTATCTCCTCTCTTCCCATCTACAAAATGTAAGAGGATGTCCCCGTTAGGTAGTCGTTCTGCACCTGTCTCTCCATTAAAATTAAATTCATACCAATGAGGCGCAGGATTATTCGGTGTTGAACCAAATTTGTAGTACACATCAAAATCAACTGGGTTTTCTAATATTATTCTAGCCTCTGTACTGTCACCTATTCCTACATTTAAAATTTCAAAGCTGAACAAAATACCAAGAAATTCTATATCAGATGGAGGAAACGGAGACTGATTTATCAAACTACTAGCTGATGCAAAATTCATTATAGTAGTTTCATTATCTGTCTCAATAGTTAATGAGCCATCTTCAACCTCAATAGTCTCAACATTTTCTTGGTCCTCATCTGGCACACCATCATTATTCAGATCACCAGGGTCAGGAGACGCAGTTGGAGCCGGGCTTGGAGTTGGTGTAGAAGTAGGCATAGGAGTTGCGCCTGGTGGTGTTGGGGTTGGAGGCGCAGGTGTAGCTGTTGGAGATGGCTTAGGTGAAGAAAAACATGGCTCCGGGTTAGCTACAGGATTTGTAGTAACCTCAACAGTTGAAGGAAAACCCAATCTGGATAAGTCTTCTGAGGTAAGCACTAATGTATTAAATACATTATCCACTAGTGTTAATGATATATCCCAAATCCCGGGTTCACTAAACTGGGGAAATTCCAATTCAATTTCTAAGATCGGCTCTAAATCCGATCCACCTGTTTTAGACAAGCTCCCACTCCCAACGGGCTGTCCGGAGGGGCTCTCAATCATGATACTTCCAGTCTGAAAACCACTTAAATCATCCTGGGCTTCAATTCTTACGCATATTTTAGATGAATCATCCATGGTATTTACGACTAAAGGAGCAACCTCGAGATTAATTAACTCTGGTGGGTTAGAGTCCTCAACTGAAGCAACCTCTAATGTTGAAGGAAAACCCAACTTTGCTAAGTCAGTAGTTTCAAGCACTAGTGTATTAAAGACATTATCCACTAGTGTTAATGATATATCCCAAATTCCGGGTTCACTAAACTGGGGAAATTCCAATTCAATTTCTAAGATCGGCTCTAAATCTGTTCCACCTGTTTTAGACAGGCTCCCACTCCCAACAGGCTGTCCAGAGGGACTCTCAATCATGATACTTCCAGTTTGAAAACCACTTAAATCCTCCAGGGCTTCAATGCGCACACTTATTGTCGCGCTGTCAGTAGTAGTGTCTATAACTAATGGAGTTACCTCTAGATTCACTAGTAGAGGAGGAGTAGAATCCTCAAGTGAGGTAACTTCAATGGTTGAAGGAAAACCCAACAGTGCTAAGTCATTTGAATTGAAACTCGATGTATTAAATAAGTTATCTATTAATACCAGAGAGATCTCCCAAGTTCCTTGTTCACTAAACTGAGGAAATTCTAATTCAAATTCAAATATAGGTTCTAAATCCGTTCCTCCTGTTATGGGTAGGCTTCCAAGTCCTACTGGCTGCCCCGAAGGACTTATTATATCTATACTGCCATTCCCAGTTCCGGTAGCAGCTCCAAAGCCAGTGAAGTTATCACGAGCTTCTATCCGTACACTTATAGTTGCACTGCCCGTAGAGGTATTTATTGCTATAGGAGTTACCTCGAAATTGATTAATTCTGGTGGGGTTGTATCTGTAAATGTTATGTTTGGGGTTGTATCTATAAATGTTGTATTTAGAGATAGTGCTGCAAGTAGAATGATAAAAAGTGTAGAACCTATTCTCGTCATCTCATTATTTACCTTAAAGGATTATTACAAACTTATATTACTCAGTATATCACTATCTATCTAATAATATACGGCAAGCCCAGATCAAGTCAAGAATTCGAACGTTCGACCAAACAACAACAACTACATAGCATCCAAACAGAAAAAACTATAGTTTTGCTTTTATAACCTCGATAGTCTCATAGGTCTCTGAAACCAAAGCATCAACGAGTTCTTTTGCAGTGGATTGTCTAGACATAGCAGCCCCCTGCCCCGCCCACATGGACATATATTCTGAGTCCCCTCTTTCCTTTGATGCATTTCTTATTTGCCTGGTAAGGGTGTTCTGTATTGGGTATGGAGGAATTTCATCTTCAAGAGAAGACATTTCATCAATAAAACGGTTTCTTATTCCACGTGCATATTTACCTGAAAAGGTCTTAGTCAAAATGGTGCTAGTGTCTTTGGAGGTTATTAAGGAATCAAGCCATGGTTGGGGCAAATTTGCCTCTTTGCAGCTAAGAAAAGCTGTACCTATTTGTACAGCAGATGCTCCTAATACCAAAGATGCAGCAATCCCTCGCCCGTCCATTATCCCACCTGATGCAATTACAGGGATGTTAACTTTGTTAGCTAACTGAGGGATTAATACAAGCCCTCCTATCATTGGAGTTCCAACAGTTGATCCAAATGAGCCCCTGTGACCACCTGCTTCACTACCCTGAGCTACTATGGAATTGCATCCTGCTTCTTGAAGTAAAAACCCTTCTTCGACACAAGTTGCCGTTCCAAGGATTAACGTTCGCTGATCAAGCAGTTTTTTCATAAGCCGTTCTTCTGGTATACCAAAGGTAAAACTGAAAACAGGGACATCATTGTCAATAACAACGGCAAGCTGATCTTCAAACGTATAACTTGGAGGTCCTGGAAGTTGAGCAGGAGAAACTCCCAGTTCTTTTGAGAACTCCTCTAATTTTTTCTGTACTTCACTACTAACATCTTGTGATTGATTATTTTCAGGAACAAAGAGATTTACACAAAAAGGCCTAGTTGTAAGTTCTCTGACTTTTTTAATCTCAGCATCTATTTGCTCAGGTGTGAGATAACCCACGCCTAGTGAGCCAAGAGCACCTGAATTTGATACAGCAGCTACTAACTCAGGAGTACTAGGACCACCGGCCATAGGAGCCTGGATTATAGGGTGTTCAATTCCTATAAGCTGAGTAAATCTTTTAACATAGTCTGGCCAGAAATCTCTTTTCATATAATCCCCACTTTTGTTAAGAAGGATAACAAACACCAACTTTTTATCCACTATATAATTTACAGATTTAGATAGTGGAAACATTATTTTTGATTACTTGGTTTAAAACCCGAAAACCTGTTATAATCATTTTCCCTGGTGGGGGAATGAAAGCTAGTCTGACAACATTCTTGGGAGAGATTACGAACAAGGAGAAAACACTATGGTCAACAAATTACTTAGCGCATTATTAGTTTTAACTATGTTTGTTTTTTCCTGTGGAGGGGATCAGCAACAGCAGCTCCCAACTCCAACAGTTCAAGTCTATGTTACAACAGCAACTGATGTCCCCATATTCAGAGAGTTTGTTGGTGAGACTCTAGGAAATACCAACGTGGATATTGCAGCACGTGTAGCAGGATTTCTAGAAACAAGAGATTTTGTAGAGGGTTCTTTTGTTAAAAAGGGGGATCTTCTATATACAATAGAGAGCCAGCCATTTGAAGAAAAAGTTGCAACTGCACAGAGTGAGCTTGCAGCAACAAAAGTAAATCTAGTAAATGCTGAGAGCGATCTTAGCCGAATAAAACCTCTTGCAGCAGAAAATGCAATCAGCCAAATCGACCTTGATGCGGCACAAGCACGTTATGATGCATCACAGGAAGGAGTAAAAGCAGCAGAGGCAAACCTTAGAGCAGCCGAACTTGAGCTAAGCTATACCAAAGTTTATGCCCCGATTGATGGAGTAATAGGGAAAACGAATGCCAATGAGGGAGATTATGTTGGAGCAAGCGCTAATACTGTAGTGCTTACGACAATTTCCTATATAGACACTATGGCAGTTCAATTTTATTTAACTCAGAGAGAATATCTAGAGGCCGCTAGGAGGTTCATAGATGAGACTGGCACTGCCCGTCCTGAGGAGACTGAAGAAGAGGACGATGATCTAGTTCTCCTTCTTTCAGATGGATCAGCATATAAACATAGAGGCTCCTTTGATTTTATAGATAGAAATTTTGATACACAAACTGGATCAATACTCGTACAAACTCTGTTCCCAAATCCAGATCAGCTCCTTCGCCCCGGATTATTTGCAAGAGTCAGAGCTGAGGTGGATGTTGTAAAGAATGGAATCCTTGTTCCTCAGAGATGTGTAATGGAACTTCAGGGGAAATTCAACGTACTAGTAGTTACAGATGAAAACAAAGTAGAAAATAGACAGGTTGTAGTAGGACCAACCATAAAGGAATTCTGGCTGATTAAAGAAGGTCTTAAGCCAGGCGAGAAAGTTATATATGAAGGACTACAGGTAGTTAGAGAAGGTCAGGTTGTTAAACCAGAAATAGTGGATATCAAAATTCCAGATTTAACGAGTATATAAACTAAAATGGGCAATTTTTTCGTCAATAGACCTATTGTAGCAATGGTGATTGCCATTGTTATGGTTATAGTAGGATTTGTATTCATGGGAGGACTCCCCATTGAACAATATCCTGATATTACTCCTCCAATAGTTGAAGTTAGGGCCAGTTATACAGGTGCTAACGCTATAAGTGTAGAAGAATCTGTTGCGACACCTCTTGAACAACAAATAAATGGTGTAGACAACATGATCTACATGAAATCTACTAATGCCAATGATGGCACAATGGCAATACAGGTCTCATTTGAAGTCGGGACTGATCCGGATTTAAACACTGTTTTTACTCAAAATAGAGTTGCAGCGGCTACTGCAAGGCTTCCAGAAGAGGTTACAAGACTTGGAGTAACAACTGAGAAATCGCTCCCTAATATACTTATGTTGATCACTTTAACCTCTGAGGACGGGAGATTCGATCAAAACTTCCTTGGAAACTATGCTCTAATTAACATTCAAGACACTCTAGCTCGTATTAAAGGAATCGGTCGTGTTCAGGTACTAGGTGCAAGCGACTATTCTATGAGGGTATGGATCAAACCCGATCGTATTGCGCAGTTGGGTATTACTATTCCAGAAATTGTTGATGCAATAAGGCAGCAGAGCGTAATTGTTCCAGGTGGACAGTTTGGGGCAGAGCCAGCTCCTCCTGGTACTGATTTCACATATACAGTTAGGCTACCTGAGCGACTTAATTCACCTGAGGAATTTGGCGAAGTTGTGGTAAGAACTGGAGAAGGCGGCTCTCAAGTTAAAATTAAGGACATTGCCCGTGTCGAGCTAGGGGTTGAAACCTACAATGCTTTTACAAGACTCGATGGACAAGAATGCACTATTATCGCTTTATATCAGGCACCTGGGTCTAATGCCACAGAACTCGCTAGCACAGTAAAAACCACTATTGAAGATATATCTAAATCGTTTCCAGAGAGCATGAGATATGACATATCCCTAGACACTACGCTTGCGATCACAGCGGGTATTAAGGAGATCGTAGTCACACTATTTGTTGCATTAGCTCTTGTAATACTAGTTGTTTTTATATTTATACAGGATTGGAGAGCAGCCCTCATTCCAACAATTGCCATACCTGTCTCCCTAGTAGCTGCATTTATGATTTTTCCTCTAATTGGATTTACTATTAATGTTTTATCACTACTGGGACTGGTGCTAGCAATTGGTATTGTGGTTGATGATGCCATTGTTGTTGTAGAAGCAGTGCAGTCAAATATTGAAGATGGCATGTCCCCTAAAGAAGCAACCATGAAAGCCATGAGCGAGGTTACAGCGCCAGTTATTGCTACAACCCTTGTTCTTGTTGCAGTGTTTATTCCGGTTGCTGTAATGGCCGGTATTACTGGGCGGCTTTATCAACAGTTTGCTATCACTGTTGCTGTGTCTGTTGTTTTTTCTTCAATCAATGCTCTTACACTCAGCCCTGCATTATGTTCAATGCTTCTTAGAAAAAGAGAGCCTGCCAAAGGAGTTCTGGGCCGTTTCTTTGACAAATTCAACAATGGGTTTGATCGACTAACACATAAATATGTAGACTTAACACGTGTAGTTACCGTACAAATAAAACGTGGCCTTCTGTTCCTCGGAATTCTTGTAATAGGAATTATTTTCCTAGCCAAGCTGCTCCCAGGAGGATTCATGCCAAACGAAGACATGGGTTATCTCATGGTTAACATACAGCTCCCTGATGCAGCATCACTGCAGAGATCTGACGCTGTGACTAAAAAAGTGGAGAAGATTATTGGTCAGTTTGATCAAGTAGAATATATTACATCAGCTGCAGGATTCAGCCTCTTATCAGGCAGTTTTTCTTCAAACTCTTCATTCGTATTTGTTTCCCTCAAAGACTGGGGCGAAAGGAATGAAACAGCAAACGAAATAGTTGGTCTACTAAATATCGCATTTAGGACTCAAATAAATGAAGCCCAAGTTTTTGCTTTCGGCCCTCCCGCTATTCCTGGTCTTGGAAGTGGTTCAGGATTCACAATGATGCTTCAGGATAGAGGGGGAAACACTCCTGAATACCTGGCACAACAATCAACAAGATTTATACAAGCTGCGATGCAAAGAGAAGAGATTGGTTCAATTTTTACTACATTCAGAGCAAATGTACCCCAGAGATTTATGGATATTGATACGGACGCAGTTCTAAAAGCTGGTATCCCACTAGAGAATATATACAGCACTGTAGGAGCATTTCTAGGTGGAACTTATGTAAATGATTTCACAAGATTCGGCAGATTATATAGAGCATTTATACAAGCCGAGCCTGAATATAGACAGAGCGAAAACCAGATTAACTTCTACTACATAAAAAACTCAAACGGTGACAGTGTCCCGCTTGCAGGTTTCGTGGATATTAGAGATATAACAGGCCCAGATTTCACTAATCGATTCAACTTATTCCGATCGGTAGAACTAACAGGGGGACCGGCCCCAGGATATACGTCTGCGCAAACCCTAGCCACGCTAGAGGAGGTTGCTGCAGAGGTGCTGCCTGCAAATATGGGCTATGCTTGGAGTAATATGTCCTATCAGGAAAAAGCAGCGTCAGGATCGGCCGGCATAGTATTTTTATTTGCTCTAGTATTTGTATTCCTCATACTATGCGCTCAGTATGAGAGTTGGACTTTACCATGGAGTATTTTATTAGGTACCCCATTTGCTATCTTTGGCGCCTTCCTGGCACTCTTCGTCGCTAGACTATTTAGTGAGAGTTATGAGATGAATATATTTGCTCAAATCGCTCTTGTTATGTTGATTGCAATGGCCGCCAAGAACGCCATACTAATAGTTGAATTCGCAAAACTTGAATTTGATAAGGGACTTTCTCTGTTCGATGCCGCAATAAAAGCCGCAAAACTTAGATTTAGACCAATATTAATGACAGCATTCTCATTTATTCTTGGAGTGCTGCCTCTCGTTGTCGCTTCAGGTGCAGGTGCAGAAGCAAGAGTAGTTATGGGAGTGGCTCTCCTAGGTGGCATGTCTATAGCAACTTTACTTGGTGTGTTTTTCTATCCGATGTTTTTTGTAATGGTAGGAAAACTAGGTAAATACGAAGAGAAAAGAGATCTCGCAAAAGTTGAGACAAAATGAGCAGACCAAATAAATTCTTATCTATATTTCTTATGATTGGAATCCTACTAACGGGTTGCCTAGTTGGACCTGACTTCAAAGAACCTCAGTTTGATGATTTGCCCGATGAGTTCAGATTTGCTAATGAGTATGACAATCAAGAAGTAAACCTCGTGTGGTGGGAGCTCTTTAACGACCCAGTATTGGTTTCACTTGTAAACACAGCACTAGTTGAAAACAAAGACCTACTTATTGCGATAAGCCGTATCGAAGAAGCTCGCTCGTTTCTAACTTTTACACAAGCCGACCTCTACCCGAGATTTGACTTACAAGGTGGAGCTAACAGAGGTAATTTCAACGGTGGGATCATATCAAGTGATCCCGATGAACCTACTAATAGCGCATTTATTTCTCCTGTAGTAAACTGGGAAATAGATTTCTGGGGCAAATTCCGTAGAGCTAACGAATCTGCTAGAGCCCAGCTACTTGCAACGGAGTACGCTACAAAAACAGTTCAAATAAGCCTTATCTCTGAAGTTGTAGGTTCATATTTTATGCTATTAGATTTTAAAGAAAGACTTAGGGTTTCCGAACAAACTCTTGAATCAAGAGATGAAAGCCTAATAATTATGCAAAAACGATTTGATAAAGGGGTAATACCTGAGATTGATCTCAACCAGGCTCAAGTACAAAGAGAAATTGCCGCTGCTGCTGTACCAGTAAATAAACGTTTAATTGCTAATACAGAAAATGCAATCAGCATCCTTCTGGGCAGATTCCCTCAGGAAGTAAATACCGATCTTAATCTTTATGATCAGACAATTCCTCCTGACGTACCTGTTGGGCTGCCGTCTTCATTGCTGGAAAGAAGACCCGATATTTTAGAAGCACTTTATCTCATACAAGCTCAAAATGCTTTAATTGGAGTTGCAGTAGCAGAAAGGTTTCCGGCTTTAAGCATTTCTGGGGCAGTTGGAGCTGCTACAAACGAAGCCGCGCAGATGACGATTGATGGTTTTGCATGGTCTATTGCAGCTGGAATTGCGGGACCTATTTTCAACTTTGGACAGGACAAGGCCCGGGTTGAGATTGAAGAAACGAGAACAGAACAAGCCCTATACATTTATCAGAATGTAGTGCTCAATGCCTTCAGAGAAGTATCAGACGCTCTTGTTGATATTCAGACTTATAGAGAACAAATTGAAGCTCTATCCAAACAAGTCACAGCAGCAGAGAATGCTAACAGACTCTCTAAAATGAGATATGACCAAGGGTTCTCAAGCTACCTCGAAGTGCTGGACTCTGAACGCGCTCAGTTCTCAGCTCAGCTGGATCTATCCCAAGCCACACAGGAATACTACAACGCTTATGTGAGGCTCTATAAAGCTCTAGGCGGCGGCTGGATTTCTCCATTAGACATGGATGAATCTGAAATTGCCGACTATCAACAAACTCCTCAATAATTTCAAAACTCCACCCTATAATTCTATTTATTTTCTTCTATGCTAAAATTGAGATATGTATTTATCCAAGACCGATTTCAGGGAATATCTTCAATGCCCAAAATGTCTTTGGCTAAAGAAGAACAATCCAGACCTATATATACGGCCAACTATCTCAGAATTTGAACAAAAGCTAATTGATGAAGGATACGAAGTCGAGCTTGCTGCAAGAGAAATATTTGATAAAGGCATTTTAGTAGAAGGCAGCAATGAACAAGCTGCTTTAAAAACTAAAGAACTAATAGAATCAAAAACATCCCCAATATATCAAGCAACTTTCATAACTAGTTCCGGGCTTTTAGCTAAAACTGACGTGCTTATTTACAATGAATTCTCAGGTGCTTGGAGAATTTATGAAGTGAAGTCATCAACTAGCATCAAAACCGGCAAAGATGAAAATCACATATACGATATTACTTTTCAGAAACTTGTGTTGAATCAATCAGGCATTAGTGTTGATCAAACCTACATTATTCATATGAATAAAGACTTTAAGAAAACTCAGGATTTAGAACTATTTGATATGTTTGCAATTACAGATGTCACTGAACTAGTAGATGCCGAGTACAGTAAGATTCAATCTGAAGCTGAGCAAGCCCTGGAATTTCTTGCAGATACTAATGTGGATTTAAACTCATGCTCATGTCTATATTCCTCAAGAAGAAATCATTGCTCCTTGTTCAATGTACTTAATAAAAATGTCCCCGCTTATTCTATTCACGACATCTCCAGAATAAGCGCAAAGAATCTCAGATTGCTGATTGATGATCTGATAATGGATATATGGGAAATACCTGAGGACTTTAAGCTATCA
>JAJCZS010000020.1 GCA_029262275.1 Deltaproteobacteria bacterium | reverse complement strand
CCGTAAAATCAGCGCTACTACTGGCTTTTTGCGGCTTATTTACCATCGAGTGGGAGTAGATGGGATTTGTAACACATTGAAATATAATAATAAAATAATTCTAATCAACAATATAATCTGTATCATCAATGGTATTTTGTATGGTATTTATTACGTGTAGCAAGGCAGAAAACATCGATACCATGAAAAGAAAATTGATGCTGGCATGGTATCGGATCGCTTGAACTGCGTGTGCTCGGTACGATGCGATTTCACGCACACGCCGAGTAAAAAAATACTACCATAACGAAAAGGTCTTTAAATTTAAGAAGTTCTCTGGGGTTTTAAAAATCATTATGCTCTATGTAGCACTTAGTGCTATAGTTAGGTCGTAATAATCAGGGTAATGGATGCGAATCTTTAAAAACAAGGTGTTCAACAAATGGGCGGAAAAGGAGGGCTTGAGTGATGACACTTTGCGAGCGGCAGTCGATGAAATGGAGCGAGGTCTGATTGACGCCGACCTTGGTGGTCATGTGGTGAAAAAACGCATGGCTGTTGGTGGTCGAGGCAAGAGTGGAGGTGTTCGCACCCTGCTGGCGTATAAGTCTGGTGATAAGGCATTTTTCGTGTATGGGTTCGCCAAGAATGCACGGGCGAATGTCCGTATGGATGAGCTGAGGGCGTTGAAGCACTTGGCTAAAGAATTGATGAGTTACAGTGATAAGGCATTAACCAAAGCCATCCGGCATGGCGCATTAATTGAGGTAGAAGACAATGGGTAAATCGATCTTGGAGGTGGTGCACGACAGTGCTAAGGACTTGCATGAGGCTGGTGCGTTGAAAGAGACCACCTTACGGGAGTTCGATGCACTGTGCTTGCCACCCGTGAAAGAATTTACAGCGACGCAGATCAAGCGCATCCGGATGAAAAATAAGGCCAGCCAAGCGGTATTTGCCGCGTATCTGAACACGGGCAAGTCCACAGTACAGAAATGGGAACAGGGCCAGAAAAAGCCCAATGGGCCTTCATTAAAGCTGCTGAACCTGGTCGCGGAAAAAGGCTTGGAAGCGTTGGTCTAAGGAAGGAATTTGGTTGTTAAAGAAAATTTTTTGAAGAAATTTCTGAGCATGGTATTTTTCAAGGTACTTTTAAAGTCGGAATTTTTAACTGATTGAAAAATAAGGCATTTAAAGTCCTATTGATAATCGAGTGGGAGTGATTGGAATAGCCAGGCAATGCCTGGCACTGATTGGCAACGGCAGAAACCACAAAATCCAGTGTAACTACTGGATTTTGTGGTTTCTGCTGGAGTTTTTTATTTTTGGGCGCGGTACTGGGTGGTATTTACTGGCAACGACAAGCAGACATTTTGCAGGGTGTTTTTCATGGTACCCCTTCCGAGCTAAGAATGGTGCTGTGCAAAAATACCATGTCAGGCATATTGAGGTGGTCATGGTATCGGAGCTATCTATTGTTGTTTTCGACTTGACGGCACGGGTCACTTTTGAAGCGTTCATTTTGAAATCAATTTTGGCTAGAAGGGTTTGAATTGATTATAATGAGCGAATCGAACGATATTGAGGCCTGTAACAATGGATGCACTTTCAGCCAATGAAGCGAAAACCCATTTCGGCGACATGCTGTTAAAAGCACAGCGTGCACCTGTTCAGATTAACAAGAACGGCAAGCCGGTTGCGATCGTTCTCTCCATAGAAGAGTACGAAAGTATTGAATCGCTCAAACTGAGATTACTGCAATCGAGAGCAATGCAGGCTATGGCCGATATAGAAACAGGCAGCCTGGTTGATGGTGAGTCTTTTTTTGACGAGCTTGAAACGGGCCATCATGACTGATGACAGGTTATCGCTTAACCCAGGATGCCCAATCGGACTTGATTGAAATTCGCCGATATACATTACAACAGTGGGGAGCTGCTCAATCCCAAAAATACTTGTCCGAACTACGCAAAACCATTCGCCTGCTGGCTGAAACGCCTACCCTTGGCAAGGTCAGGCCAGAAGTCGGATTAAATGTATTGAGTTTTCCTTATGCTAGTCACTTTATCTATTACGTGGTGCATGAACAGCAGTTGGTGGTATTTGCCGTGCTGCATAAGCGTATGGCCCCGCTCAATCACGTGGTTGAGCGAGAGATGATTTAATCGTACATGGCGGGCTTTAAAAACTAGAGCATTATTTTACAAGACAGAACAATTGCGAGTTTGCCTGTGGCAAGATCAGTTGTTCGGCTCAAGCAGCAAACTTCTTATGAAATTTCTGAGCATGGTATTCCTCATGGCATTGAAGTTATATCGAAATATAAGTTAATGAAAATAAAGGCCTTTTAAGGCTTGTTTACGATTGAGTGGGAATGACCAGGCACTGGCTGGCAATGACTGGCAACGGCAGGCATGTTGCTGATTCAGAGATAGGATGTCTCAGGGACGGCTCTAATGAACCCGGCGCCGCTCAAGTAATGATGATATATCCCTGCGACCATCAAGGATGCAGTGGGCGAAAGCATCCTGTCGGATCATCTCGCAGATGACACGATAGGGTTTGAAGTTGATCCCCTTAAAGCTTGTTGTACCGATTCGATCCAGCTCGGGCGGAGTGTGACCTCGCTCGGGCAGATCGCTAAGCCGTGGATATCGACCAGGCCTGCGAGGAGATTCTGATTTCAGCAGGTCTGTACGAGGAGGCTTACCAGCGCTACGGATTGAGCGCCGCGGTGGGCAACTCCTACATTGCCCGGTTTCGCGCAGTCGCGAAACGGTATCCGATGAAGGATAAATCACAGATTCTGTCGGACCTCATCGCCACGACGCCGGGAGAAGAGGGTAAGTGGTTTGCGACGGCCAAGGAACTTGAGCTTTATGATCTGGCGTTGGAGCTGGCCAACCGGAGTCCCTGTGATCCGAAAACACTGACCAGGGCGGCCAGGGATTACCTTGACTCAGAACCGGCATTTGCCCTCGGTTCTGCCATGGCGGCACTTCGTTGGTTGAGTGAGGGGTGGGGGTACGAGGTGACCAGCGTCGATGTGGTGGAGGCATATGACCGGGCAATGGACGCCGCGGCCGGGTTGAATAAGGTTGACGATGTGACCGAGCGGATTCGGCAACTCGTCGAGGTGAGTGACAATGTCGCGGCACAGTTTGTTCGACAGTCCGTGCAGGGACGTATGCGTGCAACCGGACAGGTAATTCCATTGCGGAATAGTGGTATATCCTAGATAAATCAATGGGATATACGTTTTTTTTCAACTGATTAGATGCCAGATTCGGTTACCATTCCTTGGAAAACTCGTTGTATGGGCATTGCTAAAGGTAACATTTATGCTACTATATGGGTCATATGACAGAGGTTAGAGAATACCTCGATGCTGAGGGAAACAGTCCTTATGCCAAATGGTTTGATCGTCTGAATGTGACCGCTGCGGTCAAGGTGACGACAGCGGTCCATCGGATGGAGCAAGGAAACTTCTCTAATGTGAAAGGTGTTGGCGCCGGCGTCTATGAGTACCGGATTGATCTTGGTCCTGGTTATCGGATCTACTTCGGCAAGGACGGGGATCGGTTTGTGATATTGCTAGCGGGCGGTACCAAGAAGCGCCAGGACGCTGACATTGCTGCTGCAAAAGGGCATTGGCGCGACTATAAGCGCCGGAAACGGCAAGAGGTGTAACGATGGCTCTGACAAAAGATTTTAAGGACACCATACAGGCACGCGCCCAAAGGGATCCCGCGTTTCGCAAGGCCCTGTTACAAGAAGGGGTTGAATGTCTGCTCGCCGGTGATGTCGATACCGGCAAGGCGGTGTTGCGCGACTATATCAACGCGACGATCGGGTTCGAGGAATTGTCACGAGTCTTCGATAAATCGAGCAAGAGCCTCATGCGCATGTTCGGGCCAAAAGGAAACCCTCAGGCGAGCAATCTGTTCGCGGTGATCCAATACCTGCAGGAGCAGGAGGGCATACACCTGGAAGTCAAAGCCCGGAAGGTCGCCTAAGGTGCTGTGAATCAGTGTTCAATCGGCAATATTTTTCGAGCATTTTGAAGGATTTTCTGAGCATGGTATTTTTCACGGTATTAACGCTTACGACCACCGTAAAATCAGCGCTACTACTGGCTTTTTGCGGCTTATTTACCATCGAGTGGGAGTAGATGGGATTTGTAACACATTGAAATATAA
>JAJCZS010000019.1 GCA_029262275.1 Deltaproteobacteria bacterium | reverse complement strand
TATAGCTGTAAAACCAGACCAAATCCCTATTGCTCTCCCTCGGTGCTCTGAGCTAAACGAGATATTAACAATTGCCAGACTTCCTGGTATGAGGAGTGCACCCCCCGCTCCCTGAAAGGCTCTTGCAACAATCAGCTGGCTCGTACTTGGGGAGAGACCACACCATATTGAAGCTCCAGTAAACAATATGATCCCAAGTGCAAAGATCCTCTTTCTTCCGAACTTATCTCCAAGTGCCCCACCCAAAAGCATGAGCGATGACATAAAGAGAGCATACGCCTCCATTATCCATTGAACCTGTGGGATCGTGGCATTAAGCTCTGATTGAAGCACCGGTATTACTACGTTCATAGCAGTACTATCTATAAAGGCCATACTCGAGCCAAGTATGGTCGCAAGTAATACCCATCTTCCAACCTTTGTGCTTACTGGAAAAATAGCAGAGGTCGCATCAACACTATCCTGGGGCGAAGCCGAGTTTGTCATCAATCTCCCTTTAAGACCCCTGTAATGTTCTCAATGGTATATGGAATGTCAACTCCAAAGAACCATATTCAGAGCAACCAAAGTCTTAAAGTAATAGATATAGCACAAAGAGCCCCTATGCTATTACTAATATTTATATTCGTGATACAACTTTCCGCGATAAGTACCAAGCAACCTTGAGAAAATCTTATTAGATAACCCTCTTACAACTAGATCACCGAGACGCGGAGATATTGAATCTGCAATAAACAATAGTCTAGGCTGAAATGGAACGATTATCCTAGCTTGATTGTAATACACGCCTTCTATTACAGCCTTTGCAACTGATTCAACAGATAGAGGTGTCAGCCTTCTAAAAGGAGGAGGCATATCTTCAGGTTTCACATGCTCCAGAAGAGGAGTTTGAGTCAACGCAGGATGTATAATTGACACATTGATACCTGTTCCTGCTAGCTCCTGCCTTAGGGAATCTGTAAATGCTGAGATTGCGTGCATTGCAGATGAATATCCCCCAAAATGAGGAAATGCCTTTCTACCCACCACAGAGGACATGTTCATTATGTGCCCTGAGCCCTGGTTTTTCATTATAGGTAGAACTTCTTTTGTTAGATAAATGGTTCCAAAATAATCAACATCCATCATTTTTTTTGTATTCTCTACAAAATTTTCTTCATCGATGCGACCTACATAAGAACTCCCCGCATTGTTAAACAATATGTCCACTCTTCCATATTCAGCTATTACTTTCTGCACCATGCTACCTACTTGCTCCACAGAGGACACATCGGTAGGAATAACTAGAACATTTTGATTAAATCCTCTTATTTCATCAGCTACCTGCTGCAGTTTTTCCTCCGAGCGAGAAACCAATACGGTTTTTGCACCCTCCTTGGCAAATTCTAATGCGGTAGCCCTTCCTATACCACTTGAAGCTCCTGTAATTAATACCACTTGATCTTTGAACCTATCTTTTTTGCTCATAACTAACCCCCTAGGTAAGTGCATATGCACCTATAGTTTTAAATTTTTTTAGCTCTCTTTCAAAATTTTAACTAACCCATTTAAATTTGATATCATCGAACTCCAGTTTCCCATCCCTAGTGTAGCCTTAATTTTATCTTGTGTTTCCCTCCACAATGGAAGAGCTTTTGATAACACCTCTTTTCCTTGCTCTGTCGTGTTAATTAATTTAGCTCTTTTATCACTTCCAGGCTGTATCTGCACATAACCCTTTTTCTCAAGCGGCTTAAGGTTTCTAGCAAGTGTCGTTCTATCAACATCCATCAAATGAGCCAGCTTTGTTAATAAAATGGGCTCGGATACAAATATATGGCTCAATACAGTATATTGAGTGCCTTCAAGCCCTACAGGTTTGAAAGCGTCATCAAATAAATTTTGAACAATGCGTGTTGCTCTTTTCAAGTTAAAACCTGTGCATTCGATTCCTTTGGCAACCTCGTTTCTACTTAATTCGCTTGGTTTAGTATTTTTCTTCATCGTATTTAGGAGTATATACACCTATTATGCATATGTCAAGTATTTATAATTACATTGTCTAAATAATTGTATCCAGTTTGCCAATTCACCTTTATTTCCTATAATATTTAGATTAGAGAATAGAAAAATGTCTATTATAAAAGCAAAAAATATAGTAGTTGGGGTTACAGGCGGGATTGCCGCATACAAATCTTGTGAGCTTGTAAGAGGACTCATTAAGAAAGAAGCATCTGTTCAAGTAGTAATGACAAAGAATGCTACAGAATTTATAACCCCCCTAACACTCCAAACCCTCTCGGGTAATAAAGTGGCTATAAATACATTTGACCTTGAGTGGGAATCGGAGATAGGACATATAAGCCTTGCTGACAATGCGGATCTTATAGTTGTTGCTCCTGCGACTGCTAGCTTTATTGGAAAAGTTGCAAATGGAATAGCAGATAGCCTTCTTTCCACCGTGATTCTAGCAACTAAAGCACCAATAATATTGTGCCCTGCAATGAATGTGAATATGTATGAGAACCCAGCTGTTCAAGATAACATTGCGAAATTAAGAGAGCGCGGATTTGTCATAATGGAGCCAGGAGAAGGTGAGCTTGCCTGTGGTTGGGAGGGAAAAGGACGCCTGCCAGAGATTGAAGTTATTCTAGGAGAGGCAGAAAAAACATTAACCCCAAATGATATGAGTACTGAGAAAATACTTGTAACTGCTGGGGCAACTAGAGAATTCATAGACTCTGTAAGATATATATCCAATCCTTCAAGTGGTAAAATGGGACATGCAATTGCCAAAGAAGCACTAAATAGAGGGGCTGAAGTAGTACTAATATCAGGCAAAACAAATCTATGTCCTATACCTGGAGTAAAAACTATCAACGTAGAGAATTCAGATGATATGTATAAGTCAGTTATGGAGCATCTGGATTGGTCCTCGGTTGTAATCAAAGCTGCGGCAGTAGGTGACTATACACCTGAGAAAACACAGAATGGAAAAATTAAAAAGGACGATAAAGACAGGGTACTAAAACTTAAACGGACGCAAGACATACTCGAGCAGATAGGGAAGAAAAAGAACGGCAGAATTGTGATCGGATTTGCTGCTGAAACTGAAAATCTGATAAAGAATGCTCAAGATAAGTTAAAAAGAAAAAATGCTGATCTAATTGTAGCAAATGATATTTCTCAAAAAGGCGCAGGATTTGAAGAAGACACAAACATTGCTCACTTTGTTTATGGCAAAAACAACACCGAAGAACTTCCACTTATGCCAAAGTCTCTCCTGGCACAAAAAATATTAGATAAAATCCATCATATCAAAAAAGATAGAGGTTAATCCCTATTTGCCCTATCGATATGACACACCAGTAGGTCTGCCTATTTCTGAGAATTTCCATCAGTGAACTAGGTGTGGCCAAAAACTAATTATAATTATTGAGAATGCTGCTTAGCCTAAAACAGAATCCTTGCAGGCTTTGGCAACCCTGAATTTTACAACATTCTTGGCTGCAATTTTAATCTGCTCGCCTGTGGCAGGGTTTCTTCCCATTCTGGCCTTGCGTCTATCTAGAACTAATTTGCCAATACCGGGAATTGTGAACTGTTTGTTCTTCTTAGCTTCTTTATAAGCAACTGCTGCTAATTCATCAAGTATCTCTGTAGCTGCTTTTTTTGTAATTCCTGCTTTCTCTGCTATGTGAGCGGAAAGCTGAGATTTGGTCATAGGTTTGCTAGGTGCCATCTCTTACTCCTTTAAATACTGGGTTTTCAGTGAATACTACTAAAAATGTCTAGAAAAATCAACTGGTTCAGAGAAAAAGATAAAAACGACTTTAAGACTACCTCACAACACACCCTGCATATTGAATGTTTTAGAATGGTAACAAGGAGACCTCTTGCAAAAAGCTAATAAGCATGGACATTTATTCATTATTAGAGAAAGGGAAGAACTCTCGAGATGTATATTTGGCAACCAAATTACTTATATTGAATAAAATATCTTGTGCTAAACTTATTAGGTATTAGTTTATATATATAGGAACACATTATATGAATCGTTCAAAAACGAAAAAACAATGGATTTGGTTTTTCGGATTAATAGCAGCATTTATAGTGCTTTTGCTAGGTCTATATGTTCGCATGATATCTGTACGCTCATCAGCGTATGAAGCTACTACTGAAGAGAGGGTTTCACCCGTAAGAGTCCAGGAAACTGTTTCAACCGAAGTATGGAGAACAACTAGCTTTTTGGCTAGAGTTGAGGGTGGACAGACAATTGACATTCTTGCTGATGTAGGTGGATGGGTTGTAGAGAAAAAAGTCATGTTAGGGCAGGAAGTAGAAAAGGGTGACGCGCTAATTGTCCTGGAAGACCCCAGAAGGGTTTTGAGGCTAAAAGAATCTGAAGCCCGCTTGAAATCTGCCCATGCTAATTTAAATGAACTAAAGAGAAAATATGATCAGTCATTAACCTTGCTAGAAAAGGGTATTGTTGCCCGTGATACAGTAGATTCACTTGCGAATCAGGTAGCTTCAGAATCAGCCAATGTGGACTCTCTCGACGCCTCTTTCGGACTTATGAAATGGGATGTGGACAATTTAACTATAACATCGCCGATTTCCGGGGAAATAGTTGAAGTTATGCCTGACGTGGGACAAGAAATAACTTCGGGACAGCTTGCAGTAAAAATGGTAAGCACGGAAGAAAAACGTGTCGTTGCCGGCGTTGAACCTAGATGGGCGCGCGTCATACAGCCGGGCATGAAGGTTAGACTCAGCACCACTATAAACAACAGACTTGAGCAGAGAGAAGGAGAGATATTAGGCGTTAGCCCTAATATTGACTCCATTTCTGGCACATATAGAGTTGAAGCTAAGCTAATAGATAATAAATACGACTGGCTTGCCGGAGAAATAGTTAACATGGAAATACCAATAGAGCTACTAACAGACGTTGTGGTCGTTCCTAGGACTGCTGTTTTATCTGACAGCAATGAGCTTTTCATTTTTGTTTATCAAGATGGAAAAGCTCTTAAGGTCCCAGTCACGGTACAGTGGGTCAACGATAGGGAAGGAACTATTTCTGCAGACCTTATACCCAGCGACAGCAGAATAATAATAGAAGGTCACGTTGGGCTTGCCGGCGGCCAAATAGTTAAATTAATGCAGTAAAACATTTCTAATGCATATAGCTGAATTCTCAGTTAAAAATCCCGTACTGGTCAACCTGCTAATGGTTGCAATCTTGGTCGTAGGCATAATGTCCGCGATCATGCTACCGCTTGAATTATTTCCCTCTATCAAACTTGAGCTAGTTTCTGTTACAACTGTTTATCCCGGTGCTTCAGCGGAGGATGTGGAGAAGCTGGTAAGCATTCCTATTGAAGATGAAATTAATGACATAAGCGGTATTAAAGTAATAAGGTCAACATCATCCGAGGGATTGTCTCAAATACTTGCTGAAATTGAAGCCGGAGAAGACACACAAATACTTGCCCAGGATATAAGATCGGAAGTAGCTAAGATTGAGGACAAACTCCCTGAGGATGCTGAGGAACCGATAACAGAGGAATTTGATGCAAATTTCCCTCTAATTAGTGTGGCTATTGCGGGAGATGTTTCCAAAGAGACCTTAAGAGCCAACGGTCTTAGATTTGAAGACCAGGTCAAACTTGTATCAGGGGTTGATAATGTAGTTACATCCGGATTAGGAGATCCCGTTTTTTGGGTTTATGTAGACCCTGAGAAATTGAGACAATATGAAATTACTCTTGAGCAGATTGCAAGCGTTATAGATCAAAAGAACCTCGATCTTCCGGGTGGCTCAGTAGAGCAGGGAGACGCCGAATTTTTAGTTCGTGTCACTGGGAGAGTTGAGAAAGTAGAAGATCTACTTTATATCCCTGTTAAAAGGAACCCTGACGGAAGACATATATTATTAAGAGACGTGGCTAAGATTGAACAAGGTGAGCAAAAAACAAGGACAAAAGCCAGAGTTAATGGTTTGCCAGCTATAAACTTCTGGATCAATAAACAAAAAGGCGCAGATGCAGTTGACACTGTTAAGAGAATAGAAGAAAAAGTTGAGGAATTTAAGAAAACAAAACCTGACAATATTGAAATTTATGTAACCAACGATAGCTCTTACTGGGTCCAGGAAAGATTTAACACAATGGTCAGCAGCGGAATTATTGGACTTGTAATTGTTCTGATTATTCTTGCCCTTTTTCTTGATTTCAGATCTGCTTTTTTAGCAGCGATAGGTTTACCAGTTGCATTTTTCGGTGCCTTTATCCTTATGCAGTTTTCAGGAGTAACCCTTAACATTTTATCCATGTTCGGTTTGATCCTCGTTTTGGGGATCATAGTTGATGACGCAATAATTGTAGCTGAGAACATACAGAGATATCTTCAACTTGGATACTCCCCGGTAGATTCCGCCATTAAAGGGACCAAGGAGGTGGCGCTACCGGTTGTTGCCACAATCCTCACGAATATAGCCTCTTTTCTTCCATTGCTTTTAGCAACCGGTCTAATAGGAAAGTTTATGGCTGTAATTCCTACAGTAGCAATATACGCGCTGTTAGTATCGCTCATCGAGGCGCTCGTCATACTACCCTCACACTGTGCCGATTTTTCAAAACCACAGCCCCGTAATAAACCTGTGAGGAAATGGGTATATAAAATGCGCTTTTACTATTTAAAAGCACTCGTTTTTACTATAAAAAACAGATATGTAACTGTAATATCCCTA
>JAJCZS010000018.1 GCA_029262275.1 Deltaproteobacteria bacterium | reverse complement strand
GAGGATTACATGCTTCTTGTAAAAAGAGTTGAGGTTCGGAGTAAAAATGCCGACTCACACTTAGGGCACGTGTTTAATGATGGGCCTGACCCCACTGGGCTAAGATATTGCATAAATTCTGCTTCACTAAGGTTTGTCCCCGCGGAAGATTTAGAGAAAGAAGGGTTTGAAGAATATGTAGTCCTTTTTCAATGAAATAGGTGTCGGTGAAAGTGTTAGGCTGCAATAAGTCTATCCCTTAGAGTCACTGATTGTTTTATCCAGCATTGAAAAGAACTCATCTTGTTCCTGGTGTCCGAATGAACTATGCATAATATTGAAATCACTATCAAATATAATCCATGACGGGGTTCCCATTAACCGATTGATGGTGAATGTGTAAGAAGAATTTGAAAGCGCTTTGAGATTCTTAAGTATCCGGTCTATTGATTCTTTTTGCTCACTCTCAGACTGGTCGTTGAATAAATTGAAGTGCATGCACAGTTTCCTGGCATCATCTTCTGTGTACAGGTCCTTACCTATGCCGCCCTGGTCAAATGCAATAGGAAAATCTATGGAGTAGGGGAGTTTCTCAATATTTTGGCTCTCAAAGAACCTCTTTGTCTCACCTACTAAAGTGCCTTCTTCGATAAGAAGCTTAGTGTTTTCCTGGTTATTGTATTCAAAATCCTCAAATGCCGTAGATAACGCTAGAACATTTAAACCCCCGCTCTGATACTTATCATAAACTTGGTTGGTCAAGGGGAATGCATGAGCAAAACATCCGGGACAATTTACCTGAAATACTAAAAGCAGATTTACTTTCTTTAGACTAAAATCTCCTTTGATGATTGAGGAAGTTTTGAGGTGAAATTTGTTCATATTGTCACTTTATTTCTACAAGGGACGGATTTTGCCGCCCCTTGTTAATATTTTTACTCTATTTCACTGTATATGGAAGGGATAAATCACCTGAGAGAACGCCGTATACTTCATATACACCCAGTAAAGGACGTTTTTCGTCTGAAGTATTTACTTCCATAAAGGCGCTAACAGCATCGTAATTAAATTCTTTTTTATGATCCACTCGTTGTGAGGGTACTAATACTGTTAGATTGCTTTTATTTGTAACTACAGAATATCCTGGAGAATCCATATACATTGGCATCCCCGGGTTTGTCGGTGGAAGGACTACTGATGCATCCTCTTTCTTAAACTCTATTACCGATAACCCGCCTTTGACTCTTTTGTCAGGGCCTAGTACAACCCAGTGGGTGTGCCACGTAACTCCGTCATTTTTATAATCTCCATCATTGTTCTCATCCCAAAGAGGAGTGTCGTCAAAGTCAGGGTGTGCAGTAACCGCTAAGGCAACCACGCCATCCATTTTATTAAACCCTACATCTTCTGATTTTAAGCTTGTTGGGAATACATAACCCAGCACAGGTGCGCCATTTAATTCGCCGCGTTCCTTAGGAACAGTATTGCCTGCTTGGCCCTCTGTGTTTAGCTGAAATACAAGCAAATCCAGCTCATCCATATATTTAACCTCTGCCCCTTTGATCTTCATGTCTTTAGTATTTAGTGACTGGATTTCCTCCTGAGAAGCTACTTGTGCAAATAGCTGGGAGCTTGCAAATAAAAGCGTTAACAAAACTAGAGAACTTAATGAAAAACTTTTTGATAATGACATTTTAAAACCTCCTTGTTTGTGTAGTATCGAGTCAATACCATTATGCGTTTTATATTTGTATTTGTCAAGTTTGTTTCGACACGATACAATATAAGTGTTATGAAACAAGTTCGCATTGCTTCACTTATTGAGAGAATCGGCAATTTGCTACGATCAGAGGAGAGGGCGCTTGGTGCAGAGTCTGGTCTTCAAACGGTCCATGTTCAAATCCTAAGCTATCTTTCTCAATGCAACCGTTATAGTAATACCCCGGCCGGTGTAACTGAGTTTGTTGGGTCTACAAAAGGAACCACTTCTCAAAGTATTAATATTCTAGAAAATAAGGGGTTCATTAATAAAGTTCCTGACAAAGAAGATGGAAGGGTAGTACATTTAGAGCTAACAGGTAAAGGGGAGACCTTTATTGAAAGCAACATACCGCTTGCCGAATTTAGTGATATTCTCGATATTCTTGACTCAGATGAAGCTGAGAGGCTCTTGAAAACCTTAAATAAGCTTCTGGTTCAACTTCAAGCTAGCAATAACGGCAGACTTTTTGGAGTCTGTCACACTTGTAGCCATTTTAAGAAGTATGGTTTAGGTGAAATCCATCAATGTGGACTCACACTAGAAGCCCTTAGCGAGAAAGAAAGCTATCAAATTTGTAGGGAGCACGAAGTCCCTTCTATAAAAGCGGTTTAAACTCTTAAGCTATCTATAAGATAAGCTCTGTATTTGAATATGCACCGTACCAGCCAAACCAGAACGCTCTATGTGCCGGAAGACGATATAGTTCTTTACCATCCGAAGATTCTAGTCTCGATTCAGTTAATACCCATTTTTTGCCGTTGACATCGGTGACATTATTTTGTTGATCCCAGTCCTTAAATTTAAGTCCCTTAGTCTCATATACTCGTGACGCACCTGATTTGTCCGTTAGTACAACAAAATCCAAATCACCGATCTGACTATGAAAGACAGGATTCTTAGACAAATAATCAACGCTTATAGCTAAAGGTTTATTAGGAGACTGGCTAAATAGGAGCCCAAGCACTTCGTCCTTATTTTTAAGGCGTTTGTCGAGCTTGGGGACATTAAACATAAGCTCGTCAGTTGCAAAATATTGTCTATAAGCAGCTCCTTCTGAATAGTCCCTTTTGTGGCCGGTATCCAAAGAAAGCACTTTTGTTTCAGGGTGGCGTTTTCTCCACTCTCCCCATGTTGTTGTGACAATGCTCATCCGCTCTAGTTCTATGTTTTTATTTGATAGCTCTCCTATTACAGGTTTGCCCCAAAGGGTATTCCAAAGGGACTGAGTGTCTTTGTCATACATGAGCTTATTAGATCTATAAAGGAATCCGCTTGTGCCAATCTCATGATTGACGCCATTATGTTCAGTATCGTATAGGATCATTGATCCGCAGAGTGTGCAGTAAACTCCAGCTACATTCTTGCCTCCAACAGTGTCAACGAACATCTCATGCCATGCCATTATTCGCTTTGGATAAGCCCTTGCGTCCCCGTTTACCTCAAGTCCAAAAACTATATCGTCATCAGCCAGATATTTTGCTTGCTTAGCATCTATCATCTTAGGGGACCTAAGTGGTGGTATGCCGTCTTGTCTGACCCCACCCCACCTGACTTCATCAAGTCTAATCTTTGCGGTCTTATCACTTTCGAAATAAGCCTTGAATTTAGGGTCAATTAGCCCATATAGCAGCGATTTGAACTCCGGATACTGTGCATGGGCCATCTCAGGCCGATTCCATATCCACTCGTACCATTTATCAAGCTCATATCCATAGCTTTGCCCTGTCTTTTTTTCTAAAAGTTCTATTAATTTTGGAGTAAATGTCGGATCAGTATTGAGATAGATAGCCTCGACCATCATTATTGGGAATGTGGGCTCCCAATTCTCGCTTATATATTTAAACGCTTTGTCCCTGTCTTCTGCAGGCGAGACTACTAATGCCACAAATGAAACCGGGATAATATTTTCTTTAGAGACCTCAGAAAATGTCTCCTGTGATTGTGAGGGGTCAGAGAATGCAAAGAATGTGAAAATAAATAGTAATGACAGTGTTATGCTTATTAGCCTTTTGTCTTTCATAGTAAATGATTAGATTCCTTAAATAGAAGAAAGTTGCAATTTATGTAATTCATTCTATCTGTCCATATATCTATCCATTTTCTTATAATCTGGTATACTCTAGCCCTTAATTTGAAGAATAAGTGCTTTAAAACACTAATAAAATCTATTTCTATTTAAGGGGTTTGAGATTATGAAAGTTAATATGGAAAATTTGAGCGATACTCAGAGGAAATTGCAGGTTGTGGTTCCGGCTGAGGATGTAAAAAAAGAAAGGGACATCGTTTTCAAGGATATATATAGCGTAGCTAAGGTAAAAGGATTTAGGCCAGGGAAAGCCCCTGTAAACGTAGTGGAAGCTATGTATAAAAGTGAGATTCTTAGCGAAACTATGCAGAAGATCTTATCAAACACACTTGAAGATGCTTTAAAAGAAGCCAAAGTTAACCCTATTAACCGCCCTGAGATAACTCCTCCTGATGATATAGATCTGGATAAGGATTTTGAGTACACGGTTATGTTTGAAGTGCTTCCAGAGATTGAGTTAGGACAGTATAAAGAGCTAAAACTTAAAAAAGACAAGCAGGCTGTTAAAGATGATGATGTTAAACATGCATTAGAACACCTTCAGGAACATAAGGCTGAGACAACGCCCTATGAGAAGAAAAAGGCAGTAAAAGATGGTGATGTTGTTATCGTTGATTTTCAGGGATCGCTAGATGGTGAGCCTTTACCAGACCTAAAACGAGAAGATGTACAATTTGTTGTTGGCGAGAATAAAATGATCCCAGAGTTTGAAGAAGCTGTAATGGGAATGAAAAAAGAAGAGGGAGCTGAGTTCGATGTTAAATATGACGATAGTTTCCCTATTGAAGAAGCTCGTAATAAAGCAGTGCACTATGTACTTACTTTAAAAGACGTGCTTAAAAGGACACTTCCCAAGCTTGATGATGAACTCGCAAAGGGAATTGGACTTGAATCGATGGATGAGCTTAAAGAGAAGGTAAAAGAAGATCTGGGTAACCAATTAGAAAAGCAGGCCCAGACAAAGATGAGAAGGGATCTTATGGATCTCCTGGTTGAAAATAATCCTTCTATAGAAGCACCTGCGAGCCTTGTGGAACAAGAGGCAGATAGACTTGTTCAAGGTATACATGAGGGTATGAAACAACAGGGGGCTCCTCCAATGGAACTTAGCGAAGAGCAACTCAAAGAGGTACATGATCACGCTATTAGAAATGTTAAGGCTTCTCTAGTACTAGGTGAGGTATCAAGAAAAGAGGGTATTAGCGTTTCCGACGATGATATTAACGAGAATCTTGGCGCCATTGCCATGCAATATAATATGGAGACAGAACAGATACGTGAAATGTATGAAAAAAATAATTTATTACAGGGACTTGAGGCTACTCTAGCAGAACGTAAAGTCATTGATTTTATTGTAGATAATGCTGAGATAGATGAAGTTCTGGTAGAAGAAAATCACGTTGACAATAAACCATAGTATCTGTATACTCAAAAGTAATGTCCAGCTATGTACCGATCGTAATTGAGCAAACCAGCAGGGGCGAGAGGGCATATGATATCTTTTCCCGTTTATTAAAAGACAGGATAATTTTCGTAGGTTCTGCTATAAACGACGCTGTCGCTGATACTGTTATAGCCCAGCTTCTGTTTTTGGAGTCTGAGAACCCTGAAAAAGATATATATGTCTATGTTAATTCCCCTGGCGGTGTTGTAACTTCAGGACTTGCTATCTATGACACTATGCAATATGTAAAGCCAGATGTGGCTACGATGTGCATAGGTCAGGCAGCGAGTATGGGAGCGGTGCTTCTTGCAGCCGGTGCCAAGGGTAAGAGATACGCCCTTCCTAATGCGAGAGTAATGATTCATCAGGTACTTGGCGGAGTCGAAGGACAAGCTACTGACATCGAAATTCATGCAAAAGAAATCCTCAGAATTAGACATGATATAAATGAGGTATTGGCAAAGCATACAGGTCAGCCGATAGACAAAATCAGTGTGGATACTGAAAGAGATTTCTTCCTAAAACCGGAAGATGCCTTAGAATATGGGCTGATTGATGCTATAATTACTCATAGAGAGGAGGCGCCCAAGTGACTTCGAAAAAGGACGCGAAAGAGGGAAAACTCTATTGCTCTTTTTGCGGAAAGAGCCAAAAAGAAGTTAGAAAGCTCATTGCTGGGCCAACTGTATACATTTGCAATGAATGTATAGAGCTCTGCAACGAAATAATAGCTGATGAAGAGGCTAAAGAAGGTGTACTTAAAAAACGCTATTCCAGCCTTCCGACACCACCTCAAATTAAAAAATTCTTGGACGAATATGTAATCGGACAAGATAGTGCTAAAAAAATACTAGCAGTAGCTGTTTATAACCACTATAAGAGAGTGGAGCTAAACGCCTACACTAATGACAAAAGAAACGCTGATGTAGAAGTGCAAAAAAGTAATATTCTAATGGTCGGGCCTACTGGTACCGGTAAGACCTTGTTAGCTCAAACTCTAGCCAGGCTCTTAGACGTGCCATTTACAATTGTAGATGCCACTTGCTACACCGAAGCTGGTTATGTAGGTGAAGATGTAGAGAACATGATTGTTAGTCTTTTACAAGCTGCAGATTATGACCTTGAAAGGGCTTCAAAAGGTATTATATATATAGACGAGATAGACAAGCTGGCACGCAAAAGCGGGGACAGCCCCTCAATTACGAGGGATGTTTCCGGTGAAGGTGTTCAGCAGGCTCTGCTAAAGATTATGGAAGGTGCAAAAGCTAATGTGCCGCCAAAGGGTGGGAGAAAACATCCTCAGCAAGAGTTTCTACAGATAGATACAACTAATATCTTATTTATCTGTGGAGGAGCTTTTGTGGGTCTTGAAGATATTATCAGGCAGAGAATAGGAGAGAAATCAATAGGTTTTGAAGCTAGTCTTGGAAACATTGATGATAAAGACTTAGGAGCTATTCTAAAAGAAGTTCAGCCGGAAGACCAAATTCTATTTGGGCTTATTCCAGAGTTTGTTGGAAGGATACCGGTTATGGCTACTCTTGAAGAGCTAAGCGAAGAATCATTCATAGAGATTCTTACAAAACCTAAAAATGCAATTATTAAGCAGTTCCAGAAACTAATGGAACTTGAAGGAGTTGAGCTTGAAGTTACAGATGATGCTCTTGCTGAAATTGCCAGGGAAGCAATTAAGAGAAAAACAGGTGCAAGAGGGTTAAGAGCTATAATTGAGACTGTTATGCTCGATATCTCCTACGAAGTTCCTTCATTAAAAGGGCTTACACGTTGTGTGATATCTGAAGAGGTGATTAAGGGTACGGGTGATCCTCTGTTTATATATGAAGAGGAAGCTCGCTTAGGTACATAAAAGGTATTTAGGTACATAGGATGTAATTCCAGATTTAGAGGAGAATGACATGCCAATGTTCTTTAAGAATGAAGAAGGATCAGGCCAGGTAGAAACCCTACCGTTATTACCATTAAGAGATGTAGTTATCTTTCCGTATATGGTTGCTCCGCTTTTTGTGGGTCGCGAAAAATCCATTCGCGCTCTGGAAGAAGCAATGAAGACAAACAAGGAAATTTTCCTTGCTGCACAGAAAGATGCAAAAACTAATGACCCAACAGAAAAAGATATATATGACATAGGTACGATTGGAACAATTGTTCAGATGTTGAGGCTTCCAGACGGTACCGTAAAGGTTCTTGTTGAGGGTAAGGGTAGAGCATGTCTAAGAAATTATCTTCCTAACAAAAGCTACTTTATGGTTGAAGTCGAAAGCATACCAGAGCGTGACGATATAGGAGTTGAAACAGAGGCTCTTATTCGCACATTGGTCACAGCCTTTGAAAATTATGTAAAGCTGAACAAGAAAATCCCATCTGAAGTGCTTGTAACTGTATCTTCAATTGAAGAGCCGGGGCGGCTTTCAGATACAATCTCGTCCCATTTGAGTTTTAAACTCGAAGACAAGCAGGAGATATTAGAAACCATTAACCCTGCAGAGAGGCTAGAGAAGCTTTATGAAAAGATTCAGGCCGAAGTCGAGATAATGCAGATAGAGAAGAAAATTAGGGGCCGTGTTAAGAAACAGATGGAAAAGGCTCAGAAGGAATACTATCTGACAGAACAGATGAGGGCGATTCAAAAAGAGCTTGGCGAGAAAGATGATCTCAAATCAGAGATTCAGGAATTTGAAGATAAACTCAAGAAGAAGAAAATGCCTGAAGAGGCCGAGCAGAAAGTAAAGAAAGAAATCAAGAAATTAAAGCAAATGTCCCCAATGTCTGCTGAAGCGACAGTGGTCAGAAACTATATTGACTGGCTGCTTTCTCTCCCATGGGAGGGTGAAGCCACTGATGACAGGATTGACATTAAAGAAGCACAGAAAATTTTAGATGATGACCATTTCGGTCTTGAGAAACCTAAGGAGAGAATCCTTGAGTATCTTGCTGTGCAGGCCCTTACAAAGAAAATAAAAGGACCAATATTATGCTTCGTTGGACCTCCGGGTGTGGGTAAAACCTCGCTTGCCAAGTCTATTGCCCAGGCTATGGGCCGTAAATTCATTAGAGTTTCCTTGGGTGGAGTTAGAGACGAGGCTGAAATCAGAGGACACCGCAGAACATATATAGGTGCTCTTCCTGGAAAAATAGTTCAAGGGGTCAGAAAAGCCGGAACTAACAATCCTGTGTTCCTACTTGATGAAATTGATAAACTTGGAATGGATTTCAGAGGTGATCCAGCATCAGCACTGCTTGAAGCGCTAGATCCGGAACAAAACAACACTTTCAACGATCATTATCTGGAAGTGGACTATGATCTCTCAAATGTGATGTTTATCACAACTGCGAATGTGCTCCACACTATTCCTTGGGCACTTCAGGACAGAATGGAGATCATAAGAATCTCTGGTTACACCGAAGATGAGAAGCTAGAGATAGCTAAGAAATTCCTTGTTCGTAAGCAGAGGGAAGCTCATGGTCTTAAGGAAGAGAATCTTAAGATCTCTGATAACACTCTTTTAGATGTTATTAGATACTACACGCGTGAGGCGGGTGTTAGGACGCTGGAGCGTGAGATAGCGACACTTTGCAGAAAAGCGGCACGTGATGTAGTTAAAAAAGGGCTAGATCATACAGTTAAGCTAACTCCAGCTGTTATAAAGAAAGAAACCTATCTTGGCATACCTAAGTTTAAGCACGGCGAGATAGAAGAAAAAGATCATGTTGGAATGTCAACCGGGCTTGCATGGACTGAAGTTGGCGGAGAGCTCCTCACAATTGAAGTATCGATTGTTCCTGGTAAAGGTAACTTCACTGTTACCGGTAAGCTGGGTGAGGTTATGCAGGAGTCAACTCAGGCAGCTATGAGCTATGTTCGCTCCAGGGCTGAGAGGCTAGGGCTTGATCGCGGTTTCCATCAGAAGGTTGATATACATATTCACGTTCCTGAGGGTGCAACCCCTAAGGACGGGCCTTCAGCTGGAATAGCAATTTCAACTGCTATTGTTTCTGCTCTTATTAGAAAGCCGGTTAAACATGATGTTGCTATGACTGGTGAGATCACATTGAGAGGAAGAGTTCTTCCGATCGGTGGTCTTAAGGAAAAGATACTTGCAGCGCACAGGGGTAAAGTAAAAACTGTTATTATCCCTCAAGAAAATGAAAAAGACCTTAGGGATATACGTGAGTCAATCCTCAAGGACATAAAAATTAAGATTGTTGAACATATGGATGACGTACTGGATGCAGCCATTGTTTCAGACGTTCCAGTTCTTCAAGATGTGGTAATACCACCTCCTACAATGACCATTGGAGATGAAGTAGGAGCTGTAAACTAAAGAAAACAAAGGGGCTGATATTAATTATTGGCCCCTCTTTTTTTTGTAAACTATATTCAAAGCAGTTTTTTAGTTAGGTAGACCACTTAGCGGCGATGGGGTAAAGCTTTTGTACATACTGTTAAGTGGAAACTATTGAGGACACAGCATCGGAAGGTCAGAATAATAGCTATTCTGAGTTTTCGGTGGCGGAGCGGGATGGGTCGGAAACTAAAATGTGGATTACACACTTTATGTATAGACAACTGCCCTAAATCCAGTTATATATTTACCCCTCGTTAGTACTAGGGGCGGTTAGCTCAGCACGGGAGAGCGCTTGCCTTACAAGCAAGATGTCACAGGTTCAAATCCTGTACCGCCCACCACTAGGAATACTAATTTTGCGGAGCCGTAGTTCAGCCCGGTTAGAACGCTGGCCTGTCAAGCCAGAGGTCGCGAGTTCAAATCTCGTCGGCTCCGCCACTCTTCTTTAACAAACTCCATATCTATATTCATATTATCTGCCAGCTTGACATAAGACGTTAGTTTCTTTTATTATGACAAGAGGCGGTAGTTCTAATTCGAAACTCATGTCATAAGGACGGAGGATTGGATTTATGAAACTTTTTATTATCCGAAGTAGATTTGATAGACCTATTTTACTATTGACAATCACTTTAATTGCAGGGCTTTCTTCTCTTCTTGGATGTACATTTGGCGGAGGTCCCCCTTTCGCCCCTGGCCAGCTAGGTGCTACCTGTATAAGAGCTGCAACCCAATATGATCCTACTCCGACTTACTTGGCCCCATCAGGTCCTCAGGCTTTGCCACTTACGGAAGAGAACTGTGAGAGCTCCCTTGAAGGTGTTGATATGAAGTGGAAATTTGTACGCACGGATATACCCAACCCTAGTCCTTTTATAGCAAATGAATGGCAGGTTGTTAGTGCCGCCACAACTAGTGGTGAGCCTGCTTGTATCTTTAAGGTGTTTGTTCCTTCTGAGGTAGTTAAGGATAAAGGTCTTGGTAGATGGCAAGTAACTCACGAGGCTGATGACTGGTCAGTAACTTGTCCTGAGATTACTATTATAAAATGTCCTAAACCAGATAATGCGGCCGTTGACTACTGGACTTCTCATACTACGATTGGGAAAGAAGGATGCATTCAGCAGATGATTGGCCATGATATTGTAGATCCAGGTTTCCCTTAATAGAATTCTAAGCAGTATGTCCTAGATATGGTTTAAGCTAGAGCATTCCACAGCACTTCTGCTGGGTGCAGGGCGTGGCGGTGGGCGCCGTCTTTGATTTGGTGGCGGCAGCTAGTGCCGGGTGCTACAACAATGACCTCTTCTCCGTATTTTCTAACTGTCGGAAGGAGTACTAGCTCTCCTACTTTTATAGATACATCAAAGTGCTCACTCTCATATCCAAATGATCCTGCCATACCGCAGCATCCCGAAGGAATCATTTCAACATTATAATTCTCTGGAATAGAAAGCATTTTCTTTGAATGATCTAAAGTGGTAAGAGCTTTTTGCTGGCAATGCCCATGGAATATAAGCTGTTTCTCTTCTGTGTTAAACATATCGGAAGTAATGTTTCCCTTGTCTATTTCATTGGATATAAACTCGTCAAATATGTATGTGTGCTTTGCAATCTCACCGGAAGCTGCCTTTACATCAGGATCAGCCAGATCAGGATATTCGTCTCTGAAGCTAAGCACTGCTGAGGGCTCTATGCCTACTAAAGGGGTCTCGTCCGTAATAAGGTCTTTGAATATCCTCAGATTATTATTAGCTATGACTTTTGCATCACGAATCAGTCCCTTTGAGATGTGTGCACGACCACTTTCATCGTGCTCGATAACCTCTGGGTAGTAACCCAGTTTGTCTAAGAGCTTGATCATCGTGATTCCAATCTCAGCATCTAGATAGTTTGTGAATTCATCGCAAAATACATAAACTTTGCCTTTGTCTCCTGATTTAAGTGTGTGCTTATTCTTTTTATACCAATCTCTAGTGGTCTTAATTGAAAGTGGAGGGACAGAGCGTTTAAGAGCAAATCCTGTGAGCTTTTTGATTATAGGGGCGGTTATGAAATTGCTGAACATGAAATTATAAGCCTGTGGGAATATAGAGTTGAGTTTTGCAAACTTATTAAAGTTAGCAATCATTCGAGAGCGCATAGGCACCCCATGTTTATCATAGTAATGCTGCAAGAATTCCCCTTTTAGCTTTGCAATATCTACATCTGAGGGGCACTCGGACTTGCAACCCTTGCAAGACAGGCAAAGGTCCAGCACATCGTGTATTTCCTCGTTCTGAAAAGGGTCTACATCCGTTGAGCGGGTGAAAATCTCCCTAAGCATATTTGCCCTGGCACGGGTCACGTGCATCTCATCACGCGTGGCCATATAGGATGGACACATTGTGCCTCCCGCATGCTCTGTTTTCCTGCACTCAGCCGTTCCATTACACCTCTCGGCATGTCCTACAAAGCCTTCAGTTCCAAAATCAAAGACAGTCTCAAAGCTGGGCTCTTTATAATCCCCATCGTATCTCAAATTTATGTTATTTCTGGGAGCGTTAACGATCTTAGTTGGGTTAAATATTCCTTGTGGATCCCACAGCATTTTAATATCTTTCATTAGGTTATAAATCTTCTCGCCTAGCATAAATTCTGTAAACTCGCCCCGAAGCCAGCCAGTTCCATGTTCTCCAGAGAGAAATCCCTTATATTTCTTTACGATTTTTGCGGTCTCATAAGTAATGTCTCTAAATAATTTTATACCCTCTTTGGTTTTCGTATTGAAATAGGGCGTAATATGCAACTCACCAGCGCTTGCATGGGCGTAATACATTACCGGCAGATTGTTTTTCTTAAGGAGTGCGTCTACGTCCTGTATGAAGGCAGGTAGATCTTCAATAGACACAGCGCAGTCGTCAATGTTTGTTGCGGGTTTTTCATCTCCTTCAACATTTGAGGCCACACCAAGCGCTGCATTTCTCAGGTGCCACACATGATCCACATCCTCCCCTGTTACTATCGGGAAGTGGTAACCAAAACCAGTGTCTTTAACGTCTTTTATGATTTTCTCTATTTTCTGCTTTGATTCTCCAGGAGTGTCTCCCGCAACTTCTATAATAAGTACAGCCCCAGGTTTATCTTTGATAAAGAAGAGCTCTTCACTTAAGAGAGGGTTTTCTCTTGCGCAACTGATCGTGTAGTCATCAATTAGCTCACATGACATAATAGTGTTTTGGCAGACTGCGATATTGGCTCTAAGCGCAT
Source organism: Deltaproteobacteria bacterium (assembly GCA_029262275.1). Classification (GTDB taxonomy): domain Bacteria; phylum Desulfobacterota_D; class UBA1144; order Nemesobacterales; family UBA2774; genus CR02bin9. Next base: position 3,378 of record JAJCZS010000018.1, on the reverse strand, counting down.
TATCTAGGGTTTTAAAATTAATGCAGGCAAGTGTTCTCTCGCTAGGAGGATGAGGGACCAGGTTTACTTTCAATTCACTAATAAAGACTAGTGTTCCTGCGGAGCCTGCAATGAGTTTGCAGAAATTAAAGGGCTCTCCGCCTTCTTTAAATGGCTCCATTTTTGAGAGCACATCGAGCGCATATCCCGTGTTTCTCCTAAAAACTTTCTCATCAGGGAAGTTCTCTATTATTTCTTTTTGATTTTCAGCGTTTGAGAGCAAGTTTTTTATCTGATTATAGAGCTTAGTTTCAAGAAGACTCTCATCAGCGCTACATTTAGCTTCAAACTCTTCTTTTGTAAGCTCTTTGAATGTGACTTCAGACCCATCTGCTAAAAAGCCCTTAACTTCTAACAGGTGTTTTCTACTGTCTCTGTATACAACCGAGTTTGCTCCGCATGAGTTGTTGCCCATCATGCCGCCTATCATGGCGCGGTTTTGGGTTGATGTCTCAGGTCCAAAGAATAAACCGTAAGATTCTAGATGTTCATTTAACTCGTTTCTTATAACGCCCGGATGAATTCTTGCCCAGCTCTCTTCTTTATTTACCTCAACCACCTGATTCATATAGCGTCCGACGTCTACTATAATGCCATTTCCGATCGGTTGTCCTGAAAGAGAGGTGCCCGCGGCTCTGGGCGTAAGAGGTATATCATGTTCTATAGCAAATTTTACTAGCTGCCTAATATCATCATGCGTTTTAGGCAGTGCTACCGCCGCCGGTAAAATTCTATATGAAGAGGCGTCAGTTGCGTAGATAGTACGCATAGTGTGAGAGTAATGGAGGTCTCCAACGAGTCTTAGCTTTAGGTTCTCCCATTCCAAAGATTCGATCTTGTATGTGTCAGTGCCCTTTTCGCTCATTATTAAAACCCTCCCTTGCTATATATACACCTTTTTTCATCCAGAGACAACGAGATTTGCCCAGTTATAAATATTTTAGTATAGGATTGAGAATTAATATATAAGTTACGTATGCTTTTTATATAATAAAAAAGCCCCAAGCTTCTCATTGAAAGGCTCGGGGCTAAATATTTTATGTGAGTAAATTATTCTTATTTCTGAAATGCTGCTCTTCTTCTAAGTACAAAAAAGCTGACAAGACCCAACGCTATTACAGTTGTTATAAGTCCCCACTCGGAAAGAGTAGGTACGTTGCTAGGTGGGACAACACAGTCAAAAGCAAGACCTTTTGATGTATGATCCATAACACCAAGCCGAGTTACAACTCCACTAGTTGTTAACGTATAAAGGTCAGGATTTGTATCTACCGCAAGTAGAGTATCTCCTGACAGGTGCGTTAAAGCAGTCGTCTCACCTATTTCGTCAACCCCTGATATGATTATTGGTGCGACTGCCATATTGACGGGATTGATAGACTCGAAAATTTGATCAACATTTATAGGAGGTCTACCGTTCATACGATAGAGCTGACCATCATCAGGATTAGAACCGAGTGCTTCTCCGTCATCCGTATCTACAAGAGGCAGAAACACTGTAGGCGTTCCATCTGTTTTACTTAGCGTGAAAATAGTAGGTATTACAGACCCATCTTGATCTCCTGTAAGACCGTACAGAGTCCCGTCTGGGGTAAACGCTATTCCTGCAAAGGCTAGCCCAGTGTTGCCAATTTCATCTGCAACGCCTGTGTTGATGTCAATAGTTGCTAGTATCCTCGGTGTTGGCTGGTTTGAACCTCCACTAACATTAATTATCATATAACAAACACCTGTTTCAGGGTCTTTAGCCATTCCGTTACATCCCCTAACTGTTTGCCCCGCAAGTCTTATTTCAGTAGTTGTAAGTGTAGCTCCGGTATTCGGATTTATTGTATGAAGAAGTGGGTTAGTTCCCCCGAAAGCTGACTCACAGGAATACAATGTCTGTGCGTTTGCGGATAATGTGAAAGATAATAAAAACAAGGTTACAACTAGAAAAGCAACAGATAAGGGCATACTTCTATTCATGTATTTCATTGGCGTTCTCCTTTTAACCCACCTATTGAATTCAATTTAATCACAATAGATTTTTCTGGTCAAAGGATTTAATTGTTAATGCACTTATGATATAATTAATAAGGAAATACTGAAAAACTTAATGACCTGAGGGTTTTAAAGTGAACAAGCTTAAAGTGCTTACAATTGTAACGGTTATTTCTTTTCTCTCACCATCTTATTATAACTTTGATGAGAACTTTGCTTCTAATATCTGCATTTCGGATGAGCCAGCTCTAACTTTTACAGAAAGTGTCGACTTCCTTTATGCTCACGGGGGAGGGCTTAATAAGTGCGGGTGTCATTTCAATAGAAAAACTGGCGAGTGTCATTGTCACAGAAATACGGGCTGTGGGTGTGAGTGTCAGCCTTCTAGCTGCAACTAAATTCCATAATAATTTTTAATTTAATGTTAGAGCACTTGGAATAAATCCTCTTCCATTTAGAATAGTTCTACGTAAGCTATGTTTTCTAGGGGAATACTTATGAGCTCTCAAACTGAAACTCTTTCAGATGAAATTCTAAAACAGCTTAAAGATAAAGGCGTGTCAAAAGAATCGGCTTTATTTCAGATAGAGACTTTCAAAAGAGGTATACCCTTTACCGAGCTGCTACGTCCCTGCACACTAGGCGAAGGTATAGAGAATATAGATCCGGATAGAGACGAGTATATAAGTCTTTATGAGAGTAAAACACAGTCTAAGAAAGTAATAAAATTTGTTTGCTGAGGCATCCACCTGTCGTGAATCTCTTAGCTCACCTTCAACGTCATTAATAGCTCTGATCAATCGACTCACGTCATTCTGATTGTCATTGATCTCAAAATAACTCCCGCCAGTCTCAGCAGCCAATTTTCTTAACGCTTGACTGTTGAGCTTTGTTACTACTTCCGTTCCGTTTCTGTCTTTTTTAAAACCGGTTCTCTGGCGAATCTTGCTTCCATTCTCGGTGCCCACACCTAAAGTAAAGAGCTTTGCTCCACGCTTCACCATTCGATCTGCCTGCTCATCCGTTTCATCCCCAAAATCTTCCCCATCAGAAATTAATATCATCACTTTGGATTTTTGCTGAGTCACCGGGCCACCTTCTTCATCCTCCAGTTTTTCCATTGCAATTTTCAATGCTGAGCCAAAATCAGTGCCTGCATTAGGTACAAGACCAGTATTGAGGGTATTGATAAATAAATTAAGAGCACTCTGATCGTAAGTAAGGGGGCATTGGATAAAAGCCTCAGAAGAGAAAATGATCAAACCTATTCGGTCTGAGCTAAAGGCCTCAATAATGTTTTTGAGCTCAAATTTTACCTTTTCAAGCCTTGTGGGCTGAATGTCAAAGGCATTCATG
>JAJCZS010000017.1 GCA_029262275.1 Deltaproteobacteria bacterium | reverse complement strand
CATAACCTACAAAGGGTTTACTCTCTCCTTCAGAGGTTTTTCCTACTATGCCAGTACCTGAAATTTCAGAAGTTAGATGGACATTATCGCCAAGTAAAGTATTCATTGCATCAGTGCTAGTAGCCAGTATTACTATTCCGCCGCCACTTTCCTTGAAACTCTTTAAATTTGTTACACTATAGTAAAGCGGTTCTGAGAAACTATCACGGTTTGGTGTTTGGCATGACATGAGCCCCGTGCCAGCAAAATCTCCTCGGCTTTCTATCATTTCTATCTCAGGAATAACTAGGAAACATTTCGAACTGCAAAGGGTGTCCATAGGTATAGATGTTGTAGGGTGCTTCTTTGAATCGCTAACAATTTGATTTAGAAATTTTGTGGCTGAGTCGGCAATCTTTTCTATAGGTGTTTTTACGTTGAAACCTTCAGTTTGTGCATATGATATAGTCGCTAGCACTGTAAATAGTATGAATACTATGGCTGATGAAAAGATGTTAGAATTATTTTTCATTTTAAGCTCCGCCGATATTAGTCTCTGGTCTAAAGTAGACTACTAAAGTTAAGGAATGATTAAGATATTGTTAAGACCATATTCGCGGATTCCATAGACCTTTAGGTATGGAAGCCAAAGTATATGTGATACTCTAGCCTCACACCTTCAGGAATGCTAATCTGAAATAGGTTTTTGGAAACATTACTTCCTCTCAGTGAATGAGAATCTAATAATAAAGAAATCTTTAAAGTAAATGGTAAATAAGCATAAAGAAGAATCTTAAGTTTGGTGTTGAGTCTTTGGTTGAATGTACATCGCTCATGGTTCTTGCATCAAATCCCAAAAAGACGTTGTAGCTTGCAGCAACATCTTTAAATTCTTCAAAGTCTATGGTTATTGGCTGAGGCACTGTCAAAGGCCTTACATTTAGCTCAGCAGTTTCAATTAAGATTCCATCATCAGTTGTTGTAGCTCTAAACCAGCGGTCTGAATCGGGTAGGGGCAGCTCAAGACCGCTTCCTACTTTTGATCTTATCAACTCCCATTCTTCTTCTTTCGAATCACTCCACTCTATCTTTCTGTCGAATAACAATATGTAATACCTCCTTATTAATTAATGCTCGAATAACTAACTGAATGTAACCGTTTTTCTAGATTTATCTACATCTCCAGTTCTACTACCTTACATGAGGTTCCCCTCCGGGTACTAGAGGCTCTGGCTGTTCCACGAGGGCGGGTGGCTGTTCTACAAGTGGGTCGGGTTGCTCTGCAAGAGGAGGAGGTTGACGCACCAGTGGGTCTGGTTGTTCAACTAAGGGTGCTCCCTGCTCAATCAAACCTTGAGGCTCACGCACTAAAGGGTCACCTTCAACAAGTCCCTCTGGTTGCTCTACCATAGACTCAGGTTCTGTAACTATCCCACCTGGTGGCAAATCTACGTCTTCACGCTCTGTTGTGATTCCTCCGGGACCTGGGTCCATATTAAACGATTCAGGCTCGGATATAACGCTATCTTGGCTTAGAGCCGGGTCTGGTGCATCCAATACAGGGTTGGGCGCAAATGCCGGATCATATGCTTCAATTTCTCTAGGATCCTCTGCTCTTGGTGTATCGGGAGCAGGTGGCGGTCCTGGATTGCCATATTGAGCTATTGATAGCGGTGCTAGAATAAACAAAACAGATATAGTTATTTGTAGGAATAAAGCTCTTCTTAATATTTGTTTCACCATTTTCTCCATTAATTTGATTTCATACTTTATAAACTGAGTTTAGTCGGTAATAGGTGTAGCAGTAAGTACCTGTATTTCAGAAACTCTATATCCTTGCCTACCTGCACCTACTGGCATGCCGCCTTTTAAGTATGTATCGGCGCTGTTGGGTGGTACAACAACTGGCAGCATAGATTCTGTTGTAGCAATAGTCTGACCCACAGCAGGACCAGAGGATGCGCTGAATACGACTCTTATTCTTATATCCTTATATGCAATACTAGCTGTGTTTTCAATCTTTACTGAGCTTAACATTGCAACTCTTGCAGGAGCAAAGAAAGACCAATCCGTAATCTTTAAGAACCACTCGGGATGTGTTATCTGGTTACTGTCATAGCTGGCGGGGTTAGGTGTTGGAGTTGGTTCCTGAGCGTAGCTTATTAAGTTAAGGCCACAAAGCAAAGCAAACAAAATGTATAATCCGCTTAGTTTTTTCATACAATAAGTTTAATCTATAAAGGACATATCTTCTACAATTATATCTCTTCAGTAATTATTTTCTCAAGATGTCTTACCACTTCCCAAATTAGCTCCTTTGTTCCTTCTCCTGTTGCTGAGGATATAGGGAAAGTCTTTATTCCGAGATTGTGAAAATGTTCTTCAATCCTTGCCAAATCTTCTCTTGCTTCAGTGATATCAATTTTATTAAGTGCAACTATCTGTGTTTTTTTAGATAGTTCTTCGCTATAAGACTTTAGTTCGTTATTAAGTTTCTCATAGTCCTCGGTGGGATCTCTCTGAGTCATTGGAGAGAGGTCCAGTAGATGGACTAGGATTTTTGTGCGTTCTATATGTCTAAGAAATTGTATTCCAAGCCCAGTGCCTTCATGAGCGCCCTCAATAATTCCTGGAATGTCTGCCATTATAAATGTTGCCCCGTCTCCGTAGCTCACAACACCAAGGTTAGGAACAAGGGTTGTAAAGGGATAGTCTGCAATTTTGGGTCTTGCAGCAGATATTGTAGAAATAAGGGTTGATTTACCTGCGTTAGGGAATCCAAGCAGCCCCACATCGGCAAGGAGCTTAAGCTCAAGTTTTAGTGTTTTCTCCTCACCAGGGATCCCTGGTTCAGCTTCTTTAGGTGCTTGATTGGTTGGAGTGATAAACCTCGCGTTTCCTCTGCCGCCTTTTCCTCCCCTTGCCACAACTAGGGTTTGGCCGTCTTCGGTGAGGTCACCATAAAAATCTCCAGTTTCAAAGTTTTTTACAATTGTTCCCAACGGAACTGGAATAAGAAGGTCTTCAGCATTTTTCCCGTGCTGGTCTTTGCCTTTGCCGTGCACACCTCGTTTCGCTCTATAGTGCTGTTGGTAACGATGGTCAAGCAAAGAGCTCATATTGCGTCTAGCTATCATTATCACATCGCCGCCGTTTCCACCGTCTCCACCATTAGGGCCGCCCCTTGGGACAAACTTTTCCCTTCTAAAGCTTACACAGCCTTTTCCACCATCACCGGCTTTAATGTATATCTTCGCTTCATCTATAAACTTGACCATGGCCAACTAGTATAAACTATTTAAAATATCCCGATAGAACTGATTTTATGTATAATAATTCATGACCAAACCCGCATCGAGATCACACGGCTATACAACAACATCAAAAGATGAACCAGCTATTCCCGAACCCACATATGCTGAGCGGGTGCGGACACTTGTACATCGAACTCAGATGGGAACGCTATCAACCCTCTCTACTAAACACCCCGACTGGCCATTTGGCTCAATGATGCCATATGGTTTGGATGAAAAAGGTCGGCCCACTTTTTTAATCAGCACTATGGCAATGCATACGCATAACCTGATTAGAGATGGCAAGTCTAGCTTGTTTATCTCTCAGACTGATTCAGGTGGTGATCCCTTAGACGCTTCAAGAGTTACTCTAATGGGAGAGACTACCAAAGTTTCAGAGAAAGAACTTTCTGAGGTTAGAGAGCTATACTTATCACGATATAAAAACGCAAGTTACTGGGTAGATTTTGACGATTTCTCATTCTACCGTATGGATATAAAGGACATATATTTTGTGGGCGGCTTTGGAGCTATGGGCTGGGTCACTGTCTCTGATTACTATGAAGCAAATGTAGACCCTCTTGCCGACTCAGCAGCTGGAATAATACAGCATATGAATGAAGATCACGCAGAAGCTTTAGTGCTATTGGCTAAAGAATTTACAAAAGTAGATGCCGAGGAAGCATCAATGACTGCGGTTGACAGATTAGGCATGCAAGTGAGAATAAAAGCTGGGGATGAGTTCTACAGCAGACGGATAGGATTTTTGAGGGAAGTGAAAAATTCAGAAGAATGCAGAAAAGTTATAGTTGAGATGGTTAAACAAGCGCGCGGTTAATTTAGATCACAAATATGAAAAACAAAATTCTCGTATTAGGCTGCGGAGTAATTGGTCTTACTTCTGGGATAAGACTATTAGAGGAAGGTTATGAAGTAGAGATAATGGCGGCTAATATTCCGCCCGATACTACTTCCAATATCGCAACAGCATATTGGTATCCTTTTAGAGTAAATCCACCTGAAAAAGTTCTTCCCTGGGCAGCTTTTACATATAAAAAATATATGGAGCTATGCAAGATTCCCGGAATTGGACTTGGAGTCTTTAATTTTGTTCAAATTTTTGATCATAAAGTTGAAGACCCGTTTTGGAAGCCGGCAGTATCTGATTTCATCAGGGTCGGAAAAGATGAACTACCGCCTGGATATGTAGATGGGTATATAGCACCTATTGCTCGCATAGAAACTCCAGTATATATGGAGCATCTCGTTAATAATTTTAGAGAATTAGACGGAAAAATTACAAAACTGGATACCGAGATAGAGAATATAGAGGAGATTTCGGGTGATAATGGTTTAATTATCAACTGCTCGGGTCTTGGAGCGGGCAAACTATTTAACGATAAAGAAGTATTTCCTATTCGAGGGCAGCTTGTGAAAACTACTAATCCTGGACTTAAGGATTGTGTTAATGAGGAGGAAGGGCCTCTTGCAGTTTCCTATGTAGTACCGCACCCAACTTATTGTATCCTGGGAGGCACCGCAGATGATAACAACTGGGATCTTGAAGTAGATCCAGAAACAAGTGAGGAAATTCTTCGAAAATGTGAAGTGCTTGAACCAAGGTTAAAAGGAGTAGAGGTCTTAGGGAGTAGAGTAGGGCTTAGGCCTGGAAGGACTGAAGTTAGACTTGAACTTGAGCAAATCTCACCAGACTGCACTGTCATACACAACTATGGCCATGGAGGGGCTGGATTTACACTGTCCTGGGGATGTGCCGAAGAGGTGGTCATATTGGCGGATAGTATCCGCTGACTTATAAAAAGATGCAGAGCAGGTATCTGAATAATTCTTATGAATATTAATAAAACAATTCTATTTAGTTTTTCAGTTCTTATATTTCTATTCTTTGCAGAAGTAGATGCGATTTCATGTGAGCCGGATAAATATCCTCCTGCTCCTGAAATTATATGGCCCCCTAATGAAACAGGATCTATTCCTATAGATTCTGCAATAATCGTTAAAGACTTTAAGTCTTTATCTACAAACTCTCCTAAGCTTCAGATGGAACTTACGGATAGCAGCGGGAAATCTATAGAATATAAGACCAAAAAATATCAGTCTAGAAGATCTGTTTATAACTACGAAGCAGGCTTTATGGTTCTTAAGCCCGCTCAGAATCTAAATCCGTTGGAGGAATATACTTTCTCTGTAAAGGCAAGCTCGGGATTTGCAGGGCCCATTGATGAAAGCATTAAGTTCACCACAGGGGATCAGAATACTTTAGTCGCCGTTCCTGACGAAATTGATATTTCCTATTACTTTAGTGAGCCTGGTTATTATTTAAGCAACTGCCAGACTTCAACATGGGATAAAGCAACTTCTCTTTTCTTCGTAAACTCAAAAATAGAAGGTTATCCTTTGTTGTTAGTTTTAGATTCAAACTTATTAAAAGATGTATCCTTCTTTCATTCCTCAATGAAAAAAAGAGACCTTGCTATACTTTTTCTTCCTAACGAAAAAGGCATTAGCCAATGTTTTGATATAGATGCTTATGCTGTAAACGGGACCAAAATACATACAGAGAAGCTGTGCAAACCACAGAAGTGTGTTAAGGGAAGACAGCTTTCTAAAGATGAGATGCAAGAAAAATATGAGAAACACGGGGCGTTTGGTTTCTCATTGATTGAATTTCCTGCTCCTAAGGAAGGGATTGCGGATTACTGTGCTCCTTACCCTCCATTATGTAGGGAATACTGGGCTTCAGTCTCTACTGATACCTGCCAGGAGTCTAATTGAACTTATAGAAATGCAATATTGCCATAGGCACCAGGTTAAGCGTCCAATGTGCAGGGATTGCATGCCAGATTGAGTGCGTTCTAAAAGTAATATATGCAACCACTATCCCACCTGGGAGTGATAGCGCTACCTCTACATGATTGGCCCTTCCGAGATGCAACATATAAAAGACGAGGCCAGACACTACGATTGCAAATAATGATGTCCAGTTTAGTCCGAACCATGCCAGTGTACGGTTATCCGAATCTATTGTAGTTGGTTGAGCTATTCCTAGCCAGCGTAGTATCTTCTTTCCAGTGGAGCCTTCGATAGGTGCCAAAAATGCTGGATTGGGAAGACGTCTATTCGGAAGCATTAGTGCCACTAGGATTCCTAGTATTAAAAAATGCTCAGGGATCTTATTGAACAAGGACAATATATACATAGTTGATAATCTGTGAGGGTAGGGGGATGCTAGTTGTATCCATAGGCCAAAAGGGATTGAAACTATTATCGCTATAGCTGTGAGCCTTATACCAAGTTTGTTTAGCATGCCCAAGCCAAAGTCAGTAAGTTTTCTGCCTCTCAATATTATAATTATTATGGGTATACCCATTGAGGAAATGAAGCACAATATATACCAAAGTATGGTTAACCTATTATATTCAGGTTGATTTAGAAAAAAGTTATCTATCCACCATTGTCCTATTAAGGGTTCATATATAAAAGTCCACTGGTTATAAGGAGGTGGGAGGAGTTTGGCCAGTTGTGCCCAAAAAATAGCTACATATATTGTTATGCCTACTAGAATTAATATTGATGTGGCCCATTTTCTAGGAGAGCGGTTCTTAGTAATATCTATATGACCAGATTTTGTATAGCTGAATTCTTCGTTCATCTTTGCTTGCCTACTATAGTGTTCTTTGCGATTATCCTTGTGAGAAGTAGACTAATTATGATTAGGCACTAATTGTCTGTCAATTATACTTAATAAAATGAAAATAATAGGTCTTGTAATTTGGATATTGATTTGCTTCATACCAGCACTTATTGGATCTCAATTTGGTCCCGGTGAATGGTTTCAAACCTTAGCTAAACCAGAGTGGAATCCTCCTAACTGGATATTCGGACCTGTTTGGACAATTCTCTATTTGTTAATGGGAGTTTCAGTTTGGATTATTTGGAAAAACTTTGGGCTAAAGATGGCAGCAGTTCCGATCTCTCTTTTTATTGCCCAGTTGGTATTAAACGCCCTATGGTCTTGGTTCTTTTTTGGTCTTCATGACATAGGTCTAGCCCTAATTGATATAATTGCACTTTGGGTTTTAATTTTAGTTACCCTAATTATGTTCTGGAAGCTAAATACCTTGGCTGGAGTTTTGCTAGTCCCATACATAGCTTGGGTCTCGTTTGCGACAGTTCTTAACTATTACATTTGGCATTTGAATAAATAGTATTAAGCTAATTAAACACTATGAAATTTGGAATCTGTCTACCAATACGTTTGTCTCTTGAAGCTAAAGATAATGTAGAGATAGCTAGAACTGCTGAGAATCTAGGTTTTGATTCAATATGGGTTAGTGACCATGTTGTTATGCCCAAGAGACATCTAGGTTCGTTCAGCGAGGTTTTCTACGATCCCTTCATGTTGCTCTCATATATTGCATCCGAAACTTCTACGATAAGTTTAGGCACAAGCGTTATAATCCTTCCGTATCGAAACCCAGTGGTGGTGGCAAAGATGATTGCCACATTGGATATGTTATCAGAGGGTAGGGTGATTTTTGGCGTTGGACCTGGATGGATGAAGGAGGAGTATGAAGCTCTTTCGGTTCCTTTCGATAAAAGAGGCTCCAGGACTAACGAGTATATATCTGCCATAAAAGAGTTATGGACTAGTGATGATCCAAAGTTTGAAGGTGAGTTTTGCAGCTTCTCTAATATCCAATTTTACCCAAAGCCATATACAAAGCCTCATCCTCCAATATTTATTGCAGGCTCAAGCGACTTCGCGATAAAAAGAGCTGTGGAGTATGGAGATGGGTGGCAGCCTACCTGGGTTAGTCCTAATGATGTTAAGGATGGAATCTCAAAATTAGAGCAGTTTGCATATCAAAAAGGAAAGCACCTCTCTAATTTTACTTATTCCGTTAGAAACAGACTAGATATTATTGGCGGTGATTTTAATATAGATAATGAGAGTACTGACGGTGATGACCCGCCTTACCTGCTTCGGGGAAGTGTAGATGAAATAATAAGCATTATAAGACTTTATGATGAAATAGGAGTTTCACATATAGTCTTAGACCCGGTAAGTGAAAATCTTGATGGTATATTCAAGACTATTGAGGTTGTCTCAAAAGAAATAATCCCAGCCATAAATAACTGAGAATTACTAAAGCTTTTCCATGAACGGACCGCTCTTGCCAATTGGTTTACTTGGGTTTTCCATTTCATTTTGCATGACACAATCTAATATTCCTACCCAATAGCGCCACCAATATGAATCTTCCTTATAATTACTCTTCTGATTATTAGCATGTGCAATTACCTGATGTATGTTTCCATGATATAAATCTAGATTTTTTGCAGCTGCTTGTATTTCTTCAGGATCAAGTGGGATTTTATCAAGTTCCGTAGCAATTAGAGTTACTATTTCCTCAACATGGCTGGTCATTTCTTCTGATAATTCTTTAATTTTTTCTCCTGGGGGAACTACATCTCCCTCAAGTTTATCTGCTTCATTATTCATTAGATCTACAAAATCTAGTAAGTTATCTAAATTGCGTCTTGCCTTAGCTGTATGTTTTGAAAGTTCAGTTAATTCTTTTGCATTAAGCCCCATAGCTTTCTCCTTACTCTTGGTTTCTATTATATTAAGATTATCATCTTAATTTTACAAATCATAGTATCAGGAAATTAATTCTCTGAGCGATTCATCAGCCAAAGCTAGTTCTCTGTATGATGGATCTAGCATTATTGCTTGCTCCAGATCTGACTTTGCTTTCTCCGAATTTTCTAAAAGTATATAAAGCCCAGCACGATTGAAATAGGCTTCTGCATATTTGGGGTTTAGCTCAATGGCTTTGTCGTATGAGCTAAGCGCACCCTTTGGTTTTTCCAAATTATGAAGAGATACGGCTTTGTTGAACCACGCCTCTAAGTAATTATTCTCAATCTCTATTGCTTTGTCATAAGCTGTAACAGCTTCGGAGTCTCTCCCAAGATTGCTAAGAGCAGCCCCTTTGTTACACCATGCAACTGCAAATAAAGGTTGAATCTCAAGTGCCCTTTCTGTACAATCCAGCGCTTCTTCAGGCCGTCCTGCTCTTCCTAGAGCAGATGCTTTGTTGCTCCAAGCCTCGGCATAATTTGGGTTTATTTCGATTGCTTTATCATAGGAGTCCATCTCATCTTGAAGATGACCCATAACAGAATAAGTAACTGCTTTGTTATACCAAGCTTGGGCAAAGTCTGGTTTTAACTCAATAGCTTTATCTAGAGATTCAATTGCTAGTTTGAAATCTCCCTTATAGTAGTGATCTGTGGCTTCTAATACCAAGTCTTCAGGTTTGATTTGTTGGTTCATTATTTTGGTCTGTAAACAACTATCCCCGGTACATTTTGAATATATTCTATGAAGTCTTCGTCAACAACCTTTCTATTACTCTTCTTAGATGATGCGTGTCTTAGGTAAACTGCATCATCTTTCTTTATCACAATTCCGGTATGAGTTACATCAAGACCTTCGATATCGGTATACATTCCTACATAATCACCTGTATGTAGTTTTCCTAATGTTTCATCATCAATAGCCGAGGAAGGTATATAGTAAAATTCTCTTTGAACAATTGGTATACCCGGAAGAAAGGTAGATCCATCAGCTTTAAGATTAAGACTCTTCTCAACCGCTATGGCTTTACCGCTTCCTACTTGATATGTGACATCCATGACATTCTCTCTGTTCTGGGCTGGCCAATCAGAGAAAAAGTGGTTTCTATTCTGAAATGAAACATTTCCCTTCTTGTACCTAATCTTCTTTAGGTTTGGACTAAACTCATCGTAGGTGTCTGATAATCTGAGTGCCTCTACATAGTCTATGTATGTGAAACAGTCCATACCCTTTAGGTTAATGGTGAAAATCTCAGGAGTGTCTATATCTCCCCTGAGGGTAGATCCTTTATAAGGTGTGCCCAGGAAATTGCCGGACAGAAATTCTACTTGCCTTTGTGTTGTGTCAGGTTTCCCAATTACTACAGCAGATAGTTTGTCTTCATTCCATCTACCAAGTTCGATTATTTGGATGTTTTCTTGGGATTCTGCAATAAATGCAAAAACAAATGTGAATATGAAGATATTTATTAAAATATTTCTCATCTTTAGAGTTTACCTTAAGCTTGGTTTTTTCACATATAAATGTGGCTAGTCAAATATCTCGTCTAGCCAGTCAAGCATAACTGCAGCGGAGTAGGAAGGGTTTCCTACTTGGCAGTGCGTGTCTGCGCCTTCAAAGTCGGCGAATTTGTGTTTAGTAGTCGGACCTGAAACTTTATCTGCAAAATCGTTAAATTGTCTCTCAGGCTCTTCTCCTTCACCCGAGCCTACTAATGCTAGTGAGGGGCATTTTATATTTGATATAGAGTCCCCAATAATAAAATTGTTCAGATACATAAAAGTGTCTTTAAACGATGGCTGTCCAAAGCGAATCATTAGATTCTCAGACATAGATTTTTGCTGTGGAGACATAGAATCATCAGGAATTTGATCTATGTCCTCAAGTTTGAAATTCATGTCATCCGGTGCTGTTGCAGGATCATATCCACAGAATGCAGCTAAGTAGTCATGCAAGTTCAGAATTGGGGAGTTAGCTATGAGTGCTCTTATTCTGGATTCATGAGCGGCTGCGCGAGTTGCAAAGTATCCACCAAAGCTTATTCCCATAAGAGCTAGACGATTCATATCTACTTCAGGGCGATCTTGAATAAAGTCTATTACAGCTTTTGTGGGATTCTCGAAATCAGGTTCAAAATGAGTGCCCGTATAAAATCTAAACACATCCATTTGTCCAGGCCCCGCAAATAGCACGACATTATAACCCCTCTCTAATGCAGCATAGCCTCTCATGAAATACTCCTCTTCAAGAGTGCCGTCAAAACCGCTTACAATTAATAGAGTTTTCCTTTTCTGCTCACTAAAGCTTGGAGACATAAAATAAACTGGGAGATCTATACTCTTATATGTTAGAAGATGCTCTTCAAATGTGTGCCATAAATTATCCATTGCATCTTTAAAACAGTAGCGAGCCTGCATGCCTAGTTTCTGGTGGCTGGGATCAAGGCAGCTTGTATAGTATTCAGCTGCTCTATATGAATTGCATGCTTTAAAGAATTGGTCTCTAGCACTTGCAGTATGACCTTTTGAAGCCCTTTTATGGGCATCTTTTTGCTGCCACTGTGCAAGCTTTGTAAATTCCTCAACCCAGCTTGCGGGACTTCCATCTTGGGCACGATTGGCTAGAGATAAACATTCCCCCACCGAGGCTCCGCCAAAAGAAGATGAACCCATTTGGCGAAGAAGTTGAAAATCCATTTCTTCGTCACGAAATCCTTTAACTCTAGTTTTGCTTCTATTAATTTCCGCCATTTTATGAGCCTATACTAAAATATAACTGGTTAATCTTTCTCGCCATACATTGTCACAATTATTTTCCTAGATCCGCCGTGGTTTCGGTGCTCACAAAGATAAATTCCCTGCCAAATACCTACATTGAAGGTGCCGTCTTTAATTGGTATTGATACAGAGCTTCCCAGTAGTGATGCTTTAATATGTGCTGGCATATCGTCTGATCCTTCAAGTGTATGGACATAATAGGGAGCATTCTCGGGAACATACTTGTTAAAATGACTCTCAAAATCTACCCTCACATCAGGGTCCGCATTTTCATTTAGAGTCAGTGAGGCAGAAGTGTGGCATATGAAGATGTGGGCTAGGCCCACTCTATACTCTGTAAGCTCAGGGATCTGTTCAACTATTTCTCTGGTTACCAGGTGAAATCCTCTGGGTTTAGGGGATAGATTAATTTCTTTTTGAGTCCAGTTCATTTGTGTTCAACCTACTATCTTTCTTGGATAACTCTAACACCTAACCTTTTTGCTAAGCTCTCAGCTCCCCACCTCATTACGACCTTGTGATTCCATTCAAACAGTGGCCTTGCTAGTGGTGCAAGAATATTCATCCAGAATTTTGTGGTATTAACTTGCCAGTCATACCTTGCTATCGTTTCATTCCCTTCTTCGTAGAGTGTCCAGATACCTTTTCCGTCCAGCTCTCCGGTGGATCTTCCTTCTAAGTATTTCATAGGTTCTACTTTGAGAGTTTCGATTTTGAAAATGAGTTTATAAGGAAGTTTTGTTTCCCATGTATATAGCCGTATACTTCCCACTCCCAGCTCATCTCCTTTCTTTAATTCTTCTACTGAGATGACTCCTTTCCACCACTGTGGCCAGTATTCAGTGTGATATATTTCCTTCCACACTTTCTCAATAGGAGCAGAGACTCTCCAGGTTGTAACGAATTCATAAGATGCCATTTTGCTTCCTACTTCATCATCTTTTGTACAACATCTGCCATGGCTTCGATAAATTTTGGATCGTCGTTTACAGTTTTTGCTCTGAGCAATTTTATCCCGGTCTCATCTGACACTTCTTGAGCTTCAACTCCAATATCAAATAGCACCTCAATATGGTCGCAGATAAAACCTATAGGCTGAGCTATTACGTTTTTAACTCCGTCTTTTGAAATCTCCTCAATCACATCACACACATCGGGCTCAAGCCACGGGTCAGTTGGCCTGCCACTTCTGCTCTGATACACAAGTCTCCAATTATCATAGTTTAATTTTTCAGCTATTAATTTTGCGGTAGTGCTCAATTGCTCAACGTAAGGCGAAGCTTCCGCCATGGGTACGGGGATGCTATGGGCCGTAAATAAGATAATAGTTTCTGGATATTGTTCCTCTGGTATCTCATTTAAACAATCCTGAACACGGTCAGCAGAATTCTCTATGAAAAGTGGATGGTCAAAAAGGGGAGGGGTATATTCAAAATGCATATCGATACCTAACTCCTCTAATGCCTCAGCCACATCTCTTTGATATCTCTCCCAGCTGGCATCAGATTGGTGAGCAGCCATAATCATACCAATAACATTTTTATGTCTTTTCTCGGACATTTCTTTAATAGTATCAGGGATTAGTGGGTGCCAATTTCTCATTCCTACATATACTGGCAAATTATGTCCATATTCTGAAAGCTTGTTTTGTACTCCAGATGCCTGCTTATATGTGTATTCATTAAGAGGAGACTTGCCACCAAAGAGCTCATAGTGATGTGCGACTTCTTCAAGTCTGTCTGGAGGTATAGGGCGCCCTTTAGCTACATTCTGAAGGAAAGGACGTATATCCTCTACCCTCTCAGGTGCTCCATATCCTATCATCAAAATAGCATCAAATTCTTTGGACATTTAAGTCTCCTGCGGGGTTATTTTTGAGTGTATTCGTGAACAAAATCTACAAGTGCCAGTACATTATCAACAGGTGTTTTTGGAAGTATTCCATGGCCAAGGTTGAAAATGTATCCTGGTCTTCCTTTTGCTTTATCTAAAATCTTTTTAGCCCGTTTCCGGATTTCCATATGGGTTGAAAAAAGTACTACAGGGTCCAGGTTCCCTTGAACAGCTGTATCATATCCTATTTGCCTCCAGGCTTTGGCCAAATCAACCCTCCAGTCAAGCCCTAATACCTGACTGCCTGATTCCTTAATCATATCCAACAAGGCTCCTGTTCCAGTGCCGAAATGTATAACCGGAGTTTCTTTCTCAATTTTAGATACAAGCTCTTTCATATGGGGCAGAACAAATTCTTTGTAGTCGTCTCTTGAAAGACACCCAACCCAGCTATCAAATAGCTGCACGACATCTGCTCCAGCATCAATTTGATTGTTTAAGTAGGTTGTTGTGGCTAAGGTAAGTTTTTCCATCATTACGTGCCAGGCACCGGGGTCTTTATACATTAATCCCTTAGTGTTCTCATAATTTCTTGATCCGCCACCTTCGATCATATATGAAGCTACTGTAAACGGCGCGCCCGCAAATCCGATCAGGGCCTTATTTGGATCAAGTGCACGTCTTGTAATTTTAAGCGCATCATAAACATGCTGAAGAGACTCTGGATCAAAGTCTTTTATTCGGTCAACAGCTTTGCCTGAGCGGACAGGCCTTTTTATTCTAGGACCTTCGCCTTTTGAGAATTCAAGACCGACTCCTAGGGGTTCCACTATGAGCAGTATGTCGGCAAAGATAATTGCCGCATCTACATCTAATCTATCCACCGCGCTAAGAGTTACTTCAGCCGCAAGCTCTGGGGTCTTACATAGTTCCAGAAAAGTCATTTTTGATCTAATATCTCTATATTCCCGCATATATCTGCCAGCTTGACGCATGAGCCAAACGGGGGTGTAATCTGTTTTTTCCAAACGGCAGGCTTTCATAAATACTGAATTTCTTGTGATCTCTTTTCGCTTTTTATGACTCCCTTTGCTCCAGATCATATCTACCTTTCGCCAGTTGCTAGTAGAGACCCCGTTTTTATTTGCGGTGCGTTTCTTATTAACTAGTGTGGGGCCAATCCTGGCAATCTCTCGTATGAGATTCCCCATCTTAGGGCTGTCCGGTTCATAATCTGCAGATAAGCCAAATCTATGTAGTGTTTCAGAAGTAGTAGGTCCTATTGATCCTATAACAGTTTTTTTTAAGCCACCCATAAGTTTTTTCTTAGATCCCATTTTTGAGGCTACCTCAAATAAATGATAGATCTGTTGAGAGCTTGTAAATAGTGCGATGTCTTCTTTTGCAAGGACTATAGATTTTATAGCGTCTTTTAATGGGCCTATATCTTCTGGAAGAGCCCATTTGTAGATGGGTACTTTAGTAACTTTTGCTCCTTTTTTTCTAAGAGCACTTATAAATTCCTTGTTAGAAATTCCATATTCCTGAACCGCAACCTTTTTCCCTTTTATGTCTGCTTCATTTTCTAATGTAGCAACAATGTCCCGCCAGGTATTAGGCTCAGGAACGACTATATCGACCTTCAGTTTCATCTCACGGAGTGCTGCTACGGGCTTGGGGCCACGCGCTACAATAGTCGTTTTTCTAAGTGCTTTTATAAAATCATTAACCGCATATTTCTCGGCCACTGCTTTGACAAGAGCTCGGGTGCCCACTCCTGTCATAAGAATAACCATGTCAAAATTCCCTGCTAGAAGTTCCTTTGCAAATTTAAACGCTTCACTAGATTCGGAGAGAGGTACTTCTCTCATAGACGGAGCTACCCGTGGAACACCGCCATGATAGAGTATAAGTTTCTCTATTTCATTTGCTCTTCGGCTTTCAAAAGCAGTTACTTTTAGTCCTTCAAAACTATATTGGCTTTTCATAATTTGATCATACATCTTCAACTACTTCTGAGTTTAGCATAGCCCTGTCTCGGGTCAATTTGTAAAGAGGTTTAGATCAACACAATACTGTCTTTCTTGATATTAGTAGCTGTATTTCTTATAATCCCTGTTGAATAAATTACTAATGGAGAGTCAAATGAGTAGGAAAGTTGAATTCTATTATGATTTTAGCAGTCCGTATACGTATATTGCATCTACTAGGATCGAGAAAATTTGTGAAGATAGTGGTGCAGAGCTTGAGTGGAAACCATTTTTGCTAGGCGGGGTTTTTAATGAAATAGGCTCTAAACCAGCAATAGAAATTGACAATAAAATCAAATATCTAAAAGAAGATTTCGAGAGGGTAGCAAGGTATTTTGAGGCAGACTTTAATTTTCCCAATTTATTTCCTCTAAATAGTGTCAGGTCTATGAGAGGGGCTTTTGCCGCAGCTGAGCAAAAGAAGCTGGTCGAATATAGTCATCAAATGTTCAGGGAGTACTGGGTAGATGGCGTTGATTTGAGCAAACCAGAGCTTTTGGGAGAAGCGGTTAGTAAGGTTGGAATTGACCCTGAGTGGTTTCTAAATAGAATAGGGGAGCAGGAAATAAAAGATAAACTCAGAGAAGAGACCAATACCGCCATAGAAAGGGGTGTGTTCGGTGCCCCTACGATGTTTGTTGATGATAAGATGTTTTGGGGTAACGACAGGCTCTCTTTTTTAGAAAGGTACCTAAACGGAGAGGGTTAAATACTTTAATTTGGACAATTTTGAAGGAGAATCTGATTAATGCACAGCTCATTTAAATACAAAGATGGCGAATTCCATATAGGGGGAGTGTCTATAGCCACCATTGCAGAGTCGGTAGGAACACCCTGTTATATATATAGTTATGAATTCCTAGAAGATAGTTTTACTGCTTACAATGAAGCTTTTGCCGATATGGATACGCTAATCTGCTACTCGGTTAAGGCAAATTCTAATCTTGCGATTCTAAAAGCGTTCTCTGATCTGGGCTCTGGCTACGATATTGTCTCAGGCGGTGAGCTACTGCGAGTTAAACGGGCTGGAGGTGATCTTGGCAAAGTAGTATTCTCTGGAGTAGGAAAAACAAGAGAGGAAATGAAAGCAGCAATTGAAGCCGGAATCTTATTTTTCAATGTGGAGTCCGAAGAAGAACTGCATGTATTAAACTCGGTGGGTATGGAGATTGGGAAGAAGGCACCAGTTGCACTTAGAGTAAATCCTGACATTGATCCCAAAACTCATCCTTATATTTCAACTGGGTTTAAGAAAAGTAAATTTGGTATAGAGATAGGCAGAGCTTTTGAAGTCTATAAGGAAGCTCAAAAGATGGAAGGTATAGATGTAATTGCTATTGATGCGCATATAGGATCACAAATTTTTGATCTCACTCCATTTGTAGATTCTGTGAGAAAATTAATAGGTCTTGCTGATGATTTAGTTGCCGAGGGAATAAACATTCAATACATCGATATAGGCGGCGGTCTTGGAATAAGCTATAAGTTAGATGATAAACCGCCTCACCCTAAGATGTATGCCGACATTATTAAGAAAGAGTTCTCTGGCAAGCCATACAAACTTGTGCTGGAGCCTGGCAGATCGCTTATGGGTAACGCAGGAATGCTTATAACCAAGGTGCTTTATCTAAAAGAAGGAACGGCAAAGAAATTTGTAATAGTAGACGCTGCAATGAATGATCTAATTAGGCCTGCTTTTTATGAGTCTTATCATGAAATTCTACCAGTCGTGAAAAACTCTTCAGGTAAAGAGGTTGTAGATGTGGTCGGTCCCATCTGTGAATCGGGAGACTTCCTTGCTCAGGACAGAGAGCTTCCACAAGTTAAGAGTGGTGATTTGCTTGCTGTGCTCAGCGCGGGAGCATACGGTTTTGTAATGTCTTCAAATTACAACACCCGCCCACGAGTTGCAGAAGTGCTTGTAAAAGGCGATCAATTCTCAATCATAAGAAAAAGAGAGACTTATGATGAGATGCTTGGCCTTGAGCAAATTCCCAAATTCCTCAAGTCGTAGCTATTCTGTTTAGAATAAAACTCGACGCTGATTTTAAAGGATCTTTTCTACTGTAGAAAGTAAGACTTAAAAGCTTGCTGGAGCATCAACTAGCTTTTCTGCTTCTTCAATTATTTCCCCTAATCTCTCCTTGAATAGAGTGATTCCGCCAAGGGGTATAACAATACAAGACCTGCCTCCGCTCAATTCTGTAATTCTTAGATATTTGCCTTTATGGTTTTCTTTTACATCAAAGAAAAATCTTTTAGATTCAATGTCCACATGTTTGCTTGCGTGTTCTTTTTCTGTTCTGTCTGTTCTCTCTGCTCTTTCCATCTTATTCGCGACCTCCGCCTCATTCCCTATCTTTGGGATGTAATTTGTGGTTTACTGCGTATGGGTCGAAATAATAACCCTATGATTTATAAAAATCAAGATGAAAAGTTAAATTTAGATGATGTATAATTTGGAGGCTGAAAGTGAGCACAAAAGGAGAGAAAAATATGTCTAAAACTCTTAAATTCGGCATATCCGCACCGCTGCCCGGAGAGTCTGTTCAAGCGCTAATTGATTTCTCTAAGAAAGCTGAAGAAGCAGATTTTGAAGCTGTTTGGTTTCCTGATCATGTAGTTTTTATGGCCAAGAAACTAACTCCAGAGGTCTGGTCTGTTATAACGGCCGCATCTACTCAGACAAACTCTATAAATCTTGGTAGCGTAGGTGATGCACATAGGATTCACCCTGCAATATTTGCTCAAAGGC
The DNA here is from genome assembly GCA_029262275.1 of Deltaproteobacteria bacterium. Lineage (GTDB taxonomy): Bacteria > Desulfobacterota_D > UBA1144 > Nemesobacterales > UBA2774 > CR02bin9. The sequence continues at coordinate 13,804 of JAJCZS010000017.1, read as the reverse complement.
TGGCCACTGTGGATCATATCTCCGCCGGCAGATGTTTTGTGTGTTTAGGATACGGAGAAAAAATGAATCTTGATCCCTATGGGATAGCCTGGAATAAACCTCTTACACGAGTAGTTGAATCAGTAAAAATAATGAGAGCTCTGTGGACTGGAGAGCCAGTTAACTTTGAAGGAGAATTCTACAAGCTAAGTGACGCTGAGCTTAGGATACAACCTGTCTCGGATAAAGGCGTGCCCATTTATATTGCTGCAACAGGCCCAAGGGCGCTCAGGGTTGCTGGTGAATATGGTGATGGTTGGGTTACAAATGCAATGCCGTCAAGAGTTTTTAGGGAGAAGTCTCTTGCAGTAGATGAAGGTGCAAAAAATAGAGATAGTAGCCTAGGGCCAATAGAGAAGACCCTTTTTATATTTACCTCAATCGCATCTAATCAAGATGAGGCATATTCAACCCTTGAGCCTATTAAACATGCTCTTATATGGCCTGAACTGCTGTCTCAAGCGGGCTATGATATAGAGATTGATGAGGAGTACAAGGGGCTTGAATACACTAAGATCATGCCTAATGATACTGATATGCTCAGAAAATTTAGAGAGATGGGACAAAAGTACTACTCCCGTGATATGGTAATGGATTTTGTAATTGCTGGATCAAAGGAAGATGTGATAAAAAGGATTGAAGAATATGTTGAAGCTGGTGTGGATCATTTTTTCTTTAGAGATTTTAGTCCAGACAAGCAAAAATCGTTTGAGGTAATTTCTAAGGAGATATTGCCTTATTTCAGGAAGTGATAAATGGCCAGAATAAAAATAAATCCACCAAAGAAATTTGATTACTCAACTGATATTAGCCTTAGAATAAGTGATATAAATTACGGTGGACACTTGGGGCACGACTCCATTTTGTCCCTCGCTCATGAAGCCAGGGTAAGGTTTTTTAAGAGCCATGGGTTTACTGAGCTGGACGCCTTTGGCCCAGCTATAATCCTCTCAGATGTGGCTATCTACTATAAGTCAGAAGGGTTCTACGGAGATGTTGTTACAGTAGATATTGCGGTGTGTGACTATCTCAAATACGGCTGTGACATAGTCTACAGATTGACCAATAAAGAATCTGGCAAAGTAGTTGCCTTCTTAAAAACTGGAATAGTTTTTATTCATTATGAAAAGCATGAAGTTGCGCAGGTGCCTAAAGAGTTCAAGGCTTTATTTAAAGAGCGGAAGTACAGTATAGAGATCAATACTAAAACCTAGAGTTTCTCAACTATCATCGCAATCCCCATTCCGCCTCCAATACACAAGGTGGCAAGGCCTAGTTTTGCATCATCTCTTTTTTTCATCTCATGAAGCAAGGTGACAAGTAGCCTTGTTCCAGAGGCTCCTACTGGATGGCCAAGTGCTATAGCACCACCGTTTACATTTAGTTTGTCTTGGGGAATAGGAATATCTCTAAGTACTGCCAACGATTGTGCTGCAAAAGCCTCATTTAGTTCAAACAGATCTATGTCATCGAGTGAAAGTCCGGCTTTATCTAGAGCTTTTTGCATAGCAGGGACAGGACCAATGCCCATAATCGAAGGATCTACTCCTGCGACTGCATAGGAAACTATAGATGCAACAGGCTTAAGTCCTAAGTCACTAGCTTTCTCTTCAGATGTAACCAGTAGAGCTGCCGCTCCATCATTAATCCCTGAAGCATTACCAGCAGTAACTGTGCCGTCTTTTTTAAACGCCGCTCTGAGTTTAGATAGGGTTTCAACCGTAGTATCACCCCTTGGGTGTTCATCGGTATCAAAAGCAATAGGGTCAGATTTTCTCTGTGGTATTAAGACTGGGACTATTTCATCGTTAAATTTGCCCGCGTCCATTGCTGCCTTACATTTCATCTGGCTGTTGTATGCAAACTCGTCTTGTTCTACACGGCCAATATCATATTTTTCAGCCAAATTCTCTGCTGTAACTCCCATATGGTAATCATTGAAAACATCCATCAACCCATCGCATAGCATGCCATCTATAATTCCGTCATCAGGTGCATTCAACCTGTATCCATATCGTGCATTTTTCAAATAATATGGAGCCAGGTTCATATTTTCAACACCACCTGCGATTATAACTTCAGCGTCTCCTGCTTTGATGGCTTGAGCTGCATTAGCAACAGTTTGAACACCAGATCCACATGCTCTATTAATTGTAAAAGCTGGAATTTCTACGGGCAAACCTGAACTAATCGCAACTTGTCTTGATATATTCATTCCCTGCCCCGCTGATAGGATGTTTCCCATAATGCAGTCATCAATTTCTTTCGGATCGATTCCTGTGCGTGAAAGTATCTCTTTTACTACAGTTGATCCCAGTTCTGCTGTGGAAGTATTTTTGAGAGTGCCACCGAAAGAGCCTACTGCTGTTCTTAGTGGTTCACATATGACAACTTTTTGCATTGATTTACCTCCAGGGGGTTTTCGAGCCTGTTTATAGCGGTTATTCTTGCATATTACCTCAGAGAAATGTTATATCAAGTTGGTATGTAGAAGATATTTATACTAGGAGTGTAGTTAATATTGTCTAAGTTAAATGTTGGAATTATATTTGGAGGAAGGTCGGTTGAACATGAAGTATCCTTACTTTCCGCAAAGTCCGTAATTAGTAATACCGATACAGATCTTTATGATATCTATCCCATTTTCATAGATAAAAATGGTCTATGGCATAGAGCTTCTATAGATGAGTGGCTTAAAGACGGAGAGCTAAAAATAAGGCATGACTCTTTTTTGACACCATCACTAAATTACGAAGACCCTATTTTCTTTGAAATAAAAGAATCTGAAGTTATAGATGAAATAAAGCTGGACGTAGTTTTCCCTGTGCTTCACGGCACTTACGGGGAAGATGGAACAATTCAAGGATTGTTTGAACTAATGGGTATACCCTTTGTAGGTGCATCAGTTCTCGGCTCATCTATTGGAATGGATAAGCTAGTAATGAAAGCGGTGCTTAAAGAAGCTTCAATCCCAGTGGTTCCTTGCGTTGGATTTTATAGATATCAGTGGGAGTCTCAAAAACAGATAATTAGAGACAGTGTGCATAGTGAGATTGGTTTTCCATGTTTTGTGAAGTCTGCTGATCTGGGATCAAGCGTAGGTGTTTCCAAGGTCGACTCTGTTTCGGATTTAGATTCTGCAGTAGATGATTCGTGTCGTTACTCAAACCGTATCTTAATAGAAAAGGCCGTATCTAATCCAAGGGAAATAGAAATAAGCGTGCTGGGCCATGAAAACCCTATTGCATCCCTTCCTGGAGAAATTGTACCTCACAGGGAGTTCTATGATTACACTGCTAAATATTTAGAGGAAGGAACAGGTCTTATAGCCCCCGCTCAGATTGATGAAGATATGACTAATAAGTTGAGAGATTTAGCTGTAAAAACATTTAAAGCCCTTGATTGTAGTGGGATGGGTAGGGTCGATTTTCTACTAAATGGTGATACTGGCGAGCTGTTTGTTGGTGAAATTAATACAATTCCTGGTTTCACTCAGATAAGTATGTATCCTAAGCTATGGGAAATAAGTGGGGTAAGTTTCCCCGAATTAATTAGCCAGCTCTTTGATGTTGCAATACACAGAAAAAATGAGCAGCTGAAACTCACAACGGATATTAAATCATAGTGATCATTTATGAGTAATAAAAGTCCCCAGCGTCTTAAGAAAAGTCTGGGCTTGCTTGACGTTTATGCCTTAGCTACCGGGACAACCCTGAGTGCTGGTTTTTTCTTGCTGCCTGGTATAGCGGCAATGCAGGCTGGGTCTGCTATAACACTTTCATATTTAATCGCAGTACTGCCACTAATCCCGGCTACATTTTGTATAGTTGAACTTACTACAGCAATGCCAAGAGCAGGAGGAGTCTACTACTTTCTTGATCGCTCCATGGGATCTCTATTGGGAACGGTTGGGGGAATAGGTACCTGGCTTGCTCTGGTATTGAAAGTTGCATTTGCTTTAATTGGAATAGGTGTATATCTTGGACTTTTCATACCTGAACTACCCATAGTTGCTGTAGCAATTGGACTTGCCATTGCACTTGGTCTCTTGAATGTTTTGGGTGCTGATACGAGCGGCAAGTTGCAAATTGTCCTTGTGTTCTTAGTAATTGTTGCACTTGTCGTACTAATTGGCGGAGCTGTACCTGAGCTTAATTTCTCACATTTTAATAACTATCTTGAACCAGGTTCAGGTGCCATTATTTCAACAGCGGCATTAGTTTATATTAGTTATGGTGGAATAACTAAGGTTACGAGCCTTTCCGAAGAAGTAGAAAACCCTGAACGCAATCTTCCACTTGGTATTTTTTTAGCACTGTTCACTGCAATATTGCTCTATGGCATAGGAACAGCAGTAATGGTTGGCATTGTACCTATGGACCAGCTTGCTGGGGATTTGTCACCTGTAGCTACAGTTGCAGAATCATTATTCGGTAGAGTAGGGGTTATTGTAATATCTATAGCGGCTCTTTTTGCTTTTATATCCGTTGCTAATGCAGGAACTATGAGCGCATCAAGATATCCATTGGCTATGAGCAGGGATTTTATGATGCCAAGCTTTTTACAAAGATTGAGTAAGAATGGTATGCCGATTAATTCCATTATATTTACTGTAACAACCATTGTCATAATTCTTTTGCTTCTTGATACCTCCAGGATTGTAAAGATTGCTAGTGCATTTCAGTTGTTAATGTTTATGCTGGTTTGTGTAGCGGTAATAGTGATGAGGGAGAGCAAAATAGATTCGTATGATCCTAGTTATATTTCACCTTTTTATCCCTGGATGCCTATTTTTGGTGTTTTCTCGAGTCTCTGGTTATTTAGCCATATGAGTGCATGGACTAAGATATTTACAATGGTGTTATTACTAATCGGAGTTGTTTGGTACAGATATTATGTTAGAAACAAAGTAGGTAGAAGTGGTGCAATATATCATATTTTTGAGAAACTAGGTCAATCAAGACAAGAGGGGTTAGATAGAGAGCTCAGGGGAATTTTAAAGGAAAAAGAGTTAAGAAAGGATGATCCCTTTGATCAACTGGTAGCTAGAAGTCATGTAATAGATGTGGGTGAAGGGATTAGCTTTGAAGATATTGTGGAGAGAGTAAGTACATTATTCTCAAACTTTGTGCCGGAATCTTATGACAATCTATACAGGCAGTTCTTTGAAGGTACAGTCGTGGGCGTGACCCCTGTTGCTCATGGTGCGGCACTTCCACATTCTAGAGTTGAAGGACTCACGCAGATGGAAATGGTAATGGTCCGCTCTAAACCCGGGATTAATGTCACAGTTAATAATCCAGCTACCGACCAGTTGGAAGATCAAACCTTACATGCAATATTCTTTCTTCTTAGCCCTTTGGATAATCCTACTCAGCATGTGAGAATGTTGGCCCAGGTTGCAAGACAAATTGAAATTGAGGACTTTATGAATGACTGGATTGCGGCTGAGGATGAACAGCAACTAAAAGAATCCATATTGCACAATGAAAGATTTCATTCTATCTATATCCACAAGGATTCACCCACAGAACAGTTGATCGGAAAGCCACTGAGTGCCATAAATATGCCTGAGGGAAGCTTGGTTGCGCTTATTCGCCGCGGAGAGCAGACTATAATACCTCGCGGCAGCACTATAATTCATGAATACGATAGAATTACTGTTATTGGTGAGCCCTCTAGCATGAGAGAGTTTCACAAAACCTATATCAGCTAAAGATACGTAGATCTGATAGTGAATAAACAAAAAACAATAGGATTAATAACGATACTTGCTGGACTTCCTGCGATAGGTGGGTTTTGGCTTATTGGGTATTTAGAGAACTTCCCTCTTACTGCAACTATAATAGTTATTAATGCGATCATTTTCAGGGCTATTTGCGGCACTGTAGGTGGCATTCTAATCTGGAGGGGAAGTAAGTGGGGTTATTACCTAACTCTATTATGTTGGTTATATCTGATTGTAGTGTCACTTCTTACCTTGATTCAGCTATACGATAATGGAATAGTCTTATCTTATGGCTTTTTAGAGCAGAATTACTCTAGTTTTGGTAGGCCATTTTTATTCTCAGTACTAAAAATAGCGTTTGGTATTCCTATAGTTCATATTGTTATAAAGAATTTATTTAGAGCTCACAAGTTCAATAACTGAGATTTGCTTATAGGAGATTGAATTTTGTGCTAGTCTAATTATGAGAATTATCTAGTTTCTATAAGAATCTAACTAGATATTAAAACTTGAGTTTTCTACATAGATAAGGAGTACTAATAATAAGATGGGTATTTCAGACGAGAAGTACGAGAAGGCAACATTATCAGGTGGATGCTTTTGGTGTATGCAGCCCCCCTTTGACAATCTAGACGGCGTAATCTCTACAACCGTTGGCTATACGGGTGGTGAAGAAAGTAATCCAACTTATGACGATGTCTGTTTAGGAAGAACAGAGCATTTGGAGTCGGTCCAAGTACTATATGATCCATCTGTGATCTCATATGAGAAGTTGTTAGACGTTTTCTGGCTGAATGTTGACCCGACAGATGGGGGAGGGCAGTTTGTTGACAGGGGTATGCATTATAGGACCGCAATTTTTTATCACACAGATGAACAAAGAGCTACTGCAGAAGAGTCTAAAAAGAAACTCGGGGAAAGTGGTAGATACCCAGGGCCTATAGTAACTGAGATTAGGTCTGCTATGGATTTTTATCCGGCCGAGGAATATCATCAGAATTTTTATGAAAAGAATCCTATTGGTTATGCATCATATAAGATGGGGTCCGGAAGAGGAAAGTATGTAGAGCACATGAAGAACTTAAAATAAAATTAGTAAATTCAAATTCGGATTAAAGTATTAAAGAACCATACAAAAATATAGGAGGTAGTAAATAATGGCAGATGACCAGAGATGGTTTGAAAAACACGCACCTGAGATGGCTGAAGGGTGGTGGCAGTTCTATAAAGCGTGTGAAGGGGAAACGAAATTAGATCCTAACACAAAGGCCTTAATTGCTATAGCAGTTGCAGTTCATGGAAGATGTCCACATTGCGTTGAATCTAGAATTAAGAAAGCTCTTTCGCTTAAGATTAGCAAGGCTGAAATTGCTGAGACAATCATGGAGACCGCTCTTCTATCATCCGGAACAGAGATTTTCTGGGCAAAAGAAGTTTATGACAAATACTTAGGTTAGAGTCATTTAGTTTCTTATTGTTGACTATGGATTAAGGACTGATATTTTCTTTTAAAAAGAGATACGATGTGTCCTTGTCGTTTTTGATTTAGTAGGTATACTCATTTTCACTTTGATTCGGGGTGTAGCGCAGTTTGGGAGCGCGCAGCGCTTGGGACGCTGAGGTCGGAGGTTCGAGCCCTCTCACCCCGACCATCTTTTTTCTCAATCATAACAGCAACTTATCTGCATTTCTTTCTATTGCTATATAGAAATTATTATAGCAATCCTAATCTAGTTTCTATTCATAATTTCATTTAAACCTTTTAAATTCTCAGTTCTTATAGAAGTGATATTTAGCTATAAAGGGATTCTTGTAAATAGGTAGGATAAAAAAAGGGAGGAGGCTTACGCCTCCTCCCCAATACTTACTTTATTTCTTTCTTTTTATTGATCTAAATCCAAATACTAACAGCGGCAGTAGCAGTAATGCAAAGTTGGTTGCTGTGCTGCTGGTGTTAATTGAACCCGCAGCTACTGTGCATCCACCATTGTTACTACCTTCAGTGTCGCCATCATTTCCACCATCTCCATCATCTCCATCATCTGGATTTGCTGGTGGCTGTGGAACGGATATATCCGGAACAACAGTCAGTGCAACAATAGAAACATTGTTATTTGTGACTGGGTCATTAGGAACATTGTCCAAGAAAGCAGTATTTGGAAGGGTTCCGGTTTGGTTGGCTATAGCACGAACCTCTACCACAACTGTCTGGCCTTGGCCTAGAGGTGGTATGGTCCCGATATCGCAAACAACATCGCCATTGACTAGATTACAAGGATCTCCAGTGTTAACTGTGGCTGATAGAAAAGTAAGCCCAGCAGGGAGATCGTCAACTACGGTTGCACCAGAACCAAATTCGCCGTTGTTACCAACTATTATTGTAAAGGTAACTTCCTGACCAACTTCGACAGGATTAGGGGAAACAAACTTCAATACAAATATATCGTTTCCATTTGGCTCTCCTGGGTTGTCAGGAGGAGTGAATATTTTAGGATTAACCGTTGTTGTCTGAGGTGATATGTTATTTGATGACTTTGGATCATGCTCATCACCCATAACCTGAGCTACATTTAGAATTGTTCCAGGTATTGTAGGAGTAACTAAGATCCTAATTTCTGTGAATGCTCCTACAGCTAGGTTTCCTAAATTGCAGGTTATCATATCTCCTACGAGACCACCACAAACGCCCTGGTCAGGTGTTGCGGATATAAGGTCTACGCTATCTGGCAAAGTATCTGTAACAACTACATTTGTAGCTGGATCTGGTCCTGCGTTACTTACGAAAAGAACATAAGTAAGAGTTTGATCTACAAAAACAGGGTCGGGGGAATCACTCTTTATAACAAAGAGATCAGCTATTGGCACAAACTCTCCAATAAGTGTAGATTCCACAACCACATTGTTTAGTGGGTTAGGATCAGCTGAAGGAGGATTAATTAGATCCCCTATTGATTCAACTTTTGCTAGGTTGAATATGTTTAAGAACTCTACGCCATCTGGTAGTGGAAGTGTTGTAACAGCAACAGTAATTGTTGCACTTTCTTCTACTCCTAATGATGGAATTAAGCATTCAACCTTATATGGTTCCATAGCAACATCTGGATCCTGTATACATCCATCTACATTAGGGCTGAAAGTGAAGTTAACCGTATCAAGATCAAGCCCTTCTTGAGGTAACCAATCACTTACGAGGACTCCAAATGCAGGATCTGGACCTGTGTTCTTTACAAATATTGTGTATGTCAGAACATCATCTTCAATTACAGGATCTGGTGTGTCTGTTTTAAGAATTAACAGATCAGACATTGGTGGTGGTACAGGAACTACAGTTGTCTTCTCTGAGTCTGTATTGTTAGATGGTGCATAGTCTAATTGAATTATGTTGTCCGAAAGTAAGAAAAATGGATCAACATCTGCACGTGCCGAATTTAGAATCATAAATGATTCCTCATCAGGCGGTATTGGAGGTGCTGTAACCATGATAGGAATAATCGCTACACCACCGTTAGATTGTATAAGTGGAATAACACAGGTAAGTACATTTCCTGCAGGAACACAACCAGGAGCACTCACAAGAGCTGCACCTGATGGCAGAGTATCTGTTACGATTACATTCTCTGCATTATTTGGACCAAAGTTATAAACAAACAGGTTATATGTAAGGTCCGTTCCAGTTACAACCGGATCTGGTGAATCAGTTTTAACTACAAATAGATCCACAAGATTAATTGCAGGTGGCTCTGCAATAATACGGGTCAGAGCGATATCTGTGTTATTGCTTGTCTCAGGGTCGATCTGCATTAAATTATCGACCAGTCCAAACTCAACATTTACTAAGTTAAATAGCACAAACGAGTCAGGAAGTGCTGGGAAAGCTCCGGTGTATTGTGCTGTTATGCTAAGTCTTATGACCTGAGCCATTGCAATATCTCCAAGGTTGCAAATCAATTCATCGTTTGCAGGAGGAGCATTCACAACTACTCCACAGCCTGCAGGCAAGTTAGAAAAGGTTACGTCTTCTGGAATGATATCTGTCAGAATTACGTTTTGAGCAAGATCTGGTCCAAGATTAGTCACCTCTATGTCATATTCAAACTCATTATCTTCAATGACTAAAATTGGTGCGGCCTTTTTAACAACCAAATTAGAGGTTGTAGTCATTATAGGAGGAGGAATTACCTCTGAAACTGCCGAGTCTGTATTGTTGCCAGGTACAGGATCTACTTGCTGAGTATTAGGCTGATTGCTAAGTCCAAGTGAAGTGGTCGCGATATTGTAAATCAGACCAAGATCATTTGGAGTAACTTCTATAATCAGCTGTATTACTGTGTCAACTGCAATTGATGGAATTGTGCATTCTACAATATTTGACATTGCAGGCATTTCTACACATCCCATAGGTAAAGTAACTATGTCAACACTTGGAGGAAGAATATCAGTCACAGTAACGTTTTCCGCTACATTGTCTCCAAGGTTAGTTACGAACAATGTGTATTCGAAATTCTCACCCTGTATAACTATTTCAGGAGCTGTTTTTGTCATAACCAGATCTGATTCGCTAATTATAGCAGGAGGAGGTACTACATTTGTAACATTAACAAATGTATTGTTACTTGGAATTGGATCTACTTGAATTGTGTCCGGAATATTACTTGGCCCTAAAATAACATTAGCCACGTTAAATATCGGAAGAGGATCAGGAAGCGTAGGCAGCCCGCCCGAATAGGTTGCAGGTACAAGAAACTCCACTGATTGACCAGGAAGTATCGGCACCAGAATATCACACGCGAAATTTGGAAGTGCTAGTGGGAAACAAGCGATCGGCGCATTTGCAACTATTCCAGCTCCGTTAATTGTAGTATTCATAAATGGCGAGTCTCTTAACGTTACATTAACAGCTGGGTCAGGACCTACATTGAAGACCTCTATAGAATAGAAGAACTCCTGATTTTGAATAACTATATTTGGAGCAGCCTTAGTTACTATTAAATCTGATATAGTTTCATTTGGTACTGGTGCTGTAACTATTGTTCCCTCTCCAACAGTATTGTCGCTAAGAGCGCCGTCGACTTGATCAGAAGTAACTGTTGCGACATTGAGTATCGCTACATCCTGATTGCCGATTGCAAGTACAGGAGGATTAACGGTAATAGTTATCATTCCTATATCCCCTGCAGCTAGTGATGGGAAAGTACATGTTACTATACCGCCAGTAGGTGAGCCGTCGTGAGAACAAGGTCCCGCAGGCATGACTGAATCAAATGAGGCAGTAGGTGGTATAAAATCTGTTACAACTACGTTTGTTGCATCATCTGGTCCGCTGTTTGTTACAGCAAGAGTATATGTAAGTATGTTGCCTGCTTCACCAATCACCGGATCTGGTGCATCAGTTTTAAAAATAGCTAGGTTAACTTGTGGGGCTGAGCTGACTATTGTTGTATCGAACGAATCAGTGTCAGGTCCAAGTCCAGTTAATCCACCTACTGGGTCGACCAGGACATCGTTTGTGATCATATCTCCAGGTGACAGAGTAGCACTTGCTGTACCGGGAATATTTATCTCAACAAAATTTGTTGGGACAAAATCTCCAATGTCACAAACAAGATCCCCCGCGACCACAGCGCAAGGCACTGTTACAGGCGGTAAAGTTGCAAAATATTTAGTTGCCGTTATATCAAGCTCGTTAAATAGAAAATCTGCAGGCAGATCATCCGTTAGTACAACGCTACATCCTGCAATAGCTACACAGGAATCAAAGAAAAAACTCGTACCGTTGTTGGTAACAAAAATAGAGTAAGTCATAAATCCGCCTGGAACTGCTTCAGGCGAACCTAATTTTAGGACCTGCAATCCAGTGCCTTCCTGGGCTTTGGCAGGGCCAGTCCATAATGTAAATGCTAATAACAAGAGAAATACAAATCTAAATGCATATCTCATGACAATTCCCCCTAATTTTTGACAGTAGGCTATAAGCCCCGGTCTTTGAATTTGTAAGGATCACAATCCTGCAACTCCCCTGGTCTATAAAAAAATAGACACATAGGACGAGTAGCAAAATTGCTACAATTCTAAATCAGCATGGTTTCCCTCCTCTATCCCAATAGAGTAAGGAAGCGCATGTACTTAAGGATGGAATTGAGAAAAAAGATGATATAATTAGGAGCGGTATCTACCTAATTATCGCTACATGACATAATGATATAAAACATATAGTTTTTTGGAATCATTCTCTCCTTCCACCTAATAAAATTATATCTAAGAGTTTTGATATTATCAATATAGAGAGACATAGAAATAACGAACATTCGTACGTTCCTAAAAATTAGAAAAATCTGCAAATTTTGTTGTGAATTGAAAACATGTGTTTTCTTTAATTAGGTATAATTCCTTGTACTTCTATATAAAATAAGTTGCTTGTCCTTGTCTGTTAAGTTGGGGTAGGATAAAATTTCCAGCACGGTATTTGGGTCTAAAATTCTAATGGAGGAATTGCGGTATGAAAAAGCTTACCGGCAAAAAAGTTGTTAAGATTGAAGCTCCATATACTGGAATAAGTATAAAAGACTACAACATTGAAAAACGCCGTCTACAATTAGAGCTTTTAACAATTCAGCAAAAAGTAGCAAAATTGGGGCAAAGAGTCTGTATATGTTTTGATGGTAGAGATGCTGCCGGTAAAGGTTCTACCATCCTTAGATTAACCCAGAGTCTTATGCCCAAGTATTTTAGAACCATAGATCTTGGTATCCCTACAAAAAAAGAATCTAAATACTGGTTTCATCGCTATGAGCAGCACTTACCTAAAGAAGGTGAGATTGTATTTTTTGATCGATCCTGGTACAACCGTGCATTAATTGAGCCTACTATGGGTTATTGCTCAAAATCACAGTACGAGTACTTTATTCGTAAGGTGTTGGATTGGGAGCATAAGTTAATAGATAATGGGCTGAAATTGGTAAAGTTCTATCTATCCGTGGATCCTGAGCACCAGTTGTACCGTTTTCAGGAGCGTTTATCGGATCCTCTTAAATTCTGGAAGTTCTCTGAAAACGACTTTCATGCCAGAAAAAAGTGGGAGACCTATACTAAATATAAAGAGCAGATGTTTACGCATACAGCGTCTCCTAAGTCACCTTGGGTATTAATAAATTCAAATTCTAGAAAAGAGTCCAGGCTTACAACAATGCTTTATATTGTTAGAAATTTTGGAAATAAGAAGTTTGTCCCGCTTACAGGTAAAGATGTTACTGATACCTATACAGTGGAAGTAAATGGGGTAGCTTTTAAAGGTTTGAACAAGTTGCAGATGTCTGTTCTGAGTGAGCTGATGGAAGATCATGAAAATCATGATCACAGTGAACCAAAGATAGAAATTCTGGATCCACTGAAGGGCAGTGCAGTTAAATAATTTATAATCACCTATGATAAGTATCGCAATCGAAAAAAAGTACGAGGAATTAATAGCAGAATCAAAACATTCTACTCATGGGTTTTGGAATCCTGAAGAATTTAAAGAATGGGGTAAAAAGGCACTTAATTTAATAGATGAACTATGTGGTGTAACAAGCCAGTATTACACGCTATTTCTTCGCACTCATCATGAGGCACTGCTTTTAGGCACCAATGATTCTAGATTTGGTACATATGTGTCTTTATGTATTGCTATCTTGAGGTCTGCATATAACGAATCAATTAAGGACTCATAAGTTTATAGACAATTAGTTTTTCAAAGCATTTAACTCAATCAGATTAGAGAGAATATTGCAGAGTTATCAGCGTTTAGGTAGAATGTTCCTTCTTTTGAAGGAGTATGTTGTTTGCGCCCGTAGCTCAGCTGGATAGAGCAACGGACTTCTAATCCGTAGGTCACAGGTTCGACTCCTGTCGGGCGCACATTTTTTTATAGAAAAGAAGTTTTGTTGGTATATTATTACTATAATCTGAAATTCTGATTCAATGGTGCGTGTAGCTCAGGTTGGTTAGAGCACTGGGTTGTGGTCCCAGGGGTCGCCGGTTCAAATCCGGTCACGCACCCCA
>JAJCZS010000016.1 GCA_029262275.1 Deltaproteobacteria bacterium | reverse complement strand
TTGAATCTCCAGAACATGCTACAATCGACCGATGGCCTAATTCATGCAGTCCTTTATCAATGTTGTAAATAACAGTTTCGATAGGTCCGTAACCTAAGTCCTGTCTAATTGGCCGGTTAAGAGTCGCAACATGTAGGACATTTATCTTGTTTATTGCCTTTGTCAAAGGGATGTTTTCCTAGAAAAATTCCCTCTTCGGTTGTTGAAAATTGTTATGTTAGTAGGAAAGTTTTTTTTTGTATTTTGGAAAGATAGATACTTCAGTATGGTTAGTTTTCTTATCCGCCAATATTACTCTACAAGTGGGCTTTGTCAAAGGTCTATCAATGCAACAAATTATAGAGCCTTCACTTACCGGCATAAATCTTTTATTTGAGAAGTGTTGGAGAAACACAATAGAATAATCCACAGCCCATAGCAGTTTCTCTAATGTCGTTAAATTATTAACAGGATTTTTATATGAAATGCGTTGAACTAAAAAACAACTAATGTTTGCAGCATGTTAGAAATTTTGGCTCCGGAGGAGGGATTCGAACCCCCGACCTAGTGATTAACAGTCACCCGCTCTGCCAGCTGAGCTACTCCGGAACCGAAAATTAAGCTCAGAACTTCAAGCACAACATTCTAACAGAAGAACATTATCAGTCAAGGATTTCATAATATTATTTCATAACTTCATGTAATTACAGCCCATTCTACAATTACCTGGTTGCCTACATTCCTCAGTAAAAGTATACTAAACTTGTCTTTTAAACACATCGAGATGTAAAATGGCAAAGAAAACCGACAAAACCAAAGAGAAGCGCCCTCAGGGCAACCTTCTTCCGGCCCATACTACTTCACTCCAACGATACATGACTGAAATTAGCAATTATCCGGTCCTAAGTCGTGAAGAAGAGTATGAACTGGCTATGAAGTATAAGAATGATGGGGATTTAGATGCTGCCAGGAAACTCGTCTCATCAAACTTAAAATTTGTCGTTAAAGTAGCAAATGAATATAAGAACTATGGATTAAACACCATGGATATCATACAAGAAGGGAACATTGGGCTGATGCATGCGGTCAAAGGCTTTGACCCAACAAAAGGCTACCGCATTATCTCTTATGCCGTATGGTGGATAAGAGCATATATACAAAACCATATTATCAAGAACTGGAGCCTTGTTAAAGTGGGAACTACACAGGCTCAAAGGAAGCTCTTTTATAAATTACGCTCTACCAAAAATCAAATGGAGTTGGGCGATGGAAACTTGAGTGAAGAAGATTATAAAGAGCTCGCTGATAAACTTAATGTCTCCAATCAAGCAGTTATTGAGATGGACAAGAGAATGGGGAGTAAGGATTTGTCGCTTGATGCAGAAATAAAGGGTGATACAGATGTATCTCATATGGATTTTCTTGCAGATGACGAGGAAAACCAAGAAGATTTACTTACCAAAACACAACAAGTAGAAATATTTAAAAGTGGAATGAAAGATGCACTCAAGACATTAAAAGATAGAGAACGTTTCATTATTGAAAATCGGATATTGGCCGACAAGCCTCTTACACTCGAAGAACTGGGTGAGAAATATAAAATTTCTAGAGAAAGAGTAAGACAGATCGAAGTGGCTGCTCTTAAGAAAATGAAAACTGTTTTGAAACAAAAAGGGATCAGCGAAGATTTCTAAATCTGAGATCCTATACCCTATTTTGCACCTATAATATCAATAGCCTTGCTAAGCGCGTCGCCTAATTTATCAGGATTATCGCCTCCAGCTTGAGCCAGATCAGGCTTGCCGCCTCCCTTACCGCCAATTATAGGAGCTAGTTCTTTCACCATATTTCCTGAATGATATTTCTTTGTTAAATCCTTAGTTACTCCAATTAATATAAAGGCTTTACCATTAGCCTTGCTACCTAAAACCGCAACACCAGAATCAAGTTTGCTTCTCACGTCATCCCAGACTTTCCTAAGCTGCCCGGGGTCAGCTCCAGAGACTTCAGCAGATAGCACCTTGGTTCCGTTAACTTGTTCTATGTTATCCATCAAGTCGCCTGCTCTCTCACTAAGCACTTTATTCTTATATGAATCAAGCTCAGTCTTAATGGACTCATTCTCTTCGACTAACTTTTTAAGTCTTGAAATAAGGTCCGGCTCAGCAACTCTTAAAATATTTGAAGCCTCACTAAGAGTATCTTCTTTGCCTCGCATATAACCCCATGCTGCCTCACCGGCAAGAGCCTCTATTCTTCTAACTCCAGCAGAAGATGCTCCTTCAGAAACTATTTTAAGAAGCCCAGCTTCCCCTGAGCTATCAAGATGAGTACCGCCACATAGCTCAGTACTATAATCACCTATGCTTACCACTCTGACGTTATCACCGTACTTTTCTTCAAAGAACGCCATTGCGCCTCTTTTTATGGCATCATCATAGGGCACTTCTGTCTCAATTAGAACATTGTCATCCCACCTGATTCTCTCATTGATCATATCCTCCATCTTTCTTAGGTCCTTTTCGTCAATGGAAGAATGGTGTGTGAAATCAAATCTCAACCTTCCAGGTGCAACTAAAGAGCCTGCTTGACCAACATGAGTGCCGAGCACTTCTCTTAGGACCGCATGGAGTATATGTGTTGTAGAATGGTGGGTTTCGACGCCATATCTATATTTTTTATCAACCTTCAATTCCACTTCATCCCCAACTCTAAGAGTTCCTTTTTTAATAACAGCGCGGTGAACAATAATTACCGGAAGTGGTTTTTTTGTATCAACTACTTGAGCTAAACCCATCTCAGCCTCGATTGTGCCTCTATCTCCTACCTGTCCACCAGATTCGCCATAAAAAGGAGTCTTGTCAGTAATGATATCAACTTCTTGACCTTCCTCTGCACTATCTAGAAGCATGCTGTCTTTTATTATGGCAAATATCTTAGCGCTATCTTCGGTTTGGTTATAACCAGTGAAGTTTACTACTAGGCCGCCTGATAGAATCTCTTTGTATAATGGATCTAGATCTCCTTTATCATCTCCCTTCCAAGCTTCTCTGGATTGAGTTCGCTGTTGCTCCATCTCTTTTTCAAAACCGGCTTGATCCAAAGTAAGCCCATTTTCAGAAGCTATATCTTCAGTCAGATCAACTGGAAAACCAAAGGTGTCATAGAGTTTAAAAACAACATCTCCAGGGAGAACTTTCTCCCCTTTATGCTTATCAATTTCAGCTTTTAATAGCTCTAAACCTCTATCTATGGTTTCAAAAAACCTCTCCTCTTCATTCTTAACAACATCTGCTACGAAATCTATATTTTCTTTAAGCTCAGGATATGCATCCTGCATTATTTCTTTAACTCTATTTGTTATCCTATAAAGACATGGCTCTTCAATGCCGAGCATCTTTGCATGACGTACCGCTCGCCTAAGAATTCTTCTGAGCACATACCCCCTACCCTCGTTTGATGGAAACACACCGTCAGAGATAAGAAAAGTGACAGCGCGTGCATGATCGGCGATAACTCTCATAGAAACGTCTAAATCCTCGTTCTCTCCATAGCTTTTCCCGGCGATTTCTTCTACATTTGCAATAATCCCTCGCAAAAGGTCCGTCTCATAATTGCTTTTAACTCCTTGTAGTACTGCGGTTATTCTCTCAAGCCCCATTCCGGTATCAATACTAGGGTTGGGAAGAGGTGTCATCTTACCGCTTGAATCTCTATCAAACTGCATGAAAACAAGGTTCCAGAGCTCTAAGTAACGATCACACTCACAACCAGGCGCACAGGTAGGCTTGCCACAGCTAAATTCTTCTCCCTGATCAAATAGGATCTCAGAGCATGGACCACAGGGCCCTGTATCGCCCATCGACCAGAAGTTGTCCTTCTCCCCCATCCGAAGCACTCTGTCCTCGGGGAGTCCAATTATTTTCTGCCATAATTCTGAGGCTTCATCATCTTCTTCAAATACTGTAACCCAGAGTTTTTCCACGGGTAGCTTATAAACCTCTGTCATGAGCGTCCAGCCAAATTTGATCGCTTCTTCTTTGAAATAGTCACCAAAGGAAAAATTCCCTAGCATCTCAAAGAAAGTGTGGTGTCTTGCTGTATGACCTACATTTTCTAGATCATTATGCTTACCACCTGCTCTTACACACTTTTGCGCTGATGTAGCTCTATTATATGATCGTTTTTCCAAGCCCAAGAAAGTATCTTTGAACTGCACCATTCCAGCATTGGTAAACAGAAGTGTTGGGTCGCTTTTAGGTATTAATGATGAGCTTTGTATAATTGTATGGTTATTTTCTTCAAAATACTTAAGAAACAGCTCTCTTATTTCTGATCCAGTCATCTGTGTTGAACACTCCTAATCCGCCGCAGCTAAATATGTGCCGGGGTTTCTTTTACCCTTATTGAAGGGTATTTCGCAGCTAATTGCCCACAGGCACCTAAAATGTCACTGCCTCGGCTTTTTCTAATTCGCACGTTTATTTTATATGACATCAGTATTTCTTGGAATTTTAGAACCCTCTCCCAATCTGGAGATTTATAAGGAAGAGGAGATGCTTCATTAAAAGGAATCACATTTATCTTGCACTTTATTCCACCAAGAAGTCTTCCCAAAATATGAGCATCGCTATCGGAATCATTAACATCTCTTAATAGAACATATTCAAACATTAGATATTTCCTATTGGGAACAGGAAACTTAACACTGGCATCAATCAGTTTCTTTATAGGATATCTTTTATTTATAGGCATTATTTCATCCCTAAGCTCATCCCTAGCAGCATTTAAAGAAACGGCCAGGTTAACCGATACCTGCTCTCCAAGTTCTTTCATCTTTGGCACAAGCCCCGAGGTCGACACTGTAATGCGTTTAGGTGAAAGACCAAGGTAAGTTGGATCCGTAAGAACATTAATTACCCTTACTAAATTATCTAAGTTATCTAGAGGCTCACCCATACCCATAAAAACTATATTGGTGATACCGTTTTCATTGTCTTTGTTAACCAAAAGATACTGGTCTAATATTTCTGAGGGAGTCAGATTTCTAATCTTTCCTACAGTTCCTGTCATACAAAACGTGCACCCAAGGGCACATCCAACCTGTGAGGATACGCAAAGTGTCTTTCTTGATTTCTCAGGAATAAGAACAGTCTCGATTTGATTGCCGTCAGATAAATCGAATAAATATTTTTTAGTTCCATCCTCTGATATTTGTTCTTGGGATAGCTCAAGAGAGGGCTCCATGGAAAATGAAAGCTCTAGAAGGTCCCTAAAATCCTTTGAAAGATCAGACATCTCCTCAAAGCAGGATACACCTTTTTGATATACCCATTTACTTATTTGTCTGGCTCTAAAAGGCTTGAGGTTATTATCGGAAACAAATTTCTCAATTTCCTTGGGGCTTAAATCTTTTATATTTTTAATTTCTCTCTCCGGCATCTGCATTTCCATGACGCTTAATCCAAGTAATGATACAAGCCAGAAAACCATTATACAATAGTTGCTATTTTGGCTACTAATACCATTTATTTACTAATTCAGAACAAAACTGAGGCCATGTAATGTAGCGAAATTTACAGGTATATTAATTGCGAGAGATAAACCGAATATGCCCAACTTACAAACTGCATTAGAACACGGACTTACAGAGGGTGAATACAACAAAATTGTAGATGCTCTTGGCAGAGAACCCAATTTTACTGAGCTTGGGATTCTAGCTGCAATGTGGTCAGAACACTGCTCATATAAGAGCTCAAGGGTTCATCTTAAAAGACTCCCCACTAAAGGAAAGGCAGTAATTCAGGGTCCTGGGGAAAATGCGGGGATAGTTGATATAGGAGAAGGTCTTTGTGCTGTATTTAAAATGGAAAGCCACAATCACCCCTCCTTTATTGAACCTTATCAAGGTGCTGCTACTGGAGTTGGCGGAATACTAAGAGATATTTTTACAATGGGTGCAAGACCTATTGCGATTTTGGATTCACTTAGGTTTGGAAACCCCCAATTGCCGAAAACCAAATTCCTCGTAGATGGCATTGTAGACGGCATAGCAGGCTACGGAAACTGCATTGGTATTCCTACTGTAGGAGGCGAGGTTTACTTTGATGACTGCTACAACGGCAACCCTCTCGTAAATGCTTTTGCACTAGGAATAACCAAAACAGATGAAATATTCAAAGGTTACGCCACAGGAGTGGGAAACCCTGTTATTTATGTTGGATCTAAGACAGGAAGAGACGGTATCCATGGTGCGGTTATGGCCTCTGAGACTTTTACAAAAGAAGCCGAGGAGAAAAGACCAGCAGTTCAAGTTGGCGACCCTTTTACCGAAAAACTTTTATTGGAAGCATGTCTTGAGCTTTTTAAGACTGGAATAGTTGTCGGCATACAGGATATGGGTGCTGCAGGATTAACGTCCTCTTCAACAGAGATGGCTGAGAGAGCTGGTACTGGTCTTATGATTGAAATTGATAAGGTGCCAAGAAGAGAAGTGGAGATGACCCCTTATGAAGTAATGCTGTCCGAGTCGCAAGAGCGCATGCTAATGGTGGTTGAAAAGGGTAAAGAAAAGATTGCCCAAGACATATTTAAGAAGTGGGATCTTGATTTTAGCGTTATAGGAGAAGTAACAGATAGCGGCAAACTGGTTATAACTGATAACGGTGAGCCCTCTGCAGAAATACCAATTAATCTTATTTCAGAAGAAGCACCACTATATAATAGACCAATAGATAGGCCAGATTATATGGATGATCTCAATAACCTTGATATGTCATCCCTCTCAATTCCTAACGATTTTAACAATACACTTTTAACTCTCCTATCTTCACCAACGCTTGCAAGCAAAAAATGGATATATGAGCAGTACGACTATATGGTAAGAACCAATACCCTTACTATGCCAGGCTCTGACGCTGCTGTTGTAAGGATAAAGGGCACAAAAAAAGCTGTCGCTATGACTGTAAACTGCAATTCAAAATACTGCTATCTCGATCCCTACATTGGAGCTGCAATAGCTGTAGCGGAAAGCGCAAGAAACCTTGCGTGTTCTGGTGCAAAGCCTCTTGCAATAACTGACTGTCTTAATTTTGGTAGCCCAGAGAACCCTGGAGTTATGTGGCAATTTGAACAGGCAATAAATGGAATGAGCGAGGCTTGTTTGAAATTAAATACCCCAGTGGTAAGTGGTAATGTTAGTTTTTATAATGAAACAGAAGGCACCGCGATTTACCCTACCCCTACTGTGGGAATGGTTGGGCTCATTGAAAATACCGACACACACCTGACCCAATGGTTTAAGGACGAGGGGGATTTAATCGTATTATTAGGAGAAACCAAAGAAGAGCTTGGCGGAAGTGAATATTTAAAACAAATTCACAACAAAGTTGAAGGGAAACCTCCTGTACTTGACCTAGATCAAGAATTAAAATTAATTAATGTCTTACTAAAAGCCTCTGAGAGAGGTATAATAAATTCAGCACATGATATATCTGAGGGGGGAGTTGCGGTGGCGATTTCAGAGTGCTGTTTTACACCAAAGGGACCAATTGGTGTTGAAGTTAAAGTACCTCAATTGATAAGAAAAGATGCTGTTTTATTCTCAGAGACCCAAGGAAGAGCCTTAGTATCTTTAAACGATCAGAATCTAAATAAGCTTAAGGAATTAACAGAAAGTTTAGACTTGCCAATGGAAACAATCGGTAGAGTTAGCGGGACAAGACTACTAATAGAGGACTTAATTGATATTCCTGTCGCCAAAGCCTATAACACATGGGCCCAGGGGTTTGAGAATATATTAAAAAGTTATGCCTAAGCTTAAAGAAGAATGCGGTGTTTTTGGCATATTCAACAATCTAGAAGCCTCCAATCTAACCTATTTGGGACTCCATGCACTTCAACATAGAGGTCAGGAAAGTGCTGGAATCGTCACATCTGATGGCGTAAACCTTCATAATCATCGTGATATGGGTCTTGTATCTGATATTTTCTCCGAAGAAGTTCTAGCCGAGCTTCCAGGGAAAAATGCAATAGGACATGTACGTTATTCAACCACCGGATCGAGCCAACTTAAGAACATGCAACCCATAGTAATAAACTATCATCGAGGCTCACTAGCAATTGCACATAACGGCAATCTTACCAATGCAAAGAACTTAAGAGATGAGCTTGAAGGGGACGGTGCAATATTCCAATCCACAACTGACACCGAGGTTATCGTTCATCTAATTGCTAAATCAAAAGAGGAAAAACTTGTAAGAAGAATTATTGAAGCCTTAATGAGATGCAAGGGAGCATATTCACTAATGTTCCTGACTCCAGAATACATGGTAGCAGCAAGAGACCCCTACGGTTTTAGACCCCTAGTAATGGGCAAGCTTGGGGATTCTCCTGTATTTGCATCTGAGAGCTGTGCATTTGATCTAATAGAAGCAGATTTTGAGAGAGAAATTGAACCTGGAGAGATAGTAGTAGTAAGTGCGGACGGGATTGAATCATTTAAACCCTTTGGAGAAGTAAAACATGCATACTGCGTCTTTGAATATATATACTTTGCAAGACCGGACAGTTTTCTTACAGGTAGAAATGTTTATCAGGTAAGAAAAGAGCTTGGAAAACAGCTGGCCAGGGAATATCCTGCAGATGCAGATATTGTTGTAGCTGTGCCGGATTCTGGTGTACCTTCTGCTATGGGATTTGCTGAAGAAACAGGTCTTCCACTTGAGCTTGGGCTACTAAGAAGCCACTACATGGGCAGAACCTTTATTGAGCCTCAACAATCTATTAGAAATTTTGGTGTAAAGCTAAAACTAAATGCTATTAGTGAAGTACTAAAAGACAAGAAAGTAGTAATTATTGATGATTCAATTGTAAGAGGAACAACAAGTAGGAAAATCGTAAAAATGATAAGAGCTGCAGGGGCTAAAGAGATACATATGAGGATAAGCTCCCCTCCTACAAAATTCTCCTGCTATTACGGCATCGACACTCCTGTTAAAGAAGAGCTGATAGCAAACTCACTTAACACTGAAGAGATAAGGAAATATATCACTTCCGACTCTCTTGGATATTTGAGCCTAGAGGGTGTAATGAGTGCTGTTCAGGCTGCAAGGAAAATAGAGGGCAAGGAGCATTTCTGCAATGCATGTTTTACAGGCAAATATCCTGTGGATCTAACGGATCAGAAAACTAAAACTAAGCAGCTTGGCCTTTTTGGTGTGTGAGCAGTCTTAGAGAAAACCTAACTTATTTCCTGTAATTTGGAGAGTACTTCTTCAAGCTTCTTTTTCTGGATGGAAAATTCTTCTAACTTTTCTTTTTCTTTACTTATAATATCTTCTGGAGCACGTTCTAGGAAAGTTGAGTTGGAGAGTTTCTTCTCTGTCTGCATCAAGTCCTTTGTTACCTTACCAATATCCTTCTGTACCCTTTGTGTCTCTTTCTCTATGTCAATGAGCCCTTCTACTGGCAAGAACACTTCAACTCCTGGAATTACCTGAGCAACGGATTTCTCTGGTTTATCACCTTCTACTAGCTCAAGCCCTGATAATGATGCCAGGCTTAAAATAGCCCCTTTGTTTGAAGCAATATGTCGCTTGGTAGTTTCACTCTCTGGAAGCAAGAGTATAAAGACCCTTTCAGATGGATGAAGACCAACTATGGCTCTGAGTCCTCTTACTGCCCCTACAATATGTTTTATGAATTCAACTTCGTTCTCAGACTCTTTATATATCTCGCTCTCATTAAATTCAGGAAATGCACTAACTACAATGCTATCTGCAATCTCGCTGTCCACCCCTGGTATCTGAACACCAAAGCTCTTTAGACGTTGGTAGAGCTCTTCTGTAACAAAAGGAGCCATGGGATGAAGAAGCCCAAGAGCAGTTGTTAAAACTCTTACCAATACGCTCTGGGTTCTTTGCTTATCCTCTTCGTTATCACCGTAGAGGACTGGTTTTACAAGCTCAAGATACCAATCACAGTACTCTGCCCAGAAGAATTGATAGATTGAGCTGGCAGCTTTATCAAACTCATATGCTTCGATAGATTGTTCAACTTCTTTTATTGTATGGTTGAGTTTAGTCAGTATCCACTTGTCGTAAGTAGACAGCTCGGCCTCAGATGGTACTAAATCAGGATTGTAACCTTCAAGGTTCATAATCAGGAATCTTGATGCATTCCAAATCTTATTGATGAAATTTCTATATCCTTGTATCACTGGCATGGAGAGTTTTATGTCTCTTCCTTGAGTTGCAAGAGCAGTGAGACTAAATCTCATGGCATCTGCGCCGTATTCATCAATTACCTCAAGGGGATCAATAACATTTCCCTTCGTTTTACTCATCTTCTGCCCATTTTCATCTCTAATAAGACCATGAATATAAATATCTTTAAAAGGCACATCGTTCATAAATTTAAGGCCCTGCATTATCATTCTAGCTACCCAGAAGAAAATGATGTCAAAACCTGTTACTAAAACGCTTGTTGGATAGTATTTCTCAAGCTCTTGGGTATTCTCGGGCCATCCAAGAGTAGAAAAAGGCCAGAGTCCTGACGAAAACCAAGTATCAAGTACATCCGGATCACGGGTTAACTCTACTTCTTTACCATAGTGCTCTTTAGCTGCCTCTTGAGCCTCTTCTTGAGTTGTATTTACAAAAACTTGACCGTCCGGACCATACCAAGCCGGAATTTGGTGCCCCCACCAAAGCTGCCGTGATATACACCAAGGCTCGATATTACGGAGCCATTCAAAATAAGTTCTCTCCCAATATTTTGGGATAAACTTTACTCTTTCATCCTCAACACAAGAAATAGCCTCAACAGCAAGTTTCTCAGCATCAACATACCACTGATCAGTCAGCCACGGCTCAATTACTACAGCCGATCTATCACCATAAGGGACCGTATGCGCGGTGTCTTCTATTTCGGCTAAGAGCCCGAGGTTTTCCATGTCATTTATAATTCGTTTTCTTGCTTCAAAACGTTCAAGGCCTATATAAGCCTCGGGAACGCTATCGTTTAAGTGTGCAGTTGAGTCAAAGATGTTAATGATTTCAAGCTTTTGCCTCTGTCCTACTTGGAAATCATTAAAATCATGAGCAGGTGTTATCTTAACCGCTCCCGTTCCCTTTTCAGGATCACTGTACTCATCTGCAACTATTGGAATTTTGCGGCCCACAAGAGGCAGCACTACATTTTTGCCGACAAAGTGCTTATAACGCTCATCATTAGGATGAACTGCCACACCGGTATCCCCAAGCATTGTCTCTGGCCTGGTTGTAGCCACAGTAATGTATTCATTATTAGTGTTTTCTATTGGATATTTAAAATGCCAGAGATGTCCATTAACCTCACGCTGCTCAACCTCTAGATCCGAGATGGCAGTGCAGAGTTTTGGATCCCAGTTAACAAGCCTTTTATCTTTGTAAATTAG
>JAJCZS010000015.1 GCA_029262275.1 Deltaproteobacteria bacterium | reverse complement strand
TTTGCATTTGTAAACAATTCAATTGCAGATGTTTTAATTAACGATGCAAGAGTAAACCGTGATTCCAATGGCGGACTGACATCGGGAGTTATAGAATCTGGCGCTAGTGACTTTGACAATTTTAACAATTACGAACTAGTTGTTTGTGGTGTTGAGTCTGATGGCGCTCCTAACCCTTTTAATGCGCCTAGTCCTGGTACATGGGATGAGTTAGACAATGGTACATGTGGAGATCTTGCTGATTGTCAGCTAGGTATATGGGGACGCTTTACTGATAATCCCGACTCAGAGGAGATTACATGCAGTTGGGCTAATAGTTCTTCTGTGTTCCTAGCAGGTAGTTATCGTTATTCTAATGTAGATGGAATTAACCCAATAATTGACATGGCATGTACAGAACTGGAAGGTAGTGATCTTGTACTACGATCTGTTAGCTCAGAGCCAGGCGCTCAGCTTGTAACGGTGCAGATAATAGAAGTTCCGGGCAATATGGGAACGGAAACTGTTCTGAGTGGTCCAACTTTTGCTGGATTTGCAGCATCTGAGGTAGTGGGTGGAGAAGAGGTACTAGCTATACTTTCAAATAGCACACTCGATGTAGATGGGGTGGGATTTCCAGGACTTGTAACACCTGTGAGCGATAATGCGGCAAGGCTATGTGTTCTATCTCTGAGAATGGCGACAAGATCAGTCCCAACCATGAGTGAGTGGGGACTTATCAGCTTTGCAGCTTTTGCAGGTATTGCAGGATTTTGGTTCCTTAGAAGACGTCAGGCAACAGCCTAATTAATTTTGACTATAAATAAAACCGGCGTTTCTGTAACAAGATGCGCCGGCAAATCCTTCATTCTTGTTTCCACCCTTAATTACATACCTAACTTACTGTTCTTTTATATGCAATAATGTTAATATAGTATTGAAATTAACATTGGAGGATGAATATGAATAGAAAGTTCCTATTTTTACCTATTTTTGTATTATCACTACTCTTTGTAGCAACAGTTTCCCAAGCCGATGTTTCGGTTGTAGACATTGAATCAGACATACGCTTTTCAAGTCAGGCTCCATTTAATGATGGCCCTATTGCTACAGGTTCCGGCAGTGTTGGCGACTACGAGCTAATTGGATGTGCCGTAGTAGACCCTAACGATGTAAACAGTTTTTCAGCCCCTACACCAGGCGCATGGACAGAGTTGGATAATGGTCAATGCGGCGGAGATTTTACCTGCATAGGTAGTGTCTGGGGACGTTTTACAGACAGTCCTAATTCTGAAGGAGTTAACTGCAACTGGTCAGAGAGCAACTTTGTTTATGCTGGCGGATCAATGAGATTCTCAGGTGTAGATGGTAATGACCCTATAATTGATTTGGCATGTTCCACAGGAGCTGGCACAGATCAAGCAACAGCACCTTCAATTCAGACAGAAGCTGGATCAATGGTAGTAAGAATATTTACATTTCAATCTCTAACTATTCCAAATATCATGCCAAGCACATTTGCAAACTTAGATACTAGCATGGGTCAGTTGATCCAGTACGATTCAATTTCTTTAAACACTTTTCAGATCATCGCAAGTGACGGCGTTGCTGAGTTTTTTGCCAACGCAGGACCCACGGGAACAGATGAACTTACTTTCGCACCAAATGATATAACAACGCCCACTAACTGGAGAGCTTGTACAATAGCTCTTAGAATGGGGCCTCCGCCTTCATTTGCTAGGGCAGTTCCTACAATGAGTGAGTGGGGACTTATAAGTTTCGCAGCATTTGCTGGTATTGCAGGATTTTGGTTCCTAAGAAGACGTCAAGTTACTGCCTAAATTAATTCTAACTATAAACCGGTGCTTCTTAAATTAGAGGCACCGGATTCCCTACACTCCCTTCTTAAAACATTTCCTCAACCATCTTTGTATTAATATTTAGCTAATGATATAATGAGCAATATATCTTTTGGCGGAGGTGGAGAATGAAAGTTTTTACTACGATACTTTTTATAGTTCTATCTTTAGCATTTTATACAGCCAACTCATATGCAGACGTGTTAATTGAGAGCGGTGGTATTAATTCTTTCTCATCAGTAACTGCTCCAGGAATGACCAATGTTCTGGATATCGATACCGGACCTGGCCAGTCAGGCAACTACTTACTACTTACCTGTGTTGCTTTTAATAATAGCTCTATTAACACTTTTAACGCGCCATCTCCTGCAATATTTACACAGCAAGATTTAGATAATTGTGCGGACAACTTAAACTGTATAACTGGTATATGGGGAGGATTCACAAACAACGCTGCATCTGAAATGTTGACCTGTAATAGCATGCAGACAACCGTATTGTTTGCCGGCGGTACGCTTCGGTATTCAAACGTTGATGAGATGAATCCAGTGATTGGAATATCCTGCAGCGAAGGAATGAGCAACACGGCAACAGCTCCATCTATTATGACAGAAGCAGGCTCTCAGGTTGTAAGAATTTTCAACTCTTTTGCTCCAAACACTGAAGATGAAATAGACGATATTATGGTAACCCCTCAGTCCGCCTCTTTCACCTCAGAGGCAACAGTAGACAGCTCACAAATTTCCTCAATTGGAACAAGTGCGCTAGTTAACTCTGACGGTCCCACAGGAACAGGAACCCAAATGTATACGGGAGCAGCAAGAGACTGGAGAGCATGCACAATAGCCCTTAGAATGGTTCCGGATCCCCCAACAATGCCTCCTCCAACTATTACTCCGCCTCCGCCCACACTAGTTCCACCAATAATCACCGATGTTCCAACACTAAGTCAGTGGGGACATCTGAGTGTGGCCTTATTTTTGGTGCTGATCGGTGTTTGGTTCTTAAGACGGCATAAAATAAAAGTTTAATCAGAGAATCATTTCTTTGATCTAAGAGATTCTAAAGTGGTTCTGATGTTGTAGAGGCTATCTACCTGCAAAGCTCCTATTTCATCTAGCACTTTTCTGTAGCTGGCGCTGGCCCTGCCTCCTGTTACAATTGCCACGTTATCAGGAAGTGAGCGCTTAAGTTTTCTAATTTCCTGTACTAATACAGGATCATCTTCAGGATAAATGATGCTCAATATTACAGCTCTGCAATTATTCTGCTTAACCGAGCCTGCAATCTCTTCTGAAGGCAGATTTGCTCCAAGATATGTAACGTTCCACCCTTCACTTGCTGCTGTAACTGCAATTATCAATGCCCCAATATCGTGCCATTGATCTGTAGGAGTGGTAACAAGAACATTTGGAGCAGAAGGAGAAGATTTATGTGTTGCCAATACTCCGCCCAAAAAAGTTCTAATAACATGTGAGGCCAAATGCTCATGAGAAATTCTGAGGTTTCCCTTTCTCCAGCCCTCACCTATTTCTTCCATAAGGGGAACCAGGACATTTTCAATCATTCCATTTAGACCATAATCAGTCTCAGACTGAATCAAAACATTCTCAAGTGTTTTAGAGTCCATCTGCTCAAGTGCATTCATAAAACTCTCCACATAGTTTTCATATGTAGAGTTTGGCACGTTTACTATTACTTCATTTTGGGATCGATTGGTTTTGACTGGCAGATCAATAACATTCATAGAGGAAATTAGATCCTTAAGCTCTTCATCACTAGAGGCAACAAGCTGGCTAATCCCAAATCCAGCATCAGTTGCCCTTTTTAATAGAGAAAGTCTCTCTATATCATCTTCTGTATAATATCTTCTGTTATTGGAATCTCTTTTAGGAGAGACCGCATTATACCTTCTCTCCCAAGCCCTTATAGCATGTGCACTAAGGCCTGTTCTCATTGATACAACTTTGATTGAATATTTTTTATCTTCTATTTGTTCAGGTTTGCTCATAAACTTATGTTAAAGGATTGTCTAACATTTGTCAACATGCTAATTGTCACAAATACATCTTATTATCAACTTAATCAACCTCGATCTTCCTACAAAAACATACAGATTCCCTAGAATTACTTAACTTAAACAGTTTAATAGAAACTTTAAAATAATGCTTGACATGTATTATACACATGTTTATACTGTTAGACATCTGATAGACATTTGCTTGATTCCCAACTGGTATCTTTTGATGGGTGACAGTGGCAGGTCAAGCAAATAAGTCGGTCGGTGGAACAAAAAAAACACTTTCGGAGGTATTACATGACCAAATTTAAGACTTTGATGTTGATGGTGGTAGCAGTGTTAGTGTTTGGGTCAGTACAGGCATTCTCAGGCAGTAAAGACAGTAAAGATATTGTCGACACTGCAGTTGAAGCAGGATCATTTACAACACTAGTAGCTGCAGTACAAGCAGCTGGGCTTGAAGAGACCCTAAGGGGCGATGGTCCTTTTACTGTTTTTGCACCAACGGATGAAGCATTTGCAGCTCTTGCAGAGGGAACTGTAGAGAATCTCCTAAAACCAGAGAACAAAGAACAGCTCGTGGCGATTCTTACATACCACGTAGTTCCTGGAAAAGTAACCTCTGCAGATGTAGTGAAAGTAAAAGAGGCCAAATCTGTAAATGGAAAAGGAATACCGATTGCAGTGAATGACGGAGTGGTAAAAGTTGATAACGCCACAGTTGTAACAGCCGATATAATGGCTAGTAACGGTGTTATACATGTAATAGATGCAGTCATTATTCCTGATTAAATCTAATATACACGTGCCCGGGTCGATCATCTTTAGGGCCCGGGCAATTATAAAAAAGTATAGGGGGAATTTAAATGGATTATACAAACAGCAGTTTTGATCATACAGACTATGAAGACTCTCAAATATTTTCCGATAATTCCAGTGATGATTTACGTATTGAAGGTTTTGCTGAGAATATAGGGTTAGATAACGATATCGAAATTGAATTTTCAAATAATGATTATGACGAGAGCCCTGAACATAGCGCGATAGAAGAAAAATCTGAAAAAGTGGCAAATAGCCCTTCAGAAAATACTAATTATAAGTGGACTAAATTTGAAGAAGAAAGAGTGCTCTATGTATATTTTAAGGACTTAATGGATGAGAAGCTTTTAACTGGCGATCAAGAAAAAGAGATTGGTGCTCAGATAAAAGAATGTAACAATAGAATTATCAAGATAGACAAAAAACTCAAGAGAATTGGAGAAACCAACAAGCAAGAAACAAATAAGCTCCTAGCTTCTAGGAAAAGTTACGACAGAAAAGCTAGTGAGCTAAAATCGAAATTTATAAGAGCCAATCTACGACTTGTTATTAATATAGCAAAAAGACACCTTGGGAAAGGCCTTGGATTAACTGATCTTGTTCAGGAAGGAAACTTAGGTTTGATTAGAGCGGTTGAAAAATTTGATCACACGAAGGGTTTTAAATTCTCTACTTACGGAGCGTGGTGGATTCACCAGGCAGTAACTAGAGCTATTGCTGAGAAAACAAGAACAATTAAAGTACCCGTATATGTTCTTGAGCAATCGAGTAAAGTATTTAAAGCCAAATACATGCTTCAGGAAGAGCTTGAGAGAAAGCCTCTGCCCTTAGAAATAGCAGAGAGAGCAAAACTCAGCGTGGATATAGTAGAGGCAGTGCTTGATGGTACAGATAAGGTTCTCTCACTCGACAATCCGATTAAAGAGGATCGATCGAGAACCTATATGGACTTTGTGCCTGACAGCAATTCAAGCGGGCAGGAATATGTTGTTGATAATAGCAACATGAAGGGGCTGCTTAGCGAGCTTCTAACAAACTTGTCTGAGAAGGAAGAGGAGATTGTTCGGATGCGATATGGTTTTGGAAACACCACAGTGCACACTCTTGATGAAATAGGAACTAAATTTGGAGTGACTAGAGAACGTATAAGACAAATTGAAAAATCTGCACTTAAAAAAATTGCTTCGTCTAAAAAAGGCGAAAAGCTAAAAGGGTATTTATAAAAACTGAGGGAACAATGAAAGTATTAGTAACTGGAGCAACTGGATATATTGGCGGGCGTCTTATCTCTGACCTACTTGAAAAGGGGATTAAAGTAAGAGTGCTTGTAAGAGATGCATCAAGAATTGAGGGAAGACCTTGGCAGGACAAAGTTGAAATATGCGTCGGAGATTTGTTAAACCCAGAGAGTCTCAAATCCGCACTTAAAGATATAGATACTGCATATTATCTTGTACACTCAATGTACGGCGGAAAAAACTATGCAGAGAGAGACAGAGACGCTGCAAATAATTTTGTTCAAGCGGGGCAAGAACTTAAGCACGTAATATATCTTGGCGGTCTTTTACCTAAAGCAAAAGAGATTTCTAACCACCTAAAAAGCAGATGCGAGGTGGGAGAAATTCTTAGAGCAGGTCTGCCTACAACTGAGTTTAGAGCAGGCCCAATTATTGGATCAGGCTCTGCATCCTTTGAGATGGTGAGATACCTAACGGAAAGGCTCCCTATCATGATAGCTCCAAAATGGATACACCATCAAGTACAACCTATTGCCGTAAAAGATGTAATGAGGTATCTGGTGAAGGCTTTGGACACTAAGTACAAAGGTGTAATTGATATAGGGTCTAACATACTCACTTTTAAGGAAATGATGGACGGGTATGCAAAGGTAAGAGGTCTCACACGAACAATAATTACAGTCCCAGTGCTTGCACCAAAGCTGGCTGCAATATGGGTTGGACTCGTGACACCAATATCAAACTCTCTTGCTGTACCTTTAATCGAGGGAGTTATACATCCTATTGTTGGCGACACTACAAAAGCTCAAGAGGTGTTTCCTGAAATACACCCCCTACCCTATATTGAATCAGTTGAGCGCGCTCTAAATCACGTAAACAAAGGTGAAGTGGAGACAAGATGGAGCGGCGCATTAGGGACAGAGTCCACATATAGCGTATCTGAGTGGAGAGGTCTTGTAACAGAGAGAAGGTCAATACACATAGACTCGGTTGATCCTGAAGATGTATTTAACTCATTTACTAGCCTGGGCGGCGAGAAAGGCTGGCTTGTTTGGAAATGGGCATGGAAGATAAGAGGACTAATTGACAGATTAATGGGAGGACCGGGGCTTCGCAGAGGCAGAAGACACCCTCTCGAACTACTACCTGGAGAGGCGGTTGATTTCTGGAGAGTTGAAGAAATAGAAAGACCTGAGACACTAAGGCTCAGGGCAGAGATGAAGGTTCCAGGAAGAGCATGGCTTGAGTGGCAGGCAATGCCGGAGGGAGATGGAACAAGACTTGTACAGACAGCACTTTTTGAACCCTCAGGGCTTTGGGGAGTTCTTTACTGGCGATCCCTATACCCAATCCACCGCTTTATTTTTGATGATATGATAAGAGCTATAGCTCAAGATGCCCAAAAACATATAGCAATCAAAACTAATTCCAAAGCTGTTATTGATCAAAAAATTTAATTTTAACTAAATTCCCCTTTGATTCATTCGATCTAACGCTTATAATAGCTGGAGAGAGAGTTTTCATTGGAGGAGATATGACAAAAAATAGATCAGTTATTATGAGTTCCATGTTGTATAGATTTCTTGTTGTTTTTACTTTAATCCTTTTTTTAAGCCCTACCTTTTCTCAAGCCCAACCAGAAAGAATGGAAAGATTAGAGAAAAAAGAGCTTACTTTTTTTGAGAGATGGGCAGTAAGGATAAACGGAAATGCAGAGCATATGTTCAACACCGACATTGACGGTGGTGGGAAGTTCAACATAACAAGACTTGGGTTCAGTCATGATGCCACCTTTACAGCAACTGAGCGCTTACGAGTAACATTTGGCTCTACTTATAACTATTATAATTTTGATTTCTCAGGCTCCAAAGGATTTGCCGGGCTTAGGCCGTGGAGAAATGTAAATATCTCAAATAACAGCATGAGGGTAACTTATGCCGTTAATAAGAATTGGGGCGTCTTTGTCATGCCCGTTATCTCATATGGAGCTGAATTTAACGCTCCTTTCTGGGACTCATTCACACTAGGTGGATTGGCTGGAGTAAGCTACACCACCGGTCCTAACTTTAGAATAGGTTTTGGAGGATTTGTGGGAAGCCGACTGGAGGATAGCGTAATTGGTTATCCTATCGGATTTCTTGATTGGGGTATTACTGATCGTATCCGTTTAACTACACTAGCAGTTGGTGCAAGAAATGATTTTGGACCTAAAGCTGAAATATCCTATGACTTTAAAAACGGATTTAAGGTAGCAACAAATATAGGCTATGAATTTAATAGATTTAGACTTGAGAAAGACGGCAATTTCCCAAAAGGTATAGGAGATTTCAAGGCAATGCCGTGGGTAGGAAGAGTATCATACGACATAAACAAATACCTTACAGTTAATGGTTATGGAGGATTGCTCTTTTTTGGACAACTTGAATTAGAGAATAAAAACGGAAAAAGAATTAGAAAAGAAGATTTCGATACAGCACCATTTGTTGGAGGCAGCATAACTATAAGATTATGAAGAACGAGCGAGCCATTTTTTGGTTTAAGAGAGACCTTCGAGTTGCAGACAACACCGGACTCTTTCACGTAATAGAGGACAGCCGCGAAGTTTTGCCAGTATATGTATTGGACGACGACATACTGGAGAGTTATCCAAGAGATAGCAAACGACTTGGATTCTTCTTTGATGCTCTTAGAAAACTGGACAAGGACCTAAGAGAGCTTGGTTCATACTTATTTGTGATAAAAGGAAAAGCAGAAGAAGCAATACCTAGAACCATAAGAACTTATGGTGCAGATTCTGTTTACTGTAACCGTGCATACGGGTTCTCAGGGATAAGCAGAGATCTTAAAATAGAACATTTTTGCAAATCAAACGAGATCAAATTTAAAAAATTTGAAGACACATTTCTTGTGCCTCCAGAAAAGATTGAACAACGCAAGGTATTCACCCCTTTTTACAAACTTTGGAAGGGGAAACCTAAATGTCAGGAAATTCCCCAACCTAAGAGAATTAATTCTCCTGAGATTCTAAATACGTCACTTGAAAACACTATAGAGGGAATAAGCCACACAGAGAATACGCACTGGCCAATGGATTATCCTGACCAAAGATTGTGGAGTTTTAACTTTAAAGAATATGATGAGAGAAGAAATTTCCCATATATTGACGGCACATCTAGACTATCTCCTTATTTGAGGTTTGGCACGGTATCCGTCAGGAAGGTATACAACGCTGCGCTCAGCGCAACCCCTGAGGCAAACCAATATGTGTCTGAGCTTGCGTGGAGAGAGTTTTGGTACCACATTATGCACTATTTCCCTGAGACCAAAGACATTGAATTTCAGGCAAAGAGAAGAAACATAAAGTGGATAAACAATGAGAGCTGGTATAACGCCTGGAAAGAGGGGCGCACCGGATACCCAATTGTGGATGCGGCCATGATACAGCTCAAGGAAGAAGGCTGGATGCACGGTAGAGCACGCATGATTGTTGCATCTTTCCTTACTAAAGACCTCCTCACCGACTGGCGTTGGGGAGATAAACATTTTAGAGACCATTTGATAGATTATGATGAGACGGTAGACATAGGAAACTGGCAGTGGTCAGCATCTTGCGGAGCAGACCCTAAACCCCTTAGGATCTTCAATCCGATACTCCAGTCTCAAAAGTTCGATCCAGAATGTAAATATATTAAGACATATATACCAGAATTAAGAGATCTCGAGCCTGAGAAGATTCATAACCCACTTACTTACAAACTTCCCTACCATGAACCCATAGTTAATCATTATGAGATGAGAAATCTCGCCCATGAAGCATACTCTGGGGGCAGAATTGATGATGATTATATATCAAAGATTAAAAAGGAAGAAGTTTTTACTAAGATCGACTAGCTTTGACCAATCTGATTAACTTATTGAGAAATAAACTTATTTGACTTAGTAAATTAGGGAGTTTTTGGCTTTTTAGCTAAACTAAAGATAATACTATATTGAAATACTTACATTCAATTTCCGAGGTTAAACATGGCAATTAGCGTACTTATGGTATACCAACCAATTGAGTCAACGAGAGAGAAGGAAAGCTACTGGAAAAGCTACGTATCCTACTATGAAAAATACTGGGACGGGCCCGCCACACCTCAGTCCGCTTGGTTCGGAACAGAATATGACCAGTTCAGAAAATCGCTCTCAAACGAGTTGGGTCTCAATAAAGAAGAGATACAAGATTGTTTTTTTCTTCAAGATGAAGATAAGAATTATTTCATCGTCCCAGTAGGATCAGAGGTAAATATTAATATCTTCAGTGCAGAGAATTTTATTCCTTTCGAGTGGTTTCTAATGTTTTCAAAAGAAGAAAAGCATTACTTTTATACGCACACAGGGTTTGGCGCAATTCAGCAAGACGCGATCTATTACAATGGCAAAGTAGAAATGGCTACCCGTAGACTCAAACAGTCAAAAGAGAATATTGAGTCTGCATTAAGAAAAATAGAGGCGGGAACCTCACAAGCTTTAGCTGAAACACTTAAAGAATTGAGTGACAACATTATCAATTTGGAAAACTGGCTCTCTGGCTTTGATCCAAGAAGCATTATAATATTAAATTATGGTGAGATATGCACTCATATAGAGCCTGAGTCTATGAAGAATGAAGATTCGGTCTCTGAAATTCACAGTGTCCTGGAACTTGCTGGTGAAGGTAAAATAAGCGAAGCCGAGTCTGCATACAGATATCTCACTAGTAAATGGAATGAAATAAGAGGCGCAATCACTGGTAGCAAACCAGAGACAAGCTCAACAGTTCAATAAACCTATAATGAAAAAATTCCCAAAACCCGTAGTTGTAACAAGTAAGTGTTTTGAGTTTGATGCCTGCCGTTATAACGGGGTTATGATTCCCAACAATTTTGTTCAGAAGCTTGAGCCTTTTGTGAAATTTGTTCCCATATGCCCAGAGGTCGAAATAGGGCTAGGGGTTCCAAGAGACATAATCCGCGTTGTCGAGAAAAAAGGAAAAAGACAACTTGTTCAGCCAACAAGCGGTAAAGAGCTTTCAAAAAAAATGTACAGTTTCGCAGATAGCTTTTTACAGTCTCTTGAAACTGTAGATGGTTTTATATTAAAGAGTCGTTCCCCTTCTTGCGGAATTAAGGATGCAAAGATATATAGCGACAGTGAAAACTCAAGCCCAATAGGCAGAGGTCCTGGCTTATTTGCAGAGAAGGTGCTCGAAAAGTATCCAGGCGTTGCAATAGAGGATGAGGGCCGACTTTTGAACTTTACTATAAGAGAGAGCTTTCTTACAAAACTTTTCACATTTGCCCGTTTTAGAGAGGTAAAGAAGAGAAAGACAGCAAAGTCTCTTGTGGACTTTCAATCAGATAATAAGCTTATATTTATGTCATATAACCAGACCGAGATGAGAGTCCTAGGTAGAATAGTCGGCAACAAGGATAAAGCTCCTATTGAAGATGTGATCTCTGAATATGAGACGCACTTGCAAACAGCTCTTTCAAATAACCCTAGAAAAGGGACACATATAAATACACTTATGCACGCACTTGGATATTTCTCAAAGAAACTAACATCAAAAGAGAAGGCATATTTTTTAGACTTACTAGAGAATTACCGTAATCACAAAATACCACTAAGCGCAGTCCTAGCTGTGCTTCAATCTTGGATAATAAAATACGATGAAGAGTATCTAGCCCGCCAGACATTCTTTGAGCCCTACCCTAGTGAGCTTGTAGAGATATCCGACTCCGGAAAAGGCCGGACAACTTAACATTCTATTTAGCAACTAGTTTTGTTCTTCTGTAATAAAACATAGCCGCAATACCCATAAAAATTACAGTTATGATTGCTCCCCAGGTTGAGAGTGCAGGAACATCCCTTGTCAACATTTGAGGTGCTCCAAACTCAAAAGCTCCTGCGTCACAGTTAGTCGAAGGTCTAAAGAAGCATCTTTGGTCTTGAAGCACAGGACTTCCATCTATAAAAGTACAATCAGTAACTGCATCAATTGCAACACTAGGAGGAATTAAAGCGTGAGTCTCTGTAGGGCCTCCATTGTTTTGAAGCGGTCCAAGATTTAGATCAGCTGGGGCAACTTCATTAAAACCAGGACATGTATTGTCGGTGCTAAAGTTTACACCCATTGGAGTAAAGACTCCGTCTAGTGCCCCACAGTTGTTTATACCATTCTCGGATATGATTGAATTCTTTACCTCAGTTAGTGGATCAGCACCAAAATTTATAAGGCCTATAAAAGCATTTCCAGTAACGGTAGAGCTGCTAACTCTTGTTGTAGCTCCTGTACCACCATTTGTGCCGCCGTTCGTTTGTATACCATCCCCATTGTTATTGGATATTGTGGAATTATAGACAGTTAAAGTCCCACCTGTTGCCCCTGGAGCTGAGGCACCTTCAATTACTATCCCTTGCAAGTTGTTTGAAATAGTTGATTTATTTATACTGACAACAGTACCTAATGCTGAATCTTCAATCGGTCCAACAATTGCCATCCCCGCTGAACTGTTGCCTGATATAGTGGAACGGGTAACACTCACTCGAGAGCTCTCAGATTGTTGCGTTTCAGCTGGAAAACTAAATATACCGCTTTGACTATTAGCAGTTATTAATGATTCATTTAGAGATAAGACTGAAGCCACATCATCATCTGTTCCCGGTCCTGAGTTAAATATCCCATTTCTGTAGCCTGTAACAACAACATCGTTTAAAGTGAGTTCCTCTGAATTTACTATTCCATTAAAAACTGTTATTCCTCCATTTAGAGTAAGACCTGAGATTAATATTTGGGAATTTGCATCAAGCCCATCGCCAATAAGAAATCCACGAAATCCGCCCCCTGCCCCGTTAATAGTTAAGAAACTCCTTCCTGGACCTGTAATAGTTAAACCCTTAGTAATTAATAGTGTGTCAGAAATAAATATCGTATGAGGGGCCGCGCCAGGAAGATTGAAAATAATCTCACCACCCGGATCAACATCGGCTAATGCTTGTCTGAGTGATCCTGCGCCTGCATCATTTGTATTGGTTACTGTTTCAATGGGTGCAGCGAATAATGGTGATGTAACAAAGAAAATGAAAACAAATAAGGGTATAAATCTAATATTGAATTTATTCGTTGGAATCATTTGACCTCCGGGGACACAAAACTATATTGGCAGAGAAATCATATGCCCTCAATTAATTTTAGAGTACTATATTTAGCTATTTAATACAATATTAGATGGGGTAGTTAG
Organism: Deltaproteobacteria bacterium; assembly: GCA_029262275.1. Taxonomy (GTDB): domain Bacteria; phylum Desulfobacterota_D; class UBA1144; order Nemesobacterales; family UBA2774; genus CR02bin9. The sequence goes on along the minus strand of JAJCZS010000015.1, from coordinate 31,379 downwards.
GATTTTGTTTCTTTGTCTAATTCATTTAGAAATGACAGGACTTCACCTGCAAAGCTTTTGTTTCTAAGAAGTGTGACGTGATTTGCTCTAAGAGAGACACCCCTCGCATTTGGAAAAAAGCTTGCTGCCTCATTGGCATCATACTCTCTTTTACCGTTTATGATAAGAACAGGCAAATGTATTTTCTTTAGATCCCAGTGGCTGAATTCTGGATAGATATTCCCTTCTAGCCTTGCAGCAAAGGCTTTACGGTCTCCCCCAGTTTTCTCTGCAAACACTCGGTACTCATCTTTTTCCTTTGGGTTGTCGTCCAGCATATTTTTTACTTTGGCTTTTCTCTCCTTATCACTAAGAGTCCAATCCTTATCATATATGTGAAGCCCTGCGAGTATGAGGCTCCTTATTCTTTCAAACATGAGCTCAGCCTCAATGGCTACCTTTGCACCCATTGAATAGCCCAAAATGTCATAGTCATAGAGCATGAGATACTCTGCAAGAGCTCCCACATCTTTTGCCATAGCACGGTTCCAGTAGCTATATGAAGCATGTGGCTTATCTGACTCTCCGTGACCACGGGCGTCCATCATTACTACCCTTCTACCACTTTTCAGAAGCTCCTGGGCTATTCCAGAGTGCTCCCAGTTGATTTCACTATTTGCAGTGAAACCATGAAGAAGCAATATAGGGTCTCCTTCTCCTTGGTCCCAGTAAGCGATCTCTACACCGTCAAAACTTTGGAATGTCTGCATATGCTTATATTGTAGCTGTTTAAATCCTGATGATCCAAGAAAATTATCAATTTTAGCTCAAAATAAATTTTTATAAGAACTTTGACAAATATATGTTAAGTTTAAGGAATTAAAGGTGGATTACATGAACTTATCTAGGATTAGGGCTCTTACTTTTTTAACACTCATATTTTTTGCCGCAAGCTGCGGAGGCGGAGGAATATACTATCCAGGGAAGAAAAAAACTGTAAACGTGCCTCCTCCTAAATCAGAGAAGGTAGAAGCTGAGAAAGTTGAAGCTAAAAAGCCCGCTAAGGTAGATACATCAGCGAAAAATGTATTTGACGCCCCATTCATTGATGTTTGGGTAGCAGCTATAGAAAGTGTTAACTGGATGAAATGGAACATAGCATTTATAGATGAACGTGAGGGAGTAATTAGATTAAAAGAAGCCTACGCTTATAGAAAAGGAGGTAAGCTTCTTAGAACCTACAGCTGGCCCAGCAAAGAAAGCATACAAACCTCGAGCATAAACGATTATCTACAAAAAGTAGGACGTTATGACCCGGGGCACTCAAACACAGTATTCACGCAAGAAAATCTTAAAATGACAATAATCAAGGTCTCTGACAACGTTACCAAAGTTGATATTGACTACACCATCAGACCATACACATTCTCTGGTAAGATTGGATATGAAATAGAATCAAACGGTTTTATTGAGTCACTTTTGCTCGAGCGTATAAGCGAGTCGCTTGACGGAAGACCCCTTGCCAAGAGATAATACTTCTTAGTGACCACACTTCTTCTTTCAGCAGGAATCATAATAGCTTTTGCCATAATGTTCTGGCTAGACAAAAAACAAGGCCCAGAGCCCACACCTGCGATTGTGCACCTTTTTGATGTATTAAGAAATTTGAGCTGGGAAATGAGTGAAGAGGATATCAAAAGCACTTTCTCTGGATTTGATAAAAGCACTCCCACTAGACTAAACAAGAAAACTACTTTAAACCGTAAGGAAAATTTTGAGGGCCAGGAGATCTACACGACTTTTAGTTTTCCAAATGACAGGGAGCCTAAGGTGAACAAGGTTCTAATAAAACTCTCTCGAATAAACAAAAAGGATATTGATCTTCTTTTTAGCACTGTGTGCAAACAGTATGGTCAGCCAGATCAAAATGATTCAGGGTTTGAGGGATCTGTAAAATGGGCTACGGAACCTGGAATGTTAATTCTGGAAAACACAGCACCTGAAGAATATATCCTCACCATAAAAGAAGAAGATATAAAAGCTCCTGAAGAATTAAACTAAGGTTTATAGAGACCCATAGCGCTTATGATCTGATCCATGTTTTCATGCGCTGCCTCTCTTGCACGATTTGTACCTTCTCTAAGAATATCCCGTACGTCATCAGGGCGCTTCTCGTATTCGGCACGCTTGTCTCTTATAGGCTGAAGAAGCTCATTAATTGCGGCTGCTAGTTTCTTTTTAACCTCAACATCCCCAACATTACCGGTTAGATATCGCTCTTTAAGATCATCTATTTCAGAAATGTTTTTGTTAAACGCATCGTGGTAAATAAACACAGGATTCCCCTCTACTTTGCCAGGTATGTCGGCACGTATTCTATTGGGATCTGTGAACATGCTCATCACTCGCTTGTTAACCTGCTTTTCATCATCTGAGAGGTATATACAGTTATCAAGACTCTTACTCATCTTTCTGTCACCATCTACTCCAACAAGACGAGAGGTCTTACTTATAACGGGATCTGGTTCTTCGAAAAACTCGCCGTATAGGAAGTTAAACCTACGAGCAAGCTCTCTTGTAAGCTCTATATGGCTTAGCTGATCCTCACCCACAGGTACTTTTGTGGCTTTAAACATTAAAATATCTGCCGCCATAAGCACAGGGTATCCGAGAAGACCAACTGAGTAGTTATCCCCTACCCCCATATCTGAAATTTTCTCTTTCAAGGTTGGAATGCGCTCTGCCCTAGGCACACCGCAGATCATTGCCAGCATGGCATAGAGCTCTGTGATGTAGGGAATCTGCGACTGAACGTAAAAGGTTGATTTCTTGGGATCCATACCGACACTAAGCCAATCCATAACCATCTCAAGTGTGTTTTGCTCAACCTCGGCTACTTTATCGTAGTGAGTTGTGAGCATGTGAAGATCTGCCACCAAAAAATAGCAGTTATAGTCGTTTTGAAATGCAATGCGGTTATAGAGTGATCCTACAAGATGACCCAAATGAAGCCTTCCCGTAGGTCTATCCCCAGTTACAAGTATTGGTTTAGCATCAGACATAATCTAATAAATCCTCCTAAATCTTTTTGAGATACAACATTTTTAGAACATAATGCAATTTTTTAGAAAAACACATGGATGTATAAGACGAATGTCTTTAATATACATGGAATAGCAGAAATTGGGATATTGCTCCCGATTTTATAACTACTTAGGCTTGTTTAGGTCATATCCGCAGACAAAATCAGCTATTTGCGCACTCACCGTACCGTCAACAATTGGCTGTGGGTCATAAAAAGCAGGCTGGCTTTCCACTAGTCTTCCCAGACCATCATAAAATTTTGAATCACCATAAGAATATGTTCTTTCTTCACAGTTTACATCAGAGTTGATTTGCACTTCTATGTAAGAGAGTCCATCCTCATCACGCTGTTGTTTCTCAAATTCAAGTTTACTCCAGGAATTAATCAATCCGCTATTATTGAGAATTGTATCAGGGTCTACAAAAACAGAATAAGCCCTCTCACCCGTAACACCGCCTACCAAGAACCATGTGTCTTCTTTATTAAGAGACTCATACTTTTTTATCTTATCAACTCTAGGGTAAGTGACCGCGGTTTCCTCATTCTTTGGATCTTTCCTTATAATTTGCTCCACAGAGTTTTTCTTTGTAATTTGCTCTATCACAGGTGTGGTATCTTCGGGGACTTCTGTTTGAGGAATGTCTTGAACCACATCGGGTTCGGCAGCTTCTTTAGTTGCACAAGAAAACAATACTGAGATGATGAATAATAAGGCTGCGAATTTTAAGTGTTTATAAGATTTCATATTTAAGATTTCAAATAAAAACTACTGACAGAAAAAACATCTAGTTCTATATATAAAAAAAGATAGGAATGTCTGCATTTTCCCACCACAGTACTTATGCATACATTCCTATCACGTATTCATTAGGCCATCAATCTTCTATTTATTATACTCAGCTTTTGGTTCAGGGTCTTTATCACTAACTTCCATCAATTTCTCAGCATTACCTTCTCTTAATTGAACAAGGGCATTTCTATCTATTCTCGAAATAGGCCTGAGTTTAGCATAATTTTGAGGTCCTATAATTTCTATTAAGCTAGTTACCGCAATAATAAAATTATCTGCAGCCTCTATATTTGCCTCTTGTATATCAATGGCAATTGTATTTAACTTCTGTGGATCGAACTGTTTACTATCAAGTTGTACCATAAACTGTTTTTGAAATTTACTGGATTTTTTCTCTTCAAGAAGAATAGGTCTGACTAATGGTCTAGCAATATTTCTTATCTGTGTATTCTGAGCCTCAGTAAGATCAAGAGTTTTAGTTTTATGAATTAAGTACATATATATCCTGCTGAATTTACCACCACTTAGTTTAGAAACTCTTCCTTTCTTAATACCTTCTACAGGCTTAGACAATTTTTCTTTGTTCTCAGCAATAACAATGCCCGCAGCTAGCATGAATATAATTAAGGATAAAAAAACTGATTTCATAAATAACCCTCCTGGGTTTAATGAGACTATATTTTAACCGAACTTTAGGAGTTTTTGCTCTATTTTTTAACTTTCTTAAAAATAGCTCATTGTAATATAGTAAAAGAGATTTCTGGAATTAAGTATTTACTTGGTTTTTAACTATAGAATTGTAGCTTCAAGCTTTGTAAGACACTCATATCTACCGTCTTCTAGAGTAAATCTGGACAGATAATACTCGGTCGTGATAGTTTCCTCTAAATCCGTCTTTCCCTGGTGGGCTATCGAGCAATAAATCTCTTTTGAATTAGCTGAGATGCTATAAAGTGTGCTTATCCATATCTTAGTAAAAGGCGGCTGTATGATTATGTCATTTTTATTTACAAGTTCTACCATTTCTCCAGAGGTAAGATCAATTTTTCTAATTGAATTCCATTCATAACCATCATATGCTCCATCTTTAATTTTGATTTCAAGAACATTTACAAAAACCTGCGAGCTATGGGAGATAACCGCATCTTCGTAGCTAAAATAGCTTCCCTGAGGGGTGATTCTGCTGTATTTGTCCTCAGATACCTGTCTCACCCATAGGCTTTTAACCCCATATCCTTGGCCTATGTTTTTGTTGAAATGTGCAATCAGTCTTTCGGAATTTGGTTCATATAAGAAACCTACAAAATTACTTACATCTGTGATACCGTGTTCTTCCCAATTGTTCAATGCATATGTCCTCGCTATAACTAAATAAGTCGCAAATCCAAGTTGATGGCCGATAAATGGCGTTTTGCTAAAATAACGTTAAGTATCGTTACGAACTTACGAACGTTTGTAAAGTCTAATTATAGTCCTACGACTTTAGAATAATCATAGGACCTTTATAAGACTATAAACTGTAGATATAGCAGAGGTACTCAAGAATTTACAAAATTCTTAAGCCATTTCTCGAGAACCTCAAGCACATAGTCAGTTTCTTTTTCTGAAAGCTCGTGATCCTTGGCTGGAATGCTATGCCATTTCTGAAGACATCCCCTACAGCATGTGGCTGTAGCATGCTGGGCTATAAAAACGGGGTGGTTACGCATTGGGGTCTGCTTGCCGTCATTAGGAGGATTGGCCGGGGCCAGTCTCTGGTCTATAAAATCTCGCCCATGCTTAAGAATTACCCCAAGCCCTTTGGAATTTAAGTACTCAAGCTCTTTTCCTTTTAATTTAAAACTGGATCTAAATGTAGATTTTGCTAGCTTTTGAAATAAGAGTTCTAAATCTGTCATATATTATTTCTTTGTATTTTCCTCATGCCGTTTAGCATGGCGTTTTATTATGTCTAGAGAAAGAATGGACTCTACGGCAAGCTTTGAGACCGAGAAGACGATGCATGCAACACCAACTACTGTTGCGATTTCAAGCACTGTCTTTGAAGTCTCCAGACCCCAGCTATTTGCAAGAAATGCTACCAGTGAGCCAAGCGAGAAGAATGCAACACTTAGATATAAACCAAGCAAACTGTTTCTAAAAAGATGAGCCCTTCTAAGCTCTTGCTTTACTCTCTCTGTCTTTATCCTGCACTCTTCCTCAGAGAATTCATGAATTGTATTATTTATAGCAGTAAACCTTTGCGAAGTGGACATAATGAGCAATGCCACCCCTGGGATGTAGGTAAGCGGTATCAACAACTCAAGTGAATTCATATCCATGATTGAAACTCCTTTGTAATAAAATTTTATATTACCACATATTAGAGGGTCTTTGATAGAAGAGGTTTCATCCAGAAATTTATTCTGAGACTAGTCTCTTTTAGATTCTGCTATATAATAATTCACCTAGGACATGAATATTAAACGCTATCTTCTTTTATTTTTTCTTCCAATACTGGCAGGCGCTCTAGTGGGCGTATTTTTTCTCTATCCTGTTAATGAATTTGTCTATTTTCATGAGCATGACCCCACCCCCGGCACCGGGTGGACATACACCTGGGAGCAGCTTTGGCTAGGAATAACAGGGCATTATCCCATAAAAGTTCCATTTTATGCAGGAGTTGGAGCGTTTCTTGGTTTTTTAGCAGCGCTGTTCTTCAATTCTCTCTACAAAAGCACAGCTCAAATAAAACAGCTAAGTGATGAGCTGCAGAAAGACCTGCTTGCTCTTATATCTCACGGTGAAAGTGCAACAGCCGAGTTCAAGTCCACTTTCAAATGGGATTTAAAAGAGTCCAGGCCTAATAAATCTCTTGAAGACGTGGTGCTAAAAACACTGGCTGGGTTTATGAATGGTGAAGGTGGGACACTGATAATAGGTGTTGATGACAATGGTGAGATTCTTGGGCTTGAAAGTGACTATAAAATTCAGAAAAAGAAAGATAGAGACGGCTTTGAGCAGGGAATTATGGCAAGCGTATCAAGCAAACTAGGAACTGATGCTTGTCAGTACTTACAGCTTATATTTCATAGTATTGAGGGTAAGGATGTGTGCAGGATCATAACAGCAAAATCCCACCGCCCCATCTACATAGAAGACAGTAAAAGTCCTAAGTTTTATCTCCGCACAGGTGTCAGCACCAGAGAATTAAATGTCCAAGAAGCAGTTGAATATATATCCACCCGCTGGCACGGGAAGTAATAAGCTATTTTCTTACTCATAACACAATTACTGTTATAATATAACAATATTAAATATAGGTGGAGGATATCACTATGAGAGGTTTATTATCATTATTCCTAATCGCCCTATCATTCTTTATTGTCTCTGGATGCAATGATAATGAAAATAATGGCATATCTAATGAATTAAAACTCCTCTTGGATGATATTGTTAAATGCACAATGCTTGAGAAGCAGCTACCAGGCTTATCTGTAACTGCGCTTAAGAACGGGAGAGTTATTTATCAAGAGGCATTTGGCAAGGCTGATATTGAGGCAGACATAGATGCAAAAGTGGATACGCAGTTTGCAATAGCATCCATGACTAAAATTTTCACAACATTTAGTGTAATGCAGCTCATTGATGATGGGCTAGTGGACCTAGATGATCCAATTGGGATGTACCTTCCCAATCTGCCCAATGATGATTGGAATACCCTTACTATTAGAAACCTGCTGTCGATGAGCAGCGGCATGCCAGAGCTTGCCTATTGTACAGATGGGGAGACTAATGAAAGTGTTTGTGAAGACGTATCGGTAGATGGAAAGGAAGTTAAGTTCAACGTTCCTTGTATGGGTACGGGATTTGAATGTGTAGACGCAAACAGGGTTCCATATATGAAATTTATAAATGATGCTGGCCTTATTCCCGTTCAGTTTGACGGTGGAGCAAAGTATTTCTATTCAAACACAAACTTTCTTGTTCTAGGTGAACTCATTGAAACCCTTAGTGGTAAAAGTTATGAAACATATTTGAGAGAAAATGTGCTCCTGCCACTGGGTATGACAAATACTAGGCCCAATAACGTTCCTCCGCCTGTGATTGCTGATCTTGCAATCGGATACAAACATGTAAAAGAAAATACGGGGCCACAGGCAGTTGAGTGTATAACATTTAATGATGCGCCAGATAATTGTAGCACTGCGCCTCCCCAAGGTGTTAAGTGTGAAGCAATTCCCACAGATGAGCTTAGACTACCAGCACAGTCATTTAGTGCTGGGTGGTTAATTTCCACACAACCAGATATGGCCAAATTAGAAAACGCACTAAATAGTTTAAGCCCTGTTCTGATGAGTCCTGAGTCATATGTGGATATGTGGACAAATACTGTGCTAAACGATGGTATGTTTGAGAGATTTGGTCTTGGATGGGGAGTATGCTCGGAGTTGTTTGATCAAAACTGTCCTGTACCTCTAGACCCTCTGGCTGGTGGGGATAGCTTAGACAAGATTTTTGAGCTTCCAACAGATGAGGATGGTTTAGTTGTATACAAGGACGGCGCTCTTGCTGGCTACTCATCAATAATTGTGCGCTATCTAGATGACGGAATTACAGTTGTGGTATTTGATAATATAAAAGCTGCTACAGAGGGTGAGCTTAAATTTGCCCCACTAGATCTAGCATCTGAGATTGCAGTTACACTAAGAGAAAACGGCATATAATATCCGAGTTACGTACTAATACCATTAATAATCGCTCGCCATACTTTGGGATCTGAGCCAACCTGGCTGCCCACCCCAAAACTATGCCGTTCCAATTAGCAGTATCATCTATAAAAACTATTTATCAGAACCTAAGAAAAGATTGAACCTTTTTATTGGCCCCTGTTACTAACGTTATAAATGCAGGAGGTAATATCATGAATAATCAATCTAAGGAAACATTAAATAATCAGTGGGAATTACTAAAACCTATAGTATTTGCGGCATTATTCGTAATTTTAGGAGGCGCAGTCTCATTTGTAAATGCAAATTTTTAAGCAAATCATGGGAAAAAGCAACTTCGGAAAGTGGTTGAAGTACTTATTGCATTAAAGTGATACAAAAAAAGATACTAAGCCTCACTAACAACTCGATATTCACGAAAACAAGGTAATCCAGGCTGATGTGTGGAGGGAACAGCCGCCGTTACTCTTAAATGAGTGATGGCGGCACTTTAGCACACAGCGTGTGCTGCCAAACTATTTCTTTGGGCGGATAGTATCCGCAGACAAACTATTTCTTTGTAACAATGGATTTAGATTGAAAGGATAGGATGTTACTAGGTAATACAATGCTTAGAACCAGCTTGCCAGCCGCTGCTATCGTCTAGAAGGCACCTTCTTCTGAGCTTCCGCCTTGAGAGGTGATGTTGTCTTCTATTCCTAGCATTTCCAGGAGGCGCTCTCTAAGCTCAAGGGCCTCTGGGGCACGGCTCATAGGGAATTTATCCACCGGGAACTTGTCGACCGCTTCTCTTAGCCCATAGAGGCTATGATCGGCTGCTGCTGAGACCACTCTTACAAAAGTGTGGTGTATTTCGGCTTCAAGATCAATAAAATCAAGATAAGCATGCACTGGAGGGGTGCAAATTACAGTAAGTGGGCTGCATAGCACATCTCTTCCGCGAAGTTGGGTATGGTCAGCAAAAGGTGTTGGGGCGTGCAAATACCAGGTGACTTTGTCCTTGTGCTTTGCAAACTCCTCTACAAATTCATCTACAGTGTTTATCATTTAAGATCCTTAGATACTAGAATAGTACCTATTTAGTATGCTCAGAGATAAAATTTTTGCAAATGCGGACTAAGCATCTTGCCCATCATCAAAAAGGTCGCTCTCTGGAGGAATACGGGTTGGGACTTCATTTGATATAGGTTCTAGGGTTTGTAGGTATATAAATATTGACCTTAGCTCGAAAAAACTAAGCTGTGAGTACACATTAACCGGCATCGGGGTTATAGTCGGGTTTTCTTGGCTAAAATGCTCCTTATTGCTAAATATGTTAATAAAATCATCCTCACTCATGGCTCCTATACCTGTCTCTGGATCAGGGGTAAGATTGGCAGCAAAGCTAACGCCCCATCTGCCCACCCACACAGTTGCATCAGTGGTATAGAAAGTTTTCTCTGTCTCCCCTGCTATAATCTCGGCGTATGGGAGATTAGGCAGCGGCTTATCTGCAGGATAGCCGGACAAAAATCTGTCTTTATCGGGCTTATAGCCCAAAGTGGTATTAATTTTAGGAGTATGGCACTGAGAGCATCCACCAAGTTCTACAAGCCTCTTTCCGCGCTCAACGTTGTACTTGCGATAGACCTCTTCTTGATCATCAGCCTTGGAAGGTTTTTGGGGGTTAAACTCTGCTTTATTAGACCCACAAGATATAGTAATAGCGAGAAATATGAGAGCTAGTAAAACCCCTGAGTGGATTCGAAGTAGTTTTTGATATCCTCTTAACATCCTTAACACCTTAAATCCCATTATACCAAAGATTGATTCAATTAAGAATATGTAACAGATAGTTTTAGAAAATAATTAGAACACCATGGAAATACATCTTGCTTATTCGGCACTAATATTCTGAGCTTAGTAGACAGAACAATAGAAATTAATCCTTCTTATCTGGATTGTCGATTACAAAACCAGTATGAAGCAGGTATATGATTCTATTAATGTTGTGATGTACGCTTACATATTTATCTTCAAGCTGACTCTGTGCAAACTCAAGCCAATCAATCATTACATCTGTCATAGGGACATCTCTCTGCTTAGCCTTTTGTTTTACCATAGATTCTAAGTCTTCAAGTGCGATCCCAAATAGCTCCCACTCTTTCTCCCTTTCTGTTTTCTCCGCATTCTCTGTACTCTCTATATTCTCTGTTTTCTCTTTCTCTGACATTTAAGTATCTCCTTGAGTATTAATAACAATGGTTTATGTTACCTGATATACGGGGCTAAATTAAGCCCAGAAGTAAACATTCCAGATTGCTAATTAGCCGCAGGCCCCATATACTATAGACATGAAGAAAACATTATCTCTAATTTGCTTATTAGCGATATTTTTCACTCTTGCTGCCCCTGGCTACTCCCAAAACTACAACTCAAATACTATGGCCGCAAATCCACAGTGGTATATAAAGGTCACCGACTGGAATGTCTATGCCACGTGGAGCGCAGTTGCTATAATTCACCATGTCACCATAGAAAACAACAGTGATATTGAGTACAAGGACGTAAAAGTTAGAGTTTGCTACAGCTCAATGTCCACCGGAGGAGCAGGAACGGTTGTTAGCCAAGAAGTAGGAGTTCTTCCAGTTACTCTTCCACCAAGGAGTACTGCAACCTATCTATCTAAGGGACACACTCTTGGGGCGGGCTCTATGTTTATGAACGCTGTTGACCTCCAGGTACTAGGCGCAACACCCGTTTTGAACTAATAGTCCGAAATAATCTTGGCAAATCCTTTTGTATCCATAACACACTGTGATCATTGTAATTATACTGGCTCCACAGTTCAAGATTGTTCTCCCGTCAACAGATTTTCCACAGGCTATCCACAGGAATTTCCACTTTTTATCTAATTTATATAAATTAGGGGTTACAAAAAAAATAATTTTGGTTATAATAACTATTAACCGGATGTTACAACCCGAGCCCCATGTAACCGGATACTAATTTTTTTGGCAGTAATTAGGTAAAGGTGGGGCTCGTTAGGAATAATACTTAATAATTATATTATATGTAGTATAAGTGCTGCCGGTTTTAGTTTTAAATTTCAGATACATACAAATGGATAATTTTGCCCTCTTTGATAAGAGGCTGCGGATAGGTGTATTTTAAGTTAAGTGGTATTATAATGTCCATCCCCCCCATTTTGAATCTAGCTAGAGTTCTCTTTGTTACTCGGATTCGGAATCTTTGTCGATGGAAATTACAGTTACTGCTTTGCCGTCTTTCTCAATAATATGAGCTTGAGTGGTAGGTCCATCATCGCTGGTTTTTTGATCTAGAGGGTTTATAACTTCAAATTCCATACTCTTGGTAGGTGCCATCATAGTTCTTCTATACTGTCTAGTGCCGGCACTTCTATTATAGAAGTTCTCACGCGTGAAAGTGTCCCTTTCATAATCGTCTGGAGCAGAAACCTCTGGAGGTCTTTCTGCAATATCCTCAGGAATGAACTGTTTTTTAATAGAATCCCACGTCTGGGCTATGGAAATGAGAGGAAACGTAAGAATAAGGGCAAGAAATATAGTAAAGGAAATTTTTTTCAAGACTCTCTCACCGCCTCCTATGTCTTATATATCAGTGTAGCATATAAAATGCCTCTATAAAATTTTAATCTTTTTTAATTCTCCCCTTCACAAAGCACCAACTTTTGTATTATAATAGTTATGGGTTTGAAATGTGTCGGCTCCAAAACCGTATGCGTTTCTATTTTAGATTTATTAGTAAACATTTTTTCGGACAGGCTGGGTCGCCTTCTGAGAAAAAATACACAAAGTATTGATTGATGCTTAATTTGTATCTCTTGATACTTAAAAGGTCGGAAGAAAATGACAAATCAATGGCAATCAATCGGGATTTCTCCTGAAGAACGCTTTTTGGAGCTCTATTTTGAGCCTGAGAGCGAACAGTTTCTAGCACACTTCTATGAGCAGCTTGGTGACGGGTTTGGCGTAAAGAGCTTATATGCAAGGCATTTCACTGAAAACGAGTATCACAAGATCACCCCTGAGAGCAAACAGCTCACTTATGAGGATGTGATACTGTGTCCAGAGAGCAAGAAAATATTCGTAAACGTATTTAAAATCAAGAAAAAGCATGATAAATATCTTGGCTATGACTGGCACTCACTTCAAATGATAGATAGCAATACTGGTGAGGTATCAGAAGTGCTAAAAGCCGGACAGCTAGACAGCGAGAAGCCTTATTCAAAAGTCTGGATCACAGAGCTTAGGCGCGCAAGACAGCACGGCGAGCAGCTTGTGTGCACTATGGCCTTTGAGAAGAAGAACAAACGAGGCTCCTTGGAAACGGAATACTACATTTGTAAAGTCTTTACCAAAACAGGACTATACAAAAGAGTAACGAAGCTTGAAGACAATGTTCTTCAAATGGACAACTTTAAGGTAGAAGATAAAAACGCTGCTTAAAACCACTATTTAAAAGAAGAGACGAATGTCTCAAACTCTTGTGGGCTTCCGTTAAAAACGTTGAAGTCCACAAATCCTTTAATTCCGTACAGCCTTCCTCTATTTGCATACTGCCAGAAAGTCCACTCTTTTCCATCTGGAAGTGAGGGCTTATGGTAGATATTGCGAATCCATATTGGATACTCAACAGTCTCATCTTCTAAAAAGGATTTGTAGGACTGGTTTGTGGCATAAATAATAGGAGTCTTACCGTATTTTTGTTTAACAATTCGTGAAAAATCAGCTATTTCAGATAGCACTTCTTCTCGTGATGGTCTTGCGCTGCAGTTTCCACCAAACTCAAGATCTATTACAGGCGGAAGTGTATTAGTTTCTACTGGAACAGTTTCAATATAGTTTCGGGCCTGCTCCACTCCAGTTTTACAGAAAGTAAAAAAGTGATATGCCCCTCGCACTATGCCTATATCCCCTGCACTTTCCCAATTGCGCTTAAACTGTCTGTCCTTATGGTCCCCGCCCTCAGTGGCCTTGATAAATACAAAGCTTATGTCCTCGCGCGCAAGTATATCCCAGTCTATCACATCCTGATGGTGGGATATATCAAGCCCGTGCACTGGGTATATAGCCTTATCGGGATAGTTAAGGCGGATATAGCCGAATTCAAAAAAGATTACAGCTATAAGCCCTAGAAATATTAGTGATCCAAGTACTACGATTAATCGAGTCATTATTTGCCCTATATAGCTATATATTATACTTAGAACGTTTTGGAATTACATAGACTTTTATAGAGAAACTAAGTCCTAGGTTTTGAAGTAGGCCGGTAGATCACATACCAAATAAGCCCAAGACTATTAAGAATGATCAGTACCCAGAGGCCAAGAATAAAGCCGCCGTTATCATTCATTCCATATGCTTTGTGCCAGTAATGAACCACGACACCAAATAAGTATTGAACAACGAATGCAAAAAAGAAAACAAGGATATTTGCAGCTGTTAGTGCACGTCCACTTATTTTAGGCCCGAAATGCTGAGCCAGAATTGAGTAGTTAACAAGAGTTACCTGTGCAAAATAGCCGTAAATGAACCATATGATGTAGTGTGTTGTTAATATACTCACGGCAATAGTCATCATAGTGAGTATGTGAATACCTATTCCCACAGCAACAACAGTTGCAAGTGTTATACCCATTTTTTTTGAAATATTTGAAAACAGCCCACCGCTTAAGAAGCCAAATATCATAGACACTGCTATAACGAGCAAGTAATTTGCACTCTGTAGGTGAGAAAACCCATCCACTCGAGTAAGCCAAGGCCCTAGCCAAAGTCCCTGCATAGCGATAAATCCGCCCAAGGAGAAAATTAAAAGAGGCGAGATTCTCCAGAAAAAGCCGTTTTTATATACAGAGATTAAACCCTTTAGACTCTCCCCTATATTCTCTTTTTCTGACCCAGTTTTATTGTCCTTATTTACTATGAAAATAAGCGCAGCTATAAGAAAAGTTAGCACCCCTAGAGCAATACACAGTGTTCTCCAGCCAAAGTCCAACTGAAACAGCTTTGCTGGTGTAGTTGCAACCAGTGCTCCTACACCGCCAAAGGCCAGGATTATACCAGTGTAGTATGGGATTTTATCTGGCTCTACCCTATCGGTTATAGCCTTCACAGCACATATAAAACTTCCGGCCATTCCGATACCAAGGAGAGCTCTTGTTATAGAGAGTGAGGTAACACTCGAAGAAAGACCAAAGAGTACTATTGCAACAGCACCAACTATAAAAAGCGTGACTTGGGTTTTCCTGGCGCCCCAGGAGTCAGTAATCAACCCAAGAGGTATTTGAAATATAGCAAAGGCCAGTACAAAAGTTGAGGTAATAAAACCTATCTGCACATGATTTAGAGATAGATCATGCATAATAGGATGTGCAAGTACAGCATTTACAGAGCGAAATACCATATTGATGAAATAGCCTAGGCCAAAGGGGATTAAAGTTGTGAGCCAGAAGCGGGTTGTGTTGGTCAAATGCAAGCTCCATCCATAGAGGTTGCGAATAAGATAACATATGCAGCCGTATTATAACACTATAGTTTTGGCACTAGAAACATAGTATAATTTAGCTACTGAATTATATGTTCAAATAATGAAATAGAGAGGTCGCTTGAAGATGACAAAAGTTAAAGGTACGGGTACACCAGAGGACCCATGGCAACTTAAAACACCGCCACTTACATCTGAGTATCAGATGCACTACGGCGAGAAAGATGGCAAGGAAGTAATTGTATGTGTAGTAGGGAAAACAACCCTGCTCTATGACCGTAGAGCCGTGGATGATCTACACAAGATGCTCAAAAAACACGGCGACTGGATGCTGCTAGGCAGCGCTGATGAGCAAAAACAAGCCAAAGATGACACAGTAGAAGCATGGGCGCGATCCAAAGATAATCCTGTTGGCGGCTGGTATGGACTAAAGAAAGGACTTCGGGGCCGCTTCGGAATGTATATGCCTCCACTCTTAGAAGCCCTGGGCTTGGCTGAAGTTGAGCACAATCCTCGGAACAACCGCATGAGAGCTAAATAATATTGTTACCCAACTAAGAGACGGCATTTCTTCTCCTTGTTGTTGCAATTAATAATCCTGCTATACCAAGCAATACTGCCATCGCAAAAAGTCCCCATGTTGACAATGCGGGGATTGGCTCTGCTATACCTAGATCGGCTTCGATAACATCGCAATTCCTGTATTCATAGAAAATATTGTTAATTGTTATAGAACCTTCAGGCGTAGGAAGATTTTCAATCTGCTCAGTCAGGGCCTCTATTTGGCTTGCAGGAACTTCCATTGCAAAGATTAATGTATCAAAACCCACTGACATATCTCCGTCACAATCAATTCCCCCTGGTATTACGGCTGCAGTCCCAATAGTTAGCAGGTCGTTTCCTGCTGCACCTATAAGTGGGAAATCATCTGTAATATTAGTGATTGTTGAATGGGAGACAAAGACCTTATCATCATCTACCCCCAGAGAAACGGTAGCATCTGCGGAAGTATTCGTAATTGTGGAGTGCATAATAGTGAGATCTTCCATTCCAGGGCCGCCTGTGAATGAACGACTTATACCAGGGCCTGATATAATATTGCTCCCAGTAATCACTGCTGTATCATTCCCGTCGCCCACAGGAATAGTCACACCGCCTACAGTGGTAATGATAGTAGAATCCGTAATGGTCAAATTATCGTCACCAGCATCTAAGAAGAAAACTGCGCCCTCTCCTTCCAGGTGAGCATTTTGTATGATAATCACATCAGAATTAGTGCCAACATTAATCGCCCGGCTAAGCCCTATTACAGTGGCATTCATAACTTCTATATGGTTAGGGCCGTTGCCTACAGTAATTGCTGAGAAATTATTTGTATCTATATTGCCATCATCAAGTACGTGCACTTGAACACCATTGTTATTAGCGTTTTGCTGTATGCCGTCTGGATCGGGGTTAGGCTCAAAGGAATTACACTCAAACTGGTCAGAACCTGTTGGTTCACAGCGAGAAAAGGCGGTCACACTAACTACAAAACTAGTAGTTATAGCTACAATTGACAATAGTAATAAGTTTCTCATATTATCCTCCGCCTAAAGAGATCAATATTAAAACAATAATACTATATGACGGATTAAATTGTTAGCTCTGGGCATGGTACTACATTTGGGATTAAACAATTACTCAACTTTAAGACGGTATTTCTTCTCCATCTTGTTGCCGTTCACATCAGCAATGCTAACGCCTACTTTATAATGCCCTTTTGGAATATGGATTCCCTTGGCGTGAAGTATGGCACCATCTTTGTTAGTTTTGAAGTATTTTAAGACCCGGTCAGTTACATCTATATGAACAAAGAACTTCTCGCCCCAGACTTTTAGTGTCCCAGGATCTAGAGGTGAATCGTTTTGCTTTATAACTATGAACACATTTGTCGGATCCACTGCTATAATTGTTGGCCCTTTATTAGTATCCACCACATCAGGCTCTTCAAATGTAATGCTCGGACGATCCAGAGTATCAGGCTCGTGTTTAGAGACGGTTTCCTTGCCCCACTCCTTGTCTGAGTACCTAAGCTGCTTAGCTTCCTCTTCAGTAAAAATATGGTTCCCTTCAGAGTATGCTGAAGTGAGAAATAGCCCGCTAATAAACAAAATAACCAGTGAATATGTAATTGATCTAAACATTAGGCCCTCCGTGTTCTGAAACTAACATACTTGATTATGAGTTGAAGATAAAACTTAATTGAGATAATTTGGTGTTTACGAGGAGACTATTGTTGGTTTAAGTTTGAATTATAAGCAAATAAAAAAAGGGGGTCTCGCACTACTTGTGTCAAACCCCCTTTTAAGAATTTTGAATTATAACTTTGTTTTTAGATTTTAAGCAGTAACTTGCCTTCTTCTGATAACCATAAATCCTACGATTCCAAGAAGCCCTGCCATGGAAATAAGACCCCATTCAGATAGGGTTGGGACACTAGTAGCAACAGGTGTATATGAGAGAATTATCAAGCCGTCTCCTTCCCTTAATCCAGGTGTAGTGCTACCATTTTCTACACCATCTATGTATGAAGAACCACCACCGGCACCGGCTCCGCCGCCGCCGCCATACCAACCACCGCCGCCACCAGCACAGCTAGCACTTAATGAACTATCACCTCCGAGACCAAATTCCCCATCTAGACAAGAAGGGAAAGCCCCGAGACCCCCTGTGGTTTGTGTTCCTCCAAATCCTGTCTCAACGCCTCCATCTCCTCCTGTCAATCCTCCACCTGCGCCGCCAAAGCGAGTTTCGGTTCCACTAGCTCCACCACCACCTGCTGCGACTATTACTCGCTGACTAAATTCAGTTCCTCCCGCTCTAACATCCGAGGCTCCACCCCCACCCCCACGTTCGTTACCAATATTGTTTCCACCTCTTGCATCTCCTCCCCCATTAAAACCACCGCCGCCGAAATTCTGATCATCTACCGGAGTTCCTTGACCCCCCACAAATATCTCAAGTGTTTGTCCAGGTGTAACAGTCAAGTTTCCTTGCGCAAAGCCTCCTAAGCCTCCTAGGCCTACAACACTAGCATCCGCTCCTTGTGCTCCCCATGCTTGAATATTGATTGTATTAACACCGGGGGGTACGACAAAAGACTGTTGTCCTCCAGTGAAATTAAATGTTGCTTCTTCTGGCTGTGCCCATGTGGTCTCAATACCAAACAAGACCATGAACACCATTAAAAGTGTTATATAAATAGTTTTTAAGCTTTTCATTTTCTCACATCCTCCTTTAAAACTTAGACAATTATACTATATATAGATAAAGATAAAACTACAGTATAGGCCGGCTAATCAAAACAGTATGTGGACCGGGACATGATTGAATTTTATTGGGCTGTAATTATCTCCATATACGTTTTGTAATCAGCATTTGCCCCTTTATAGTCATGGACCTTAATTCGTGCCCTTGCCCGGTTTTGGTAATAGTGGGCATATTTATAATTTGAGTCACCTTGGGACACTTCTATTGCCATACTGTAATCTTCAATTGCAGCATCATAATCTCCCATAGAGAACTGTAGATGGCCTCGATTCAGATATGCAGTGGATTCATTTGGATCTAGCTCAACAGCTTTATTGTAGTCTTTTATTGCACCCTTATTATTGCCCAATTTGCGCTTAACTATTGCTCTATTGATGTATACATTTGGCTTATCAGGACTAAGTTCAATAGCTTTGCTAAAATCCAGCAATGCTCCTTCATAGTCCTCGGCCTCTATTTTGTTATACCCCTTAGCTACGTAGTCCTCAGATGTATCAGAGCAAGATAGAATGGGGAATAGAAGAATAGAGAGGAGCAGAATTGTGTTTCTCATATTACTTAGCACAAAATTCATTTACTAGATCAAATCCATTAGGATATCCCATTCTTGCTGCTTGATTTAGATCTTTGCAGCCAGCACCTTTTTGTTCAAGATAGAGTTTGGTAATCCCTCTTGATTTGTAGGCCTCGGCATTATCCGGATCGATTTGTATTGATCTATTAAAATCTGCAAGCGCAGAGCTGTAGTCACCCATAATGCCAAGCACAACACCTCTATTGTTATATGCCTCTACACTTTGGGGATCTATTTCTAAAGCTTGATTAAAATAATTTAGCGCAGCGTTATAATCTCCACTCACAATACTTTCATATCCCAGCTCAAGATACTCTTCGTTTTTATTATTATTGTTGGAACAAGAGATTATTGGTAGCAAAATAATAATTGAGAATAAGATTATTTTTTTCATAGCAGAGAAATATAACATCTTATACAACTTCTTCCTCTAGCCAGTGCATCAAATCTGTATGATGGCTGATTACTTTCCATGAGTCACCCTCTTTTCTGTACACAGTTGTGGCCCTTATGTTGGGATGTACTTCTTTGCCGTCAACAACATAGTTTGTGCCCCGGACATAGTTATAGCAAACGCCAATGTCCTCACTTTGTACTATCTGCATGTCTATGGGATCAACGTGGCCGCCCAGCTTAAGTTCAGCCTGCTTGCGCCATGAGTTAATCGCAGCCTCATATCCAACAAGTATTCCGCCAATTGGGCTCATGTAGGTTACGTCATCTGCATGAGACCAGATTTCTTTCATAGGGGCTAAATTGCCAGCAAATATTTCGTTATGAGCTATGTAGAAATTTGCAATCGCTATATTCAATGTCGACATATATATTCCTCCTACTTCTTCTCGCTATTTAATATATAGCAACTATACAATATTCAAGTTAATATTTTAATAAGGGTTTCAAAAACAATGGGAGGCCAAATTATGGTGGAGGTAATTCAGTTACATCATATAGCTATAAATGTTACGGACCTTGATCGCTCTAAGGAGTTTTATACAAAGATACTTGGACTAAAAGAGATTGAGAGCCCTAATTTTTCCTTCAAAGTAGCCTGGTATGATCTGGGTGAAGGAAGGCAGCTCCATTTAATGCTTGTTCCTGATTCCTCAACCCTTAGAGGCACAACAAAGGTAGTTCCCAATCATGGCCACTTTGCTCTTCGTGTAAGGAGTTACAAGAATGCGCTTGAGACTGTAAAAGAAGCGGGAGTGCCTCACGTAGCTACACCCGACAGCCCTGCCCCATGGCCCCAGCTGCATATCAGCGACCCTGATGGCAATATAATAGAATTAAACGCAGAGAAGCTAGATTAAGCCCCAGGCCTTTTTCTTCTAAATAGAACTAGTAGCACTAATACAATAAGAATAGCAAGAACTATTATGATCTTATCTGTATAGTATGACGGTAGTGTAGGTGAGCACATAGCAACAGTAGAACAAGCCGATCCTTCAAACCAGTGCTGACCGGTACACGTATCAAAACTTTCATCAGTACACTTGTCTTGAGAATCAACACAGCAACCACTGCCCTCGGGCGGGCGACATTCAGCCTCGCCGGCTACTGAGCTTTCGATGCAAATTTCATCTAGTGTGAAAGAGTCCGTTTCTACACAAAGGGAGCCGTCCACCGCGCAATTGGCCCCTTCCTCCCCACAGCCTACACAGGCAGGGGTGCCTTTGACAGTTTTACAGCACCCAAGGCTTACACTCTCTTGTGAAAACCCGTCTTGCGTGGTTGTTAGAAAGAATAGTCCACTTAAAAGTAGTGCAGCTATATAAATCGGTAATCTGTATTTCAAATTTGGTCTCCCCCTTTTGTTATGTTGCAGCCGTATCATGGTTTCATCTTATCATAAGACCCGAATTGTAATCAAGAGTTCAAATGATAAGATTTATATAGGATAAAATGACTAAAACAAAAAGCTCATGGGAAATAGAGGAAAACGCTAAGTATTTTCTCGAATCAGAGAGAGGAGCTGTTCCTGGGACAGAGCTTCAGCTTGGAATTATTGCAAGCATTATTGAGAACTGGCACCCAAATCCATCTAAGATTTTAGATCTAGGTTGCGGGGATGGGATTCTGGGACGATTTCTATTAGCGAGCTTTCCAAAAGCCGAGGGTATTTTCATAGATTTCTCAGACCCTATGCTTGATGCTGCGCGAAAGAACCTTGGAGATACTCCTAATTCCAGTATCTTGAAAGCTGATTTCTCAACTTCAGCATGGCTTGAGACTGTGACGTTAGAGAAGCCCTTGGATATAGTCATTTCAGGATTCGCCATTCATCACCAACCCGACCAGCGCAAAAAAGAGCTCTATTCTGAAATATGTGATCTATTAAGCCCAGACGGGATATTCCTAAATCTAGAGCACGTAGAGTCCAGCACCCTTGAAGTTAGCAAACTTTTTGATGAATACTTTGCGGACCACCTGTACGCCTACCAACTAAAATCCAATCCGGACTCTAAAAGAGAAGAAATACTTGAGGGCTTTAAAAACAGGCCCGATAAAGACGAAGACCAGCTTGTTATGGTTGATGAGCAGTGCCAGTGGCTAAGAGAGATAGGTTTTAGGGATGTGGATTGCTTCTTCAAACAGTTTGAGATAGCACTTTTTGGTGGAAGGAAATAGTAGGGTTACTTACAAGGCTCCGGGGAGTAATCACTGTGTCCCCTGCCCTGCCAGCATTTCACTGCCCTAGCTGCGCTTTCGATCAGCCAGACATTGTTTGTTCTCTTTAATGAAAGCTCATATTTAACGCCCATCACTGAATCATCTAAAAGCCCTTTGTTGGTTATTATAATCTCAGTTATATCAGAAGACTCTGGGCTATCGTTGTTTCTAACAATAGTCTGCTTGAGACCTTCAAAGGGTCCTACGAATTTCAATGAGACTATCACAGGATCATCTCTCCAATCTGAGTCCTTATATTTACCAGTCATCAAGGATGCATTAAAGGCCTTATAATCGATTGTCTCAAATTCTATTTCTTGGGCAGAAATTTGAGTTACAGAACTAAGGAAGAGAATAAGTATTAGTATTTTTTTCATAGAAATTGATTATAAAAAAGGGGACCTAAGTCCCCCGCTGTTTTATTAATTTACTTTAGCCGTAAGCTGCCATTTACCCCACTTAAATACTGCTTTATCTCCGTGATCGGTCATAGTGGCCAGATTATTAGACATACCCTCTGGTGTTTCTACTTGATATCCTTCAGCCATCTTCTCAAAACGATAAGTCTCGCCGTCTCCAAGTTTTATAACATATTCAGTAGAGTCATCAGAGACTTTCTGTCCTATCGTGCAGCTGCCTTTAAACTTGTTGTTGTCACTTTTTTTATTGTACAGCTTGCATTGACCCTCTGCCACAGTTTTTTTTGTGGAGCCCTCAGAGTTATTAACCGCAGTGTTTCCAAAAAGAGCAATAGTCATCTTAGTGGCCATCTCTCCTGAAGAATCTTCACAAACCTTCTTTGTCGTATTACATGAAACTCCGTCGCTAAGGGTAAATTCAGTCGGGTCCCAATCATCGCCTACTTCCTCTATGGCACTTGCCAGTTTGTCAGCCGCCGTCTGACCAAATTCGTCCTTTGTTATTCCAATTGAAGCCCCCTCTTTATCAAAGCACGCTTGTCCCACTTTATCACACACTGCACCCGGCCCAGGAGAATACACATCATTTGCAAATGAAACTGCCGGAACTAGCAGCAATGCCAATAGTAACAGTCTAGTCATGGAAGACCTCCGATATAGTTTTGAGTGGTATGATACGAAAAAGTTATAAATCACCCCACCGCCTACACCCACAATAACATATAAATATCCGGAATCAACAAGAATTTATCAGCTATTATCAGACTTCTGGTGGCTCTCTAGAGCCTCTAATCTTTTTTCGATCTGAGTTAATTTGTGAAGAATTAGAATGTGCGTCTTTTTGGCATCAATCCCAACCGGGCTTTGGTCACTGTGAATAATCTCTGCAATCTCATCATATGTTTTTTGATCTATTTCCATTGTTGTCGCCTCCTACACAAGATTGAGATGAGTATAGCACCAAGATAAATAAAAGGGAGCTTGTTCTACCAGAACCAAACTCCCTTTCTAATTTTAAATTTGTATTATTAAATTTTACGTAGTCAATTGTTTTCTTCTATAGGCTATAAATGCAGCTATTCCCAAAATAGCAGCCAGGGCGACCATGCTCCATTGAGAAAGAGTAGGCACGTTTCTTATTCCGTTAATAATTATGTCATCCATAATCAGTTCTGTAGACTGTCCTCGTTCCCAGCCAATTGTATCGGAAAGAGAGTCAAAGTGTCCCCAATTCATAAAGGAAATTTCCATTTCTGTATCGCTTGCTACAAATTCCAGAGTGTATGTATGAAACTCATCTGTGCCGAAAACATGTGGTGCACCGGCAGGTTCTTTGGAATTTCCAGCAGGAATCGCCAGATACAAGATCTCATACCCCTCAATAAGTACACCCACAATTCCGTCACCCGCAGTTGTTCCGAACTCCGAAGTAGCAAATCCATTATTACTCCATTCTCCTGAAACCCAGAAGCTCATTCTGTACACGCCGCCGGGTACGAACCCTTCTACATTCTGACTGATCTGGAGCGGATCAGGTCCATATTCGGGTTTAAGAGTAATTATGGGCGGAGTAGTAAAGACTACTTCTCCATTAGGCATGAATGTAGGTTCTTCTGAAATGGCAAGCGGGGTTTGGTTACCAAGGTATATAGACCTTTCCCCGTGTATTTCCGTTGAAGACCATGCCTGTCCAGCTATAGGGAGGGTGACACCCATATTTGAAACTGAATTTATATTGTTCCCCCATCTGCCGTACGATAAAGTGCCTCCACCAGAGATTGTCCATCCATCGGGCTGGGCTATCGGAGTGTCTACTGTATTAATTGGTGAAAGAAAGTAGTACCCATCGCCGTCAACTCCTGGTAAAAAACCGCCAAAATCATCTCCTTCTTCAAGATGAGGCTCTTCAAAACTTCCGTTAATAACTAGGTTTTGATCTCTGGAAAGTGTCTGTTCATTTGTAATGATAGTAGGCGTTTGAGCCTCAGCGATGAATGCAAAGCAGAAAAAAACAATAAAAGAATAAGTTAAACTCCTTCGTATCATATCAGCCATCCTTGCTCCTCCATAGACATATTTGTATATAGCAATAGTAGTAAATGCAGCATTTAGTGTCAAGATTTGAACAGGAACGCTAATAAACTTGCTCATGATTTGATATGTGGATCATAATTGCAAAAATGAAATGACAGTAAAAGAAAAGGGAGCCGAAAGAACATCTGCTTTGGCCCCCTTTATATATTCTATTTACGGTAATCTAAAACAAAGCTCAACTACTTCAGGACAAGCCTCCGGGAAGATTAAAACAGCAGTGTAATTACCATTGCCACAGCCAATAGGATTACCCTGACATCCAAACCCGGTATCCTGAGAAGTCTCCCAGCCGGCTCCTGAAGAGCTAATAGTTCCTATCTGTCTTGCTGGGACATCCTTACTCGAGTTTGAGCGATCCAGTGTGGAATTCTCTCTAATCGGACTGGTTCCTTGACCCTGAAGCTTTGCTGCAAACACGTTGCAGCAGTCCATGCAGTCAATGCCTTTTATCTCAAAAGTACATTCCATACCACCATCAACAGGATTTTGTTTCACTACAGGGAAATCCATACAATGCCATCCCGACTCACACTGGCCTGAGCTGTCACAACACCCTTGATCACAAGGACACGGTGCAGGCACTGGTGTAGGTGTTGGCGGTGGTGGTGTTACTGGTACAGGTGTAGGTGCAGGATCCGGACCTTCGTCCTCGCATGCTACAAAACCTATAATTAAAAACATCATAAGAAATAAATAAAGACTACTTTTAGCTACTTTCATATATTCCCTCCTTTTGAATACTGAAACTCTATGTTCTCACTTCCAACTTTGTTCAAAACTCAGTCTTACTCAAATGCAGTTTCTGTAACCGGCATCATTGGAGGAAGTGTTGGAACATCACCTGTCCTCTCCTCACATCCTTTTGCAATATAATCTGCTGCAGTCGATGCAAACCTGTTTCTCAAGTTTTGTTCCTCCTGGAACAGTTCCATAGCTCTTCCCATATCTTTACCTTCCGCATCAACTTTCCTCCTCTCTTCAGCGATTCTGTCAATATCACCTACAAGGTTATTAAGTTGAGCTTTCAGGCTTTTGCATGTGTCTGCATCACATCCGACAGCTACAAAACTCAACATCAAAATGAAAACCACTGACAACTTCAAGATTCTACTACGCATACTTCACCTCCATAGGATTTATATTAGATTTTTAGCCTTTCTTTTGAGTCCATGTGTATCGGTATGGATAACACAGATATTCACCCGACGGATAGCGCTGGGTAGAAATCGAGAATTGCATATCGCTGTTTTTTATAAAGTAGTTGTCCGGACACCACATTTCATAAACATTAGATGCAGGCGCTTCATGTTCACGCATGACTTTTTGCGCACGCTCTGAGCCTCTGCAATATTTGGGTTTGGTGGTTCTTGTATAAGCAACCTCATTATGGGTGCCGTTTATGTGCATTCCTTCTGGACATCTTTGTATAAACCTGCCGTCGGCAGTTTTCCTTGCAGCCCTTTTAGCCTTTGTCAGCCTGTTATCACAGGTGAGGTTCAAGGTATAACTATCTGAGTTCACTACCTCATACAACACAAAATCAAAATCGACCCATATAGAACCTTTTTTTTCTCCTACACATAATGCTCCTAACTCAATACTCCGTTCCAGAGGAATAGTTGTAATCTCCCCCTCTGGGAACAAAGGCCCCTCGCAGAACTGAACAAGTTCTTGCGAGTTATACATAACTCTGTCAGTATCATCAAAAGCGCCCTCTATTGCAGCATATCCTCTATAACCCTTGGCGCTTTTCGAATTGTTTTTATCTAAGAACCAAAACCCTTTAAGTTCATGAGTATCGACGTAGTTAGCAGCTCTATTAGTTCCGGTTTTATCAAGACACTCAAAATTGCCCGCAAATTTGGTTATAAGTACCTGATCAATATTATCAACCGGCCTTGAAAATCTCCTAGCCCCTCCAGTGACCCTCACTACTTGGCCCTGTCTGACAGTTACATTAATCTCACTTGGAGTAGTTAGCTTATTCTCAAGCTCACTTATCTTACTTCTGTTTTGTTGGAGCCAAGGTGACGTCGTCTGAGCGGAAGACTCATCACTAAAAGCTACGACAAATAATATAGAAAGAAACAAGATGGGAATAAGAATTGATATTCTCATATCAAAGCCCTCCTATAATGGCACAACTCCCCTAAGGAGTATTCTTAGATTGAACGACCTACCGTCCTAAAAGTTTTATACCATAATCGAACGATCGTATGCAAGATAATTTTATATCAAACTAGGAATATAGGTGAGTGGTTCTGTTACCCATATCAAGGGTATAATATTCTCATAGGAGGGATTTCAATGAAAAAGTCTATCAATATTTCCAAAATTTTATCTATAGCCCTATTACTGGGATTTATTACCCTGGGCAGTGTTGGCGGATGCAACAACTCTAATAATAACACTGGCGGTGATGATAACGGAGGTGGTCTGGGTGCAGGATCAGCAACGATCTTTAGTGGGGGACAGTTCGGAGTAGATTACTCGTGGACAAGTGTGTCTAGGTGCAGAAACAACCGTGATATTTCAATGGATGGATGCGATGTTAATGCAGCGTTTAAAAATATCCCAAGCGCTCCTATGCCTGCATGTACTGGGAGCCCCAATCCATTTTGCACACTAGATGAATGCGTTGCGTGTTATGAAGTGGATACCACGCAGATGAGCTCTGTAGGAGCTGACATCTTAAGGCTCTACTCTCCAAACTACAGCGTAACTGAGGCTGCAAGCAAACAAGGTGTAAAAGTTGTAGTCGGAACAGAGAACGCTACAATTTCTATGCTTGCAAGTGATGCGAGCTTTGCAACGACCTATCTTACAGGACAGTATAGCCCATACATAACTCCTCTTGAACCGCACATTAAGGACGGCACAATTGTTGGAATCATTCTAGGCAACGAGGTAAACGGTAGTTTCGGCTGCACACCATGTAGCCCATCACTTTTGGGAATGGCTGCTACCAACCTGCGTACAGCTTTAAATAGTATCACTGGAGGAAGCGATGTGAAGATTGCTACAACATTGGTCGGCATTCCAACCGCTCCTACAAGCCCAACAGCTGAGGAATACTGCAATGCCTCAGATATAGACTTAGTCGGGTTTGATCTCTATTGCCCCGCCAAGGGTCAAAGCCCACCTGGGCCGACAATAGTATGTACTGGCGCCAATACACCTGCCGGGTGTAACACTGCACCACAATGTGTTGATGTGAGCATCACCGGCTGGTATGAGACAAATACGCCCATGGCATGTCTTGGCAAATCATTTATAGCCGAGACTGGATATACGACCGGAAATGGTGCTAATCCTGGAGCAAACGACTCTTCCTTATATACTGATCTGACTACAATGTTGAACACTTATAAGAGTTGGGCGTGTACGAATCAGATCCAGTCCTTCTACTTTGAGTGGTTTGATGAGGATGAGAGTAATATAAACGCTCCCAATAAATTCTTTGGAATATATGAGTGGACGACTACTGCTGCTATGCAAAATTATCCAACAGCAAAATACACTGGCACTGTGAGTGATCTATTTACTTGTCCTTAAAACATAAATAAAGGGAGCCGGCACTGTATGTACCAAGCTCCCTTTCTAATTTTTAATATGAATTGTTAAATTTTTAAGCAGCAAGCTGTTTTCTGCGGATAACCATAAAACCAACTATTCCGAGAAGCCCAGCCATTGCAATTAAGCCCCATTCGGACATAGTTGGAATAGCTCTTCCGATAGCAAAACCACAATCATCATTGATAAGTAGAAAGACTTCATCACTCTCATCCGGGTTATTGCCGATTATTGGAGAGTCACTCTCAAAAGCCATATAGAACAAATCATTTGATGCTGATAAACTATCTATATCATTTCCTGCTAAGAACCGTGTTAATGAAATAAACGATGGATTATTAGGATCATTCGTATCACCTAATATTATTTCCTCATCTTCACCATTCGAAAAAGTTACACTCCTAGTTATAAAGGCAACCGATGTTGCATCGGTGTTAATTGCACCACTTGAAGTAGTGAACGTCGGAGATTTCGTTATTTGTGTAATTACAGGTGCGTTAGGATTTGTAACATTAGCCAAGAAAAGCTCTCTTTCTTCATCAGGGTTCATTCCTCCTGTATTATCATTCGAACCGTATAGTATGTAGTTACCATTGGGAGTAAATGTTGGTGATGTAGAACTAAAATCGTTATTTGGCAAATTTGTTATCTGAAAGACATCCGTCACAATGGGGTTTGGAGGATTATACAAAACATCTACTAGAAATAGCTGTCGCGCTCCATTTGGAATATTGTTTGGCGGTATATACATCTCAGTTGAAACAAATGCCACCCTGGTTCCGTCAAAATCGGCCGTAGGATTTTGGATAATGCTTCCATCAGCATTAGGATCATTAGTCATTTGTCCAATAGGAATTGGAATATTTAATGAATCAAAAACAAAAAACTCACGACTACCATCGCCATTCATACCGGTGTAATCACGATTACTTTGGAAAACAATTTTTGTTCCATCACCACTTATATTTCCCCCAATGCTGCTATTGGCTATGTTAGGTGTAAGCTGGAGAAACAGAGGGTTGTTCGGATCGCTTATGTTTATTAAGAACATTTCATCTTCACCAGCAGCATTCATACCTGTATAATCTGCATCAGAATCAAAGGATACAAAAGTACAGTCATCACTTATTGAGGGTCGATCATCATTCTCAGGAGTGTTGGTTAGTTGATAAAAAACGGGATTAAACGGGTCTGTAATATCTGCAAAAAATATATCTTCCTGTTCTGGGTGGCCATTATTTAAGATATCTCCACGTGAAGTAAATATCACACCGGTTCCATCTCCACATACATCAGCATCTCTTGAATCTCTTTCAGTATCAGTTAGCTGAATCAGCTGACAGGCTTGGTTTGGCTGTGAATTACTTATGCCAGGAAAAAGCAGAAATATACTAAACATGAGTAGAAAAAGAATAAACTTATTCGCCATCTTACTCCTCCTTTGTATATAAACACGTTTGTAGATAAAGATGTTCTCAAGATTGTAATAAAACTTATTTATTATCATATCAAATTATTAGTTGAGAAACAATATGTAATATTTTTATAACCATTCAAGATAATTTCAATCCTTAAATATGAATTTCTCTCCTTTTGTGAACCAGGAAACGCCAAAAGCGAGTAATGCTATAAACTCTAACCAGAACACTAGGTTTAGAGCTTGTAAACCAGGATAATTGCACCTTAGAAAATAATATATTGGAATTAGAATAAGGGTTGCAGCCATTATTATGCCACATACTATATATACCAGATTTCTCTTTCTCTTAGGTGTCCATCCGGCATCCTTTTCATGTTTAGACTTTGTAAATAAGAACAGAGAAAAAATAGTAAGAACTATGAAAAACCCTGCAGCAAAAATAGTATGGAGTGTGTTTATCTCTATTGAGAAACCAAGTATTTGAATACTCGGCCCCACAGATTCAACAGTGCATATAGCTTTTCCGGGAGCTGCAGGGAACACCGCTGTCCCAATTGCAAATATGCCCGCTAAATAGGCCGCTATATTATCAATGTACCCATCTGGATAATCCTCAGGATTATAAGTAAACATAAATGCTGCTGTGATAAAAAGGATACCAACCAACACATCGCGCATACTTGTGTGGTAGTAACTGCTAATCGAATTCAGAAAGCCCTGTCCATCTATAAGATATGCCCCAACCACAACTATTATGGGAAGCGTCATACCCAAAAAACCAACTATAGTCCTCAACAGTTTATAAGACATGGCTGCTGATTCGTCGTGGTGTGGTTTATTTATTTCAGCGTTACTCAATACAATTATCTCCTTAATTATTGATCTTATTAGCCAGGATAAAGGATAGTTAGAAAAGCCACAAGGGGGTTTTTATAAGAAGTTCAAATTTGATATATGTTGATCACAAAAAAAGGGAGCCTAACGAGATATAAGTCCCGAAGCTCCCTTTGCATAAATAGCTTTTAGTTTTTTTGTTTAATATTTAGGCTACAACTTGTCTTCTTCTAACAACCATAAATCCGACTATTCCAAGAAGACCGGCCATTGCTATTAGTCCCCACTCAGAGAGTGTTGGAACTTCTTGAGTTATACACGGATCTAACCACGCAAGCCCATCTATAGATGGCTCATCGAACACCAAATTTGGACCAACTAATGTTGGTTCGCCTGTGTTAACATTAAGAGTATATAAAGTCTCTGACATATTGAAATATAGAACTCGGTCAATCTCGTCAAAGGCAAGGCCGACACTGATATCTGACCCTAAACCTGAATCACCAATTAAGGTTAAGGCACCTGTTGTTGTTGAAATTGTGTAGAGGAAACCATCTTCCCCGTGACCATACAATATGCCCGCTAGGTCATCATAAGCCATACCCGCCATTACGACACCTACATCATCGCCAATAGTTTGAGTTGTACCGTCTGGAAACTGAACCACAAGAGCGCCGGTGTCCTGACTGTGACTATATAAAACATTTGCTCCGCAGTCATTTGACGCCAGTCCCCACCAGTTGCTTGAGCCGTCCTGGTCCCCTAGAAATGTAATAGTTCCATCTGGAGAGATCGATCCAATATCCTCACTAGACTGAGATCCAGGAAAACTCGAAAGATCCGTCCCATAGAGCGTACCTTCAATGTAGGATAGACCAGTAAAGCTGGCATCCCCATTGAGTGTTACAATCGGGGAAGCTTCTCCAGTCTGAGTATCCATAGAGTATAGAGTTGCAGGGCCTTCGCTCGATAAACCGATCAGACCTTGTGGGAAAGTCTGTGCAAATGCGGCACCTACTGTTAACAGAAGGGTTAATACTGAAGCTAGACTAATCTTAACAAATAACCGTTTGAAAATTTCCATCGAATCCTCCTTGGATATTAAACTTGGATATCAACTTAACATATAAATCAATATATTAATAGATAATTGGCTCTCAATTATTAAAAAAGGAGCCTAAATATATAAATAGCAGGCTCCCTATATTTAGATTAGAAATATATAACCTTATTTAC
The DNA here is from genome assembly GCA_029262275.1 of Deltaproteobacteria bacterium. GTDB lineage: Bacteria > Desulfobacterota_D > UBA1144 > Nemesobacterales > UBA2774 > CR02bin9. The sequence goes on along the minus strand of JAJCZS010000015.1, from coordinate 174 downwards.
TCAGGAGCATTAGTAAACTGTATAATAACCTGATCTCCTGGAGGCACATCTCTTGGATGATGCTTTATTCTTGAATCATGTGAGTTCTGCGTTGTATCTACAATTACACGATAATTCCTTCCAGATACAATTGGCTCAACCGTTTGAAATAGCTCACAATTAGCCTCTACTATC